>JBDWHY010000145.1:0-38382 GCA_039974975.1 Fuerstiella sp. | reverse complement strand
GGCGATCCCTTCTAGCAGCCAGAAGTTGGAACGCTCGGCCAACACCCACGGTCGCACCTTGCGTTCTCTAAGCACCAATCGGCGTTTTCGAGATGCATTGTTTCGATCGCGCAATGTAGCCAAATCCAAAATTTGATGCGTCGCTTCGTGGTAAATCGTGGAATCGTTTCGCTCGTCGTCATCCTTGCGAAAGAAGTAACTTGTTTGATCGGGTTCCCAGTACAAACCATTGGTGACCAAGGTCGCATACGCTGGGTTTCGTTGACGAATCACTCGATCATACTCGTCACGACTCGAGTAGTAGTGGACTTCCATCGGCTTGTCCGAAGACGCTGACCTTGACCTCGAAGTTGCTTGTTCAAAACGACTCATCAACGCCACAGGCGTATCAAAGAACGCAGCAAAATGAGTCGTCAGCCATTTGTGAAAGCGCTCTAATTTCCGAGCCACAACCACACCTTCTTCAAGGCTCGTATTCGTCTTGATCAGAAAGTGCTCAGTACGAACTTCCCAAGCGTTAGTGAATTGCCTACGAATCTCTGCTTCACGGGTAGAGCTCATCCATTGCCCTTTATACAGCCGCTCCCCCTGTTCGTACCGAGCCACATGTTTCACTGGCAACCAACCGAATTGTGGATGATTGACTTCAGGTGAACGCCCGCTGCGTTGAGCAGCTTCGAAAGGAGAAACCCACTCACCCGCGTACAATGGATCTGACTTCCGTTGTTCATCAACAAACTTTTTATCGCCGACAATTGATCGAGCATATTTGTGATCTGGATCAACCACCAAAGTGTCCATGATCAAACGGTATGCAAGCGACGGTAATTTCGCTTTCAACGCGCTGCGAGCCAAACGATACAAATCTTTCGCTCGATCCACTCGCAAACTTCGAAGACGGTTTCTCCAAACTCGGTCCGCCTCAGCAACTCGCTCTCCCATCGGCAATTGAATCATGCGCGGGAAGACCGGATTGGTAGCAGGAGACGTAATCCTCATCGAAATCCCAGTGACGTCTTCCGCAGCCGCTCGTTGACCATTTTCAAAACACTGATTGCTAAGCTGCCTGAGTTCAAATCTCAGCTTCTGAAGAACCTCACTGCGACGTTCTAAAAGTCTCGCCCGATCACGGTCCACCAATCGATCTGCTCGACATTCACTTGCCCCAACGTTCCCAAACAAAGCCAGCCACAGACAGGCGACAACAACCTTGCGATTGGAAGAATGCATGCTTTTGCTCCCGGTGAGAGATCACCATTGAGGTGGGAAATAAGGCAGGAAAATCAAAGGAACGTCACTTTAATTTGAGTGAACACAGTACCAAAAACTCAATCACGGTCGAAGATCAAACCAAACGGACCACCACACCAAGGTTTTCAGGGCAAAACGGGCGACAAACCGTGGATTTCATGAATCCGAAGTCAGTTTTCCATCGTTGAACCAAACTGCGACTCGATCACCCGGCCGGTCAATTGGCTGCTGCTGAGGCCAGCTTCACAACAGAATCCCGATGGGAGCGAGCGCCGGGGTGGACATGCTGCCTTTGTTCATTCTAGTCTGTGAGTTGCAGCTGAAGCTGCTTGTAGGAAGACCGTTTGATTGAAGCGAGAATTCGATGCTGGTGCCCGACCTGAATGAACTTGGACCTTGGTTAAAATACCTTTCCGGTCTCACCGTCTTTCTGATTGTTGGAGCCGCTGCAGTCCACATATTCTGCTACTTCATTCTGTCGTTTTGGTACCGCCGAGACCTGCATCGAATCGTAAGCTGCCTCGACGATTTTACTCGAGGCCTCAAACACCGCAGCATTCTTGGTCGCAACGCTTCTTTAACAAACCAGATTGATGCGTTTGTTGAAGACATCAATGACGTTCTGACAGATGAATCACGGACAGATGATCGTCAAGAGTGCCTTCGACGGATGCACATTTTAGATGAACAACGAACCTATATGGATTCGCTCTCTTTTGAAACGGCAACCAATGTTGTCCGAGTGATGATCGAAGCGTATCCACTTGCCGGAGTTCTTGGCACAATTTTGGCCATCGGTTCTGCGCTGCAAGCACCAGATGCAGCCGTCAACGCAGAAGCAACAATGGCGGCGATTGTTGCTCGTTTCGGAGATGCCATCTGGTCGACATTCTGCGGACTCGCCGCCGCCATCATCTTAATGTTTATCAACAGCTTAAACGAAACCAAATACGAACGACTTACCGACAGCCGCACCAATGTCAAGAACATGGTGGCCAAGGCAAAACGTGAACTCGCCATGATCGCCCGAACCAGCGACGACAGCCAAGCAGCAGCTCCATCGTCATCTGCACAATCAGCGGATGGAGACAACTGATGAAAATCCGTCGACGTATGACATTCCAATTGACTCCGCTTCTGGATCTGTTGCTGATCGTCATTTTCGCTCAGTCCATGGAAGTCAGACAACAATCGTCCCGACTTCAAACAGAACTGGAATCTGAACGCGCTCAAATTGTGCAGCAGATCGACCGTCGAGAACAACAGTTTGCCGAAAAACAAGCTGTTGCCGACCTGGCGTTGAAGGCTCAAGAAGCCGAACTTGAACAAACTCGCGAAAACTATGCTCGCCAGTTTCAAAGCATCGTCAAACAGCAGCAACAAGCCGGCCAAGCATTGGCGGAAGCGTTGAATCTTCCCGGAACCGTAATGCAGCAGGTATTAAAACTGCGTAGCTCTCACCGAACAGACGAAGCACAAGGTTTGGAAGAAGCAATGCAGCAAATGTCGCAAATGCTCGACGATCGCGAAGAAGATCTACTTCAATTCTTATTGCGTTTTGACGAGATGCAGAAGCACGTGTCCATTTGGGAACTGTATTTACAGGAAAACGGAAAGGCTGCACTGACTGACGGCGAACAATCGGCCATCGTTTCATTCAGCACAGGAGACGAATTTGTGCAGCAAGCGCTGCAAGCCAGTAAAGCTTTTGCTGAACCAAAGCCACTCGTGATTGTGCTGCTAAGTTTCGGAGACGCCCAAGCGGGGCAGCGGCGGCGACTTATTGAAAGCATGCCAAATTTCTTGAACCAGCTGAGAACAGATTCGGGCAACGTCAGGTGGTTCGACTACTCATTGATGGGCTTTCGAGCAAACGGCCCAGTCTTGGACTCAGCCAAATAGCTTCAGACGGCTGATTCGATCACACATCGGAAGATGCAGACAACTTGCGACTGCAATAAAAACGCGGCACAAATGCGGTCACTTGCTTTTTCAAGCAGAATTGTCGCCAACCTTTACTCTGACTGCCCATCGGCGTAAATTTCGTTGTTGGTTGTGCCTTTCCGCAGACGAAGTTGGCATCGCCGTTTGACATCCCTTTCGGGACAAACCGTTCAGGAAAGAACAGGTTCGATGGCATCGAAACGACCTAGCGCCCTAAAAAGATCGACTCGAGCAGCATCAGGAGGTGCAGTGCTTGCGGGCGTGATTCTGGTTCTCGTTTTCTTCCGAGGATCAGGCCTTGGGACCGGAGTGGATAGTGAAGGCGAAGGCGACCAATCGGCCGACACAACAAACTCTGAATCGCAATCGGCTGAAAATCAGTCACCCGAACTCGCATCGGTGGGCACCAGCTTAGACACGCCTCAGCAAACAGCCCCCAACGCAACGCCTAAAGCTTCTGTTCAGCAAACCTTAACGATTGATGAGCAAGTTGCGACAGGACAAAGAACACTTGGAATCCTCATCGATGAACGAGACTATTTGCTACGGATTCCCGGAACACCTCAAGCTGTCTTTCGACCAAGCACTTTAGAACGCTTGGTTGAATTGTCTCAAAGGGTTGCCGGAGATTCCAATGGAATTCGAGTCACCATTCTTCGTCGAGAAACAGCTCGAACCACTGCCGAGCAGGAACTAAAAGCAGCTTTAGCCGCGTCGGGGATCGGCGCGGATGCCGTCTATATGCCGAACGATTTCGTGCCCTGATCAACGCAAAAACTGCGACCACATCCAAGACGCCTCACATCGAAGACGTCTCACATCCAAAGCGTCCCGCGAGTTTTGAAATTCCCTGACCAGCGTCTTGCGAATCAGCACGTGAACGAACACTGCAGAACGAACACTGCGGGACCAATACGGCGCAAGACAACACTGCAACGAAGAACAGAGCGGGGCTTCACCCCGCGACTACCTCATGACTGTCCACGCCGGAAGACGAAAAGCGGTCTTCCATTCTCCGGTACGGGTCCACCAGACTGGCACTACCTCACTAAGCCAAAAAGCATCTCTCAGAAATCGCCACAATGAAATACCGCAATCTGATTTCATGTCTTGCATTCTGGTCGATGGCCAGTTGCAGCTGTGTCGATGCAGTCTGCCAAACAAAAATCGAAACCAGTCAACAACAGGATTCAAAGACTCAGCATCAGCGAACTCGAAAACTGATTCTGAAGTTCTTCCCAGACCTCGACAAAGACACGGTCGATGGCTGGGTCGACTCGTACTCATCTATGACCGAAGCAGAACTGACTCAGCTTCTACAACAACGCCAAATTCTTGGAGCAGACGGATCCAACTTTTCCGGTATGAAATTGGATCTCCCCACCTTTCACTTGGACCACACGACTAAGCCTCAGTCATCCGCCACACCGCCAGCCACTGGCTCACCGGTGCAGCGAGCCATAAAAATTGTCAAAGCCAATCTCTTCGGCCTAAGAGTGGCTGGGCATCGAGGACGCACCTTCTACTTCACTCATGCTGATCACGTGAACGAACAACTCGGAACACTCGCACTACATGAATCGTGGCAACTGATGCCAGGCATCAAACACCGAACAAGGCGTAACCTAGACATTGCCATACTGAACCAAGAAGACTTGATGTTTCGACTTGAACCCGGCTGTCTACTGACTCGGTCAGGACACTTCGTACGTCTACCAGACGGCCGTCTGGGCCAAAAAGTTGCCGGTAAGAATCTTGCGATCAGCCCAGAGGTCGTTGTTCCAGAATCCGCGATGAGCTATCGAATCCAATCCGATGGCTCGATTGTGAGCACTGCAGAATCTTCGAACGAACAACGGCTTGGTCAAATCAGCGTCGTTCGCATCACCAATCGTCAACACCTGAAAAGTACGAACGGTGTCTATTTCACGGTGACCGAAGGGATGCAACCGATCGCTTTCCAGTCAACTGAAAAGTTGACTGTTGCAACCGGAGTACTTGAATTATCCAACGTCGATGCATCGGCGCAACAGAATCTGCTCGACCTACTGCAGACAATGCAGCAAGCAAGCTTGCTGAATGATTAGGCTTCCCGAAACGCTTCGAATTTCGATTCCGCTCGCAATCGAAGGCGATTGCGAAGACAGCTGTTTGCACAAATGATCAAATTTGTCTTTCGGCAGGCACTTCTGAAGTGACTATTTTCGAACGACATCACCCGGAGAATCACTGCCAAAATCCTTCCTGAGCGTCTGACTTCGCGAAGGACGTCGAGACCTTTGTGGGTGGACTTGCCTTTTTTTCTGAAGAAAAAATTGCGTCCCCGATTTCCTGACCTAGTTTTCCTGTGTTCCCGGAACGACGCGACAAGCGGCCACGACGGGAGCGGGAGATGACCGGTCAACGGCCAATCATCTTCTGCACACCGACGCTTTTGCAGTTAAGCAAAAGCCATCCTTTGCTCGGCAGGCGTGTTGTCTGCCTATCACATATTGTCCGCACGTCGGACACAGAATCAGGAAATTTGAAATGACTAAGTTCGCCAACAGTGTAAAGAAGTTCATCGTATCAGAAGACGGCCCAACTGCAGTTGAGTACGCCGTTATGCTGGCTCTGATCATCGTTGTCTGCCTTGCAGCAATCACAACAATCGGTTCAGCTGCTAATGCTCAGTTCACACAGGTTGGTGCTTACCTTCAGTAAGTCTAGCTAAATATACCAGCATCCAGCCTCACTGAGTCTGGACAGCTTGGAACAAGAAGGAGACTCCGTTTTCGGTGTCTCCTTTTTTTATGCGCCGAGAAAACCAGCAATCGATTGACGCACGATCCATTCGGTTTTCAATCGACAAACATCGGCCAATTTTCGTGGCTGGCCGCACCAACCGCCAAGGTTTCCCTGGTGTTGAAAACCATCCCATTCGTCACAACCTGACCGTAAACTTCTGCCATTCCTTCCCAAATTTCTTGACCAACAAAAACCCTAAACTAGGTTTGGAATGAGTTCACCGCTGCGGCACTTACCTGCTGCAGACCGCTCGTTTTCAAACTCATCGAATTGAGTTGGCGAGCTTTGACTGGCATTTTGGTCTTTGCCATTCAAGAAATTAACGAACTCGCAATCAGGGGTTTTGAAATGAACAAGTTCATCAATAGCGTTAAGAAGTTTGTTGTATCTGAAGATGGTCCTACAGCAGTTGAATACGCCGTCATGCTGGCGTTGATCATCGTCGTCTGCCTAGCAGCAATCACCACAATCGGTTCGGCTGCTAACGCTCAGTTCACACAGGTTGGTGCTTACCTTCAGTAAGCCTGATCCCGCACTCGCCTTTCGGCATCAGTGCACTGCCCACAACGAGCGATTGCCGACGAGCTTCGTCGGCAATCGTTTTTTTATGATGCTGAATCCATTTGATTCAGCGAAAATTGGAAAGGACCTAATCGCATGATTCCTTACTGGATGGATCTCTCAATTTCAGATCTGATGCAAGGAACTGGATTCGCCGCCATGGCGTTCATCGTGATGGCCTTCCACTTTCTGATGTCATCAAGCAAAGCCTAAAGACAATCTGCCGCGAACAGTCTCATCACTGATTGACGGCAAACCCTTTGAACATTCCCTCGTTCGAAGCTTCAACTCATAACACCTTCTGCAACAAAACAACAAGGGACAGAGAAATGGACTGGACAGAGCTCCTCTACACGAACTGGCCAATCAAATTGGTCTCCGTAGTTCTGATCATCGCAGCGTGGATTGACGGCAAGGAACTGCGAGTTCCTAACTACATCACTCTTCCAATGATTCTCACAGGCCTGATCTATCAAACAGTCGCCGGAGGTTTTGGCGGCATGGGTGCAGGCCTTCTTGGAATGTGTGTCGGCCTGATGTGCCTACTACCTCTTTATGCAGTCGGAGGCATGGGTGCTGGCGATGTTAAGTTAATGGCCGGTATTGGAGCTTGGGTTGGCTGGCAAATCACCGCTTACTCATTCGCAGTTTCAGTTGTTGTTGGAGCATTCATGGCCGTGGTCATGGTCGCTGTTTCTGGCGACTGGAAGAAACATTACAAGCAGTGCCTGCTGATTCTGAGCGAATGGAGCTTGATCAAGAACCCTTACGAATTATCTGAAATTGCCACAGAGCGTAAAGCACGAATGTATCTGCTTCCTTACGGCATCCCAATCTGCATCGGCACAATTGGCTACTTCATTCACACAGGTCTGATTTAGATCATCGAAGATGGAAAGCACGGCAGATGCTGCTGGAGTCGCCCATCGAACAACGAATTTCGCGGTGCCACCTTCATCGGTGGCACCAATTTCTGAAGCGCACAACGGTCAGTCAGAGTGGCGGACCAAAGATCAACCCTTATTCCTGACAGCATTATTGAAGCGACCATTCGGAGTCTGCCGATGATGACGTTGACAGGAGTTGGTTCGGAACGTCGGAATGTCCAGTCGAGTCGTATTGCGGGGTTTCTCCCGAGCGTCCTTCTGAGCACGCCGGATTTCTTACCGGAGTCCTGAGGCTATGAAAAACTCAACAATGATCCCTTTAGTAGTCGCTGGTGGCTGCGGCCTCGTCGCGATGCTTGGGGTAAAGCAGTATCTTGCGAACAAAGACGGTGAGAATGAAGTACCGATGGCAACCGCTTTGGTTGCAGCAGCCGAAATTGAATTCGGAAGTCCTCTCACAGAATTAAATACTCGACTCATTAGCGTCCCCGCGGCAACTTGCCCCGAAGATGCGATCGTCGACATGGAACAAGTTAAAGACAAAGCACTCAAAATTTCTCGTTCGCCAGGCGACATGATTCGTTTAAGTCAGTTGGCTGAAGGACAAGGAAAGACAGTCAGGATTCCAGACGGTATGAAGGTCGCAACCATCCCCGTGGATGCAACCACAAACCACAGTGGCATTCTGCAACCTGGAAACAGAATTGACCTATTGTTGACCTATTCAGTCAAACAACGCGGAGGACGCGACACGATTGAAAAAGTCGCGCCCATCCTTCAATACATCGAAGTCTTTGCTGTCGAAAACCAAGTCTTCGGAGCAGAAGGAAGTGCGGGAGAAAACACGAAAGCAAGAAACATCTCACTGCTTGTCACTGACGAACAGGCAATGAAACTGACTCTGGCTCGGAAGAAGGGTGACCTATCAACCATGCTTCGATCAAACTCTGACAAGGGTGAAATCGACCTGGCAGTTCTTTCAGAAGAAAGTCTGTTCGGGGGTCGCGAAGATACAATTAACGAAACATCATCAAACCAATTCGACGGGTTGGGCGACGCATTTCAGATGCCTGAACTGATTTCAGATGATGACGATTTAGAAAATGAAGCGCCCATCAACATGTTTGCACAACTGCAAGCAGTCAGTGGAGAAGCTGGAATGGCAACAGGTCCAATGGAAGCTTTAGCAAGTACTCCTGAGACTTGGACAATGACAATTTTTGAACGAGGTGTTGGTCGGCGAGTTGAAGTGAACGTGGATTCAGAAGAACCACTCGATCTGAAACTGCCTGAAGACATGTCTTCAAACAGTTTGACAAGCGACGCTATGAGTGCAGCTTATGCCCCATCGAATGATGGACATCAGTCTGGACCGTCACTTGAAGAGCTAACCAGTGGCGTCTCTCAAGAAGATGCTGAAGAATTAGAATCGAAGCTCGAGCCATTGCTGGATCTTTTCCAGTAGCGTGTGAGACAAGAAGTACAAAAACAGAGTCTTCTGAGGGGGGCCGGCACGTTGCCGACGGCTCGGAAGACAGGATTCGCGCGGAGCGCGTTATGAGTTGGAGCAGCGACCTTGGGTTTCGACCTGAGGTCGCTCTTCAGCACGTTTGGAGTGCAGGGATGCAATCGATCGTTTCCAGACTTTCAGCAGCGTTTGTGGTATTGGCGATTACCACGACACTTTGTCCAGCTCAAGATCCCGGCGGGTCTCCCGTTCGACGACTTGAACCCGGTAAAAATCAAGTTGCTGTGTTCGAAAAATTCGCTGTGACACTCGAGGCCGGCGGAAGAGTCCGTCAAGTCTTCGACTTTGACGACGAAGTCATCAAGGTCGAAGAGATCCACGGTCATCCCAACCAGATCCGCGTCTACGCTCTCAAAGAGGGTGTCACGACGGTAACCATTGTTGATGAATACAATCAAACAATGTCCGTTGAGATTCTGGTTCGCGGAGATGTACGTCACCTTGAATCGTACCTGAAACGGCTGTATCCAAACGACGCGATTGAAGTCGAACAAATCAAAGGTGCCGTCCGATTAAGCGGCTGGGTCTCTGAACCTGGTCACATCAACGAAATCGTCACCATCGCCGAGCAGTTCTATCCGCTCGTGATGAACCACATGCAGACCGGCGGAGTTCAGCAAGTGATGCTGAAAGCCACGATCATGGAAGTCGATCGCTCGAAGCTGCGAAGAATGGGCATGAACTTCGGTTTGCTGTCGAACAACGGATTTGTCAATGCGACTCCCGGGCCAATTACGCCACTGACTAACGTCACCAATGCGATTGGAGCAGCCCCGCAGATTCAATTCACTGGCTTCAACAACACCAGTGCATCATTCGCATTCATCAACAATAATTCCATCTTTCAGGGATACTTGAATGCTCTTCGAACCGAGGGGCTCCTCAAAATCCATGCAACACCGATGGTTGTGACTCACAATGGGCAACCGGCCGAACTTCAAAACGGTGGAGAAGCTCCTGTCCTTGTTCCTGCAGGTCTTGGAGTGACGGCCATCGAATTCAAGCCTTTTGGAGTTCTGCTTAACGGAGTCCCTCATATTTTAGGCAACGATCGCTTGCGACTGCAAATCGACGCATCCGTTGTTGAGCGTGACTTTGCGAACGCTGTCACCGTAGACACCATCACTGTGCCAGCGTTCACGGTTCGCCGAGTCAACACTGAAGTGGAAATGAACTTCGGCGAAACTCTTGTCATCGGTGGATTGATCCAAAAGCGTGAAGACGCCACAACATCGAAGCTGCCCTTCTTTGGAGAGCTACCATGGATTGGCGCAGCGTTTAGTCAGAAACAGTTCAACGAAGCCGAAACAGAATTGCTGATTCTACTGACTCCTGAGCACGTCGCTCCGATGAGCCCAGATCAAGTTCCACCGGGTGGCCCTGGCCTATTCACGGACACGGTCACAGATCACGAACTGTTCTGGCAAGGCTTGATCGAAGTACCGAAGACGGGTGACGAATGCAGCATGAACACCAACTGCTTGGAATGCCAACAGAATGGCGGACGATGCGGACTTCACTCAAACGGAGGTGGATGGGGTGCTGGACGGAATGGCGGAAACGGACGACAAGGTGCCGGATGTGGGCATTGCGGATCAGCTAACTGCACAGGATGCACCAGCGGAGGCCCCACTCCAGATTCAAACTACCAATCGTTAGGGCAACCGGCCCAACTGGTGCCACCTCAGCAACCAATGCACCAAAGCGGCACAGCAACACTTTCGACACCAGCAAGAACCATTTCAGGTGGCTCGACATCAAGCGGCACTGCTTCAGGCCCCGGCTTGATTGGCCCCGGGCAACGGTAAGCAAGCCGATCGCTCTGCGGTTATAATTTCGTCCAGACCTGATTCAGCCAGAGTATTGGTGGGCCGTCAATACAGCATCCACCAGAAAGCGCAGACCATGAAAAGTGTATTGCGAATCGCAACTGTCGATCCCAACGAAGACTCTCGAAATTCCTTGAAGAGCATGTTGCTTGGAATCGACACTGTCTGGCTTGAAGCTGAGTGCTCACGCTATGAATTTTTCATGGACGTCATTCAGCAAACTCAGCCCGACATCGCGCTGGTGAACGTCGACAGTAACGCTCAGTCTGCAATTGACCTCGTTGGAGAAATTACTCGCAACGCGCCTCAATGTGCTGTACTGGTCATTAGCTCGTCTCAAGAAGGAAGTCTGATCCTTCAGGTGATGAGACACGGGGCACGTGAATTCCTTAACATGCCATTGCAGCTAGATGACTTCATTGCTGCACTTGACCGCATCCGCGGTGGAATGGGTGGAGGCGACGGCGAAAACGGGGGCGACAACGGACAAATTATTACTGTCGTTGGAGTCAGTGGGGGAGTGGGAAGCACTTCACTTTCTGTCAACCTCGCTGCGTCACTTGCTCAAGATCCGAAAAACTCGCCCGTCATCATTGACCTAGACCTAACCCTAGGCGACGCCGATATCTGGCTGGATATCATCCCCGACTACACGATTCGAGACGTATCTGAAAACATCAGTCGTCTGGACTACGGTCTGCTTAAAAGATCACTGACTCGCCACGACTGCGGCGTCTTTTTACTTCCTCGACCGGTTGAAGTCGAAAGCCAAGACTTGGTTCGCAGCGATGACCTTCGCAGAATTCTGGCACTTCTGAAGGCCACTTTTTCACATCTGGTCATCGATGTCAGCAAGTCCTTCGGCCCGCTAGACATGTCAGCGATGGAAGTCTCTGACAAGATTCTTCTGGTCACTCAGCTGGACCTTTCTTCGCTGCGTAACGTTGTTCGAGTCATGCAGTATCTTGATCAGCACGAAGGTCTCGAACGCAAGGTCGAGGTCGTGGTCAACCGAATGGGACTGGAAGACACAGACATCAGTCTTAACAAGGCGTTGGAAACGATTGGACGCGAAGTCTACTGGCAACTGCCAAATGACTACGCCACGATGGTTGGAGCACGTAACAACGGTGTTCCACTTTGCCAGTATGCTGCGAAGTCTCGATTGACACGCAGCATCGGTGATCTCACTCGACGGCTCAGCCTTTCTGATGATGAGCAGATTGAACAAGCAGCCATCGAAAAGAAAAAGGGTGGACTATTTAGCTTGTTCAGTAAGTAGTGTTCAGAAAGTGATCACTTAGCCGCCCGTTGAAAAAGGTAACCCGGCGCGTAAGCGAGGGATACCGGATGTGTAGAACCTCAGGGTTGCGGGGGATTCATCCCTCTCTTACGCATCGGGGGACCACATCTAGGCTTTTTCAACGGGCTGTTAGCCGACGGTGGAAGAGGCGACTAAAGCCCGGTCGTAAATAATAACCTGGTATCCAAGCTCGGATATCCACGATATGCTTGAGTCGTCGATGACCGAACGCTACAAACTCGGTTCTTAGTGAACATATCGTTTTTGTGAGTGAGCCGAGACTGATGAGCAAACCAATCTGGCGTGCAACAACCGTGCTAGCGGTTCGGCATCGAGACAAACTGGTTTTGGGAGCTGATGGTCAAGTCACGTACGGCAACACCATCATGAAATCGGATACCAAAAAGTTGCGACGTATGCTGGACGGCAACGTGCTGGTGGGCTTTGCCGGTTCCACCGCTGATGCATTCGCTTTGATGGAACGCTTTGAAGAAAAAGCTCGCGACTTTCCGGGCAATATCGCCCGAGCCGCCACTGAACTCGCCCGCGATTGGCGAACCGACCGTGCCCTACGAAAGCTTGAAGCGATGATGATCGTTGCCGATCAATCTCTGACACTTCTGCTTACTGGCAATGGCGACGTCGTTCAACCGACCGACGGTGTCGTCGGAATTGGTTCCGGCGGCCCTTATGCGACTTCCGCAGCAAAGGCCTTAGTCAAACATTCAACTTTGCCCGCCGAACAAATCGTCCGCGAATCTCTAAAAGTCGCCGCAGAAGTCGATATCTACACCAACGACAACATTATCGTTGAAGAACTCGATTCAATTTCGAAGTAGCACTTCGAGGCATGCAGTTGCCCCAAACGTATCACCTTCAGGACCCAGCGAATCGTAGCCTGCAAGGCGACAGATAAGTCGGGCGTGTGCTTGGTCTGTCAACTCTGGCAGACGACTGATGTAGGTCAGAATTTTGGGAAACGAGCTTCCGTGAATCGAACTCTGTTCTCGTGACGCCTAATATGCGAAACAGAGTCCTTTTTTTTGAGTCACAAACCATATTTGCAGGCTTCCGTGCTTGTTCCGAATAATGGCTGATCGCACCGACGTTCTCACCCCCCGTCAAGTTGTCGACAAACTTGATGAACACATCGTTGGGCAGGCTGCTGCAAAAAAGGCAGTGGCAATCGCATTGCGTAACCGCTGGCGATGGCAAAACCTTTCAGAATCAATGCGTAAAGAGGTGACCCCTCGCAACATTTTGATGATTGGCCCCACGGGTGTGGGCAAAACTGAAATCACTCGGCGTCTTGCAGATCTGACAGGATCGCCCTTTATTAAGGTTGAGGCAACCAAATACACCGAAGTGGGTTACTACGGTCGAGACGTCGAAAGCATGGTTCGAGATCTGGTGGAAGCATCGATCGGAATCGTGCGCGAAGCAAAGCGGACAACTGTAGAAGCCGAAGCCGACGAACGCGTCGAAGATCGACTTTTGGAACTGTTGGTTCCCTACGAACCAGCGTCTCCCATATCAACGGACTCAGCCGAAACTGAAAGCCCGGATGACCAACACGCGCGCCATGAACGTACAGTGGCCAAGTTTCGAGACATGCTTCGTGATGGCAAGCTGGACGATCGCATGGTCGAACTGTCATCTGAACAGAAGAATTCTCCAGTCCAAGTCATTGCGGGCAACATGGGTGCCGGGCAAATGGATATGGACTTGCAAAACATGCTGGAAGGCATGATGCCCAAGCAGTCTCAGTCTCGCCGTTTGTCGGTGTCAGCCGCAAGAAAAGTGCTGAAAGAACAATTCGTCGAGGAGCTACTTGATAAGGAATCGATCAACGAAGAAGCCGTTCAACTGGCTGAAGAAACGGGCATCATTTTCATTGACGAAATTGACAAAGTCGCCAGTGGAGGCGACGGACAAAAGTCGGCCGATGTCAGTCGCCAAGGAGTGCAACGAGATCTATTGCCCATCGTTGAAGGAACAACCGTTCAAACTCGCTATGGCATGGTGTCCACCGAAAAGATGATGTTCATTGCAGCCGGCGCGTTTCATCGAGCTCGGCCATCGGACTTGATGCCCGAACTGCAGGGGCGTTTTCCAATTCGAGTCGAACTGCAAGACCTAAGCCGAGACGACTTTGTTCGCATTTTGACCGAACCATCTGGTTCGATTACTCGGCAGTATGCGGAACTACTTGCAGTGGACGACATCGAAATTCAGTATACCGAAGACGGACTTGCCAAGATCGCCGAAGTGGCTTTTCATGTCAACCAGTCGACTCAAAACATCGGTGCTCGACGCCTACAGACGATCATGGAACGACTGCTGGAAGAAATCAGCTACGACGCTCCCGACTGTGGCCGAAAAACGGTTCTCGTCGATGCCAGCTTTGTCAGTGACCGACTTGACGAAGTGTACAAAGACGAAGACCTAAGCCGGTTTGTGCTGTAGTCACTCTCCATCACAACGTAGACACGTCAATATCAACGCCTTCCAAAAGCAACCAGAACCATGTACGGAACGTTTCAGCAGCACCTAACCTCACAGCTGACAGAAATCAAAGACGCAGGCTTATACAAATCGGAACGAGCAATCACGACGGCTCAGAACGTACGTATTCGAGTCGGAGATGGCGAACCGGTCTTAAATATGTGCGCCAATAATTACCTAGGCCTCTCTGAACACCCGAGTATCCAAGCAGCAGCATCTGAAGGACTTCGGACCTGGGGTTATGGCCTCTCTTCAGTGCGTTTCATCTGTGGAACTCAGTCGATCCACACTCAACTCGAGCAAAAGCTCAGCACGTTTCTGGGGACAGAAGACACCATTCTGTACACCTCATGTTTTGATGCCAACGGCGGCCTGTTTGAAACACTGCTGACCAAAGACGATGCCATCATCTCCGACGAACTCAACCATGCCTCAATCATCGACGGTGTACGCCTGTGCAAAGCTCAACGTTATCGCTACCGCAACAACAACCTAGAAGACTTGGAACAAAAGCTCCAAGAAGCTCAGTCAGCTCGATTCCGGATGATTGCAACGGACGGTGTCTTTTCCATGGACGGCTTCATCGCAAATCTGCCCGGAATTTGCGATCTGGCTGAAAAATACAATGCCTTGGTCATGGTCGATGATTCGCACTCTGTGGGCTTTCTTGGTGAGCGAGGTCGAGGAACTCACGAGCATCACAATGTGATGGATCGAGTCGATATTATCACCGGAACACTTGGCAAAGCACTTGGAGGTGCCAGTGGTGGATATACGAGTGGCAAAAAAGAAGTGATCGATCTGCTTCGTCAAAGATCTCGCCCGTATCTGTTTTCAAATTCAGTCGCCCCACCGATCGTTGCAGCGTCAATCGGTGCGATTGACTTACTGACAGAATCAACAGAGCTTCGAGACAAACTGGAACGCAACACAACTCACTTCCGCAAAGGAATGGAAGCCACTGGTTTTGAACTGCTTCCCGGCAGCCATCCGATCGTCCCCATCATGCTTGGAGACGCTGTCTTGGCGGCCCGCATGTCAGAGCTAATGCTGTCCAAGGGGGTGTATGTTGTCGGATTCAGCTACCCGGTGGTCCCTCAGGGCAAAGCACGAATTCGAACTCAGATTTCAGCCGCTCATTCAATCGAAGATCTCGACTTCGCCATAGAAAAGTTCACCGAAGCCAAACAGGAACTGGGCATTTAGTCCCAAAACGTAACAGGGATTTCGGAACAGCGGGTGGCGAAAGACGTCGAAATATTCGGTGGCCCAACAGGCAAGGCCATCTTTTTTGTCGAGCTTCGCCATCCCGAAATCCGGCCGAATCAGACAACTTGTTGGCGGCAGCCGACACACGACACACGACACACGACACACGACAGCCGACAGCCGACACACGACGTACTGCACCGAGCACCCCAGCGACACCCGACGCTCAATCAGCCTCAAATGACTGATCGCACCTGCCGTTTATTCTTCGGCCCCGATGTCTTCAACGCCAATGCCTTTCTGAGTCATTTCAGGCAGCTCTTTTGTCACGGCATCTTGTCCAATCAAACGGATGGCTTCTTTCAACACGAAATCCGGATCCATAAACGGCTCATAGCTAATATCCATCCAGCGAATTCGCTGCTGACCGTCAACCACGAACGTGCCATGGAGACTCTGGTCTTCGAAGTCGTCGAAACAGCGATACTCTTTAAAAGTGCTAAGTTTGGGATCTGCGACCAGTGGAAAGGGGAACTTTTCATCGAGATCTTCATAGGCTCGACTCAAAGTTTCCTGTTTGTCTGTACTGACAGCGATCAATTCAAATCCAGCATCTTGGAATTTTTTCGCCGCCGGAGCAAACTTCTGAAGCTGTTCAGCACAGTGCAGGCAACCGTGTCCGAGATAGAAAATGACAACCACTGGCTTGCCTTTGTAATCAGCCAAAGACCGAACCTGCTTATCTGAATCCACCAGTTGAAAGTCAGACGCCTTGACGGGAGCCCAACGAAACGGCCCCAAGTCATCCAACGACGGCCGTTGACCTTGGTCCGTCATAACAGCCAATGGCTGACGCCAATCGCCCGCAATACCCACGTGATTCGCAACAACAGCAAGCCGTGCAAACGCCTGAACGTGCCGATCGATTGAGGCAGAAATTTTCTGGAGATCAGAAAATGCCTTCGCTGCCTTTTCCTTTTCGCCAGCCCGCCAATAGGTATCCACAAGACACGCGAGTGGTCGAACTTCGTTTTGATTTGTCCGAACGATCTCTTCGATCTTCTGAACGGCTTCTTTCGTCTTTCCCGCTTTCAGCATCACGTCGACAAGTTCTTCGGGCGGAAGAACGCCTGGCTTCTTCAACAAGGCAAGAGCTTCTTCGAATTCCCCCTTCACAAGCAAAACACGCCCATTCACTTCATCCAATGCCGCCTGCAGTTGCTTCAATTCATTATTGAATGGCTTTTCGGCTGCCGACACGGCCTTAGCAATCTGCCCCTTATCCTTCTTTTCCTGAGTCGCTTTGTCTCTTGCCGTTTCTGCTGCAGCCGACTTCTTCTTCTCTCGTTCATCCCATTGACCTTGAATTTGCTGAAGTCGCTTTGTCGCCAACGCGGACTCACCAGTCATCACCATGGCAGATGCCACAAGGCGATCAGCCTTCAAATCAATCTTAAAATCCTCCACAGGTTCCAAGTAGGGCGTGGTCGAAAGACGAACTGTTTCTTCAAACAGCTGATACGTTGACAGAGTCAAAACCAGCCGATCTCGACCATACTTAAAGCTGCCCGATTTCTTCACCGAATTGTATTTGGGATGCTGAGGCAGCTCGATCATATTCTTCGACAAAGACAAGGCATCTGATACTCGGCCGACATGCAACAGGTTTCGAATACACCACTCGTTGTTATGAGCAAAGTTGTGAATTTGATCGGGCAGCACTAAGTCTCGCTGCATATGCCCATGGTCCACTCGTGCTGAAGCTTCTTGTTGAAAAACCGCATCGTGATAGCGATGAAGCTTTGAATAGATGTGTCCCGGCATGTGCCACATGTGAGCAATCGATGGAGCTGATGGCCCACACTCAGCCGCAGACTTCAAGGCGATTGCCGCCTTCTTGCGATCCCAAAGATGAATCTTGTAGTGGTGAATGGGATGATTGGGTTGAACAAGCAGCACATCCTGAATCATCGCATCAACAGCGTGGTAGCTGACGATCGGAAGCTTCTCACGTTGAGCCGACCAAAGGAATTCAGCAAGGAACGCTTTGGCTTCAAGGTCATGCGGAAAGTCGCTTAAAATTTCTTCCAATGACGAAACATATTCCGTTGCTCGCTTTCGTTTTTCTTCGTCAGATTTTGCATCTTTATTGATGTACTTGTCGAATGCCTTGATCCATTTTTGTTCGTACCCGGTCACCTTATCCATTCGATCTTTGGCTTCTTGAATGAAGCCCCGAGCACGATCGACGTTCTTCCGATTTGACATTGCCATGCCCCAATAGGCCATTGCGCAATTCGGGTCCAGGGCGGCAGCTTGCCGAAAAGATCGCTCCGATTCGAAGTACCAAAATCCGTGTAACTGACCGACGCCTTGAAGAAAAAACTGACGAGCCTGCTCGGAAGCTGCGGTGACGGGAAAATCTACTTCCCCCGTCCCTTCCATCAAAAAGGCGGCTTGTCTTGGTCCTTCATTGAAAATTTCCCCATGTGCCGAATGGCCCTCAAGCAGTTCTCCGCTACCAGGATCGGCTTCAGAGCTCGATTGTTGATCGGTCTCAGAATTTTGATCGACTGCCAAAACACTGCGACTTCCAAGACTGATCTGGAACACTGCGATAGAAAGAACAACAAACCAGTGAATTGAAATCGATTGGGGACGTGACATTGGTCTGTCTTTGAAAAGGTGGGGGCAAGCCGAGTTCGGTATTATTGGCCGATGACGACGATCGAAACAAGTAAGTGTTACGTTTCCAGATGCTGATTTGCCGTCCGTGCCGGGTCACAAACCTTCAATTCCTCACGTCTGCACTCACTGTTCGGAGTGGATCTGTTCGGCAGTGGATCTGTTCGGCAGTGGATCAGCTCGGCGGTGGATCTGCTCTACCCGGCTTTCTTAAGCCCAGTGAAGCTTGTACACCGGAATGCGTGAAAGCGAGCAGCGTTTGACCACAATCTGAGGCTGCCTTGCTTGGGATCTTACGGGAATATTTCAACAATGTGGCCACAAAAAAAGGCAACCATCACATGCATGTGATGGTTACCTTTCAAACTTCTAGCAACAACAGCGAAGCTAAATTGCTGCTCTAGGCATCGATTTTTGGAACTTCGTAGCCGGCTCGGTATTCACGCTTCACAAAGCGATTGGCAACATCAGCATTCGCACCAACGAAGTTCTCGTTTTCGACGTCCACCGTCAGCATTGGGCTGAGCTTAATGTCGTCGCTTTCCAGCTTGACTCCATGAGCACCAATGTGGCGACCCATTTCGTCAACGATGTTCTCCCAAATCCCGCCGTCGCCAGAGACCACTTCAGAATCCGCTTTTCGGAACGGCGTTCCCGTCTGGTAGGCGATGTTGGCAAGGTTGCACCAACCCGTGCTCAGGTGCCCCATTTCGATATCAGTGTTCAAGCTACTGACATCTCGACTTCGAACAGCATCAATAAAGTTTTCGTGGTGCTGGCCGTTGCCGCCACTGCCCTTGAATTCCTTGATCAACTTTCCGTCGTTGTCGTAGGCTCTCGCTTTACTACGCTGACCTTCAAACCGACCGCCTTCGCAGTAAGCCATGTATCCACTGCTAGGACCAACGTGCTTAGGTGACTTCCGTTCTTTAGGACCGGCCGTCAGATTGGATAGGGCAATCACAACAGGGATCGAGCCAGTATCGAAGTAAACAAAGTGAACGTTCGGAGTATCGCCTGCATCGTTCCAAGCAATTCGGCCCCCCGCACCAAACACGCGCTTCGGAAGCTTAACTTCATCTTGGAAGATGTTGTTGCGAAGGTCATCCAACACGTGAACTCCCCAGTTGCCCATTTCTCCGGAACCGGTGTTGAAATCCCAGTGCCAGTCATACTGCAACTTGTTGCGATAAATCGGCTTGTCTTGGGCTGGTCCAAGCCACAGGTCGTAGTTCACGCTGTCATCGATCACCAATGGCGTGCTACGTTTTCCGATGGCACCTCGGACACCAATGCGGTTGACTCGAGCTGTCTGAATTGCCCCCAGTGCTTTTTCCTTGTGCAAGAAGTCCTTAATTTCAGCCTGCATCGGATCGCTACGCTGCTGAGTTCCCACTTGGCAAATGCGTTTGTACTTTCGAGCAGCATTCACCGTCTGGCGACCTTCCCATTGGCTATGTGAAAGTGGTTTTTCCACATAGACATCTTTGCCAGCTTCCATCGCCCAAATTGCGGCAAGACAGTGCCAGTGATTCGTGGTGGCGACAACAACAGCATCGATACTTTTGTCATCCAACACTTTTCGCAGATCAGAATAACCTGTGGCGCCATCGAAACGTTTTTGAGCTCGACCAAGTGCGGCTTCGTCTGGGTCACAGACCGCAGCGATGTTCACTCCGTCAATCTTGTCGAACATCCCCATGTGCTGGCCAGCTCGATTGCCGCACGAGATAAATCCAAGATTCACATCATCAATGGCCATACCAGAGCGGCAGCCAGATGGAAAAGTCATGGCGGCACTAGCAGCTGCCGCGGAAGCCATAAACGAACGACGAGACAAGCGTGACATCAGGTTCTCCTGAAGAAGAAGGCGGGAAGTCGTGAACTGCCCTTAATTATGGTCAGCTGCAAGCCGAAATTCCAGCCAGCAACCAGACACGAGCACGTCAAGCGAAGAGAGATTTGTGCCCACGCACTCGTATCGGTCAGGTCGATGCATTTCCTCAGCTCATTGAAAGCAGGACTCGGCCATCACAGTTTTGTTCCTGAATCAACGCAAGAGCGGACTGAAGTTCGGCCAATCGCACCACACTGGCAACAGGAGTCACCAAAATGCCTGCTTGAATCAACCTTTGAACTTTCCGAATCACTTTTAGCTTCTTGACCAGATTTAGCTGCTGCATACGGTGTCCCAGCCAGAAACTATCAATTGACCACTGGTTGGACATCATTTGACGAGTCGGAATCGTCAGCGGTTCGGCACTCAAGGTTCCATAGGCCAAGAATTTTCCATTCCGCGACAGGCATTGCAGTACGGCTGTGCCTGTCTGCCCGCTGACCGCGTCGATCGCATACATCAAAGCCGACGCTCCCGCTGCCTTGGTGACTCGATTCTTGAGGTCATTTGCCGAATCAACGCTTTCGTCCCACTGAATGACGTGCTGCGCACCAGCCTCACGACATCGATTCGCCGCTTGTTCAGATCGGACAACATTGACAGTCTGAAACCCAAGCGATTGTCCCAATCGAATCACCATGCGGCCCAAGATGGAACCCGCAGCCGTTTGAATTAGCCATCCCCCCTTGGGCACTCGCAATACATGTTGGACCATCATCCACGCAGTCATGGGGTTCACGAAAGATGTGGCTGCTTCAACATCGGTGAAAGACTTCGGAACGGGAACCACTTGAGAATCAGAGACGACCGTGTTTTTAGACCAAGTGCCTCCCTGTTGATTTAAAACAACAACTCGCTTTCCTCGAAACAATCGTCCACGCAGACTTCCTCCCGCCGCCTCGACAATTCCAACTCCTTCAAATCCTGGGATCTGAGGAAATTCTGGGAGCGTTGTGTAGCGGCCCTGGACAAACAGCAAATCGGACGGATTGATCGGGCTACACAGCATCCGCACGGCCACCTGGCCAGCGTTGGGCTTAGCAACGTCTCGATCAACCACCCGTAATACTTCAGTGAAAGCACCGCAATTTGAAAATTCGATTGCCTGCATTCTGATATCTCAGCAAAAGTCGTGCGAAACCGAGAGAGGAGCTCGGGGTTGATGACAAGTGTAGGCAGAATGCCCGACAATCCGTATCGACCACACCGTCATCTCAGATGCGTACAATTCGTCTCTCAAAATGTCTGGTGACAGTCGCAATCATTGATAAAATCCCAGTGTCTCGGCCCTGAACGCTCTTCATGTGATCATTCCGAGACCTCCCGCAAGCCACTTCTCCTGCCCTCCAGAATTTGTATTCGTATGCCAGATTTTGACTACATCGCTCGCGAATTAACCGGCAAGCAGGTGAACGGCACAATCGCCGCGGCCAGCGAAAAAGAGGCCTTGGGGAACCTTCAGGGACAAAGCCTGTTTCCAATCAAGATTGCTCTATCCGCAGCAACTCAAAAACAAGCTGCCACAGGTTCAAAACGAGTTTCGCTGAAGTACCTGACGGTCTTCTACAATCAGCTCGCTGACTTGCTGCGCTCCGGAGTCCCCTTGCTAAAAAGCTTGCAGCTGCTTGAAGATCAAACTTCCAACACCACTTTGAAGTTCGTGGTACAGGACGTTCGAGAGCAGGTGGCAGAAGGAACTCGACTTAACGACGCCATGCGTCGTCATCCCAAGGCCTTTGACCGCCTGACTGTCAGCATGGTGAAGGCCGGAGAAGAAGGCGGATTCCTCGAAGACGTGTTGACTCGTATTTCAACCTTCAATGAACACCAAGCTGAACTGCGAGGCAAAGTTGTCGGGGCCATGGTTTACCCACTGTTCCTGCTGATCGTCGGATCTGCAATCTTGGGCGCGCTGTTAATCTTCTTCGTGCCAAAGTTCGAACAGATTTTTGGCAAAATGGAAGAACAAGGAAAGCTTCCCATTACCACCATATACCTGCTGGACTTCAGTAGTTGGCTGCAAGGTTACTGGTATGTGATTTTTCCAGCAATCATTGGCATCGTTGGTTACGCGATCTACAACCTGCGAGACAATGAAGAAGCTCAACAGAAAATGGATTCGTACAAGCTTCGAGCTCCGGGCATCGGGCCAATATCTCGAAACCTTGCCGTGGCCCGATTCTGCCGCATGCTGGGAACCTTGTTAAACAACGGCGTTCCCATTCTGCAGTCTCTAAATATCGCCAAAGACGCGAGTGGAAACGTGGTGTTAAGTCGAGCCATCGGAAACGCGGCTGACAATGTTTCAGGCGGTAAATCCCTAGCCGTGCCATTGAAAGCCAGCGGCCAGTTTTCAAGGGAAATCGTTGAAATGATTTCGATCGGTGAAGAAGCAAACAATCTTGAAAACGTCTTGATCAACGTTGCCGATGGGCTCGAAAAAACGACAAGCCGAAAGATTGATGTCATCGTCCGCAT
This sequence comes from Fuerstiella sp., assembly GCA_039974975.1. Classification (GTDB taxonomy): domain Bacteria; phylum Planctomycetota; class Planctomycetia; order Planctomycetales; family Planctomycetaceae; genus Fuerstiella. The sequence continues at coordinate 15,518 of JBDWHY010000145.1, read as the reverse complement.
GCTGGAACCGATCCTGCTATTACTGATGGCAACCATGGTGACCTTTGTCATCGCCGCCTTGCTACTGCCAATCATGAACATGAGCTCAATGAGATAGTTCGTTCGTCACATGGACAACCACTGAATTCTCATTGGAACCTTCACAGTCGCCTCCAATAGAAACGAAAAAAGCCCACCGCCGATTCACATCGACGGTGGGCTTTATTTTTAGCGATTCGAATCACTCTCATCGTCAGTCAAAATCATTCGCAGGCGTAGTTGCCAGCAGCTCCGCAAGCAGGTCTCGTTGGCTTAGGCCATCAACGAGAAGCAGCCGACGGACGCATGTCTTGCTGGCTTACTTCAAGACACTTGCTGTCACACCCGCTCGATCATCCGTGCGAAATGGAGTCATGGGCAGACCTTCTTTGCTCTGCACATTGCAGACAGGATTGTTTGCCCACGCATACCTGACGGCTGCGGGATCAGCAACGTCTGCGTGCCACACTTCGATCGTATTTTTGCCTGTCACCTTTGCTTGCGCTTCGACGAAGGCTCCGTCCTTTGTCGCAATCGCAAAGCCAATCGGCTCGCGGACATCAAACGTATCCAACCCTGCACCAACATGGTCAAATTTCAGAATGGCTTTGCCGTCTTCGACCCTCATCGATTGATACATCGGGCTTCGATGAACCAAGTTTGTCATACCGTAGTCGTTAGCCAATGCCCATCGAGCCAAACGTTTCGCAACGTCCTGCTTGTTCTTGGGGTGAATATCGGTGGCTTCACCAAGGTCCACAATCACGGCTTCACCAGTGTGAGGCAGCTTAGCCATTGTCATTGTTTGAGCTTCTCGCAGTTCTGCCCAAGCACTTTCTTCTGGCTGATCTGTTTCAGCCATGAAGTCAGCCAACTGAACCCAGTAGAACGAAAAATCACCTTGGCCCCATTCTTCTCGCCAGCTTGAAATCATCAAAGGAAACAAGTCACGATACTGGTAGGCTCGGCCGGCATTCGATTCGCCCTGATACCAAATCGCCCCCTGCATCGTGTAACCCATGATTGGCTTGAGCACACCATGATAAAGATTGGCAGGGCGATGCTGGCCAGCCAAGACATTGCGAGGTGCTCGAGGACGATTGCCCTTTTTGGTTTCGTTCCACTTCGCCAATTTCGTCTTGTAACTCGCGAGTGCTTTCTGGTGATCATATGTGGATTCTGTCGCTTGCCATTTTTCCAACAAGGGTTGAAATTTTTCATCGGCGGCCAACAGGTCGCGTTCAACCCAAGCTTCACACGCAGAACCTCCCCACGCGTTGTCAATCAGCCCCACTGGGACATTCAATGTCTGGTGAAGTTGTCTACCAAAGAAATAGCCAACTGCCGAAAAGTCTTTGACGGACGTTGAAGTACACTTTTGCCATGAACCTTTGAAGGTGGTTTGAGTTTCCTGTGTGCCAACTTGGGGAACACTGATCAATCGCAGATTGGGATAGTTGGCCGTCATTGCTTCAAGGTCGGCGTCGTTCGCAGAATTGACATTCCACGCCATGTTTGACTGACCACTGCACAGCCAAACTTCGCCAACTAAGATATCTTTCAGTACTCGTGTCTCATCAGCCTGAATCTTCAAAGTGCAAACATCAAATCCTGCTTTCATTGCAGGCAACTTCACTTCAAAACGCCCGGACTGATCGCTGTTGGCGGTTTCGGATATCTCGGTCCCCGCTCGAGTCAAAGTGACGGTCACTTCTTGCCCAGGATCAGACCACCCCCAAATCTGAATGGGCTTCTTCTGTTGCAAAACCATGTGATCAGAAAAAACGGCACTAAGCTTCAGCTCGGCCCGCCCAACATCGACGCACAGCAATGCGGGGATCAGAGCGACAAATCGTAGGAGAGAGCGTGGGGACATTCGAGGCATTCCAGAGAGAGGTGGGATTCGTACGCTGCCATCTTTTGGCAGCCTGTCCAACCACTATCTAAACTGCGGCTCCCCCATACAAGTGACCATGCCAATCTGAAACCGCAGACCGACGATTGCCGTCGGCTGGTTGAAGAGCTGATGCACGGCAACCTGCTGAGATGTATTTGGCTGATCTTACGATGTTCATGTTCGGCAAAACGTATTGGCACGTTGCCACATGAAAATGAAATTCAGCGCAAAAACAAACCTCGCCATAGAAATGGCGAGGTTTAGAATTTTGGTTGCATGATCCCAACAACTACTTGCCGCTGTAAATCTTGCTGACACTACCAGTCGAAACCGGTGAAGGTCGAGTTCGGTCGGTGTAGAGACCGGAAATCGCGGCTCCACTTTCTCTGTTTCCAATACGACCATTTGTGGCCGCACTTCGGGCTCCGTTCACAAGAATAGACGGATGAGGCTTACCGCTGTCCGCCGTCCAAGCTGTCTGCTTCGGGCTGAAACCAATGTGTTCAAGGAAGGAAGAAAGGCCGATCGGATAAATGCCCAATCCAGCACACTTTTCTTCCAGTGCCGCTTTGTTCTCTCGCATCTGCTGGAACACGGCTTCTTGGTTGGTATCCGCACTGCTACTGTTGACATCACCAACATCACCGATCACAAGGAATCGAGTTCGAGGCGTGATGGATGCAACAGCTGCTTCTTTTGAAATTTCCAAGCCGTCACTATCAGTGAACTGACCTTGGCGGCCCACTTCAACGCTGATTTTAGAACCAGACGCTAGAACCAAGCGACGAAATTCTTTTCGGTTTAAACCATCCACATTGATCTGACCAACGATGGCGATTTCTAAGGTCTGACCAGCTTGGAAGATTGGTGAATAGATGGGATCGTCTGGAGCAATGGGATCGTTGTTCTTCTGTTCCACAATTTTAGCGACAGAGCGATGTAGGCCTAAGATTTCAGTGACTTCAATTTTGCCCTTCACATCACTGGTATTTACTCGACCGACACCCGAGTGATTCTTCTTGTAGACAGAAAAACCAATGCCCTTTTGAAGATCATCACCGAATCCAAGGTCAAGAAATACCAAGCCTTCGTTGTGATCGATGGCAGTAACCAAACCATCAGGCTTGGAAAACGTAAGATCTTCTCGTTCACGAAGACGAGCTCGAAGATTAACAAGCCAACCTGTCATTTCTTCGCGTCGGTCGTTCCAAGCCAAGCGTTCTTGCTGAAGAGTTGTTTGAAGACGTGCCCGCTCGGCATCCTTTTCGGCTTTTTCGGCAGTGAGAGTTCGGATCTGATCTTCCAATCCCTTCATCTGCTCGGCATGCATCGCTTCTTTTTTCGCCAGCTCTTGTTCTGCTCGGTCCCGAGCTTTGCGATTTTCTTCAATCAACACGTCTTTCGACACGATGGTGTTTTGAAGATCTGTTGCAGCTTTTTCAATTTGCTTTTGGCGAATTGTTGCCGTCATCTGGTTTTGATTGCTTTCCGACTTGGTCGATCTCAAAGAATCAATCAGATTTCCAGAAGCAGCCGTTCCATCGCCTGCAATTTCCGCGAGCACACTCCTGCCCGTGTTCAATGTGAGATCATTTTCTGGATCCAAATCTTCTGGTGTCGTCTGAGCAGAAGCAGGTGCCACAAGTGCTCGCACTTCATTCAACTGGTCAATTTGTTGGCTCACTTTGTCTTTGAGATCAGACTCTCCATTCTTGCTGGATTGCAATTGAGCCGTCAAAGTCTGGACAGTCGCGTTGTCCAAGTACCACAGCACTCCAAACACCACGGCCAGCAAGGCTGCGATCGAAAAACCAATGACGATGGAATTGTTATTGTTTTGAGCCATTCGCTTCTATCCTGAAATCCCGAAGAACTGGTCTTCACACCGCAAAGTCAACTCGACTGATGGCGTGGCCTTATCTTACCCTGCTGCAATCGCTCTGCGGGAAAGTCCCTCGTTGATCCGATTCGAATTGCCCAAAAACGTATGAGCAATTCGTCACCAGCCGTTTTAAAACAACCAGTCATGCCGGATTTTCCGATTATGCGAAATCACAACCTCTAGATATCGTCATCACAGAACGGCACCGAGTCAAGAAATTCTCGGTTCAATGCCAGATGCCCTGCGAAATCACGTCCGTTCGTAAAACGTTCGCCGTATTCAACACATCGACCAAGCACCTTCGGGGAATGACAACTTGACACAATCCTCGGGTAAGTCGAGTTCTGCCGAAAACACGGCCTGAGCTTTTTCAACCGTTCATCACAATGTCATGGGGATTATGTACTCAAAGAGTCAGCGCTCATCGCAGACTCTTCTGGTTCAATGACGACGGGAACGCCCTTGAAACCAGGTGTCTTTGAAAGAGGATCGACTGTGCGAGGCACAAGCACATTTGCTTCGGGGTAGTACATCAAGATGTTGCCCGCCCGAACATCGAACGGCCGAGCAAGCAGCAAACGCATTTCGCCGGTCGAATTGCGAACGGAAACTTTTTGGTCCTTCTTCAAATTCAGCCGAGTCATGTCTGCCTGATTCATCAGCACGATGTCTCGACGTTCTTGCCCTCGGTACAAATCTTCTTCGTCGTAAACAACGCTATTGAATTGACCTTCGCTTCGCACGGTCATCAGTCGAAACGTCGATTCGCCCTCCACGATGTCTGGCAATTCAGGAGCGTGAAATTTGGCTCGTCCACTTTCCGTTGGAAAACGATATTCTTCAACCGCTCGGCCTTTCACGTAGAACTCGCGCTTTTGAGTTTCCAGGCCCATCATTTCTTCGTACCCAGGCACCAACTTGGCAATCAGCTTTCGTAAGGCGGAATGACTTTCCAATTCTTTAAAGTCAACTGGACCATCAGACGGCAAAGCCTGCTGAGCAATCTTTGCGAGGATCTCGACTTCACTCCGTGGGCCCGCGTACAAAGCCTTTCCGCCGTCGCTCATCCGAACATAGCTGAACATTGATTCCTGAGTTGTTGGCTGAAATTCCTCGTCACGAGGCAACACGGGAAGAATCAAAGTGTCTTCGCCCAAACCAAAAGCATGCCCGGTATTCAAAGTCGTTGAAAGGTAAGCGACAGTCTTGATCTTCCCGAAGCATTCCTGAGCAAACTTCATGTCCGGATTGCTGCCAAACAGGTTTCCTCCGAGATTGAATGCAAAGTCCATTTCGCCTCGATCAGCCGCCTCCATACAAGCCATTGTGTCGTAACCTGGCCCTTTCGGAACTTCGATCTTCAGCTCTTTTTCGAACCGCTGCAACATGGCGGTTTTCAGCTGAGGCGTCACGCCAACAGATCCCATTCCTTGGATGTTGCTATGACCGCGAATCGGCATCAAGCCCGCTCGACGGCGTCCCACCATTCCACGCAACAAAGCGACGTTGGCAATCATCTGCACGGTGTTGGTCCCGTGTAGGTGATGAGTGACTCCCATGCACCAACCGATCACCGTATTCGTTGAATTCAAATACTGGCCAGCGATGTCAGCAATTTGATCTCGCGTTAAACCACTGCCGGCTGTGATTGTTTTCCAATCAGTTTCAACAGCAAGCTTTCGAAACGCTTCGAATTGCTCCGTATGTTCTTCGATAAACTTTTTATCATGAGCGTCTCGTTCGAAGATCTCCTTCGCGACTCCCAGCAACCAAAAAATGTCTCCGCCGATATTCGGTTGTAAATAGGTACTCGCGATTTCAGAGCCAAACAGCAGACTCCGCACATCACTTGGAATTCGAAAATTCACCAATCCCAATTCTTTGACCGGATTGACGACGATCACTTTGCCGCCATCGCGACGTATTTCCATCAGCGACTTCATCAGTCGAGGATGATTGGACGCGGGATTGGCTCCGATCAAGAGATACAGATCCACATCCCGCAGGTCATCCAAACGGATCGTACCTGCTCCTGTTCCAAGACTGGAACCCAGCCCGACTCCGCTGGCTTGATGGCAATAATAACTACAGTTATTGACGTAGTTCGTACCGAACAAACGAGACATTAGTTGCAGCAAAAAACCAGCCTCATTACTGGATCGGCCACTGGCATAAAAAAAGCTGCGTTGGGGGCCAGCCTGCTTCATCGCAGCAGACGTTTTTTGCAAAGCTTCATCCCATGAAATGGGTCGAAAATGAGTCTCGCCTTTTTGCAACAGAACGGGTTGCACAATGCGACCCGAATTTTCCAATTGCCGAGACGTCATGGCCTGAAGCTGATGGACGCTGTACTTCGACCAAAATTCTTCAGAAATCGCGGGTTGAAGGTCAGACGCAATCGCCTGAAATGATTTCTTGCAGACCTCTGGAAAATAGCCACCTTCGTTGACCATTCCACCCAACTGTCCCCCCATACCAACGGCGCATGTCTTGCACGTGTTTTTGGATCGCAGAGCATGAATCATCTTGAACCAGCCGACTTTTCGAGCCAGCTTCAGCGTGTAGCCAATGGCTTTCCAGCCTCCACCACTTTTGGGCGTCTTCATATTTCGTGCAGATCCTACTGTCGGTAATTTTGCAGTCGCACCATCAGCCAATCATAGAGCTCGCGAATTCCCCGCTGGCAGAACCAAGATGTCCTGTCTCTGAGGCACCCGTTGTGATCTGGATTGGTGAGAGTAGCTTACATTCGAATGCCATCACCGTCGAACGCAAACATCAGATCGTGTAAAGTGTCAGACGGTTGTTCAGATGCTGTAGTCTCTTCAAACCAACGAATTTCCCCTTCCTCATTCTCGGCATTGTCAAAATGGTCACAAATGACACAGCGACGCCGCTCGAGAATCAAACTGCGAGAACATTTCAGATGGGACCTTTCATCAGGCGTTCACTGAAAATTCTTCTTGTGGCCTACACACTGGTGGCTGTTTTGCTTGGATTTTTTCAAAGGAAGCTCTTGTATCACCCACGCAAGGAAAAGCCACTTCTGGTGGAAGCTGACCTTGCCCTGATGAAGCTGTACCCCGACGCAAAAGACGTGCGGCTGACTTGTGCCGACGGAATCAAAATCGGAGCGTGGTTGCTGACGAAAACTGTCGGTCCAGACGACGATCGTCGACCACTCATCATCTATTTTCACGGCAACGCAAATAACCGCGCCTCTCGAGCACCGTGGTACCAAATTTTCGCTGAAATCGAAGCCGACGTACTAGCGATCGACTACCACGGGTACGGAGATTCCGAAGGCACAATGACCGAAGGTGGCATGTACCAAAGCTGTGACGCCGCCTGGGGCTATGCCACGGAAGAACTGCAATATGCTCCCTCAGAGATCATTCTTGCCGGCACCTCACTCGGAGGGGCTGCCGCCGTTTATACGGCAGCTCAACAAACAGATTCGGTCAAGCAGCCCGCAGCACTGGTTGTCACGGCTACGTTTTCGTCGATGGTCGATGTGGCAGCAAGCCTGTACCCGTGGCTTCCCGTATCTTCCATTCTGGTGGACCGCTATCCTTCGGCAGACAGAATCTCCAATGTGAAATGCCCCATCGTTATCATTCATGGAAACGCAGATCGATTGGTCCACACCAAACACGGCCAAACTCTCTTCGATGCGGCTCCGGCTAAAAGCGAATCTGGGCAGCCGAAACGCTGGAAGACATTGGACGGAATTGGACACAACGGACTGGTTCGACTGGCAGGAACACAGATTCAACAGGAATTCCAATCCGTCATTGATAACTTGAAGCAACAACGCTGACAAGCAAGCAACGACTTGCGAAAGAAGCAAACCTTCCGTGAATTCAGATGTGACACCAAAGGCAACAGACAGCTCCAAGGCTGCAGCCGCAGAATCAAATCCGACTCAGCAGACGCCTGCGCCCAATGCCGCTGAACCGAACACCACCCAAGCCAGCGCAACCAGCCCTTCCGGCACGGAACACCCCCAAACGTCGCCCCCCCGAACGTCGCCACCGGTTGCGAAACAAACCGGTGAGCCAAAGCAAGTCGCAGCTGAAGACCCTCTGCAAACTCCCGTGCAATTTATTCCCGGAGTAGGCCCCGCACGAGCGGAGCTGCTGAAAAAGCTAAACATCCACACAGCTTACGATTTACTGCTTCACATCCCTCACAGCGTCAACGACTTTTCAGACCTGAGATCAGCCAACCAGCTTGAAAAAGAGATCGAACAGTCTGTTCGCGGACGAGTTGTTGATCGAGACATTCGATATCTCACCAAAGGACGAACTCTCGTAGGCGTGCTTCTGGACTGCGAAGGAAATTTTGTCCGAGGCACATGGTTTAACCAACCATGGATGCTCAAAAAATTCAACGACCACGACGACGTCATTTTCAGCGGGAAGCCGGCACGCAAGTCAGGCCGCTGGGAATTCAGTGGACCAAAAATCCACTGGATCACAGGCGATGAAGATGATGATTCCAATGCTGTCGGAGTACTGCCTCGGTACAACTTAACCGACGGCATCAAAATGGATCAGATGCGAAAGATGACTCGGGCAGCCGTTGAACGCTACTCTGAATTCTTGATCGATCCGCTCCCCGAACACTATCGCCAACACCACCGCTTGCCGCTACTAAAAGAAGCTTTCGTCAATTTACATCGGCCTGAATCCAAACAAGCTTTCGAAGCGGGTCGCGCCCGTGTGATTTTAGATGACCTTCTTGAATTTCAGCTGGGGCTGGCTTTACGCCGCCGAACCTGGAATCATCAGGCCAAAGCATTTGCCATCCCAGTATCAGCGAAGGTTGATTCACGGATTCGACGACTGTTTGAATTTCGATTCACCAATGGACAAGACGAATCCGTTCAGGAACTTGTTCGAGATCTTCAAGACCGCCAACCTATGCACCGCTTGCTGCAAGCTGACGTAGGAGCTGGCAAAACGGCAATCGCAGTTTATGCAATATTGGCGGCAGTTGCCGCTGGATATCAGGCCGCCCTGATGGCTCCGACTGAAGTCTTGGCGACTCAACACTGGCAAACATTCCAAGAACTACTGGCACATAGCCGAGTCAAACGAAAGTTCCTTATCGGTGGCCTTCGCGCGGCTGAACGTCGCGATGTCTTAGAACAACTGGCCAGTGGCGAATGCCAATTAGTCGTAGGCACTCAGGCCGTCATTCAAGAAGCCGTCAAGTTTCACAACCTTGCCCTCGCCGTGATCGACGAACAACATCGTTTCGGAGTACGACAAAGAGCCGCTTTTGGAAACCTGAATGACAACACCGAGCCCTCCAAAGCAGCTCGCCAACCTCACGTTTTAGTCATGACGGCAACTCCGATTCCTCGCAGCCTGTGCCTCACTCGCTACGGAGACCTGGACGTGTCAACAATTCGCGAACTGCCTCCGGGACGCCAAAAGGTGATCACCAGCCGGATCTCCACAGAAGCTCACCAATCCAAAGCGTGGGCCTTCATCCGACAACAAGTTGCTAAAGGCCGACAGGCCTACGTGGTTTGTCCTCGAGTGGAAGGGCAGTCCGAAGAAGATGATGCAGCGGCGGAAAATGTATTCCGAAATCTCAAACAGACCGAACTTGCAAACCTGAAAGTCGACTTACTGCACGGACGCATGGACCGTCAGCAACGGCACGACGTGATGGACCGTTTTCGCATGAAGCAAACCGACGTCTTGGTCAGCACAACAGTCATTGAAGTCGGCGTTAATATCCCCAACGCCACCATCATGTTGATTCAACAGGCCGAACGATTCGGTTTAGCTCAATTGCATCAGCTTCGAGGACGCATCTGTCGAGGCAGCTTCCAAGGCTACTGTTTCCTGTTATCCCAAGCGGAAACTCCAGAGGCCTCCGAACGCCTCAAGGCCATGGAAGAATCTTCAGATGGATTCCACTTAGCAGAAGTGGACGCCCGACTGCGTGGCCCAGGTGACATCTTGGGAACTCGTCAAAGCGGAAGCATGCCGTTACGAGTTGCTGATCCTGTAAGAGATCTGAAGATGCTACAGATCGCTCGTCGTATGGCCAATGATCTGGTGCAACAAGGCGACTTCGACCTAGCCGAATATAGATCCCTGAAACAGATCGTATTAAACCGCTTCGCCGATTCTCTCGACCTTCCTCAAACAGGCTAGCGGGCCTCAAACAGGCTAGCCGCCCTCAAACAGGCTAGCCGGCCTCAAACAAGCTAGCCGGCCTCAAACATTCAGCAGTCAACAGCAAAGTGGATGGCGCTCGGGCCATCCACTCACGTACGCTGCCATCAACTAAGCGCAAGAAAACAGGCAGCACACATTCCAATGGAAGCGTACTGCCTGTGAAGTTCTTCGAAACAGCTGCAAGCAATTTGCTTCGAGCTTATGGTCCGGTCGGAGCAGCAATTGCTCCCGCACCACCACCACTCGAATTGCCTAGTCGAGGCGAGGGAATGCTTGAATTGTACAGATCGTTGATGATCTTCACTTCGCTGGCAGGACGCAGATAGCTACGACCACGACGAAGCTGGACGGCAATATCTTCCTGCCCCTGAGTCAATTCTAAGACTCGTTGCTGAACGTTCGCCAGTCTGATGTTGTCAATTTCGGGCACGCGAGTTTGCTCGATGTAAACCGTTCGATACGCCGCTGGAGTCACTTCCAACACGTTCAACAGCTTTGCTTCACCCGGGCCATTCAGCTGCTGATCTTCATCGAAGAATCGAGGTGCAAGAGTCGTCGCCTGCTGCCACCCATTGGTTTGCTGGTTGCCGATAATCTCACGCACATACGCTCGGTCTTGGCATACGTAAGGCAGCGGCCAGTAATGAGACGAATGATAGGTGTGGCTGAACTGCTGCTTTTCGCCCGTTGGACGAGGACGAGCGGGCCAGACTTTCCCCTTCTTACAAGTCGACCGAACGCCAGGGGGCGAATTTGCTTGCTCCGCCCACCATTCCGGCGATCCCGGTTCGGGGCCACATCCATCGTGTGAGGCAAAAGGACCCGTCGAACACCCTGTTAAGGTCAGCCCCAGCAACAATGTTGCTGCAATCTGAGTGAATTTTTGTGTAGCCGTTCTCATCCTGAGTTCCCTTGGGGCTGAGCGGACATATGAGGATTCCTGCGAAGTCTCCACCTTGAGCTTACGCGCATCGAATCATCCCGCTGGTGACACTTTCGGAAGCAAAGATCGCTGGGAACCAGTCGAAGATCGTGTTTTCTGGGCTAGGTCGCCTTCCAATCACACAGATCTCGCAAAGCAATCGTAGCTTTCCCGTTTTACCCAACCGGACCATGAGAATTGCTAGGCCGAAGGCTACGATTCCTTCACCCATGGATTTCTTCAAGTGCGATATTCGAGTAATCTTCCGTTTAACAGCCCGTTGAAAAAGCTTGGATGTGGTCACCCAACACATAAGTGAAGGATGAATCCAACCGAAACCCTGAGATTCTGCACAGCCGATATCACTCGCTCACGCGTCGGGTTACCTTTGTCAACGGGCAGTTAAAGACCAACTGCAGTCGCTTGCTGGATCTTGCGGACTCTTCGCTTCACAATCCGTGTCAGCCATTCTCGCCAGCGGGCGATGGTGTCCGACAGGCCGAAAACGAATCATGATTTTTCTACTCGATAACTACGATTCCTTCACTTACAACCTCGTGCAACGCATCGGAGAAATCGACCCGACGCTCGATATCCATGTGGCTCGAAACGACCAAGTCACATTGGAAGATGTTGCCGCGTTAGACCCTCAGCGGATTATTATTTCTCCCGGACCGTGCACACCTGCAGAAGCTGGCATGTCCTGTGAAATCATCCAACACTTCGGCCCGAAAATCCCCACCCTCGGAGTTTGCCTGGGACATCAAAGCATCGCCACGGTTCATGGGGCCGATGTGGTTCGAGCAGATCGACTCATGCACGGCAAGACGTCCGAAATTTATCACAACAACACGGGGGTCTTCAGCGATCTGCCCAACCCATTCATCGCCACCCGCTACCACAGCTTGATCGTTCCGAAAGATAGCATTCCCGATGAATTGGAAGTGACCGCATGGGTTGATGAACCTGGCCACGGTTTCGAAATCATGGGCCTGCAACACAAAACGCTTCCTGTGCACGGAGTACAGTTTCACCCGGAAAGCTTCTTAACTGAAAAGGGATACAGCTTGCTGAGAAACTTCCTGAACATCAGTCCATAATGAACTGACACAGCCGAATCACTCATCCAGATCGACTGACCCGGCATCAGCGTCCAACCCTAACGTTTTTAGCCTGCGGTATAGCCGAGGGCGAGTCATCCCAAGACGGCGTGCCGCATCAGCCTTGTTGCCATCGCAGGCAGCCAGCGTCTTCAAAAGCACTTCCGATTCGAATGCTTCCAACATATTCTCTAGCGACTGCTGTTCAGGTTCGGCAGCATGAGGCATGTTTTGAGCTTCAATGCCAGCTCGAAAAGAAAACGGCAAATGCTCAACGGCAACCACTTTTTCAAAGCAAGCTTCGCAAGCTGCAAAGACAACTTGGCGCAATTCTCGAACATTCCCGGGCCAACGATAAAAGCGAAACTGCCGAAACACATCGGGCGAAATTGATTCGGCCGAGGTTTGCTGAGTCCGCTGACTTTGTTCAACAAAATGTTGAGCCAATAGATCTAAGTCTTGGCCTCGATGATGCAGCGAAGGCAATCGAATCTGCACGGCAGACAGCAGATCACGGAATTCGGGTAGCAGCCACTCATCCTGCTCGGCGGCCTGAAGCGGTGCTGTGGAAATGGCGGCCAAACGGATTTCATGCTTTTCAGACGCCACGTTCTTTAGCAACCATGTCTGGATTTCACGAGGACAATAGTCTGCATCGATCAACGCCAACGTTCCCGTTCGCTGATGCGTGGAACGAGCTTGGCCATCGGCAACTCGTTTCAGTCGTCGCAAGGTGTCTTGCATGGAATCGAGTGTAAGCAATCGGCATTCAATGGCGGCGAAACTGTGATCGGCTTGCTGCCCACCCACATGAATTAACCGAGCAAGATGCTGTCGACCACACCCCGATGAACCGACAATGCTGTACCCGACATCACTGTTCTTTAGCAAATCAGCCTGATCAAGAGCTCGTTGAATTTGATTGCAGTTGCCAATGTAGGAAGCTTCAGAAAAACGCTTCCGAGTCTTCAAGCGGATGGCCGTAATTTCAGCGTGCAGTCGCTGAGTCATTGATTCTTGAGACGCATCGGGAACTGACTTTTCATCTGCAGAAATTACAATACGAACAACCTGCTGATCACGATCCAACACCGGCAGATAGGTCAGCGTTGTTTGCCACGCACTACCGTTGAACTTAGGCAACACGCTCGCCACCGTCAGTGTTCGACCATCAAAAACTTCAACTGCAGGAGCCAAACTGGAAGTCAGCAAATCAGTCGACGAAGAACGACTTGCAGCAGATAGCTCGCAAACCAAGCCTTCCACGTCCGTCGACTTCCACCCCGTCGCCTGTTCCATTCCAACACTAAAGTATCGGATTCGCCGGTCGCCATCCAAAACACAGATCTGCGAAACCGATTCGGCAAGTACAGCGTCTAATAGATTTCGTCGCCGCTTCGCAGCCATTGAATGTGCCTTCACCTGTCAGAATCGCCCGCAATTGCCTACAACCGTATCACGTCGAGCCAGCGTTTCAATGACACGCAAGGATAACAGATCAACTCACGATTATTCCAATTCAGCCTCAACCTGTGCAGGCTGCATCAGATACCAAACTAAGTCACGAATCTGCTCAGAGCTTAAATTGTCCAAAAGACCATCTGGCATGGGAGACTTTGTCGTTTGAATCGTTTCTTCGATGTCCAACAGAGCAATCGTTTTTAATTCAGTCTGTGTTTGCAAAGTCAACGTCTTACTATTTCTTGAGGTCACTAATCCATTGAAGACCTGCCCACTGTTCATGATCACAATCGTCATACGATAGTCCTTACTGACCACGGAACTGGGAGCAATGATGTTCTCGAGAAGGTAATCAAGATTCGTTCGATTTGCCCCAGTCAGATCGGGCCCAATCATCTCTCCGTAACCAAACATACGATGACACTTCGAACAGCTTTTATTGAACAATGTTCGACCTTTGGCAGCCGATGCTTTCTGAAGGGTGGAGGTGGTGAGTTTTGCCTTCAAGAGGTCAATTTGGTGTTGTCGAGCTTCTGACGTTTCTCGGACATTGCCCCAAAGTTCGGCGACAGTAGAGGTTAACTGAGACTGCCCCAGAGACTTAATTTGACGTACATCGAATGCCGTGAGATCTGCTGCCGGAATCTGACCCGCCCTCACCGCATCCAAGAGAACTTTCGCGAACAATGGACGAGACACAAGAATTTCAATCACACTAGGCCGATTCGGCCCTCGAAATCTGCGATAGTTTTTCACGAGCGCGTTGGCAGTCTTGACATCATTACTGTTGGCAACGCCCTTCGCAGCCATCGTGTTTAACCGAGGATCAGACAGCAGAGGCAAACAAACTTCAGCGAGCCGAGGATCCTGCGAAGCAACGAAAGTCTTCAGTGCAGACCGTCTTAAATTTATCTCTGCAGAATCATCCATCACCGTCTTTCGCACGTAATCAATTGCTCGGCCATCACCAAACACAACACTCAGGTCCGTCAACATTGCATTCAGTTTTGAATCATCGAGCTTGCGAATGGCCTCAGAAAATTCACGCCAAGAAGCAGGTGCTTCAGCACGCCCCCAGCCTTTCAGTCCATCAGCCAACCCCATCAGCACAGCCCTTTTTGCCGCTGCGTCGAAGTCAGACGCTTTTTCTAACACAAGGGCGAGCTCACTCGGATGGCTATCAATTTCTTCAGTCAATCGACGCACGGCCAATCGCTGAATCTTGGGCCATCGACAGGCGATGGCTGAATCGGCAAGGTCTTTCGGATGAGTCTCGCCCAACGGCATCAGTCCGTACCAAACGATCAGCGGCAGGTTGTGATCGCCCTGAAATTCTGGATGAGACATGATGTTGCTGGCAAGTTCAGCTCGAAGCGGCAGCGGCAATCTTTGTAAAATCGATGCCAACGCCAGCTGAACTTTAGGACTGGAATCAGACTTAGCAGTCTGAACCAGAATGTTCATGTACGTTTTTGTTTCGCGAAGAACTCGCGCCCGAGTTCCCGCATCCATGTAAGTTGGACCAAAGACGTCATCCAGTGGCCATGTATCACTTAACAATCGCAAAGCGCTGGTTCTGACATGCTCGCTTTCGTGGCCGCTGACAAGCAAAGCCAGTTCGTCAGCACCGATCGAATCCGTTACATACAAAACGGAAAGAGCTCGCAAGGCATGTTCAACACGCCCTTTCGCCAGCATGCCATTTAGGTCAGCAACGATCGATGCCGAAAGTGGTTTTCCGGCCTGCGTTCGTTCAGCTAAAATCAGGCGAGCCTGCCGCGCGTACCACTCATTCTTTGCGGTCATAAACTGAATCAACTGCGATGCTGCCAAACGTCTCAAGTCACCAACGATTGGGTCGGCAGCCGACTTTTGCCCATACGAAACTCGGTAGATCCGACCACTTGTTCGATGCACGCCCGTGTGTTCGTGGCACTCTCCTGTGTCGCTCCAGTCCAAAACATAAACAGCACCATCTGGCCCATAGCTTAGATCCATCCCTCGAAAAAATGGATCGGCGGCGATCAACATGTCCTTT
>JBDWHY010000144.1:0-1164 GCA_039974975.1 Fuerstiella sp. | reverse complement strand
CATGCAGTTCATGATCGTCAGCAGTTTTCTCATACAGGCAACGATCGCCACTTTTTTCATCTTTCCACGAGCCAGCAATGATGTATAGAACGCTTTGATAACGTGGTTATGTTTGGTGGCAACCAACGCAGCCATGTACAGCACTCGACGAACAGCGTGTCGACCGGCATACGTTTTTCTGTGCCCTGATTTTTGACCGCTATCATTCGCCAACGGGGCGACTCCGACGAGCTTCGCAATCTGTCCTCGATTGAGTTGTCCGAGCTCAGGAAGTTGGGCGACAGCGGTGGCGGTCATGACCTTTCCAACTCCGGGGATGGAAGTCAGAATACCTGCTCTCTGCTGACTCTTTTCGTCATCCTTGATGGTCTGAGCAATCAGTGCATCAACCTCTTTCAATTGCTTTTGATAAAAGTCAACAGCACTGACCATAAAGTCTCTTGCGACATCACAGTGTGATTGTGCCCGCCGATTCGATTCTTGGCGAATTTGCTGGGAAATTTGAGTTCTTCGCGCAGTCAGAGTCTTCAGCAGCTTGACTGATTCAGTTGGTTTTTTCATTGCTTCCGGCTGCATGACTTCTCCAAAGCGAGCAATCACTTTGGCATCGATGGCGTCCGTTTTTTCAAGTGTTCCACAGCTTCGAGCGAAGTCCTTGATTCGCTTTGCATTGATGGTTGAGCATGGGATTTCTGCTTCGAATAGGCAGTCCACGAAAGTGGCTTCATATCCGCCGGTTGCTTCCATAACGACGTGCAGGGAAGCTTCTTTCTGCCTGCCAATCCACGATTGAATTTGCGAGACCGAGTTTTTGATTCGTGCAACTTTTCTTCCATGACCTATGAAGATATCAAGATGTGCCTTGGCAACATCGACACCCACATAAAGAGGAGCTGGTTTGTCTTTCATCGGTTGTCCCTTGCTAGTAAAATACGAGCTCGGTTTGAATCCGGCTCAAGCGACTGTTCGGGTTCGAAACGAAGGGTAAGGCGATCACGCTGGCCCACGGAGTCATTGCTCCGATCCATATCCGATCTGCTCTCACCCAAGCCCCTGATGCCTGCCAGCGTCAGGGGTTATTTCAAGATAGCTCAAGAATATCTTGGCTATCGAAACTCACGTCAACAGTCACTAGCAAGTACCCTTCCTGCAGATACTATCCAT
>JBDWHY010000143.1:0-60851 GCA_039974975.1 Fuerstiella sp. | reverse complement strand
CCCAATAGTGATACGAGCGAACGGAGTCTGAAGCCATGGTTCGAACAACATTCCTGCTGTCAGCACTTTTACTGACCGGCTCAACTGTGCTGGCGGATCATGGGTTTGAATCTTCATACGAGGCGGCTGTTGCGAAAGCCGACAGTCAGAATCTGCCTTTGCTGATTCACTTTCATGCTTCGTATTGCGGTCCGTGTCGGATGATGACTGCTCAGGTGTTTTCACAGCCATCGATTCAAAATCAACTGCAAAGTGGGTTGGTGGCGGTTGAAATTGACGTGCAGCAGCGTCCAGATTTGGCTCAAAAATATGGAACCACGACAGTTCCTCGAGACGTTGTTGTGTACCAAGGTCAAGCACCTCAAACGATCAACAAGGGGTTCAAGTCGACTTTAGCGTTCTCTAGCATTCTTCAGCAAATTGCGTCACGAGGCGCGGCCAGTGCAACCAAGGTAAATCGAATTCAACAGAAGGCTCGAACGGCCGTCTTGGTGGCAAATACGAAGCCCGAACCGATTTTGGGTTTAGAAGGATTCTGTCCTGTGAAATTGATTCGCGATCGCGAGTGGGTTTCGGGGAAGCCTGAATTGACCGAAACGTATCGTGACATTGTGTATCACTTTTCGAGTGAAGAAGCGGCTAAAGAATTTCACGATGCTCCTCGTCGTTTCAGCCCTCAGAATTTGGGGTGTGATCCCATTGTGCTGTTCGAAAATCAGCAAGCGATTGTCGGAGACATTAAGTTTGGTGCATTTTTCGACAACCAATTGTTCTTGTTCGACACAGATAAAAATCGCCGTGAATTCAAACAGAATCCACTTCGATATCGTCGATATCAGCATGCGTTGAAGGTTGATGACTTGGCTGTTCGCAAAATTCAATAGATGAAATTTGGTGTCGAGTTTCAGAATTTTTGAGCCTGAAACCCCCACTCCGGCTCAATATTTCCCTGCAAGGTGGCACACCATTACGGCTGGTTTTTTTTAAATCAGCGTGGAAATCCCGTTTTTTCTTGTGCCGGACGTCGCAATCGCGACTAAACTTGCACCAGCTTGCTGCGGTCTTTAGCTCAAAATGTTGTTTGGTTTGACACGGTCATCCATTCAGCTAATACTCTGCCAAGTGGAATCGGCAGAACATCATTTGAAGTTTTCAGTCTGTAACCGACCACCAGAAAGCAAGCTTGAAAGAAGTGGTGATTCACACCATTTCTACGACCCGGCTGGTCACTGTGAGCCGCAGTTTTCATTCGTTAGGTGCTGTTTTATGATTCAGCAGCCCTACGATGAAAAACACAGGCCTTCAGCAGTTGTCTTTAGCACCTTCCTTTAATGGAAGATTTTAGCGCGGACAACTAGCGACTATATTGTCGGAAATTCGGACAGTTTGAAACGACTTGCAAACGGCCTTTGCCGCTCTTGAAAGCTCTCAAATTCTGCCCAGCTTAGAGACTGGTTTTGCCAGTGCTTTTTCGTAGCCAATTCAGAACATCGGCTGCATTCAAAAGTATCTCTCCCGAAGACATTTCGCATTGTGCGACGATTTTGTTTGAGACACCGCGGGTGGAATTGGTTTGTATTAACTGGCAATAGGATTGCCATTTGTTTTTGCCAGCCAATCACTCGTTGAACCCCAAACTGTGACACACGGAAGATTAAGCGTCCCGTTTGTTGACAGAAATTCCTCCAAGGAATTAGGAACACCTATGCCATCCAGCAGTTCGAGCGCTAAGGAAACGAAGCCTAAGGCAAAGCGAAAAGCAAAAGCCGCTTCAGCTACTCGGAAAAGCACGACACCCAAAGTGTCTGCGAAAAAGAAATCTGTCGAAGAAGATCCATCTTTGTTTGAAGATGACTTCGGCGACGGTGTTAATGACGAGCCAGCTCCGAAGAAGCCCAAAAAGAAGGCGGCCAAGAAAAAACCTGCTGCCCGTAAGCCAAGGTCCAAGAAGACCTCGGACGAGGCAGAGTTTGCTGAAACAGTTGATCGTTCTGCCATGGACGACACTGCTTCTGTGATCGAAGAAGCTCGAGCAGCCCGATTCGATGCCGACGACAGCGATCACTTTGGCGACGATCAGCCGGCGCCTAAGCGACCAATTCGTCGTCGATCGAAGTCTGAGGATTCGTCAGAGCCAGAATCAAAAAGTCGCAAAAATTCTCGTGAAACATCTTCCGATTCAGATGAGCCTTCTGCTGGCGAATCCGTCGCCGCGGTGTCTGAGAGTGAGTCGGGTGGAGATTCTTCTTCTGAGGGATCTTCGAATCGGCCAGCCGGCGAATCGGATGAAGAGCGGCCTCGCCGCCGCCGTCGTCGCCGTCGTCGAGGTGGGCGCGGTGAGAATTCAGAATCACAAGGTTCTGGAAATGCTCAGAGTGCCGGTGGCCAAAACAGCAATAATCAGGGCGGTGGCAACAACCGCGGCGGCGGTCGTGGTGGTGAACGCAATTCTCGAGGTGGTCGAGGGCGCGGTCAGCAGGGCGGTGGTCAAGGGCGAGGACGCAACGATCGGAATGATCGAGGTGGACGAGGTTCTTCCACTCGCAGATCGCGGAATGTTCAAGCCAGCACTGAGGTCATCGAAGGACCGTTTGAAGGCGTGTTGGAAATGCATCCCAAGGGATATGGTTTCCTGCGTGATCCCAAAAAGAACTACGCCGCTGAAGATTCCAATCCATTCGTATCCGCATCTGTGATTGAAAAATACAAGCTGCGTGAAGGCGTTTTGGTAAAAGGCGAAGTCGGAGCCGGAAGTCGCAATCAGGGACCTCGGCTTCAAGACGTTGATTTGATCGACGGGTATACAGCGGAAGAGTACGAGCAGATTGCTCACTTTGATGATTTGACTCCGATCAATCCTCATGAGCAAATCAAGTTGGAAATCGGCAAGCAGCCGGTCACGATGCGAGTCATGGACTTGCTGTGTCCCATTGGCAAAGGGCAACGTGCGTTACTGGTTGCTCCGCCAAGAACCGGTAAGACGATGTTACTGCAAGACATCGCGAATTCAGTGACTCAGAATCATCCTGAAGTGCACCTGATGGTTTTGCTGATCGATGAGCGTCCTGAAGAAGTCACGGAAATGACTCGATCAGTGAAGGGGGAAGTGATTGCCTCTTCTCTTGACCACGATGTCGAAAGTCACGTTCGGATTGCTCAGTTGATCATCGAACGAGGCAAGCGTTTGGCGGAAGAAGGCCAAGATGTCTTCATTCTGTTGGATAGTATCACTCGCTTGGCCCGAGCTTACAATAAATGGGTGAATCCATCAGGACGAACGGGACGTGGTGGTCTGGATATTCGAGCTTTGGATATTCCAAAGAAGCTATTCGGTACAGCTCGATTGTTCGATGAAGGTGGTTCGCTCACAGTTTGCGGTACCGCTTTGATTGAAACCAACAACGGCATGGATGAAGCCATTTTCCAAGAGTTCAAGGGAACTGGAAATATGGAAATGGTTCTTAGCCGAGACCTTGCCGAGCGTCGGATCTGGCCTGCCATCGACATTGGAAGTTCTGGAACTCGTCGAGAAGAAAAGATTCTGGATCCAGAAGTCATGGAAGGCGTCACGATGCTGCGTCGAAGCTTGATCAAGTTTTCACCGGTTGAGGCGATGGAGCAAATGACTCGGATGCTGTCGCGATTCGATACGAATGATGAGTTCCTGAAGAAGATTACCGCAATGCTGTAGCATTGGCGAAGTAGGGCGACGAAGGACACCAAGCAGTCCGCAAAGAATCATGAGATTCTTTGTGGACTGTTTTCGTTTTAAGACTCCACACTCAAGAGCCTTGAAGAGTGGCCGTCACTGTCCCAGTGACGATTGCCCACATGACCCGTTCAGGCAAACGGCCGTTTGTCGCCTGTGTGAATTCATGGCAAAATTGGATCAGAGGCACGGTTCGAATCGTTTGGGAAGTCTGCCAAGCTGAAACTGTGCCTCAATCTGACTGTGCCTTGACCTGACTGTGCTTCAATCTCACTGCAGCAGTGAAGTCCACTCTTTGTTGATGTTGCGGCAGCGTGAAGGCGGGCATCTCTTTACTCGATGAAATCCCAAAAGTCCTTCTCGCCCTTTTCGGAATCTCTTGCAGCCGGTTGGCTTGCTGCTTTCGATGCCTTTTTCTTGGGGCGTCGTTTTTTGCCTGCGGGTGCCGACTTTGTCTCTTTGCGTTTTTTCGCCGCTGGCTTTGATGTCTTGCCACAGCTGGTGCAGTGTCCGTTTCTGTGCAATGGTTCTGCGCAAAAATTGCATAAAGCGATCGGCTGTTCAGATTCGAGTGGGTCGGTCGGTACGGCTGCGAATTGTCCGCTGAGTGAAGCGATTTCAGCGTTTAGCTGGTCGGCATTCATCGCCGTGTTTGCGGTGCTCTGATCTGCAGTGTTCTGGGCTGCAGAGTTCTGGGCTGCAGAGTTCGGCGCGGTGGACTTTTCAGTGGTAGACTTTTCGGTGGGCGGTTTTGCTTTGTTGCCGGATTTTTGTTTGGGTGAATTGGATTCTTGAAGCTGTCCGCTGATGTTTTCAGGGCGAACAAGTTTGGCTTCTGCTGACTTTCCGCTGTGACGTTCTTTGGCTGCAATGTGGACTCGGGCTTCGTGGTCATAGCTAATGGTGACGTCAACTTCGCTGCCTTCTGGAAGATCTGTGGGCAGGTCGGTAATCATGCAATCGCCAAGAATCGTATGAGGTTTGCCGGGACCGGCACCGCTTTCCACAATCTTTACGTGGACTCGAGTTTGATGATCGACCACTGTTCCAAACGTTTGCGTGGCTTGTGCCGGCAGAGGCGTGTTTGCTGGGATTAAATAGTGGGGAACCTTTTTTCCGTTCTTCGTGTTTCGAATTAAAATTCCGAGTGCTCGAGCATTCACGTTCTGTTGGCGAATGCCTTTTAACCGTTCTGCGGC
The DNA here is from genome assembly GCA_039974975.1 of Fuerstiella sp. GTDB lineage: Bacteria > Planctomycetota > Planctomycetia > Planctomycetales > Planctomycetaceae > Fuerstiella. The sequence goes on along the minus strand of JBDWHY010000143.1, from coordinate 55,943 downwards.
TTGTTGGTTAAATACGTTTGTCGCGTGTTCTCGGTTTGCCAACAACATACCAGCATAGTACGCGGCTCCGTGAGCGATTGATTGGTCAGGAGACAGTGTTGAATTCAAAGTGCGGCCACTGAGTGATTGGAGGCTTTCTTTGATCATTGGCATTCGAGACGCGCCGCCCGTTGTTAAGACAACGTCGACATGCGCCCAGCCAAATCCTTGATCGCTGAGTACTCGTTTGGTGACCACTTCACTGCGTTGTAACAGTTCGCGACATGCGGCCACAAATTCAGTCAGTTCAATCTGGTACGTTCGTTGTTTGCCGTCATGTTGAACAGTGATGGCGGCTCGGGGACGTACGGACAAACTGCGTTTTGCTTGTTCGGCTTCGAGTGCCAAAAACTGATGGCTCTTGGGGTTGGTTCGAGGGTCTGATTCAAAATCTTCGATGAATTTTTCAGCCGCGATGTCGACAAGAGTCTGCGTCCAGTCCAAGCCACCGAGTTCAAGATCTCCATCGGAAGCGACAACTCGAACCTCGTTACTTGAGTAGCTGACGATGGCGAGATCTAAGGTTCCGCCACCCAAGTCAAAGACCAAAAGCTGTTGGTCGATGGCGAGTTCCGCGAAAGCCAAACCTTCGGCTCCCAGCACGTGGCACAGAGCTGCAGCAACGGGTTCGTTGATGATTTCGACTCGCTTCAAGCCAGCTGCTTTGGCGGCTTCGACAGTTGCGTTACGTTGCGCGTCGCTGAATTGCGCGGGCACGGTCACGACTGCCTCATGAACTTCGCCCAGTTGGTCTTGAGCGGCAGAAATTAGTTTTTTTAGGACGAGTGTCGAAACCTGTTGAGGCGAAAATGTGTCGTCGTCGATTTGCCAAGATTTTGTTGTGTCACCCATGTACCGTTTGGCGTTTTGGATGACTCGATCCGGAAAGGCAATTGCGTTCCGTAAAGCTTCTGTGCCCACGATCGCTTCATGATCATCGAAGAAGACAACGGAAGGTGTCGACAGTTCTCCTTCTTGGTTGGGAATCGTTGTGGGCTGTCCATGTTCGTTTAAGACGGCGAGGCAGGAATAGGTTGTTCCAAGGTCAATGCCGATCGGGTGAGTCATGAACGTGCCTTTTTTGAGGGGCTGCTGGTACACTCTTAGCTTATCAGGATTCCTCACCGAACCATAAGAAAACTGGCCAATGACTTCGCCGACTGTGAAAAGTGATCCCTTAAATCTCGCGTCGCTCTGGGCTGTCGTAACTTACGCCTTGTGCCTGTTGACGATTGCAGGGGCAGCGCCCCATTGTTTGGCTCAGAATTCCAATCAGAATGTTAGTTTTCTAACGGGAAAAAAAACGGCACAGAGTCTTCAGCGGCTAAGAAGTGTGACGTTGCAGGCGGTTCCTTTGGCGGACGTTCTTGCTGATTTACAAGCAAGCTTGCAATATGCGATTGTGCTTGATCATCGGGTCGACCCGCAACAACCGATTACTCTTACCACAGGTCTCGTGAATTCTCGTGAAGTGTTGCATCAAGTGGCTCAAGCAGCTCATGTTGATGTGTCATTTGCTGAACGCTTCGCGGCGATGGGGCCGTCGGACTCTGTGTCTCGCCTTCGTACTGTGATGGAGCTTCGTCGCACTGAAGTGCGAGCTCTACGTGCGAAATTGGATTCAAAGACATATCAGTTGTGGTTTGATGAAGGCGAATCAGGATGGCTCGACTTAATGCAACCAAATCGTTTCGTGACAGAACAGGTTGAAGCGGCCGGTATGGCGTGTCAGATGGGAGAGAAGATTCCTCACGATCTTTGGAGAGCTCAACAACTGCCGTCTTTAGATTTAGTTCAGCGGCTGACAGTTGTGTTGAATCAATTTGATTTGACGTTTCAAGTTGATGAAAAGGGCGTTGTGCAAATCCTTCCGGTGGACCAATTTCCGACACTGAGCCGTCGTATCAGAGTTCCGAAGGAACGACGTTCGGCTGTTGAAGCTTTGTTGCAGGCGACGGAACTTCCGCACCAGACTTCGTGGTCTGGAAGCCGCCTGACGTTGCAGGCGACGATTGAATTAGCGGAAGCTGTGGAAGCTGTGATCCGCAATGAAGAAGAAAAGAGTGTTGTGGAAGAGGGGTTGAAGACTCAACTGTTCACGATGTCGATTCCTGCGGGTTCGACTGTTTCCCGAGTGATCGAAAGCTTAAAAGCGTCGGGGATATCGATTCGAATGGAGGGGGGAAATTCACCGCAGCGTCAGGCGTATTTGCAGTCGAAAGTGCAGCTGGATGCGAAGCGAATGGTGGGTGCTGAGTTCTTTCCTGCTTTGTTTCAGGTGAATGGGGGGACTGTGCAGGTTGAGGGGAAGTATGTGCTGATTCAGTTGTGAAACTGTGTGATGCTGCGGTTTGTGACCCGCGTTCTGAGCAAATCCGTGTTTTGAGTGACGTTTTGCGAGCATCCGAGCTGAGAAATCAGGGCTCTGTTTCGGGAACCCTTCGGAACTTCGGTTGGCTTCTTTTGAATTCGTTCAGGTCGGCTAATAACATGTCGATCGTGGATTAAGCGTACTACTCGCAGCTTTTTGTATTCGCCGTCTTGATGGGAAAAAACATGCTGGAAATAGCCTCGACCGGAGCTTTCGATTTCATTTCTTTGGGTGCGATGGTTCATCGGCTGGACCCGGGCCGAATCCCATTTCGAAAAGCGAATCAGCTTGCGATCCATGTGAGTGGCGGCGAATTCAACTGCTCGGCCAATCTGTCTGATTGTTTTGGGTTGAACACTGGAATCGCCACAGCGATGGTCGATAACCCAATCGGCGATTTGATTAACGAACGCGTTCGAGCAATGGGCGTGACTTCCTTTTACAAGCACTTCGAACACGATGGTGTTCGAGGACCAAACATGGCCACCGTGTACAGTGATCAAGGCTGTGGCGTGCGTGCTCCTGTTGTCTTTTACAACCGCAGTCATGAAGCGGCCGCTCAGCTGAAGGCAGGCGATTTCGATTGGGATAAAATCTTCGCTGGTGGTTGCCGTTGGTTCCACAGTGGTGGAATTTTCGCTGCTTTGTCTTCGACGACTCCTGAAGTCATCATTGAAGGGATGAAGGCGGCCAAGAAGGCTGGAGCCGTTACTTCGTTTGACTTGAACTATCGAGCCAAGCTGTGGGCGATTAGTGGTGGCCTTGATAAAGCTCAAGACACGCTTCGCAGCATTGTCGAACATTGCGACGTGCTGGTTGGAAACGAAGAAGACCTTCAGATGGGTCTTGGTCTTGAAGGTCAAGATGTTGAAAAGTCTTCGAAGCTGGATCCTTCTGCATTCTTTGGAATGATGGAAGCTGTTGCGAAAGATCTTCCGAACGTGAAGGCTGTTGCTACCACACTTCGCGAAGTGCAAAACACGAATCGGCACAACTGGAGTGCAGTGTTGTGGATCGATGGCAAAACTTACCAGGCTCCCGAAGCAGAACTGAATGTTCTGGACCGGGTCGGTGGTGGTGACGGATTTGCTTCTGGGTTGATCTACGGTCTGCTGAACGGCCGTCCTCCTCAAGAAGCTTTGAATCTGGGCTGGGCTCACGGAGCTTTGCTCACGACTTTCCCCGGCGACACAACGATGGCATCTGTGGCTCAGGTCGAAGACTTCGCCAGCGGTGGATCAGCTCGAATTCAACGTTGATTTCGTTATTGATAAGTGTGAAATGCGTGCGTCGAATGGCGGTTTGTCATTCGGCGCTCTTTTTTGAAAACCAAACACTGAAATTCTCTCCATGGCAAAACACGATATCGGCCTCATTGGCTTGGCAGTGATGGGACAAAACTTGGTCATGAATATGGCCAACAAAGGGTTTAATGTCGCCGTCTACAACCGCACGACATCCAAGATGACTGACTTCGTGGAAGGTCTAGGTGATCGTCCCGAAGGAGTCGTTGAAGAAGGCACCACTGATCGTATTCACGGTTACGAAACGTTGGAAGATTTCGTCAACAGCTTAGAATCACCTCGTCGAATCATGATCATGGTTCAGGCAGGCGGTCCCTGTGATGCTGTGATCAATCAGTTGAAGCCTTTGATGGACAAGGGCGACATCATTATCGATGGTGGCAATGCCGACTATGCGGATACGAATCGTCGTGATGTTGAGCTGCGAGAAGAAGGCTTCCGATTCATCGGCACCGGAGTATCTGGTGGCGAAGAAGGAGCCTTGAAGGGCCCCAGCATTATGCCGGGTGGTCACGCTGAAGCATGGCCATTCGTCAAAGATATTCTGCAAAAGATCAGCGCCAAGGTTGGCGAAAATAACGACATCCCATGCTGCGACTGGGTGGGTGAAGCGGGTGCCGGCCACTATGTGAAGATGGTTCACAACGGCATCGAATATGGCGACATGCAGTTGATCTGCGAAGCCTATTACATTCTGAAGCATGGCCTCGGATTGACAAATCAAGAGCTGCACGAAGTGTTCAAAGAATGGAATGATGGAGATCTGGACAGCTATTTGATCGAGATCACTCGAGACATCTTCACTGTGGCTGATGGCGAAACAGATAACGATCTGGTCGACATGATCATGGATACCGCGGGCCAAAAGGGCACCGGTCGATGGATGTGTCAGCATGCTTTAGAACTTGGTGTACCAACGACTTTGGTCACCGAAGCTGTTTATGCTCGATGCCTGTCGTCTCAGAAGGATGCTCGAGTTCGAGCATCAGAAGTTCTGGCTGGTCCAGACACGAAGTTCGATGGCGACCGCAAGCAGTTTATCGACGACGTCCGTCAGGCGTTATATGCATCCAAGCTGGTTAGCTATGCTCAAGGTTATGTCCAGCTGAATGCTGCCGCCGAAGAATTTGGTTGGAAGCTGAACAATGGTCCGATCGCCTTACTTTGGCGTGGCGGATGTATTATTCGTTCCGTGTTCTTGCAGGACATCAAGATCGCGTTCGACAAGAACCCAGAACTTGAAAACCTGATGCTGGACGACTTCTTCAAAGACGCCATTGAAAAAGCTCAGCCAGCATGGCGTCGAGTTGTTTCAACGGCCGTTCAGTTGGGACTACCAGTTCCCGCCTTCACAGCCGCCTTGACGTACTTCGATGGTTATCGTCGAGCAACGTTGCCAGCGAATTTACTGCAGGCTCAACGAGACTATTTTGGTGCTCATACCTATGAGCGAACTGACAAGCCGCGTGGCGAAAAGTTCCACACCGATTGGATTCGCGAACGCAAACTGTCGTAGGTTCTCTGCCTGACACTGAGTTTGCAGTCACTCTGTCGATGCAGTCTGCAGTTGGTTTCTGTGCTGGCGATTCGCTGGCGATTTGAACTGACAGCGTTCGACCGCAAGATATGATCGATAGATCAAGTGTCTAACATCAAACAGCGAAAGCTTTGGTAAACGTCGAGTCTTGGCGTTTACCACGCTTTCGCTTTTTTTGTGGCGTTGTCTGATAGCGGATCGCAGAAAAATCTGTTCGGCGGATTGCGGTTGGCAGTTGTAGGCGTAGAATGGAAAATCTACGGAGGGCGATTTTGACACTGGATTGGTGAGCGGGCAGCCTTTTAATCGAGCGACAGAAATGTCTGATAGCTCACGATCAAATCCTTCTGCCTCCGAAGAGGAGCTCGTCAAAAAGTTCCGCGAGAAGGCTCGTGAAGCGGCGTCTGCTTCGATTCATCATGCGACACTGTCCGAACAGTATCTGCAGTTGTCTCAAAAGTTTGACGCCTTAGCTGAACAGTCGACTGGGGTGGATTCTCAGGTGGTCCTGCGATCGATCGCTGAGCTAGAACAGCAGCTTGCTCCGTCCGTACAACAGCAGCCACTCGCCAGTGCTGAATCGAAATCCCAAGTCCATGTCGAACCTGAAGTGCCGTCCAAGACTGCCATTCAGAGTCTTGGATCTTCCGGCGTGGTTTCGGAATCATCAACCGCGAAGCAGTCGGTGCCACCACCCGTCCCTGATCAGCTTTCGCTGTCTGACAACCTGAAGGAGCAGTCCAGCAGTCCCTTCGCGTCCACTGATTCGTCACAGGTCACTGGCGTGAAGAAGCCAGGCAAAGGAAAGCCAGACGTTCGAAGAATTGTGGACCGCAATCGAAAGGTCAAGTTGGCCAATCGTAAAGTCCGCGTGAAGGCAAAGAGGGCCGATTTGAAGCCTCGAATTCGCACTGCGATTCAAGAACTGAAACAAAGCCGCGGAGGAATTGCTTCTGGTTTCATCACCTTGTGTTTCGTGATCTTTGGGCTGTCTTTGATTTCATGGGATCTGGAAGAAGAACCCCTGTTGAATCCTATCGTGTCGGGATTTTCTGAAGAGGAAGTTGTGGAACCAGAACCCCTGCCGATTGAACCTCCTGAAGAAGAGCAGGGCGAACAGCTCGAACAGCCCATTGAAGAACCCGTGGAAGAAGAAGCTGACCCCGAACCTGAAGAAGCCGAGCCCGAGCCCGAAGAACCAGTTGAGGAACCCATTGAGTCAATGGAAGAAGCTCCGGCTGAAATGGAACTTCCAGAAACAGAAGCTGGGGAAACCACAACGACGGAAAGTGCGACAGACGAATCTGCATCCCCGGTGAACAGTCGTAGTGAAGCGGGGAAGGCCGCTTTGCTGAAGAAGTATGGTGGAACAGCGGCTAGCGAATCGGCTGTTTCGCGAGGATTGGATTGGCTGGTTTCTGTTCAGCATCCTCAGGGGTACTGGGATTTTCCTTTGATCGGAGATGCCTCGTCGCCGGGCACGATCAACAATCCTATCGGAGGCACGGCTTATGCGTTGCTTCCTTTTCTTGCCGCAGGTCAGACTCATCAGGAAGGCAAATATAGCAAGCAGGTTGCAGCTGGCATCAACTACCTGACCAAGATTGGAGTGAATTCTCGGGCGGGCTATGACTTGCGAGGACTGATCAATAAACAAAGCGACGACAAAGAGCCGAATGAAGCCTACTACGTTCACGGCGCGGCGACTTTGGCTCTGTGTGAAGCTTACGGGGCGACGAAGGATCGTCGGTTAAGAAAGACGGCTGAAGCGGCATTAAAGTTCATTTTAAATTCACAGGATCCACGCGGCGGAGGTTGGCGATACACGCCGGGCGAACCGGGAAGTGTTTCTGTGACCGCCATTCAGGTCATGGCATTGGTCGCCGGAAGAAAGGCGGGACTCAAAGTTCCAGACAGCGCATTCAAGGGAGTTCAGGTTTTCCTTGACGGTCTCCAGGTTGATCGAGAAGGTCGATATGGCTACCAAGCGGCGACCAAGAGTGGAACATATACGGGAGCCCGAACGGCCATGGCATTGCTGTGCCGAATGTATGCCGGATGGGGGCGAGACGACGGAGACTTGAGCAACGGGGTGGCACTATTGGACAAAGCGGGGCCCTACGACAACTTGTACAGCCTGTACTTTGCGACTCAGGTGATGAAGAACTGGGGTGGTGACGAGTGGGTGCGTTGGAATGAGCGCTTTCAAAAAGACTTGATTGCACAGCAAGAAACGGGTGGCGCGGCTGCCGGAAGTTGGAAGCCAAGAACTCGAGCTCTCCACGCCAAGCAAGGTGGCCGATTGCTGACCACATCACTCGCGATTTTGACGTTGCAGGTTTACTACCGCTACGAATCAGTTCTGCCCGAGAAAGAGTAGTTCGTTTTCAGCGACGACTGGGGTGCTCGTGCGAAAGACGTTCGTCGGTGTGATCTTAGATTTCTGCAAACGTTGTTTTGTTGGACAGCGGCATGGTCACTGGAATTCGTGGCAACGGCTGCAACGTTATGCTTCCAAACTTACCCTTACTTTCGAGTCGAGACGTGTCGTGTTGAGACGTGTTGAGACGGGTCCGAAAATCGTCTTTGTTGTTGCCGTGTTTATGTCTTCAGGTTCTGAGACGAAAAGGGCACGAGATCAGACTCGAATCGCATCAACCGATTTTCCGTCTCGGTCTTTTGGTCCGAGATGTGTTTTGCAATCCATTGCCGAAAGCATGGTATTGTAGACATCTATGCCTTCGGAATTGACATCCAAAATTTCGCCGGTTTTCAGTCGGTTGTTGGCTCCGGTGGTGCAGTGGAAAATGCCCGAAAGTTCTCGCTTCACATCGTTGTGACGGCCATCGCCCGATTCAGTCGACACAGTGATCATGCTGTTTTCCAGAATCGATTTGCCATTGGCTTCGATGCTGTTTTGATCACACAGTCGATTTAAAAAGTAGGCAACCTGGCTCATCTTCATGTGGGCGTGTGCTCGAAGCTGTTCGTTCGTTTTCTTTTCGTTGAACTTGTGCCAAAACTCGTGGCTGCAGCCTTTGTCTCCACTGGCGTTCAGGTCTTTAGCATCGTTGAAGCTGTAGATCAGTCGACCATCGTAGTGGTAGTCGCCTTGAACTCGCAGTCGTTCTCCAGCAGCTAGAAACGTCAATGATCCAAAGCGTACTCGATCTGTTTGAATGGCCAGAGCGTACAAATCCGACATCAGATTCCATTCTTCTGTAAGGTCGGCAAGTTGCATGTCTAGTCCTTGACCGCCTGGGTCGGCTGCTCCACCGTGGGAGAGTTTGGAGCGAGGCGGCAACTTGACGGCAGTGCTGTCTTCTCGCGTGTGGAATGCTCGCATTTCGAATTCGCGAATTCGATCCAAGTGGTCTGCAACTCGAGTTCGCGAAGCAGATCCTAAAGGTGAATTTTCGCCCGTGTAGAACTTGTACTGATTGACGACTGAATCCAGAACGCTGCGTTTGAGGTGCATTCGTCGAGCATTATCTGGGTTGCTGGTGTCTGCCAGCGAGCCGAACACTCGGTCAAAGACGTCTCGAGGGCGTTCCTGCATTGTGGCGGCGACAGTGCCGTCCATGTTGTAACTGTGAACGTAACGACTGACTCGGCTGCGTCTGAAGAACGTGCCGGCATTCAGAGTGGGCACCATTCCGGAAGGCAGTCCGTTCGGGTAGTGAGTTTGCCGCACCACTTGATCGATCGATGGGCCTCCTGACTTGGCTTCTCCATCGGGAGGTTCAGCGGTGAAGGCAGCGGACGCTCCGTCGAAGTGAGCATTGATTCCAGATTCATCAGCCCTTACATGATCGACTCCACGCATGATCAGCAGCTTGTCTCGAAGAGGTTTCAATGGTTCGAGAACTCCTTCATAGCCTTCTTGTTGCAGGGGGGCTGGAATGCCGAGTCCAAAGAACAGGTTGAAGGCTCGCACGGGGGGGGCTGCTGTCGGTTTGTTGGCTCGTGTTTCTGCCAAAAGAACGGACGAGGGCATCATTTCTTCAAGCAAAGGAAGGCCAATGGCGACTGATCCCATTCCTTTCAGTGAAGTGCGTCGGCTGAATGATATTGGCATGGCGGGACTTTCAGGAGGGGGAAGTATGCTGAAGGTTCTGTAGCGCGTCGGTCGTTACCGTTTACTTTTCGTGACAAGATCACTGTTGACGATTGCCGTGATGGTGGCTTGCCATGTGCCACCTTTGTCTTGAGCCTGCTGATGAATTTGACTGACCGTCGCTGCGTCGTCGGCGGCGAGAGGCCGGCCGAGAGCAAACTGCGTGACTTTCCAGGTGAAGCTTTCTTTGACTCGATCACTTTTTGCCAGTAGGTTCATCAATTCTTCAGACGATGAAAAAGCGATTGAAGCAGGTGCTCCGGGAAACAAAATTTCTCCGTCATCTCGTAGTCGATTTCCGTGCTCATCGCTTTCGTGATAGCGTCCGATGCCGTCGAATTTTTCTAAACCAAAGGCCAGTGGTTCGAACTTACTGTGGCAGCCTCCGCAGCTGGAATTGTTGATTCGTTGTAAGGCGATGCTTCTCTGGGTGATTCCCGGTTCTGTTGGGACCGGTGTCGTATCAACGCAGGGAGGCGGATCCTTGACGACTCCTCGAAGCAGTTCGTGCATCACCAATAAGCCTCGTGTTACCATGGACGCATCGTCGCCGCCAATGGTGAGCACACTCCCATGAGTCAGCAATCCGCCTCGACCTTTGACATCAGTCAGATCTTGTTGAATCAAAACATCTGCGGCATGATCATTGATTTCAGCCACAGGTTTGACGGTGGGTAATTGGTAAAACTTGGCGAGATCTGCGGTGGTGAATGTTCGTTGAGTATTCAGCAGGTTGGCTAAGGGGAGGCCTTCTTCCCAAAGCACATAGTCGGCGAATCTTAGGGTTTCTAACCGCATGTCTTCTGCCAGAGTGACTGACCAAGACGGAAACCGATCTTGATTGGGTTGCAGATTCTTGAGTCGCTTGAGATTGAGCCAATCTTCGATGAAACGCTGAGATTGCTGTCGGGCTAAGGGCGAGTCCAACATACGCTGTGCCTGTTCGGCAACATCGAGTTGGCCAGATTTTGCGGCTTTTAGCAGAGTGTGATCCGGTGGGCCTCCCCACAGAATATAGCTGAGTCGACTTGCCAGTTCGTAGGAATTGACATCGATGGCCGAGTTTTCAGACGGCTGGCGTTCAATGCGATACAGAAACCTTGGCGATTGCAGCATTGCTTCTAAAAGCAGTGCCATCGCTTCATCAAAACTACCTCCAGCGGCAGCAACTGATGTTGTGATACCACGGTAGGCTACAATTTCATCGTTCGAAATAGGGCCTCTTAAGACCCATTCGCCCATCTTGGAAATGACGTCAGCCATATCTTTGTCGGTGAATTTTCGTTTGCGTGAAAATTGCTCAACAAAGGGTCTCACTTCCATGTTTGCAACGATGATTTCTGCAAGCTTGGCCCATGCGTCGATGTGCTTTAAGTCGACGTTTAAGTTGTAAGACGTGTTTGAAAATCCATCCGCCCGAAGATCTGCTGGCAGTCGTTTGATCGCTTCTGCTTCAATGTCGACTCCGGTAATCGATCGGACGGTTTGTATGTATTCGTCGACAGTGAGTCTTTGGACCCACCGCTGATCGCCTCCTGAATGCTGATAGATCGCTGGGTCGATTGCATCGAGAGACCAAGTGGCTCCATCATCGATCCACTGTTTCACCAAGGATTTGTCTGACTTTGATAGAGCGGGGCGATTGTGGGGCATGTCGTCGTGTTGGATCGATTGCCACAGACTGCTGTCTTCTGATTTTCCCCGAACAATTGCATCGCCGGAATCTGCTCGTGCAAAAGCGGCCGTTTTTTTTGAGAGATCTAAGCCCCCCTTTCGATTCGCCGAATCGTGACATTCTAAGCAGTGGTCAGATAGCAGCGGTGCGATCTTGGTTTCGAAATGACGAGCGGCAGCACGCTGCTTTCTATCAGCAAGCTGTTGTTCGGTTGGGTGTTCGGTTGGACCTGCTTGAAAGCGGTTTTGAATTTCACCAGCTGTGAGCGAGCGATCATGAATGACAATTGACAGGACTTGTCCCTGCCACGAACGACCTCCTGAAATTTCGTCGCCAACCGCGAACTGAAAGGAAGGATCCCAATTGGAAAGTGTGCCAGCAGCTGATGCCTTTCCAGCCATCTTACCATTCACAAAGGTCTTTGTTTGGCCGCTTGTTGAACGAGTGAAGGCCACATGGGTGAGCCGCTTTTTGACACTGTCCTTGGCTGATACCAGTGGCGGTAAGCCATTGTTTCCCGTCTTCGTCGTACGCAATCGGACTTCAAACGTATGGCCTTCCTGGCCCAGTGTCAGATTTCTGTTGCTGGAATCTTGCGACAAAGTAACGATGCGAGCAGGTCCGGTTGCTGCTAGGTTTTCGGGGCGGATCCATGTTTCTAAGGTTAGCTGATTGGCTTGCTTTAAAGCGCGCATCAAGGGCTTGGAACCTTCAGTCGCTTTTAAGCAGCCGCCAGGCAGCAGCTGTAAGCCTTCAGGTGTCCGCCGCACTTTTGTTGCATCGTCGGCCCTGAAAATAAGTTTGAGGCGGCTGTCTGCGTCTGAGTGAAAAACGTGAGGCTGTTGCCCGGCGTTGGTATTGCTAAAGTGAATTGAGACAAGGGGTGGTGCTGAATCAGCTTGCCCACTTTGCACTGCTTGAGATGCTGTGATGGTGAGGATGCAGGCGACAGCAAAGTGGGTGGGGAAGTGTTTGGGAGGGATCATCGACGAGCCTTTCTGTTTCGATATGATGGACGCCTGAACAGAAAAACACAACGCAGGATTAAGATAAGGGAATTTGAAGGTCTGATGTTTCCGAGGTCGAACGCTTTGCGAAACTGCCTTTGAGCCCACTTTTACTTCGTGATCAACTCTGAAAGAACCTGATGAACTTTATGCTGAAATTCGCAACCGTGTTGGCAATCTGTTTTTTGTCTACGCTCTGCGTTCAAGCAGACGAATGGAATCGATTCCGTGGTCCAAACGGGACGGGAGTTGCAGACGGCACTGGTATTCCGACGGAATTTTCCGAGGCAGACTATGTCTTTAAGACGAAGTTGCCCGGAGATTCAGGTTGTTCGTCGCCCGTGATTTCTGGTGATCGTGTGTTCGTGATGAGTGCTGATTCCACTGATGCGACTCGTTACGTCGTTTGCCTTCATGCGAAGACTGGGAAGGTGATTTGGCAGTTGGAATTCGCGTCGACTTCTCATCCATTGCACAGTCGTAGCACTTACGCGTCGTGTACTCCTGCCGTCGACCGGCAACATGTTTATGTTGCTTGGGCCACTCCAGAGCAAACGTTATTGAAGGCATTTACGCGAGACGGTAAGGAAGCTTGGAGTCGCGATCTTGGGACATGGCAAAGTCAGCACGGTTTTGGAACGTCTCCGATTGTTCATAATGGCATGGTGATTCTGCACAATAGTCAGCAGGCTGATAAACTGGATCCGGGACAGCAGCCCGGTATCAGCCGAATGACGGCCTTCGATGCCAAAACCGGTGAAACGAAATGGTCGACGGAATTGAAGTCAAAGAACGTCTGTTACAGTATCCCGTTTGTTCGAACGGCGGCTGACGGAAGCACCGAATTGGTGTGCTCAAGCACGGGCGACGGTATCTTTGCCCTTGAGGCAGAATCGGGCAAACGGACGTGGACTGTCAATGATGGCTTGTTTCGCATGAGGACCGTCGCGTCGCCCATAGAAGCCGGTGGTTTGATTTTTGGCAGCAATGGTTCTGGTGGCTATTCATCCAACTTCGTCGTTGCCGTGAAGCCGGGTCAGCAGGCTGGGCTCGCCTATCAATTGAAAAATGGCAGAGACTTCAAGGCGCCCTATGTACCCTGTCTGATCAATCACGGTTCGCTTGTTTTTGCGATGTATGACAAAGGGTTTGCAACCTGTTTTGACGCTGCGACGGGCAAAACGATTTGGATTGAACGCACGGGAGCAGCATTTTCTGGGTCTCCCATTCGTTTGGATCAACGAATTTTTTGTATTGCTGAAGACGGCACAGTATGGGTGTTCGCTGCCGAAGATCAATACAAGGTGCTGGCCAAGAATTCACTGGGTGAAGAGAGTAAGGCGACTCCTGCTGTTGCCGATGGGCGCATGTATTTGCGAACTGATACTCACATGATTTGTGTTGGCAAATCAGGCCAGTAAGTTACCCATTTGAATATTGTTTATTGTGGCGTGCGGAAGAGATTGGGCTAACTTCCGGCAAGAAAGTTTGCACCATGTAGCACGGCTGGTCGGTCGGCTTTGGATAGAAGTCGTTGAAGTTCGGCGGCAGATTCCATGGGGAGCATGCCAAGATCTTCCACCAGCGTGGCCGGCAATTGGCTGAGCAAAAAGATCGACGATGTTCTGAGTGCTTGAATCAACTGAATCGTTTCAAGTGCATCGTGTGTGGGTTCGAGTGATAGCGGCTTCAGAAGATCTTCTGGTTCGGCGCAGCGCTGCAGCATCTGCAATGTCGGGCTGATCTGTTCCGGAAGGTCGGCAACCACGGCAATGCGAGTGTCGTCACTTGCGAGCCGAGCGGCTAGGGCAACCGCATGACCAAGATCCTTCCAGCTGACAGTGTCGTTTACTGGGGCGATCGACAGAAGGATCAGGTCGCTGTCTAGAATTCCGTGCAGTTGCCGTTGCTCCATCAGGATCCGGCGTCCTTCAGCCATGACGGCATCGGGAGCTCCGCACAGCAGTTGGCCAATGTTGCCTTGGTCGTCTGGAATCGCCTGAACGGCAAATTGAGTTCCGATGAGCCATCCAATTTCGTCGATGGTTTCGCGACGAGGGTGTCGATCGGCTGGGTCCAATTCAACATGGCTAAGCCGTCGAGATTCGAGCAGTGTTTTCTGGTCAGACATCGTCGGGTAAACGCCACTGGTGGTGCCTCGCAGGCCCACAGAGGAGTCCCAAGCAATTGTGCCGATGGTGATAATTAAGTCTGCATCCACGACCAGTGGATTGAGATAAATCCGGCTGCCACCCGCAGTACTTGCCAAGTAGACGGTCTGCTGATCGTCTTCAGGATCGTGAATCTTGATCGCCGTTTTGCCCGCGAAGTCTGCTGGCAATGAACCAATAATGTGATTCCATTCGCTGCCGTCGGTGTCTGCTGGAAGCAGTAGCGAAAAATCCAGTTCTGTGCTGATGGTGTCGAGGAACTGCTGGCGAACTTCTGTGATAAGTTTCACGACTTCGGGGGTTGTCGGATCGATGACGAGGCAAATTCGATCGCCCGGGACGACGCACTGTGAAAGCCGCGGTAGTTCCAGCGGTGTCAGCAGGCATTCAGAAAGATTGACGATCTGATCGGTGCGAGGTTGTTGAAAGGCGGGTGTTCCATCTGGGGATTCCAGTTCCGCACGAATTGCTTTGCTTTTCAGGGTGATCTTCATCGGGGTAGCATAACAAAACGCATGCATCAGTTGGGTGAAAACGCGGTCAGGAATGTTTCAGTTTTGACTCACTGGGTTGTGTTAAATTCAGCGCATAAACAAAGCCCGATGTGCTGTCACATCGGGCTTTGTTTTCAGATCACAGGTTCGATGACGAACGGATGATGATCTTAGTATCGGTAGTGTTCAGGCTTGTATGGGCCTGCTGCTTTGACACCGATGTATTCGGACTGTTCTTCGGTCAGTACTTCCAACTTGACGCCCAGTTTTTCAAGGTGCAAGCGAGCGACTTCTTCGTCTAGTTCTTTTGGCAGCAGGTGCAGGCCAATTTCGAACTTTTCTGTTTCTGTCCACAAAGCCAACTGAGCCATGACTTGGTTTGTGAAGCTGTTACTCATCACGAATGATGGGTGGCCTGTTGCACAACCAAGGTTGACCAATCGTCCTTCAGCAAGCACGATGATGGCTTTTCCGTCTGGGTAAACGTATTTGTCTACTGGACCGCCTTCATCGGTGTGTAGCTTGATGCTGACTTTTTCGATGTCCGTACGGTTGTTCAGGTAAGCTACTTCCACTTCGCTATCGAAGTGGCCGATGTTGCAAACGATGGCTTGGTGCTTCAATTTGTCCATGTGGCGAGCACAAACAACGTCTTTGTTTCCAGTGGTTGTGACGACGATGTCAGCGATTGCAGCTGCTTCATCCATTGTCGTCACTTGGAAGCCTTCCATCGTTGCTTGAAGAGCACAGATTGGGTCAATTTCTGTGACGATGACTCGGGCGCCCAAGCCCTTCATGGCATCAGCACAGCCTTTGCCCACATCTCCGTAACCAGCGATGACGACAACTTTACCAGCGACCATGACGTCGGTGGCTCGTTTGATGCCGTCAGCAAGTGATTCTCGGCAACCATACAGGTTGTCGAACTTTGTCTTTGTGACAGAATCGTTGACGTTGATCGCTGGAACAGCCAATGTGCCCGCGTCAACCATCTGTTGCAGGCGGTGAACGCCCGTTGTGGTTTCTTCAGACAGTCCCTTGATGTCTTTCAACAGTTCTGGGAATTTTGTGTGAACCATTGTGGTGAGGTCACCACCATCGTCCAAGATCATGTTCAGAGGTTCGCCACTTGGGAAGACGAGCGTCTGTTCGATGCACCAATCAAATTCTTCGTCGTTCATGCCCTTCCAAGCATAGACGGGAATGCCAGCAGCGGCGATTGCGGCAGCGGCATGATCCTGTGTGCTGAAGATGTTGCAGCTTGACCATGTGACTTCTGCACCCAGCTCGATCAATGTTTCGATGAGGACAGCCGTCTGAATTGTCATGTGCAGACAGCCTGCGATGCGAGCACCCTTCAGAGGCTTGCTGGCACCGTGCTTTGCGCGAAGTGCCATTAGGCCCGGCATTTCGACTTCGGCGATATTAATTTCTTTGCGTCCAAGTTCCGCGAGACCAATGTCTTTGACCTTGAAGGGCAGCTTTTCGCTCATCGTGCTCATAACTTAATCGTCTTTTCGTATCTGGAATCAATATGGAACAGGGGGCTGAGAGATGATCAGGTTGACCGCATTCTGTCTCGAAAGATAACTGATGATCTTCCGCTCCTGTTTCTCATCTTCTGAAGAGCTTAATTTAAGACAATTCATTCGAAATGACAAGATTTTTGAGCGCGGCGACATTCAGTTTCGCTGTCGTGCCTCGAATCTTGGGGCGTAGCTCTCGATCGTGAGAGCATATGCCTTGTGTGGGCTGATTCAGTTCGCTGTTGAATCGTAGGGAAAACACGGTCTCTCAGCACCAGTTGAATGCTTTGGTGACTTGATTTGCTTGATGCGGGACATGCCAGTTGTTATCTCAAGGCAACCGTGCAACGTTATCGAGAGAATGTCTCACGATTGGTCGGGATACCCGCGGAAACGCCGTCTTGCTGCCAAGAAGCTTGTTGGATTGTCGTTTGCGCAGCCGCATTGGCCTCGGCAATTTCGACCAATTTCATTCTCGATGACCGAATCAACTCTGGTACCCATTCGCTACCGGGGTCCCATTCGTGGCACCATTTCAGATGCACGAGAGCCTGCTGATAACTTTCGAGTGCGTAGTATGTTACAGCCAGCCGGTGGTGAGCATCGTACGCTGTCGGGAAACTCGCCAGAGTCTGTTCCAAGATTTGTACTGCCAGTGGATGATCTTCCAATTCCATTGCAAACTGACTGGCGAATAGCATCATCTTCAGACGTTCGTCGTCATCGTCCAGCGTCGGCGATTCTTCTGGAATCACTTTGCACAGCTGCCTTCGAATCAGATCACTTTCCTGAGACCGTTCCAGCGCGATATAGACTCTCAGCAAATCCATCAGCTCTTCGGCGTTGGGCTGAAATTGATGGATGAAGAAGCCAGCTTCTACCTGAGGTGCTAGGAGCTTCAGAATGTTTAACCGAAAGTACTCGCTGGAATGAAAGACTGTGTTCCAATATCCGAACGCTGCATCGCGGTCATTGGCCATCAGCGCTTCGCGGCCCGCGATGTAAAGGACTCGGGGATCATGGCCTCGAACCAAAATTGCTTGGTTCAATAGCTCTTTTCCATATTGGTCACCCAGATGGCTGATGAAAGACGTTTCCAGCAAATTTAGGTAACCGTATCCTTGGATGGGGCAGTGGGCCAAAGCTTGGCGAGACAAACGGTCTGCCATGTAGACCAGCTGAATCCGATTTTCGCAGGCAGCGTCCAGCCATTGCTTGAGCTCATCTGTTGATTTGAAGTTCGCTGAAACTGCGGCATCACGGACCATGTTCAATGGAAGCGGATTTGTGCTTTCCTGTTGCAGCAAGTCAAAGAGTCGAAGCAGGTTTTCAGCCATCGCCAACTGAGGTCGATGTTGATCGGGGCGAGCCGCAATGCATCGTCGCAAATGTTGCAATCTGGTTTTCAGGTAGTTGATTTCTGCCAGACGCTGCTTGCGAATTTGTTCGTGAGTCAATTCTTTCGACTGGTCTTCGCCGTAAGCCGCTTCGTCATCAAGAGTAATCGTGTCCCCGGCTTTCAAGTTGCTATAGCCATCATCATCGAGAGGTTTTTGAAGCTTCGTGTTTAAGCTAGCGTACCAATGTTGTTCTGCATCGATTCTGGCAAAAAGATTGGGTTGAGCCCAACTTGCTACGACGGCGCACATGACGGCCATTCCGAGCCAGACGATTTTGGGAAGCGGAATTGCGAACGATGTTTCAGTGAAGCTGATTTGTCGAGATACGCTGTTCAAGCCGACAGCAACCAGAAGCAGGCTGACGACAACAATCGATGGCACATACCAAATGAAATCTGTAACGGCATGCAAGATTCCAGCCGCTGCGCTGGCCGCCACCGCAACGATGATCGATCTTCGTTCGTACGATGTTTCAGTGAAGTAACCCCAAGCCAATCGTCCAATAAACCAAAGCAGTCCAAGGATCAGCAAGCCGCAGCCAATCAATCCTGCTTCTAAAGCCAGGTGAATGTAGCTGCTTTCAGCATGAGTGAGTTCAAACGTGGCGAAGTCTGCGTAGTTGTCCATGTACAGTGAATAGACGTCTCGATGACTGCCAATGCCGGTGCCGAGCAATGGGAATTGCTTGATGACTTTGGCGTCGGCAGACCAAACGGCCCGTCGAACGCCTCCTGCATCGACTTTTTCGGCGTCTCCAGAAATGAGCTCTTCCACTCGTGTCTGAACTTGTTCTTGATCAACGAATGCGAGGCCGGAAAAAATGATCACGCTGGTCCCTAACAACAGGGCGGCCATTGTTCCCGGCAAATTGAAGCCTCGCCACAGACCAATCGTGGCAATCAAGACGGCCGCAATGGTTGCCAACATTCCGCCTCGGGAAAGCGACAAAAGCACAGATAGCCCAACGGTTGCGATGCAGACCACTAGGATCAAAATCGGAATGGTCAGCATCCGAGCCGAATCTTCGGTTGTCAGTGTGAAAGCACTGTCTGTTGAACCACGTTTTCGAGCCCCCTTCGACTTGGTCTTTTGCAACACGCTGGTCTTTGCCACTGCAGACACTTCGGTGGACAGTGCTCGTCGAATCAGAGTGACCAGCCACCAAAGCAGGGGGCCAATGCTGAGTGCTAGGAATTGAGCAAAGTGATTTCGGTTTGTGAAAGCCGCTTTCAGGTGTTCAGTGGGGTCGGTGAAGGGATGTTTGTAGACCCAAAAGAATTTGCCGTTGGATGAGGCCCATTGCAAGAGTCCGAACAAAGTCATCAGGACCCCAGAAACGGCGATCGTTTGCAGAGCTCGCTGGCAGTCTTCTTGAGTTCTCAGCCGTTGAAAGAATACGAGTGCAATCAAACCATACGCCAGAAGTACGGCGACCGCATGACGCGTTTCAGCCGGAGTGAAGCTGATGGTTGTCCAGTGCTTCGATTCCACTTGGACGGGATGGGCGAGTGCCGAATCGACTTGTTGAGTGGACGTCCAAGTCGGCAACAGGCGCTCGTACTCGGTCGAAAAGTTGGCCAGCTGATCGGCGCTTTGAGGTTGCAACTGCAAACAGACAATCGCTAAGCCGCCCAGAAAGAAAAGTTCAAGCCAAGAGACTCGATAACGATGATTTGCAATCGCTGAATAAAGGCACCAGCAGGTCCCCAAGGCACCTGCAGCCGATACGAGTAACCAATGGCCCCAAGCTTCTCGTCCGCCCATGACGAAGGGAAGGATTAAAATCAGTACGCCAATCAGAACATCAACACACTTCAGAAGTCCGCGAGCCACCATGTCGAGCGATGGCCGTGCGTCGGAATCAGGTCTTTGAACTGCCAACTCTTCAGTCGCAGTCTCGGCTCTTAATGATGCTGTCGAGTTTTTGAGTTCAATCGGCATAAAGCAAAGTCGGCAGGTAAATCATGTGAGTCGGTTGAGTGCTGTTGATCGTCCTTGTCGGTGATCTCAGAAGTTCGTGCTCTAGGCCGCTCGTCGTGCTGCATTCGAAGCTTTGTCGGCTTCGTGCTGGCTGGCAATCAGAGCCAAGCCAGATAGTTCGGCGGCTTGCTCTGACTGTTTCGGGACGACGTCGGACGCTGCCAGAGTAGGGGACACCAGGTCAGACATGGGTGCTCCGCCGCCTTCTGTATTTTGATCGCTGAAACTTGGTTGGGCGATACTTGGTTGTGCGATACTGGGCTGGGCGGTATTGGCTTGTGCGGCAGCTTGTTGGAGGGGGCTTGCCTGAATTGCGACGGGTTCATCGGTGACATCAACGGGGTCTCCGTATCCGTACCCATACCCGTATCCATACCCGTATCCGTCCGCTTCTTTGCCGCTCAGATGATTGACCACAGCACCTAGCAAAACACAGCCCACGTGCCGCAATTGCTCGGCCGCTCGAATCACGCTTCGGCGACGATCTTTATCAGGACGAACCACCAAAATGACTCCGTCAACCATTCGTCCAATGATGAGCGGGTCGCTCACAGCCAGGACGGGAGGAGCATCGATAATGATTTGTTCGTACCGAGTTTCTGCCCAAGCTAGCAAGTTGGCGAAGCGTTCGCTGGCCAGCAATTCGGCTGGGTTGGCTGGACGTGGTCCACAAGAAATGACATCTAATCCCTGCAACGGTGCCTTCCGAGTATTGGCTAGGATCACTTGTTCCAGATCGTCTTGCGACCGCAGAATGGTGGATAGCCCAAGGTCGTCTCGCATTTCTAAAAGTGTCGATAGCCCCGGCTTTCTCATGTCAGCATCGATGACCAACGTCTTCTTGCCTGATTGAGCAAAGGCGATGCAGGTGTTACTTGAAATCGTTGTCTTGCCATCACCTGGTTCGGTGCTGGTGACAACGATTCGAGATGTTTCGTTGCCGGTGAATTCAAGATTCGTGCGGAGACTGCGGAACGATTCTGAATCGGGACTATTTGGTTTTGCAAAGCATTGAATGGCGTCGTAAGCGGTGCCCGAAGGGGAGGCGAATGCTGGGACCATCGTTAGGATCTGAGTCTCAAGATGCAATTTGATTTCTTCGGGAGCTCGGAAGCGATCATCCATGATGTCTAGAATCCAGATGATTCCCAGGCCGAGTGCAGTGCCAACAAAGATGGAAAAGAAACCAACCAGGACAAGTCGTGGCGACACGGGTTGACTGGCAACTTTGGGTCGTGTGGCAACTTCAGTGGTGATAAACGTGTCTTTGCTAAGATCAATTTCATGCATGTCATCTTGAAGTCGATTCTTCATGCTTCTTAGCCGTTCGATTTCGTGATTGGCATCTGAAATCTGGCTGATGGTGATATCCATTTCAGCGGCCTTCGCTTGCTGACGTTTCATTTCCGAAAGGATGTCGGATTCGGTCTGCATTGCGGCACGCAGTCGCTGATAGTGCATCGCAATCAGTTTGGGGCCTAGGAATTGAGCCGATGTTTCTTGACTGATCCGACGCTTGTCGATGGGGTCTTGTTTAACGTGCCGCATCAGGTTGGCCAGAGTCTCGCTCAGATTTCTGACGACGTGATGGTTTGGTCCATAAGCTCGCGAAGCATTTTGAAGAGCCGACTGAGTCTCAATAATTTGCTGGTTGACGCGAGCGGATTCCATGGAACTGACCCCGCCAAGTCCAACCGAATTTTCAACCAACTGCGATCGCAGTTCTTCGGCATACTGCGTCACGTCTTGCCCCTGTTGGACGGCTTGGGTGACTCCAATGTAAGCGGATCGAGCTTTCGCTGTTTCTTCGTTTGCATCGGAAAGCTTGGATGATAGTTGAGCCAAGTTTTCTTTGTAGACATTCAGAATATTATTGTTGTCACCGCTCTGCATGCCGATAAATTCGGGGATCGTGGCGTTCAGTTGATCTCGGTAGTCGGTGTATTGCTTCAGTTCTTCGGAAGCAACTCTGAGTCGCTCTTTCAGCGTTTTCAGATTTTCGTTGGCCTGACCTCGACTGACTCCATCCATGAAACTGCGATAAGAACTTAAGGTGGCCGCCACGACAGCACAGGCAACCTTGGGGTCTTTTGATCGATAAGACACGTCCAGAATCGTTGTGTTGAAAGCGGCCGACACGTTCAGTTGCTTTTGAATGGCTTCGGCGACTTCCTGATCAGTCATGTCTTCGAAATGAATTCGAAATCGTTCCGGAAGTCGCTCGACTGTGCCGTTCGATACTTCTTGGCTGCTCATGAGCTTTCGAAACGTGGGCATCTGCTTTGAAAGATCGCTTGTTCTGGAATTTCCATCTTGGGTGACTCCAGAGCCCACCTGTTTGATAAACAGGGCGGCGTCTGATTCGTAGACTCGAGTTGCCGTGGCATAAAAAGCGGCTCCAAGAATTCCAGCTATGACAAGTGTTGCCAGCAAGATTCCACTGCGCAATTTGACTGTTCGTAGAAACCGAAACAGAGCATGCAAGGTTGTTGCAAGTGCATCCTGGGTGTCGCCATGCGATGAACGAGATTGTGCCGTTGGAAGAGTCATGAGCAATGTTTAGCTTGCAGGGGACAGCCGTCAGTTCAAATTCGAACAACGGATTCAGGCAGGCGTGTGTGAAGGAACAAGATGAGTTGGAACGTTTAGAAGATACCGGCGGTGCCGTTGACTCCGATTCGAATCAACTGCAGAGCTTCAAAAATGACAGTCTGTGGTGTTTGTTCCACGAACACAGTGTCACCTGGTTGAAGCCGAGGGTTACTGATTTTGTGGCCGCTTCGACGAGCCTTTCGGAGGCTCACTTCAATGACGGCCGGTTCGCCATCTGCATTGTCGGTCTGTCGCACAATGAAGATTTTGTTGGCCAGTGGATTGCTGGTTCCGCCGGCCATTGAAACCGCAGAAAGCACGGTCACATCCTTGCCGATCGGAAATTCATAGATGTCTGGTTTCTTCACAAGACCTTGCACGTTGATCGGAGCGGGGTTTCGTTTTTCAACCATCACGACTCCGCCGTTGTCAACGTAGTAGCTGTTTGCTTCCGATGCAGAAGCGCTGGCAAGGTTGACTCGAAAACTGGCCTGTTGGGCGATAGTTTCTTTTGAATCGCTGACGACTGAATATGGCTTGAGTGATGAGTTATCAACGACCGTTCGGCGGCTTTGAGCGGCGATGCTGCGAGGGTTTCTTACGTCAACGTTTTCGCCCGCACTTTCAGACAGTCCACCGGCCGCTGCAATCGCCGCCACAATGTCACTCGACCCTGGTGGCAGTTCATACGTTCCTGGTGCAATGACTCCGCCGAGGACTCGCACCTTATTGACCTTCTTCTGCTTGAATGAAACGGTGATCGTGGGATTGCGGTACAGTTGTTTTGTGAGCGCCTGATGGCGGATCATGGCTTCGGCTGCTTGAGGTTCGTAGCCAGCAAGTTTGACGATTCCGATTTCAGGAAGCATCGCTGTCCCGTCATCTTGCACGCTGACTGGGATGACAGTTTGATCGTCTTGATTCAAGCTGGCTGAGATTGCGATTTCCAAGATGTCTCCGGGAACAATTTCATCGCCATTGCTGCTTGCGGTTGTAAATCCAGAGATGTCCAATTCTTGAGCGTTCACCTGCTTCGGAGCACGCAGTCGTCTGGGCAGATTTTCTGCTTTGAAATGGTTGGTTGTCTGGCATCCAGCCAGAATGACCATGAAGACAGCAGACCAAAATAGGCCATTTGGAATTGCTGTTCGTGTTGTTTTCATCCGGATCATGAACCAAAACTCGGCTGAGCTTCTGAAACTTGGCGCTTCGAACAATCGATTCGCCACTGCTTCAGAAAAGTCACAAGGATCTGTTGGTAGAAGTCAAACTGGCCGCCACTTCGCGATGGAAGTTGACTGCCCAATGCTGATTTCGCAATCGATTTTAGATCGCTCTTCGTTGAAGAAAATCAGCGTGGAGTGGTTCTACGGGAAGCCGGAAAATTGGGTCAAGCAGACTTCAGTGAGACTTCTGGTTCGGGCTTGTTTCTTAGAAGTCCGGTTTACGAAGTCCGGCAAATTTAGCCTTCGGTTTTGAGGACCGTGTCTGGCAATGCCTGTTGTTAGCAATGTTGTCAGCAAGAATTGCCGGACATCAAAAACAGAGCGTTATTGCGATGAAGCTTGGCAAACTTGCGTTCTGCTTACGGGACAGCGGAGCGTTAGATGCCCGGGTTTCGTCTTTGTTGACGACGGAGCTCGCGACGCTGTCGCGGAGTCAGTTCGGCGGGGCGCTGTGTTTCTGGATTAAGGTCTGCTTCGGCGGCCGCCTGTTGCTTAGCGTCTCGTGCCGCTCGAATCATGTTTAGGATTCCTCCTGCGATATCACCGGCAGGATCTGCCGATCCTTGAGCCGACGTTCCGATCAAATCCATGACGGTGTCTTTGATGGGCGGAGCTGGTTCCGCAGAGCTTCCCGGACGAAGGTTCTCGGAAAGCTGATCGGCGATACCAAAGCCTGGGGGAGGCGATAGTTGAGGGTCAGAAATCGTGCCCGTCACTTTCATAACGAGCGGGCCGCTCAACATGCGACTGAGGCCCGACATCAGGGCTCCACCAAATCCGGGCGTCGGCAATTGAACTCGAAAATCAAGGTCGACAGTTTCGTCGAATCCAACCACACCGGACGAGGCGATCTGTGTTTGACCTAGCGTTTGAGGCAGCACAAACGCGAAGCCTTCGTGATAGATGCCTTCTTCGATCATCGCAAAATCCACCCGAGAATCTCGGATGACTTCCAGGCCACCGGCCCCCGCTTGCGATCCCGATTGTCCAACCATTTGCCCCAGTTGTTGAGCCCAATCTTGAGTCAAATTGGCTCGAACAGAATGCAGGGTGGCGTAGCCCGTCAGGTCGATCGGAGGATCGTCGTTGCTGTTGAGCTGATGGTGAATGGGATCGATTCGAAGAGAAAATTCACCATCGAGTTTCGTTGTCTTGGACAAGATCGGAGCAATTAAGGCCAAGTTTTGCTGGGTGTGCAAATCAGAAAGGGTTTCGTAGTCGTACACTTGGACGGCGTCTAAATCAAGCCATCGTTCGCCTTGATCGTTGGTGGCAACTGCACCGCGAATTCGCAGCTGGTCGACTTCAACGATAGGGATTTCTCGCCAAGGAACCGTGACGCTCATTGCTGCGTTGCGGATATCAAACCCAATATTCGGCCGCTCCTTTTCCTTCGATTCGTCTTCCAGTTGGGCATCTTCTGTTTTGTTTTGGCGCAGAGATTCTGGGAGTTCACCGTTTTCATCCAGAGCCAGTCGGATGACCGGGTTTTCCACGATCACTTTTCCAAGATTCTTGGGCTTCATCATTAAGCTAAGTAACGATCGATCTGTCGTGATCGATTGGATGTGGACATCGACAGATCCGGTTGCATCCGTGATATGCAGCCCAGTCAATTGCATGGATGTCAGCCAACTTCCAGAACCAGATTCGGTGGTTGCTGTCAGGCCTTTTTCTTTGAGGGCGTTATTGAGAATTTGATCTCGATAGGCTGAATTCATCATCACGGTGGGTGTGATGGCAAAGCCAGAAAACACCATCGCGAGCAGCACAGAGGCCGTCACTTTGGCTCGACGCCAGTTGCTCGGCGGAGTTTTCGTTTTTGTGTTTGATTCGTTGTTTTGCATAGGTAAAGCCATCACAACGGGCCCGAGATGATGTGGTTGTGAGCCTAACTGACAGAACAACCCACTGTCGGCCGGATTTCTCTGAAGCGAATTTTCGCCGGTGATCCGTGCAGTCTACGCGGATCTGATGGTGGCGTCATTATTGACTTCCCCAGTTTGTGGTATCTGGGATTGCCGAAGGATAGCATGACAGGTCGTCCGCTCTGCCGATTGGCTGTCCGGCCGGCTCTTTTTTGAGCAAATCTCTCCTGTTTGTCCCGCCCCTAGGATGCCTCACATGATGCTTTCCCTTCGGTCTCTTTGTGTTGCTTTATTCGCTTCGATGTCTCTGGTATCAGCGGCAGATTCGGTTTCCTTCAAGGAATTGCCAGAAAATCGGCTAGAGATCCTGATTGGCGATCAAACGCTGGGGATTCTGAATCACGGTTCCAAGTGGAACAAGCCCTTTCTGTTTCCGCTGTATGCCAAGAACGGCAAAAATGTCCTGCGTGACATCGTTCCGACCAAAGCAGACCAAGGGTCTTCGAAGCAAGGGACCGACCACTTTCATCACAAAGGCGTGTGGGTGTCTGTGGATTCTGTCAACGACGAACGACTTAATTTTTGGCATGAAGATGACAGGGTTGTTTGTGATTCTGTTGACCACGAGGTGTTGGAAAATGGGGCAGGTCAGATCGTGATAAAGAACCGTTGGCTGCAGGGCCAACAGACTTTGTTAAGCGAAGTGACAACAATCACCATTCGGCCTGATCGGTTGTTGACGTATCAGATTCAGTTGGCGGCGAAATTGAAAGACGTCACCATTCACGACACAAAAGAAGGTTTCTTTGCCGTGCGCGTGGCTCATACGATGAGACAAATGCAAGGCGGCCACATTGAAAATGCGGATGGGCAAAGCGGCGAAAAGCAGGCGTGGGGCAAAGAATCAGTTTGGGTCGACTACTGGGGCGATGTTGATGAGGCCATCTGCGGAGTGACGCTGATGGATCATCCCAGTAACTTCCGTCCGTCTCGTTACCACGTGCGTGCCTATGGGCTGTTTGCCATCAGTCCGTTTGGCCCCAAAAAATACAGCAACGGAAAGCAGCCCGAAGCTCCCGCTACGATTTTGGCCGATGGCAAGCCTCTCACTTTGACCTATGGGCTTTACGTTCACAACGGCAGTACGAGTGATGCGGGCGTGGTGGAAAAATACAAACAGTTCACTGCAGGTGCCGCAAACGCCGCAAAATGACTATCTTGTTTCAGCCTTGGCCGCAGACTCAGCCGTCTTCGTCGCGACCAATTCCTACTGAAAATGTGCTTGCAACTGAACTCTTGGCCAGTTCATCTACGCCAATAGCTTGCTGGATGTACGAGGCTGTCACCGCCCACCACCCGGGTCGGCCACCTTGTTACTTGTCTCAGAAATTCTTCCACGGGAAAGTTTGATCATGAGAGCTCTGAAGATTTTGGCCTTCGCTCTGGGCTTTATCGTTTCTTCGGTATTGCAAGCGGCACCACAACGGCCCAATGTGATCGTCATTCTTTGCGATGATCTTGGCTATGGAGATCTCGGCATCCACGGCCATCCCCATATTCAGACTCCAAATCTTGATGCATTGGCAAGCAGCGGAATTCGTTTCGCGAACTTCTATTCGACGGCTCCCGTTTGCTCGCCGTCTCGAGTTGGATTGATGACCGGCCGCAGCCCCAACTTAGCGGGTGTCTACGACTGGATTCCTCCTGCCGGTCGTCCTCGTCCTGACGCTCGCGATCAAGTGCATATGAGATCCGACGAAATCACGATGCCTCAGCTATTAAAAGCGGCAGGCTATGCAACTTGCATGGCAGGAAAGTGGCATTGCAACAGTCACTTCAATGATGCCAGTCAGCCTCAGCCAGGAGACGTCGGATTTGATCATTGGTTTGCCACCCAGAACAACGCGGCACCATCTCATGCGAATCCCAAAAATTATGTTCGCAATGGCCAAGCAGTCGGGCCGTTGAAAGGCTTCAGTTGCCAAATTGTGGCAGATGAAGCGATGGGCTGGATCGGCCAGCAGCAGCAAGCCGATTCTGATCAACCCTTCTTTGTCTACATGGCTTTCCATGAACCTCACGAACCTGTGGCGTCCCCGGAAAAACTGGTTGAACAGTATCTGGCAGTGACAGACAACCGTGACCAAGCCGAGTACTTCGCAAATGTCCATAACGTGGACTTGGCCGTGGGACGCGTGGTGAAATACCTGGAACAACAAAAGCTGCGAGACAACACGTTGGTCGTGTTTACATCAGATAATGGTCCCGAAACTTTGATGAGATATCGTTCGGCCAATCGCAGTTGGGGGGTGACCGGTCCTCATCGAGGAATGAAACTTCACACACATGATGGAGGCATTCACGTGGCGGGTTTGCTGAGCTGGCCGGGGACTGTTAAGGGCGGGCAAGTGATTCGCCAGCCGGTATCCGCTCTGGATTTGCTACCAACGATGGTCGATCTTGCCGGAGCATCGTTGCCCGAAAATAGGACGTTTGATGGAGTGAGTTTGGCAACGTTGCTGACAATGGGGCAGTTTCCCAATCGAACGAAGCCACTCATTTGGGCCTACTATAACGCGATCAACGAAGCCAAAGTGGCCATGCGTTTTGGCTCATGGAAAGTGCTTGCTCGTCTTAATGGCGGTCAGTTTCCACAACTGCAAAACCTGACCCCGAAGACAAAGCAACAGCTGGAACAGGCCACTTTGACTGATTTTGAAATCTACAATGTGGATATCGACCCCGGTGAAACCCAAAATCTTTACGGGCGAGATCAGCAGTCGAGTAAAAAGCAGGACGAACTTTTGCAACAGTTGAAGTTGGGATATGCCGAACTGTTGACGAATTCACCCGTATGGACGCCGGAATCTGAGTAACGATCTGGGTTCTCGTCCAGATCAAAATGTCTGAAACGACTGACGGCTGGCACGATTCACCTTTGGTGCAGCCCCGAGTCACGAAACGATTCTATCGTATCGCCTCGGCAAACTGAACGCGTGGCAAGAGCAGGGGATGGCAGGTCTTGTTTCAAGCGAATACAGCTGCGTGCAAATACGGCTGCGTGCAAATACAGCTGCGTGCGAATACAGCTGCGGATAAACGTTGACACTGTTGCTCAAAATTTGCTCGTACCTAGCCGTTGTTCTTGCTGCCCGCACCGGGCCCAAAGAATACGGGTTTGGACTCCGTGGATTCTGCTTCTTGCCATTCGTAGTTGCCTTCGCCAAATTGGTTCAGATCGGCAGGTGTCTTGGCCTTATTGCGAATGATCCAGTCGGCCATCATGCCTCGAGCCTTCTTTGCGAAGAAGCTGATGACTTTGTGTTTTCCGTTGCTGAAATCTTTGAACACCGGCGTGATAATCGGTGAGCTTAAATTTTTGGCCCGAGCCGCCTTGAAGTATTCTTGAGATGCCAGATTTACGATTGCGTTTGAGCGACTGTCTTTCGTCGCTTCGTTGATGGCGTCAGCAAGTTGATCGCCCCAGAATTCATACAGGTTTGATGCCGACTTAGTCTTCAGCTTTCTGCCCATTTCCAGTCGATACGGCATGATGGAATCCATCGGCCGCAGAAGGCCGTACAGCCCAGACAGAATACGCAGGTGGCTTTGCGCATAAGTGCGCTGAGCGGCCTTCCAATCGCTTGCTTTTAGACCTTGGTACACGTCTCCTTGAAACGCATAAACAGCCGGACAGCTTTCCTCTTTTGAAGGAGCCGCAGACCATTGCTGAAATCGAGCGTAGTTCAATTCGGCCAGCTGATCACTAATCGCCATCAGCTTGCCGATCTTCGCCGGCGAAAGTGTTTTAAGAGTGGCAAGCAGTTGCGAACTGTCGGAGAGAAAGACGGGTTCCGTCGTTTTGACGCTAGGCGTGGCCGATTCGAAATCTAGAGTTTTCGCGGGTGAAATAAGAATCAGCATGAGAAGATCACTTGAGCATTTGGCTAAGACATCGAGACGTACGTCTTGAGTTTTAGGCAATTGCTTGGCGATCTCCAGTCAAACGAATCCCCTTCTGATCGATGATTGCTCAATTCCCTAGGGCTTGGATATTTCACCATTCGGCCACAATAGACTTGCTGTTTTCGTCTTGACCCACTCACTCGCTGTTTCTTTGGAACTGTCGTAACGATCTGGAGGTGTCGTCAGCAGAGACACGGCAGCGGGAAAACGCTTTGGCACAAGCTACTGTCGCTATGCCCAAACGCCACGCTGCAAAAAACCTTACTTCGCAGCAGTCTTCGTCGGGCCATTGAGAAACTCGGCAATGTCCCACACGCGAATTCGATTCTCCTGTCCGGCCGTTGCAAGGTACTTGCCATCTGGTGACATCGTCAGTCCGGTAATCGCTCCAGCCTGTGCAACCCATTTTCGAGGCCGGCGTTCCAGTGATTTCATTTCTGTGACCCAAACAACCCCATCAGCATCTCCTGAAAACGCAAACCGACCATCGTTCGATAACAAGATTACGGGACGTCGGTCGTCTACGTCGGGAACTGGGAGCGATTCTTTCAGATTGCCTGATCGAGGGTCTATCGTCGCGATCCCTTCGTCCCCAACAATCCCCAATAGGTTGTCTTGGCTATTCACAAAACGGATTGGTTCTGAAATAGAATTCACATCCATCAAAGCTTGGCGTGACGGAATCACGGTCACTTTTTCCTTTGGCCATTTGTTGCCCGACTTCTTCCAGATTCTCAGCTGATAGTCCTTTTCGTAGCGCCCATACGTGACCAAAAATTTGCCGCTTGGCGATGGAAGAATCATCGTTGCCCCAACAGCATCAGTTCGGTCAACTCGCGCCAAATTCCACGTGCCAGATATTGGCTCACTGACGAGTTCGTTGATCACGGCCAAAGAGTGACTGTCCACTTCCAAAAGTCTCACGCGAGTCTTTTCGCGAATGCTGACGAACAGAGAGTTCTGGTCATGTGAATAGGCAATGGCGCCAACGATTCCTTCAAATGCTTCGACACCCGTTGCAATCGCCGCGGGCTCTGTCACTGAATGAATTGCAACGATATCGACCGCCTTTCCAGCAACTCCTTTACGCCCAACGGCAACCTGCTGTCGATCAGATGACCAAGCGAACGTGCTGTTCTGAGCAGACAAATCAGTCCGCAGCTGTCCCGACTGAAGATTAAGATGAGCTGTCAGCGGAGTCGGAATCAGCATCTGTTCGCTCCAGCTAGCCCCTAGGCTGTAAACACCAGGCAAACGCCGCCAGGTACGCAAAACAGTCTGGCTGGAAAGGTCCCAAGCAAAAATCGCCTGGCTTGCGGCTTCTCGCGTTTGCCCAGGCTTGAAATACTGAGTTGCGGCGACTGTCGAGCCGTCGTTACTTAGCGTCATTGATACGGGGCGGAGTGGACGAGTCGTGTAGTCCAGCTGTGTCAATATTTCTCCTCGCTGCACGGGCTCTCGTGCGCTGTAGTCAGCAATCGGCGGAGGGACAGCTTTTTCTTGTGACTGACGAATGTCAATGATCTGACTTCGTATCGATGCTCGAACGCGATCATCGCCAGCGACACGCAGCTGATGTTCTAGAAGTGCCAAATGTGTGTCAGCGGGACGAATGCCGGCGATCTGAATTTCTGCAGCCCCCGTCGAGATATTTCGCCCCAGATTTCTTGGTCGAGTAAATTTGTCCTGCTCGCCTTCGACTTGATCGGTCGTCACAACTCGAGTTGGCAGCGAATCATCTTTGGGCAGATTAAACTTCTGCTGAGTCATTGATTTTGGTGGCCTGTGTGCCCCGGACGCGACCGGCGTGTGGGCCATCGTTGGAATTTCTGACAGATAGGCGAGTCGATCATCCCCCAAACTCAGAACCCCATTTGATGTTGCGCGAATTTCAAGGACCGCCTGTTTGTGAATCTTCGCAGAAGAAACAACCTGCTTCCGTGGTAAGTCAAATTTCGTGACGGCCCCATCCATTCGCCCAATATGCAGAAAAGAACCTTCGTCTGTCACAGCAAGAGCCGTGACAGCACCGCTCCGGTCTGTTCGGCTGGGTGAAAACAGGACTTCGTAATCAGTTTCGGCACCTGTATCGTCAACGCCCTGAACGGGCGTTCCACCTGGCAGTGCTCGACGAATGATTCTGCCATCTGCCAGGCCAGCCAAGATTCGACCAGATTGTTCTTCAAACCAAACGGCAACTGGCTGAGTGTCGTCAAAATCATCAGCGTTAAAGGAGGCAACCGGGCTTCCGTCAGTGGACTTAAAAATTGTCACAATCTCGTCAGACGTCACGACTGCGCAAAGGTCTTTTGCTTGACACGCCATCAGGCTTAACACTTGGGCCGTAGGCAGTTGAATTTCGGCAATCGCGTTTGCAGTTTTGGTGTCTGCTTCCGGCGATGCAACCTGCTTTGCTGTCAATTCCAGAACAGGAATTGGCGATTGAACGACGTCAGAAGTTTTCCATATTCGACAGGCACCATCACCATCAACGGTAAGAATTCGATCCTTGCCAACGACACGCACAACAGCGATGCCGGATTCCGAAATCCGAGTCGCAGGTCGGTGCTCGTCCTGAAAGGTAAAAAGGTCCTGAGAATAAATATCCCAGTCCTGCAGGTTGGCACAGCTTCTGGCAATCAAACGACCATCTTCGGTTCCCGCTAACGCAACATTGCCGTGATCAATCAGTTCTAGGCAGGTAATCGATGCCGGAAAATTCCTTACCGGCTGGACGGTAATTTCTGTTTTCGATCGTAGGTTCGCCACCACTGTGCGTTGGGTGCGGACGAAGTTGAGTTCCTGCCCCAGATTTTCCACTCGCGTGCTTAGAACACCCAAGCTGCGTTCGCCGGTTGAAGCAGCGATGTGAGTTGCATCGTCTGTTGAAGCCACAAAAAAGCGTTTTGACATGGCCAGCTTCAGATTTAACCACGCCCGCAAGCTGACCGCGAACCGACCCGTTTTTTCTACAACCCCTCGTCTGCGAGGACTTTTTTTGGCTGCAGCAGGTTTCTTCTTTGTGTTTTCTGTTTGCAGACTATCCAAAAACGAAACGCCCGGCTTTTCGTTTCCAAGTCGAGTGGCTTTTGCGGCTTCCATACTGTCTTGCTGCATTGAACTTTTCTCGGCAGTCTCAGCAGATTTGGTTGCCCGTGCTTTTGTGTCATCTTGCGCAGCCGTTGTCGTGTCTGGCGGAGATATTGCAGGTTTGGTTGTTGCTTTGGTGCCAGAACCATTCCCGGGGGCCTGAACGGCAACGTTGGCAACATCAGTCGTCGCTTTTCTTGTAGGCTCGGCTTCCGCAGCACCAAGTTCCTTGCCTTGCTTGTCCTTTGAAGCGGCTTCTGGAGCCTTTGTTTGCGGCTTGGCAGTGTCAGCTTGTTTGCTTCTGCTCTTTGCACGCGCGGCAGCTAGCTGTGCAGGTGGAGAACTGAAATCATCGCTCTGGCTACACCCGACAACCGACAAGACGAACAGCAAGACAGCGGTTTGAAAACGTTTCATCGATGAATCCGATTCGTCAAGTATCACAATTGAAAAGCTTGGTTGGTAATTCTTCGAGAACCACCTGTATGAAAATCATTCCGTTCTGTTCCAATCACAGAATCAGGCGAAATTATTCCGCCGTCTTATTCATGTCGAGCAACAGTTTGTCCTGCGAAAGATTGACAGCGGCGAACTTTTTCTTTTCATTAAATTGCACCACCGCCACCTGCCCATCGAGGCTAAAGCTTACTCGTTCTGGGCGGCCTCCTACTGATACTTTCAGTGCACGAGATGAAGCGAACTTTGCATCGCAGACACCAAACCTGCCAGCGGAATTCGCATAGACCACCTGATCTCCCATAAAGGACAGTTGGACAATTTCTTTCTTTCCTTCATGAGGGATGCCCATCAGTTTCATCCCGTCGTTCAGGTTGAACACCAGAACTTTTCCTTGGGCAGTTCCTGTTGCCAGATAGGCTGAGGTTGAATCGAGTGCCAAACTTGAAAGCGACACAGAATCCACCTGCAAAACTTTTGCCAGAGAAACACTGCCAACAGTCGCACCATTTTGAGGACTAAACACTTCAATCCGTCCATCTGTTCCGCCAATCAGCAACAAGCTGCCGTCGTTGGTGATTGCAACTGAACTTTCCTTTTCGAAGTTTTTAATTTTGAAACGCTTGCCAACAGTCTTGCGACTCTTCAGATCAACAATCTGCGTGTCGCCGGCAAAGCCCACAAAAGCAGCCATCGTTCCATCCGGTGTCATCGCGACCCGATGAGTGCTGAGCGATTTCAATGGAGTATCAGTTGCGGAATCAGCAGTCGCAGTTGTATTCGTTTCTAACGACGCTGCTCCGCCGGCGGCGAATACCAGAATCTTGGCGGTGTCAGTGAATTGAATCCCAGTGGGCACACTCTTTAGCTCCATTCGCTGAATGAGCTCACCAGAATCTAGGTTCCAAGTTTCAAACACTTTGAATTTTCGACTGACGCTTGCCAACTTTCCGTCTGGACTCACGGAAACATGCTGAACGTCTGCGATCCGCAACGATGGCCCACCAAACCCTGTGAAGCCTGATCCCATCAACGCGTAACCGGTATATCCTAGGACTGCGACAATCAATGCTGCCACGGTTGTCGCTCCGAGAGGAAGTCCGCCAACTAGACTCCACGGCACCAAATTGGCGGCCACCTTTCGCAGCTTGCTTCCAATTCGCCCAGACTTATACGACACGCCCAATTTTTCCAAAGCCGCCTTCGCACCTCGTTGCACCATGGGGTCTTTGTCATCCAGCAATTCACAAATCAATTCCGGATTTGAAATTTGCCCCATTTGCCCAAGAGCCACGCAGGCATGGTACCGAACATCTGACGCTGGATCTCGAAGCTGAGCCAGTAACGCGGGAACAGAGGTCGTGGATTTTAATTTTCCCAAAGCAATAACGGCTTGGCATTTTGTGTCATGAGTCTCGTAAAGAGCTTCCTCAAGGACTGAAATTGCCCTTTCATCGTGCAGTTCACCGAGTGCTCGAGCGGCTGCCGCGCAAACAGCAGGAACCTTGTCTGTCTTTAGCGTGTCGCAAAGCTGAGGCAGTACTTTGGGATCCCCGCAAAGCCCCAATACTTCGGCTGCCTGCCGTCGCAGGTCAGAATCGTCATCACTTAGAAATGGCAGAACCAGCTTCGCCGCCTTTTTTTCCCGAAGCCGTTTCAAAGTCGTGAAAGCACGCCGGCACAGCTCTTCTTCACCAGATTCAAGATACTTCTTGAGCGTTACCAAAGCCTCCGTCGAACCATTCTTGCCCAAAGCCTGCAGTAGATACTCAATGGTTGTGGAATCAGTCTCTTTCTTCAAAGCTAAAGCCGCGCCATGTTCGATGCGTTCATCTTCGATCTGTGTCAATGTCTTCGCACAACTTCGTCGTACTCGCACTTCTGGATCGTGCAACCCATGCAACAGCAGAACCGTACTTTTGGGACTGTGAAGTTCTGCCAAGCTACTGGCTGCCGTCGCTCGAACCTTGGTTGACTCGTCTTTCATTGCAGTGTTTAAGAATCGAACTGCCTGCTTCTCTCCTAATTGCCCCATCGCTTCGATTGCTGTTGCCCTGATTGATTCCGACTTGTGATCGACTAACTTGGCATACAATTTGATCGGCGTTTCCAAGGGCAACTTTGATATCAAGCCCAACGCGACAACCGCCAAGCGATCATCTTTATGATGAACGAGTGTTTTTAAATGAGTGGCAAATGCGACTTGGTCAGCTTCGTCTGCTTCTACCATTGCGGATTGAAGAACAGAACGGTTCGTCGCGTTCAGCAGTGCTGCACAGACCAATGGCAAAATACACTCGTCTTGTTTCAGGAAAACGAGTGAACGAATGGCGGCCTCACAAATTTCTGGTGAACTGCCGGGCATCATGCCAAGCAGCGCCGCGCTGCTTGATGGATCTGGTACTTGCGCCAAAGATCTGGCGATCTGAATGCGAATATTTTCGGGTGCTTCGGCAAAATGACATTCCAGCGGTCCCACAACAGCAGGTGACCCCGTGGATGTTAACTTCGGTATGAGTTGCTGAGTCGAACTGATGTCAGCAGCAATCAGTTCTGCCAATAATTTGGAGATCTTCTTGGGCTGCTTTTCGGCACTCGTTGTTTTTTGTTTCAAAAGCTCTTTGCTTGCCTTGGCGATGGCACGTTCAAATTGCTTCAGGTCTTTGAGTCGTTTTGCTGCGGCATCGTTGCGATTGGCATTTTGCTGAGCATCAGTCACACCGTTGATTTCATTTGCTGTATCCGTCAGTACAGCTGTTTGTGGTGCAGTTTGATTGGCATCCACAGTCGTTTGTTCTGTCGCTTCCGATTTCTGAGGTGGTGGTGGAAGCTTGGTTTTTGCTTCTGGGCGATGGCTGGCAGATGTGGAAGACTGCCCGCTTATCGCGTCATCGGCCGGAGCGGCATGTGGAGTCGCCGCATGTGGCTGAGAAACCGGAACCGGAACTGGCACATGCACCACCATGGGCTGAGGCATGAAGGCAGGCGTGTTGACGGGCATACCAGCAGTTGGCTGTACAGTTGGCTGTACAATTGGTTGAACAGTTGGTTGAACAGTTGAGTGGGCAAGAACCGGATTGTTCGAGACCACATCAGTCGTTTCAGGTTGTGCACGTTTGTTTTGCGTGGAGGGTTTTGGAATGTCGCGTGGCTGATGTTGAACGGATTCCTGTACGGCTTCCGGTTGCGAATAAGGGCTTCCATTGAAAAAAACGTCACCACTTGGTTTCGGAGCAGTCGATTCCATCAAACTGAATAGCTCGTCCGGTGTAAATTCTTCAATTTTCTCGGTGGAATTTAAGCTGCCTGACGGACTGACAGACTTCACATCAGAATCAGCTGCCAAGTCGCCATCCTGTCGGACAGGAGCACCGGGGCTTAACAGTTTTTCAACGGCAGCAGACAGCACAATAACATCATCGTCAGGCATCTTGTTCAAGCTGCTCGAATTACTGGGCCGGACAGACGTGTTTCTGCGTGGCGTTACGTGATTGGAATTGTTCGCATGAGCTGATCTGGTGGATGCAGCAGTTTCTTGCACGTTGGTACCACATGCGGAACAGAATCGCGAATCGGCTTGCACGGGCTGGTAACAGTTGGGGCATGCAGGACGTCTTGTCGTTTTAAGCGAAGACACAATGACGGCCTTTCAAGGTCGTAGTGCGTAACGAAAAGTACAGCGTCTTGGAACGACAAAAAACCGATCCTTCGAAAATCAAAGGACCGGCTTTGTCATGTCGACAATCTCACAGAACAACGGCTTACGTCGTTCGGTTACTCAAAGTTACCCTTTGATGTGTTGCCAGTTGATAATTCCATGCCGAAATATACTTCAAAGCTGCTGACTTCGCACAATCCGCTTGTGTAGCCATCGCTGGCAGCTGTACCAGTTGTTGCTGCAAAGCCTGGGTTGAAGTAGTTGTCACCATTGCTGTCTCGCAGCACTTTGACACTGCCATCAGCCATCAGAACGTTGGCATTGTTTCGATGAACAGCAAAGAAGTCTCGAGTGTCTTGAAGAATGAGCAGATCCGCTGCCACTGTGCCTAGTCCGCTTGAGAAAGCCGTTTGATCTGTGACCATTTCACCTTCGGATGGGAAAGAGCTAGGCAGATAGTTTGCCAGTGGTTCGCCATCGATCAGACCTTCGTCCATCAACACAATGTTGGTGCCATCCCAGTAGGCTGGACCGTCATTAAATGATTCGCCAAGGCGTGAACCATCACGAAGATCGCCATTCAAAGGCAGGCCGCTGAATGTTTGAAGAATGGCTTCATCAGCGTCACCAGGAGCAGCATCAGCAAGTAAAGGAATGTTACTTGACGGGATGTCGGCTGTTTCCATTTGAGCCAAACGAAGTGGGCCTTTTGATGCGGTGAAGTCTTTACATTCGTCAGCGAGAACACCACCAGTGCCTGCATCTAGCAGTACGCCAGAACGAACCATGTGCCAGCTTGACGCATAGTTTGTGTTGAATCCCTGCTCAATGACTCGTCGGACAATTTCATCACGATCTGCACTCGCAGGATCCTGCGTTCCATCGGGCATGAAGTTAATCGCGGTGGCAAAGTCACCGATACCACGACGTTCAGGAGGCATCACAGAGCCGTTTGTTGTGCTAACAGCACCCAGCATGTCGTTCAGTTTTTCAAGGCCTTTGATTGTGTTTGATGGGCACAGCATCTGGCCTGGGCTACCGCCATTAATGCTGACAATGTCTGCAACCCAGCCAAATTCTGTTGGGTCGCCGTCACGGCCGAAGTCGTAAGCACCAGAACAGATACGATCAAAACGATCGTTTTCTGCGAAGGCATACAAGGCGATGCCAAACTGACGCAGGTTGTTTTTACATTGTGTGGTTCGAGCGGCTTCTCGAGCAGATTGAATCGCTGGCAGAATCAACGACATCAAAATCGCGATGATGCTGATCACAACCAAAAGCTCAATCAGAGTGAATCCACGCCGAGCGGATTCGTTTCTTGAATTACGTTTCACGTTTTTTCCTTCGATCAATTAATACAGAAATGTGGGAATGGGTTTGTTGTTGAGGAAGACACACACGTGAAGCTGATTTGCCCGCGTGCAACAAGTGAGTCTGCTTCCTCTGTGCCAGTTCAGATTTTGTCTTCTTTAATTGTCTGGACTTCAGATGTGCTGTTAGCTTCGGGTGACTTCTTGAAGCGACGATGAAGAGTGTGTGAATTCTTTAGTTTCAAACCGATCGGACACGACTTGTGACCCGCTCAGGCAGCGATCACATCGCTCCACGGCTGGAACTATGGCGAGAAATGTGAAGCTTGTGTGAACCTTGTGTGAATTGATTGTTATGTTTCTTCCAGCGGAAAAAGCTAACAATTCACCATGGTGTGAGCACTGTTTGGGCGTCACGCGGGACGCAAGGTTGCGGGCGCTGCTCTGACTGTGAAAGACGGCTGCTTGATTCTGCGTGTTCTACGCAATCAAGACATGGCGGAAACGTTCACTGTCTTTTGAATCACGGCGGTCACGGGAGTGCGATCCGTGAACGTCTCGCATGGGGTGCTGGGCTCGCATTGCTGCGGCGCCTGTGATGGTTGTTGTCGAGCAACCCCCAAGAACCCTAGGATCTCGGCGCGTTGCGCAAGATTTCTAGGGCGACTGCACAGAACTAAGACAGTGCAGAATTAAGACAGTGCAGAACTAGGGCTGCTCAGCACTGGGGTCAGGCAGGATGGGCACGGCGCCAGGGTGAGCCTTGAACGGCAGATCAGCGTTTTGGTCGTCATTGTAGACTCGGTATCATTGCTGGCCGGGCTGTGATCGGTGACGTGTGCCGATCATCACGGGCCAGTTTTGCGTTCTGTCTGATGCGTCTTGGTTTAGTCCCAGTACCAATTTGTGGCAGTCTGTGTTGCTGTCAGTGAAGCCGGAACTTGTGGGGCTTCAAGCTCATTGGTGCGCTGGATGATCTTGTCGGGCACAATCGTGACTCCTCCACCAACCAGCCCGATCAATAGACTGCGACCGCTTGATTTGACGTTGACTAGCGAGGGGACTTGAGTCGGAGTTGAATAAGATTGATAGGGGAGGGCACTGTGATCTTTTAATACTTCTGGCTGCCAGTCAATTTGGCCTTCTAGGTTGGCTCTTCGGATCAAGGCTGAGACGACAGCAAGGTCGAATAAGTTTTGGGTTGCTGCGAACGAGGGGACTTCTTTGCAAAGCGCGGTCATGTGCTTGTTGAATTGCTGAGTATATTTTTCTGCACTGACTTCGGTGAACGGTGCGTTCGATCGATTGCCTTGGATATCAACCAATTCTTCTTGAGACATCAGTTGCATTCGTGGGCCGGAGAGTCGAAAAACAGTCCCGTCGGGCGATTTTTCAATCACGTTGTAACGCGGAGCCAGCCACCAACGTCTCATCGTGTTTTCGCCCGGTCGAGCAAAATGCAGGTGGCTATAAAACCGACGGATGCCGGGCTTGGCGATGCCAAGAGCGAGTCTCTTTAAATCGTAGTCGGCTTCAACTGCTGTGAGTGCGGCGTGGCAGTCGTCGGGTAGTCCAAAAACAGTGACATTCCATGTACCCAAGATCTCAGCCATTTGAAAGAAACGCTGCCTAGCAACGGCAAGTGATGATGGAGTGGAATTTGCTCTGCTCCATGCATTCGCTTTTGCCAGTCGAGACGGTTCGGGATCGAAAGAACATCCCAGTTGCTGGTTATCTGATGTCATCCGCAGTGTCACGAGCAAGTCATCAAGCTTCAGCGTGGGACGGCCCGAGTTGACTCCGATGACACGGCCTCCTGTTGCTGCGGCAAAGCCTTCAGCGGGACCAGCAAGAATCACGTCGTTGGTGGCTGCGTCGAAAGACACATATTCAATCGATGTTAGTCCAGCCAGGTGTTGCAGTTCGAATGATGGTGCTTGGCCCGATTCGAGTGCCAATTTCAATTGCTGATCCACGCGATTCAAAGACACTTTGCGCAGTTCGGAAACCGTATTCAGGCTTGGTTCCAAATGCTGCCCCGCAAGGATCTGTAGTTTGCGTTTTTGCAAAGAGGGATTGATTCTCTGGCCGACTGGTGAGTTAATCAGTCCTTCGGCGTCGATAATGATTCCACCGGGAAAACCGCCCGCACCTCCGCCCGCCCCGCCTCCAGCACCTCCGCCAAGGCCGCCTCCAGCCCCACCAAAAGCTCCGCCTCCGCCGAACTGGGCGTAGCAATTCGAGTATGTCGATAACAGGCAGGCAACGATTAGAATTGTGAAGCGATTCATGTGGTGACCTTTCAAGTGGAAACAACGTATGTCAGTCAGTAACGTTTAATTTCGAATTTGGCCGCTGATAAATTCTCACATAATCGACCAACATCGCAGCTGGAAATTTCGTGTCAGGACTGGTTGCCCCAACAAACTGGCCGCCCACGGCAACGTTCAGGATCATGTGAAACTTTTGATCGAATGGCGCAGGGAATGCCGCATCAGGGGTGTGCCATTTTGTTTGAGTTTGCCACAGCTTGCCGTCCAGATACCAGCGAATGACGCCTTCTTCCCATTCCACGGCGTAGTCATGAAAATCGCTTGTGTAGTCGGTGCCAATGGTTTTCAGCGTGTTCCCAGTGTGAACGTTATCTGGCCATTGTTTGCCGTAGTGCAAGGTTCCCCAAATTGTGTCGGGCTCTTGGCCTTTGAATTCGAGGATGTCAATTTCTCCGCTTCGAGCCCAGCCACCGTAGTGATCGTTGCTGGGTAGCATCCAGATGGCGGGCCACAATCCCTGACCGGCTGGCAGTTTGGCTCGAACTTCAAAGCGACCGTATTTCCAATCACCTCGTCGCTTACTATGGATTCTTCCAGAAGAGTAAGGTCGGCTGGTGCCAGCAACAGACGCATGGTCATTGTGAGCTTCGATCACTAAATGGCCATTGTGAACTCGTACGTTCTTGGCTCGATCGGTGTAAATTTGCTGTTCCTGATTGCCGCCTCCGAACGCGTTCACTTCAATTTTCCACTGACTTGAATTCAGTGAATCACCATTAAATTCGTCCTGCCACACCAGTTGCCAATCATCAGCAAGGACTGGAGTCTGCAGTAACAAGACGAGCGATAAAAAGGTCTGAAAGGGGTGAGCCTTCACGTGTGGAAACTCCGAAAAAACGAATTGAGCATTGGAACTGAGCCCACAGATTCTATCATCGACATCCGGCGTTCGCGAAGGCTGTCCCTCGAATCGGATGCTGACAGAAGAGAACGTGTTTTGGCTGACTTGGTCTGAATGGACAGTCGTTGTTTTTTGATTCGCGTCCTTTCAAAATCTTACAGGAAATCTCGTTGACCGGTCCTGAGCCAGCCAAAATATCTGACGATCCAGCGTTTGCATTCAAACAGCTGCGTTTTTCGTACGCCTCAGCTGATACTGATGTCTTAGCGATCGATCGTCTGCAAATTCCTCCCGGACAATTTGTGAGTTTATTGGGGCCTTCGGGGAGTGGAAAAAGTACATTGCTTCGAATTTTGGCAGGGTTGCTGCCATTGAATTCGGGGCAGTTCACTGGAAATGCTAAGCAGGCAGGTCAGTCCACGGGAATGGTGTTTCAAAGTCCCAATCTTGTTCCATGGAGAAACGCGGCAGGAAATGTGTTGCTGCCATCAGAACTCGGACACGGTCGTGCTGCCATCGCCAAGGATCGTGTGGCACAACTGTTTCAGCTTGTGGGACTTTCCACAGACGATCTGACAAAGAGACCTGAAGAGCTGAGCGGAGGTATGCAAATGCGAGTGGCCATTGCTAGGTCGCTGATTCTGAATCCTCAAACTTTGCTTCTTGACGAACCGTTCGCTGCCTTGGACGACGTGCGACGCATGCAGTTGGAAACTGACGTGCGAGCGATTCATTTGCAGCAGCAGCTCACAACCGTCTTAGTCACTCATCACATCGGCGAAGCCGTATTTATGAGCGATCGATTATTGGTGTTGAGTGATCAGCCGGCAAGAATTTGCGCGGACATTGCCATTTCACTGCCGCAGAATCGAGACCTGAGTGTGCGGAGGTCGTCCGCTTATCACCTGCTTGTGGATGAAGTGACAGATGCTTTACATCGCAGCGTGAAGCAATCGAGCGGTCAGCGAGAAATATCATGACTTCGCAAGCAAG
The DNA here is from genome assembly GCA_039974975.1 of Fuerstiella sp. Lineage (GTDB taxonomy): Bacteria > Planctomycetota > Planctomycetia > Planctomycetales > Planctomycetaceae > Fuerstiella. The sequence goes on along the minus strand of JBDWHY010000143.1, from coordinate 13,986 downwards.
TAAAGAGACTGACAGCGCATTTCAATCTGTCTTGGGACCGGTTGTGGTGGCCTTGTTTTTGTTACTGGCGTGGCACGTGCTGGTTAGCGCGTTTCAGGTTCCTAAAATTGTTGTTCCGTTGCCGCTGGATGTCGCGATCGCCGTACGAAATGAATGGTGGGTTTTGGTTTCAGCAATGTTCCAGACATCTGTTGCAGCGATGACCGGATTGTTGTGCAGTTTAGTGCTTGGAGTTTTTGTCGCGTGTGTGTTTGCTCAGTCTGGGCTGATTCGCATCTCGCTTTATCCCTATGCGATCCTGCTGCAAACTGTGCCCGTGATTGCGATTGCTCCGATTGTCATCGCGGCAGTCGGGCGAGGATTTGCGGGAGTCGTTTTGATTTCGCTGATCATCAGCTTGTTTCCGGTGATTACCAACACGACAACCGGACTGTTGCGAGTTGACAAGGGGCTTCTGGAACTATTTCAGCTACACTCGGCGTCTCGTTGGCAGACATTAGTGAAACTTCGCCTGCCAAACAGTGTTCCTTATATCGTCGCGGGAGTTCGTATCGCGGCAGGAGCTTCAGTGGTGGGGGCAATCGTTGGTGAATTTTTCGTCGGTTCGAGTTTAAGTGGCCTAGGCGTGTTGATTGAACGTCGAAACAACGGCTTTGCGACAGATCGACTGTACGCCGCCGTTTTTGCCTCGGCGATTTTAGGAGTCATCGTATTTGTTGCAGTAAGTCGTGTTGGTGATTGGTTCTTGAAACGATACACAGGTAATTCAGACTGAATAGGACGCTGCGATTTACATTTTGGAGAAGAGTCACAGATGAGTAGTGAAGAGAAGATCGATCGAATGACAGCAGACACAATCGAACAATGCATTCGCTCTCGGCGTTCCGTGAAGCCCGCCGCATTTTCAGACGTGCCGGTTGCCAATGAAATCATCGATCGTATGTTGGAAGCTGCCAACTGGGCTCCGACTCATGGTTGCACCGAACCGTGGCGATTCTTTGTCCATACGAATGAGGCTCGAATCAAACTGGGCAACAAAATCGCTGAGCTGTACATGCAGATTACCAAGCCCGAAAACTGTAGCTCGGCGACTGCAGAGAAACTGAAAAATTTTGCTGCAGCATCGTCTCACTTAATTGTGATCGCGATGAAACGACAGGAATCAGGCAAGATTTCACGAGTCGACGAAGTCGCGGCTGTCGCGTGTGCCGTTCAGAATCTACACCTGATGGCGACAGCCTGCGGAGCCGCTGGATACTGGTCGTCGGCCAAAGCAATTTGCTGCGATCTGATGAAAGATCATCTTGGACTGGGTGCAGAAGACGAAGTACTGGGCATGTTTTACGTTGGCACTGCAGAAGGAGAGTTACCAGAGGGGAAACGTAAGCCAATTGCAGACAAGGTGTCTTGGTTTGGCCGAGAATAACACTTTGCGATTTTGATTTCTAAGTTGCAAGTCAATAAGTGCCCTCGCTGTCATTCATTCTGCTTCGACCCTTTCGAAAATCGCTTCTTGTGCCGCTTCAGCGGTCGCCTGTTGAGCCATCTGGAATTGCGTTTCTGAATGGGTTGCCTATCAACGAATTCCCGGTCCCCGCTCATTGCATCGATCTGCCTGTTTGTCTTCTCCGGGAGTGATGGCTCCGTTGGTGTTGACGTTTTTGAGCCTTTCACCGGTGGCTCGGCCAAACGTATCTGGGGTGATTTTTGAGGGGTTGCTGTCTCGAGTTTCCTGCATCCATTCGTCTAGGGCGACTGAAAGTTGGTTTTGGATTTCGGCCGTCGCTTTTGAACCTGCGAGGTTGTTTAGCTGATGAGGATCTTTCGCCACGTTGTACAGTTCCAGTTGTGGTCGTGGGGCTAAGAAGACGTCCGTTTGAGCAGCCGTAAGCTTGTCGTTTTTTTGCGCCAGTAAAAGTGATTTGTGTGATGGTGATCTGACAGAATCCGCCGGCCCTTGTTGAGGGAGTTCCGGGCGAAAGTTCTTCAGCAGCATGTAGTTTTTATGTCGAACAGATCTTCCCAAGGCTTCGTAGTCGTGCCAGTTATGTTCAGAAAATACGTGAGTTCTGACGGCATTCGAACAGTCGGCAAAGATGGGTTGTAGGTTCGTGCCTTGGCATGATTTGGGAACTTCGCAGCCTGCCACACTTAGGATGGTTGGTGCCAAGTCAATCACACTCATTAAACTGTTGCTGGTTCCATTCGACTGAATGCCTGTTGGCCAATGAGCGACGAGTGCGGTCTTCATTCCAGAATCATGCAACCGAGTTTTGGCTCGAGGAAATGGTCGGCCGTTGTCCGCCAGAACAAAGATCAGCGTGTTGTCCAACTCGTTCTGGTTTTTCAGTGTCTTGATCACTTGGCCGATGTAGTAATCGAACCGAGTCACTTCGTTGTAGTACGACGCAAGGTCTGTGCGAGTTTCTTCATCGTCGATCAAGAAGGGGGGAACGATGACTTTGTCTGAAGTGTGTTTTGGTCCGTAGCGATCTGGATCCCATTGCCGATCCGCATCCCAGCCTCGATGGGCATCTGTTGATGCGAACCAAAAGAAGAACGGTTGATCCTTGGGGCGATTTCTTGTGACCGAAACCCAGTTGGCATGGCCTCCCGAATTCTGTTTTGTCTTGCCGTTATCGACATGATCAAACACGTTTGGCCGAGCTTGGCTTTTTTGATTTTCACTGACCATGGTCATGTGATGCTTGCCGGACAGCGCCGTGTAGTAGCCATTTTGCTTTAGGATTTCAGGGAACCAAGGCAGGTGAGCAGAAATCGGCTTGTGCAGTTCAGCCGCTTTGCCGTTGTTATGAGGATACCGTCCGGTGATGATGCTAGAGCGGCTAGGACTACAGCTACTGGCCGTTAAGTAGGCGTTGTCGAAGCGGATGCCGTTCGCTGCCAAACTGTCGATGTTGGGAGTTCTGGCGGCCGGGTTTCCATAGCAGCCGTAGTCGTTCCAGCTGACATCATCTGCGATAAAGATGATGACGTTTGGCGGCTGCTGACTGAATGCGAGAGAACAAGGCAAAACACACAGCAGGATGGCGAAAAGGTGGGAGAGAGATTTCAGTTGCGGCATGGCAATTCGATCGAGAGGAAGGAGTGGCGCTGGAAGTGTGTTCATGCTGACTTTGTTCGTGCGAAAAAACAAGGCGTTCACCCTAGCGCACGCCCGCAGACGGCTCAGAATTGCGGCTGACGCTGCCAGCGTCAGAGCCCATTGGAATGGAGCCGGTCGGCTCTGCCGCGATCAGTCGTGTTCTGCGATCGTGTTAATTCGATCGCCAGATTGCCGCTTTGTGATGATGCGGGTGACTTCGTTCTGGGTTTGAATGCTTGTCGATTCGACCTGCCGTTTTTCTTATCGAACGGCAACCGTGCGCAGCTGGTCTTGGCGGCGCGTGATGGTGACTGTGGGAATTGCAGCCCAGCGATGGTCTTTCCGTTTAGAAGTGTACTTCTAGGCCGACGGTCAAAGCTTGCAGGATGAGCGAGCTGTCGGTGTCTAGGCCTCGTTGGTTAAGGAAGTCGACAGCAGGCAATTGATCCGATGCTAAAGAAACGCCTTGCAGGGCCAATAAGCGGTATCCCATCAAAGCGTTGGCGTGGGAGCATAGTCTCCACTTTGCTTGAATTCCAAGTTCAAATAGCCCGGCGACTTCCGTTGTTGATCCTGAGCTCGGAAAGACGACTGGAGGAGTTGCGAGCGATGCCAGCTGCGAACTTTGAGACGCATCGTTCGCCAATAATCCGGCTCGTCCATCGACTTTGATGCAAAGGTCAGATGTTGAAAACACTTTGTGAGAGACACCGAATTGAGCGCCCAATAATTGGTTGTCAGTGACAGACTGAATCACTTCGTTGGGGAAGGCATTATTGGGATCAACGAGGGTGCTCGTGAGTGATTCATCAAGCGTCAGTGAGCGAACCCCGACAATCAGTGTTGTGTCAGGAGAAAATTGGGGGTTCCATCTGACGTTCAGCATCAAGCTGCGGAATTCAGATGCGTAGATTGAAGTGGCGTTTCGAGGCCCCGTTGTGACGAGCGCTGGGCGGCCTTCTACTGTTACAGATGTTCCCGTGAAATTTTCTCGCACTGTCGACTGCCATGTGTCTGGAAACATGCCTCGAAGTTCAACCGAGATTCCGGGGTATTCGTTGTAAAACGTTAGCCCCGCTTCAATGCCAGCGGCAGCTGCGAATTCAAACTGATTCCCATTCACAGCTTCTGTGGCGTTCAGTGGATTTTGCAACAGGCCCACCGCCGCGGGATCAGATCGGAAAAGTCCCAAAGCGGCGACATCAAATGCCCACTGGCGACCAGATTCATCGCACGCACATGGGCAACACGGCACGCAGTATTCGACAGGGCAGTCGACGTTTTGGCAGTCGTCAGATTCGCAGTAGTCAGGAACACACGATGCGGGCGAGCAGTATCGAGATCTCGCAGTTGAAATTCCGCAGTGGCCGGTTCCTTGAGTTTGACTTCGAGTGATCACCCGAGATGGTTCAACTGGCCAAGATCGCCCCGTTGGTGCGCCATCGTCATTGAGCGGTGGCCCAAGCTGCCAGGAAGCGGTCGCGCGGGTCCACGCTGGCGAAACAACTTGGCCCTGAATGGGGCTCGGTTGTGAAAGCAGCAAGAGCGTGACGGTGATTAGAAATCGAAGCACAAGATCATACAGTCAGATGACTGTCGCCAATGAAATACGGAGGCCCGTGTCCATTTGATCGGCAGTGTGAAAGGAAACCGGCACAACGATGGCCTCACTTCTTGCTTGGATCACGGCCTCATTTTTAGCGTGACTGTTTTCTCCTGCGTAGTTCCACTGCATTCGCGTATCTTCGGCAAATTCCGCAACCATTAGCTGTTGCGAGGCATTTCTATCTTTCCTGATCAGGACAGAGTGACAAGTTTCACGCCGAGAAAATTTGGAGGATTGCCGACCAGTTCAATGAGCCCTCTGTCCGTGTTTTTTAGGCCGAGGTGCGACAGTATTGGGCCACGCGGATCCAACGAAGTGTTTCTGCGAATGCTGTGAAGTCTTCGACCAGACGATCCTGATCAGTGGCAGAATTAAGATGCATTGGTGGCCCGAATCACTTCAATCTGAACAATCTCGACAGTCTTCAAGCTTCCAGCGAATGCTGAGTGAATTGAAGAGGAATATCTTCCGCGGTCGAGGCATGACTCGCCAAAATACTGGTCGGCGAAGAAGGTCTGCCTTCGGTTCTGTGGCACAGCTTGCCGCGGCCGAAGTTCAATTTCTTGAGCCGCGCTGCCTGCTTTCCGGGAATGGTTTGGGGACTCCATCGTTGGCGATCACGAAGGGCGTTGTTTCGTCATCGAATGATGTCACAACGTTTGACGCCGCGACGTCTCCGGCGTCCGTACAATTCGCACAGCCGGGCAGTACGGGCAGCATGTTTCAAGGACAGCTGACCTCTGAATTGATTCGCACGGGAATCGCTCCGATATCGATCGATGCAAATGCTCTGATGGTGTCTGCGGGTGATGTGTTGCGTATCGCCGTTGTTGTCGAGAACCAATCGACCACAGGTTCGGCATTTGATGTGACCTTCCGAGACACCTTGCCGGCAGGCACGACCTATGTTGCGAATTCGTTGACGGTGGTGAACGGCCAAGGAAGTGTCGTCCCCTTTGTGGATTTGGCTGCGACAGCAGATGGTTCGGGGTTCTTCAGTTCAGGCATTCGACTGATTGATTCCACTGCAAACGACTCAGGATTCGCAACTCCCGATCAATGTGGTGCCCTTGATGTTTTGGATGCCAGCCTTCCCGGACAAAACATAGCGCTTGCGATTTATGAAGTTCGAATTAACCGACTTGCAGGGAGTGCGATATCAAGAACGGCAACCGCCAGCTTGACAAATTTTTCAGCGACAGAGCAGGGCACGAATTTAGCAGCAGGTGTGGCGGACGGAGTGTCGTTGCAAGTTCAACAAGTTGATTTAAGCGTATCCACCCGTGTTAGCAATCAGAATCCGTTGATCAATGACGTGGTGACTTGGACGGTGAGTGTTACAAATGAATCTGCGAACGCAACTTCTGCTGCAACCGGAGTCGTTGTGCAAGATCGTCTGCCAGCAGGTTATTTTGTCGTTGCTGGTTCGGCCACGTTTCCCGCTGGCGGATCATTCAACGAAGTCACCGGAATTTGGACAGTGGGCAATGCGATTTCCTCAGGGCAATCGGTGCAATTCACTTTTCGCACAGTGGTCGGACAGAGTGCAGCAGCGGCAGCTGACGTTGTCGATCTCGAACTGGAATCCGATTTTCGTTCGGAGCCGGTTCGTGTTGGTCAGACTCTTAGCTACACGGTCACAATTCGCAATGATGCGGAAGCTGCCACCGTTGATGCGACAGGGGTTTCTATCGGCCAGCTTGTTCCAGCAGGTTTGTCTGTTGTTTCCGCAACTGCTTCGATCGGAAATTTTCGTTCCGCCACTGGTATCTGGGATCTGACTTCCTCGACCCTGGCGCTGGGCCAGGCAGAGACCATCACGATCGTGGCCACGGTAGATTCGGCTGCGGCAGGCACGGATTTACAGCTGAATGCAGAAGTCCGTTCGGTTGTTCAGACAGACGTTGATTCAACAGCTGGGAATGCCAGTATTATCGAAGATGACGACGCGACAGGAAGCATTACCGTGCTACCAGCTGAGGCGATTCGTCAAGTTGTGGGTCGTGTCTTCAACGATCTTGACGGTGATGGAATTGATAGCAGTGAAACGGGTGTTGCTGGAATTCAAGTTCGAGTTGTCGATGCCACGGGAACTGTTGTGGGATCTGCAATCACCGATGCCAATGGCGTCTATGCGATTACAACTGCAACGACAGGAGCAATGCGGCTTGAATTTTCTGGAACGGCATCAATTCAAAGTGTGACGACAGCGGGTGCCGCTGCCGTCAGCAGTTTGGCGTTTATTGAAGCGGGGCTGGGTGATGTTACGGCCAACCTGTCTGTGTACCAACCGGACATTCAGGCTGATCTTGTGACGACTTGCTTCGTCTACAGTGGGCAAAGCACACTTGATCCGTCTGTTGAACCGGCCGTGATTGTGTTCCGCAAAGATGGTTCCGTAAAACGGACGTTAGCAACGATTGCTGAAGTCGGAGCGACCAATGGATTGGCCGTTCAGTCGTTTAGCGGTGACACTTTTGTTGCCGCCTTTCACAAGCGACATGCTGATATTGGTCCGGCTGGAAACAGTGCCATTTATCGCGTGACAGAAGCCGGAGCAGTGTCGACGTTTATTCGTTTAGACGATGTGTTTGGAGCCAACTTTTCGGGGCCGATCAGTCACAATTCAGCCGACTGGTTTAGCGATGCTCCAGCCTTCACTGAAGTCGGCAAAGTGGCTCTTGGGGATCTCGATGTCAGTGATGATGGTCAATTTTTATACACGATTAATTTGGCAACTCGAGAGCTGATTCAGATTCCAATTGGAACTGGCACGTCGGTTTCTCCGGTCGACTATTCGTCGGGAGATTCTCGTACGGTCCGTCGGTTCGCCATTCTTGGTGATGATGCGACGGCACCGACAAACGGAGGCATCGCGTTGCAGCAGTTGGGCGTTGATGCAATCGACAACATTCGCCCGTTTGCGGTTCATGTTGTGGGTGACACGGTTTACGTGGGGCTCACCAATACGGCTCAGACAACAGACAATACGGGCGATCTGCGGGGCTACGTTTTCGCCTTTGATGTCGCTACTGGCCAGTTTTCGTCAACGGCTGCTGCCGATTTCCCTTTAGGATTTCGAACGGCGGGTGGAGGGTGGGGAGCTTGGACGGATGATTTTAATGAACTGCCTACGTTCTATGATTCCGTTGCCGACAACTTTGCGGTTGGCCGTCCTCAGCCGTGGCTTTCAGATATCGAAATCGACAATCAGGGCGACTTGATTCTTGGTTTTCGAGATCGCACGGGCGACCAAATAGGGCACATGGTGGGCGATCTCACCGGAGCCGATAACGACGGCAATGGCAGTCCAGATTTGTTCTTCCATGACACTCGTGGCGAAATATTAAAGCTGCGAAAAACGAATTCTGAACAATGGGTTGTTGAATCTGGGCGAACAGCCAATGACGACAGTGAATTCTATTTCGAAGATGCTCCAAAATTCGATCCTTTGGCGACGACGTTGCACCCCGAGGCGGCTCAGGGGGCGCTCGTGCAAGTTCCTGGTTTTACAGATATCGTGACCACAGCGATCGACCCTGAATCATTCTTTGCCGGAGGAATTTTGGCTCTGGATAACGTGACGGGACAACAAACAGATCAGCTGGATGTTTACAGTGGATCTTCAGTTCCGGATATCGTGACGTTTGGGAAAAATAACGGTCTTGGCGACCTAGAATACGCTGGCAATTTATCTTTAGAAATTGGCAACCGAGTTTGGCACGATTTGGATCGTGATGGCTTGCAAGATGCTGATGAACGGGGGATCGCTGGTGTTGGCCTTCAACTATTTGATACATCAACTGGAGCGTCCATCCTTGTTGGTTCAACGACAACGAATGCCAGTGGCGAATATTTATTCAACGACACGAACGTGACTTATAGCGATGGCCGCGATTCCGTTGGGTTAAGGCCTCTGACAGATTATGAAATTCGAGTCGCGACCGGCGAATTTCAATCAGGTGGAGACTTGGATCAGTTCTCGTTAACAGATGCTCATCAGCATCTTGACCTTGTGCCAGCAACCACGGTGGCAGTGTCAGGACCAGCGGAATTCGACAGTGATGCGGATGGAACATTCGACACGGCTCGTAATCAGCGTCTTGACGTACTGAGTCCTGTTGGGCTGCGAGCGGATGGAGTGCGAGTGCAAGTGTTGAACGCGACAGGCGGTGTTGCCCGTGTCGATCAGGACGGTTCGATCGTCTTCGAATTTCTTGATGGTTCGGTGTCGGGAAGTGTGCAGTATTCCATTGTCGATGACCGTATTGACAGTGATGCTTTGGGCTTCGATTTCGATGGAGATGGGCAGACCGATTCTGCTTTTTTGGTTCTAAGTACCGGAGCTGCGGGGACAGCCGATCATTCCTTCGATCTGGGTTTTGCAACAAACCAAGTTGACGTTGAAGTTGAAAAGTGGGTCGATCAGAAAATTGCTGTCGAAGGCGATGTGATTACCTACACGGTGCAGGTGACCAACACCGTGGAAGGCGACTTAACTGCTGCGACGGGGCTGTCGATTGTCGACGTGTTGCCGGCTGGAGTCACTCTGAATGTCGGGTCTGTTGTTGCCAGTCAAGGAAGCTTTTTCGGAAATGTTTGGACGTTGACGGACCCAGTCGAAGCTGGCGAAACGGCGACCTTGCGATACCAAGCAACGATCAATGCTGGCACCGTTGGCAGCCGGCTTGTTGGGACGGCTCAAGTTCTGACATTGGACCAGGCGGATGTCGATTCTTCGATTAACAACGATGATTCGGACCACAGTGAGGACGACGAAGACGATGCGTCGACCTATGTGACTGCGGCAACCTCAGCCACCGCCGTCAATCGTGTGCAAGTGATCGCTGCTGATCAAAAGGATTTCGATTCCGAGGTGCAGAATGATGACCAAGATCAGAGCGAAGACGACGAAGCGAATGCGGCTTTAACGATTTCGACGAATGTGAATGTGTTTGATTTCGGAGATCTGCCAGACCAGTACGGCACGTTGACCGCTTCGGGTGGTCCGGCTCATCGTCGAGGCTCGCCGACGTTTCTTGGGACGGCCATTGATGATGAATCAGACGGGCAGCCTTCGCCGACAGCGAGTGCAGAAGGATCAGATGATGACGGCATCCGCTTTTTGACTCCATTGCGATCAGGGCAATCGGCCACCATTGAAGTGACTGTCAGTACCGCCGGGTTCTTGAACGCTTGGATCGACTTTGACAGCAATGGGACGTTGGATGAAGTTGTCGTGACGTCTGTCGACGGGAATACTTCAGCGGCTGGCACAACCATTCAAGATTTGAACCTCACTGCTGGGCAACACCAGCTTGTCATTGCCGTGCCGACAGCCACGATTACGACTCCTGCGGCTCGCTTTCGAGTCACATCGACAGCAATGGGGGCAGCTCGAGCGACAGGCGGAGTCTTTAACGATGGAGAAGTCGAAGACTATGTGTTGCGGCAGTTGGGGGATCAGGTGTTCTACGATCAGAATGCGAACGGTCTGCTTGATACGGCCACTGATTTTCCATTGGCGGGCTTAACGGTGACCTTGATCGCTGATCTAAATTCAGACAACGTGGTCGAGCAATACACAACCACAACAGATGCCAATGGTGGCTATCAGTTTTCTGGTTTGCCTGCGTCAAGCTACACCGTTTCTGTGGCGACTCCCACGGGCACTTCTGCAGTGTTTGATTTGGACGCTGGCAATGATGGGCTTGCAGTTGTTGAGCTTGCCGAAACCGTGCTTCGGCGAGCCGACGTCGACTTTGGTTTTCGTGGCACCGGTCAGATCGGTGACACGGTGTGGCTGGATGACAATGGTGATCAAGTGCAGCAAACAACTGAAGCGGGGATTCCAGGGCGCACCGTCAGTCTTGCTGGTGATTTGAACGCTGATTCCGTGATTGACGTGACGTTCACAACGACCACGGATCAAAACGGCAACTACCTGTTTTCTGATTTGGCAGCCGGTACATACACGCTGACCGTGATTCCACCTGCGGGAGTCAACGCAACGTTTGATTCTGATGGGCTTACGACATTGAATCAGTCGGTCGCAAATTTAGCATCGGGCGAGCAGTTATTGGATCAAGATTTTGGGTATCGATCGACGAGTACCGCAGCAAGCGACGTCGACTTGGTGGTGACGAAAGACAATGTCAACCCTCGAGATCTCGCGGCAGTAGGAGGCATCGTTGATTACATCATCACGGTGACGAATAGCGGAGCAGCCGATGCAGTCAACGCTGTTATTACTGATCGTTTGCCAGCCGAATTCATCAGCAGTACATGGACGGCAACCGGTTCTTTAAGAAGCTTGTTTGCAGCATCTGGAACGGGAAATCTGAACGAAATCATCAGCCTGCCCGCGGGAGCGACGATTACATATCGAGTTCAGGCTGTGTTAAATTCAACGTTCGTTGGAACCATTTCGAACACGGTCACGGTGACTCCAACAGAAGTCGATCCTAATCCGGCAGACAATACGGCGACCGATGTTACCAGCGTGAGTCAGCTCACGTTGACCCCTGAAAATACGCCTGTGCCAGGCCAGCCGTTTCAGTTGGGTGCTCGAGGTATGTCTCATGTGGCATTGTTGCCATTCATCGTGGGGACTCAGCTTGGTCCTGGAATCATCAACGGGATTCCTGTCGACATTGCGGATCCAGAAGTTTTCATGGTGGGCTTTGTTTGCGTCGATGATCGCATCATTGCCGTGTTTGATATTCCCGATCTCTCGACGACTCAAACGCTGTTCTTTCAGGCCTACGAATCAGCTCCAGTGCCTCGGCTAAGCAACGTGATTCAGTTTGTGTCTGGTGGAGCTCAAGTGTTGGCCTCGGCGGACGGAAACGATGTTCTGGTCGAAGGGCAGGCCAACCGACAGGTTCAGGTGCGTTTGAATCAGCAGCCTGAAGAGGCAGTCCGAGTGTTGGTTCAAAACGATGCTCCGGATCGAATTGATATTGATCAACCAGTGCTTGTGTTTACTCCGGAAAACTGGCAGCAGGTGCAGACTGTTCAAGTGCAGGCCATTGACGATACGGTTTCTCGTCGGGACATTTCTGCCGCGATTCGAATTTCTGTTTCTGATGATGACCGTCAATTTGCTGACGCGTTAGAACAGCAGGTGACGTTTCTGGTGGTTGATAACGATGATTTGACGGCTCCTGAATTGAATCAAAGCCATCAGCAATTCGAAAGTGGAGACGTCGTGATTGATTGGTCTGCTTCGGCTGGAGCTGATTCCTATGACGTTTGGATTGCTCCGACTATTGACGTTCAGAACACGTCGTTTCGGGGGACGGTGGATGGCAATCAATATGTGGCTTCGACTCCATTAGCCATTGGCAAACATTCGATTTGGGTGAGAGCTCGATCGCAGAATGGCGACGTGTCTGGTTGGAGTTCTGCGGGTCGCATTGACGTCGTGACACCGACATCAGTCACTGCTGCCGCAATTCCAACGGGAGATCGTTTAAAGATTGTTTGGGATGAAGTTGCGGGTGCCGAAACGTATGAAGTTTGGGTCAATAACCGGACCAGTGGCCAACAGAGAGTGCTTCACCGTCAAGACGTGACGGAGACAGAACTTGTTGCCGACACCAGCTTGCAGTTTGGCAACCATTTAATTTGGGTACGAGCCATCAATCAGTATGGGCAGGTCGGGAAATGGTCATTGGCGGCGGCGTACAACGTGGGGCCAGTGATTTTGCAGCCTCAAAAGATCACCTTTGATACGACTCCAACGTTAGAATGGCGGGCAGTTTCCGGAGCAGCCACGTGGGAAGTTTTTCTGCGAGTTGGCAATGATGTGATTCGGCAAACAGGTCTGACTTCGAATCAGTTTACTGTGTCCGAAGCGTTGCCTGAAGGAACATATCGTTGGTGGGTTCGAGGCTTGACAGCATCGGGCAAAGCGGGAGGCTGGTCAGTTCCTGGTGAGATTACTGTAGGGGGGCGGCCAACCGTATTGACTCCAATCGAAGCCGCCGTTTCAAACCGGCCGTTGTTCACTTGGACGACTGTTGATGCAGCGGCCGAATATCACGTGTACTTGATTCGGCTTGATGTTTCGTCGTTGATACTTAACCAAGTCGGTGTCACAGATTCGCATTGGCAGGTTCAGCAAGATTTGGCGGCCGGTAGTTATCGGCTATGGGTGCGTACTGTGAGTCAGTCTGGTCAGGCAAGCTATTGGAGTCGGCCGGTGACGTTTGATGTGGCTTAGCTGCCCGTTGACCACATCCAGGCTTTTTCAATAGGCTGTTCGAGATCGTTGTATGGGCCAATTGATGTTGGGCTTACAGAGCCCGACGACCGATGGAGTCCGGCCATGGAAGGTGATGGCAGAAGGTGATCACAGAAGGCGCAAACTGTGCGTTGGTCGCGAACTTTCGCCGTCATTTTATTCGGTTCGATCAGCCAACGCTTTTCTTAATCGATACAGTTCGTCAATCGCTTGTCGTGGACTGAGGTCGTCTACATTCAGCTGGCGGATTTCGTCCAGCAGCGGATCTTCGGGCAAAGCAAATAGAGACAACTGTTGATGTTTCTGCTGCTTGTTTTCTCGCTTCGGGACGTTGCTCTTGCCTTCTTCGTTGATGTTTTGGTTTTCTAGTGAATCTAAAATCTTGGCCGCTCGTTCAGTCACGGAAATTGGAACACCGGCTAAACGGGCCACATGGATTCCGTAGCTACGCCCGGCAGCACCTTGGATCACTCGATGCAGAAAGACGACGTCTTCGTTGCTTTCTTGAACGGATACATGCCAGTTGCTGGCATGTTTGAGTGTTTGAGTCAGGTCAGTCAGTTCGTGGTAGTGAGTTGCAAACATCGTGCGGCATTGAATTTCGTCATGTAGATTTTCAGTGATGCTCCATGCCAAAGAGATGCCATCGTAGGTGCTGGTACCTCGTCCAATTTCATCCAAAATCACCACACTGTGTTTTGTGGCGCTGTTTAGGATTCGAGCTGTTTCCGTCATTTCAACCATGAACGTACTTTGGCCCTTGCCAAGTTCGTCGCTGGCTCCGACTCGCGCGAAGACTCGGTCTGCTACTCCGATTTTTGCTGACGCCGCGGGAACAAACGAGCCCATTTGAGCCATGACGGTGAGCAACGCTGCTTGTCGAATGTACGTGCTTTTACCGGCCATGTTTGGCCCCGTGATGATTTGAACTCGCCCCGTCCTATTTGGCTGCGAGTCTTGATCTTCGGCAGATTCCGTTGTCGTGTTTGCGCCTAAAAGGACGTCGTTGGGAACGAAGTCTCCGAC
>JBDWHY010000142.1:0-1105 GCA_039974975.1 Fuerstiella sp. | reverse complement strand
CAACCGATTCGGTTGCTGAAGATTTGCGGCCTTTTTTCTGATTTTCAGAGATATAGGAGCCTTTCACATCAGGTTGTCGTGAAAAAACATGGCATTTACGAAAGCAACTGCACCCACTGGGCTGCGGACCAATGAACTATTGTCCGCGGACAATTCCCTTCCAGAGCGTCACATCGTCATAGCAACACTCCGCAACGCCGCTCCGCGTCTCGGCCTGAGCGCGTCCGTAATTTCAACATTAGATGCGATGCTTTCGTGCCTCGCACCCAAACGCAATCACCACACTGTGTTTGCATCAAACTCGACGCTCACGTTTCGACGCAATGGCATTTCAGACAGAACGATCAGACGTCATGCTGCAACATTGCAGGAAACTGGGCTACTCGTTCGCCGTGACAGCCCAAACCGGAAGCGCTTCACTAAGCACAACCGCATTGAAGGTAAAGCTCTACGGTTTGGCTTCGACCTTACACCGCTCTTTGACCGACTTCACGAAATTTCAGCTTTGGCAGCAGAAGTCCTGAGGGAACGGGAACAGATCGATTACCTGCGCGCTAAGATACGTACTGCCGCCAATGCAAGCCTCGTCGAAAACCCTGACGACGACAGGGCCCTCAACATATTCCGTATTCTTCGACGCAAGTTATCGCTCCAAGACTGCGAACAAATCCTCGCAAACCTACCAGTTACTGAAGTTGAAGCTGAGGGACCAGACGATCAAACTCCTAATTTGACGACTACTCTGACCGCCAGTAACGGTCAATTTGTCCGGCACCATCATAAGTCAAATAAAGAACATATTGATAAAGAGAGTGTCGCTTTAAAAAAAGAAACTCCTCTTACAAGTTCCGATGCTCCGATCACGATCCCAGAATTGTTATCAGCTTGCCCACAGGCTGCCGAATTTTCACTGAGAAAGATTGAAACAATTCATGATGTCGTAGCTCACGCTCGAACGCTTGCACCGATGATAGGGATCACGACCCAAAACTATGATGCAGCACATGCCCGACTTGGTGCACTAAGAGCTGCAGCCACAGTATGGGCGATTATGCAGTTCCATGACAAAATCAAAGCCGTTGGTGCCTACTTTCGTTCAATTACG
>JBDWHY010000141.1:0-1317 GCA_039974975.1 Fuerstiella sp. | reverse complement strand
GCGACTTGCTCTCCCGTACAAATACCGGAGCGCAGCAAGAACTCAGCATTGTCGCTGGCATTGCAAGCAGCATAATTGCGGACAAAGCCTGCGAAAACTCACCAATCATTGTCAGCTGTGAAGGGCCGCAGACGCGCATCTACTGCCTTTACGATGACGATGCGATCGACGGGTCGGACGCGAACGAAGACGTGCTCGGGTTTGACCCGCTGAAAGGTGATTGGTCGATTTCACTGCCATGTGAACCCGATGATCTCGGTTGGGTCAAATCTGCGCTACAACAGAAGAGCAACCGCATCACAGCACGCGACAGAACCGAAACCAAAAAGCAAGACACAGCGAACAACTCGCAAGGTGCTACGCTCGAAATTGATCTCGAGGGGTTGTTGAAACCATGACAACAGTCATCACGTATTCCCGCACCCAGTCTGTCACCTATGTGGCCGATAACATCCTCAAGAGCCTCAAAGACATTATCCGTCTGAGTGGCATGGATCCAACAAATTTCGTGAACGACACGGAAATCAATATGCGCGGAATCAAGGCATGGTTGGAGAGCGAAGACCTCGAGAAGATCACACTCGAGATATACGATCCGGCAACCAATGGACTGATCCTGCGTTGGGATATCGACGTGAACTACAGTTGGTCTGCTGGAGATGGAAACTTCTGGACGGACACCGATCAGCTTCGTTGGGCAATTCGCAAAGCGGGAGTTGCGCCGACAAGCGCCAAGTATGACCTCCTGCTACGTACCAACCCGGGACGACCTGATGTCCCGGGTTGGTACCGGACCACCGCCCGATCTACAGACGGTATGGTTCGCCAAAGCCTTGGCTCCACCATCGAACACAACGGTCTGGGAGCGACGGCAGCGTATTGGAGGCAGGCATCATGATTTCACTCCCGGACGCATTCAAAAAGTTCAAGAGCCGAATGGAGTTGAACGAAAGAGAGCAGCAGAACGCATCCAAGCGGCAGAAGGAAGTTCGCGAGCATATGGATAATGCCTTTCAGATCGACCGTAGCTTTTTGACAGGAAGCTACGCCCGCTGGACCAAGTCCAAACCACTCAAGGATGTCGATATCTTCTTCGTTCTTGGAAAGGACGAGGACCACTATCGAGACAAACATCCTGACAAGATACTGACCGCATTCTACGATACGTTGGTTGACGTTTATGGAAGCAGCGCCGTCAAAAAACAGGGACGCTCTGTGGGTGTGGACTTTGGTGTCGTCGTCGATTCCGACGACAACACAGATTACCGGGTTGTAAGCGTGGATGCAGTGCCCGCATTTGCAAAGGGCGACGACTAC
>JBDWHY010000140.1:0-162539 GCA_039974975.1 Fuerstiella sp. | reverse complement strand
GTGACTAACCAACCGGTTGGAGTATATTCACTCATACCGCCGAAGTGACCGTAAATTACGATCGCCGTTCCCACAGTCAGCCCTAAGACTCCAAGGTACGCCAAAAACTGCCCCGTCAGGGAAGCCATGTTGGAACGCTTCTTTCCAACGACTTCAAAGTGAGGTCCGCGAATCGCATTACCATGAGGCTCATCGATGTAGCGCTGACGAGAACGACCTTGAGTTCGCACTCGAGAATCAGCCGTTTCCAACATGCCGTCCATAGATTCGGCACCGTCGATGCGGAATCTTCGACCGTTAGAATTTGAGTTGCTGTTGCCTACCGGAGCATCCTGTTGAGCTCTGGCCATTGCAGGTTCAACGGATTCCGGATTCGGATTGTCGACTCGGTACTTTCGGCTCACGGTGTTCATTCCCTTTTGATCATCGCCGTCCAGGACAGACGCTGCTTGTTTCAGTTGGCGAGGATGCTGTTTTCGACGTTGAGCTTTTCTTGGCTGAACAGCTCGTTGGCTGTCTGCAGGTGTCGGTGGATCGTCCGACTGATCGGCACCACCCTCCCGCTCTGGCAGAATCGGCTGGTTCACAGCATTCTCTGCAGACTGAGTTCCCGAGAACTTCGTTGCCGAGCTTTTCGGAGCCACTTGGTCCGAAGTCGTCAAATGTGCCGGGGAATCTCCAGACTCCGTGCCACCTTCAGAATCTAATTCATTCTTTGTTTGCTTCGAGCCAGATCCTAGTTGTGACGCTGATTCGACCTGCAACGATTTGGCAGTCTTTTCGGATTCCGCCTGCTTGCTGTGCTCAGGCTGATCTAAACTGGGCTCCGCCCTAGCAGACCTCACTTCAAGCTTCGAATCAGGTTTTGCCGCAGAAGCAGCAACTTCCGATTTCTTCGCTTCCGTTTTCTGTTTCGCAGTTTCGCTTTTGATCGTTTGCTCTTGCTGCTGCCGTTGAGCGTCAATCGCAAAAGCCAGTTGACCAACGGAACCAGAATTCGATTGTTTTAAAAGCGAGCTCAAAGAAGGAGCGTCTGCCAATGACTTTGGAGCGGCCGGCTTTTCAGCATCCGCATTCTGTGTTGCTGCGATCGGTGTCTCCATCGGCTTCTCGACCTGAGCCTGTTTTGCCTGCTGCTGAACAGCATCCATTGGAATCGTATGATTTTCAGAATCTTGCGGAGCTGGCTTGGGCGAATTCTTGAGCTCTTCCAAGTTCCCCGTTAACTGCTTCAAGACCGTTTCCGCATCAAGCGGCTTTGAAGCTGCTTCCTTGTGTTGCGCGATGCTGGCTTCGTGCAATTTTAAATCTGTGGTGTCAATCGCCGGATTTTCATGAGCCGGTCGATCCATTTCTGACAGCTTCAGGTATGCCTCGGAAGGACTTCCGGAATCGCTGGGCTTTACGTTTGCTCGTCTTGCCAAGTCATCTAAACTGGCAAGCACGGAATGATTTTCATCTTCCTGCGGCTGAATGGGAGTCAGCAGTTCGTCGAAATCTTCCTGTGAATCCTCGTCATCGAAACCTTGTTCGGATGAGTGCTGGTCAGAAAATCCGGAATCCAAGTCATCAGACTCACGGGATAAATCGCCCGTGAACTGATCTGGCAAAACCGCCTCAGACGGCCGTTTTAACCCCGCCGTTCTTGAACCACTGGCAGCTGATCCACTGGCAGCAGTGGAACGAGCAACGGCGGCGCTCATTTGCGGAATCGGGGGCAGCGACGAAATCCGGTCTAGCATATCGCTGGATGACCAGCGAGAAATAATGTCTCGAGCTTCTCGAATCGTTGCGTCACCCGCAATCCGCAGTCGGCTTCCGCAGCGGCCGCAGCTACTCGGAGCATTGGACGACGGTGACACATCGGCTTGGCATTCAGAACACCACATCTTCGGTCTCGATAAGGGCAAATAAGCGACAGGAGGTGTTTTACCTGTGAATTCAAAAACACGGCAACCCCAGAATCCGCCAGATCGCAGCCTCTGAATTCTCGCCTCACCGTAAAAACAGAGATTTTCTGTATTATATGTGACTCAAAGGGGCATAATTTCCGGGAAACTGACTCTGGCAGCTTTCGCATTGGCAAAGGTTCGTGAGAATGCGTGCCCGAGATCTCAGCAGAAGATCATCGAGGCACGAATGGCATCCTTCCTTCATTGACAGGGCGTCAAAAACTGCTTTGGGCATCTTCTCCGTCAATATCAGCACACGTTGATTCCGCAATGACTGCGGCCAACGCACATCGTTTGTAACCGATTCAGAAAGCAGCAGGCAGAAATGGGCATTCCCAAAGTCGCCATCGTCGGACGGCCCAACGTTGGGAAAAGTTCCATCCTAAACTGGGTCGCCGGAAAACTGTTGTCAGTGGTTGATCCCACAGCCGGAGTGACTCGGGACCGAGTCACTTGGATTGTGAATGAGAAAGATCGCTACTTCGAACTCGTCGATACCGGCGGAATTGGAATCGTCGATAGCGATGATCTTTCTGATGACATCGAACGGCAAATCGAAACGGGCTTGAACGAATGCGACTTGTTGCTGTTCGTCGTCGATGCCAAGTCCGGAGTCACGCCGTTGGATCAAGACGTTGCCGCTCGCTTACGTAAAATTCAAAAACCGATGGTGATGGTCGTCAACAAGTGCGACGGTCACAAAATGGATCTGGAAGCTCCCGAATTCCTATCGCTGGCCGGCATGCCTCAGGTCATCACCAGCGTCAAAGGCAACCGCAACCGACAAGACTTGCTCGACAGCATCATCGAACATCTTCCGGAACCGCTGAACGAAGAATCGGCGGACGGAGCCACGATGATCGAAACTCCGGAAATGCGACTCGCGATCGTGGGACGTCGCAATGTTGGCAAAAGTACATTCATCAATCAGCTGGCCGAAACGGAACGAGTCATCGTCAGCGAAGTGGCGGGAACGACCCGAGACAGCATCGACATACGCTTCACCGTCGATGGTCACGCCTTTGTCGCGATTGATACTCCTGGTGTACGCAAAAAGAAAAGCCTCGCCAACGACATCGAATTCTATGGGCTTGTTCGAGCTCAACGTAGTATTCGACGAGCCGACGTGGTGCTGATGTTCTTCGACGCCACCAAGACGATTTCACGAGTCGACAAGAACCTTGTGGATGAAATCAAGAAGCATCACAAACCCTGCATTTTTGTCGTCAATAAGTGGGACCTTGCCACCGAAAAGGACATGACGACCGAAAAATGGGCTGAATACCTGATGCACAATTTTCCGTCCATGAGACACTCACCCATTGCCATCCTGACGGCCAAGACAGGTCGCAATGTTCGCAAACTGATTAATCTGACTCAGGCCATCTTTAAGCAGGGCCTGACTCGAATGAGCACAGGCAAGCTGAACCGAGCACTCAAGGGCGCAATCGACAACAATCCGCCGCCCTACCGAAAAAACAAACGGCCGAAAATCTACTACGGCAGCCAAGTCGCCGTTTCTCCTCCCACTTTGGTCATCAAAGTCAACGACCCCAAAGTCTTTGATGAAGCGTGGAAACGCTACCTGCTGGGTTACCTTCGAGAAGCCAGCCCATTTCAAGAAGTGCCTCTAAGACTCATCATGCGTGCTCGCGATGACAAAGAAGCATTGAATCTACCAGACCTGTCCGTGCGTCGTTCCACAGCGACTCTTAAGAAAGACCTCGAACACGTCGACGACATTCACTTCGACGATGACGACGAAGACCAGAACGCAAACGTCGTTCCCGAATTTGCATCCGACATGGAAACCATCGATGGTGATTCCACCAAGGACGCCAAGGTCTTCGAAATCGACGATGATCTTCCCGAAAGCGACCTTCTGAACTAGCCGGGCAACCTGTCCGCCACACAACTTGGCCGCCACTCAATATCGACGTCACACAACTTGGCCGTCACTCAAGACGGCCGTCACTCAACGCACTGTCACGTTATGTCATGTCAAAGCGTGATGGTCATTTCAGTTTTCACAAAGTGTCTCAACAGCACTCAAGCGGTGACCGCAACCTGTTGTTTGTGATTCTCTCGAAACCGGTCGAATGTCACAACCAGCACTGTCGTCCTTTAAAACTTGCGCCAACCGAATCGACGAATTACTTCGCCGCCGACTGACCTGAAAAACCTTGAATCAGTTCACGAAAGACGCTTTCAGAATCCGCCTGCCGACCAGCAGATGCCAGGCACTGCGAAGCTAATTTTAAGCTCGACGCTGCGATGGCTCGATCATTCACCCGCACAAAGGGGCTCCAGAGCAGCACCAACGCTGCTCCGTCAAATTCGTTTTGTTGCTGAAGACAGCGTCCCAACACATGTCCTGGGCCCGCACGAACCATGGCCGGCATCCGCCGCCACTGTTCTTCCCAAACATCAGTTAACATTTGAACGGTTTCCGTCGTATCCCAAAGACTCAGCCGCCAAAGCTGAGCCGCCGCAAGCTGCGAAACAACAGAAGACTTCGACGTAGCTCGCAGTTTTTTTAACGCGTTAGTGGCCCGCAACTGAAACTCTGGATCATGCAGAACGCATGATGCAATCGCCAATCGACTGATCTCGTCAGCCGTCGTGAGTCCTCGGGGTGACAGTTTCAGCCGTTCAATTTCTGGCAGGCGTTCGTCCCAAACCAGGGGCAGATCTGCCAACAGTCGACTGTCTGGATCCATTTTCTGAATCTGCTGAAACAACGGGATCGACTCTGCTCGACGGTTGTCGGCAATCATCGCCCGAGCCATCCAATTCATCATTTCTAACTTGGCCCAATCGCGACCTTCAGACTGCAAAGCTTTATCGAAGTGTCTCTGTGCGGCTCGATAATTCTTCGTGCCAAACGATGAAACGCCTCGAGCAAAATCGGGATCAGAGGTAAACCAGATCGACCGGATGGACGAAAACGGCATCGCCTTCACGCTCAACTCACCCGCCGGTTCGAACAGCAAAGAAGAACCTTTGATGTCTCTAATTTGTCCTTCCACGGTCGCCCATTCACCGTCTGCCCAAACAGTCAACGTATGCCGATTGGTTGTTGCTGGCTGAGCTTGTCCACATGCGGCATCGAATGCGAAAAGGCAAAGCAAGGTGCAAACAACTAGGGAAGCTCGCGACATGTCCACGTTTCTTTCCGAATGATCTTTCCCGTTTGCTCCGACGTCAACGTGACGGACCATCGAGCAACGCCGAACGCCAAATCGTCGCAATAGAATACGTCGCACTGCTGCCAAACAAAGCCTTCTTCTGGATGTTGCACACGAACTCTTGCAGCACCTCGATCACACCGAATCGCCGTATACGATCCATCGTCATCACGATACTTTAAGTATCGCTCACTGGCAGCTTGGTAGGCTTTGGGAATGGATAGGCCTTGTAAAGTCCTTAAAACCCACCCCTCGGCATTGCCAAAGTTCGCCGCTTTCAAATCTGACTGGGCATCGGCGGTCGCAGCAGACCAACTCTTCAAAGCCGAATCCAGTTTTGCCCCAGACTTTAACACGTCAATAAACAGAACCACTTCTGATGATTTCAGGACCTGCTCGTCTTTGCCTTCCAGTTGTACCTTCAGAACCACAACATCACCTGCTGCGATTTGCTTCTGTACAGATTCTGGAGCTTCCAAAACTTCCAATACGATGGCTCGACCACTCACGTCTTCTGAACCGCCAAATCGAAATCGGGCCCCTTGTGGCAACAACGCTGCGGGATTCAGAACTGACATTCTTTCGGGACGAAAACGGGCCACATTCGTGCGATAGTCGATCCAACCTTGGCGAGCCGCCGTCTGGTAGATCCAGTTGGGCTTCCATGCCGTCCTGAGCGACGCCATCGATGAAAACCCGGAAGCAACCGTCAGTAGCAGCAGGCAAACCATGCCCAATTTAGAGCTCAATGATCGCCCAATCATCCGAGCCAATGCGTACCACCAAAATGGAACCAGCCACAGGATCCATCTGAGTCCCGATGTGTTGCCGCCATAATTATAATTCTTCGTTCTTGTCAGATAGAACGCCAAGATCACCACGGACAAAAAGACGCCCATCGCCCCGATCAATTTCCAGCCTTTCGGTTGAGATCCACGGAAGATGAACCACCAACCGGGAAATGCCAGCAGAAACACGGGTGTCAAAGATAGCAAGCCGTGGTGCCCAACAACGCAGTGAAACAGATATACGGCAGGGTGTTCTGCATTGGCATCAATCCCCTTGGGACTAACCCAATAACTGGGAACTCCTTCGTGAACATACTCGTACTTTTCAGTCCCGTAGTATGCGTAAAACGGTTTGATGCCGTCTGTGCAAATCACGTTGGTGATGAAAAACGCGGCCAGTGGAATCAGGGCGGCCGGAGCATAAGCTATCAAAGTCTTGCGAAACGAAATCTGCACGACCACAACGAATGACAGCAGCCCAAACAACGCCGCCGGTAATTCAAAGCAACACACCAAAGCGGCAGTCCACCCAACGATGACGAAGTCTTTCGTCGCAGGCCTTTCCGACATTGACTTCGCCACTTGCAGCCGAATCAATCCTGCGAGGCAAAACAGCAAACTGGTCGCGGCAGGAGTATGGTTATTGAGTGTGGTGAGGAATGGATTTAACATCGAAGTGAAAGCCGCTATGCCAAAAACCACGGCTGCTGCGATGGAGCCAAGCTGCAAGACTCGTAATGACTTTTCGAATGCAAGCAATGCAAAGCAAAACGGCAGCAGGTTGATTATCAGCAGCAAACTTTGAGCCGTCGTTTGAGTCTGTTGACGTAGGTCGTATCCCCAAACCGTCTTCTGAACCCAGTACAATCCTGCCACCATCGTCGAAAACAAAGGCGGCTTTGATGAGTAGAAATGGTATTCATCGGAACCAGCTGGCTGATGGCGAACTTTATCGATCGTCGACCACCCGCTTACCTGATCGATTTCGTCAATCTGATAGGTTCCACGTTCGACCAGCGACCAAACGGTACACCAACGAGATCGATCATTGGCGCTTTGCAACGGGGATGTCGTCCATATCGCCCACGACATCAAGACCGCAAACACGACGAACAAAAACCACACAAGCGGGTGACGCGGCTGAACGGCGACGGGCAGAAATTGATTCTTCGATTCGGACATCTGTCGAAACACGATCAGCAAGGAAACAGAGGCGGGACTTCATTAATGGGGCGACACCACGGTCGGGCTGGATATTTTGCCCGCATGGCATCTTCGGCCGACGCTTGTCAGGAATCAAACTTTGGATTCGTTCGCAGCTGAACTCGCCAAAGTTCAGAGCCTTCTCGGTTCGCATCCTGAAATCGGGCGACTCAGCCGACTCACCCATTTGATTCGGATCGCTCACTAGGGAAGAATTTTTAACGACACCGATTCGATCGCACCATCATAGACGTGCTCGTCCCCGTAGTCTCCCACTTTCCCGTCAAGATCTCTCCCGATCTCAGTTCCTTCGGATGGCACTTTCTGCAGCCCCCCATCAAGTTTCCCATTCGCGACGCTTGAACCCTTCGACTTCCAGTCCACATGGCCGTCAGCCTGAATGGTCACAGCGAATTTCAGCCCAAGATCTTCGATCGAAGCATCGCAAGTCGACAGCTTTCCATTTCGACGTACCGACAAGATGACTCGTTCATCCCGCTGATGCAGACTGTACCCGTGGCTATTGCCACCCTGAGCCACAATGACTCCGGCAGCTCCCCACTTGACCAACTTAATATTCATCCGAAACGCTTTTCCAACAACCGCTGGCGATTTCGAACCGTCTAGGCTGTCGCCCGGCTTCAATTGAAACGACGTCTGGTTTGCCTTTCCAGACTTCTTTTTCTTGTAGTACGGAGTCAAAGGCAACACGTCGGCTCGTTCCGCATACGCTTGCCACAACGCCGTCAATGTTCGAACTCGATTGGGTTCATCAGCAGCCAAGTTATTTTCTTCGCCTCGGTCTTTGGAAAGGTCATAAAGTTCCCAAGGGCCTGACGCAGACTTCGCAACCAGTTTCCAGTCGCCCGCTCGAATGGCTCGATTTCCTTCGTGCTCGAAGTACAGCGCTTCGCGATCAATCGTTTCGCCAGCAAACGTAGGAACCAGAGACTTGCCTTCCATCGGTTTGATCGATTTCCCATCCTTCTTCTTGGGATAACTGGCCTTCGCCAAATCAACACATGTTGCCATCACATCGATCAGATGACCCGCGGTGTGATCCAGTTGCCCCTGACGAGCGATGCCATTGGGCCAATGCGCAATCAAAGGAGTACTAATGCCCCCCTCATGAACCCAGTGCTTATATTCGCGGAACGGAGTATTCGAAACATTCGCCCAGCCTTCGCCGTAAGCAATGTAAGTGTCTGCTGGACCAGGCATCACTTTGGTTCCCTGAATCAAAGGCCAGCCATCTCGAGTCTTCTTTGGAATCATGTCCACTTGTAGTTCGTCCAATCCCATCGCCGCTTCGGGATTTTCTGGACGTTCATCGTTGCCGGCTTTCGCTTTTCGTCCAAGGCCTTCCGCACACCCGCCATTGTCCTGCATAAACAAAATCAACGTGTTGTCGAACTGTCGATTCGCCTTCAAGCTGTTCACGATCTTCCCAATCCCTTGGTCCATTCGGTCGACCATCGCAGCGTAAACTTCCATGCAGCGAGCTTCCCATTCTTTATTCGTGACCTTATCCCAGTCCTTCGCCTGCTTGGACAATTCAATATCCTGCGGCACAACTCCCAAACGCTTCATCTTTTCAAGCCGAGACTTTCGGAAGGCCGCATAGCCTTTGTCGTACATGCCAGAATACTTTTGGATGTCCTTCGGCAACGCATGCATGGGCCAGTGAGCAGCCGTATAAGCGACATACATAAAGAATGGTTTTTCCGGCGTCGCGGTGGCGTGTTCGTTCACAAACCGCACCGCGTGATCGCTGATGGCATCTGTGTAGTAATAAGTTTCAGGCTGATATTCAGAATCTGATGTCGGAGCAATTTGCGTGTTGTCTCGAGTCAACGAATTGGGATCGAAAAAGCTTCCCGCCCCGTGGATCGTTCCATAAAACCGATCGAACCCTCGTTGACGAGGCCAATTGCTTTTGTCTCCGTCGAATTTCACTTGTTGAGTCACATGCCACTTGCCCGACATATAAGTTCCGTATCCTGCGGGCTTCAATGCTTCAGCAATTGTCACGCAACGACGATTCAATTCGCCTCGGTAACCATCCACTCCCGAGTCACTCATCATGTGACCGATGCCAGCTTGATGGGGGTACAAGCCAGAAAGCAATGAAGCTCGAGTCGGGCAGCAGCGAGCCGTGTTGTAAAACTGAGTGTATCTGAGACCACCATCTGCCAACGCATCCAAAACTGGTGTATCGATTTCGCTGCCGTAGCAACCGATATCCGAATACCCCATATCGTCGGCCAAAATCACAATCACGTTTGGCCGACCAGAACTCACGTCCGGCTCTGTGGCCAAAGTGGCGTCGATGTCGTATCCATTTCCGAAGGCAACAAGGCCCATCAGGCAAAACGATTGCACGAACTTCATAGGATTCAATCTTGTGGATTCTTCAGGTGGAACGGATGAGCAAATGATCGAGAAATCAACGCAAATAATCTCAGGCGGGAATGAATGAAGAATGCATTCACACACCATCCTAATCACCGCAACTCATGAACCACAACCTGCAGCAGTTTTAGGCCGCACAGAATTCAAAACACGCTCGCTCAAATTCTAACCGACTGCTTGATGACCAAACCGACGGCATCAGCAAACGAAGACTAGTTGCCAAATTGACCAGCCAACCATCCCGTACTAAACGCTGCCTGAAAGTTGAAGCCGCCGATGGGTCCATCGATATCCAAAATTTCGCCTGCAAAAAACAATCCTTCCACAAGCTTGCTTTGCATGGTCTTGGAATCAACCTCCGAAAGATGGACTCCGCCAGATGTGACTTCCGCCTTCCTAAACCCCAACGTCCCATTTAAGGGCACCAAGCAGGCTTTCAATTGCAAAGCCAACGCCCGAATTTGCTTCTTCGATATTTCTGCCGCTCGTTGATCCAACGCGATGCCCGCTCTTTCGATCACTGCTTCTGCCAGTCGGCGAGGCACCCACTGAGGAATAATCTTGCCGATTTGCTTCGATCTTTCCGCATGCAACGTCGCCGTCAGTTCGGCAACAAAGGGCTCGAATTTTACGTCTGGCAAAAAGTCGCAAATCACGTTCATCTGCTTGCGATCATCATCCCGCGTGATGATTCGGCTAATATCCAAAGACGAGGGGCCCGAAAAACCGAAATGAGTAAACAACAAAGATGATCTTCGAGTATCCAGAAACTGCTTGGCACCGTAGTCGCCAGCCGATCGATTGGCGTCGTGACGGACAATCGAAATGGATGCGTCCTGAACCGTAATCCCCTTTAAATCATGGATCCACTTTTCATCCGTGGTTAAAGGAGTCAACGCCGGAACCGGATTGACGATTCGATGCCCAAATTGACGAGCCCAACCGTATCCATCACCCGTGGTTCCACATCCCGGATACGATTTCCCTCCAGACGTCAGCAGTAATCTTTTGCCGCGGACGCTTTGATCTGCGGCACGAACAACAAAACCATCAGCTTGTTTTTGAATATCATCGACGGAAAAATTTAATCTCAGTTCGACGCCACGATCCAAGGCGTGCTTCTGCAACGCGTCTCGAACATGGATGGCCTTGTTGCTGACCGGGAAAATCTTCCCCGTCTCTTCCACCTTGGTCGCCACACCTTCGGCTTCAACAATTTCGATGACTCGTTCAGGAGGCAACGCCGCCAGAGCCGAACGCAAGAACTGAGCCTGTTTTTTGTCGAAGGTAGCGAACGCCGCGGCAATGCCCGCCTGATCTGTTGCGTGAGTAATGTTGCAACGAGTTCCACCGGACATCAAGATCTTGACACCGGTTTGCTTGTTCTTTTCCAGCAGCAGAATTTTCTGGCCCAATTCGGCCGCCCGAGCAGCCGCCATCAGGCCAGCCGCCCCGCCTCCGATAATCAGCAGGTCGTACATTCAATCATAAGTTTCTGGAAGACAAACCGCAGGAAGATCTGCCCCTATGGGGGTGGGGCGACCCGGAAGAAAAATTCTGAAAAGCCACGGACATCGTGGACAGTCAGCGACAAGCACCATAAGCACACATTCTGCGATTTCAACGCATCAAACAGACTCTGCCAGCAGTGGGATCGCCAGAAATCTGCCAGTGAACGATTTCTGAAGGCGTCATTGGTGTATCGCCTGAAACCTCCTGCTATGTTATTTCACAAAGAATGCCCCCGCCTTAATCCCCACCCGCCTCCTTTCGAAGTCCTCGACTATGTCTTTGCGTTTCGCGATTTTGATTTTGCTGACCTTCTGTTCGTTGAAATCTGCTTCTGCCGATTCTTGGGTGAATCTGCTGAAAGACCAAAAGCTGGATCACTGGATGAAGCAAGATGGGTCAAAACCAGCCGCCACTTGGCAGTTTGAAAATGGGTGGCTGCACCTGAATGGCAAAGGGGGCAACTTAATCACGAAGCAAGAATACTCCGACTTTGAGCTGTGGTTTGAATTCCGGATTTCAGAAAAGGGCAACAGCGGAATTAAGTATCGAGTGCAAAAGTACGGCGAACGATATCTGGGTTTGGAATATCAAGTGTTAGATGACCCCGCTTTTCCCAAGCTGACCGACGAACACAAAACCGGTTCGCTGTACGACTTAGTCACTCCGTCTGCTGCCGCGAAGCGATTGAACCCTCAGGGCCAGATGAACGTTGCCAAGATTCGAGTCCAAGGGAACCGAATTCAGCACTGGATCAACGGGCAACTGCTGATCGATGAACGCGTCGATGGACCAAATTGGCTGGAACATGTCAGCAACAGCAAATTTAAAAACCACGCGGGGTTCGGGCAAAACCAGTTGGGGCGAATCATGCTGACGGACCACAATTGTGAAGTTTGGTATCGAAACGTCTACCTAAAACCCTTGTCTGCCCCTGTGGAAACGACCATTCGCTGCCAGTGTCCGTAAACCGCACCGTCGTCGGTTGATAAAGCAAAGCCTGTTCGTAAAACGTTTCGTAAGCTCATTCAACGCAAGGGTCCCGCAGAACTGGAAACATGATGCGGGCTTCATCCGTGTCTCCATTTCGTGCAAGAACGACCCGAAATGAATACTGAAGACGAATCAAAAAAGTCGGCAGATCCACGCTGTCCCGGAGTGACCGCATATCTGGTTTGCAAAGACGCAGCCAAGGCCATGCTATTTTACTGCAATGCGTTTGAAGCCGAAGAAGTTTATCGGCTTCAAATGCCAGACGGAATGATCGGACACGCCGAACTAAAATTGGCCGGCGGACGGTTTATGCTGGCCGACGAATTTGCTGACATGAACATCATGTCGCCCACATCCTTGGGTGGGAGTGGAGTTGGCTTGATGATCTACGTTGACGATGCTGACCGAGTCTTCAACAAGGCGATCGAAGCTGGGTCGGTCGTGTTCAAAGAAATGACCGAACAGTTCTATGGAGAACGATCTGGAACGATCGACGATCCGTTCGGACATCGCTGGACCATTGCGACTCGGCAAGAAAACATTTCCGCCGAAGAAATCCAACGCAGATTCCAAGATCTGTACTGCGACGAAGACGACGAATAAAAGTCTGCCCGAACAGTGGGTGTCCAGCAGTGGGTACCGAAAAGTGGTGATCAAATCGAAGCTGCCGGCGATCATCAAGCCAACCCCGATGTCGGTCGACTTTCCCGATTATCAGCTGTCAGGCATTCCGTTGTCAGGCATTCAGTTGTCAGGTGTGATCTGGCCGGGCGTGATCTGGCCGGGCGTAATCTGACCGGGGTGATCTCGTCCGACCTTCGTTGGTCGAGCATCCGCTCGCAGGGCGTGCCTATCCCGAAGCCTGACGACCCAGGAGCCTCAGCATCGAGCCATGCTCTGCCGCTTCATTAAATCAAACCGCGCTTCTTTCTGATCACCCATTCTGCTGTGGCGACAACCACAAACGCCAGCAGGCTGTACCAGTTGTCCCACAGATTGATTCGCTCTGAACGCTTCACGTTTAAGGTCGGCAATCCGTCTTTCGCCCACAACTCAAGCCGCTCGACAAAGCCATCCGGAGTCAGAAAATCGCCTCCGCTCACATGAGCCAATTCTCTCATCAATCCGGGATCAGCCGCCGGATTGTCGAGTTCGGGATCTCGAGCCGCCACCAAAATCCGAGTACTCGTATACAACGTTCCTCGATTGGCTCCCGCGTTTGTCGACACAGTCACCCAATAGTCGCCGGGGTCCAAAGTGTCTTGAAAGTCGGCGACCGCTCGAGAATCCACCGCCTTTGAATTCAGCTCTACCCGCTTTCCATCTGGCTTTAAAACCGAAACGTCATAGACGGCTCCAGCAACGGGCAGCCCCTGTTCATCTCGCAAACCAAACGAAAGTTCCGACAACTGCCCGGGACTTAGGTTTCTCGGTTCTGCCGCCAGCCACAACGGAGATTCTCCGTCGAACTCCATATTCGTGAGCCAAAAAATAACCTGTCGCCAAAACCTTTGATGAACTTCCTTGCCCCAATCATCCTGAAACGCCCATTGCCAAGTAGTGTCGCCCGCAAACGCCAGAACTCGTGAACGGCCCACACTTTGAGCAATCATCAATGGAATTCTTGTGGGGCTTTCTGCCAACACTTGAACTCCAGCACCCCGCTTTGTTCTCAGAACATTCGCCCCCTTTAAATCAGGGAGCTGTTCCCAGCGAGCTTGGTTTTGATCGGGCGAAGCGATCTGCAAAATCGAATTGCTTTTTCCCAAACGAGTGGGAACCATCTTGACTCCGTCTTTGAGTTGAGAGTCCCGTGCCGACATTTCAATGGGCAGCAACGCAGCCAACGGAGTCTTTTGGTAATCGCCGGCTCCAAAACTTTTTGTGCCCCCAATCATCATCAAGCCTGCTCCTTGATCGACACACAACGCCAACTTTTGCAGGCGGTCGGGACCGAAGGTTTCAGCCGGCACGTCTCCAATAATAAACGCGTCGTAATTGCCAGGCTCGAACCAGTCTTCATCGAAGCGATTTCGGTTCGCAAAAACGCCTCCGCGAAGCCACTTTGCATCGAGCTGAATTCGGCTGCTGACGTTAATCGATTTTAGCCATTTAAATTCTGGCCGCAGACGATCAAAATACGCCACTCGAATACCTCCAGCGCGAACTCGAATCACCGTTTCAACTCGATTGTTCGTTCGCCGTACTTCACCGGGAAGCAATTCTGCTTCAACCGCGATCTTCATTTCTCCGGCCACCATCGGAACGAATTGAAGCTCAACCGTAACATCGTCAGCTTTGGTTTCCACCTTGTGAAGTTTCAAAGTCACGTTGTTGCGATCTGCAACGATTGCCTTCATGGGGCCAGACTGACCGGCCGTTAACCCCGTCCGGTCTTCGACCAACACTCGCAACCGAACATCTCGGCCCTGAGCTCCCAACGCCTTCAAGCGAATTCGGATGGGAACGACGTTGCGAAGAAACACATCTTGAGCCACATCCAATTCACTCACCGACACATCCAAAGCCGTCGAAGTGACTTCCGAACTTCCAAAGGGCACAGCGTAAAGCGGAGCGTACTGTTTGCCCAACAAACGAGCTGCCCTAAGCGGGTCGATATCCCACTGACCTGTCGCAGCCTGCTTGCCATCACTTAACAGGAAGACGGCTGCAATTTTTTCCCGAGTCGCTTCTTTGGCAAGCTGGTCCAAGTTCTTGCCAATGGCCGTCATCACTCCGTCTGAAGCTTCGGGCAAGGAATCCAATGTCGCAGGTGAAAGAACTTGAGCCATCTCGCGAACTCGAATTTCAACCTGCTCACCCAATTCCTCCATCGACGAATTCGCTTTCTCCAGCAAGTCCAGCAAGGCCTTTCGGCGACTGACACCACCGGGGCCATCTTCCGTTTGCATACTGCCCGAAGAATCTGTCAACACATACAGCACGGCGTCTGATTGATCGTCCGATTCAATCACCAACAGCGGCCTAAGCAGCCAGAAGGCCAGAATCGCCACCAACCCCAAACGCAGCGCAATCAGCGACCGCCGCCAACCTGAAGACAGATGGCGAATACGGCGAGGATAGCCAATCGAAACGACAGCCAGCAATCCGCAGATCACCAGAAGCACCATCGGCCAAGAATAAACAGGATCAAATCCAAGAGTCATCCCCGCACTTTAGAAATCCAAACGGCCGCCGTACAGAAGACAAGCCCGATCATTTCAGGTTCTGGTCAGACGAAGCAGGAAAGTGCCCCAAAAATCACGCCTCACTGCCCTCCCAGCCGCCACCTGTGATCTCAGCCGCAGATCATCAGGCAATTCAAGTACGGCTTATGGCCAAGCGATCAGCGTCTCTTTGGCGTTTTGATGCTGACCAGCTCAGTCGCCTTGCCCAAGTCCGCTCGTTCCATGCCATTAATCAAACGTCAAGTTGCGGGTATTTTGCACACTGGCGGCGGCATGATTTCAGAATGCACTTCAAAGAACGTCAAAACCATTTCAACAAGTGAATCAGAAATACAGTCTTTATTTAATCCAGTTTCGCTGGCACAGCAGAGAACTCAAAGCACCCCAAAGATGACTTCGTGTGTATTTCGTCTGGAAAATTTTGCGTTTGAACATCCAATGCGTTAACAACAAGACGGCTGCGTAAAGCGAAAAGAGGCAGTTCTGACGGCCGCATGTCCAACGAAGAAAGTCTGTGAGCAGACCATCATTTCCCGCCGCAAAAGTCTGAGAAGAACCAGCACAAGAAGACCGTGGTTGTGAGCTTTAAAATCAGCTAAACTGCGTCGTCAGTAAAAATTCTCCTCGACTTCTTTGACGAACGAATCACAGGCATGGACTTTCTTCAGCTCGCCGGCAAAAACATTCTTGTTGTCGGAGTCGCCAATCGAAAAAGCGTGGCGTGGCAGTCAGCCAAAGTGCTCATGGACGCTGGAGCCAATGTGATTTTTTCAGTTCGCTCAGAGCAACGAGCGGCTACGGTTAAAAAACTGGCTCCGCAAGCCACGGTGCTGCTTTGCGATGTGGAACATCAAAATCAAATCGACCACCTGCCGCAGCAGATTTCAGAATCGGTCGACCGTCTCCACGGCATCGTGCATTCCGTGGCCTTTGCAGATTATTCTGCTGGCTGGTTGCCTTTCCATGAAACTCCACGATCAGCCTTTCTGCAGGCCGTTGATATCTCGTGCTTTTCGTTGGTCGCAATTTCGAACGCTTGCAAAGACATTCTCGATGCCGACGCCAGCGTGGTCACGATTTCCATTTCGACGACTCGAATGGCGGCCGAAAACTACGGCTATATGGCTCCCGTAAAAGCGGCCTTGGATTCGAGTCTATGCTTCTTGGCAAAATCGTTTTCTCGATTCAGTAACGTTCGCTTCAATTCCGTTTGCCCTGGGCTGCTCAAGACATCTGCGTCTGCCGGAATTCCAGGCTACGTCGACAGCTACCTGCACGCGGAAAAAGCAACACTTCGCAAAAAAGCGGTGCAAACTTCAGAAGTCGCCGACACGGTCGCTTTTCTGATGAGCGGTCGATCTTCAGGAATTAACTGCCAAGGAATCGTGATCGACGCGGGCATGGAAACCAATTACTTCGATGACGATCTTGTCAAAGAAGATCTGCCCACAAATGGCTCCGCCGGCTAATGCTTGAAACTGCCACAACTTCAATCGCCGGTCAAACGACAACGAAGCTTCCAAAAATCGCGTGGGCCGTCGTGATCGCAGCTGTTGTCGTTCGGTTACTTCTTCAATTGCTGAAATCAGACAACCTGCTGACAGACCCAGACGCCTATGTCAGGTTGTCGAAGTCTGTGGCAGAAGGTTCGGGCTTCAGCGCCTTCGGATCAACAACGGCCACCGCCTTTCGGCCTCCCCTGTTTCCCTTCCTTCTGGCTGTCCCTCAATGGTGCGGATTGTCGACCGTCGCCAGCATTGTCGTCGTACAGCTCACGTCGTCGGCAATGCTTGTCATCGCCGCAATCAAGCTGGCGATGCTGATGAGAATGAGGCAACGTGATGCTGTATTCACAGCGTGCGTGGTTGCCTGCGACCCACTGCTTCTGGTTTACGCGACGTTGCCGATGACCGAAATTATCTCGGCCGCGTTTTTAACATGGGCGGCCGTGTTTATGTTGCAGATCTGGCAAAAATTGGCGGGAGACACCTTTCACGGCATCTTTGTCTATGGAATCTTGGCAGGTTGCTGCTTTGGTTTCGGAGGACTCTGTCGTCCCGTTTTGTTTGTGGCCTGCGCGTTGTCTTCTCTTTTGCTGTTTGCAGCCGCAGCGATTCGCAGCCCCGCGTTTCACCTGCGAGAACTCAAGCAGCAAATGAGTTTATTGCACGACCGAGCCGAACGACTCGCCAACAACGCCACAGAAACCACAATCGGCGAAGACCTCGAACAAATGCAAACGCAGAGCATTCGTTCTACGCAAAAACGCATCGTCGGCAGACTGCTGGCAGCTTCGCTTCCTGCCATCGTTGCTGCAGCAATTCTGTTCCCGTGGGTGTTGCGCAATGCGGTCTATTTTGAACAGTTTATCCCCGCGACAACTCATGGAGGATACACACTTCTGCTCGGCAACAATCCCGTTTTCTATGCCGAAGTTGTGAATCAAGCGGGACAGCCCCGTTGGCAAGGAGACAGCCTAGACCAATGGAATCTTCAGCTTGAAAAAGACATCAACGCCGACAAAATTTCTCCCTCGGATGAAGTCGCTCGAGATCGTTGGATGTATGCCCGAGCCAAAACCAACATCGACGCCGACAAGTCCTCGTTCTACAAAGCTTGCCGACTTCGAATCAAACGCTTCTGGGCGATCGTCCCCACAGCGGCGGTTGAAAACGGAACGACCACCAAAACGCTGGTGGGCCTGTTCTATGCATTCATCGCCGTGGGTTTAGTGGCTCAGTTACTCTTGAACATCAAACACATATTCTCATCCCCATCTGGATTCGGTCGCTCGCTGCAACCGTGGTTTCTGTGGTCCATGATCACAGCCTTCGTCATCATGCATAGCGTCTACTGGACCAACACCAGAATGCGAGCACCGCTGATGCCGATCCTCATTGTGCTGGCTTCGCTTAGCTATTCTGACATTGCTCGCACACTCCAAGGCAAACTCAAGAAACAAAACGAGGATCGACGGACATCGCTTCCAAACTCGGAGGCCGTATGACGGAGTCAGATTCCCCTTTGCATATTTTGTCTCAGACAAATTCACCAGACACTGATGAATCGGCCCGCCCTTCATCAAGTCCTCAAGGCCCAGTGTCTCACTGGAAGAATCGAACTGCCGTTGGAATCAGAATTCTGTTGCTGATGCTGATGGTGGTTGGCATTCGAGCTCGAGAAACCGCGGATCTGGCAAGCCAGCCCGATCGTCATATCGTGACCTTGCAACAGGCTCAAATGTTGAATCCTGAGGCCGTTCAGGTTCAACAAGACTCAAAGGCTGGACAGGAAGTCCGAGGACCTCAAAATCGCCTTCTAGGCACCGCCGCTACAACGATTCCCAAAGCAAATGGAGTCATTGGTTATCGAGGCGCAAGCCACTGTTTGTTGTTGCTAAATCAACAAAACTTGATTGTCAGAGTGGCCTTGCTGAGCAGCAAAGACACGGCGGAACACGTGGACCTGATTCAGCAAAGCGAAACCTTCTGGAAGCAATTTGAAGGCTGGAAACAAGGTTCACCAAAATCACTTCCCGAAGTTGACGCGGTTTCCGGAGCCACCTTAACCAGTCTTGCCATCGCGGAAGGCATCGCATTAAGGCTCGGCCAACAGCCCGGTTCTTTGAAGTTTCCAGATGCCATTCGCTCGCAGGAAGTCTCTGCCGCATGGCCCGATCTTCCAGCGACTGCGTTGATCTCAGATCGCAGCAGCCATGTCGTGGTCCACGATCAACGAGGCTCAAAGATCGGCACACTCATTCGAACGGGCCGCTTCACAGATTCCATTTTGGGTTACCAAGGCCCCACCGAGCTCCTGATTCAACTGAACTCACATGATGAAATTCAAAGCATCACCAAACGCAGCACTTGGGATAACGAACCATACTGCAGCTACCTAGACGACGAACCATGGTTCTGGGACCCCTTTCTGAATTCACCACTCGCGGAGACCGCCAAAAGCAGTCTTGAGGAATTAGGAATTGAAGGAGTCAGCGGCGCGACCATGACCAGCATGGCAGCCGCAGAAACCTTGATCACCGCAGCCCAGCAATGGAATCCGTTCCAGCAACAACAACAAGTTGTGAAAGAACGCGATCGCATTCATTGGACGGCCAACGACATCGGCAGTGTGGCGGTTGTTCTGCTGGGATGCTTGTTCGCGTTCACACGGCTTCGGTCTTCAAAAAAACCACACCGACTTTGGAACCTAGTGCTGGTCATCTACTTCGGTTTACTGACGGGGAACCTTGTTTCACTGGTGATCATCCTGGGATGGTCGGCATCTGGAATCGCGTATCAACTTGCCCCGGGACTTTCGGTTGTTGTCATCGCCAGCTTCTTACTTCCGGCTCTCACCAAACGAAACATCTATTGTTCTCATATCTGCCCTCACGGCGCCGCTCAGCAGTTACTTAGAAATCGAATGCCCAAGAAGTTCCGACTGCCCAAGCCACTGATGCGATGGTTAACATGGATCCCCGGAGCATTGCTGATATTGGCCACTGTCACCGTTCTGTTATCTCGCACCATTGACCTTGCTGCGATCGAACCATTTAACGCGTACATTTGGTACGCGAGCGGCACGTCCAGCATCGTGTTGGCGGTGACATCACTTCTTTGGTCCACCTTCGAACCGATGGCGTGGTGTCGTTACGGGTGTGCCACAGGCAGGCTTCTGGACTACGTTCGTTTGTCGGCGTCCAGCGCGAAGCCGTCGTGGTTTGATGCGATCATTCTGAGCCTGACCATCTCTAGCCTGCTGAAGATCTAGATGTTTGCTGGCATTCGGTTTTGCAACGCAACGGCTGTCAGACGTCGAAGATTCTTGCCGCAAAATGAACGAAATTTTGTAGCCTCCGCTGTTACTTTTGCTTAAAGGGCGGATCCAAGTCAGGACACTGAGCGATGGCAAATTCAGTGAATCAGTGGATCAAAATCAGCCGCTGTCTCTGAAAACATGACGCGGAATGACACGATGACCGATCGCAACGGAAATCACCAGCAAAATATCATGCCCGATCGATCGTGACTCCTTGACACTCCCCTGTCTTCTACTAACCTCCTATTCTGACAGATTTTGCCCCCCCTTGGGTAAGTACGTCCGGCGAGTGGTGGGGAGCTTCGAAAATCAACACAGGAGGAACGACCAGATGCTTTCGAAAGTCATGAAACTAAGTCTTATTGCGGCGTTTACGTTCTGCATGATGGTGCCAGATGCTGACGCGGGTCGGCGTCGTCGAGCCAGTTATGGCAGCTACGGATCAAGCGGTGGCTACAGCCAACCAGCCTCTTACAGCTGCTCGTCAAGCGGTGGATCTGGTGGCAGCTACGCTTCAAGCGGAGGTTCCAGTGGGGGCTACTACCGAACACGAGTTCGTACGGTTCGAGTGCGAACTGTACGAGTTCGCCGTGTTCGCAGCGCTTCAAGCGGCGGCAGCTACGGAAGCCAAGCTTCTCAAGGTGGCAGCTATGGAAGCTACGGTTCACAACGAGTCAGCTATGGTTCAAGTGGCGGCTACTACCGCTAAGTCGAATTTCGGCCAGCCGGTGTGATTCATACCTTTCCTAACTTCAGACTTAGAAGCTGAACGGGAATTGGCATCATTCATTGGTACGGCCAATCGATACGGCCGACTGATACGGCACTTCGATACGACAAAAGACGAATCTACGAAAGCAGGCAGTGACGATGTTCTACGTCGCTGGCTGCTTTTTTGATGCGCTGGAATTTCTTCGTTTTCGCTGGAAGATTACGGCTTTCGGTTCGGTCTACGGTTACCGTAGAAACCAAGCTTTCCGCTGATTTGGCGGAAGCGATTCTCGGTACCCAAACACCATTTGCAGTCTGCGTTCTGCAGTCAGTTTCAGCAACAACGGCTTACTGCAACATCTTCTGCGACACAGGCGAAATCAATGATTCGATTTCTAAAAAGCATTGGCTTCTTGGCAATCAATGTCCTGTTGATTTGGCACGTCTTCGCCATTGCCATTTCACCGTCAGCGATGCCCCCGGCATCACCATTGCTGGCCGATGCATCGAATGTTGCTCGGCCATACAACCAAGCCCTATTTTTGAATCACGGGTATCATTACTTTGCTCCGAATCCCGGATCAAGCTCGTTACTAGAATTCGAAACAACGACAGGCAACGACGTTCCACAGCTGGAACGCATCCCCGATCCCGACAGCTACTTTCCAAGACTACGCTATCACCGATTCTTCATGCTGGCTGAAAACGTGTGGTCGTTCGGCGGCGATGCTCAAAAGGAATTCATCGAAGCGTACGCTCGGCATTTCGCTAAAAAGATGAATTCCGACTCGATTTCGGTCACCACCGTCAGTCATGAACCAGCCGCCATGCGTCGAATTATGGCGGGCGGAGACCTAAAGCATCCCACCAGCTATTTTCGAGATCCTTTGGCCGAGTTTCAGTTTTCCGAAGAGGGAAGCACGATCCGCAAGTCATTCATTGGCTTATCGGAAACAGAAGTCGACATCCAGCTGCTACCTACTCCGCCGTTGCCAGGTGATCTGAATTCAGACCAGGCCAATACAAGCGATCCCAATTCAAACAGCGGCGTTCGCCAGCCAGCATCTGCAACGCCTATGCAAATCCGAAAACCCAGCGTCTTACCGCCGATTTCCATGGACCCGTAAGAGCCCCATCATAGTCCTTAAAGGTTTTCAGCGACATCACATCCAGTCGCTGCCTCATTGCACTTCACCGGCCGTCATTCTTCCATGCCCATTCCGTCTCACTCATCAGCCTCACCAGTCGCCATGCAAGCGTCGATGACACAACATCACGTCGAATCTTCGACATCGATCTTGCAGAAGCTGAAGTACGGACTGAGCCAGTGGAAGAAGTTTTGGTTCGAACCCAGTGACCCGTTGATGCTGGGAATCATTCGACTGCTTACCGCTGGAATGCTGTTCTATAACCTGTGTATCTGGTCGCTGGACTTCGAAGCCTTCTTTGCCCCCGACGGACTGCAGCCCTTAGATACAATCAAGGGCCTGTACGAAGGCAGCCCCGTCTTTTCGTTTTGGTTCTATGTTCCCGAACCCTGGCTGTGGACGGCTCACTTAAGCTGCCTTGCCATCGTGTTTCTGTTCTTTACCGGAACGGCGACTCGAGCCACTTCCATCCTGAGCTACCTAATCACAATTTCGTACTCACAACGGCTTCCCATCGCCAACTTTGGCCTGGACCAAATCCTAGGACTTTTATGCCTGTACCTTGCCGTCGGTCCCAGCGGATCATGTCTATCCGTTGACGGACTGATCAGACGTTTTCGCAACCGACGACGCTTTGGGGACATGTCGAGCGAAGAATCCGTGGCACGAATAAAATCATCATCTGCAACGGTCGCGCTCAGGCTGATTCAGATCCACCTGTGTGTCATCTATTTTTGGGCCGGCTTTGCGAAGCTGAAGGGTGATTCATGGTTTACCGGAGAAGCAATTTGGAACGTCATTGCAAATCTTGAATACCAAACCCTTGATCTCACATGGATGGCTCACGTGCCGTGGCTGCCCTACTTGGTGGCTCATATCACCGTCATTTGGGAAGTCTTCTTTTGCGTGCTTGTTTGGAACCGAACCCTAAGACCGCTCGTGCTGCTCATTGGCACCGGTATGCACTTTGGAATCGGAGCATTCCTTGGCATGTGGACCTTTGGTCTCGCCATGACCTTCTGCTACTTCGCATTTTCCAATCCAGCGGCTTGGAGACAGAAATGGAACAGATTGTTCTGGCGAAAACAGTTTACCAGTGTGCTCGTGAATCCTCCGGCGGCATCACTTCCGGCAGCATCACTTCCGGCGATGGCTACGGCCGATGTTCCCCTACCGCCTTCAAATCAAACGCAGCCACCATTGCCGGTCAACAGTGTGCCGGTCAGCAGTGTGCCGGCCACCACTGTGGCAGCCGCAACCGGTGCCGCTGCGGGGGCCGTTGCGGGCGCCGCCCTTTCGAACGCCCGGCCGTCCCCACCAGCTTCTGCTGAAGCCTCACTTTCAGAAGGCAAAGTGGATTCTGTCGACAAAGTGACTCCTCCGCCAAAGCCAAACCTCGGCCCTCTCCATGGACTGCCGGGTACCGAATTGTTGATTTTGGCTCTCCGAGAACGGCATCGAAGTACACTCCAGACCTACTTCAGAAACCACAATGTGCCCTGCAGATCTCAGCAAACTGTTGATGCATCCGAACGATCGTCTTCAGCTTTTCCACCGGCTGCCATTTTAGTCATGGCATCGGAACTGGGCCCGCATGATCTGTTTCGCCTTCTGAATGACCTGCAAACAGACACATCTGTGCCCATTCTTGCCGTGGTTTCAGAAACACTCATGCTGGTCACTCAACACCGACTTCCGAAGGTGGCATTCTTGCAAGCTCCTGTTACGTTGAAGGAAATCCACGAAGAGCTCATTCAAACGATGTGGAAAGACAAGGGCGGATGTTCTCAGACACCCCACGAACCCAACCAGACGGATCAGTAATTGATCACTGATTCTTAGCCAACCGGATCATCACTTCGCTTCGGACCATTTCAGATGCCGCATTCTCATCCACTCACACGCACGAGCCATCTTCACATTGCATCTGCAATGATGATCTTTCTCGCGGTCGTACTCTCAGGTTGTGGACAGTCCGCCGAAAATCCAGACATAATTTTCGAGCGAGGTAATCTGGCAGCCTCATCTGGAGAAATGGAAACCGCCGTTCGTCAGTTCACTGCAGCTTTGCAAAGTGATCCCAATCGAACGGATATTGTCTACGAACGCGGTCGAGCCTACGAATCTCTGGGCCTGCTGGATAAAGCCATCGAAGACTACCAAGCCTGCCAAGATCAAGAACCAAACTTCGAAGGGGCGATCAACAACACGGGAGTATGCTTTGCAAAATTGCAAAACCACAAAGCCGCCATCGAACAGTTTTCAAAACTGATCGCTCTGTCGTCACAAAACGTGTTGGCTCTCAGAAATCGAGGACTGTGCTACCACGATACCGGGCAATTCAAAGCAGCCATGGCCGACTATGACGCGGCCTTGGAAATCGATTCAGAAGACCCAGAAACATGGTTTCAACGAGGCAATGTGTTCCTCGAAGACGACGACAATCAAAAGGCCTTCATAAACTTTTCAGAAGCCGTTCGCATCGACCCGCAGTTTTCTAAAGCGTGGATGAATCGAGGAGTCGCGTTGTTTGGCTTAAACCGACAAGCCGAAGGAATGCAAGATCTGGTCAAGGCATCCGAACTTGACGACAACATCATTATTCCAGACTTAGACTGGAATAACGTGAGCAAAAATTCTAAGCCGTCGCTCACACCGCAACCTGCCAACCGACAGACGACATCGACCGACAAATCATCCGTCGTGGAACAGGCGATCGAGGCCGGCTGGACTCAAATTCAAAAAGACAGCACACAACTTCTGCTCTCAAAGAACTTCGAAGCCCCCACTCTACAGACGGCCGTCCCCAGCCAACTGTGCGGCATCCTGAACACTCGGAAGGCTGGTCAAAAATTGAGCGTCTATGTAGGAGTCAGTTTGTACGATTCGAATCGACTCCAGATTCCAGCAGCCCCAGCGGCTCCCGGAGCAAAGCGGAGTTTGCTGGTGGTCAAATTCGATCC
The DNA here is from genome assembly GCA_039974975.1 of Fuerstiella sp. Classification (GTDB taxonomy): domain Bacteria; phylum Planctomycetota; class Planctomycetia; order Planctomycetales; family Planctomycetaceae; genus Fuerstiella. Next base: position 137,663 of record JBDWHY010000140.1, on the reverse strand, counting down.
TAAAACGGCGAAGTTTGTCGAGCAACAATTGATCGAAAACTGGCAGCCCACTGCTCAAGACATTTCCGCTGCCACCGTTGAAGCAAAACTGCCCTAAAACACCTTCAACGTACTGCCTTGGTTCTGTGTCGCACTGGTAATGATCGAAACGGCTTGGTCGCAACAGCCAGGTCGCCCTGATCAAATCGCCCTGATCAGGTCAAAACCATCTGTGTCGAAACCATCTGTGTCGCCACGCGTCCAATCAGCAAATTACGAGCTGCATGGCCAATTGTTCGCTGCGAAGCCTTTAGATATTCTTGAGCTGTCCTGCAGAATTCAACGGAAACGGCTGAGCTTCCTGGAGAATGCTGAGATGCTTGGCAGACTGAATCCGTTCGAAGTATGCCTTCGACATTCGCACGGTCGATAAGTGCAAGGTATCTGAAATTTGAATCACCTTGGCGTTTTCAGCAGCAACAGTTCCAACTGTCTTCAAAGCAGCCGTGATGGCCCTCTCATCCGATGGATACGTCAAAGGAATCATGCCCGCTTCCGGATGACTTGCCGTCACCACGTTGGTGTTGGTCTTCTCATGATCAACCTGTTCAACACATGCCGAGGTTGTAAATTCGGCAAGCCCAATCCCGCAAGCATTGCCTTCGGTTTCCTCTGTTAATGATCTGACAAAGATCCGTTTGCAGTGTGCAATATCGTCGGCGGTGCCCGCATGGTCATTAAATTTTCGACCAATCACATTGGCATCCATTCCCGTGCCGCTAATGTTCTTTCCAATCCGATCCACGATCAGTAAATCGACATCGGGAAACGGCAACGTCGGCAGCCATTGCTTCGCCTTGTCTAACAACTTCGGCTCCATTGCGGCAAATTCATTGGCCCCAACCGCCTGAATCAAAGCCGTCTGATCCAACCCATTTTCCACGATCGCCAGACCACCAAGGACTCGGCAACCACGAATCACCTCACCGGCAACCGACGACAGAATCTGTTCAAAACGATAGTCATTGATCGCCTGGTGATAGATGGTGGCTCCCGCATGTTTGCCAAGCCCAATCAACAGCATTTTATGCAGGCCCGATTCGATGGGCCCGGTAAACCGAGTATGAGGCTTGATTCGATTGACGACGAATACATGGTCGGCCTGAGCAGCGATGGCATCGAAGTGAACGGGAATCCCTGATTCTGTTTCGGCAACAACCACAGTGTCCATGGTTGCTCGAATTTCAGCTCCTACCGATTCAGGCGTAATGCCCAGTTTCGACAGCACCTGCAATTGGCCCTCAACAGTGGCTCCGCCATGACTTCCCATCGCCGGCACGATCAAAGGTTTTGCCTGCTGGCGACGAAAGAAATCCACCACTTCTTTCAGGATCACGGGCAGCTGACAAATTCCTCGGCTGCCAGCGGTGATGGCCACCGTATCACCAGGATGAATGAGGGCAGCTAACCCAGATCCATCCAGTTGCTTCGCAGTTTCCTGAACAACGTCATCAATGGTTTGGCAGTCGAACGTCTGCTGCACCAAAAGCATGTCAGGAAACTGAAGCTTTGCCATGAATTCTGCTCGACACCGTTTGACCAAACCCACCTGAACCTACCAACGCTTTGTCATTCCTTCGATTCTGCCAAACACAAGGCAAGAGCCAACGAGTAACGACCGGGCACCAGATCGATTCTCGTCGCATAGGTCGCATGATTCCGCTCATCAATGTACTCACCTTTTTCTTTCAGCACAGGTAGCACGTTCGACCAGCAAGGAGACACCTCATTCATGGGCTGTCCATCAACTTCCGTCACCCGTCGTCCGGATCGATCTAGCTGCAACAGAATTCGACATTCATTGTCCAATACAAACAAGCGTCCTCGAGTCCGAAAACGATCTCGAATCAGCGTCTCGGTCAGTCGATCAAGATCGGCTTCGATCATCACAAAACCGAACTCTTCTTCTGTTTCTAAATCGAACACAGGCACCGTCGCAGCCAAGCGGCTGGCTTCATTCAGTTCTCCTGCCTTCGGGCAATCAGACGCCAAAGCCACATAGACTTCATCGGGATTTCCAAGCATCGCTTTTTTCATGCACCCCGTGAGAGGCCCCGACGCCAGCCGACTTGCCGGAATTTTCCTCACATTGGAAGATTCTGAAGCCTGCCGTTCGATTCGAATGAGCTCCTGAAAATTGCCATCGTTAACCTGAGAATACGACACGCTGGTAAAATCACAATTGGTTCTCAACAACCCACCATAAATCAAACGCAGCCGCTCTTGCCAGGTCGCTAAATCGTCTCCACTGCGTCCCTTCACCGCGTCGATAATGCCCTGAATCGGAGGCAAACAGCTCATAAAACGCACGTTGCGTTCCAAGTCACGAACAGAAGAAAGCATGGCCGTACGCAGTTCTCGACACTCACTTCGAGCATTGCTGTACTGTTGCCGGCGTTCACTTCGTCCCGCCATCCAATGTTGCACAACGTCCGACATTTCCGTAGCAGACTGATAACGGTTGAAGGGTCGAAACTGCATCGCCTTCAAACAGATTTCAGATAGGTCACCGGGCACGCTCGAATTCACATCCGCTGGTGCAGCAGTAGGTTCCGAAGAAATTCTGCGAAGCAATTCCGGTACGGCAATTTGATCTCCATCAACAAGACTGCTGTTTCGATGAGGAGCGTAACCGGTGAGAATGGAAAACAGGATCGCTCCCAAACCAAAAACATCCGTCCGATGATCAACGTCGTCCAACCGACCTGATGCTTGTTCCGGAGCCATATACAGCGGCGTTCCGATGACTTCACCATTCATCGTTTTATTGATCGCACTTTCTCCGGCCACCATTTCGTTAGAGATCCCGACTCCGGCGTCAACGTCGTCTCGAACTTTCGCCAGCCCCCAGTCCAGTACGATGACCTGTCCGAAGCTATCCAAAGCCACATTTTCTGGCTTCAGATCTCGATGAATGACGCCTCGAGAATGCGCATAAGCAATACCCTGACAAACTCCAATAAATGCCGTCAGCAACCGATGCAGATCCATCGTCACGTCTTCGCCAGCGTTCATCCGCTCGTGGTATTCTTCGATCGCATCGACCAACGTTCGTTTCCCCACGAATCTCATGGCGTAAAACGGCTGGCCCGTTTGAGTATCCATACCATGCTGGTACAGAGGCACGACATTGGGATGTTCTAGTTGGCCCGTAATTTCTGCTTCGCGGCGAAATCGATCCCAAGCTCGTGGGAATTCCGCAGCCGCAGAATTCATTTCCTTTAACGCGACGTTGCGTCTTAATGTTTCATCATGAGCCAACCAGACCTTGCCAAGTCCTCCGGCACCCAGCACCTTTTGCAGCGTGAACCGAGTCTTCACAGTTCGAGCTTCCGATGCGGGAAGGTTCGAATGCGGAAGCGTTAATGGCGGCGTTGTCGCCGACTTAGCATTCGTCGCCGTTTCTTGGCCAAATTGCTCGTCTGCCACAGATGGTTCAATATCGTTTGAACTGCCGCTGACACCAAGATCGGGGACCAACGTCATTTCCATCGATGATTGACTTAACCGAGCACTTTCGGCTCGCAGCTGGTTCTTCATTCGATCCCGAGCGTCCTGAGAAAGCCCCGGGGCAACACTGGTGTCTCCGTCCAGACTCCGTTTTGCAACGTCGGAAATCGAATCGTGAATCAGCTTGTTCAAAGTCGCGAACTTACGAGATTGCTCACTGTTTTCAACTTGAGAATCCACAGCGGCTTGTTGCTGTGGGTCCAAGATGCCGGCCAATGATTTGGTAATTAGCTCCGATGTACTTTTATCGTTAAGCATGGCTTTCCACCCGTTCGTCCATCATCCACTTTGATTCAACACATTTTGCCAGTCCCAATCGAGCACGATGAAGTCGGACCCAATAGTTGGACGGTGTGATTTCTAATTCACGACAAATATCGTCGGCATCCATTTCTTCCATCACCGACAAAACAAACACATCGGCTTGGCCTTTGGGAAGGTGAGTGAGGCAGCCCTTCACAACATCCCAGACTTCTCGAGATTCCACGATTTCATCCGGCATCTGAGACGCGAAAGCTCGAGCACTCCAATTGCCATTTTGATCGAACAGCTGAGCCGTCGGATCGTTCGTGTCTTCGTAACTACCGTCTCGGTCATATCGATTGCGTTTGCGAACGTAGTCGATGATTTTTCGTTTCAAGATTCCTAACAGCCAAGCTCGCTCCGCACCTTCGCCGCTGTACTTTTCTTGAAAGCGAATACCGGCCAGAAAGGTCTCTTGCACGGCCTCTTCGGCAGCGTTACTGTCGCGCAATCTGGACATCGCATAGCGGAACAAATAATCGCCGTATTCATCCACCCAGCGATCTGGGTCGGCCCCGACGAATGGCGTTTCGTCTGTATTATTCAATGAAAATGCTCCAGGTCATTTTGGCACTTGCGTTGCGTTTCAGTGTACGGAGTGAACCTGAGACTTTCCATAGGCACAGCAGATCGCCTGATGATTTCCATAGGCTGGCGATTTAAAGCAACAATCCGCGTCAAATGCTGCCGCCAAAGCCAGTCCAACCATTCCAGCTTCTGACAGAGCCGACGTCATCCGTCGTTGCATGCTTACGCATTTTTCCCAAACTTTTAAAGTTGGCCCAAACCGTACAAGTCACCGAGCCCACGACATCCGGTCTATACAAGAATGTCGTGAAGCACATGCCCATGAACATCCGTGAGTCTCATATCTCGTCCACCAAAGCGATGCGTTAACCGCTCATGATCCACCCCAAAAAGATGCAGCATTGTCGCATGCAGATCATGGATCTCGACCTTGTTTTCAATCGCCTTGTATCCGAATTCATCCGTCGAGCCATAGACTTCGCCGCCCTTGACCCCACCACCCGCCATCCACATTGAAAACCCATACTGATTATGATCGCGACCGTTCTTCCCCTGAGCAAACGGAGTCCTGCCGAATTCCCCACTGAAGACGACCAACGTTGAATCCAACAGGTCTCGAGCTTTTAAATCTGCCAGCAAAGCAGATATCGGCTGATCAACAGCCAACGCATTCTTCGTGTGGCCATCCTTCAGGTTGTTGTGCTGATCCCAACGATCCGTTCCCACCGCCGGACACGTCAACTGAATAAACCGAACGCCTCGTTCAACAAGTCGGCGAGCGATCAAACACTGACGTCCGTAACTGGCTGTCGCTGCCGAAGAATGATTCACTCCGTAAGCTTCCTGAGTGTCCTTAGATTCTTCTGTCAGTTCCATCAAATCTGGAACAGCCAGCTGCATACGAGCCGCCAGTTCGTAGTTCGAAATCGCAGATTCCATCGCGTCATTCCGACCATACCGATTGATTGCATGAGCATCGATCTGGCGTATCAAGTCCAATTTTTTCTGTTGCTTTTTTCGGTTGCCATTCACCGGATTCAAATCGGCAACCGGTGGATCCGTATTGGCAAACAAACTGCCCTGATGGCTGGCCGGCAAAAAACCACTCCCAAAATTATCTAGGCCACCGGGAGGAATCAGGCCTCCATTCAACACAACGTAGTGAGGCAGGTCTGAACATTCAGACCCCAATCCATAGCCAAACCAAGCTCCCATGCTCGGCCGCCCCTGTTGCCCATGACCGGTATGCAAAAAATAGTTCGCGTTGGTATGTTCCGGAAAGTTCGAAACCATAGAACGTATCACGGACATGTCATCCACATGTTTAGCGATGTTTGGAAACAGATCACTGACTTCCGTTCCACATTCGCCATGCTTCTGAAATTCCCAGAGGCTGCCCAACGTCTGACCCGCGTTGTTAAACTGAGTCGGTTCTTTCTTCATGGCGAATGGCTTGCCGTTTTCCGCCGTCAACCGAGGCTTCGGGTCGAAAGAATCCACCTGAGATACTCCACCATCCATGTAAAGAAAAATCACACTTCTGGCTTGGGCCGGAAAATGAGTTTCAAGGGTGGCGTCTGCAGCCAAGGAACCAGAAGCTCCTAACACGTTCGAAGAACTGAACATGTCCGCGAGTGCTACTGAACCAAACCCCAAAGCCGAAGACTGAAGAAAGTCTCGACGACTTCGACTGGTTTCACGAATGCGACCGCACGGGTAGGAATTCATAGCTGATGCTTTTCACAAAGTTGTTCACCCCAAGGCACAGGGGAAAACGGAGGGAATGACGGGGCATTCACTATAAACTCTGCCCATGAAGAAGGACAGCGAAATGCGCCCTCGGCTCTCGCAGCGAGTCTCGCAAGGGGTCTCGCAAGGGGTCTCGCAGCGAGTCTCTATGAATCATCGAACGATGGTGAAAGCGGCTCGCCACGCAGCCCTGATTGTTAGTCAAGACTCGCTTGCACTGTTCAACACTGAACAACGACAATCCCGGATCATCAGCTGCAACCAATTGCGATTTCTACCGGCTCCTGCCAAAGATCGATCCGTTCTATGATCACGTCATGCTCCTTTCAAGTTGGTTTCGTTTTAGGTGTGAGCCTGTGCTGCACTCAAGCAATCGGACAAACCGTCGAACCATTGCAATCAAATGTCACCGCTTCGTTTCGAGGAATCAGTGTTGTCAGTGATACCGAAGTTTGGATCAGTGGCAGCGAAGGAACCGTTATTCACTCTACGGATTCGGGAAACACGTTTTCGAAAATCACAGTCCCCCACTCAGATGAACTCGACTTTCGAGACATCGAAGTTTTACCGGATGGTTCAATCTTGTTGATGAGCATCGGCAACGGAGAATCGTCGAAACTGTTCAGATCCAGCGACGGCGGAAAGAACTGGAACGTGGTGCTACAAAATCAAGATCAAGAAGCTTTCTTTGATGGCATGGCGTTCCATCCCGATGGAAAACAGGGGGCCATGTTTGGAGACCCCATTCGCGGCTTGATGGACGTGTACCTCACCGAAGATGGGGGAGTCACTTGGAATCGCCTTCCTGATTCACATCGCCCCAAACTTCGGCCCGAAGAATTCGGGTTTGCTGCCAGCGGCACAGGCATCAATTGGACGCATGACGGATTGCAAATCGCCACCGGTGGATCAGTGGCCCGAATCCATCGCACCACAAGCAAGGGTAGATGGTGGGAATCGATGGAAACCACAATGCTGCACGGTCGACCTTCCGCTGGCATTTTCTCGATGGCCGTTCAAAACCAACAAATTGTGATCGTTGGCGGAGACTACCTGAAGCCCGATGAAAAGGGTTTCAACGTTGCGATTTCACAGAATGGTGGCCGCAATCTTCACGTTCCTGCAAACAACAATCTGGGGCACAAGGCGTGCGTTCGCTTTGTTAGCCAATCGAACGTTGTCACCTGTGGCCGCACGGGAATCGACATTTCAAACGACAGCGGAAAGACGTGGACGCACCTGAGTGACGACGCTTATTACACGCTCGATGCCAAGTTCCATTCCACCATTGCCTATTTGGCTGGCCCCAATGGACAAGTTGGCAAACTCACGATGGCCAAGCCTTCAGCGTCTGAAGAAAAATAGCCCGCTCGGTTCATTCAAGCAGCTAATTCAACCCCAACAGAAGCCAGCTTTCATCAAACAACGGACCATCGTGTCACACTTTGCCACCACTTAGTAACCGCGATTTGCAGATGCAGGTTTCACGCTCAACACGCGAGCTTTCGGACGCTTGCGGTCGATCAAGACTGGCTGAGCAGTCTGAGTTGTTGACACGTTTCCAGCTTGGTCTCGGGCCAATAATCGAAAGTGCAGGGCGGGTGGCAGACTACGATCCACGGGCATCTCAAAACCGCCCGGATTTTCTTGCCAATCAAAGACAGGTGACCACGGTCCTTCCGGAGCAGTCGCGTATTCAAGTCGAACGGCTTCGTCAGCTGGATTCGCTTCCTGAACGTCCCATCGCAAACGAATTGTCCCCTGGCCTTGAGTCGCTAGTTCTGGTGTCGCCAGTCGCAACGCAGGTGGAGTTTGATCGACACTCACAACAACTGATGGTACCTCACCCGGTTGCGGTGGTGGATCACTAAAGCCAACTCCGTTGTGGACTCGAACAGCAAATCCAAAAGTACCTTCACCTCGAGTATCCACCTTAAATGGACTCTTCAGATCTTTGTCTTCGCCATAGCGAAACCAGTTTCGACCGTTGTCTTCCGTCACATACAAAACCACCAAGCCAACACCAGATGGCCCCACACTGTCGATCTCATAGGCAAGATCAAACAGGCGATTATTCAGGTGTTGCTGTTCCAAGCCGCGATAGCCGTAATCTGAATGCGACTGAGATGTGAAGCCGGTGGCCGATGGTTGGTCGGTTCCCGTTGCGAAAGACTGAAAGCCTTCAGCTGGATTCGAAACAGCCATCACGCTCGCTGAATTCGGTTGAGGGGCGGGAATTGAAAGCATGCCAGAATTGGAAGATCTGACTGTCTGCATGGATATCTGAGTTGAATCAGTTTGGCCAAAATCAGACGCCTGATTCGGCGAAGTCTTTGCCGCGGTCTGAGGCGTTTCATCAGATAGCGAAAACGGACTCGTGCCCAAAATCGTTGGCGACTGACCCGATGGAATGCTGAGTGCTCCTGAGCCGGTGGCCGCAGACGCATTAGCACCGAACGGCAAGAAGCTTCGCGTCGCCGAGTCCTGTGATCCGTTTCGGCCCTGAGCCGCAGTATGCCCCACTGGATGCCCGGTACCAGCTTGTCGAGACGGCTGTCTTGACAGAACAATTTGCCCTGTGCCGCTACCGACGTTACCCGCCTTATCTTTGACGCTCGCTCGCACGGCAATTGACTGTCCGGGATTCGACTGAATGGTCGCTTGCTTCGCCGAAGTCAAACTCTGCACTGCACCGGCCGTAACGGGCTTCCAAACGCCCGTGCTGCTTTCAAGATATTCAATCTTCAAAGTCTCAGTGGCAATTTCCTGCTCACTAAATGACCACTTCAAAACCGCTTCGCCAGATGCAATTTCTGCTAGCTCCAGATAAATGGCAGGAGGCTTAGAATCAACGATCACTTCAAGCTCAGGAACCAGAGGTCCGTCTTCGCCAATCATCTTGCCCTGTGCATCCATCATGCGCACGGCGAACTGGAACTTACCATCGCCTGAAGCCAGAAAATGGAAACTCCGTTCACGGGCGGCAACACGCTGCACAGGCTCCATGGCTCCGCCGTCTTTCGACGAAAACAAAATTGCCGTGGCCGATCCGCCTGAATTTGATTGGTCGACGGCGAACGGAATTCGAAAGCTGGCCCCATTCGTCCGCAATGGCTCGGCGGCACTCGTGGTTGATCCAACGATCATCCCTAATGTCATTCCGAGAAACAGTCGTGTTTTCAAACAGTTCATAACCAAGTTCCTGGCGATTCACCAAAAAGCAATTCTAGGCAGCGAACAAAATGTCGCGTCTGCTTCGGTATCGGATGGTGCAAAGATAGGCCTTGATTGGAATGGATCGATCGTATCGACTACTCCAGCCTCACGAAGAACAGTCCCCCCAGTCTCCCTACACCCACACAGAGCCGGCAGTTTTTGCCGCAGAACACGACTCACTCGATGTCAGTACCCCTCGAATATCTTGACCCAGTTCGGCTGGGCGTTCCTGTTTTGTCGGCCGCCCGAGTGAAGACTTTTTGCGAGGACTTTCGGGTCGAAGAGCGACCGACATATCAACCTTCCGGTGAAGGCGAACACCTGTTTTTGTGGGTGAAGAAACAAGACGTTTCAGCGGCGGAATTGCTTCGCGTCATCAGCCAACAACTGAAGGTGAATCAGCGAGACATCGGAGTGGCGGGGCAAAAAGATCGCCGAGCCGTCACATTGCAATACGTTTCGGTTCCGGCAAGCTGCGAACCCAAGATCGCCGACTTCCACGACGAGCGAATTCAGATTTTGCGAGCAAAACGACACGCCAACAAGCTCAGAACCGGCCACGTGTTGGGCAACCGATTTCTCGTTGTGCTCAGGCCGACAGAAGAACAATTCACAGCCACCACATGCACCGCCGTTGAACGCCGGCTGATGGAAATTGCTGAGTCTGGATTTCCCAATTATTACGGGACGCAAAGATTCGGAACCAACTCTGCATCAGTGGATCTGGGAGTGCAATTGTTGAATCTTTCGGCCAAGAAGCGAAAGGCCAACCGAGCTTCTCGGTTTGAAAAAAGGATGAGCATTAGCGCAGTGCAGTCAGCCGTGTTTAACTTAGTGACCAGTGGTCGAGTGGCAAACGGCAGCGTGAATCAGCCGATTGATGGCGATGTCGTGTGCCGTCGAGGTGGAATACGCCCGTTCTTGTATTCCAATCGCAATGCAGACGAAACTGCCCAGCTGATCCCCATGGGGCCGATGCCGGGACCAAAGATGGTTGCTGCAGAGGGCGAAGTGCTGATCCAGCAACAAAATGCCCTCCAAAGGCTGGGACTGTTGGACGATCATTTTAGCAACAGCAAAACCACTCCGGGTGCTCGCAGACCAATGCTGGCGTGGCCAACAAATTGCACGTGCGACCTGAACGACGAAGGCTGCCTGCGGCTAAGCTTCGATTTAACGGCCGGCAGCTATGCAACCGTTCTGCTCCGTGAAATCCTGCAAGACACCTGCGAAGCTGAGGCTGTAAACATCATCAACAACGAAACATGAGCTGCTGCAAACGCTCGTCCGTAATTTCAACGTCAGGACGGTTGGCAAAGCTCAAGCGGTCCTGCTGATAGCCACAATGCAACAACGTGGCATTGGGTAACAGCCGTTGAATTTCGGCCGCGTTGGTGCTGATGGATTCATCGTTGTTGGAATCAGGATTCAGGTCATTTAAGACCACGGCGTTCAGCGACAGTCCTCGCCGCTTTAAAGCTTCCACAGTCAACACGGTGTGGTTAATTGTGCCAAGGCGATTGGCTGCCACGACCACGACAGGACTTGCAAACGCTTCCGCGATACTGGCATTGCTGGAATCATCAGAGAGGGGGCTCAGAAAACCACCCGCACCTTCGATCAGCAGGTGTGAAACTTCATGCAGCCAGACCTGAGCACCCTGAGTCAACAGTAGCTCATCGACATCCATATTTTGCTTTGACGCAGCCGTGTTGGGTGCGACAGCAGCATCAAAGCACTGAGGACAGATGTAGCTTTTGGGGCCCTTCCATTGAATGGCATCGGCAAGCAAATCCACGTCCGTCCAACTGGTTTGACCGTCTCCATTTTTGACGGCTCCGCTGCACACGGGCTTGTAGGCTCCTAAAGAAAGGCCGGCCGCCTTGAGTCTTTTTAAGATCACGGTGCTGACGTAGGTCTTGCCAACTTCGGTATCTGTCCCTGTGATCATCACCGTGTTCATTGGGGCCATCCTTGCTTTCGAAACGCCAATTCCAATTGGCCAAGACGATTGTATTTGAGGCGAAACGAGCAGACTCTTCGTGGCCGCACCTGTTCAAAATTCGGCATCTGAAGGGATTTTCACCAGCAAAACGCAAGGGCAGGCTATGCGAAAAATTCGCAGCGAACGCGTTGTGCGGGTTGTACGGCGTGTGACGCAATTTTGAGCTGAAACGCTCCTGAGGAACATCCGGAGCTCGGTAGTAACGGTTCTTCCAAAGTCGGCAATCATGCTGCGTCTTCATTCAGTGCAACCGTAACACGTGTCGAATTCGATGCTACCCCAGTGACTGTTTCGTTCCATCGGATGAACATAATCGCCTAACGTCAACCAGCTCTTGATTGACCGGGCCGGGGTGCCAACCAGAGGCCAATGGCTGCCTGCCGATTCATGGATGAATCATCAGCCGTTGGAAACACCAGACTGTCAGTTTCGCAGATTCCCATTCTGCAATCAGGGCCTCGCCAGCCGTGATACTCACTTTCAGTCCTGCCGAAATCGGAAGATCACATGTCAGCGTCTTTAAACACCCGAGCGTGCCGCAAACGGATTTGTGGTTTCTCTGCTTCAACCCTGATGATGGGGATGGCACTCATCGTGCTGTTGCCGGGTTGCAGCCGACGGTTCTGGCGAGTGCAAGCCGAAAACGACACGTACAATGCGATCAGCCAGAAGCTCAATGATCCTCATTGGCAACTGCCCCGCATTGGGCTCGAGGCCGATCCTCGCAGCCGTTTTTACGATCCGTACGACCCTGATGCTGCTCCGCTGCCACCAGATGACCCCGCTGCAAATCGAATCATGCATTGCGTCAGCGGTCGCAAAGGCTACGAAAAATGGCATTGCTATGGTGACACGTTAAGCGTCGAAAACCCCGACTGGCTCACACAGTATCTTGGCAGCCGAGTTTCGAATCCACGCGACTACCACCCCGAAATCAGCATCCCCAAAGTCACTTTGAAAGACGGGGTTGATCTCACCTACATTCATAGCCGCGAATACCAAACTCAGCTGGAAGACATTTACATTCAGGGTTTGGCTCTGACTCTTCAGCAATTCAACTTTGGGACTCGATTTTCAATCGGCGGACCAGCGAGTGGAGCCGGCGGAGCGATCTTTGGTTCTAACCGAGTCTTCGGAGGGAATGCAAATCAGAATCTGGGCTTCGGTGGAGGAATTAATCAGCAGCTCAGCAGCGGAACTCAGCTATCACTTGAAATCTTAAATACCATCACGTGGCAAAACGGAAGCCAAAACGCGTCTCCGATGTCTGTTGGCTGGCAGATCACTCAGCCACTACTCCGGCAGGCCGGAAGAAAAGTGGTTCTAGAATCTCTCACACAGTCCGAACGAGACCTCCTGTACGAAGTTCGAGACATGGCTCGTTTTCGACAAACGTTGTTCGTCGACGTCGCTTCAGACTACCTGACTTTACAACAACAAGCTCAGCTGATCAGAAACCAACTGGACAACATCAAGAGACTTGAAGAACAGATCAAAATTGGGCAAGCCAACGATCAGTCTCGCCCCCTGATTGTCTACGCAGACCTTCGCCAATTGCCGCCGGACTTTGTGATTCCTGAAGAACTGGTCGGCAAACTGGCTTACACAGATCGATTGTCCTGGAAGGCCTCGATCATCACAGAAGAAGAGAAAGAATTGCTGCTCGGCATTTCCGATGACAACCGCTACCAAGCTGCAGCCCGCGAATTGATCGGCTGGCGAGATCAAAAGACCAACAGTCTCGGAGTTCAACAACTGATCACTCAGTTAAACAACGCCCAAAACGGTTTGGCCACTCAAAAGAATCAACTCGACAGCCAATTGGACGCGTTCAAAATCCGTCTTGGATTACCACCCGATGTGCAAATCGACATCGACAATTCGTTTCTGTCACGATTCGAACTGATTGATTCTGATCTGCTTCAATTGGTCGAAGATCTTGACATGTTTCAAGAACAGGAGGGGCCGAAGCTTTTGCCTGATGATGATGCGGCCGTATCCGTCGCGACCTTACGACAGTACGTTGCACAGTTGGCCGAAATTCGTGATCAGGTTCAACAAAAAGCAATCGACGATGTGCAAGCAGACTTCGGACCGATCCGTGAAATCTTGGCTCAAACCTCTGACGAAGACCTCAACAATTCAGGGGGCCGAAGCTTTCGATCTGTCACAGAACGGAAACGAGTGATTAAAGCAATCGCTGCAGACATGGATCTCTTTCGGCTTAACCAACGAGACTTCGAAAAATGGTCTCGAGGGATCGACATGTTAAAAGAACTGATCGACAGCCCCAATGCCGCAAAGTTGACGACAGTGTTCGATCAAAACGCAGACATGAAGGTCAGCGAGTCGGAATTGCCAGAAGGTTGGCGAGATCTGCCACCCGGAGCCACTGTCGCTGAAACAGACGAGCTCGACGACGAACAGCTTTTGCTGCAACTGCGAAAGGGTGTCTTGGCCTTGCGAGAACGCTTGAAACAAGTTGTGCAAGGTCAGGAAGTTGTTCAGGCCGGGCTGCGAGTCGAGATGGTGGAATTAAACAATTTCTCCTTGGATGGCCGCACGGATGTGCCTTCCATTAAAGAGGTTGTCAACTTGGGAATTCAGTATCGCCACGATCTCATGAATACTCGAGCCCAAGTCATGGACTCGAGACGCCAAGTGGAAATCGCCGCAAACGATCTCAAAGCACGGTTGGACTTAAATGTTAGTGGTGATCTTGTCGATCAAGGCGGCCCGAATGATGACCTCACCGTGGGCGTTGATTTTAAAACGCCGATTGACCAAGTCGCCGAACGCAACGCCTACAACAACACGTTGATTAACTATCAGCGGGCAAAGCGAGCCTATCTGGCTCAAGAAGACCAAGTGAAGCAGCAAATTCGTAATAGTTGGCGGCAGTTGCGAGTCAGTGCAGAGCAACTGGAAATCGACCGTCAGACGGTTCGAAATGCGGCGTTGCAATATGACAACATCGCCACCTCGCCCAATCAGTCCGATAACCTGTCGCTGCTAAATGCCCTGAACACGCTTCTTGGAGCCCAAAACTCGCTGGTCAACGACTGGATCACCTACGAAACAACTCGCCTGAACATCTTTCGTGACATGGGCATCATGAATATCGACCAAAGTGGACTCTGGCAGGACAGCTTCTACCAAGGAGACGAAGGCGAACAGCCTGCACAGGACCAACCGGCCACAATTTTGGAGGTTGTCCCAATGGATTTTGACAATTCCGTGACCCCAGACAATGAAACTCAGCCCTAAGTATCTACCATGGGGTTCCTTCCAAATAAAACCCCTCCCAAACGTTGCCAACCTGTTGAATCAGGGCGACCAGCCTATAAAAATGGTCGGCGGGCTCGCCTTTGTCGCTCGGAAACCTCCGCAGCGAACAGTACAGGATGATCTCATGACCAATCCCTCCTGCTCGAAACTCGCGTCTGCCTCTGCCATGAAAAGTCATCGAAGTCACAAACGTCTGCCTGCAGGTCGGTCGCCGCGAAGCTTAAAGCGTCGAGGCGTTTCAAAAACTTTGCTGGTTTTTGTGGGCGCCGTCATTGTCGCCGGAGCCATCTTCGCGCTACCTCAGACTCGCGAATATCTTGCCAAGCAATTTTCTTCTGAAGCTTCAGAAAACACCAGCGCGTACGTTTTGCACAAGGCCGAAAAAGGGCCTTTCCGAATCACCATCACCGAAAACGGAACGATCGATAGTCTTCAGAATTCGGTCCTGAAAAGTTTGGTTGAAGGTTCAACGGACATCATTTCGTTGGTCCCTGAAGGCAGCCGAGTTCAAGGTCCGACGATTGCCGATTTCGACGGCATGATCAAACTGGTCGAAGGCGAATCCGGAGCCGACAAACTGGTTGAACTCAGTGGTGAAAATGGCGAAACAAAAACCTACGAAGTTTCCTTCGGAGAATTCACCGAACTTTTGGTCATCGAAGGTCAGAAGATTCGCGCGGGCGACTACATCGCCGGAGATCTCGTATGCGAACTGAATTCATCGCCGCTGGAAGAAAGCCTCCAACAACAGAAAATCAACGTCACCACCGCAAAGGCCGACTACGAGAAGGCTCAAAAGGAACTACAGATCCAAGAATCAACCAACGAAAGCTTGCTCGCCCAAGCCAAGTTAGCTGAAGAATTGGCGGCTCTGGATTCCGACAAATACACGGCTCCCGGTGGCGAATACGAGCAAGCGAAGCAGACGATTGATGGTGACATCAAAAGGCTGCAAGAAGAACTGGCACAGTCACAAGAACAATACGAAAAGGTGCGTGACCAAGCTCGTCGTGGATATCAAACACTGAGCGCTCTTGAGCAAGCCCGAATCAAAGTCACTCAGCAAGACATTCTACTAAAGCAAAAAAGCAGTGAGCTCAACTTGCTGATGAAATTCACCTTCGATCGAACGACGCGTGAATTAAAACAGATGGCCGAAGATACAAAACGAGAAACCAAGCGAGTCATTTTGGAAGGCGAGGCTCAAATTGCCACCGACCAAGCTGACCTTGATGCCCGCAAACTCACCCTTCAAGTCGAAACAGAAAAACTGGATCGGCTGGAACGCCAGATCGTTGCCTGTCGCCTGATCGCCCCACAACCCGGTGAAGTTGTATATGCGTCTCAGCAAAGTCGCCGCAGCGAACCTGTTGTGATCGAAGAAGGAGCATCTGTTCGAGAACGCCAAGCTGTCATCAATCTTCCCAACCTTGATCAAATGAAAGTGGATGCTCGCATCCACGAATCTCGGATCAGTCGAATTTCTGTTGGGCAGCCGGTCGAAATTTATGTCGATGCCGTCGAAGACGTCAGCTTTCGAGGAGTCCTCGACAACGTGTCCGCTGTGCCCGTCCCTGGCAGCTGGCCAAATACAGATCTTAAGGAATACGAAGCCGCCATTCGGATTACAGACGGCAGCCAAACCGTTCGAAAGCTGAAGCCCGGCATGACGGCCGAAATTCGAATCATCGTCGATGATCGCGAAGAAGACGTGATGCAGATCCCCGTTCAATCTGTCCTGTCTGTCGCCAACAAATACTTCACCTATGTTGTAAAGGACAAAAGATCAGAACGTCGCGAACTGAAAGTGGGCGACGCAAACGACGAATACATCGAAATTTTAGATGGAGTCAGCCCCGGCGAAGAAGTTGTGATGAACCCTCGAACTCACTTCTCGCGAGAGATCAATGAACTAGAAATCCGGCTGTTAGAACAGCAAGAAGAAGGTCGTGAGCGAATCAGCACACCACCGCTGATCGCATCTCAAAAGAATGGTCCCGCTTCAGGAGCACGTCCAGGGGCCGGACGACCGGCCGGACGACCAGGCGGCGCTGCGGCAGGTCGTCCGGGTGCTGGTGCCGGACAAGGTGGCGGAAGGCCATCTCCCGCTCAGATGTTTTCATTTGCGGACAAAAACAAGGACGGCTTCATCACCAAAGAAGAAAGTGATTTTCGAGGAAAATTCGACCAATACGACGCCGATGCAAACGGCAAAGTCACTGTCGAAGAATTGACAACGGCGACGTCAAAAACTTGACACTCATCGCGCCTTGAATTTCTGAATCAATCGATCGCACTTTCGGTCTCACATCAACTTCTTTCGGTGCTAACATCATCTGCCACTTGTCACGGACAGATTGTTGCCAGCCCTTCACCTGCTGATTGCTCGACCACGCTTCGTTCATTCCTGCCTGCCGTTTCGAAAGCAAACTGATGCCCGTTGTCGACGAAGCCGTCAAAAAGAAATACGCCGCTCGAGTCGTCGATTTGCAAAAACACTACGACCTAGGAACCGTGCTTGTAAAAGCTCTGCGTGGTGTATCAGTCGACTTCGAACACGGCGACTTCGTCGCCATCATGGGCACATCTGGTAGCGGCAAAAGCACACTGCTAAATCTGTTAGGAGCCTTAGACCGCCCGACTTCGGGAGATTACATCATCGGCGGTCGATCGGTGGCAGACATCGACGATGATGAGCTGTCAGAAATTCGCAACGAAATGATCGGCTTTATTTTTCAAAGCTACAACCTGATTCCTCAGTACACGGTCCTAGAAAACATCGAAGTACCTCTGCATTACCGCACAGGCTATCCAGTCATTGGGCCCGAAGAAAAAAAACGGATTGAAGAACTGGCTCATCTTGTCGGACTCGAAGGCCGCACAGATCATCGACCGTTCCAGCTGTCTGGTGGACAACAGCAACGAGTCGCGATTGCTCGAGCTCTCGTCAATGATCCGCAAATTATTCTTGCCGACGAACCCACGGGAAACTTGGACAGCGCGACAGAAGCAGAAATCATGGGAATGTTACTGAAGCTTAACGCGGAAGGCCGCACCATCATCATGGTGACTCATGAACCAGAAGTGGCGAAGCTCGCAAAACGACAGATTTACATGAAGGACGGAGTCGTTGCTGGTGAAGGAATCTTTCATGGCTAACGCTTTGTTGCGACGGCAATCTGGAGCTCAGCGGCAACACCTAAGGCAAACCCCAAACAACAAAGCGTCGTATCAGGCCGCTTCCTAAACGAATCATCATCGGCTGAAGTCGTCCATTCATCCATTGCAAGTCGCAACCGGCTCGTCCCATTAAATCACACTGTTGAAGCCATCTCAGTCATGCCAGATCTGGTCCGCACAATTCAACTCGCGATGAAAAGCCTGCTGCTACATAAGCTCAGATCTGGCCTGACGATGCTGGGGATCGTCTTCGGAGTCTTCAGTGTCATCGCGATGCTTGCCATCGGTCGTGGGGCAAGCGAGCAAGCTCGAGCTCAAGTTTTAAAGCTTGGTGCAACCAACATCATTGTGCGCAGCGTCAAACCTCCGAAAGAAAGCGGAGTCAGTGACGGCGGCTTTGTCTTGAGATACGGTTTAAAGCGAGCCGACTTCCAGTTGCTGGATCGAACGATCCGCACGATCACTCAAGCGATCCCCATTCGGGAAATGAAAAAGGGAGTGCGGCATGCCGATCGAGAAATGACGTCTCGAATCGTTGGCTGTTCCGCAGACTATCTAGACATCAACCTTCTGCAGATGGCACAGGGACGATTCCTAAGTGATGAAGACAGAAGAACAAAAAAGAACGTGGCCGTGTTGGCATCCGGCACCGCTGATGAGCTGTTTCAGTACGAAAACCCAGTCGGTCAATCGATTCGAATCGCCGATCGATTTTATACGATCGTCGGAGTCACGATGCCTCGACAAGCCAGTGCGGCTGTCGGCGGCAGCATGTCGGCTCAAGAATTTAACAGAGACGTTTACATCCCATTGGACACGATGCGAGTTCGTATGGGAGACCTAAACGTTGACCGATCGCAGGGATCTTTCAGCGCAGAGTACTGGGAACTTAGCCAGATTACTTTACGAGTCGACAAGCAAGAAAATGTGGTTGCGACAGCGGAAGCAATTCGCGAGAGCATGGAACGGAACCACAAAACCGAAGATTACGCAGTCGTCGTTCCACTGGAACTTTTAAAACAAGCAGAACAGATTCAAAACATCTTCAATATCGTTTTGGGGTCCATCGCTGCCATCAGTTTACTTGTCGGCGGTATTGGCATCATGAATATCATGTTGGCGACTGTCACAGAACGTACTCGAGAAATTGGAATTCGACGTGCTCTTGGAGCCAAACGCAAAGACATCACAGTTCAGTTTCTGACGGAAACCATTGTGCTTTCGGGAACCGGCGGACTCATTGGCATCGCTCTGGGACTGGCCACTCCGCTGGCCTTTGCCGGCATTCGCAGCTTCGTCCAACGCTTTGTTTTTGAGGGCGGAAAGGCGGGCAGCGAATTCGCACAAATGTTCGCCGAATTGAACCCTCAACCAGTCCCTGCCAGCCTACCGGTCGCCTTCTTTATCAGCGTTGGCATTGGAATCATCTTCGGCATGTTTCCCGCAATCTCAGCCGCCAAACTGGACCCGATCGAAGCCTTGCGTCACGAATAGTCACGCAGAACGCTAGCAAATTAAGACGACGACGCCTGCAGCGAGAATGTCATTCCAGAACTCAAATGATGTCTCACCCAAAATCACGGCGCAAAAAAAAGCGAACCGCTGCGGTTCGCTTTCTTCGTTTCTTTTGTCCTTCAGCATGACCTACGCAGCGGCTGGAAGTAGCTCGACCGAAAGCGAACGGACTTCGTTTTCACCAATCGTCGAAATCTGATCTGCGTAGCCAACTAGCAAAGCCATATCACACAAGCGATTGATTCGTCGAGGATTGCCTTCGGAGAGTTCAGTGATGGCAACCACGGCTTCCTGTGTAAAGATCTCTGAACGAACGCCAGCCAGATTTAGCCGAGTACTGATATAGTCTTTCACTTCGTTGTCTGTGAAGCGATCCATCGTCGCAGTAACGGCAACTCGTTCGCGAATTTGACCATTGCGAGCCACATGCGAAGCCAAAACCGGCTGACCGCTAAGAACCACAGTCAGCTTGAGATCATGGTCGGTATCTGCCAAGTTCAGAAGAGGCAACACGGCTTGATTTAAGTGATCGTTGGAAAGCAAATGGGCTTCATCGAAGGCGACAACCGCGTGATAGCCTTCCGCACTCGTTTCTCGCAGGGCCTCGTGGATTTCGCTTAACAGTTGATCGGCCGGAGTCGTTTGATGGACGGCTTTCGGCAACATCTCAGCCGCCACCATTCTCATTAGCTCCGTAGCAGATAACGTCGGGAAGGCCACATGAGCGAACGGCATCAGTTGTTGATTTTCATGTTTCAACTGCTGCAACAGACTGCTTTTTCCGACTCCAGAAGCTCCTAGCAGCAATGCTGCCGACGCATTGTTGTCGATACAATACTGCAATCTCAACGCCGCGCTTTGTATGGAACGACACCGGTACAGATCTGCCGTTTCCGTGCGATAGCAGAACGGCTTCGCTGACATTTTCCAAAATGACTCGTACATCGTTGTTTCTTCCGTGAAATCAATTCGATTGAGTAGATGCTTGCTGATTCAGTCCTATTCCTGATCTGGCTGACGAGAAACAGGAAAGATCAACCCAGTAAAGCGAATGTGGTCACTGTCGGTCGTGGGTGCTGAGCTAGTTGCGGGACCAAAGCGAGTCACCTTGGATGACGTGACATCGTCAGCCAAAATCCGCACTGCCGCGGAGTCCAACGATCCATCCAAT
This sequence comes from Fuerstiella sp., assembly GCA_039974975.1. Lineage (GTDB taxonomy): Bacteria > Planctomycetota > Planctomycetia > Planctomycetales > Planctomycetaceae > Fuerstiella. The sequence continues at coordinate 117,159 of JBDWHY010000140.1, read as the reverse complement.
TTCTGATGTTGCCTGCGAATGGGTTCCTGATCAACCAGTTGAATCGCGTTCTGCGAAGAAGCTGACGTTGAATCAACAGGCGGGCTTTCGATCACCTGATGGCCGTTCCCAAGAGCCATTTGCTCTGGAATTTCCAACACATTGATTCGATTCAGGTCATCGAATGAATCACGACTTGGTGGCTGACTGGGAATCGCCGATTTCTTTGTCCGGCCAAGGCGAGGTGCTTCGGATGTTCCCATGACTTCATCAAAGGCATCGAAATCGAAGACCGGCCGCTCGTCCATAAAAGCAATATCAGCAGGAACTTCGACCGTGGGACCACGCCCGTCAGTTCGATGATTTTCCTTGGTCGCCAACAACGCTTCGATTCGATCGAAGTCGTCAACGGTCACGTCGCTCACCGCGCCAGCAGGGTCGTCCACCGAAACGTCAGGAGATTCCAATGTCAGAGCAAGCATCATCAAGCCAATGACGGCAGCTATCAGCCGACGCCGCCGGCTTACCAGCCAGTTGCGAGGTTCTTCGCCTGCTTCTTCTTGAGGTTGTGAATCCATGAGAAACGACCGTTGGCACGGCCCGTTAAGATGTCGGACGACAGGAATTCCATTTCCTGCCGTTGTTGTGACAACCGCTCTATGCCATCGATAAAACAGGCTGTCGAAGGAATCATCGGCGTGCGATGAGATCAAACTTGACGGTTCTGCCGAAGCGGCAAACTTGGCCGGTCGAAGCAGGTGGGTCTGGGTAAAACAGCCAAACTACCGGCATCGTGACAGTCGTGTTGGCCAAGTTCGCCATGCTGAAAATTATGACGGGCGTCGCCGATAGAACGGCTATGCTTTCCCCAACCCTACAATTCGACGTTACTTCCGAACAGCAGCAGCTGTTGCACGCCTATCAAGCTCAGGCAGCATCACTGAAGGTCACCAGTGAAGAATTCGACGGATGGTTAGAACGCATCGATGAACTGACGGGAGTCGAAATCAATCAGCTGACAGCCTTGCATGGTCAGCTCATCGCGTCCGGCATGCTGAAGTTCGAAATTTCTGGCCGCAGTGTAGGATTGAAATATCAACTGAGCCAACAGGGCAAAAAAGCACTTGAAGTCAAAGCCGTCGACCCAGATGACGAAGACCAAGAAGTGATCAGTGACTTGGAAGATGATGTCGAAGTAACAGCACCTGCCGAAATCTTAGCCGTCGCAACAGCAGACGATGAAGATCGCCAATCCGAACCTGTGAGCGTCGAAATTGCAGATGCAAATGCGACCAAAGACGAAGACACCGGGGCCAACCAGAGCCGGTCAGTCGAAAACGAGTCGGTCGAAACGGAAGCCTGCGAAACGGAAGCCTGCGACTCAGAAGAAGGCCTGGTTAATGAAGGCACAGTTGAAGAAGGCCCGGTTGAAGAAGGCACAGTTGAAGAAGGCACAGTAGACCACGCCATTGCAGAACAAAGCAGCGTTGAAATCAGTGATCCCGAAGTCTGCGAAACACTGACCGTTCAGCCAGTCAGCAGTGATGAAGACATCAACGATGAACTGAAACTTCAGGCACAGTCAGACGCCGAACAATTAGAAACGGTCGCAGAAGCAGACGTCGATCCGATGCCAAATCCGTCGATCGCAGAAGCCGCCTAATTCGGCAACTCAAAGCGTTACTCTCTTTCAGCAAAAAGAGCTCCTGCCATCACCATGCAGGCGATGACGGCGACCAATAACGTCAAAAAGGATGGGCCGTTTTTCGTGGGAGGACTCTCACCAAAGGACGTACCGCCCGCGTTAACTCGCGACATCATCCATGCCGTCGGACCACCGGTAAAGTGGCGAGAATTGTCGGCAGCCGAGCGATCCACTTGCCATTCAGCAAACGGCGTCTCTTCGGTAATGTCCAACAAGAACACCTGACCGGGAATATTGCCCCACTCATTTTCGACATCTTGGCTGTTCTTCTGACCAACACCAATCCCAGCCACATCGGCCGAGATGCCCGGTTCCGCGTTCGCATCATCCGCAAACTGTTCGAGCTTCTTCTTTTGTTTCGCTCGCTCTTGGAATTCCATATTCCACAGATCAGTTTGATAGCTGTTCGCTACGCCATCCTGAGCCACGACAGTCGAAGAAAAATTGCCCAGCAACTGCAACGGCAACCCGGCTTCGACTTGCGAAGGAGAGCAGACCGCGATGATCAGTACGAAGCAGGCAGTCTTCGCGAAGGTGGCAGAAGGGAAGGGCATAGGTGCTAAGAACAATCGGGAAGCTGTATCAGATCGAAACAAGTCAGGCCTCGGTATAGTTTATCCCCGCTAGTATCGGAGGATTGCACGCATCCGAAATCGCACGCTTGGTTCAACACTTCTGTTGCCCACGATCCGTCAGAACCCGAACAACCGGCGGACACGCCAGCCGCAGCCCCTTACAATCATTCAAATACGATCGCCGGTTCTGACCATCTGCTCGGAAACATCCGCCTGATCCCGAGCGATGGGTATTCCGTCAACAGGCAATCTCAGCGATTCGAAGCAGCAAAAAAGAAGGCGACAATTCACCTCGCCGAACGTTTCTTACTCCCAGCGTTTCAAATTCGAATCAACGACTCAGCCAATTTGGCTATGCCAGACGATCCGTGGCCACGTGATACTGAGGATCTTCTGAAACGTTGATTTCTACCAAATCACCCGCTTTATCCAGCAGCCGACGACACTCTTTGCTCAGATGAGTCAGATGCAATGTCTTGCCCGAAGCTTGGTATTTTTCGGCCAACCAGTTGATCGCTTCGAGGCCAGATTGGTCGTAAACCCGAGTGTAATAGAAGTCGATGACCACGTTGTCAGGGTCAGAAGCAACATCGAACATGTCTTTGAACGACGAAACGCTTGCAAAGAACAAAGGACCGTGAAGCTGGTAGCTTTTGCCGCCTGTTTCAATGGTCGTGACGTCTGCTCCCATATGAGTCGCGTGTTGCCAAGCAAAAACTAAGGCCGAAACGATGACTCCGATAATCACAGCAGACGCTAAATCATGCATCAGCACGGTGTAGCCGGCCACCAAAACCATCACAAAAACATCGCTGCCAGGCATGCGGCGGAACATCTTCAATGATGCCCACTCGAAGGTTCCAATCACCACCATAAACATCACTCCGACCAAGGCGGCCATTGGAATTTGTTCAATCAAAGGAGCCAAGAACAACACGAATAACAGAAGACAAACTGCTGCCGTAATCCCCGACAAACGACCTCGACCACCACTGTTCACGTTGATCAGTGACTGACCGATCATCGCACATCCCCCCATGCCCCCAAACAAGCCGCAAATCACATTAGCTGTTCCCTGCCCAATGCATTCTCGATTGCCCTTACCACGAGTTTCCGTGATCTCGTCGATCAGCGTCAGAGTCATCAGGCTTTCAATCAGCCCCACTCCACAAAGCACAATTGCAAACGGAAAAATGATTACCAAGGTGTCCCAATTCCATGGAACCCAAGTGTAATCATCATTCATGAAATACAATTCTGGTAAGCCACCAGAAATCCCGGTTTCGCTCGCCACTTCCTTGGCATCCGAAACAATCACGGGCATGTCCAAAGCTGCCAACGCTGAACCATCTTCCAGAGCTTCCGGTGAAGCTCCTTCAAGCTGTTCTGCAATGGTCACTTCGACCTCTTTCGCCACAGTTTTTTCGTACAACATGTCTCCAACCGTCATCATGACGTTGCCCGAATCTTCGACCGATTGAGACTTGTTGATGCCAATTGATGCCAGAGTTACCAAAACAATCGCAGCTAAAGACGCGGGTACTGTTCGAGTCATCTTTGGCAACAGCCAGATAATTGCCATCGTCAAAGCGATCAGAGCGAGCATGTATCCCAATCGAGCTCCCTGCAGATAATTCAGAGTTGCCTCACTACTTAACGTTTGGAAACTGCCCAGTTGAGCCAAGCCAATCACAATGGCGAGCCCGTTGACAAACCCCAGCATGACGGGGTGAGGCACCATACGGATCAATTTTCCCAGCTTCCCAATTCCAATGGCAATCTGCAGTGCTCCGCAAAGAATGACGGTTGGAAACAGATATTCAATTCCGTGGATCTGCACGAGAGCGATGACCACGACCGCCATGGCTCCTGTTGCACCAGAAATCATTCCCGGACGACCACCCACGATCGCGCTGATCAGGCCTATGAAGAATGCCGAATACAGCCCAATCACTGGCTCAACACCAGCGACGAAGGCAAAGGCAATGGCTTCTGGCACCAAGGCCAAAGCGACAGTTAAACCGGAAAGAACATCACTGCGAACTGTTTGAGAACGCTGGCGGAAAAAATCGAGCATCGGGATTTTTGGAGACGCAGAGCGACGAGAGAGGAAATCGGGGAGGTGTTCGTATGACCACGACCACAAATCTGGCGATCGAAACCGCAAAATTCAGAGAAAGCGTTCGTAGTCCAAGGACGGAGATCAAATTCACCATCTAAAAAAATGGCGAAAAGATGGCTGCATCTGCGCGGAACTATGCTTTCCAATGGTCAATAGGTCAACAATGCTTCCCGGATCACGGTGGATTGCCCAATTCCGATAACAAAAATTAGCCGATTGCCCGGATCAGGAAGCTGAACTCACAAACTTCGCCGTGTTTTTGCCAATCGTGTTAGAAAATTGGCAAGCTCAGCGATTGTTGATTGCAGCCGACAGTCAGCACCAAGCCAGACCATCTTCTGTTAGAAAACGCATCTCAGCCGCCTACCGCAGTCTCAACACCCAAAAGTCCTCGCCCCAAATCGAATGCGACTCGGACTGCCTCAGCCCAGAATTAACACAGCCCCAAAAAAAAATCTCGGCGCGGGAGTCTCTTCCCGTGCCGAGATCCCTAGATCTTCGGATTCAACTCACAACTTCACTTATTCAAAGTAGTCGTGTTTCTCATCTCCTCCGCTTAACACATAGGCCGTCAGATCCATGACTTCATCTTCGGTCATCTTTCCAAACAGCCCCTTTGGCATCGCAGATACTTTGCTGACTTCCATTTCTTCGATTTCTTTGCGGTCGATGTTCACCCGGTTGTTGGGATCAGCCAAGTCGGTATTCAGAGTAATGCGGTCACCACTCAGGTTCACCACGACACCGGAATAAGTTTTACCGTCTTCAGTGATCACAATGACAGACGAGAACTGGTCATTGATAACCTTGCTGGGGTTGATGACCTGATCAATCAAGTCATGAGCAGAGTAACGGCGGCCGGCTGATGTTAAATCTGGTCCTGTCATCCCACCCTGATCGCCAAAACGATGGCAGGCATAGCAGCCAGCGGCGGCGAACATCTTCTCGCCATTCGCAAAGTTTCTTGACGTCAGCTTTGTGTTCGCAGCAGCAGATAGTTCGTCCAAGCTCCAATCTTTCGCTTCTCGCCCCTCAAACACGCTTCCCAAATTTTCCAACACGGTCTTTACGACAGGCTTGCGGTTTAAAACTTCGGCCAGCAACGTCGTGTCTTCTTGGGAAAGTGAATCGACGGCATCTTTGCGAATGAATTCAATAAACTTCGCAAAGCTTGCTCCACCTCGATAATTCGAAGCCTTCAAAAACCATTCAAAGTAAGCGGTTTGAAGTTCGTTCGTCCAACCACTCTTCAGCATGCGAATAGATCGAGCATACTGCATTTGCTCTTCTTGAGTCGGAGCTGCCTGAATCAAAGCGATCGCTTTTTGGGCAACCGTGGGTGACTGAAGATAAGCCAAGGTTTCGCACAGCAACCAGTTTTCAGCAGCAGATGCGGCTGGGAACAACGGATCCAAAGTGGCCACCAAGCTTGCCGTTGCGTCGTCTGTGGGCATGCCAAAACGAACCAAAGCGATTTGAACTGTTCGGAAATGAATCAACCGATGTTCTTCCGACAAACTGGCAACATCAATGGCGGCCAACTTATCGATGATCTTTGCGCCCAATTCAACGTTGACGGGCGGGCTATCGTCTTTGCGGTGTAAAGGACAAATCCCAGCAGCTCTTGTTAGCGCCAGCAATGCGGTCACCTGAATCGTTGGGTCTGCTTCAGACAATGCCTTTTCAGACCAAGATTCAAACGGCTGATGCTCAATGGCAGTGCGAGCTGCAAAGCGAATAAAGCGATCGCTGTGGTTCAAAAATGGCCATGCAGTGGTGATGGCTTCTGGATTTTTGTGACCGTGAAATGCTTCCAGCATATGCCGAGTATCCCGAGCTTCGCTTTTTGAAGGCTCCATCGAAACCGGCTCTGTCGATTCGTCGCCCACATAGGTCACTCGGTACAATCCCGATTGAACTCGACGACCACCAATCGCGAAATACATTGCTCCGTCAGTCGGATTAATGATTGCGTCGGTGATGGGCAACGGAGCACCAGTGACGAATTCTTCTTTGGTCGCCTTGTAGGTTGATCCATCTGGTTCAAGATGCACGGCGTACAACTTCCCCCAGCTCCAATCCAGAGCGAAAAAAGCGTCTTGATATTTGGCCGGAAACTTTGCTCCGTATCCAAACGTTGTACCGGTCGGCGAACCGGGTCCAATGTCCAGTACAGGCGGCATGTTGTCGGCGTAAAACGTCATGCGTTTGCCAGCTCCGTTTCTCCAACCGTATTCGCTTCCACTGGTCACGTGGCATATCCGAGTTGGTCGGTACCAAGGAGTGTTAAAGTCGTATTCCATGTCCGCATCGTACGTGAACAGCTCACCGTCCTTATTCACCGATGCATCAAAGATGTTTCGATAGCCCGATGAATATGCTTCCAACGTTTTGGTTGCTGGAGTGTATTTGTAGATAATTCCAGCGGGCCCCAAACGTCCTCGATTGTGACCTCGACCGTCAGGCATGCTGGGCAGCAGGTGATCTTCGCCCCACACCTTCACGACCGGAGACGTATCTGCCACAGGAGCAAGATCAGAGTTATTCCCATTAATCCAAAAGAAGCCAGACCCATCTGCAGTGGCAACAAGCGCGTGTGATCCGTGGTCGCCTTTCGCTTCAATCGGCTGAATCAGTTCTGTGGTATCCAACTGACCATCGCCGTTGGCATCCGTTAATCGATACAGGCCAGACGAAATCTTTCGTTCGTAGTCACTCACGCTGACATACAAAGAATCATCGAACCACAGCATTCCATTGACGGCACGAATGTCGACGTCAATTGGCTTCACGTCATCCGAGGTGATCACTGAACCATCTTCAGGCACAGTCACGTGATACAGTCCGCCAAACTGATCACTGACAATCAGACCTCCGTTTTGATCGCTGCACAAGTTCACCCACGATCCCTGTTCAACTCCAGGCACCGAATACATCAAGTCAACCTTGAACCCCTTGGCAACCGTGATGCGATCGATAGGAGTTGCTTTGTTGCCCTTAATCGCTGGGCCAACCTGAGGCGGCTTTTTCTTGCCGGCCTGTTTAGCGACTGCACGCTTGGGCTTTGCAGCTTGCTTGGCCTGCTGACCAGCGTTCACATTGGAAAGCGGCTGAATGGCGAAGGCGACGCACGCCACACCAAGCAACAAGAAAGAAGGAAGTCGATAACGAGTGATGTTCGGCATAGATCATTCGAAGGGGTTGAAGAATTGGGGCAGGAAAGTGACTGGTCAAATCGTACTGACACCACCACAAATTAGCGACCGTTTTGTGCATCAATTTCATCACGAATTCAAGCTGCAAAATGGCGGAAGCAATTCAAGATCGCCAGAAAAGCCGAGTGGATGCACCACGATTCTTAGCTCAGCAGCATCATTAAAGATGCATCCGGCGAACCTTCGATGGGGCTAACTTGATTTCGATAATCTGTGAGTGACATTCCCGTATGCAATCGAAACTGTCTGGAAAAATAGTTGCTGTCGGAAAAGCCAACGGCCATCGCAATTTCCGAAATGCTTTTCTGGGAAGCCTGCAACATGCGGCATGCATTCTTGATTCGCAATCGAATCAAGTATTTGATCGGAGGACTGTTCATCGCTGATTCAAAGGCTCGAATAAAATTTCTTCGAGACATCCCTGAAATCTCCGTCAGCTCTTCTCACGTCAATGATTCCGAGTCGCGTTGTTCCAAATGTGAAATCGCATCAGCAACTCGCAACCGTGATTGACTTTAAGGACTTCGAGACTTGCAATAGGGTCTCGAAGGAAAGGTCACCAGCTGCAAAAACGCAGACGTCACCATCACTTCAAAGCCAGACGAACGGCTCGAAAGTTCGTCTTCCATTTGCTTGACCAGACCATTTGCTTGAATCACCCCCGCCGGCGAAAGCTGCAGACGGCTACTCAAGCAGACGGCTACTAAACATGTGACGCTTACGCCAAGCTGGCTCTCTGTTGAACAAAGCGTGATAGCCGGGCAACAACTGCAGGTCTCCAAACGACATTGGCAGGTCATCGGCGTCAAACACAACGTGAATCAGACTTAGCTGATCCATATTCACATGGTCGTGCGGCCGCGCACCACCAAATCACAAACGTGTCGCCCACGCTCAATCCACACAACCTTCCACCCGTAATGTGCAGACATTCACCTCCTGTAATCATCACGGTCTCGAAAAATTCACGACGGTGCAATCCAAATGGCTGCTGAGGATCTCCGCGTTCCACCACGATGGGAAACCCGTCTTCATGAAACCAGTCTTATTTTTTGAGAACCTGCATTGCTTTGGGGCACCTTACTCCCGCCTTCGAATACCTTTCGCCTTGGCAAAATTGTGCTGGTCAATGACACAATCATCAAAGGCGGCTCGCTAGAAACATCCGTAACCTGTCACCATAATGCAGGTAACGCGGCAGACCGGTGAACTTGATTCAGAATCAGATTTCACCACGATCACAGGTAACCAACACCACAACAAACCAACACCACACAAAGGAAGCCAAAGGTCGACAAAAACGCTGCAGCGTCTAACACATCACACCAGCTTAGTGTCAACCGGTGATCACCAACCACGGGTGGCAACTCAGCGTTCGACAATTCAGATGGCGCGACGTTCTCGACGCCTTTTCCAATTTCACGAAGGGTTAGAAAGCACTGATGGCGGATTCGAAAACTGACTCCAGGATCTTTGATCTTGCGAAGGAACAGTACGCTTCCATTGGAGTCAACGTGGATGACGCGTTGCGGCGTCTACGCAAAATCAACATTTCTGTGCACTGCTGGCAAGGTGATGATGTCAAGGGGTTCGAAGGCACAGGCACAGATCGGCCCTTGGCAGATGGACTCGCCATCACCGGGAATTATCCTGGCCGAGCACGAAATGCTGACGAACTCCGCAGCGACCTACACCAGGCCTATTCACTGATTCCCGGAAAACATCGTCTTAACCTGCACGCTGTGTATGGCGAATTCAATACCCAAGTTGATCGCAATGAAATGACGATCGATCACTTTCAGGGCTGGATCGATTGGTCGAAGAGCGAAGGGGTTGAACTTGATTTCAACCCCAGCTACTTCTCGCACAGCAAAGCGTCGGACGGATTCACTTTAGCTCATGCAGATGATGGCATTCGCAATTTCTGGATTGAACATGGTAAAGCTTGCCGGCAGATTGCGGCCGCCATCGGGGCTGCTCAGAACAGCGTTTGCATCAATAACTTCTGGATTCCCGACGGCTTCAAGGACACTCCGGCAAACCGCAAAGCTCCTCGAGAACGCTTGGCCGCTTCTTTGGATGAAATCTTTCAAGAAGACTTCCCCAAAGAACACACTTTGGAGTCCGTGGAATGCAAGCTGTTTGGCATCGGCAGTGAAAGCTATGTCGTCGGGTCTCACGAATTCTACATGGGCTATGCAATATCTCGCAACAAATTACTGTGCTTGGACGCGGGCCACTTTCATCCGACCGAAGCGATTTCCGACAAGATTTCTTCTGTCATGATGTACCTGCCCGAAATGCTGTTGCACGTGAGTCGTGGAGTTCGATGGGACAGCGATCATGTGGTCACTTACTCTGACGAGCTTCAAGCCATCATGCAAGAAGTTGTGCGAGGCGAATACTTGGATCGAATCCACATTGGATTGGACTTTTTTGACGCCAGTATCAACCGCGTGGCCGCCTGGGTGATTGGCGCTCGAAACACTTTAAAAGCGGCTTTGGCAGCTCTACTCGAACCGGTCGACCAGTTACAGCAGCTGGAAAACAACAGAGACTACACGGCTCGGCTGGCTCTGCTGGAAGAACAAAAACTGATGCCGCTTGGAGCCATCTGGAATCAATACTGCAAAGAATCGTCCGTCCCCGCAGATGCTAAATGGTTGAACAACGTGCGCGAATACGAAGCCAACGTCATGGCAAAACGAACCTAACGACTGCGTAACATTGCCCCCCTTTCGGGAATCGTCAAGGCTCCCCGAACACGTCATTAAAGCTTCAGGCAAGTTTCAAACTGAACTCACCGCCTTAAGCGAATGAGTGGCCAACACGAATGACAATTCGGTGCCCACTGATATCATCAAAGCAAACCTAAACTGACCTATTTTCAACTTGACTGTTCGTCTTATTGGAACCCAACGATGAATACAACAACAAAGATCGAACTGCTTCCCGAAGTCCAAGCGTTTCTTAACCAAAGTCCGTTACCGGCCTTTGTATCAGGATCGCATCTCACGGCAACAAGTGGAGAATTGGTGGCCACGGTTGACCCAGGTTCCGGAGACCAGCTGGCTGAAATTCAGGACTTAAGTCCATCTGAAGTTGATCAAGCTGTTGATGCCGCCAATGCTGCATTTCCCGCTTGGGCAAAGCGACCTCAAGCAGAACGCAGTCAGATTCTATTAACGCTGGCTGATGCGGTCGAAAAACACAAACCAATCATCGCTCAAATTGAAGCTTTGGATGCGGGCAAAATTCAGGATCAAGCTGCCGGAGATGTCCAGAATTTCGTTGATACTCTGAGATACTTTGTGGGGCTGGCAGATCAAGTTCAGCATAAGACGAAGCTGGACGTTGATGGTCACGATGCCTATACCGTGAAACAACCTTGGGGAGCCTGTGCATTTATCTTCCCATGGAACTTTCCCTTTCTGCTGATTGGCTGGGGGATTTCGCCCGCGTTGGCCGCTGGCAACACAGTCGTGATCAAACCTGCAGAAGACACTTCACTCTCGGCCTTGTATTTGGCAAAGTTGGCCAGTGATGTTGGAGTTCCCGATGGAGTAATCAATGTGGTGACTGGTCGTGGAGCCACAGCCGGCGCTGCGTTGACCGCAAACAAGAACATCAAACGCATGTCGTTCACTGGATCACCTGAAGTCGGACAGCTGGTCGGTGAAACCTGCGGACGCAATCTTGTTCCCGTCAAGCTAGAACTGGGCGGCAAGGGCGCGGCGGTTGTCTTTGAAGATGTCGACGTCCAAGAGACAGCAGAAAAGTTGGTGGCAGCCATCACGTTTCACAGTGGCCAAGTTTGTTGCGATGCGACTCGATGGCTGATTCACGAAGACGTCTACGACGAATTTGTGCAACACTGCGTTCGCCTCATGAAAGATGTTCGCATTGGACACCCGCTAGACCCCAACAGTCAAATGGGGCCTGTCGTCAATCCTAAGCAGTGCGAACGAGTACTCGGATATCAAAGCAAAGGAAAGGCGGAAGGAGCGACTGTTTTGTTCGGTGGCGGAGCAGCCACCGTCGACGGATTCAGTGGCAATTACGTCCAACCAGCTCTGCTAGCCGGTTCACCAGATAACGTGGCGGCACGAGAAGAAATTTTCGGCCCCGTGGCCTATCTCTTAAAGTTCGCAACAGAAGAAGAGGCCATCGCCTTAGCAAACGACACAGACTACGGCCTCGCCAACAGCGTGTGGACCAAAGATGGGGATCGAGCCGGCCGAGTCGCGGAAGCTATGATTGCGGGCAACAGTTGGATCAACGCTCACAACGTGTTTGCTCACGGAGTTCCCTACGGCGGAGTCAACAAAAGTGGAATGGGGGGCGGAGTGCTTTCAGAGGAAACTTTGATGGACTACTACCGCAGCACATCCGTTGTCCGCCCGTTGTAAAACGGCTCTCTTTTCTAAAGTTGGCCAGTTTGCAAGAGAAGCATTGCTTGTTCGAAGCATTGTCCGGCCCTGTTTTGTGCAGGGCGGCAGCCGTGGTCGGTCGCGTAGCCATTCGGACAAACAGAGGCCGCCCACACGTCGGCTCATGCCGACGGCTGCCGTTGATTCGGATTTGTTGGTCGCTACAAGCAGAGTCGCTACAAGCCGAGTCGCCACAAACAGAGTCGCTACAAGCCGAGTCGTCACAAACAGAGTCGCCACAAACAGAGTTTCCACCTTCCTCGCGTTCCAGTGAAGAAAGTCATCGATGTCGAATTTCAGAAGCGTGATTCATCCTAAAGACGAAATCATGCAAACGATGGATCGCATCTATCGTTATCGCATGACAACGACTTCAGGAGGAAATCTTTCCATCAAAGAAGATTCCGGAGACATCTGGATTTCGCCAGCTCGAGTCGACAAAGGCAATCTCTCTCGTAACGACATCGTGTGCGTGAAAGCCGACGGGACCGTGGAAGGTCAACATCCTCCCTCATCGGAATTTCCCTTTCACAAAGCCATCTATGAAGCTCGACCGGACATCCGTGCGATCGTGCATGCTCATCCAATCGCATTGGTCGCGTTCAGCATTTGCCAACAATCACCAAACACTCGTCTGTTTCATCAAGCTCATTCCATCTGCGGCGAAGTTGGGTTTGCTCCGTACGCTTGTCCGGGAAGCGAGGCTTTAGGAACTAGCATCGCAAACACATTTCGAGAAGGTTGTGACAGCGTCATTCTTGAAAACCACGGAGTCGTCGTGGGCGGCCAATCGTTGTCTCGAGCGTTCGAACGGTTTGAAGCCTTCGAATTCGCTGGAAAGACCATTATCAAAGGTCAACAGCTTGGCGATGTGCAATATTTGACTGACGAAGAACTGAAGCAGGCCGCTGATCGTGGAGTTGATTTTGATTCGTTTCACCCCGGCAATGCGACAGCAAAGGAACGTGAACTGCGTCGAGAACTTTGCGAATTTCTAAAGCGAGGCTGTCGACAAAGATTACTGATCAGCACAGAAGGCAGCTTTTCTGCTCGAGTCGACGACGACTCGTTTTTAGTGACTCCAACCACCAAAGATCGTGAACACTTATCCGTCGATGATTTCGTCCTCGTCAACGGGAATGATCGAGAATCGGGCAAACTGGCCAGCCGAGCTGCGAAGGCTCATCAAGCGATCTACGAGCAGCACCCCGGAGTCCACGCGATTGTGTTTGCCCACCCAGTCAACGCCACAGCATTCAGCGTGACTCGAACGACATTGGATGTCAGAACCATTCCCGAAAGCTACGTATTTCTACGAGATGTCGCGCAAGTGCCTTATGGAAGACACTACGGATCCAGCCAAGAAATCGCGTCGTTCGTATCGGAGCGAAATCCGGCTGCGATCTTGGAAAACGACGGAGTAATCGTGACCGGAAGAAATGTCTTGGACGCATTTGATCGGCTTGAGGTCTTGGAATCTACCGCGGAAGCCGTCATCAATGCTCGATCAATCGGAAACATTTCTACGATGCCCGATGCCGTCATTGAAGAACTAAAAACAGAATTCAAACTGACCTAGGAGACCGACACAAAAACAGTCTGCCAATTCACCCATCACTGATCTGGCCACTGTGCCGTTGGGACAGCATCTGAAGAGATTCGCACCCCACCATACCCCACAACCACAACAAGAGTTCAGACGAATTCTGCGGATGGCCAATCCGTTCCACAACCGAGTGCATCACTACCGAGTGCATCACTACCGTTTGCTAGAGCAGTTGCATCGCCAGTGCTTGCCTTGCAGCCACTTGAAGACACCTCTGCTCCAAACATTCTGCTCCAAAACATCGCCCCAACAGTCCCACCTCCCTTCATTGCGACGGCAACATCCCCATGAAATATCTTCTCTTGTTGTGCAGTTTGTTGATGCCCGCAAATTTGCTTGAAGCGGCAGACCCACCCAACGTGTTATTGATTTCGATCGACGATTTGAATGACTGGGTGGGCTGTCTGCAAGGACATCCTCAAGCGATGACTCCAAACATCGACCGGCTGGCAAAAATGGGGACGTTGTTCACCAACGCTCATTGCCAGTCTCCGGTTTGCAATCCGTCTCGAGCAAGCATGATGACCGGACGCTATCCCCACACTTCTGGAATCTACTTTTTGTCTCCCGATCTGAAGCAAGCTCCTGTTCTTCAAGATCTGAAAACGATGCCCGAAGTATTCGCCGACAATGGCTACCGAACACTAGCGACCGGCAAGCTGTTCCATTCCAAAGACAAACGATTCTTTCAACAGTATCAACCATCTGGCGGCTTTGGACCTCGACCAAAAACCAAGCTATCACAACCCCACGGCCATCCACTCTGGGACTGGGGAGCTTATCCAGAAGATGAAACTTCCATGCCCGACTTCAAGGCCGCTCAATGGGCCGCTGGTCAGCTCAAACAGAAAAGTGACAAGCCATTTTTCATGGGAGTTGGCTTCTATCGTCCTCACGTTCCGATGTATGCACCCCAAAAATGGTTTGACCTGCATCCTCGAAAATCCATTCAGTTACCGCTTGTCAACGATGCAGACCGAAGTGATTTAAGCCCGTACGCCATTACGTTGACCAACACAAACCATGTGGCTCCGAAACACGAATGGATTACGGAAGCCGGCCAATGGCAGCACGCTGTTCAGTCATACTTAGCGTCTGTTTCGTTCGCAGATCATTGCCTTGGCTTAGTTTTAGATGCTCTTGAAGCAAGCCCACATGCAGACAACACAATCGTTGTGCTCTTTTCTGACCATGGGTTTCATCTTGGCGAAAAGCAACGCTGGGCAAAACGAAGCCTCTGGGAAAATGGAACTCGAGTCCCCCTGATTATCTGTGCTCCAGGCGTGGCGAAAAATCAACGCACTCAACAACCTTCAGAACTGTTAGACATCTTTCCAACACTCCTTGAACTGGCGAGTCTGCCCAAAGATGACACTCAAGAAGGTCAAAGCCTTGTGCCTCTCCTGAAAAATCCAGAACGCAATTGGAATCACCCCGCGATCACCAGTTTCGGAAAAGGCAATTTTTCAATCCGCAGCGAACATCATCGATTCATTCAGTACTTAGATGGGTCGACAGAACTGTATGACCTAAGATCTGATCCTCATGAATGGACCAACCTGGCGACCGATCAGCAGTTCGCCGACGTCGTCACTCAGCACCAAAAACACATCCCCGCGAATCAGCACGACGTTTTGCCAGGCAAGTCGACGGGCCACGAAGCCTATTCGGCAGCCAGTCGGCATATCCCGCCGCGCTCCATCAGAAGCGACGATCGCTAGCAGTCCGTTGAAAAAGCCCGGATGTGGTCACCCGACACGTCAGCGACGGATGATTCCCCTCCGAAACCCTGAGGTTCTGAAGTTCTGCACATCCGATGTCCCTCGCAAGCCCTCACGCGTCGGGTTCCCTTTTTCAACGGCCAGCTAGGTCGCTTCAGCGCAAAATTCCTCGCAACATTTGCCTCATCCTTGCTTCACCAAGGTACGCTCGCCCTCAAACCACCAACCTTGAAGATCCGTTCTTATGATGCGATCACAGATTCTACGCCTGCTTGCTGTCGGCATTGCTTTGGTGAGCATTTCTATCGATGACATCGTCTTTCATGGTGTCACAAACCTGCAGGCCCAAGAAAAATCGAAGCCTAACGTGGTGTTCATTTTGGCCGATGATCTCGGCTGGAGCGACACCACACTGTTTGGGACGACCAAGTTCTATAAGACTCCGAATATGGAACGCTTAGCTAAGCGAGGCATGGTGTTTCGCAATGCCTATTCGTCGAGCCCACTTTGTTCGCCAACACGAGCCGCCATTCTGACGGGGCTAAGCCCGGCTCGCACAGGTTTAACGAGTCCTAACTGCCATCTGCCTGAAGTGATTTTGGAAGCGAAGACGACAGCCACGGGACCAACTCATCATAAGGCGACGTTTCCCAAGTCTGTTTCGCGACTGGATCCCAAATATGACACGCTCGCAGAAATGTTCAAAGACAATGGCTACACGACGGCTCACTTTGGCAAGTGGCACCTCGGAATCGAACCTTATTCGCCCTTGGAAAACGGATTCGACATCGACATTCCACACTGGCACGGCCCCGGACCAGCGGGAAACTATGTGGCTCCGTGGAAATATCCCGACTTCGATCCTCAGACTCCGAATGAACATATCGAAGACCGAATGGCGGAAGAAGCCGTCAAATTTATGCAGCAACATCGAAACAAGCCTTTCTTCTTGAACTACTGGATGTTCAGCGTCCATGCTCCGTTTGATGCGAAGCAGGCCTTGATCGATCAGTACAAGAAGTCCGTCGATCCTGAAGACGCTCAAAGAAGCCCAACTTACGCGGCCATGATTGAAAGCATGGACGACGCCGTAGGAACGTTGCTGGACAGCTTGGATCACTTGGGGATCAGCGACAACACCATCATCGTGTTCGCTTCAGATAATGGAGGCAACATGTACAACGAGGTCGACGGGACATCAGCGACAAGCAACTCGCCTTTGCGAGGCGGCAAGGCCACGATGTACGAAGGAGGAATTCGTGGACCTGCCATTGTTGTGCAGCCCGGAACCATAGCGGCGAATTCACAAAGTGAACAACGAATTCAAAGCAGCGACTTCTACCCCACGCTGTTGGATATGCTTTCAATTTCAGCTCTGCCCCATCAAGAATTTGATGGCATCAGCATTGTGCCAGCCTTCACTGGCAAGTCTCTTCAACGAGACGCCATATTTACCTACTTCCCTCACAGTCCGCCGATTCCAGAATGGCTACCAGCTGCAGTCAGCGTGCATGCAGACGACTGGAAGTTGATCCGAATTTTCTTCGCAGGCGAAAATGGCGAGCATCGATACAAGCTGTTCAATCTGAGGGCCGACGTTGGCGAACAAATGAACTTAGCCAAGTCGCTGCCCGGTAAGGTGCGGGAACTGGACTCGATGATCGAAGAATTTTTACAGGACACCAAAGCCGTTTTGCCGTTGCCGAATCCAAAATTCGATGCGGCGAAATACCTGCCTGAAAACGAAGGCAAAGCAAAGCGAAAAGGAGGAGTCAGCAAAGCCGGCAGGCGTCAATTGAAATCAAAATCAAAATCGAATTCGAAGTCTCGAAGAAAGCCAGTGGCGGGATGGCGACCAGCAGGCACCACTGAACTTAAGCACAGCGAAGGCAAACTCGTCGTCACCAGCACTGGCAACGATCCCTATCTGATCGGAAGCTTGCTCAATGCGGCTCACGCCAAAGACTACGTCCTGCAAGTGACCATGGAATCCGATTCTTCGGGACCTGGACAAATCTTCTGGCAAGGAACGTCGGCAAAAACACGGTTTTCAGCAGAACGCAGTGTGTTCTTTGAAGTCAGCCACGACGAAAAACGTCATCAGTATTCCGTTTCGTTTTCCACCAAGGAACCGTTGACCGCAATCCGCCTTGATCCGTCCCGAGGCACAGGAACCATTAAAATTTCCAGTCTCAGCATTACGTCGAAGCAAGGAGGACTGGTGCAAGCGTGGAAGTTTTAGCCAAGTTGGTTCAGCTTCAATCCGCAAGATCGGCATGCAGCACAGGTCTTAGCGAAACATCAGCTGCCGTCGATAGACGGCTGGATGAGATTCTTTGACGCTTGCCAACAACCCGGCTGCTTTACGTTTGTGCTCGTCAGTTGCCGTCGTTGATTTCTGAGCTTGCCAGCAGTATCCGATTGCTGACCGAATGAGTCCATCCTGATCGGTGGTGGCACACAATTCAGTCAGTTCAGAAATCACCGACCAGTCTTCCCATCGAGCCAAATCGGTGACAATGATTTCCTGAAATTCTTCGCGCTTTAGCAATGGCCGCAAACTGGCTCGCAATGTTTCCTTGTCGAATAAATCCGATTCATATTCCCACGCATATTTGACGGCAGACATTGCGTTGAAGACTTCGCTTGTTGGAGCAACCGGATTTGCTAAGCGGCTGGTGACAAGAAAGTCGAGCCCCTCGTCCTTAGAAAGCACCAACAGCCCTCCCATTAAACCTTCAATTCCGAAACGAACGGTCGTTTGTTCCCCGGGACCAATCTGCTCTAACAGAAAAGCGATATCCTGTTGACGCCCGCAAAGCCCCAGCATCATGCCGTAAAGTCCGGGGCGTTCAGGAGACAATTCTGAATCCAAAATCCACTGCTTCAATTTTTCCGCAGGAAGCAAATCTTTGATGGCAACGATATCTTCGTAGCGGCTGTTTGCAAATTCTGCCCAAGCATCAGCGGCAATCAAATCGTCTTGATGTTCTAAGTGCTTCACGAAGAACGGCAGTCGATCGGCCGCCTTTTTGTTGAGCGGCGGAGCAGTCGTGATGTATTGGTACGCCACCTTTGAAACCGGTTCGGCGAAGTCCCAAACCAGTGACTTCGAATCACCAGAAACAGCTTTCGCAGTCACTTCCGTGGCAGAAACTGGAACAATCGAAGGCTGTTTCTCGGCCCCATCAGGTTTGGAACCAGCTGCCTGAATTGCTTCGCCATCGCTGTCTGTCGCAAAGGTGTCTGACATGCCGGCAATGCGAATATCTTGCAGGCTGCCTTTCAAAAGTACGGTCGAATTCACGTCAGAGAAAATTGGCAAAGGCACGGTGATGGTCTGCTCAACCGCAGCGAAGGACTTACCTTTCGCCACCTTCACAACTTCGACCACCGACGATGGCTGTCTTTTCGCGTCGCCATGATCTGAACTGACTAACCGTCCCCACACCACAACGTCAGCTTCAGCGAACATTTCTGTCCAAGTTTGAGACGGAGCTAGGCAAAACGGACAGGCCAAGCATGTGGAAAAAGCGGCCACTGCCAACCCGATGAAAGCCGTTCGCAAAACAGCCGGTACTGAAAATTTTGGCAGCATCGCAGAAGTTCCTTCTTCGTTGAAAATCCCAGTCAAAGCCTTCATGGCGACGATGGTCTACTTTTCGACTTTACCGATGTTGTGCTGAATCAAGACAGATTGATTCCAAGTGCACCCTTTTGAAGCCGGCATTCTACAACAAAAACGACCGAAGCGAACAGCCGAAATCGTTGCGTTGCTTCGGAAATTCGGCCACTGCTGCCGATTCTTGCCACGCAGAATCCGATTCCAGAATCGCCAAGATTCAAATCACTCTCAGGCTGCCAATTCGTATTCGCGCACTGTGAATATTCGGCTACTTTTGAAGCTTATGGGAAGGGTTTACACGCCTTTTAAAATTGCCAACGCCTTGTTGCCGCTTTGATTTGTGACCACCACATCTGAACAGCCCATCGCTCTCTCTGATTCCTGCCTCAATCGGCGCGGGGGCGGTTTGATGCTGCTTGCAGTGATGATCATGGCGGTGCCCGGTTGCCGGTCATCACAATCTTTCGCAAAGCTAGAGCAGGAATTGCGAGGTCGCGAGGCGGAAATCAGACAACTTGAATCTGAAATCGCTGCCTCCGAACAACAGCTACAAGATCAAGATCAGCAACTTGCCGCCCATCGGATGCCGTCAGCAGATGCAGTTTCTGGTACTCAGTTCGCGATGGTAAGCCAATCGGCCGACATGCCATCGAACCACCAAAGCAGCCGTTCAACGAATATCCCCGAAGAAGTATTAGCTGCTTGGGGAAGCGTCGATCGATTGCAGATTCAAAAGTTGGTTTCTGGAATCCAGTGGGATTCCGGGACGCCCACTCTTCACGTCGTGATTCGCCCCGTGGATGCAGAAGGCGAACTTTGCAAAGTCGCCGGGCAACTGGTCGTGCGAGCCAACGTCGTGACAGAATCCGGATCATCAAACGCGATCGTCGATCACACATGGAACATCACGGAATCTCGAGATCTGTGGACGAACGCGCTGGTGTCGTCCGGCTTTCATGCTCGAGCTCCCATTGGCGATTTACAAGCTGCACAGTCTGCTCGGCAACTGATCGTGAACGCGACACTGACTCTTGGCCAAGGACGAATCTTCGAGATCTCAGAAACGATCGATCTTCCCGTTCAAGCCAGATAGATTCCGCGGCATGTTCTCGGCCGTGCTTTTGCATGAAACGGTCGCAGAGCCAGCATTCTTCTGTGACGCCGATGAGCTTGGATATGAGTCTCCAACATTGGCAGCGTACGGCACGGACATCTCTGAATCTTTCAGCGTTACGGAGCCAGCAGGATTTTGTCCCAGCCATCTTCCGTTTTCGTAAATTCACAGCGTCGGTGCATTCGATCTTGGCTGCCCGCCCAGAATTCGATTTTCACGGGCACAATTCGAAAACCGCCCCAGTGATCTGGACGCATGGCGGCTTCGTCTGATTGAAGCAGCTGATCGGCCGCCTGTCTTAACGATCGAAAATCATCGATCGAACGGCTTTGATTGCTCACGAATGAACTGGCCCTGTTTGCTCGAGGCCTAGAATTAAAATACGCATCCGATTCTTCGGGAGACTGCTTTTCGACAGTCCCTTCGATGCGAACCTGCAAATACGGATCTCGCCAATAAAACGTGGCCGCAGCAACGGGGTTGGAGATCAATTCTTGCCCCTTGCGGCTTTCGTAATTGGTAAAAAAGCAGAAACCACGTTCGTCAAATCCTCGGAGCAACACAACGCGAACCGAAGGGATTCCTTGCTTGCTGCACGAAGCCAACGCCATCGCTTCGGGTTCGGGCACGTTTTGCTTTTCCACCAGGTCAAACCATTCTCGAAACAGTGAAACCGGTTCTTCCGGCCAGTCACCAACGGTGTTCAAGTGATCGAATGACATAGACTTCACAACTTTTCAACGACAGGATTTTGAAAACAGAACCGCTTCGACAATACAAATTTCGGCAGAACTGGTTGACAAGTGAACCGGTTGACCAATGAACCGGTCGACCAATCAAACCTTGGTGGCTGACCGCCAACAGCGTCAGACTTTCACTGATGTTCTGCCGAAACAAGAATGACGACGTAGCAGGGTTCTTTCAACACAGCAAGATTCT
This sequence comes from Fuerstiella sp., assembly GCA_039974975.1. Classification (GTDB taxonomy): domain Bacteria; phylum Planctomycetota; class Planctomycetia; order Planctomycetales; family Planctomycetaceae; genus Fuerstiella. The sequence continues at coordinate 96,128 of JBDWHY010000140.1, read as the reverse complement.
AGAGAATCTTGATCACGATTTCAGTCGTCCTTTAGGACGTTCTTGCACGAGACATGCCCATGACAGGAAATGAAAACACGGTCTTTGCGTTGATCAAGGCAGACGGTATGCAACGACTTGTCTGCGAATTTTACGCGCAAATCAAAGACGATGATCTTCTGGGACCCATGTATCCCCAAGACGATCTCGCCGGAGCCGAAGAGCGTCTGCGTGATTTTCTGACATACCGTTTTGGAGGCCCCCAAGACTATCTCACAAAACGTGGAAACCCGATGCTTCGAGCTCGGCATGCTCCTTTCGAGGTGACTCCCGCCGCAGCTGAACGCTGGATGAAGTTGATGTCGAATGCCTTTGATCGGGCAAAATTGCCGGAAGATGCGGAGCAAATCATGAAACCATTTTTACAGAATGTGGCTCAGTTTTTGATCAATTCGTCTCCAAAAGGCCCGATTCCGGGTTGAGATGCAAACACATGTGGCAAAATCACTGATTCCCGGCGCGTTTCACTGAACTGCGCAGACTCTTCACTTGACACTTAGGACCGTGTTCACTTTGATATTCGGCAACTGAAATGGACATTTGCCGGTTGATTTTACGGCAATTATGCCGAAAACTGGTTACGTCCCCGCTCCGTGGTGACCTTATCCGTCGGACAACAAGTTCTGGAGAAATTCTGTATGTTGAGTATGAAAACCTTTGGTCGAGTCGCCGTTGCCGGCACCTGCCTGTTTGCCTTCGCCATTCTTTCGAATGTCCAATTAGTCGGACAAATGCATTACGCGAAAGAACTTTACAAGCTGGACGAAGACTTCGGCAAAAAGCACGGCAAAAGCGGAAAAGTGTCTTGCGCTGTCTGCCATCCTTCCAAATCAAAGAAGGATCGCAACAACTACGGAGCGGCTCTGACGAAGGCACTCGGCGCCAAGAAAGTGAAAGACACCGCAAAAATCAAAGCGGCTCTTGAAAAAATCGGCAAAGAAAAAAGTGCTACAGAAGGCAAGACCTTCGGCGACCTGATCAAAGCCGGCGATCTTCCTGGCACCAAGGCAGTTGCTGAAGGACCAGGCAAAAAAGAGGGCACTGACAGCCCAGGCGAAGACAAGTAGTCTGATTCTGTGACAGTCAAAATACAAAAGCGGCTGCTGATCAAATCGGTAGCCGCTTTTTTCGTGCGCTGAATTCACCAGATGACTTTGCGATCATCGCGAATCACCAACAGCAGTCAATCCGTCGTGTTCTCACAAAGAACCGCGCATCGCCCCAAATCAGCGGCTCGGCTGATTCTGCAAAGAACGTCACCATACCTACTTTGTCGCCACCTTTTCCGCCTGCTGCAGAGCTCTCAGCACATTGCCCCCCAAAAGCTTGCGAACATCGTCGGCGCTGTAGCCTCGGTTCAGCATCTCTTGAGTAATCAACGGGTACTTCGACACGTCTTCCAACTGAACCGGCAGAGTGGGCACTCCATCAAAATCTGAACCAATTCCCACATGATCAATTCCTGCCACTTCAATGATGTGTTCGATGTGATCCACCACGTCATGGATCGATCCTGGTTGTTGCTCGTTCAGCTTAAGCTTTTCGCTGGGCACAACATACTTTGAAAAGAAGTTCACCATGACGACTCCGCCATTCGCCGGTAACATCTTCAAAACTTCATCGGGAACGTTACGAGGATGGTCATTAATTGACAAAGCGGATGAGTGCGAAAAAATGACAGGAGCCTTCGTTGCCGCCAATGACTTTCGCATACATTGGGGGCTGACATGAGACAAATCAATCAGCATGCCAACTCGATTCATCTCAGCAATCACTCGCACGCCGAATTCAGACAGTCCTTCGCAAATCGGATCATCTGTTGCTGAATCCGCCCACTGTAAAGACTTGGAATGAGTCAGCGTCATGTAACGACACCCCATGTCGTAAAACCTTTCGATGTTGTCCAGATTCGATTCGATCGAATAGCCGCCTTCAATCCCCATCATACTGGCGATTTTTCCAGCCTTGGCGATACGTCTAATATCAGCCACAGTCGACGCCAATTCGAAAGTTTCGGGGTAGCGGTTCACCATCACTTTCACCAAATCAATTTGCTGCACTGTTTGTAGCAACGCCGTGCCTTCACCATCAGTTGAAGCGGGCACATAAACAGACCAAAACTGAGCCTTCACTCCACCTTCTCGAAGCCTTGCAATGTCCGTGTGCAAGGTGGGTTGAGGCTTCGAGATATCAAGTTGATCAAACGACGATTGACCAATCTTCCGCATCTGCCAAGGCAAGTCGTTGTGCCCATCGAACAGCGTCCCAGATGTATGGACGGCTCGACCTGCCTCCGTCAACACAACGGCCTGTCGAGCATCCGGTTTTTGAGCTTCAACCTCACCCAAAAATGGCAGGAAAGGAAGGCAGCACAGAACACAAGAAAGAGTCTTCATAGATTGATCTCTGACAGAGGCATACGATGACGAGAAGGCTTGCTTTTGGGGCGATCCGAAGCCAATCCTCAGATTTTAACCATCTCAGGCACGACACAACAATCAGGCAGGCAATCAAGGAAGCCGAAGCGTTGCCGCCTGTTCACAGTGACAGACAAGCATGATGCAGGGGGCAGAGTGCAGACCGGCAAACCCGCAGACCGGCCGTTCAGACGAATTGTTGTTCGCAATCAGTCGCCTGAAGATCTTGCAAACCGAACACACGTCGACGACGTTCTTCTGTGCGGCTCTGCGTGAGCCTGAAATTCACAGCAAACAGTCGATCCCAGCAACAGTTGCTGGTTCGTACGATGCTGAAACACGGCGGCTGAAACACGGTAGCGCCGGCACGGCGGCTTTCATTCAGCTGCGCCATAAAAAAAAGGCTGCTCTGGAAAACCAGAGCAGCCTTAGTTTTTGTCTTTTCCCCAAACGTCAAACGTCGGGGACCGTTCCGTTCAGCAAACTAGTTCGTGTTTGCGGCACGAGCACGAGTTGCTTCTGTCAGTAGCTCACGAACAACGGTGTCGAAGTATTCGAATTCGTGGAATCCGAATGCCTTCAAACGTACTTTGCCAGTGTGGTCGATGACCAAAGTCGTTGGGAAGCCGCCGAAGTCTGGAACTTGCTCAACAACTTCAGGAGTCACAATCGCACAAGGATAGTTGACGCTTGCATTCTGCATGAAGTTCTTCACGGTCTGAATGTTGGCGTCAGGGCTTGGGCCGCGTTCGTCATTCAAGCCAATTACCTGCAGACCATACTTGTTGTACTTGTCTTGAAGCTTCACAAAGATCGGCACTTCTTCTCGACAAGGAGGACACCAAGTGCCCCAGATGTCAACAATTCGAACCTGGCCTTTGAAGTCATCCAAGTTGATGGCAGTGCCATCAACGTTTGTCAGCTGGAAATCGAAGTCAAACGATTCCTGAGTCTTCAGGTCTTCTTTTGCTTGAACGATCAAAGCATCGATGTGCTTCTGCTTCAAAGCTTCGAAGCGAACGAGCCACTGAGCCTTTGCTGCAGCGTATTCTGGCAGTGCTCGCACAGCGACCAAGTCGGTGTCATTGTCCAAGACCTGTTGGTTTGAAAAACCAACGCTGATCGCCTTGTTCAGCACGTCCAAAGACTTAACCGCTTGTTCGTCACGGCTTAGCACGCAGGCATATCCGTAAAGAAGTTCAGCGGGAACAGCGTTCTGTTCTTCAGTGTTCAAAGTTTTAATCGGAACACCGCTTTGCAAAGCCGTCATAATCACTTCGCCACCCAATGACAAAGCTTTGTTGGATTGCTCTGCATTGCCACCTTGAGCGTGAGCATAAGCGACTCCAAGCAGAATGCCGGCATAGTCCTCGACAGCTGCCACGTCAGAACGATTTGCTTCGTAGACGCTTCGAGCCTTCGGGAATTCTTCGGGATCGTCGAATTCCAATCCAGCCAGAAGCGGGTCAACAGGTTTCTCGGCAACCTGAGCCTGAGCGGCCGCAGGTGCCGGTGTTGTCGTTGTAGGAGCCGCCACCGTTGAGTTTGCGGAAGGGGCGGTATCCGCTGTATCGCCGCATCCTACAGCCAGACTTCCGATCAGCAGTAGAGAGGGGAGTTTCCACCGAATATCCATCGTTGTTGTATCCTTGCACATTCCAAATCGCCATGTCCGAAAGAAGCGGGGTCGCTTCGTCGCACGATCAACATCGACAGTCAGCACGATCAATATTGACTGCACAAAGCGGAAAATCGCAACCATCGACATAATTCAATCTACGCCCCCGAAGGCTTATGCTCGCTTTGCCAAGGAAATTGCAGGCTTTCTACCAAAACAGCAAGAACCAGCGGCTTCAAAAAAAAATGAAGCCCCCTCTGTGCCCCTCGCCTTGAACTCTAAGAGCGGCCTTGCGACTCAAACCCAACCCTCAACAACTCGCAGACTCACGCACGCCACCAACCAGACAGGCAAGAATCGCCGAACCGCCAGCCGCGGTGGACGGACTCGTGATTCGGTTGCGATAAAACGTTAGAAAACAAATGGAAGTCGCATTCGACTTTGCGTCTATTGAAAGAGGCCGCAAGATGACGGCAATTCAACAATGCAAGGATTCGCATTTTCACTGGAGGAAGATGACACAAGGAACGGAGTCATGAATAAAACACGGAAAACAATTGTTGCCACAATGTTTGGCGTATTACTGCTGACCACGATGACAGGCTGCACGACAACTGGCAGCCACGCAAATCACCCATTCACAACGATGTTTCAGGGATACGATCCCATCGCCCTGAACTCACCCGAAACATCTCCCTTTGTTGCCAACGAAACTCAACGAACGGCGACAGCGGAGGAATCACGAGAGCAAGAACGGCTTTAATCAAAGATCATTCAGCCGACGCGAAAGAAGCGTCACAGCAGCGTTAAGACAAGACAAAGATTTCAGCTGCACAAATTCCCAAACAGCCGACTGCCTTCATCAGCAGTCGGCTGTTTCTGTAAAACGCCTTACCGCATGACGATTTCACACACAGAAGCCTGCTAAAAGCGATGCTGTATCAGGCAACAGACTGGGAAGCCACGCAGAATCAACTACAGTTCGATGTAGGGCTGATCGACTTGCGAAGGAATGACTCGGTTGATCGGTCGCTGATCGTCAAGCACGCTTTTTTAAGTTCCATCGCAGGCCAACAGATGTCTCTGCCATCATTTAGCGTTCGCAACCATGTGCTTGTGAACATGTTCATGCTGGTGATCCTGACTGCAGGAGCCGTTTTTGCGCTCACTTTGCAGCGTGAGATGTTTCCTGAGTCTCGACCTGACAAACTGATGGTGTCGGCCACCTATCCTGGCGTGCAACCTGAAGACATTGAAAAAGCGGTCACGATTAAGATCGAAGAAGCCCTACGAGGTCTCGAAGGCATCGAAAAGGTGGAATCTCAAGTCGCTGAATCCATCAGCTTCACCACACTCACGCTCTCTCAATCTGTCGATGACGTTGACGTGATGCTGCAGGAAATTCGCAACGAGATCGATTCTATTCAGGACCTTCCTGATGACATCGAAAAAATCAGTCTCAAAAAAGTCGAACCTCAGCTTCCCGTCATCAGCGTTGCCATCTACAGCGACCAAGGAGAGCAGGCGTTAAAGCGGACTGCCAGATCGCTTCGAGACGACCTGTTAAAGCTGAAGGGTGTCAGCCGCATCGAATTGAATGGCATTCGAGACGACGAAATCTATGTCGATGTGCGCCCTGAAAAGCTGCTGGAATACGACGTCACCTTCGAAGAAGTGGCATCCGCGATTCGAAATGAAAACGTGGATGTCAGTGGAGGACAACTAAAAGGCGATCGCAGCAGCATCGCTGTGAGAACCTTGGGGGAAGAACAATCGGCATTGGCCTTAAACGACATCGTCATTCGCTCAACCAGCGATGGCAGCCAAGTGCAATTAAAAGATGTTGCTGACTTGAAAGATGGATACGTCGATTCTGATTTGGAATCGCTGTTCAACGGCAAACCGATGGTGAACTGCGTCGTGTTTAAGGCAGACGACGAAGACGCCGTGCAAATTAGCGGAATCATCAAGACATATGTGGCTGCTCGTGCAGGACAACCCTTTACAGGACCAACGGGTTTCTGGGCTGGAATCGATTCTGCCATCGGAAAGCCAAACCTGAAAAAAATCTACGACGATGCCAAAGACCGTCCGTTTCCTCAAGCGTTCGAATTTCGTCTGCACACAGACATTGCAAGGTTCGTCGAAGGTCGCCTCGAGCTAATGACTCGCAACGGTGGGTGGGGGCTCGTTCTGGTTCTGATTTCCCTGAACTTGTTCTTGAACTGGCGAGTCGCCATGTGGGCGGCGTTTGGGTTGGTGGTTTCTTTCATGGGCACCTTTGCCGTGATGTGGTCTCTCGGAGCCACTGTGAATCTGCTGTCGATGTTCGGCTTGATCGTGGTGCTCGGAATCATTGTCGACGACGCCATCGTGATTGGCGAAAACATCTATCGTCACGTGGAAGAAGGTCTGCCTCCGCTTGAAGCCGCCGTCAAAGGAGCCGAAGAAGTGATGTGGCCCGTGATTGTCGCCGTGAGCACGACGATCGGAGCATTCGCACCGCTGTTTTTTATCCAAGGACAAATCGGCGATTTTATGGCCCAACTGCCACTTGTCGTCATTGCCGCATTAAGCATTTCTCTGGTGGAAGCCCTCGTCATTCTTCCGGCTCACCTAAGACACTTGCCTCCCGTGTTAAAGCCTCGAGCAAAACCAACATCTTCCAACACCGAATCCGATTCTGATCACAACCTCGCCATGAACCAATCGGCGAATGCCGCTGTTGGTTTGAAGACTCGAATCATGAATCGGTTCTTCCTTGAACCTTATGAGCGGCTGCTGCGGTTCAGCCTGAAATGGAGATACGTCACATTGGCCACAGTAACCGGCGGGTGTATCGTGGCTGCAGGAATCTTGGCCGGAGGAGTCGTGAAGTGGGCCTTCATTCAAGACATGGACAGCGAAAGCTTAATCTGTGCCCTAGAAATGCCCATTGGCACTTCCACCGAACGCCTGAAGGAAGAACTGGAAAAGTTGACAGAATTCGTCGTCGATTCCGATCGGTATCCGGAAGTCGTCAATGTGCAGACCATCGCCGGCCGTCAATATGATGTGACCGGAGCCGGGTCAGTTGGCTTTGACGATCAAAGCCATCTGGGGCAACTTGTCGTAGAAATTTGCCCCGCTGAAGAACGCACCAAGTCCAGCAATCAACTGGTGAACGAACTTCGAGAATTTTCGAACACCAAACTGACTGGCATCAACAGTGTGCGTTGGATGGCGATGAACGGAGGCCCTGGCGGCAACGATATTGAAGTGAGTGTTTCGGGAATCTCCAACGAAACTTTGCCTCTGGTTTTAACAGATATCAAGCAGATTGCAGGACGCATCAAAGGAGTCTACGACCTCGACGACAACATGGATTTAGGCAAAAAGGAAATGAAGCTAACCGTCAAGGATTCCGCAGCGGCAACAGGAGTAACGGTCGGTGGCTTGGGAATGCATGTGCGAGGAGCTTTGTTCGGCCAAGAAGCACGACGAATTACTCGGAACCGTGAGGACGTCAAAATCATGGTTCGATACCCGAAGGAATTCCGCGAAAATTCATGGAACATCGAAAGCATGTGGCTGCCGGGCAGTCGAGACACCATGACCGGAGAACGAAAATGGATACCAATTTCGGAAGTTGCCGACTTGGACATGGGAGTCGGATATTCCACGATCACTCGATACCAACAGACTCGATCCGCAAAAGTCATCGGTTCGGTTGATGATGCGACTCCGGGTGGCAGTCGAGCCGTCATGACGTCTATTCAAGAACAAATCGAAGCCGAAGTATTGCCTCAATACCCGGGTGTTGAAATTCAATACTTGGGACAGGCGGAAGAAATGAGCAAAAGCTTTTCCAGCTTAAAGCTAGCCTTCCCGGTCGCCCTTTTAATCATCTACGGAATGCTGGCAGGCTTGTTTCGCAGCTACACTCAACCGCTCGTCGTGATGGCCGCGATCCCCTTTGGATTTCTTGGAGCCGTCGCAGGGCACTTGATCACGGGTGAAACCTTCACGATGCTAAGTGCCATCGGACTGGTTGCTTTGGCCGGAATTCTCGTCAACGATTCGTTAGTCCTTGTCGACTTTATTAACCGTCGAGTTGCCGATGGAATGGATCACTTTGAAGCCAGCATTGACGGAGCCAAGAAGCGTTTGCGAGCCATTCTATTAACCACATTGACCACCGCCTCAGGCTTGATCCCACTGATGTTCGAAACCAGTTTTCAGGCCAAGTTTCTGATTCCTATGGCGGTCACTCTGACGTTCGGATTGGTCTTCGCGACCGGTTTAACTTTGGTGCTTGTGCCTTGTTTGAACATGATCCGAGAAGACCTGCTTCAGTTCATGGCGACCACCAAGAAGAGCGCGATCCAGGCTTCCAAGTCGGCGGTTGGAATTTCAAAAGCCTAGACTCTGCCCCTTAATGCGAACCTCACAGGGAATCGGGTCAGCCGCAGCGTCTCTCAACGATTGCCGGACAAAGCCCATTCGGCCCCTTAACCGGCCGTCCAAACGCTGCGGCTACGGGCAAGTCCCTTTTCTCAAGCACAATATCACATCGATGAAGCACGGTTCATTGACCGAAGCACTCGAATCACAATCTCAGCCGCTGCACAGATATCTTTCTCTGTCGTAAACCGGCTCAAACTTAAGCGGATCGAACTTCTCGCTATTTCCTCGCTGCACCCCATCGCCAGCAGGGCAGGAGTCGCTTCTGCAGACCCGCTGGCGCAAGTTGTCCCTAAGCTGCAAGCGATTCCCGCTAAGTCTAAATTCACTAGCAAGGCTTCCGCGTGAATTCCCGGGAAGGCAATGTTCAAAGTATTGTGCAGCCGATTGGCCCGACCTGAATGAACAATGGCGGCTGGAAATTCAGAACATAATTCTGCTTCCAAGGTATCACGTCGCTTTGCCGTATTGGCAATGATGGCTTTGGCTTCGTCATCAAACAGCTGCAATGCCTTGGCCATTCCAGCAACCAACGGCACTGCTTCTGTCCCCGCTCGACGACCACTTTCTTGATGCCCGCCTTCCAAGAACGCAGGCAAGGGAACTCCACGCCGCAGCAACAAGCCTCCGATTCCTCGAGGACCATGAAACTTATGAGCACCAAACGCCAAGGCCGTTGCTCCCAGCTCATGAAAGTTCACAGGGATCTTTCCAACAGCCTGTACTCCATCGACCAATAAAGGGACTCGATGTTCCTGACACAATTTGACCACCGGAGTAAGATCTTGGATGACTCCCGTTTCATTATGAGCCAGAATCATGGACACAAGTTTTAAATCTGCCCACGGAAGGCCATCCAACCGTTCGGCGATGATTCGACCTTCTGCATCGACATCCATGGTGCAAGTTTTCAGCCCAGCTTGTCGAGATCTTTCGCAGGCAGCCAGCATCGCCGGATGCTCGCCTGCTGTGTAGGCGATGGTCCCTTTTCGCCCCATTGTAAATCCATACACAGCAGCGTTGAGGCTCTCGGTCCCACCGCTCGTAAAAATCACTTCCGAAGAATGTGCTCCAAGAATCGCTGCGATTTGATCTCGACTGTCTTCCAACACGTTGCGTGCCGCCCGTCCGAATCGATGCTGACTGCCCGGATTCGCGAATGCCGTTTGGCTCGTTTCTAAAACGACCGGCAACACGTCTGGATGAATGGCCGTGGTGGCATTGTTGTCAAGATAAATGGTCGGCGAAGACATGTGATTCGACTTTGGCAGTCCGTCAGGTTGAAAATGAAAAAACCGGCCTCAAAAAAAAATGAGGCCGGTGGAGTACCGTTTTGCAGAAACACCATCAGACCGAATCGTGTTGTCTTAAGCCGACATGAAATCAAACTTGTGAAAGACGGTCGAATGGCTGATGAACAATAGCTTTAGCCAACGGCTTTGATGCTGCGTTCCAGCAACGCTTTACTGGCTTTGATGCCTTCCATTTCGCCAAGCTTGTTGCCTTCGTATTCGATGCCGATCCATCCCTTGTAATCAGATGCAGCCACAATCCCCATCATCTTCTTGTAGTCCGTGTTGCGTTCAGCACCATTGTCGATACTTAGGTACGGCGTGGATTCATCGAAGTTATGAGTCTTCGCACTGAGGGCTTTGGCAAACTTCAGCAGCTTCTTCGTGCCGTCGTAGCGATCAAACCATTCGCCCTTGCGACGATCGATGGCAAAGTTACCGAAATCTGGCAAAGTTCCACATCGTTCGTGCCCCACTTTTTCAATCACAGACGATAGCCAGTCACCGTTTGAAGAAAGGCCACCGTGGTTTTCAACAATCACATTGATGTCCAGCTTTGCGCCGTATTCAGTTAAAGCTCGCAAACCATCCGCCGCTCGGTGCATCTGATCATCGTAGCTACCTTGGCTTCCAGCGTTCACTCGAATGCTGTGGCAACCCAATTCTTTCGCAGCATCAACCCACTTGTGATGGTTTTCAACCGCCTTGGCTCGGCCAGTCAAACTGGGGTCACCCAAACGTCCCTCACCATCGACCATGATCAACAACTGAGTCACGCCTTGATCGGCGGCTCGCTTGTTCATTTCCGCGAGGTATTTTTTATCAGTCGCTTTGTCTTTGAAGAACTGATTGACGTATTCAATTCCTTCGATTCCAAATTCTTGCTTCGCAACTTTCGCAAAGTCAAGGTTGTCGAGCTTGCCGCCTTTCAGCGCTTTGTGCAAAGACCACTGAGCCAACGAAATCTGGAATCGAGGAGCTTTAGCAGCAGCAAAAACAGATCCAGTGCTTGCCGCGACGGCAGCAGCCGCAGTGGCTGAAAGAAAAGAACGGCGATCAAGAGTCATCGAAGGAGCTTTCGCGGAATGATAAAAAGGTGAATGCAGTGTTCAGTCAGCAAACGGCCAACTTGCAAAGATGCTTGTAAAACAGTGTACGCTCGACAACAGAAGTCGCAAGAGCTGCGGAACAGGAAGACGTCGGCGAACAAGCATTCCACTTGCCCAAAACGGGCAGTCTTGCCAGTAGACAACAAGATGACTCACTGCGAAATCCATCAGCCGTCGGCCCGCACAAAACGGATGCAAGCCTTGGCCACACCCGACCAAAACACTCGAACGCAGGGGCACACGACGCGGGCAAGCAAGCTGAGGGACGACGCTTCAAAGGGTGCCGTTGAAGGATGGTTGAGAATCCTTGGGCGGCAACGTAGTATCTGGAAGCCCACCACGAATGCTCGGTTGGTTCAACCGCTTCTCCTTCAGGTACCGTCCCCCATGACAGATCGTCTTCCGATGAACTTTTTGTGCCGAATGCTTGTCTTGGCCACCCTTGTCGGCAGCAGTTTAGCGACTGCCACCGCCGCTAATCGTCCAAACATTCTCTTCATCTTTAGCGACGATCACGCTCCTCATGCCATTGGAGCATATGATGGGTGGCTAAAGTCTGTGAATCCCACTCCGGAAATCGACAAACTGGCAGCACAAGGAATGCTGTTTCAAAACAGTTTCTGCACCAATAGCATTTGCGGACCAAGCCGAGCCGTCATCCAGACAGGAAAACACAGCCACGCAAACGGCTTTATGAACAACGGCAACAGCTTCGATTGGAACCAACAAACTTTCCCCAAGCTGCTTCAAAAAGCGGGATACACCACTGCGATTTACGGCAAGTCTCATCTCAAAGGCAAACCTCAGGGGTACGATGACTGGAAAGTGCTTCCGGGACAGGGGCTGTATTACAACCCGGACATGATTACTCCGGAAGGTCGCAAAAAAATCGACGGACATTGCACAGACGTCGTCACCGATCTGGCCGTTGAGTGGCTGACCGAAGGGCGCGATGACGACAAACCGTTCATGCTGATGGTGCAACACAAAGCTCCTCACCGAAACTGGATGCCAGCTCCTCGCCACCTAGAACTGTACGACGACATCGAACTGCCCATTCCAAACACTCTGTTCGATAAATGGCACGACAACGCTCCTCCGGCCCGATTTCAAGAACTGGAAATCGATCGCCACATGCATCTCAATTTCGACCTGTTCGTTGATCTCACTCCGGAATTCGATGGCAAGGCTCAACAAGGCCGCTACGACCGATCCGCATGGAACAACATGAAACGCATGACGCCAGAACAGATGAAGACTTGGCGAGATTTCTATGGGCCTCGAGACGAATCGTTTCACAACGCCAACCTTCAAGCTGACGACTTAGTGCGTTGGAAGTATCAGCGTTACGCAAAGAATTATCTGCGGTGTGTGAAAGGAGTCGATGAAAGCGTGGGCACTTTGATGAAAACATTGAAGGACCTAAAAATCGACGACAACACCATCGTCATTTACTCGTCAGATCAAGGTTTCTACATCGGAGATCACGGCTGGTTCGACAAACGCTGGATGTACGAAGAATCCATGAAGATGCCTCTGATCGTAAAATGGCCCGGAGTCACCAAGCCCGGAGCACAAGATACTCACCTCGTTCAGAATCTCGACTACGCCGAAACGTTTTTAGAAATCGCTGGAGCAGCCGTCCCAGACGATATGCAAGGAAAGTCTCTTGTCCCGCTACTGAAAGGCGAACAGCCAACAGACTGGCGGAAAAGCGTCTACTATCACTACTACGAATATCCGAGCGTCCATATGGTGCCTCGACATTTCGGAGTTCGTGGCGAACGTTACAAGCTGATGAAGTTCTATCAGTTTGATGAATGGGAATTCTACGACCTGCAAGAAGACCCAGACGAGCTGACCAATCAATACAACAACCCAGCGTATGCCGATCGCATCGCCGAAATGAAAGTGGAATTGGAACGCTTGCGAACTGAATACCAAGATAACAGCGACGTTGCCGTGCAGTCGCAAGAATGGCAAGACGAAGTGCGAGGAATTAAGCCTTCCCCCAATGAATGATCTGAGCACAGATTCATGGCAAAGTCGGCTTTGTTTCTGCAATGATCAGCAACTGCGGCACAATACAGAGTAGTTTGAAGACGGAAATTTGGCGAAGCTGATTTCCTAACCTTCAACCATTCTTGCCCAGTCGCCAACGATCGATTGGCAGATCGTAAAGTACAAGACAGAAAAACTTTCAGATGATCCAAGCAATCCAATGCCCAGTGTGCCGCAACGGTTTTGTACCAAAGCAGGACAATCATCCCTTTCCGTTCTGTAGTGAACGCTGCCGAGATGTCGATTTGCTTCGCTGGTCAAAAGGCAGCTACGCCATCAAAGAAGATCTGGATCCGGAGGTCGTCGAATTCTTGCAGCACGACCCCAGCATCGCCATAGAAAACGAAGAGTAGCTCGCTTTTCAGCAGTGCGGACCTCGCCACCAATGGTGGAGACGTCTGCAGTTGGAAGACAAACGTGCGGCAGGTCGGCGTGCGGCAGGTCGATGTGCGGTAAGTGGACGTGCGGCAGGTCGATGGCAACCTGAATTCATGTCGGACTCGAGCGCCGCTGTGATCAGCCGCATTGTAATCAGCCGCATCGTGACGAACAGCATCGTCATGTTCTGCGGCGGGCAACACGGATGCTTCACAACGGATGCTTCACAACGGGTGCTTCACAACACGGATGTATCACAACACGGATCCATCACAACGAACTCCGCCGGATCGAAAACGCCGCATACTTCGTCGCTTAAAGTCGCCGAGGAATTCGAATCGCCTTCCCAACTCGTAGTCGGTCGGGGCTGGCCATCCGGTCTTTGTTGGCTTCGTAGATTTCTTTGTACCGCGCCTGCGAGCCCAAAAATTTTTCAGAGATCTCTGAAAGCGTATCACCGTACTGGACAACATATTCAGTGAACTGACCACTGGAGTCCTTGCTTTCGTTCACAACCGACTTTTCGTCGGACCCAGAGAGCAACTTCGCAAATTCATTCGCCGGTTGAGGCACTTCAACAACCGTCTCTGCTTCTTGAGTCTGTGGCAATTCCGTACTGGCAGTTTTCGGAGGCTCAACCGCAGGCATCGCTTCTGCGATCTGCTGCTTCGTGGGTCGTTTTCGAGCAGGTAGGCCAATGGGAGCTGGAACCGTGTCTTTCTTCTTCATCTGATCAAACAGCTCGGGCAGGCTCCATGAAGGAGCGTCCACATCGACCTGCTGTTGAAAACCGCGATCCCCATCATCTAGATAAATAGGAGCGTCTCGATCTCGAAGGCTCTGATTCAGTTGTTGTTCACGCGAAGCAGACAGCCCCGACCCTTCTTCGGCCAAGGGTTCGTTTCGAAAGAAGAGCGCAGCCACAACTCCGATCAGCAGAATTCCCATCGCGATTCCAATTTTGCGATCCGGATGCATCGTTTGTTGGTGTCCAAAAGGAAGGAAGCAGCCATCTCGACCAAACCCAAGCGGCAAAACTTGCCGAAGATGTTCTCCTTATCGAATTCGACGAGCACTCTTGGATTCTGGACCGAAATTTCGAAAGCGACTGTCCAACACAAAGACGCCGTTGGACGGATCCGGTTATAACGGAAAACAGTTGGTTTTCGCTCGCATTGCGGTGCCAATCTGCACAGATCAGCCCCACACAAAGACAGCTCATGCGACGCAAAATATTCTCTATCTTCCTCGGCCTATTCGCTGGCTTCATCACGTTTGCCATCAGCCATCTGATCAACAGCTCATACCACCCGCTGCCGAAAGATGTGGACGTGCAGAAACCCGAAGAACTGCGTCAGGCAATGGGCAACCTTCCCACAAGCTATTTCGTCGGAACCGTGATTTGCCATGGTTTAGCAGTCTGCGTCGCGTCGTTCATATCGAGCCTGTTTAAAGGACACGCTTGGTTAACAGCTGCCTTGGTGCCAGCTGGCCTCTTTCTCTTGCTTGCCCTAGGTGGACACGAACTGGTTCCGCATCCTGATTGGTTTCGCTGGGCCGACCTGGCCGTCTTTGTACCAGGGGGCTTTCTCGGATACCTAATTGCCCTCCTTCTGATTGGCAACAAAAAACAGAACCCGGAAATCACCCATGTACCGACCAGCTAAACAATCCTCTCAAACTTCCTATTTCAACTCAAACAATCATCCATGATGACCGTTCCGACGTGGTCAGCGGCGTTTTCTACCGGAACAAGCACGTCCAACAGCCGATACTACTCTGGCCACGATTGCCACAAAACTGGCATGATACGCCGACCGCGAGAAGCTGTCGGCGGGAATCGCAGGCCGAGTCGGTAAAGCTGAAATCGCAACCACTGCGAAATTCAGCCAAAGCCACCAAGGTTCTACAGGAGTACAGTGGAAACGTGGATCGAAACATGTCCACATGAAAGATCAATTGACTGACCTATTTTACGCATAACAAGCGGGCTGTTTTGATGCGTCCGAGCAAGCGAATTTATACAGAAGAACGAAACTGCAGCAGAAGCGGCATGAGCCTGACACGGGTTCTCGCTGTCGTGATTTTTCTGCTGCCTGCGTTTTGCGCGGCAGATGATTCTGAAACCACTGTCAACAATCAACAGCCCACTTACGTCGCGGTTGGCAGCAGCAATGGTCAGATTCAAACGACGGTCGCCGCAGCCATTCAACCTGAGGCTGTCCATGAATTGGATTCATTCGCAGGTGTCAACGATACCAGTCAATCGTTGACTCCAGAGTCAGGCTTTTGGTTTCTGAACACTCATCAAAGCCCTCAAACGTTTTCCACATCGGGCCCCGTCTTTCGCCCTCAGGTGAGCCGGTACGAAAAGGGCAGCGGCTATCGCTCTTCCGACTATTCAGAGATGCTGTCTCGGCTAGAACCCGGAGTGCCAGTTTGCATCATGGCTCACGGCAGTTTCGTGGATACGCTCAGTGCGACTCGAGAATCCTGCTACACCTATCACTGGATTCGTTCTGCAGCAGGCGGTCAGCGAATGCAGATGATTTACTTTCACTGGCCAAGCTATCGAGCTATCTCGCCCTTGATTCAATTGGACACGAATCAACTGGGCCGCCAAGCTGCTCGAAATGGATTTTATCTTGCCGACTTAATTTCAGCTCTGCCACCCGAATGCCCGGTTGCGATTTTAGGGCACAGCCACGGCAGTCGAGTTGCCAGTTCGGCTTTGCACCTGTTGGCCGGTGGAGTCGTCCAAGGCTATCGCCATCGCAGTGCGGGCACCAATCGACGTCCCATCCGCACTGTATTCTTGGCCGGAGCCATCGATCACCACTGGCTTAATCCCGGTGAAAGATACGACCGAGCACTTTATTCGACTCAGGGAATCCTGAATCTGAAAAACCGGTCGGATCCAGCTTTGGCAATCTATCCTCTTCGACTGCCGCTGTTCACTCGCCGCCCCATCGGCAATCTTGGTATGACAAATGCGGATCGACGACGCATCGGACCTCAATCGCAAAAACTGGTCAACTTCGAAGTCAGTGCCGTCATTGGACACAGCCACCTTTGGCCGTACTACTTCAACAGTCAACGAATCGCGATGACGATGAGAAACTATGTGTACTTCCCCGACTTGTTGTTGCCAACTGCCGCCACACATCACGCATCAAGTACAGAACACGCAGTGGCTCGCCCAACTCTTTCAAATCCCACCGCTTCACAGACCGTGTCCAGCAGTTTGATTTCTCAGGCCAATACAACCACCATTCGCCGCTGACGTGACAATACGATTGTTCAGCAAGTAAAGCATCGCCCGCTCGATTGCTGTGCAGCAGTTTGCCGTTCAGCTCTCTAAGGAACTCGAAGATGGCCGCCGACTTTCCGCTGAAACATGGCCCTTGGACCATCAACGCATCGACGTCGATTTATCAAGATCCTTGGCTAAGTCTCCGCAAAGACGACGTCACTCGTCCTGATGGCGAACCGGGGACTTACAGCGTTGTCGAAATCAAACACGGAGTCTGCGTGGTGGCGTGGCAGGGCGATCAAATTTATCTGACTTCCGAATTCCACTACGCCGTCGGACGCACCACTTTAGAAGCAGTGAGCGGTGGAGTCGACGAAGGCGAATCACAGTTGACGGCGGCCAAAAGAGAACTGAAAGAAGAACTGGGAATCACGGCCAACGTCTGGAAGCCACTGATGACCATCGACCCATTCACCGCCAGCGTCTTATCCCCCACAGCTCTCTTTTTGGCAACCGAATTGGAATTTGGGGACCGTGAACTGGAAGGCACAGAGCAAATTCAAATGGTCGAACAATCAATTTCTGAAGCATACAAGCACGTCTGCGAAGGAACCATCAGTCACGCCCCTTCTTGCCTTGCCATTATGTCGCTGTGGATCCACCGACATCATGGAGACTTAGCAACACCGGCCGAAAACCGTGACTGATTGCATTGCTCAGCCTTTGAGCAATGATCGTGTCGCAAAATTTACCTTTCCTTCCGATTGATTCACACAGAATGAAGAGTGCATGAAGCTGTCGCAAACCGGTACTCAAGACATCGACTGGGAAGCCATCGTCTGTCGACAGTCTCCCATGACGCAACTGATTGGCAGCGGCATCATGGCCCTGCTGTTTGCCTTCTTCCCAGTGATGTGGTGGTGGCTAGAAGCGCCAATTTGGGTCATCGGAATGTGTGTTGTCACAGCACTGTTCGTGGTGCCGATTTCACTCGGTGAAGCATTCGCCGCCATTCGAAAGACCAACTGGCTGTTAGCCATTCAAGCGGATGGAATTTGGGTGAACCTACGTTCTTTCCGTAACCGCAAGTTTGCACCAGCTCTCACCGTGGTTCACCTCCCCTGGAGTGACCTGACTTCCGTCGCCGCCACGGACGGATTAGCAAAACTGCCGGGGAACGCCAGTAGCGTTGGCAGAACTGCCTATCTGGAAATCCAGCTGGCCGATCATGTGCAGACAGACTCGCTCCATCAAGCTGTCATGGAAGAATTGCAGCGCCGTTCGATGCCGAAAACATTTGCAGGAGTTGAATCCACTGGCCGATCTCAACACGCATCAATTCGATTAACCGAAGAACGTCGCCTTCAGTTTGCATGGCGAAGTTCCATGGATTCGATTACTCCAGAACTCGGCGAAGTCATCCATGAACTGAGCCGAGAACTGGAAATTGAAGATGCCCCCGTGCCAGCTGGCACCGTCATTTCATACTCTGATACGTCCGTACCCGAAAGTTCTCCAGAACAAACCGCAGACTTACATCGTGAAGTCTTGGAACTGGCTGAACTTGGCCAACTTCTTGACGCCATTAGGTTGTATCGAGTTCGCACGGGTTGCGGCCTTAAGGAAGCACGCGATGCAGTGAACAACTTGCTGAAGGCACAATCGAACGACAAATAAGTCGACTTCATCCTGCAAGAACGCCAATCCGACGCTCATCCCAACACAGCGCTGATTTCAACACAGCGCTTAACTTCAACACAGCGCTCAAATTCAACACAGCGCTTGACTTCAATAGGCCCTCTGCCAGAGCCCCGTCATGGGATATCCCTTGCAACACGGGTATCGCGATGCTTGTCGATTTCTGCCTTTCCCCACATTGGGTGGTAAGTCGCGTGTGGTCATTCGTACAATCGCCTAGGACGTTCCACGCCAACTGACACTGGCAGCGAACATCGCTTCATGATTCGAAATTTCCTCTGGGCCAAGTGAAGGTTGTCTTATGCGTCGGTGGCTGATTGTTGGACTGTGCCTGGTGGGTTGCTTGAACAGTGTTTTTTGGGCAACAACGGCGATGGCCGACCCGAAGTCTGTGTCAAAGCCCAACGTTGTGCTGGTGATGGCAGACGATATGGGTTGGGGCCAAACGGGCTTCTACAATCACCCCGTTCTCAAGACGCCTCATCTTGACGCGATGGCGGCCAATGGCATTCGCTTCGATAGGTTTTATGCCGGAGCATCCAATTGCAGCCCCACCCGAGCGACCGTGATGACAGGGCGAACCAACGATCGAACCGGAGTGCAAACTCATGGCTATGCTTTGAGACCTCAAGAACGCACGATTGCCCAGGTCATGGCGGCCAACGGCTATTCAACGGGGCATTTTGGCAAGTGGCATTTAAATGGGATGCGAGGCCCCGGTGCTCCCATTCTGAAAGACGACATTCGCAGCCCAGGCCGCTTCGGATTCGAGGAATGGGTTTCTGTGACCAACTTCTTCGATCGCAATCCCATAATGAGTCGCAAAGGAGGGTTTGAAGAATTCGAAGGTGACAGTTCTGAAATCGCAGTCGCAGAAGCCGTCAAATTTATCTCAACCTCGGTAAGAAACAAGCAGCCATTCTTTTCCGTCATCTGGTACGGCACACCTCATAGCCCATTCGTCGCTGGCAAAGACGACGAAGCCATCTTTGGTGATTTGAAAAAGGATTCCGCTAATCACTACGGAGAACTGGTCGCCATGGATCGCAGCATCGGAACTTTAAGAACCGCTTTGCGAGATTTAAATGTTGCGGACAACACCTTGTTTTGGTTCTGCAGCGATAACGGAGGACTACCCAAAATTACTCCGGCAACCGTTGGAGGTTTGCGGGGTTTTAAAAACTCGTTGTACGAAGGCGGCTTGCGAGTTCCCAGCGTGATTGAGTGGCCAAACGCCGTTAAGCCAGGGCAAACCGTTGATGTGCCCGCTTGCACCGTCGACATTCTTCCTACAGTGATGGCAGCCACCGGAGCCAAAGACAATCGACTGCCCAAGATACTTGATGGCATCAGTTTGGTGCCCGCTTTTCAAGGCAACTACACCAAGAGATCTCAGCCCATTGGCTTCCGCCACACCAAACGTCACGCGTGGATCGATCACGAGTGGAAGCTGGTGCAACCCAAGCCGAACGGAAACTGGGAGCTGTACCATTTGGTCGACGATTTCGCAGAAGAACGAAACTTGATCTCAGAAAAACCAGCCATCGCCCAACGCATGAAGAAGCAGTTTGAAGCATGGAACAAAACAATCGAGCAATCGATTGCCGGCGCTGACTACCCCGGAGGAAAAGTGGTTCCCGCCGATCCAGAACCTGTTGTGTGGACGAACCTGCCACAATACGCACCGTACCTTGACGAATGGAAATCACGACCAGAATTCAAATCGTACATCAACCGTCAAAACAAAAAGTAGACGCCGTGACTCGACAGCAGACTGAAGTCATGATGCCAGTTCGCGATCACATCACGAACAGGTCAAAATCACCTGACTTCCACCGTTCCACTCAGACCGTACGGGGTATCTGAATTCCAGCAAACCGGTCCGCCGTCCGCACAAGTCATCAACGGCGTTCATGCGACGCTCTTCACCGAAAGCCCTGAAACGGATATTCCGTTGATTCGCGTCGCATTTTCCTAAGTGTTTGTTGGGCCCGCGTCTTTCGAAGCATCAATGCCCCACACTACCATGCGGGTCCCAATTCCCTTTTTTTGTCACTCTACGCGTTGTTTTGAACTATGAATTTCATTCCCAGAAATACGTGGCTCTCCGGACTGTCTGTCCTGTGTTGCTTGCTCAGTTCCGTCGCTTCGTTTTCCAGCCCCGCATTTTCGAACTCGGCATTCGCCGACCCAATCGAATATCGCATCACGTTTCAAGACGCAGCGAATCACTACATCAATGTCGCCATGACAATCAACGATGTCGACGGCGACGATACCACGTTGATGATGCCCACGTGGACTCCGGGGTCCTATTTGATGCGAGAATACGCTCGCAATATCGATGGCATCACCGCAGTCGACGCGAATGGCAGCCCTCTCAACCTGAACAAACAAACCCGTAATCGGTGGCAAATCGAAGGGCAGGCCAATGGCAAAATCGTGGTCACCTATCGGCTGTATTGCCATGAAATGTCTGTGAGGACCAACTGGGTGGATTCTGATCTCGCCATCCTGACTGGAGCAGCCACGTTCCTGACAGTCCCAGAACGCCGCAACCAAGTTCATGCCGTCACCCTTGAACTGCCTGCTGCATGGAAGCAGGCAGTCTCTTCTTTAACAGAAACTGTCCCAGGCAGCTCGTGGTCGGCAATGACGTTCGAACAACTGGTCGACAATCCCATCATCGCCGGGAATCCAGTGTCCAAGAACTTTGAAGCTGGCGGCCGACCTCACCAATTAGTCAGTCTCGGCGACACCTCACTTTGGGAACTGGACAAGGCGACCGGCGATGTACAAAAAATCGTCGCCGAACATCAGCGAATGTTCCGGGGGGTTCCATACGACGATTACAAGTTTCTAAACATGATCACCGAAGGACGAGGCGGACTGGAACACGACAACTGCACGCTGTTGATGACCAGTCGCTGGAACTTTCGAGACGAAGACAAATACGAAGACTGGCTTAGCCTTGTCAGCCACGAATTCTTCCATACCTGGAATGTCCGACGTTTAAGACCAGCTGGTATCTGGCAGTACAATCTTGAAAAGGAAAACTATACCCCCAGCCTTTGGATCGCTGAAGGCATTACATCGTACTACGAAGACGTGGCCTTGGTTCGAGCTGGCTTGATTGATCAAAACGCATACTTGAAGAGACTCTCCAAAACCATCAAAACACTGCAGACAGCCAATGGCCGGCAGGTCCAAAGTCTGACAGACAGTTCTCATGACACGTGGATCAAGTTCTACAGACCTGATGAAAATTCGAAAAACAGCCGAGTCAGCTACTACACCAAAGGAGCTGTGGTTGGATTTCTACTGGACGCAAAAATCAAACAAGCCACGGACGGACAAAAGAATTTAGATCACGTCATGCGCAGCATGTTTCACAAATTTGCTGGCAAGCAAGGTTACAGCGAACAAGATTTCCGCAACGAAGCGACTGCAGTCGCCGGTGTGGATCTGAGCGATTGGTTTGCCGCAACCATCGACAGCACGGACGAACTGAATTACCAGCCCGCCTTAAATTATTATGGTCTGGCATTCGACAACAAAGACGAAAAAGAGGCGACTGCTGACAGCAAGTCAAAGAAACTTGATCAACCCACCCAAGATGCGGACGCCACTGCCAAGCAAGCTAAAGCAGACGACAAGGATGGCGAAAAAGACGAGCCAGAAATTGACGCCGGAATTACATTTTCTAGTTCGAACGAAAACCCCACAATCTCAGGCATTCGAAGCAACTCTGCAGCGTTTCAAGCAGGACTGAATGTTGGAGACGAAGTAATTGCAGTGAATGGCTATCGCACATCCAAGGCGAAATGGGACAGTCAACTGATCGCCTTTGCGAAAGAAAAGTCCGTTCAACTTTCGGTTGCTCGTCGAGGCAAAATGAAGCTTTTTCAACTTCAGCTTGAAGAAGCCTCGAAGGACGTCTGGAAGCTGAAAGTCGCTGCAAAAGCTTCCTCTAAACAAAAGGCTCGAGTCAATTCATGGCTGAGACTCACCGACGAAAATTAGCTTTTAGAACATGGTCAGTCGGCAGACAGCAGTTCTTCCACTGCATCAGCGATGTGTTGAGCAATGATCTGATTGCCTTCAGTGGTGGGATGGACTCCGTCTGCGGCCATCCATTCGGGCGTTACTTTCAATAACGTTTGAAAGTCAACAAGGGGAACTTGGGTTTGACGAGAAACCGTCGCTGCCGCTTCGCAGTAGTCTTTCACCAACGTTTCCAACCCACCCGCTTTGTCAAAGTCACTCAGCTGGTGCCGAGTAAAATACGGCTTGCTGTTGATCGGCGGCAGAGTACACAAAACTAACTCGGCATCCACATTTTTGCATGCAGCAATCATCTGATTCAGGTTCTTTTGGTATTCATCAATCGCAACGTGTTTTTGACTGTCGACTCGAATATCGTTCGTACCGAACAAAATCACGACAACATCAGGACGATGCTGTAACACATCCTTCTTGATGCGATGCAAACCCTGACGACTGGTATGTCCTCCGACTCCGGCATTGATCGCATCAGCGTTCAGTAACTTGCCCAGCAGCGTCGGGTACCCACGATTTGTAATGCTGTCACCAAAGCAGACAATCTTTTTTTTGGCGGCCTGCTTCTGACCTCCCAGCAAGCTCATCGTTTCCTTAGCAAAGCGTTGCCCCAAGGTGATCTGACTGGCAGCGTCGAAATGAGTTCCAGCATCCCAAGTCGTCAAGCCTTCCGCAGTCACCAACCCCACTTTGTCCACAGCTTCTGAAGTCGCCTTGATGGCTGTGCGAACTTTGTCACGCTTTCCATTATCAAACACCTGACCAAGCACAACGGGAAGTTCAGGAACTTCGCAATCATTACGAACACGAGCAATCAGATTGGTGAGGCGTTTTTGATGAGTTTTAGGAGCGGCCTTGGAATCCGACTCGCCCTGATGCCAAAGCATGGCTCGTATTTCGTAGGTGTGTCCTTCTTTGGTCAACTGATCAGTTGCCCGCTTGATGGTCTGAATAAAATTCCGATAATTCGGCCCCTGACTGGCTGGATCTTCCGCAACGCCTGGCTGCCAGTCGAGTCTTAGGTTGGTTCCTCCTTCACTGGCCTTAATGATTGCAATTTTCTGTTCTTGAGCCGACTGCAGCATTTCCGCCGCAAAACCAATTTCCGGCCCAAACTTTGGAGACGGAAGTTGGGCTTTATACTTTGGAGGACGACTGAATCCCGGCTTCAACGGCACCCAACCGTCCGTGGTCAACGGAGGATTGTTGTAATAAATGATCACATCTTTAACGGAGTCAATTTGAGCATCCGTGAGATCTGAATTTTCACCTCGACCATCCATATTGGATTGTCCAGCCAGCAGATAGCAATGGAAGTGATCAGCTGTCGCAGTCTTGATCGGCCACACGCAAAATGCGATGAGTAGGACAAGACACGCCAGCTGACGAGTCGAAATAGGGCTCACTTGACGGTGGCCAAGTTTTTCACGGTTGATCAACATTCGTAATGGTCTTTCGACAACAGAAGCACAGAAAATGTCTGCCCAAATGGGCACTAGGTTGGCATACCATCAGCATTGCATCTTCAGGTAGCCGGAGAGGCCCGAATTGGGTGAGGCATGGGCGGCAAAACAGCTGGACTCTGGCAAATCCAGTTTGTCGCCAATCAAGACATTTGGCTGTCGAAAACAACAGCAGAATACTTATTCTTCTTCCACAGAGGCAGGTTTCTTGCTGATTTCTGATGTCGACAATTTTTGACGAAACATCCAAGGCAACAACCCGTCGTGATCTGCATAACCTGGACTCCAAGAGTTGTGTCCTATGCCGGGCATTTCCATGTAAATCACGTTGCCATCAACTTCTTGCACAGCCTTAACGGCCAATTGGCTGCGTTCAACCGGAACCGCGTTATCGGCGTCTCCATGCACGACAAACAAAGGCACATCCTTCAGTAAAGGGACACGACTGTTGTCTGCACCGCCGCAGATCGGAGCGACCGCTGCGAAGGCTGCTGGCCGACGACTGGCCAAGTCCCAGCTGCCGTATCCTCCCATCGACAGACCCGTCAAATAAATACGGTCGGTGTCGATTTGGTTTTCGGCCACAGTCTTGTCGAGGGCCTTCAGTACCATCTGCATCATGACGCCCGGTTCATCTGGGGCCGTATGACTTTCTTGTTGGCTCCAATCAACTTCGACCCACTTGCTATCTTTGTAACACTGGGGGGCCAGCACATAACATGGGAAGCGTTGCTGCAAGGCAGGGCTGGCCAATGACGTCGGCAAGTACTTCAACTGACTGACATTGTCGTCTCCTCGTTCGCCAGCACCGTGCAGAAACAGAACCAAAGGATACGTTTTGCCTTCTTCAACGTTAGCCGGAGCCATCAGGCGATAGCGAAAAGCCTGATCCTTGAACTCATCTGCTTCCATCGGCAACGTCATTGTTTGATAAACGGCTTCAACTTCAACTTCGGAATCTTCCACTGTCTTCACAGTTCCATCGTCGTTGATATTTTGAATCACGTGATCTCGGAACAGCCACCGAATCGAATCAGGAAAGATGGCTCCGCCGTGCTTCTGACTGTGACGCCCTTTGCCCGGAACAAATCGAAGATCGTAGCCTTGCGAAGTCAACGCTTCCTTCATTGCAAGGTTTGCTTCCCACCAATTGCCGTATTTGTTTTGCAAGTCGTTTTCGCCGTCTTGTAGAAAAACGCGAATGGGTTTCGCAGACGCCTCTTTGATCAAAGCTGGGTAGGCGTCGCCACCTCGAATATTTGTGAAGCTTCCAATGTGGCTCAACACTTTCCCGAACCATTCTGGATGTTGCCACGCTGCGGTGAACGCACAGATTCCACCCGACGATGCTCCGCAAATCGCGACGTCCGAAGGATCTGATGAAATGTTTAATTTGTACTGCTCGACGACATGAGGCAGCAATTCATCGTGAAGAAACTTCGCGTACTGATCACTTAAAGTGTCATATTCGAAGCTGCGATTGCTACCCTTCCAGCGATTCTCTGGCTGCTCTGTCCCCTCGTGTCCCGGGTTGACAAAGATGCCAATCGTAACGGGCATTTCTTTGCGGTGGATCAAATTGTCGAACACAATGGGTGCTCGCACTGATCCTGTTTTGCTGACGTATGAATGACCATCTTGAAAGATCATGACTGCTGCCGGAGCAAGACCGTCGTACTGTTCGGGAATGTACACAGAATATTCGCGAGTCGTGCCTTCAAAAATTTGGCTTTGCCATTCGTGCAATTCGACTTTGCCTTCTGGGACTCCTTCCTGCCGCATGGAATCGGGACCAAGCTGGTAGGCAGAGTCAGGATCTTCATCGGCGACAAGATTCGAAATGGGCAGCACCGTGACGGCAAACAGGCAACAGAAAATCACCAAAGAGCTAAAATCGACTGGTTCGATCCGTTTCATAGCAACAGATTTCAATCACAACGTGGGAATGCGGGCATCTGAACGTCTGTAACCTAACGATTTTCCTCTGATATGAGTAGTATTCGGCGAAGGATGACGACAGGTTTTCTGGCTCGAATGCATGCACACGGGATGACTTTCGCCGCAGCTCAGCTTTCAACAGCACTCACATGATCTTGTCATGACGCATTGTGACGGCAATCGCCGCTCGTCGACTTGCCCTATCTTATCAAGGTTGATTATTCCGCTTTATGACGTTTGAAATTGATATCTCAGTTGCTCCTCCTGCCAGAGTCGCAGATTGCGAATTTATCAGGGCGGCTTTGACTGAAGGTTTGAAGAAAGAGCAAGTCGAATCGGCCGTCTTAAGCGTGACTCTGGTTGATAACCCAACCATGCATCGCTTGAACCGCGAGCATCTGCAACACGACTATCCCACCGATGTCATCAGCTTTCCTTTAGAATGGATGTGCGGCAACGAAAGCTGTGAGGACCGAATTGGATTTCCGGACGGACGCGCCAAAGGGGCTCTGATTGAAGGGGAAATCGTTGTAAGCGTCGATTATGCCGAAGAAATGGCAAGACGCTGCGGCTGGACGACTCAGAACGAGTTGACACTGTATGCCGTTCATGGAATGCTTCACATCTGCGGATATGACGATCTGACTACGGATGAAAAACAAGTGATGCGATCTCGAGAAAAGGCGATTTTGGGACACCTCGGAATTGAGGTGACTTACCCGGATGACGCCACGTTTGATGACGATGAACCTCCGGGGACATCGTGTCATTCAAATGACGCTTCTTCATCGGAGTCGTCAAGCTCATGAACGTGCTGGAACTGACGGCGGTACTCACCACCCTTACCATTCTGATCCTAGTGACCCTGCACTGTTTTTGCCTGCGAGATTTTTCTCGGGGCCGACTGGAAGAACTTTGCCTGACAAAAGGCAAACCAGAACGCTTCAGTCGCATCCTGCAGAATCACGACCGGTACTTGCTGCTCTCCGAAGTCGTACTCTTGGTCCTATTGGTGATCTCTGCCGTCACTGCAAACGAATTCTTTCTTCTTCACGGAGCAGAATTGGTTCCTGTTGAGCAGGTGTTTAACGAATCGACGGCCACCTTCTGGCCCATGTTTTTCACCTTCGCCAACGTGACCGCTCTTCTGGTTGCCGCGACTTTCTTCTTGGTTGCTTTGCCGTGGA
This sequence comes from Fuerstiella sp., assembly GCA_039974975.1. Classification (GTDB taxonomy): domain Bacteria; phylum Planctomycetota; class Planctomycetia; order Planctomycetales; family Planctomycetaceae; genus Fuerstiella. The sequence continues at coordinate 69,173 of JBDWHY010000140.1, read as the reverse complement.
CGTTGGCTCGAGTCGTCGGTGAACTTTGGCTGTATCACACATTAACGGTCTTCAACGGCATCTACTGGTTGCTGGCTCCGATCTGGTTTTTGGTGATTCGGCTGGACCGAATTGTGCATCGAATCTTCGAATTGCCAGAACCAGATTCCGAAGCAGCCACTCATATGCTGACAGACGAATTGATTTCTGTGGTGAACGAAAGTCAACGCGAAGGCATCATTCAGTCGGCTGCTTCCAACATGATCCATCGAGTCATCGCTTTGCACGACGAAGACGTTGCGTCCATTATGACTCCGCGCACTGACATGGTCACCATTGATGCCGAAGTGCCTTTAAGTGACGCCATGAAGTTCGTGCTGGAATCTGGTTTCTCACGCATGCCCGTGATTCGCGACGGCGTCGATGACATCGTCGGCATTTTGTACGCTCGAGACCTGTTGTCTCATGCAACATCAGCCGTCGATGCTGACTCTGCCGACACCACGGGAGTCGCAGTTCAAACAGCCGCTGATATCACTCGAGAAGTTCTGTACGCCCCAGAAAGCCAAGGCATCGGTGACCTGTTAGATTCAATGAGAACCAAGAAGGTTCATATGGCCATTATCGTTGATGAATACAGCGGCGTTTCTGGTTTGGTCACAATGGAAGATATTCTTGAAGAAATCGTCGGTGAAATCTCCGATGAATACGACAAACAAGATGACACCTTGTGGATGAAGCATTCAGACGGAATCACCGAAGTGGATGCTCGATACCACCTTGATGACCTCAATGAAGAATACTCGTACGGCTTTCCAGAAGACGAAGAATTCGACACCATCGGCGGTTTCGCACTGTCCTGTTTCGGACGTATCCCGGAAGTCGGCGAAGAGCAAACTTGGAACAACCTGAAGCTGGTGATTATCGACGCAGACGAACGCAGCGTGCTGAAAGTTCGCATCGAAGGCCATGGCGATACTCGAGAAAGCCGGAGAGCGGCATCCGAGTAGAAATGATGGGAACGCGTTTTTCCCGTGTTTTCTTTTCAAGGTTCTTTGCTCTTCAGGGTTCTTCGGTTTTCAAGGTAGTCAGCAACTGCCTGCCAAGCATCCCCGTGCCAAGCATCCCCGTGCCACGTTGGAAAACTTGTTGGCTGTGGGCTTTCTTCATCAAATCATTACATCAAGACTCTATGACATGGGTTCGTGCTAAGGGTCGTGCGCATTCAACATGGGGATCATTCCTCGAAGACTGATTTTTGGAATTCTTCGCGTTTCCATGGAACGCCCTGACGTGATCGTTTGGCATAATCTTTTGCCAGTGAACATTGCCCGAGTGATGGACTGTCGCCGTCCCACAAATTTCGCGCCACAAATTTCGTCCGATGACGCCTCGCTAAAACGCCGCCGCCTTATTGTGATTTGCATCGCCCAATGAGTGAACACCTTTGGTATTACCAACTTCTCAACGAACTTCATGGCCCTGTTTCAACGGACGACATCCAGCAAATGGTCACAGATGGGCGGCTTGCCGCCCAGGACCGGATTCGCATGGAATCGTCGGAGGAATGGATCACAGTCACCGACCTGAAAACTCTTGTCGAAAACGTGGCCAGCGGTGAAGACGAATGGGAAGAAGTCACCGACCTCGATGACCTGAACTTCACATTCGAAGATTCTTCCGCTGGTGTTGCAAGAGCCACCCAGGGTTCAGATAGCGAAGTGGAAGAAATTGACGATCGCCACTCGGGACTCGACATCGATTCCTTTCAGCTCATCGGCGACCCAGAAGAAGCTCGGCACTCCGCCTTTAAGTCGGTGACAAATCAGTCGTCCGATGCAATTTGGTTTGTCCAGTCACTGGGGCAGCAGCTTGGCCCAATGGCCTTGCCAGAACTCCAAGGAATGGCTGAAGCCGGAGCCATCGCGGGAACTGACCAAGTTCGGAAACAAGATCAAGACAACTGGGTCGACGCCGAATCCATTCCTGAAATCGCCGCCAGCTTGGCTCAAGCATCAGCTGGAGCATCAGCGGCATCAGCGGCTTCAGCGGCTTCAGCGGCTTCAGCGGGCCAAAGCAAAAACTTAGCAGCGGCCGCTTCCAAGTCTGGTTCAAAACGAAGATCAAAACCGTCTTCAAAGTCTGAATCTGGAACAGCACCAGGCCGCAAGCGACGCCGAAAGAAGAAGCGATCTCAAAAGGATCAATTGCTGGCCGAAATCTTTTCTGATGTCTTTGCAGAAGACGGAAAAGTGCGAGACCATGCCGAACGGCCCGACCTCGCAAAACCGACAAATCAACCGGCTGCAAATCCATCAACTCAACCCACATCAGCCGCAGCTCCAATGAACTCAGCAATGGCGGCTTCGACCGCTGTTGGCTCACCGGGAATCGCACCGGGAATCGCACCAGGAATCGCACCAGGCAGCTCTCCAGCAATGGCGGCGGCAAGTACCAGCGCCCATGCGGGAGCTGCTCCGGGCATGCCAGCGTCTCCCCCAAGTCCTGCGTCCGGCTTTGTGCCTCCTGGAAAGCCAAAGAAAAAACGCAGTGGTGGAGGCGGTGTTTCAATGCCAGAAGCACCCGTCCTTGCTGCAGTTGCCGGTGGACTCTTAGTCGCTCTTTTGGGAACCTGTGCCTATCTGGGCTGGTTCACGATCCCCGGATTTGGTGTGGATTCCGAAGCGTACTTCACGAAATTCGAAACGGAATTTCCGAAGATCATGACTGAAAACCTGCCGACCGCTGAATGGGATGCTTTCCGAATCAAGTTCTTGACAGACGGACGGGCGATCGCAAAATCCTGCACAGCCAGCGCTGGAACAGATCCGGTTGCCGCAAAGTCATTGAACAAGGCCTTGTTAATCATTCGAATCATGGACATTAAACAGACTGAAGTCGAAACCAGAAAAAAATCGTGGGAGAGATACCAAACGCTGTAGACCAAACGCTGTAGTATGTCGCGTCATGTTCCAGACCTTTCCAACAAGAAGGTTTGCAGAGTCACGCAAACAAGACTGCCGAGCGACACGACTCACCGCTGCGTCAATTTCACACAGCAGCCGAATTCACACAACAGCCGGCGTCACGCGGCAGCCACCATGGCACAGCAGCCGGCTTTCTGAGCAGCGGTACCTAACAAGAGCCCACTTCTTTGGGCCCCACCTTTTAGGATACCGTTCGCTGTGATCTCACGTTCGCAGTGATCAACTTCCCGCGCCTTAGCGAACTCGGACCAATCCCGGCAACACATCCGCGTCTAACGGGCTCACTCTGCCCTGTTCAAGATATTCCCACGCGATCGCCGCCATCGCAGCATTGTCTGTACACAGGTCGGGGGCGGCGATCAGCAGTTCGGCATGTTGACGACGACACATGTCGGCCAACTGATCTCGAAGCAAGCGATTCGCAGCCACTCCACCTCCAACACACAGTCGTTTGTGATTCGATTTTTTAAGTGCCGCTTTGCACTTAAAAACTAACACATCGACCACAGCCTGCTGAAATGAAGCAGCCAAGTCGGCAACAATTTCTGGCGGAGTTTCAGTCAACTGATTCGGCCCCGGATTTCCTCGAGCCGCGTACAGCACGGCCGTCTTTAGCCCACTAAAACTGAAATTCATCTTGTCCGCACGCATCATGGGACGGGGCAAATCAAAGGCCTTTGGATTTCCACCTTCCGCCGCCTTTTGAATCGATGGCCCACCGGGGTACGACAGATTCAGAATTCTGGCCACCTTATCAAACGCTTCTCCTGCGGCATCATCCGTTGTACCGGCGATCATTTTAAAATCTGTTGCAGACTGGCAGTCGTACAGATTCGTGTGTCCTCCGCTTACAACAAACCCCACGCATGGAAAGGCGTCTTTATTGGCCGACATTCCACAGGCGTAGATATGAGCATCAAGGTGATTCACGGTCACCAGAGGAATCCCCTGAGACAACGCCAACCCCTTCGCCGCCGTCATGCCCACCAACAAAGATCCCACCAAACCGGGCTCTGACGTAACCGCGATCGCGTCGATATCTTGAAGGGCACAATCCGCCGACTTCAATGCCTCTTGAAGCACGGGAATGATATTTCGCACGTGGGCGCGAGAGGCAATTTCAGGAACGACTCCACCAAACGATTCGTGCAGCTCAAACTGAGACGCGACCACATTGGACAGCACCTGACGATCTCGAGCCACCACAGCGGCGGACGTTTCATCGCAAGATGATTCAATGGCAAGAAGCTTTTGCATGTCGTGGCGAAACACCATTAGAAAAATTGCATTTGAAATACATCACCATGCGATCAAAGATCACTCCATGGCAACTTGTCGCGAAAAACTGTCGGCAAAAACTGTCATCGCGATTCTCTGATCTCACAAGCCTACTGAGAATCTTGCCCGATGACTTTGCGAGTCTTCACCGGGTACCAGTCATTCAGCTTCTGATTCAGATTCTTCACAACGTCTGGATGCTGTGCAGCAACATTATGAGCTTCAAACGGATCGTCCAGCAGGTCGTAAAGTGCTGGCACGGCATGGGTGCGATCGTGAACAGCCGCGTAGCGATTCACTTTCCCATCGTAAGACAGCAACAACTTCCAGCGGCCAGCAATCACCCAGCGATACAGCAAGCTGCCTTCCAAATCATCCAGATCCGCGACGTCATGTGCATAGCTTTCTCCGAAGATTTCATCTCGGCCCAAAGCCTTTCCTTCCGTAGTTAACGGCAGCAGATCAAGTCCCGGTAGATTGTCTGGCACTTCAGCTCCAGCTGCCTTCAGCATCGTGGGCACCAAATCAATACTGCTGACCAAGTCCCCATATTCCTTCGCAGCAATCTTCTTTGGCCAGCTAACCATAATGGGTGTGCGAGTACCTCCATCGTTCGGCGACTGCTTTGACTTCGGAGCGAATGACGGCTTCCAACCTGCTGGCACCTCAGTCTGCTTTGTTCGCTGGATCCAACCATTATCAGTGACGTACACAATCAAAGTGTTGTCTGTGACTCCTGCTTGGTCCAAATGGTCGGTCAATGTGCCACAGGTTTCATCAAACCATTCACACATCGCATAGTACTTTGCCAATTCCACCGGGCGGCCGGGCCGAGAATACTTTTGCAGCAACCTATCTGGTGGATTATGAGGTGTGTGGGGCAAGAACGGTGCATACCACAGGAAGAAAGGCTTCTTTGCTTCGACAGCCGAATCAACAAAGTCTAAGACAGGCTGCATGCCATCACGACCAATTTTTAAACCGTCGTCACCATGCCGGCCTCCGCGTTCAGGGAACCCGCGAGTCATCCCGTCGGTAAATCCACCGCGAGAAAAATTGCCTTCCCACCATTTGCCCGACTGAAAACTGACATACCCTTGTTTCGCAAGCAGCTTTGGCACCGTCGGGACCGAATCGATGTTGGCAATCAATCGTTCTCGAAGCACATTGTAGTCTGCGTCCGACATGCCTTTGGTACGAGTTGGATCATTGCCCGTAATTCTATGGCCCGATGGATACAACCCAGTGATCATTGTGGCCAAAGAAGGACGGCACAAAGCCACAGGTACGTAGCCTCGACGGAAAGTCGCGCTGTGAGCAGCAAGTCGATCCAAGGCCGGAGTCTGAATCACTTCGTGCCCCATGAAACTGTAGTCTGTCCATGTTTGATCATCACTGATCAACATCACAATATTGGGACGGTCATGGTTGGGACGGTCATGATCCGCTGCCGAAACCGGCGAATTACACGCACAGAATCCCAACGAAAACGACAAGATCAACCCAAGAATAGCGGTTCTAAAACACTTCATCGACGAAGATTCCGGATAGGGAGGTAGGGGCAAGACATCAGCATGACTGCTGAGCGAAGTAGGAGATTTGGGGACTGCCAGAGTCGCCAGAGTACAGGATTCGAGTTCCGAAATTCGACTCGCAACAGCTTGAATTCTGGCGGGGCCAACTTGATCACTCTGCCCTTTGTTGGGTATCTAGCAGAGTCCTAGCGTAAGCAACACGCTGGAATGTCTCAATCAACGTGCCGCAAAATTCAAGACTGTCCCCCAGTTACCGCCAAAGCCCACCGCAAAAGCCCACCGCTAACGCGACCGCTAAAGCCACAAACAATTCGCTGACCGTTCGCATGAAACCGCGACGGTCCAGAACCAGAACCACGACGGCTGTCGGCAGGCAAGCTTAGGCATCACAAAGAGCTTGCAAGTCATCAAAAAATGCCGGATAGGTTTTACTAGTGCAACCTGGATCCAAAATCTGAATTCCTTTGTGCTTCAACCCCAGCAAAGCAAAGCTCATTGCCATCCGATGATCATCGTACGTCTTGATTGATGCCGGCTTGGCCTCACCTGGGTAAATCGTCATTCCGTCATCGAATTCGTCTGCTCGAAAACCGGCTCGCTTTAGTTCAGTGACAACTGCCGCAATCCGATCTGTTTCTTTGTGACGCATGTGCCCGACACATCGAATGGTTGTCGGAGACGAAGCAAATGTGGCGACCACAGCCAATGTTTGAGCCGTATCGCTGATCGCGTTCATGTCGATATCGACTCCCTGTAGCTTGCCACCTGTGACCGACACTGAAGATTCATTCCACACCACTGTGCAGCCCATTTGTTCTAAGGCGGAAGCAAACAACACATCCCCCTGCAAGGCCGTCTTGGATAAACCTTCCACCGTCACTGTGCCGCCCGTAATTGCGGCGGCCGCCAAGAAGTAGCTGGCAGCCGAAGCATCGGGTTCGATATCGTATTCGATGGCCTTGTATGCGCCCGACGGAATGCTGAAGCTGGATAAATCCTCAGGATAAGTCGCTGAAACGCCAAACGACCTCATCATTTCCAAGGTCATCGTGACGTACGGCTGAGACACCAATTCGCCCGCCACAGATAAATTCACGGCATCCGTGGCACACGGAGCAGCCATCAACAAGCTGCTGAGGAACTGGCTGCTGATGTTGCCGTTCACAGCAGCTGACCCACCAACTAAGGGCTGGCCGCTGACGATCACAGGCGGACAACCTCCGGCCGGATCTTCGCATTGAACAGATGCACCCAACGCCTGAAGCGTGTCGACTAAGTCGATGATGGGCCGTTCTCGCATACGCTTGCTTCCGTCGAGACGATACCGTCCTTCACCCAAACAACAAACGGATGTCAAAAAGCGAATACTCGTGCCGCTATTTTCCAGCCACAGTTCGGCTTCCTCAACACTCAGCCGCCCACCGCATCCCGTGATCCGACACGTCCGAGATTCAACGTCGTGCTGAACTAAGATCCCCAGCCGATTCAAGCTCTCAAGCATGACGGCCGTATCAACGCTGTCCAAGACTCCTGTCAGAATCGAAGTGCCTTCAGCCAACGCAGATAAAATGAGCGCACGGTTCGTGATGCTCTTAGAACCTGGAGGACGAATGGATCCCGAAACAGCACCGGATACGGGCTTCATCAACAGTGAATCACTCATGACTGGTCGTGAGTTGAATTGGACTTCAACACCCAGCGAATCACGACGACCAAACCCACCAACACTGTCGCGACTGGCACCACGTGCATCGGAGAAGTCACATAATGCATCAAGCTATTGGAATCACTTCCAGATCCATGCCCCGGGTGCCCCAACGCGATGGATGGCAACAAAACCAACAGCAAAACAACCAATGGACGCCAAAACAAAGGGAACTTCAACCCATGCATGCGGGCACTTTCTATCACAGTCTGCCATCTACCACAGTCTGCCATCTTCACAGTCTGCTTCAACATCACCAACAACTTAGAATACAGGCCGAAAAACCGGCTCACACAGCGGATATTAGCATCCCCGCCCAGCCGATGCACCGACTCAACAGACTCTCCTGAAATCGATAGACGCTTCAGAAAAAACGGGCTGCAGCACTCATCACACCCATCCATGTCGGCCATTTTTCATCTGAACAAAATCGGCTTCGACCGCCGGGAACCTGCCTCAAGAACTTGCGTCGCAAGAAAACTCAGTTTCCTCAAACGCAAAGTGGCCGAACGAAATTCAGAGAACCCAGATCAGCAGCGTCTTTCGCCAAGCAATCCAAGAATTCTCTGAAGTCAGTCCGGCCAATCGTAAATTGATTCAGGAAGCTGTCTCAGACATCCAGCAATGTCCACTGCAATGTCCCACTGTGCAGTCTCGCAAGCAGTCGCACGTCGGCACCATCGTTTTAAGCGGGCTTGGGTTCACTGAAATCGAAGACAGGCTTCCGACCCGCAAATCTCAAGAACTGAGGACCATCATTCGAAACGCCGTTTTGATCGCCTTCATTCGCACCAGCCGAATGTCCTTGATCAATGAACCAACGACGCCCAGCCTGCTGAGAATTCTGAACTCCGTCAGTCAACGGAGAACTTGGATTGACCGATGAATTGTCGCCATCGTCGTCGCCACGAAAAACTTGCATGACCATGATTCAGTGCCTCCAAAATGCGATTGTCGTTTTAGCTTCCACGTGACAAACATCACGTGACAGAAACCAAGTTGCCGTCGCACAAGGCATCGGCAATTCCTGCCGATTAATCGCGAGCGATGCCCCTGTTTCGTTCGGAAGTCTGTTTTCCCGACCACCTCGGGTGCGGTCCGCTGAGCTAGGAAAGCTGCACTGATTTTTCTACCACCGGCAAGCAAATCAGTGATCTCAAAATGATCACATTCGGCTTATTCCAGCCTTGCACCAATCGCCGGACAAAGTCTTCCGCTACACTTTTAGCGTTGCGTTTTTTTGTTCAGATCTCACATTCAATGCCCGATCCAACCGCAACAACGTTTTCAGCCCGGCCATGTCCGTTCCGTTGGTCAGGGCAGACTTGCAATCTGTTTTTGTGCTTAAACGATACCGGAGATCACAACCGATGGCTCGAATCTGTGTATTTTGCGGATCGCAAACCGGAAAAGCCCCGTCCTTTGAAAGCGTTGCAAAAAACGTCGGAGAATCACTTGTCAAACATGGGCACAGCCTTGTTTACGGTGGCGGCAGCACGGGCCAAATGGGATTGCTGGCTGACACGATGCTGCAAGGCAATGCTGAAGTCATTGGAATCATCCCGGAAGCTCTGGCACTGCCCGAACTCATGCACTCAGAAGTACATGACATGCGAGTCGTATCCGACATGCATGTGCGAAAAGCCGAAATGCATTCCCTGGCGGAAGCCTATTTAGTGCTTCCCGGTGGGCTCGGAACATTAGAAGAACTGTTCGAAACCGTCTGCTGGGCTCAGCTAGATTTCCATTCTGCTCCGATCGCCGTCCTGAATCACAATGGCCTGTACGACCATCTGATCCACTTGTTACACGAGATGAAAGAACAGCAGTTTCTAACGGAACGCCATATCAGCCTGCTGAACCTGCTTCAGACTCAGCAACAATGCGATCAATGGCTAGAGCAGCTTTCAAGCAAGCTCTGACCACTGGAATCTCCTACCTTCTTTCCACCCACTCATGGTTGCCAGACCTCAACAGGAAGCATTGCAACGCCCACGCCCCACCCGTGGATATTCACAACAACACGCTTAAGCCATCGACCATTCGCCCGAAGAGGCTATTTAATTGGACATCCCCACGGCAGGCTTCAGATTTCTACTGAATTCCAGCCAGAAAGAAGCAGGAAATCGTTCAACGAAACCGTTAGGATTTCGCACCCGTATGTTTCCGTGGAGACCTTGATAAAGTCTCTCAAAACATAAAGACAATGCTCGGCGCCCATTTCTGCAACGTAGATTGCAGTGTTGGCAATTTGAAATCGAATCGTCAGTTCAATAAATCGCATCTACAAGGGAAGAGTGCTCCACGACATGCCGTTGTTTAAGTCACAGGATGATTTGAAACGCTATCTGATCACGAGCCGGCTCTTAAAGCCGGTTGAGTGGCAGCAGGCGATGGCGGCACTCGATTCCAACGCGAGTGTATCCGAAGTGCTGGACGTGCTGGAACGCCGACAGCTTTTGTCGAACCTGCAGACTGGCCGCATCTCAAAGGGCACAACAGACGGCCTCGTCTTAGGCAATTACAAATTGCTGTATCGCAATGCCAGCGGTAGCTTTGCTCGAGTCTACCGAGCAGCACATGTCTCCACTGGGGAAATGGTAGGGCTCAAACTTCTCAGAGATCGCTGGGCCGTCGATCCCGATGCTGTGGCCAGTTTTCACCGAGAAGCGCGAATCTGTCAAAAGTTTAAACATCCAAACATCGTGCCGATTTTTGATGTGGGCAGCCAAGACAGCTTTCACTATTTCACCATGGAATTTGTCGAAGGCGGCAACCTTCGAGACTTCATGAACCTGCGCAAAAAACTGTCTCCGGCCGAAGCATGTCGCTGCGTCTACGAAATCTGTGCCGGTCTCGATTACGCCTTGACTTTAGGCGCCACTCATCGTGACCTGAAACTGACCAACGTTTTGATGAGCAGCGATGGAGTTGCCAAGTTGGTCGACTTTGGACTTGCCGGAGCTGACAGCAATGAACAAGCTGGATCCAGCGACGACGTTCATCGAGCTCTTGAATACGCGGCCTTGGAAAAAGGCACAAATGCTCCGGACAACGACCCACGTAGCGATCTGTTTTTCACAGGAGCCATTCTTCACGAACTGCTATCCGGAGAACCCGCGTGGCAAAGAACCAAGGATCGCGAAGAACGAAAACAGCTCAGCCGGTACACTCAGTACACGCCCATTCGCCGCCTGGTTCCAGACTTGCCAGACAGTGTCGAAGCAACCGTCATGAAGATGATGGAAGTGAATCCTCATGATCGCCATCAATCGGCCGCAGAAGCAATGGCCGACCTGAGAACAGCCTTGATGGATCTTGGAGATTGGAACGAAACAGATCAACCAATCTTCGACGCTGAAGCTCCTACCGTCATACAAGATCGCACGTTGTTGATCGTAGATTCTTTGCAAAAACGCATGAAGGCATTGAAGGCATACTTCGGAAAACACAATCTGAAGACCAAATTCGCCGCTCATCCTGCTGTCGCCTTAGAACAACTGAAAGGCGATGAACCCCCAGACGGCTTACTCATTTTGGCCGACAACCATTCGGAAGACACCTTGGAATCGTTTTCACAGTTTCAAGCGTATGGTCGCTCCAAAAAGGTGCCTTGTTTAGCCGTGTTTCCAGCCGATCAACAAGGCGATGTTGACAGCAAAATCCGCAGTTCAAAGTTTGGAGCCACCAAGTTTCAACCGGCCACGCTTCGGGAAATTCGAGAACACTTCGAAGAACTGCTCTAGACGGATCAAGAACAAAGGCGGGCCAAAAGCATGCAGCTTTCGCCCCGCCCTTGTTCTTGTTCTTAGTTTGCACTGCTTCCAGGCGGAACTGTTTTCTGTGTGTAATGTTCACAGCCTGCACTCTTCACAGTGTCCCTGCCTTCGATTCCTACAAATTGACGTTCAACAAAGCAGTGGCAGCGGCTTTCACTTCATCCGCCTTAGAATTGGTAAGTCCGCTTAGCAAAGGCACATGAGGCCCAACGTCTGCAATGCCGCTCAATGAAACGGCTTCGTGCAACACTCGAATTGGATTCACTTCGTTCCGCAGATCTTCCAACGGAACAAAGATCTTGCGAATTTTTTCGGCCAAGTTGTAGTCGTTGTCGTGGATAGCATTCAGCATTTGTTGAGACAATGCAGGATTGACGCACACACAGCCGCTCGTGAAACCACCACATCGAAACTTCGTCAAGTGAATCATCGCAGGCTGCTCGCCAATGCCGCTCACCAAAACGGATGGATCGACCAGTTCAACAAGCCGTTTTAGATATTCGTCATCCGCCGGATCGTCTTTCACAATCGCATATTTGATGAACGACACGTCTCCGTTTTCAACCAGTTCAGCAGCACCTTCTGGACTCATGTAGTTGTCATCTTTGATGTAAAGCACGGCTGGCTGACCAAGCGACTGCACGAAGTCTCGAAACCCATTCATCAATCCAGGTTCCGTCATCACAGCCGTCGTCGGCAGCACCATCACGGTTGAAAAATTGAATCGCTTCAAAATGTCTGCCTGATCCATCATCGTGCCATAGGCAGGCCCGACCGCCGGGATCACTCGAGTTCCATCGGCCGCACTGCTGGCCAAAATTTCCAAAGTGCTTTCATATTCGGAAGGCCGCATGTGATAGAAATTGGCGTTACCTCCGTACAACAGCATGTCGACTCCCCCACGTTCAATATGCTGAATGAGGCGACGATTTTGAACTGGACATACCTTGAAATCGGTATCACGAGCCAACGGAGGCACGGCAAGAACAGACCTGCGAAAATCAGAAGGAGAAATAGGATCTGTGTTCATGAATCAACAGTCGAAGAATGAGAGCTGGGATGCCGGAGAACGTTTTTGCTGCACCAAGTTTTACAGTTCGTCGCACGCTTTTCCAGCGCCGGAGATTGCTATCGACGAATTCGCTGAATGCAGACTTTCAGATGACGAAAAGGTTTGTAAACAAAAAACGTGGCGACAAGCATCTCAACAACCGGCGTTCGTTTCCACCAGCAGCGAATTCGCATCGAACAGAGCCAAGGAATTCAACGATTGACCAATCGCCCCCTTCTTACATTTGAAGAACGTCTCGCAGGTTGCCTTGTCGGAACGGCTGTCGCTGATTCCTTAGGCCTTCCTTACGAAGGACTTTCTCGAAGCCGAGCCGCCAAGATTCTCGGACCAGCAAACCGCCACCGCTTTGTGTTTGGTCGAGGAATGGTTTCTGACGACACCGAACACATCTGCATGGTGGCCCAAGCGCTCATTTTCGCCAACGGTGACGTCGCGAAGTTTCAAACCAACTTCGCCAAGAGACTCAAATATTGGTTCGCTACTTTGCCCGCAGGCGTCGGATTAGCGACTGCAAAATCGTGCCTAAAACTGTGGCTCTTTTGTTCACCCACAACCAGCGGAATATTTTCAGCAGGCAACGGACCTGCAATGCGGGCCGCAATTTTCGGAGCCTACTTCAAGGACATCCAGCAGCTTCAGAATTTTCTAAAAGCGGCCACTGTGGTGACTCATACGGATCCAAAGGCATATCATGGAGCCATCGCGGTTGCGCTAGCAACCAGGTTAGGTTGCCAGCACTTTCACGTCGACGGCAAACTTTTTCTGGACCTGTATTCAGCAACCGTGATCGATGCCGACGACGAATTGCTTCCAAAGTTACAGCAAGTGATCGACAGTGTGCAACGTGGAGACACCGTCCTTGAATTCGCCGCGCAACTGGGATGCCATCAAAACGCTTCTGGCTACGTGCTGCAAACGGTCCCCATGGCCATCCACGCATGGCTGAGCCACCAACGAGATTATCGCAGCGCTGTAACGTCCATCATCGCGTGCGGTGGAGACGCAGACACGACGGCAGCGATTGTTGGAGGAATCGTAGGAGCAACGGTTGGTGAAAACCAGATCCCCGTGCAATGGCGAGATCACGTGATCGAATGGCCTCGAACCCTTTCGTGGATCAGCCGATTAAGCCAACAACTGGCCACCGCTTCGGAAGATCAACAAGCGAAAAAAAAACCGCCCAGACTCAGTGTCTGCGCGGTCTTCATTCGCAACGTGATTTTTCTCTTGATCGTCTTGGGACACGGCTTCAGAAGATTATTGCCTCTGTATTAAATTCGACTTGCGAAGCAGCGAATTTCGGCGGTCACAAACCGGCAGCGCGTGTCACAGATCAAGTGCCAATATTGGCCCGATGCCTAAGTGATGTCGTCATCCGAAGCAGGTCGCTTAGCACGCTGTCCGCTGCGATCTTCCCGAGAACCCGCTCCGTCAGGACGTTGAGGACGGTCGCCACCGGGCCGACGTCCATTTGCTCGCCCTCCCGATTCCCGATCGCCACCTCGTTCGCCACCTCGTTCGCGACCTCGAAACATCTGTTCTGCCATCGCAGCAAGTTCGGCTTTATCGATCGCTTCGTCGTCATTCTTGTCGATGTCCGCGAGACGCCCGGCCATACGTTCTGGAATTTCATCCCCCTTCAACTTGCCGTCGTCGTCTTTATCCATTCGCTCGATCATCATTGCAGCGAATGATTCGGGATTCGGGCGATCGCCTTCACGACCACGCCCCTGATCACCACCGCGACCTTCACCACCGCGGCCTTCACCACCACGACCTTCACCGCCACGGCCTTCACCGCCGCGACCTTCACCACCACGACCTTCACCACCGCGGCCTTCACCGCCACGGCCTTCACCGCCACGGCCTTCACCACCGCGACCTTCACCGCCACGGCCTCCAGCGCCACGATCGCCGGGGCCTTGACCTTCGCGACCACGTTCACCACGTTCACCACGTTCACCACGACCTTCTGGACCACGGCGATTCGCTCGCAGTTCCACGGCATCGAGCACTCCATCTTCATTCCGGTCTAGTGCCTTCAACGCTGTCACGGCGTTCTTGATTTCTTCTTCTGAAAGCTGGCCATCTCCGTCAGCATCAATCGCCCCCATCAGTGCAGATTCTGAAGGACCGTCGGGACGCCGATCAGCATCACGCTCGCCACCGCGGCCTTGCGGTCCGCCTCGCTCACCACCGCGACCTTCACCAACCGGACCCCGGCCTCGTTCGCCGCCTCGCTCACCACCGCGGCCTTCACCACCGCGGCCTTCACCACCGGGCCGGCCACCTTCTGCTCGTTCACCTCGACCTCGTCCACGCTGGCCATCATTCGCCTGACCTTCGCGAACAACCATGGCGTTCTTGACTTCCGCTTCGGTCAAAAAGCCATCTTCATCGGTGTCCGCTTTCGCAAACATGCCAGAAAGACGTTCAGGAAGTTCGTCTTTCGAAATCTTGCCGTCATCGTCCTTGTCTAAATTCATCAGACGAGCCACGCGATCACCGCGTTGGTTATCATCATCATCCGCTTGAAGGGAATGAACACAAACTGATGATGCCCCAGCAACAACAGACGCCGCCAATAAAACACGAAAACGTTTCATAAGATCAGACCTTTCATCATTGGCCGCAAGCAAATGCCTATCGCACCAATTCGTATTCTTCAACAAGATCAACTTGGACGAGCAAAGACCGTCTTACAAGCTCAAAGATTTCCAATCCACGAAGAATGGCAGCGGCTTGGATCTACTGTCATAAACACCAACGGTAGATTTGAGTATCGTAGAATTCGCAAAAAACCGAAAACACGATAAAACACAAACCTAGGCAAACATCTCGGCCAAAACAACAGGCCTTGCCGAACCGGACCATCAGCCCGCAAATTGAACGACATCATGACGAAGAAGATCCTAAAACAAATTGAAGATCTCCGCGCGACTCTGGAACACCACAATCGTCTGTATTACGTGGACGCATTGCCGGAAATTCCAGACCGAGACTACGACCGTCTGATGGCTGAACTGCAGCAACTTGAGACCGATTACCCGCAATACGATTCTGCGAGCAGCCCGAGCCACAAAGTAGGTGGCGAACCGATTGATGGATTTCAACAGGTCACTCATCGAGTTCCCATGTTGTCCATCGAAAACGCCTTTACAGAACAGGAAGTGAAAGACTGGGACGCCAGTTTGTGCAAAGAATTTGACCGCGAACAACTGAACTACAGTGTCGAATACAAAATCGACGGCGTCGCCATGGCGATCGTTTACCAAGACGGCCAACTGGTTCAAGCGACGACTCGAGGCAACGGCAGCGTTGGAGACGACATTACATCCAACGCCAGAATCGTTGGAGGAGTTCCACTGAGGCTGCAAACCAAAAAGCCTCCCCAAATTCTGGAAATCCGCGGCGAAGTCATCATCCACAATGAAACATTTGCCAACTACCAAGCCGCTCAAGTTGCCGAAGGAATCGAACCCTACAAAAATCCTCGCAACGCCGCCGCCGGAGCTCTCAAACTACTCGACCCAAAGGAAGCTCGAAAACGTGGGCTTCGATTTGTCAGTCACGGAGTCGGATTCGTTGAAGGCATTGAATGGCCAGACTATCTGGCTTTTCTAAAATCCATTCGCAAATTAGGACTTCCCGTTACTCCAGACGTTTCGTCGGCCACCGGTTTTACACAACTGATGGAAGTCGTCACACGCATGTCCGAAAATGTGGGCGAACTTCCGTTTGAAGTCGACGGAATCGTGGTCAAGCTCAACAACTTTGAAGACCGCAACCATCTTGGTTCCACTTCGAAAAGTCCACGCTGGGTTCGAGCCTACAAATGGGAACGCTACGAAGCAGAAACCAAAGTTCGAAGTATCGAAATCCAAGTGGGCAAAACGGGAACTCTCACACCCGTTGCAGAACTAGAACCCGTCGAAATCGACAACACAACGGTTTCACGAGCCAGCTTGCATAACAAAGACGAATTAGACCGCCTGCAAATCATGATTGGAGATTCCGTCATGGTCGAAAAAGCGGGAAAAATTATTCCTCATGTCTTACGAGTCAACATCGCCGCTCGAACAGGAAGCGAAATCGAATTTCCCTTTCCCGTTCAATGCCCCGAATGCAACAGTGATGTCATCCAAGACGACGGCGGAGTCTACATCCGCTGTCCCAACCCAGAATGCCCTGCTCAGCTTCGTGAAACTTTAGTCTTCTACGCAAGCCGTCCCGCAATGGACATCGATGGGCTAGGCGAAAAGCTGGTCAGCCAACTGCTCGAAGCCAAACTCATTCTCGGCATCCCATCTCTGTACCGACTTCACGAACGACGAAGCGAATTAGAGCAACTTGAGCGGCTCGGAGAAAAATCGATCGAACGCCTGCTGAACGGAATCGACTTAAGCCGCCAGCAGCCTCTGTGGAGACTGTTAACGGGCATGAACATCCGGCACGTCGGACAAAGCAATGCTCAGGTGCTTGAAGAAGCCTTCGGAACCATGGAAGAAATTGCCGCCCAACCAGAAGAAGCTCTCGCTGCCGTTGATGACATCGGCCCCGTCATCGCGGCTTCCGTATCGCAATACTTCCAATCAGAA
The DNA here is from genome assembly GCA_039974975.1 of Fuerstiella sp. GTDB lineage: Bacteria > Planctomycetota > Planctomycetia > Planctomycetales > Planctomycetaceae > Fuerstiella. Next base: position 52,240 of record JBDWHY010000140.1, on the reverse strand, counting down.
TACGGACAAAACGCAATGCAAGAACTCAAAGCTTTGTCTCTGAACCTTGGCACTCCCATCGACCCGGCACTTCAAAAATCGGCCGACCAACAAAGACTGACGGGTCAGTCCGTCGTCGTCACCGGAACACTGTCACAGCTCAGTCGAGAAGAAGCGAAGCAATTGATTCGAGACCACGGAGGAAAAGCTTCCAGTAGCATTTCAAAGAAGACCAACCTGCTGGTCGCTGGTGAAAAAGCGGGCAGCAAATTGACCAAAGCTGAAGACTTGGGTGTCAAGGTGATGACCGAACAACAATTCCTCGATTGGCTAGAAACCGACGCTGATGCAAACTCAGCTCCTGAAGATCAAGGGACTCTTTTTTAAAGAACCACCCAATCTGCAGGACCAAAGCAAATCAAACATCGTGAGCCAGCCCCAAACTAAGTCTTCACCGCTCACCGATCCAGCATCACCTTTCGAACTTGTTCACTCAGTTCGTGACCAAGAAAACTCAGTCCTGCTACTTCTGCCGACGAAGTCTTCGATACACATTCAGCACATCTTCGGCGGGGATAGCGTAGCTGCTGACTCGTGCAACTCGAGCAATGTTGAGACCGATGGCATTGCCATTCAGGTCGTATAACGGCCCTCCGCACTGATTTGGAAACAAGTCCGAATCGTGTTCGATGACTCGTGGAAAGCCCGAGTTATGCAGACTGGCGTATTTTCCGTTGCTGTCGGAATAGCGTTTCAACATCTGCTCACCCGCATTCGGTACGAACCGAGATGTCAAAGACACTTTCACTGTGCGAATCACGCTATCACGTTCGTAGCGAATCGCAATCACTGAGTTCGGTGGCAAAGATGCAATGGTCGCTCCCATGTTATCGGGCCCAGTCACGTCGACTCCATTCAGCGAGCGGATCACGTCCCCTTCTTGCAGGCGAGCTCTTTCTGCTGCTCCGCCTCGTACAATTTCTTCAACCATCACACCGCCTGTTGGCGAATATCGCATGCGAACACCAAGAAACCCTTGGTCTGAATTTGGCAGCTTACGTTCGGCAACGCTGATGACACCGGGACGCAGTGGCAAGGACCGGCCATCTGGTGTAATCAAGAGCGTGCCTGAATCAAACTTGCGACGGCTATCCCATTTCACAGGAGTCAAATCATTGGCATCGACCTTCACCAGCATCAAGTCGTGAGTGTGATCGACGGCAACTTCCTGAACGGACACACGACGTCCATCGTACAGCACGCATTCCGGATCTACGATTCCTTCCAGTTCACTGGCCTTCGTCAAAATATAACCATCAGCACTCATGACCGCCCCCAACGCCAAGGTTGGCCCGAAGCCGCGGAATTCAACCACGGTGCCCTGTTGGTCATAAAGAGCTTCGCTGTACGCGGCCATCACTTCTTGGCTACGTTTTTCGAATGGGCCAACGTTGCGAAGCGATGTCAGCTGAGTCTTCAGTTCTTTCAAGTGATCTTCATCAACCGCGTGTACTCGATCACGTCGACCACGAAGTTGCCTTCGTGACGGGCGGTCCCCGATCACCAACGGCAGGCGAACCGTGTCACCAATGCGATCGATCACCACTTCCACTTTTTGTCGAGCTACCAATTCATTCAACAGCGTGGTCATCCCCAGTGAATCTGCGAATCTTTGACCAGCAATCTTAGTCAAAATATCTCCCGGACGAATGCCGGCTCTCGCAGCTGGTGAGTTGGCGATCACAAGAGCAACTTCCGGAGTAAAATTGCGCCACCGCACGACCACTCCGAAAAAGTTCGTTTCTTCAATGTCGTTGTCACTTGCTTCCAAATGACCCCACGATTCACCGTTTTCCATGCGATCGCCATCGCGACGAAACACGTCGATGGCCACATGCCGATTCTCCACAATCACTTCTGTGATCATGCTGTGAATTCCAATGACTTCGCCCTGCATGTTAAACAGTGGCCCGCCGGAATCTCCCAGCACAATCGCACAATCTGAAACCACAGTGCGTCCACCAACCGAAAGAATGCGTCCGAACCGAACGGGAGCAGGTCGAGCAGAATTGAATCCGCCCGGATGACCAATCGCGAAGCACCATTCCCCCTGGTTCAGCTTGGATGATTCACCTAACTTCACGAATGGAAATGGCTTACCGTTTCTGGGCTTACCAATAATCTGCAACATGGCCGCGTCGGCCGTTCGATTCATCCCCAACACCTTGGCTCGATACCGAGACCCATCAGGAAAGATGACTCGAAGGCTCGTTGGGCGATTGTTCCCTTCGGTATCCACAACATGAGATGCCGTTAGCACGATCCCATCTTCAGAAACAACAACACCGCTTCCCGCACCGAATCCGTCTTGAACGCAAACAAGAGCTGGACGGACCTTGGGCAAAATTCTTTCCAAGTTTTTCTCACGCGCCTTAAGATCGCTGAGATCAGCTTGGGCTTGAGAACTGCTTCCGGTGACGACCATCAGCGTGGCCAGTAACGTTAACATGCGGAACGTCATTCGGAATCCTCTCTCTACGTTTTATGCCTTCACAGTGAAGCTGATCTGCTTCACCGACAGTCAAACTGCAACTGGATACTGCGAGCTACGGACAGCTGCGAAACAACTTTCCCAAGACGCCAACACAACAGTCGCACCGACCTATCTTACGTGCTGCTTGGGCTGAACTTCCAGCGTTAATTAAACAAACCTTCTTCCCGACAAAAAGAGCCGGTTGGAAACGTGAATTGTCACACTGACCAACAAAACAGCATCCCAATTCAACGGAATTGGTAACGCGAATCACTCGCCAACAGCATTGCAGTCTGCCCAATCTGATTGACCAGTGTATCTCTTCTATTTATGACGTATTTTGTTGAACATCCTTTCAAAGCAATTTGAATATCCCATCAAATTGCATCACGTCAGGACATTCATACGCCCAACGTTCATCTGATGCTGGCAACATCTGGTCATGACACCATCTATTCCTCAGACCTAAAGTATTCAAGCCGACGAGCCACCGTGTCATTCTTCAACATCGACTTTGACAACTGAATCTTTGACCACTCAAACGACTTGGCCTCAGTATGGTCTCGCAGCAATGCCACAGAATTCAGAACCAATCCCGCTTCAATTCCGCTGCTTGAGTCATTCACACAATCGATCAAGATTGCTTCTGCCCCGGCTTGCCCGGTCAGCCCCAAGAATTCTGCCGCACGAGCTCGAACCAAATTGTTTTCATCTGATTCCGCTCGCTGGCGAATCACAGCCGATAAATCCACCGCATCATCTCCAAAGGCACTGCATGTGATGCACGCCCAGTATCGAGCCATCGGATCTTCACTCAATAACGCGGCCTCAATTTCGGACTTCGCATCGTCAAACTTCAACAACTGCAAATTGGCAATTGCCGCATATCTTGAAATCTGAGCTCTGTGCTGTCGTCCGAATTTCGAAGGATTGCCGAATGCGTCTGCGGCCAACAAGCTTTCCGGATAGAAGCTCAGGTCCGGCATCTCAGCAATTCTCTGCAACATCCTCTGTCGAAGATCCAGCAAAACACTTTGGTACTGCGGATCTGATGCAAGATTACGAACTTCATGAGGATCGCTTTCAATATCGAACAACTGTTCAGCCGGTCGAGCTTCAAAAAACGCCGACTGAACTGCATTCAGCTTGCCTTGCGAATTTAACTGCCGCCATTCTTCAAACGCCAACATCTTGTAGCGATAAAAATTATGCAGGCCATCAGGATTGAAGGGCTGAAAGTTGCGGATGTATTCGAAACGCCCCTTTCGCAGTGTTCTCACAAGGTCGTACTTTTCGTCGAACCGATCAGCATGCCCAAACGCTTCATCTCGCTCTTCAACATCTTCTTTGGAAATGCCAGAGCCGGCAAACGGGACACCATCCATTTGGCTCGGAATTTTGACCGACGCGAGATTCAACACGGTTGGCCCAAAATCGACGAAGCTGACAAACCCATCCGTTCGAGACCCCCGTTCAAACGGAATCAGGTGTCGCCATTTCTCCGGGATACGAACGACGAACGGAACATGCAATCCACTTTCATACGCATACCCTTTGCCTCGAGGTAGCACTCCGCCGTGGTCTCCAAAGTAAAACACAATCGTGTCTTCCAACAAGCCATCAGCTTCAAGTCGATTGACCACTTTTCCGATTTCGGCATCCACGTCGGTAATCAGGTCTTGGTACTTTGCATGAGTATATCTAAAGGTTTCAGTGTCAGGAAAGTAGGGCGGCAGAATCACACTGTCTGTGGCCGTTCGAGTCTTTTGGTTTACCATGGCGCGTTTCGGAAAGTGCAACTTGCCTTCATGGCTGGTCGAAAAGCTCTGCATGTAAAAGAACGGTTGGCCGGCCTTTCGATTCCTCCACGTGGCTTTGCCTGAAGAATCACTCCACACATTCTCGCCCGCTTCCGCGTTGTAATCTGTCTTGCGATTGTTGGCCGTGTAGTAGCCGGCATCTGTCAACAATTCAGAAAACATCTTCAACCCATCGGGCATCGGAACCGTCACAGACTTGCGGTGATACTGAGTTCCAATGCGAGGCCCATAGCAACCAGTCGCCAATGTCGTCCGGGCCACACTGCACACGGCCCCATTCGAAAACGCATGGTTGAACGTGACTCCATCTTTGGCCAGCTTGGCAATCGCCGGAGTCTTCGCAGTTCCCTCGGCGTACAAGTCCATGTAGTGAATGGAATTATCTTCCGACACCAACCAGACGATGTTCGGACGATCTGACTTGATTTCAGCAGACCTGCCCCCCTTGGACACAGCGCCGTCATTAGCAGACGCTTGCATCGACGAAGCAGCCGCCATCAAACAAATGAAAAACACAGTCTTAGACACTAGCGAACAAAATCGAAACACAACAAGCTTTCAATAGCGGACAGAATCTTGCAACCCACGCTCGATCGAGGAACGCACAAAGATCATCATCAGAAGGCCTCAGCGATTCAAGTGAACCACAACATGCTGACTTTCAGACAAACAATATTTCATGGCGTATCCCGGTTGATGATTCCACGATCTTCTTCCGCAATCACTCCCTCATGAAAAATCGCCACGTGTGATCTGCAGCCAGTCAAAGACGTCACGCCATCGGCCTGTTATCTTGACGTGGGACGCTCATTGAATTCTCTCGTCATGAATTCCGACTCCCTATTCAAGCCACTGTTCCAATACCACTGTTCCAAAACCACCTGAATGATTCAACACGGCAGCGGGTCACAAAAATGCAGCCAATCACATAGAAATGACGTGACAATTTAATTTCTCCGATGCACCATGCAATGTGAATAGACACCCGTGGAAACACAGGAGATTGTTTCGCCCGAAGAATCCTGAGTGTCGTTATCTCTGCCCACAAACTCAAGACTGTGGGCCACAACAGCTGCAACTGAAATCCCACCTATGCCGAAAACCTTCCTCGTCCAATGCATCTTCATCGCAGCATCTTTGCTTGCCTGCGTTCCAACCCCCGTGGCTGCTCAAGCAGTCGCCAGCCCGTATCAAGTCATTGACGACGCTGTCGCCGCCGAAATGAAGAGGCAGCAAATTGTTGGAGCCGCCGTTGGAATCATCAGTGATTCCAAACTCGTCTACGCGCAGGGCTACGGATTCGCCAACGTAGGCAATCAAACCGAAGTCAGCAGTGACACAATCTTCAACTGGGCATCAAATTCCAAACCATTGATGGCCATCGCGGCCATGCAACTTGTTCAAAAGAGGCAGTTGAACCTAGACCAACCCATCGTTTCGTACATCCCGAGTCTCCCCGATCAGATGAAACAAATTACAACGCGCCAGTTGCTCAGCCACCAAAGCGGCATTCCACATTATTCAAATGGAAAAGTGATACCCTCAGGAAAAACGATCGAACCGTTAGCAGAACTCGACCCACTCAACAGCTTAAATCGCTTCCTCCTCTCCCCACTGATCTTTCAGCCCGGCACAAAAACTGAATACTCGTCATACGCCTATGTGCTTCTTAGCGCTGTGGTACAGGCCGCGGGAAAATCGCCCATTGAACAGCAAATTCAAGACCGAATCGTGAAGCCTCTGCGACTTAACAGTTTTCAGATGGACATGCCATTTCAACAGCAACGCGATTGGACCAAGGCCTACGTTGTTTTTCAAAATGGAACTCCAGCGGAAGTACCCGACTATGCACATTTTTGGAAGCACGGAGCGGGAGGCTACAAGTCGAACGTCAAAGACTTCGCTAAATTTGGCCTTGCTCTGGCAAGCGCAAAACTGATTCACCCACAAACGACTGCCGAGATGTGGACGGCGCAGAAAACGAAGACCGGAGCAACTTCAACTTATGGCTTGGGCGTCGTTGTTTCCGGCTCCGGCCAAACTCTGAAAATTTCCCACAACGGATCACAAGACGAAACTCGAACCCGAATGGTTTTCTACCCAAACCAGAAGCATGGCATCGTCGTGATGTGCAATACTCGAGCCGCCGACCCCGGCAAGATTTCAACGGCCATCTATTCTGCACTCAACAGGCGATAGAACGTCAGATCGTCGATTCCTCATCAGACAACAAAATTGCTAACCAACGGTCTCTTGCTTGCGGAAACACGGCCCTGCGAGATGCGTGATCAGCAGAAGAAGCATCAAAAGCGGCTGCAACGGCTCGAAAGACCCACAGTTACTGCTGCGGCGGTTCCTGCGGCGGCGTTCGCTGCGAGAGAAGTTCGCTGAATGAAAACTGATAATTCAGCCGTTGAGCCGTCAATCAAGGGGTGAGATCAATTGATCCAAACTGCTGAATGTGTAGTGTGATCTGTGCTTCTATCATTTGAGCAACTGCTGACCGTGTGGGTGCATGGCTGCCGCACTTGCTTAACTCATCCATCTAAATATCAAAGCAAACTCCTATGACCAGAACCTTGTCAGTGCTCTTGATCACCCTTGCTGTCGTCGGCTCGACGATTGCAGCGGACCGCCCAAACGTCATCGTCATCATGGCTGATGATCTGGGCTATGGTGATCTGTCTTGCTATGGAGCCACCGCCGTTCAGACTCCTCATATCGATCGTCTGGCCAGCGAAGGGATTCGATTCACCAATGGGTATTGCTCGGCTTCCACGTGCACACCAACTCGATATTCTTTCCTCACCGGCTCATACGCCTTCAGAACCAAAGGCACTGGAATTGCTCCACCCAATTCTCCGGCCGTCATTCCCGCAGGAACAACAACCGTCGCTTCTTTGCTGCAAACGGCAGGTTACAAAACGGCTGTCGTCGGAAAATGGCATTTGGGGCTAGGTGGCAAAGATGGCCCCGATTGGAATGGCCAACTTAAGCCAGGCCCCATGGAAATCGGATTCGATTCCTGCTTCCTTTTGCCCACGACCAACGACCGTGTCCCACAGGTTTACGTGCAAAATCACAACGTGCTGAATCTTGACCCAAAGGACCCTCTCTGGGTCGGACGCAAGAAACCTTCGCCAGATCATCCTACTGGAATGACTCATCGAGACACTCTGAAAATGGATTGGTCTCACGGACACAATTCCACCATTCACAACGGAATTAGCCGCATCGGATTTTACACCGGGGGCCACGCGGCTCGATTTCGAGACGAAGATTTGGCCGACAAGTGGGTCGAAAAGTCGGTTGAATTTATTGAAGCCAACAAAGAAGACCCCTTCTTTCTATTCTTCGCATCTCACGATCTCCATGTCCCCCGCATGCCTCATGAACGCTTCCACGGCAAGTCAGAACTTGGTTTTCGTGGAGACGCCATTGTGCAACTCGACTGGTGTGTTGGAGAACTGCTGAAGACCTTGGAACGCTTAAAAATTGACGACAATACCATGATCGTCTTTTGTTCAGACAATGGTCCGGTCCTCGACGACGGATACAAAGATGAGGCCGTGGAAAAAAATGGAACTCATCGCGCCGCTGGTCAATTTTCTGGAGGCAAGTACAGCGTTTACGAAGGAGGGACTCGAACCCCCTTTATCACTTACTGGCCTGGCCGTATCCAGCCGGCCGAAAGTTCGGCCGTTGTATGCACTGTGGATCTCGCAGGAAGCTTGGCCGCTTTAACGGAAACGACAATCCCGCAGGAAGCTTGCGTCGATAGTCTTGACGTGCTCGCCGCACTGCTCGGCGACAGCGATGCGGGTCGAGACCATGTAGTTCAACAAGACAACGGCAACAGCGGAACTTGGGGACTTCGAATCGGTGATTGGAAATTGCAACGCCACGATCGCAAGTCTGCTCGCAATGTCAAAGTCGAACAGAAGTTGGCCAACAATAAGGTTGCTCAATACCAACTGTTCAACCTGAAAGACGACCCATCCGAAAAAGAAAATGTGATGAAGCAACATCCAGACGTCGCAAGTCGCATGGTAGCGAGACTCACGAAGATCATCGAAGACGGCCGCACGCGAGAATAATTCTCGGCAGAGAAAATGCTTGTCAGTATTGGACCTTCACAGACGCCTATACTGGCAAGCATAGGCGTTGCAGCCGCGCGAGTCGCATTTTTTCGGAGACGGAGCCCGTTGCGTACAGCGACGACAGCCTCGCTGTCAGGTAAACTGCCAGCTGATCTGCCGAACATTTGTTCTGCGGTTGAAACATGGCCTTTTTATCGAACAGAATCAGGACGAAGTCGTGAGCATGAAAATCGGAATTGCGTGTGACCATGGCGGCTTTCCTTTGAAGGAGGAAATCAAACAAGCCATTATTGCCCTAGGACACGAATGCACTGATTTCGGAGCACCGTCTTTAGATCCGGCAGACGACTACCCCGACTACGTGATTCCAATGTCAAAATCAGTGGCGTCTGCCGCACTGGACCGAGGAATCGCATTGTGTGGTAGCGGAGTCGGAGCCAGCATTGCTGCGAACAAAGTCAAGGGCGTTCGAGCGGCCGTCATTTTCGAACCCTTTTCCGCACGACAAGGAGTCGAAGACGACGACATGAATGTGATGTGCTTGGGTGCTCGAGTCATCGGCCCTGCATACGCTTTGGAATTGGTGAAGCTATTTTTGAACGCCAAATACACCGGTGAAGAAAGACACGCTCGCCGATTGGCCAAAGTTCTGAAGGAAGAATCCAGCTGCGACGATTGATAGCGACCACAACACAAGGAACCCTGTTCGCCACTCAGCGACTGTTCACCCGCCACCACTTGCTGATTCCCAATGGCCGAAACAAGAACCATTGAACGAACGGCATGGCGACGACACCAAGCTCCATTGTTCAGACGACTCTTCAGCAGCACACACGGATGAAGTCAACAACGTGGCCAGAAGAAATCGATTCATAAAGCGTTTGCCGAACCTATGCCACGGAACATGCGAAACCACAGTCTCAGCAATCCGCCCCCGACCATGCAAGCCGCTCAAGCAGACTTGGCTGGAAATGCAGTGCGGTCCACGTCCACGTTCAAAGCCGCTCATTGATGGGCAGCGCCTGACCGACAGCATTGATTGAGATCGCAATTCAGCTATTTTGATCGGTCCCTCCAGCCTTCTTCAAGCGAATCTCTATGAACTTCACGACCTGCACCGTCGCTGTTCTGGCAACAGCTTTGCTAGGCGCCTTCGCGAATCCCACTTTCGCCAACAAAGCGTTTCGCCCTCCCAACGTCGTGGTCATCTACAGCGATGATCAGGGCAGCCTCGATTTAAACTGCTACGGATCCAAGGATCTTGAAACTCCGAATTTGGATCGCCTCGCAGCCGAAGGCGTCCGCTTTACTCAGATGTATTCGCCGTCCGCCATCTGTTCGGCTTCACGAGCCGGTTTAATGACGGGTCGCATTCCTGCTCGAGCCGGAGTTCCCGGAAATGTGTCTTCCAAACAAGGCACGCCGGGAATGCCGACCACTGAAGTGACGATGGCTGAACTGCTGAAGCAGCTGGGCTATACCACCGGTCATATCGGTAAGTGGCATCTCGGATTTACTCCTGACACCATGCCAATGGGGCAAGGTTTCGATCGATCGTTCGGGCACATGGGAGGCTGCATCGATAACTATTCTCACTTCTTTTATTGGAATGGACCGAACCGTCATGATCTGTGGAAAGACGGCGTAGAAATACATCGTGATGGTCAGTTTTTTCTTGACCTGATGGTCCAAGAAGGCACTCAGTTTATCAGGGACAACCAAGACAAACCGTTCTTCATGTACTGGGCAATCAACGCACCTCATTACCCGATGCAAGGAACCAGTCAATGGCGACAACGCTACAAACACCTTCCGTCTCCACGACGCCAATACGCAGAATTCACTTCAACCGTTGATGAAAAGATTGGGGCTTTGCTGGCCACGTTAGACGCCCTCAAACTTCGAAACAACACGTTGGTCATTTTTCAGTCAGACCATGGCCACTCGACAGAAGAGCGAGCATTCTGGGGCGGAGGAAATCCGGGCCCTTATCGAGGAGCCAAGGCCAGTTTGTTTGAAGGGGGGATTCGAGTCCCCGCGATCGCTTCGATGCCCGGTGTTGTTGCACAGGGCAAGGTCTGTGATCGCATGGCGTTTGGATGCGACTGGTTTCCCACGATCGCAGAACTTTGTGGAGCCGAACTACCAAATCGCAAATACGACGGCCGCAGTCTTTTGTCGCAGGTGAAAGACCCGACGACCGCCAGCCCTCATCACACATTGTATTGGCTGCTAGGCAAGGGCGATCGAGCTCAATGGGCCGTCAGAAAAGGCAAGTGGAAGTTGCTTGGAAATGTTCGCGACACTTCAAACCTTCAAACCGCGCAACCGGTCGATAAGCTGTTTCTGGCAGATCTCAGCCAAGATATCAGCGAAACAACAAACGTGGCGGCAGATCACCCTGAGGTCGTTCGCGAACTCAAAGCCTTCGCGGACGCTCAACGAAAATGCGTCACTGCAGCATCGCGTTGATTGGCGGATGAAGGGTTTCCCCACGCATTGACACGCTCTTGGCGAGCCGCTTGATTGTAAAACCGTGATCAACTGGGAACAATTAAAACTCAAGAACCTGTGCGATGAAGGGCTCAACATGACCGAAGCGATTTCGACACAGTGCGCTCACTGCAGTGCGAAGATGCGCATCAAAAACCTGAAAGCACTGGGCAAGAAAATCCGATGCCCCAAGTGTAAGGGCGTCTTCCTGGTGACTCCGCTGAATCCGCCGTCGATAGTTCCGGAATCAGTGAAATCGGAGTCAGTGAAACCAACTGCTGTCAAACCAGCGGCTGCAAAACCAGCTGTTGCAGAATCAGCGGCACAGAGTCGCGCGGAAGCTGTTCAGCAAGCCAAAGCTGTGCTTGCAAAGGCCAAGCGGCAAACTCCACCCCAAACTGAAGATGCAAAAACCATTGCCTCAGACTCTGACTTGGTTTCGTGGGAAGAAGGGATTGGAGACGATAAAACGTTTCATATTGCTCATATCACGTCTTCGGGAATCACACTGGTTTTGAAAATGAAGGACCACAAAGAGTGGAAGCAACTGGTGGCCACGGCTCATAACCAGCAACCGCAAGCAGCATCCATGTTGCAAGAACATGACAAAGCTTCGTTTTTCACGTCGCAACAAATTTGTAAAGCGACTTACGCTCAGGATCTCAAACAACTCACCCTCTTTCAGCAAGACGGCACGAAGACAAAAATCCCAAAAGGTCAGGAGCAAGCGGACATCTTTTTCGCGATCCGACAACATCTTGGTGGCACCGAAAGCGAAGAAGAAGCTGTTGCTTGGTCTGTGATGCAGTCTCCCTTGTTCATCCTCGCTGTCATTGCAGTCATCGGAGGATTCGGCATTTGGTTCACAACGATTTGCAACCCAGAATACGAAGCCAGTGGTCGTCGATCTGGAATGAAGAAGCTACTGAATTCGATCGGGTATGCCGTCGGGCCTCTGTGGTCATCCGTAGCCGTCGGTTCACTGGCCGCATTGGTGCTCGCGATGATGATCAAGCAGTTAGTTAAACGCCCCATCCGCCAAGTTCTTGAATACTAATCTGTCCTGAATTTCCGTTTACCAGATTCTTTGACTGCGATTCCAAATCAGTAACCGCTGACGGCGACTTGGTCACGATCTCGCCCCAAACATCGGCGTCCTTTGTTGCTAAAAAGAACACCAACGCCGACACACGATCACCCCTGCTTTCTATCCTCAGCCAGAACGAGCTCCTATGACCTTCCCCATCACACGACGACACGCTGTGCAAAGTTCACTCGCTTGGGCGGGAGCTGCGGTGATTGGCAGTCGCCCAGCCGCAGCGGCTGGGTTTCGTGGTGCAAATGATCGACCTCGGATGGGCATCGTCGGCACGGGCAGTCGTTGGAGCCAAAAAGCGACCGGAGTGAATGGTAATTACGGTTCGGGCAAAGACATGGCCAAGCTGGGGGATTACACGATGGTGTGCGATGCAGACGCTGATCGAGTTCAGCGAGCCGTCGGATTGGCGAAGGAATGGAGCGGCCACGATGCGAAAGCTGTCGCTGACTACAAAGCCATCATCGATTCAGACGACATCGACATTGTTCACATTTCGACTCCCGATCACTGGCACGCCAAAATCGCAATCGAAGCCATGCTGGCAGGCAAAGACGTGTACTGTGAAAAGCCAATGACGCTCACGATCGACGAAGGCATTTTGATGTCGAAAATCTGCAAACAGACCAAGCGAGTTTGCCAAATTGGAACTCAACAACGCAGCAACAGAAACTTCATCAAAGCCATCGCCTTGATTCAAGATGGACGCATCGGAGATGTGACGAAGGCGACCTGCGGAATCGGCGGCGCACCCACCAGTCCCGAACTACCTGCAGTCGCCGCTCCAGACAGCCTAGATTGGAACCTCTGGCAGGGCCCCGCTGCGGAAACTGAATATCGCTATTTAGCGGGCAGCAACTCTGAAACAAAAAGCTGGTCACGTTGCCACTACGAATTCCGTTGGTGGTACGAATATTCTGGCGGAAAGCTGACAGACTGGGGTGCTCATCATTGCGATATCGCAACATGGGGATTGGACAAAACAGAAACGGGTCCCATCAAAGTGACCCCCGTAACAGCCAAACACCCGGTTCAATTTCAGGACGGCTATCCGGTTGATCAAACCAAGTACAACACGGCCACTGCATTTCAAATCCAGGCGACGTTTGCGGATAACAAGGAAATTGAACTGCGACACGACAAAGACAACGGCATTCTGTTTGAAGGTACCAAGGGGCGGCTCTTTGTGAATCGAGGTCGATTGACGGGCAAGCCTGTTGAAGATCTTAAGCAAAACCCGCTGCCGGATGGGGCACTTGAACGGGTCTACAAAAATCGCCCACTGACGAATCACTTCGAAAACTTCATCAGCGCATGCCAAGATCGAATCGACCCAATTTCTGACGTACACAGTCACCACAAAGCTTTGACAACCTGCCACCTCGCGGGAATTGCTGCCAGATTAGGACGCACGATCCATTGGAATCCCGACACTGAACAGGTCGTTGGCGACAAGATGGCTCAGTCGTTTGTGGCTCGAGACAAACGCAAGGGCTTTGAAATCGAAATGTGAAGCGTGTGACGTCTAGGCACAAATCATCAACTTACCAACCCCGTCAACCTGATCCCCCCTCGACTTAAAGATCACCGAGTCCACAGTGCATGCAGAGATAACGAGATCGTCCGATCCGTGGCTCCTCTGCGATCACAGTCTCCTCTCTGGTGAATCATCTCTCAAGCAGCCCTTCCCGCCATACAGTCAGAATCTATGCCCCGCCCACTCAATCTCTCGTCCCATTGTCAGCGCGCGATTCATCACCGCTGGTGCCTGCTGTTTGCCGTTGTTTGTGTGGCGTTCACTTGCCACAGTGCGAAAGCCGCTGACGACATATCGTTTAACCGAGACATCCGTCCAATTCTTACCAACCACTGCTTTGCCTGCCACGGACCTGACGCCGCCGCAGCGGCAGGCGACTTACGGCTTGATCTTCGAGACGCTGCCATTGAACATGTCATCGTACCGGGCGACGCTCAAGGCAGTGAATTGGTTGATCGGATTGTATCGCAAGACGAAGACGTCGTGATGCCTCCGCCAGAATTACACAAGCCCTTAAATGAAACTCAAATCGATCTGCTGCAGCGGTGGATTGATGGCGGAGCAACCTACGAACAACACTGGTCGTATACACCATTAACCAGGCCAGCGATTCCGGACGCACCACAGTCCGCAAAAGATTCCAATCCCATAGATCTATTCGTCGCCAAACAATTAAGAAAACAACAGCTTAAAGCGGCTGCTCCGGCAGATCGAATTACGCTCATTCGACGCTTGAGCTTTGACCTCACCGGCTTACCTCCGACAGCCAAAGAAGTCGAAGACTTCGTCACAGATCAATCTCCCAATGCGTACTTCAAGCTGACTCAACGACTGCTGAATTCGCCTCGCTACGGAGAACGCATGGCGATGTACTGGTTGGATCTTGTCCGCTACGCAGACACTGTTGGGTATCATGGTGATCAAAACGTGTCCGTTTCACCGTACCGCGACTATGTCATTTCGGCTTTCAATTCGAACCTGCCCTACGATCGATTTGTCAAAGAGCAGCTGGCCGGAGACCTACTGCCCACGCCGACGATTCAGCAACGCGTGGCCACCGGTTACAACCGATTGAATCAAACCACGGAAGAAGGTGGAGCTCAACCGAAGGAATATCTGGCGATCTACTTTGCAGACCGAGTTCGCAATGTGTCTCAGGTGTTTATGGGAGCCACCGTTGGGTGTGCTCAATGCCACGACCACAAATACGATCCCTACACAGCGAAAGACTTCTATGCTCTCGGAGCCTTCTTTGCTGATATGGATGAACGAGGCAAATATGGAGGCAGAGAACGCAAGCCAGAAATGGCTGTCCCCACCCAAGAAGAATCTCTGGCACTATTGAAGCTGCGACAAGAATTGACACGTCAACAAATGGTGCTTCGCGACATGGAAGACGGTCTGGCTGAAAGGCAACTTGAGTGGGAACTGCAAGCTCTGAATCCAACCAATTTTACAAAGCCCATTCAAAGCGTGTGGCTTGACGACAAACTGGACATCGGAGGCAGCAAAAGCGGAGCATGGAAATTTGCTTCCGGTGAAGATGTTCCCGTTCACAGCGGCAAATCATCAAGACCCCAAGCATCCGCCGGACTTATTCAGCATTATTTCCTGAACGCCGAACAAACAGTCAATGTCGAAGAAGGCACAGAATTCTATGCATGGGTCTATCTTGATCCAACGACACCACCTGAAGCCATCATGCTGCAATTTCACGCCGGAAAAGAACGAGGCGATTGGAATCATCGAGCTGTCTGGGGGGGCGACCAGATTCCCTATGGACGCCAAACCAAAAGCCACGCTGGCTACCAACGCATGGGAGAACGACCCAAGTTGGGTGAATGGGTTCGGCTGACCGTAGAAGCTTCGTCTGTCGGCTTGAAAGTCGGAGACGTCGTCAACGGCACTGCGTTTACTCAGTTTTCCGGCACCGTACATTGGGATCAGCTGGGGTGGATTCAATCGAATGGACTGTCTTCCAATGTCATTGCGGCTTTAAAGACATCGCCATCAGACCGGAGCGAAGATCAAGTGAAGCTGCTGGCTAAAACCTATTTGGCCGGCAACACATTCTTCAAAGAACGGCAAGAGGCAGTCTTCAAAGCCGAACGCGAGTTGACAGCAGCATCGGCAAAAGTCACAACAACTTTAATCACCAAAGCGGTGCCACCTCGTCCGATCCGCATTCTAAACCGAGGTAATTGGATGGATGACACTGGTGAATTGGTTGAACCAGCGATCCCCGAATTTCTTGGCACGCTCAACACCAGTTCTCGCCCCACCCGCCTCGACCTTGCTGACTGGCTGTGCCAAGACGACAACGTTCTGACATCTCGAACGATGGTAAATCGACTCTGGTATCTGATGTTTGGAGCAGGAATCTGTTCCAGCGTCGATGACCTTGGAGGACAAGGCACCTATCCAAGCCATCCTGAGCTATTGGACTACCTAGCCGTCGAATTTGTGCAGTCCAACTGGGACATCAAACACCTGCTGACTTTGATCGTGAACAGTGACACCTACCGTCAGTCATCAAATGCCTCGACGACACTGCGAAAGGTGGATCCTTACAACAAGCTGCTTGCCGTTCAGGGACGGTTTCGAATCGCCGCAGAAATGGTTCGAGACACCTCGCTGTTTCACAGCGGATTACTGGTAGAACAAATCGGAGGACGTAGTACTCGACCATATCAACCCGCTGGCTATTTCGCTCAACTGAACTTCCCAAAGCGAACTTACCAAGCTGACAAAGGCGAATCGCAGTATCGTCGAGGCATCTATACTCACTGGCAAAGGACATTTTTGCATCCGATGTTGAAAGCCTTTGATGCTCCGTCACGAGAAGAATGTACGGCTCAACGAGCTCAATCGAATACTCCGCTGCAAGCCTTAGCATTGCTGAACGACCCGACGTTCTTGGAAGCCGCCAGAAAGTTCGCCGAACGAGCTATCGTCGAACAAGATGATTCTGTTGAAGGTCGAATTCAGTTTCTGTACCGCACGGCTGTATCAAGGCCAGCAGATGACTTTGTGATGGCAGAATTGAAGTCGATTTACGAACGGCAGTACAAATACTTCACAGCAGATGCTGACGCCGCAGCAAAATTTGTATCCGTCGGCCAATCACCCAAGGCAGAAGGTATCGACGTCGCAGAATTAGCCGCTTGGACCAGCGTTGCTCGAGTAATTCTTAATCTCAGTGAAACAACAACTCGGTATTAAGTACGAGGGCATCCCGATGATGCACAACATGAAGTCGGGCTCTCTACGAGACCGCCAACCTGAAGACGGGCTCTCTACGAGACCGCCAACCTGACATCTGGCTCTGTAACACCGCCCCGTGCGATCGGCCACGTGAAGAACGACAACAGAAACGCACGCCACACAACTCATCCCCTCACCTTGAACACGCCCGCCATCATGCACCACGACACAACGGCATCTCGCCGAACCTTCCTTCGTCGCACCAGCTTGGGTTCCGTCGCATTGGCTTCATTGCTGAACGGCCCAAGCTCGTCGGCCGAAACCGCGCTGCACCATACTCCGCGAATCAAACGAGTCATCCATCTGTACATGGCGGGCGGCCCCAGTCACTTGGAAACATTTGACAACAAACCAGAACTGGCCCGACTGGACGGACAGCCCATGCCAGCTGCGCTCACAGAAGGCCAACCAATCGCGCAACTGCAAAACAAAGCCTTGAAAGTCATGGGGCCTCAGCACTCGTTTCGTCCTCAGGGAAAATCGGGCCTGCAGATGTCGTCTGTGTTTCGACACATGCCAGACATTGCAGACGACATGTGTGTGATTAAGTCCATGCACACCGAACAGATCAACCATGATCCGGCTCACACGTTTTTCAACACGGGCACTGCCATCAGTGGACGACCATCGATGGGATCATGGGTGCTGTATGGTTTAGGAGCAGAAACTCAAGACCTGCCCGGCTTTATCGTGCTCACCAGTGTCGGCGGAGGACAAAGCCAGCCCTTGGGATCTCGGCAATGGCATTCGGGCTTTCTTCCCAGCCAGCACCAAGGAGTTCAAATGCATGCCAGCGGCAATCCCGTGCATTATGTCGGTAATCCTCCGGGCATTGGCCGCAATCAGCAACAGCAAATCGTCGACGCCATTTCTAAGATCGATGCTCACCGCAACCAATCGTTGAATGATCCAGAAATCGCTGCTCGCATCAAAACGTACGAAATGGCGTTCCGCATGCAAGCATCGGTCCCCGAATTAACCGACATGTCCAAAGAACCCAAAAGCATTGTGGATATGTATGGCTGTACTCCTGGAGACGGATCGTTCGGAAGCAACTGCCTGATGGCTCGGCGATTGGCTGAACGTGGAGTTCGCTTTATTCAGCTGTATCATCGAGGTTGGGACCATCACGGAGGAGTCAAAAACGGAGTGCAAAAAACGGCCTCTCTTGTCGATCAAGGCACGGCAGCATTGGTGAAGGATTTGAAGCAGCGAGACATGTTGAAGGATACGTTGATTGTTTGGGGAGGAGAATTCGGCAGAACTCCGATGGCTCAAGGCAGCGGCCGAGATCACCATATTAAAGGGTTTTCCACGTGCCTGATGGGTGGAGGAATCAAAGGCGGCACCACGTACGGAGCCACCGATGAATTCGGCTACAACGCCGTTGAAAACAAAGTCCACGTGCGAGACTTTCACGCCACGATGTTGCACATGCTTGGCATCGACCACAAACGCTTCAGCTACCAGTTTCAGGGCTTAGACTTCCGTCTCACCGGAGTAGAAGAAGCCCACGTCATCAAAAACATTTTGTCCTAAACATTAAAGCCTGACCTGAACCCCTCTCTGGCGTTGCTGAGGAAAGCTCTGCAATTGATCCACCGTCACGCAACAGCAACGCTCAAGCCGCACGGTCGCCCACCGAAGATTGTCCGCGTATTAAGACTGAGTTCCGCGCTCTGAGCCACTTGCGTATGACTTTCCGCTGCTGGTTCGACTAAGGCTACCGATGAGCCCTATCTGCCCGTTGAACAAGGCAACCCGACGCGTGAGGGCCTGTTGATTTAGCGTTTGGATCGCACGTCAGTTCTGTGATCCCCCTTTCCCCCGCGTCCGTTGGGGCGCAACGGGAGTGCGTTTGCGTTAGCCCATGATTGGTGGACTCCGGAATTTTGATTATGTGGCTAATTGAGTTTCGTGCAACTGCTCGAAGTGGGTTGGAGTTTTATAGTTGAGTGTTTGATGGATTCTCTTTGAGTTGTAAAACCCTTCGATGTATCGAAACACGCTCGAGCGAGCATCTTCGCTGTCGACGATGATCCCACTGTCGATGTCGACGGTCGTGGCGGGAGTAAAATTGGGGGCGTGGCCGATGCGAAATTTGCAGATGGTGCTGTGGTCGATGCGCCGACCTTCGGCCAGCCAGCGAAAGTCAATCCTGACTTGCAGAGCTTCTTCCAGTGCGCGACTGGAATTGATTCGGCACAGCAGTCCGTACAAAATCACGCTGGCCATCACACGCGGATGAATGGGCGGCTGGCCAATGGCTCAGTGATATTTGGCTTCCCATTCGCTAAAGTCCACGCAGTGCAGAATCTTATCAACCAGCCGCACATCGTGATCAGCTTCGTCGAGCCATTCCGGAAACAGCACCTGCTGATCGCGACTCTCTTTCACTGTCGAAAAACGCATCCACCACCTCCTGAGATCCCTATTCTCCCAAAAATAGAGACCCAAAACCAGGCCGGAACCACCCTTTAAATCGACAAGCCCGCAAGCGAGGGATCTCGGCTATGCAGAACCTCAAGGTCTCGGGGGATTCGTCGCTAACTTACGCGTCGAGTGACCACATCCAAACGAGACGGTTTAATCAGTTCAGACAGTGAACACTTCAACTGCCGTCCAAGCACCGCTGTTGCCGTCTGCATTAAAGGCTCTCAACCATGCTCGATGTGATCCGGATTCCGACAAAGTTCCCTGAAAGCTGGTTCCCGTAAGTTCGGTTTCACTGATCACTTGAGTCGTCGTGGGTGAGTTCACCCAAAGTTCGAAGCGGACTGCGTTTTCAACAGGATCCCAATCAAACGTCACGTCGTTCCCTTCGACTGTCACCGATAAATTGGGCACTCCTGGAACCGTGCTGGCTCCCACTTCAAACCGAAACGCGGTGCTCCAAGCCAGGACTCCACCGGCCGCTGGAGCTTGCCTGACCCAAGCCGTATAGGCACCATCGGGCAACGTTTCTGGCACAGTAAATGACGTTCCAGTCAGACCCGTTTCAAAGACAACTCGCCCCGATGGGCCATTGACCCACAGCTGAGTCGTCGTGCCCGGAATTCCGGTGCTCCATGTAATTGTGGGAGCCTCACCGACGGTGCCCGTTGGGCCAGTGACTTGTGCTTGAGATCCCACGGCAATCACAATCGGACTGCTCCATGCGATGCCCGTGGACGCGGCAGGACGAACCCAAACCTGGTAGACTCCATCAGGAAGATCGCTGCCTGGTTGATAGCTGGTGTCCGTTGTCGAATCCTGCAGGAAGGCTCCCGCTGTACCGACTTCAGAAATCCAGATTTCATAAGAATCGTGATCAGCCGGTGAATCCCATTCGATCAAAGGGCGAGCCGAATCGGCGATCACAGACGACGCAGTTGTGATGGTGACTGGGTCTGTATTGAGATCCACCGAGAATGACTGAACGGGACTCCACAAACCATTGAATCGATGGTTCACTCCTCGCACCCACACTCGATAGCTTTCACCTGATTCTAAATCAAAATCGGTGACGTAGGACGTGTCGGCCACGTTTTGATTAACGACCACTTGCCCCGATGAATCGGTGATCCAAACTTGGTACTGAACCGCTTGGTCAACCGCCACCCAATCGACGGTGACTCGCAACGGATTCGATTCCAGTGCTGTCACCGAACCAATGGCTGCTTGGTCTGGTTCAGACAACCCGACGACGAATTCAAAGGGCTGGCTCCAAGCTCCCGTGCCTTCTCCGTTGCTGGCTCGAACCCAGGCTCGATAAACGCCAGACTCTAACGTTTCGGGAACCGTGTAGCTGGTTCCCGTTAAGCCAGTCTGCCGGACGATGCCGGCCGTTTCGACCTGACTTGGATCCAGATCCTGCATTCTAGAAATCCACAGTTCATAAGTTTCAGCGCCTTCGGAAGCCTGCCACGTGATGGTGGCCAAGTCTTGCACAACGGCAACCGGTCCAGTGACAGCCAAGTCAGCAGGAACCCCAATGGCAACTCGAAAGCTTTCTTCAACCACGTTGCCAGCTAAATCGGTGGCCGCCACAACCACGGTTGCATGCCCGGTAGAGGAATTGGCAGCTTCAGTGCCGGTCACCGTCAGGACTCCATCCGTAATCGTAGCATCGATGTATTCGCCACCCGCAGTCACTGTGACTTCATAAGAAAGCTCGTCCACAATCGACGATGTGGATTGCAGCAGGTTGGGCCGCTCAACAGATTCGCCTTCTTCCCAATCGACAACAGGCAAGCTGGTGAATGCTCCGCCAGCATTCACAACCGTGGACGCGGCCAATTGGTCAACGACATCCAAACCGTCGTAAATGATGCGAGCAAAAACTGTGAAGCCGCCGTTCTGGTTATCTAAGTTTTCGCTATTGTCGTTTAGGTTCACGAAAAACTGAGACGTCGCGCTATCCGGGTCACTGCCCAGCTTCGCGTATGACAATGTGCCACGCACGTTTAAAGCCGTTCCAGCAGCAAGTCCTCCGAACTCCGGATCAAACCAGTTATCAAATTCATTGACGATGGTTCCGTTGTTTTCAACGGATGAAAGCTGAGTCTCGTCACCCTCGAAACGAAACCCACCTCCCTGCAACACAAAGCCGGGCTCCAGGCGGTGAAAAATCGAATTTTCGTAGTTGCCACCCACCACCAGGTCCAGAAAGTTTTGAGCTGACACAGGAGTCACTTCATCGAAAGTTTCGATGTGAAATGTTCCCGCCGGAGTTTCAATGCTGACGACCGAGCCATCAATTTCGGTGTCGTCGAAGTGGTCACTAAGCGTGATCACGGAACTGTCCGAGCTATCGCTAATCTGCTGCCCGGGAATCGCTTCAATCAAAGTCGACGTCAGCAATTGCTTTGATTCCAACACATCGCAAACCGCTGCCACGGGAATGGAAGCACAGTTTTTGCGACGACGATTCTTGGCCGCTGAACTTCCGGAAAGGTGACTCGCCACAGATTTTAGGAAGCGAGAAATCGTTTGAGATGAAAGCATCATGGAACAAACAGCAACAGGAAGGCGACAAAACGTAAGCGTTGATCTTCGACGGAAGAAATGCGATGACCAACAAGCCAATCACAACACGATTCTGCCACAGAATGTTTTTCCTGATCAACCACAATTTTCCCGCCGCTTTGCCACCGGATCGAATCCGGCAACATTCGCTGAATCTTGTTGCCTCTGTTCTTAACAAACACTCACCGTGCGGCAAAATTGGCCGATCGCACAGTCGTTTGGCGTTCTTGCAGCAAAATGGGTCTCGGACGGCCGCCCCCTTTTTCTTACATTGCCTGCCACTTTGCATCGTTTGAAATCTTCGCATGAACCTGTTGTTCGACATCTTGTACGGCCAAAAATGCACCAGCACGCACCACATGCTTGCGATGGATGCGTTGAGATACTTGAGATGTCCGGATCACCAACTTTGGTCTCGACTTTATCTTGCCGAAGCCGAACTGTTTTTGGACGGCACAAAGGCACCGGATCATAAGTTCAAAGACTTCCGCAACCACGTTTTGCACGTGACGGATAAGGGGTGGGGCGGAGCAGCCGATGCGGCCAACGTTTGGTACGGCCGCTTAGTGGAAACGTTGCAGCAAAAAGATTTTCACAAAGCCGTGTATTGTTCTGGAGTGCTCAGCCACTATCTGTGCGATTCTTTGATGCCGCTCCATACGGCTCAAACGGAAGACGAAAGTCAGGTTCACCGCTTTATCGAATGGGGCACGTCTCAGATTTACTGGCGGTTAGTTGCGACTCATGAAACGGCTCGAATCCTGCAAAACTGGAAGCCCCCGGAATCTCGAGCATCCGAAGATTGGCTAAGCGTGTTGGTCCACAGCGGAGCCGAATTTGCGAACCAATTCTACGACACATTGATTGATCACTATGATCCCGCCGCCGGCCAAATTCGCCCGGTCGATGGCTTTGACGATGCGTCTCGAGCCGCCATTTCCAAAACGCTAGGGTGGGCCATCAAGGCCACAGCGTTTGTGATTGATCAAGCCATTATCGAATCCAAAGTCGCCGCTCCTCGAAGATCGCTGCGCTGGCCAACGGTCACTGCTGGCTTATCATATCCCATATTCTGGGCCGTGCGAAAATACAAAACGACTCATGGACGCAAGACGATTGATGCCATCTGGATCGAACTGAAAGCCACGGGCAAGGTGATCGAAAACTTACCTGAAGACGACGCGGAAGTTCGAACTCTGCATGCGGCTGAAGTCTTGGGAATGTCACTGGAAGAATTGGCGTTGGTCCCCGTTCGTCGAGCTGGCGCATTGCAGACGGCCGATCAAATTCCCGGACAAGCGATTACTCCGATGATCATTCCCTGGCAACCAGCCAGCCCCGTGTTTCAATTGCAACTGGATGACGATGTGGTGGATGCTCCCTCCATCGGACCGAAGACCAGTCGACGTTTAGATGCGATCGGCATTCAGACCATTGCCGATTTAGTGGATGCAAATTCCGACGATGTGGCCGACCAGCTAGATCAAACGTGGATTGATTCAGAACTGGTGCAGCAATGGCAGGCTCAGTCTGTTTTGATGCTGCGGATTCCCGGTTTGCGAGGCCATGATGCTCAGCTTCTCGCCGCGGTAGGAATTTTAAGACCCGAGGAATTGCAAAGCCATGCTCCCGGACAGTTGCTGGACGAACTGCTGAATTTCGCAGACACCGATCACGGCCAAAACATCATTTCAGGCTCGACAGTGCCAACTCTAAAAGACGTCTTGAAGTGGCAATCGTACGCGGAAGGTTCCAGGACTTTACGAGCAGCGTAGACGCACTGCTGGGCCGCGATGGGAATGGGCACGGCCTGCTGACTTCCGAAGTCAGCAGCTTCCAGGCCATCAAAGCACAACGCGAGTGCAAGCAGCGGGCACACACCACACAGCACACAGCACACAGCACACAGCACACAGCACACAGCACACAGCACACAGCGGCAATCAGCCGGCGTCCAGCGCCGGATGCCGCTCAATCTGAAATTCGATCCGTTGGTGCTCAGCTTATGAATTCAAAGCATCGCCGACAGACCATTTCTGACCGTCACGCAACACTTTTCGATACAGCGTATCTCGCTCGACAGGTTCTCGTCCGGCTTCTCGAATCAAATGATGCAGCTGATCAACAGTTTTGCCTTCCGGAGTCTCTGCCCCAGCATCGTGGTAAATCAGTTCATGAACCACAGTGCCATCAATGTCGTCGGCTCCGTAGCCCAAGGCCATCTGAGCCGTCGCTTCGCCCAGCATAATCCAGTAGGCCTTCACGTGGTCGAAGTTATCCATCATCAATCGGCCCAAGGCGATCATCCGCAGGTCGAACAACATGTCCGGCTTTTTCAAATCAGACAATTCTGTGTTGTCTGGATGAAAGGCCAGTGGGATAAAGGTTTGAAAGCCGCCGGTTTCATCCTGCAGGTTTCGAAGCTGCACCATATGATCCACTCGATGCTTGGCTTCTTCAATGTGCCCATACAACATGGTGGCATTGGAACGCAGGCCAAGTTCATGAGCCGTTTGATGGACATCAAACCAGACTGATCCATCTGCTTTGTGTTCGCACAGTTGAGTTCGAACTTCGGGATCAAAAATTTCAGCTCCGCCTCCCGGCATGCTGCCCAAGCCCACTTCAACCAACTGTTCCATCACCCAGCGAATCGGTTTTTTCGTGATTCGAGCAAACCAGCTGATTTCAACAGGAGTCCATGCTTTGATATGGATTTCAGGAGTCGTTTCGTGAATGGTGCGGACGACGTCTAAATACCAGTCGAATTTCTTTTGATGATGCAGACCTCCAACCACATGAATTTCTGTGGCCCCGGCAGCTCGCCCTTCGAGAGCTCGATCCTGAATCATCTTTTCATCGAAGGTGTACGCCTTTTCGTCTTTCAGATCAGAACGAAACGCACAAAATCGACAACGGTAAATACATACGTTCGTCGGGTTCAAATGGATGTTGGTGTTGTAGTACGCAAAGTTGCCGTTCTTGCGTTCTCGGACCTTATTGGCGAGATACCCCAGAGTATGAAGGTCGGCGGATTCGTCCAGATAGACTCCATCTTCAAACGTCAGTCGCTCGCCCGCTTCGACTTTGTCAGCGATGGTCTGCATAGGAGATTCAAGAACGTCAAACATGGTTTCTGGCCGTCAGAAAGAAAAAGATGTGTGGTGAAGTTCGACTACAGGCGGATCGCCAAGTGTTAGGTTTGATTTATGTTTGAGCCGCTTATTGCGACAGCGATGAGAACGCTAAATCGGCACACCCAAACAGTAAAATTCCAAAGCTGATGATGGCGTTCACGTTAAAGAACGCGATATTCACTTTGCCCAAATCGTCAGGTCGGACCAAGCTGTGCTGATACAAAAGCAAACCGCTTAACAGGATCATTCCCAACAAGAAAACGGTGCCCAGATCTGACATCCACCACAGCCCAAACAACATCGCAATGGTGATAAGGTGGCTGAATAATGCGATCCGAAGTGCTCCGGCCACCCCGAACTTCGCGGGAATGCTGTTCAACTTTCGTTCTCGATCGTAATCGGCATCTTGACACGCATAAATGATGTCGAAGCCTCCGACCCAGAAAAAGATGACGGCTCCTAGCATCGTAGGGATGACGGCGAATTCATTTCGCACGGCCACCCAGGCGGCAATCGGAGACATCATCAACGCAGCCGAAAGCCAGTAGTGACATAGGCTCGTGAAGCGTTTGGCATAGCTGTATCCCAGCAACCACAGCAGCACGGGAACCGCCAGAATCAGCGGCAAAGTCTTAGGAAGAAACAAGGCGGTCGACGCCACAAATGCAAAACCACTGACGATGGTAAAAATCGTGACCGCCTTCGCAGACAGAATGCCGGCGGGGATGTGTCGAGAAGCCGTGCGAGGATTGTCGGCATCGAGCTTGCGGTCGACCAAACGATTGAAGGCCATCGCGGCCGATCGAGCGGTCACCATGCACAACACAATTCCAACCGCATCCTGTGCTCGAAATTCGCTGTCCGGCTGCACCCACGCCAAAATCGCCGCCAACGCCGCAAAGGGCAAAGCGAACACGGTATGGCTGAATCGAATTAACGAACCAAAATGCTGGATTTTGTTGAGCATTGCCGCAGAGGTGTGAAAGGGAAAATAAAATCGATGTCAGTGCGAGATCTAACCACTGACAACATAAGCCAGAATATCAGGCAGTCTGACCGATCCACTGCCGTCTCGCCTTTTTGCCGTCTCGCGACAAACCCGGCGAATCCCAAGCCGAAGCCACGAATCGCCCACGCTGGGCGTAGGGTATTGCCTTAACAATGCCTGATTTATAGCTCGAACTCACGTCGGCAACATCTTAACCGTCGGACTGTCTCGAATCCGGTGTCTCGGATTTGCAGAAATCTCGATTTTCACAAGGTTTGATTCGGCTTTGTGATGATTCAGTGGCAAAATTCCGCTTCGCAAAGCTCAGCGGATGGGCGGTTGCAAAATTGCTTGGCTGGAGTTCTTCAGGTTTGAGGCTTTTCTGGCGGGATGGCTGGTTCAGTTTGGGGGCTTTAAGGCGTTTCAGGTGTTCGTTCCGAATCAACCATGAAAAGTCTTCAAAAAATCCTTTCCTCAATCCGGAAAGTCCTAAAAAGCAGTGCTGGACGGTACAGAACCGTTTCGATATGATCCGCAACCTCTCTTTCGATTGCGCGTTTTACTGAATCGGTATGTGCCGTTCAGACGCTAAATCTTAACCCTTTTCACATGCTGTGCCGTACGCGTCACTTTTTTCGCGGCAAGCATTTAGGCTGTTACCTCATGGTAGACCATCACCTTCTCCGAGAATTTCATGTAGACGACGAGGAGCTGGAAAGTCTGTTGGGCGGGTCGTTTGACCTCGACGAAGAAATCCAGAAGGAAGCTCAGACTTACGACATCAACGACATTTTGACCGGAACAGTTGTCCGGGTTGATGATGAAGAAGTCGTCGTAGATATTGGATACAAAAGTGAAGGTGTAGTTCAGCGAGACGAATGGGAAGAAGGTCAAGCCCTTCCTGACGCTGGCGATTCCATTGAAGTACTGCTGGAAGAATTTGAAGACAGCATCGGGCTGATTGTCCTGTCGATGAAGAAAGCTCAGCGCTTTCGCGACTGGGAAGCCATCATCAAGACTCACGACGAAGGCGACATCGTCAGTGGTCCAGTTGTCCGCAAAATCAAGGGCGGTTTGCTGGTTCAAATTGGCCGCGAGATGGACGGCGAAACCGTCATCAAGAACGGTGTCAACGTCTTCCTACCTGCCAGTCAAGTGGACGTCCGTCGTCCTCAAGACATCGCAGATTACATCGGTGACGACATCGAATGTAAGATTCTGAAGATCGACGAAGCTCGAAAGAACATCGTTGTTTCTCGACGTCGCTTGATCGAAGAAGCTCGAGAAGAACAAAAGAAAAAGTTGCTGGAAGTTTTGGCCATTGGCGACCTTCGAGAAGGCACAGTCAAGAACATCGCCGACTTCGGTGCGTTTGTTGACCTCGGCGGAATTGACGGCCTTCTGCATATCACCGACATGAGCTGGGGACGTATCAGTCATCCCACTGAAATGGTGAAGATCGACGACAAGATCGAAGTGATGATCTTGAACATCGATTACGAAAAAGAAAAGATTGCTCTGGGCCTGAAGCAGAAGAGCAAGAGCCCGTGGGACAACATTGGCGAAAAGTACCCTGTCGACACAACCGTCAAGGGCGAAGTGGTCAACGTGCTGACATACGGTGCGTTCGTCAAGCTGGAAGATGGTATCGAAGGCTTGGTCCACATCAGCGAAATGTCGTGGACTCGACGAGTTAACCATCCCAGCGAATTGGTCAGCATCGGTGACGAAGTTGACGTGATGGTGCTTGGAATTAACGAGCAGAAGCAAGAAATCTCATTGGGAATGAAGCAGACTCTGCCAAACCCATGGGACAACGTCATGGACAAGTACCCTGTTGGAACCAAGGTTTCCGGTACTGTCCGCAACCTGACCAACTACGGTGCGTTCATTGAACTTGAAGAAGGCGTTGACGGCCTGCTTCATATCAGCGACATGTCTTGGACTCGCAAAATTTCGCACTCAAACGAGATGCTGAAAAAGGGCGACGAACTGGAATGCGAAATCCTGTCAGTCGATCAGGATCGCCGCCGAATTGCTCTGGGCCTCAAGCAACTGGACAACGATCCGTGGGAAACCACGATCCCAGAAAAATACAGCCCGGGCAGCACGGTCAAAGGAACAGTCACAAAGATCACCAACTTCGGTGTCTTTGTTGAACTGGAAGACGAGCTGGAAGGCTTGCTTCACGTTTCAGAACTGTCTGACGACAAGGTCGAAGATCCTGAGACCATGGTCAACGTCGGTGAAGAAATCGAAGTTCGCATCCTGCGAGTCGACAGTGCCGATCGCAAGATTGGTTTGAGCTGTCGTTCTGACGAAGAAATTCGTGAAGAAGCTGCTGCTGAAGCATCAGAAACTGCAACAGTCAGCAAGCGTCAGGAAGATCTTAAGGGTGGAACTGGTCTTGGAGCCGGACCGCTGTTCAGCCTTGGTGCCGAAGAAGCGGCCGCTGCCGCAGTCGCTCCAGCTACTGAAGAAGCGCCTGCTGCCGAAGAAGCGCCTGCTGCCGAAGAAGCTCCAGCTGCAAGCGAAGAACCAGCTGCTGAAGCCGCCAGTGAAGAAGAAAAATCAGCTGAGTAACCTACTGCTCGGTTTTGATTGAATATGCGAAAGGGCGTCATTCAAAAAGAATGACGCCCTTTTTGCTGCGCGGATCGCTGTTCCAAGCGGCCACTTTCGGGCTGCTGTTTGTGAATCACCATTTGCAGGCTGCAGGCTAAAAATAGAAGTCGCTTCCACTGGACCTGAGCAGGCGACTTTTGAGATTGGTACGGCATTTGATTCCGCACCGAAACGACGACGAGTTCCTGTCGTTAATCTGTTTGCCCCCCCAAATCTGAGCACCCAAACATCTGCCCGATCGGCCTCGCACGGAGCCGATGGCAAGACCTCGTGCAAGGTCCAAAGCCAGCAGCAAGCCCCTCGGTGCTCGGTGCTCGGTGCTCGGTGCTCTCTAAGAAGTCGGTCCCATCGCACTGCGTCGACGAATTTCGTACAGCAAAATGCCTGTCGCGACCGCAGCATTCAAGCTGCTGACATGCCCCAGCATGGGAATCATGAGCTTGCTGTCACACTCATCCAATAGCCGCTGGTCAACTCCTTTGGCTTCGCTGCCAATGACCAACACAGTCGGCTCGGGCAGTTGAATGGCCCAAGCGGGTTGGTCTGTTTTTTCAGTGGCTGCGGCAATGTGGTAGCCAACAGCTTTCAGCTTCTGCAGGCTGCCACACAGATCTTCGGCCAACACAATGGGCACATGGTTCACTGCTCCGGCGCTGGATCGAGCCACCGTTGGTGATACGGCCGCCTGTTGTTCGTTGGCAACAACAACAGCCGCCACGTTCATTCCGTCACAGCACCGCAAAATGGCTCCAAAGTTGTGGCTGTCTTGAATTCGATCGCAAACCACCACCAATTCATTTTGAATGGGCTTGGCCGAATCCGCTTCCAGAAACTGTTGGTCGAATGTTCGGTAGGGAAATTCTCCCATCCGCGCGGCCACTCCTTGATGGTGTCGAGAACCGCAAAGCTGAGTCAATCGGTCTCGAGAAACGGGAATCGGTTCGATGTCTCGTTCCAACGCGGCCGTCAAGATTCCATGGTTGGCGGGTTCCGGAGCCACCGTCAATTCCATGTCGCCTTCTGGCGGTTGTGCAGGACCAGAATCACTGCCTTCATCCGACACAGGCTGTTCTTGCAAATCGTTTGCGGAAACGCCCGGATCGCCGCCGTCAGCGGGAAGTTCGCTGTCGGATGCTTCCGCCAAATACAGTTCGACAATCGGCCAGATTCCCGCGGTCAAAGCTTCAGTCACAGCATGCCGCCCTGTCAGCCAGTTTTTCTGGTGACTCGCCTGCAGCTGCTTCTTGCGACTTTTTCTTCGATGAGATCGATCCGCCATGGTTCAGTAAAGTCAGTTGAAATGAGGAAATAGAAAACAAAACGGCAGCTCTGCAATCTATCACGTCTAGGCAAAGACCATCGTGATCTGCACAAAGTTCTGCCGATTCCGTGCAAATGATAGGCAAGGAGACGTCTCAGCAAAAACACATCATTCTTCTACCCCAGTCGTCATCACGAGCACCGAAGCTTGGGCACATGAACGACCGCCCAACCGCCAATCACACATCGAAGCCGTAGAACCTGAAATTCGGGTGATGACTTCATTTTGAAGGCCATTCGAACCAATCGCCGAACCGTCTGCAGGCCAAGCAGAACGTGTAGGCAGAGTAATCGTAGCCTCTGATTTCAACACACAGACACACTTTAGCGTTAAGACCACATGGTCTGCGCTGCCTCTGAGAACCCTTCAAACTGTGCGTGTCGCGGGGGCAGAAGAAGACACCATCAGAAACGCGAAACGTTGCAGCTTTAAAAATCTCATCAAAGACGCACGCGAACGCTGAACAGCGGATCGTTCGTTGCCGCAAAAATCTGACAGGTCCCTAGAACTCGGACGGGACTTCGCCGCCTGCTCGAGTTCCCAGACTCCGCCAGACAGACAGGTCGATGTTCTCGGAAATCGATCGGACGGAACCATCAACCAACGCAGCTTGCACGATGCCGGGATGGTGGCTGCGAGACGTGATGATGGCAAAACTTAATTCTCCGTTGACTCCATTCCTACCTTCTTGCCACGAATTGAAGTCGCATTCCGAAAACGTAGTGATGCCGTCACTGCATGATGTATGAGCATTCGGTGGCATCGCGGTTGTAAAACCTTGATGATGAACTCTGCCATCAGGCCATTCCGTATGCCCCGTATTCTTGAACTCATCACCGCTCGCAATAATGGCTTCGGCTTCGGTAATCGTGCTCGGCATGATGGTCGTTGACGGCCCACCATTGCGACGATACGGAGTCCATGCTTTCACCTCCGAAGTCAGCAATGTGTTGCTGGTGCCATCAAGGAACGACGCCATTCGCAGTTTGGAATTCGGAAAGAAGGCTCCGTCACCGCCCTGCCCGTCCCGCGGGTTGTAAACAAACCAGCTTCCAAAATTAAAACCATAGCTGGTGGGAAACAAGATCGCTCGCCCCCGTCCGGGGTCTCGAGCTTCATCACTTCGTGGATCACTGGGGCAGGCATAGCTGGAAATCTTTAACCCGCTGATTGCTTCTTGGAAATCCCACGCTGTCGTCAGGTCAACGACATTGAACAGATTGCCTTGATCCAAAAATGGAAGAATGCGCCCGTGAACTCCCCAAGATCCATTGTTGCCCGTCGCTGTTTGCTGAGGATTAATGCAGGCGCTGGGAGGCAACGCAGTTGCGACGTCCACATAATTGTGAATGGCCAAGGCAATCTGCTTTAGGTTGTTTTTGCACTGAGTCCTGCGCGCGGCTTCTCGAGCCTGTTGAACGGCAGGCAATAACAACGAAACCAAAACGGCGATGATGGCTATCACCACAAGAAGTTCGATCAAGGTAAAACCGGTTTTCCGGCCACTGCGTTTTGAGGGCAAGAACTTCTGCTCACGCTTCTGCTCAGTTGGGGACTGCCACTGTTCATCCAAAAATGTCATCGTTCAGTTTGCTTGTCAATGTGATCGAAAGATCAGGCTGAATTAACGTTCGAATATCGCATCGGTGAAATCATCCGATGGCTTCGGTTCTCGCATTCTCGTCCGCGTCAACTTTGTGGACTCCTTACGAAAAGCAGCTCACAAAGTTGCCGGCAGAACGCAATGCATCGAAGCCGCCTGATGCTAGCAGTCCCCTTCAGTCGGCTCAACATATCACCCCCGTAAAGCCAGTGTGAAACATCACAACTTGCACATCACATGTTGGGGAGATCACAGGTTGAGGGACACAGGTTGCTGCCATGCACATCGATCCACTGAACGTTCCATGAAAGCAGCGGCGGCAACAAGTGAAAGGTCTTGCGCTTTGCAGCCTCCCCCTTGGCACACAACGGCATGGGGCACACATCGCCATGGGATGCACATCGCCGATGCCACATGCTGGTACGATGTGCATCAATCCACTGAATGCTGAATGGCAGCGGCGGCAACATGTCAAAGGTCTTGCGCTTTGCAGCCCCCCTCTTGTCACGTAACGACATTGTCACGCGACAACATTGCCACGCAACAACATTGGCACACAAGGGCATGGGGCACACAACGACATGGGCCGCACAGCAACATTGAACGAACATCGCCGATGCGAAGCTGAGTTCAACCGTTTCAAAGTACACGGCCTGCCGATCGATTGCCGACTGATGAGCGTGTTTGTCGCGGAGTTTGACGGCAAGCTGTTTCGACATCGAAGCCGCCCGAGATGAAGCTTCGAATTTGTATCTTGTGAACAGTTAAGAATTCTTTGTTGTTTTTGTCTTGTCACCTTTTTGAGTCTATCTAAAAACCCCGCGACATTGGTGATCAGCGCTGTCAGTGTCACAAGCAACTTAGACGATTCACTTCGATTCAAAAACACCCCCAAAGAGAGATTCACATGAAGAAGCTCATCACACTGGCAGCCATCGCAATGCTGTCTGCTCAAGTCAATGCTGGCGACCGATGCAAAGGTTCTGTCATCACCACTTGCCCAAGTCAGCAAGGCCACATCACTTACATCACCACCGGTCACCCGGTCGTGATGGGCCACCCCGTCGCTGTCGCTCATCCTGTGGTTGCCGCTCACCCAGTCGCAGTCGCTGCACCCGTCGCAGCCGAAAAAGACATCGTTGATACAGCAGTCGGAGCTGGCAGTTTCAAGACATTGGTTGCAGCCGTTCAAGCAGCGGGCCTTGTTGATACATTGAAGAGTGCCGGTCCATTCACTGTTTTTGCTCCCACAGACGCAGCCTTCGCCAAGCTTCCAGCTGGCACTGTTGAATCATTGCTGAAGCCTGAAAACAAAGACAAGCTGATCGCAATTCTAACTTACCATGTGGTGCCGGGCAAAGTCATGGCGGCTGACGTCGTTAAGCTCACCGGAGCAAAAACGGTTCAAGGTCAACAGGTTGACATCAAGGTTGCCGATGGCAAAGTGATGGTCGACGGTGCCACTGTTGTGACGACGGACATCGGAACATCCAACGGAGTCATCCACGTGATTGACAGCGTGATTCTTCCAGCCGATAAAGACATCGTCGACACAGCCGTCGGTGCAGGCAGCTTCAACACTTTGGTTGCAGCAGTGAAAGCCGCTGGCCTTGTTGATACTCTGAAGGGCAAAGGCCCGTTCACAGTGTTCGCTCCGACAGACGCAGCCTTCGCTAAGCTTCCAGCTGGAACAGTTG
This sequence comes from Fuerstiella sp., assembly GCA_039974975.1. Lineage (GTDB taxonomy): Bacteria > Planctomycetota > Planctomycetia > Planctomycetales > Planctomycetaceae > Fuerstiella. Next base: position 19,040 of record JBDWHY010000140.1, on the reverse strand, counting down.
AATCACTGCTGAAGCCAGAAAACAAAGACAAGCTCGTCTCGATTTTGACCTACCACGTTGTTGCCGGAAATGTTCTTGCCAGCGACGTTGTGAAGCTAAAAGCTGCCAAGACAGTCAATGGTAAGGAAGTCAAGATCAACGTCAGCGACGCTGGTGTCATGGTTGACGGTGCGAAAGTGCTGACGACGGATATCGAAACATCGAACGGTGTCATCCACGTGATCGACAGTGTCATTCTTCCGTAATTGGCAAGCAGAAAACAGAGCAACAGATCGCCGTTTTGACGCCGTCGATCGCTCAAAACAAATCCTAAAGAAGCCCGATGAACATCATGTTCATCGGGCTTTTTTCGTGAACTGCCACCAAACGCATGAAGAGTTGATTGTGGGGACTGTCCCCCACGTTTGTATCTGGCGAAGACTTCACGGCCGCCGGCTTACGCTTGCCGTTCAAACCAACTCGCCCGCTGTTCGCTTGCAGGTTTGTCGAAGTTGCCATCGAATGGCAGCTTCTTCGCCACCGCATCAAAATTATCGTCAGAATGTCTGAGGGATTTTTTTGTCGACGGTAACTGTTCTGCATATGACTGAACCAGACCATCAACCTGCACGGCAGCAAGCCGTGGTCCGGGCCTTGGCATCTCATGAGGGATGGCTGAAGTCGGTCATCGTCGCGCGGCTCGGTTCTGCAACGGAAGCGGAAGATGTTCTGCAGGAAGTCCATGTCGCCGCCATCCAGGAAAAGTCGCCTTTAGTCAAAACATCGTCTGTTTCTGCGTGGTTATATCAGCTGGCCATTCGCCAAGTGTTGCAGTTTCGCCGCAGAGCGGGCAGACACAAAAAACGGATTGCTCAAGCGATCGAAGTTGACTCAACAAAGCCAAATCTAGCGGAAGACCCTTTGTCGTGGCTGCTATCAACGGAACGACAGATGCTCGTCCGAGAAGGATTGCAACTTTTAGCTGACGACGACCGTGAATTTTTGATGTTGAAGTATGTCGAAGGTTGGAGCTACCGAAAAATTGCCGAACGAACGGGCCGTACAGAAAGAGCTGTTGAATCCCAGGTTCACCGAGCTCGTAATCGACTCCGAAAACATCTCGTCAAACTAGACGTCGGCGATTCACCGGAAACAGAAACAGAATGAACTTTTACAGACGATGCCCGGAACGGCACAACAGATTTCTCACGGAATTTCAAAGCCTGTGGTTGGCTAACACTCACTGTGTTCAAAGGCGGATCGGCGATTCACCAGACCGCCCCACACAAAGATCGATCAAGCCCCCATACTGATTGCTGGCAAAGCAAAACACCATGAATTCAAACGACGATCAACAGAATCAGCTGCATCAGCAAATCCAGCTGTTAGTGGATGATGAACTGAACGCAGAACAAACCACGTCCGTCCTTCTGCAATGCGAACAAGATTCGACCGCTTGGAAAGCATTGGCCTTGAGAATGTTGGAATCTCGCGAACTGAAGCACGGATTGTCTGATCTGCTCAAACGATCGGACAGTCCTCGGACGGCGGATACCATGCAACGGCCGTCACATTCACAGAACCGATGGCTGTGGCGAGGATTAGTGGCCTGTCTCGCAGTGGCCACTTTTATTGCCGGGCGAAGTATTCCGAGCGATGAAAACACGTCTTCAGAAATCTCAGCCGCAAAACCCACCGAAGCAGATTCGGTCGATCCACAGATCCGCTTGACTGATGATTCGATGGTGTCGGCAAGCTCAGATCTGACAGTGCCGCCAGTCGCCATGATCGACAACACCAACAACACCAACAACACCAACAACACCAACAACACCAGCAACGCCAGCAACGATGACACCAATCGCGGCGGTGACGTAGGAGTATCAGTGGTCGGCTATGCTCGAATTCTGCATGCCGTTGGCAGTGAACCGCCGGTGCCCGTCATCGCCGGCCCAGATCTCGACTATTCAGCGTTACTGACTCAGCAGCGCCGCATCCCTGAATCAATCGCACGTCAGTATCGCAACCAAGGAATGGTTGTCAAAAATCAGCGTCGAGTCATCTCGTTGCAGCTCACTGATGGTCAAAGATTCGCAATCCCTCTCGATCAACTCGACGTGCGTTACGTCGGCAACGAACTTCTTTGAAAAGGAATCTCAATGAACAAAATTTTATGTAGCACACTGATGTTGGCAGTGACGTCATCAACGTGTGTCGGGCAAGAAGTCATTGATTACCGAAAGCAATTGGGTTATTACGTCGTTGATTCAGCAGATCAGGACGAAGACGAAAAGACTGCAGAAACGGTTATTGCCGGGCAAGCCGTGGTGAATGACATCGCCCCCCCAACGGAACCTGCAGCGCATGCCGCTTGGGCTTATCTCGCAGACGTATCTTCGAATCGCCGGAAGTGTTCCGCCTGCCATGCCGGTGCAGTGGACGGTGCAGTGGGCGGAGCACACAATTTCGTCTGGATGGACTATGCTGACGTCGCCCATAACGACTTCACATTTCGAGCCACTTTATCGAAACCTGATTCTGTCACTCGCTCTTTTTTGAAGTTAAAAGACGACACGGGAATTGTGGTTGACAGCGTGTGCCCTTCCAACCAACAGCTTGCTCAGGTACTGAAAAGCAACGACATCATTCTCTCCGTTAATGATAAGCCCGTTGCGAAAGTACAAGAAGTCACCAACGTGTTGAACACAACGAAACCGTTGACTATCACGGTGCTTCGTGCAGGTCAAAAGGAACAGTTGGTGCGGCCTGGTAAGGCCCCAGAAATCGCGGCCAAGCAAAAGCGTTACCTTGTCGGCATTATGATCGGGGAACTGTCTCCTGTCGTGGTTTCTCAGCTACAGCTCGATGAATCAGTCAGCGTGTTTGTCAGAGATTTTTCGGATGACAGTGCTGGAAAAGCGGCGGGCATAAAGATCAACGACATTGTGCTTAAGGTCGATGGCAAAGTTTGTGACAGTCCGAAAACGCTGCAGCAGCAAGTCCAAGAATCGAAAGGCAAGAAACTGAATTTTGAAGTCCTTCGAGACGGCACGACAATACAGATTGAAGTGGCCCCCCATCTGATCGAAGCGAGCTATATTGCCGTCACAGAAGTGCAGGATGAGCCCGCAGCAAAGAATGTATTTGAAGTTGAAGGGGCGCACGTAGCCGATGTTTCGCCCATGATCGACAACCGGCAACCACTTCAGGCTCAATTGATCCCCCATCAAGGCATCACCGTTTATCCACCGTCAAATTTGTCGTCCGCGACTGGAAACCGAGCCATTCATGACCAGTTACAGAAGATTGAAAAACAACTGGAATTGGTGACTAAGGCGCTGGAAGCATTGGCTCACAAGAAATAGCCCAGACCAATTGTATCAGCTTACTTAAGCCCCGTGTTTTCAGACCTTGCTCTGAACAGACGGGGCTTTTTCGTTTAGGAGGTTAACTCGTCTGGTTCTGGACAGAAGTGGGTGAATGCCTCCAATCGGGCGGACAGCCCATGTTTTCTGCCAGCAATCTCGGATTTCATCGGCTTGTTTGCTAATCTTTCGTACAACGCAGCGAATCAAGATCTGTGAAACCTCGCTGACAAATCGGAGGAATGATCTTTCGAATGAATCGACGAGAGGAACGACGTGTCATCGACTTGCTTGGCTTGCAACCTGACCTTTTCAGAAGTTCATGAAATCTGCCCACGGTGCGAAATGAACTTGGAAGTCACCAGTCAAATCCACATGGATACTCTGCTGATTTCAGAGGCAAATTCGATCACGGCTTCGACAATCTTGAAGGGTGACACGGTCCCTTTAAGCGGCCAAATGGTCGACATCTACGAGTGCCACGACTTGCTTGGTCGAGGCGGTATGGGGGTCGTGTACCGTGCTCGCAACGTGAAGCTAGAACGAGACTGCGCACTGAAGGTGCTGTCGCCTCAAATTCTATCCGACACCGTCGACTACATCGGGCGTTTCGAAAACGAAGGTCGAGCAGCCGCGTCGCTCGTGCATCCTCACATCGTAACAACTCATGCGATTGGCACTTCCGGCAAGCATCGTTACTTGGAAATGGAATATGTTCCCGGTCAATCGCTGCAACAAGAAATTGATCAAAAGGGACCGCTGGGGCCATTGCGAGCAACTCAGATGGCGGTCGGAATTTCAGAAGGTTTGGCGGCCGCGCATCGGCTTGGAATTGTTCATCGAGACCTAAAGCCTGACAACGTGTTGGTGACTCCATCGGGACATCCCAAGATCGCCGACTTTGGTTTGGCCAAACAGGTCCATGCGAAGACTCCGAAAAACGTCAAACTGGCCGGCACGCCTCACTTCATGGCTCCTGAAGTTTTGAACGGACAGCCCGCTTCACCGGCGAGCGACGTATTTGCTTTAGGAGTTTGCTACTACGTCATGTTGACCGGAAAAATGCCATTCGTTGGTGAGAGTTTGAATTCTTTGATGAGTTCCATTCTCGCAGGAGAATATCCAAGCGTTCGTCGAGTGAAGTCCGACATTCCTTTGGAAATGGCCGAAGCGATTAGCCTTCTGCTGGCACCTGACCCCGAACACCGTCCGACGGATGGGTTCGGAGCATCTCAGTTGTTGCAGGCCGTGCTTGGGTCCACTCGAGATCTAGATACTCTTGTGTACGAAGCGTTCCGCAGTTGTTCGAACATCAAGTGGTCGAGCGCGGGCAGCAAAATTGAAGTCTTGTTGGATCTTCCTGAAGGGCGGCATCAAAAAGTCTTCCTGGCAAACAGCGATCATCCGGCTGGAGATCGACTGTTGAACATGTACAGCATTTGCTGCGAAGCCAAGCCCGAATTTTATGAAGAAGCATTACGGCTCAACGCCGTGGTGTCGCATGGCAGCCTGTCGATCAAGGACATCGACGGAAAACCTCACTTCGTCATGCTAGATACGTATCCTCGAGCCACCGTGTCTGAAGAAGAAATTCGCCGCAGCGTGATCGAAGTGGGTTGTCGAGCGGACGAAGTCGAATTGTTGTTAACGAACAGCGATGTCAACTAGCCGCCCGTTCAAAAAGCCAGGATGTGGTGACCCGACGCGTAAGCGAGGAATAAATCTTCCCTCTGAAACCCTAAGGTTCTAAGATTCTGCACATCTGATATCCCTCGCTCCCGCGTCGGGTACCTTTTTTTAACGGGCAAATAGCGGCTGAAACTGGGTTTCGGCAATTTTATAGAAATCACAACGCCGCCCGAACGACGTCCGAACGACGCTGTGTCTTGGCTGTCAAAAGGCACGGCCCGATAGGTCTGCGTTTTGAAACAACAGCATGCCAGATTAGCCTGGCGGATCGCCATACTGATTATCGCCCGGGTAGCCTGCTGATAGCAAAAGCATGAACCCCCAAATCACGTTGACGAACGGGACAATCAACAGGATATTGATGGTTGCCGGATGCCCCATGTCGTGAGCTCTCTTTGCCGACAGAGCAAACGAGATAAACAAGCCGACCAGAATCGAAATGCAAAATCCAACAATCGCTACATTCTCTGGAAGAGCGAAAACGCAAATCAATTGAAGGATGGCCCAAGCCACACCGAAGCTCATGTTCCCCACTAGGAACTGCGAACGATTCATTCTGCCATCAAAGCGAAATAGCATGTCCGATAGTGTCAGGCTTTCGGCTGTTCGATACCGAGATGGGGCACCCTGAAAAGCACCACTTTTTCGTTTCGAACCAGAACTTGACGATCGCGACCGCACAGGAGCTGCGTCGGGAGTCCCTGTCAGAAACATCCATGCCAAGCTTCCGAATAGCATGATTCCGGATGCTCCATACATGGCCACCAAACCGCCGGAAGAAAACGGCTTGCGATTCAATTCAAAGATCAACACATTGCCCGCGTTGACTCCTGGAATCGAATTCAGCAGAACTTTTTCTTCTCCGGCAATCGTGCGAATGTCATTTACGATCATGCCGGTAAATTCTGTCTGGCGTCCCAAAGGATTGACTTCGCTATCCGAATTCAACGACGTCGATAACAGCACCATGCCCACTTGTCGATTATTTTGACTGCGAGCACGACACGGAATGAACACCTTGGTGTATCTCGTTTCGTCTTGACCACGATACTCGTAAACGTATTCTTCTACTTCAGCCGAAACATCGCTCACCGTTACATAGATGTTATCGGGTTGACCATCGGCAATCAGTTCCGACATCGAAATACGGGTCGGTTCAGATCCCGCTTTCGCGGCAAGCCCGGATTCGCGGATCGCAAGAAAGCCAATCGCCACAGCAATGCCCGCCATGGCCAAATTCAAACGGTTGACATTGAAGCCGATGCTGGAACCACTTTGAGATTTCTTTCGAGATTTCGATTTCGATTTGCCTCGACCACCTGATGCTCGCCTTGAAGATGAACTTGAACCTGCCGAAGCGGAATACGGATTCTGGTCGTCGACGTCCCCGAAGTCGTTCGAGTAATCGTCGTAGTCGTCATACGCACCTCCGCCTCCAAACAGATCGTCTTCTTGAGGCTTCTGGCGGCGGCGTTTTTGAGACGGTTTGGGGGCGGGTTGAGCTTTCGGTTGAGAAGACCGGCGAGCGGGTCGTCGGGTTTCTGAAGCTTCCGACCGACGTCCGCGAGACGATCTTCGTGCAGCTGATGCTGAACTGCTTCGCCGGCTGGCGGGTCGCTCTTCTGGAATCGGAGGGGGCTCAACTGGCAACGCTGGCAGAATAGCTTCCGCAATCACGACCGATCCACACTCACTGCACTTAAACTTTTTGCCTAGCAATTCGTCCTTTAATTTGAACGTGCGATTGCAGTGACCACATTCGGTTTCGAACGGCATAGCAAAATTCCAAGAGCAACAGGTAAGACAAGCGAGGGGGGGCAGGGAGGCAGCTGCGGGCAAAGACAAACTGGACGGACAGCACACATCGCTGAACGTGTCGGACGTTCTACCGTCTGTTGACATGCCAGAAACGTTCATAGTGCACAATAGTGCACGTTTCACGTCGCTTCAATCTTCGAATTGCGTTCTAAGGCCTTAAAACATGCCTCGTTCGTGTCCTCAGACACTTTTCTCTACAAGATCACTTGATCCGAATCCCAGAAAATACTGTCTGGATCGACACCGTATAATGCGGGGCGGATCTTGGTGCCTTTGCTTGGCGGAGGAATCAAGATGACGCCTGTTTCAGGAAACTGTTGAACCAACGAGATTGATTTTTCAGCTCCCAGCACAAAAAGGGCGGTCGAAAGCACATCGGCCAGCATGGCAGACGGAGCAATCACAGTGACTGAAAGAGAATCTTGAACGGGCCAGCCTGTGCGAGGATCAAGGATGTGGCCATACCGTTGGCCGTCATGCCGAAAGAACTGAATGTTAGATCCACTGGTCGACATCGCCGCATTTTTCAGCAACAAAGTGCCAAGACGCTTCTGAGTCAGCAGCGGATTTCCAATTCCGACCGGCCAACCACCCAAATCGTTGTGTTGCCCAACGGCCACTAAGCTGCTGTGTCCTCCGTGAATCAAAAAGTCGTCCGGAGTATCAGGCAAAGTCGTCATCCAGTGTCGAGCTTGATCCAGTGCGTAGCCTTTTCCGATGGCTCCGGGATCCAATTGAACGGTGGGCGATGTGAGCCTGACGCTGAGACTGGCTTCATCCAATTCGATAAATCGCGATCCACTTCCTTTTCCAGCAAGCCGAACTTCTTCTTCAGTGGGAACTCGATTTTCCTGTCGACAAGTTTTCCAAAGTTGAATCAAGCTTCCTGCCGCCATGTCGAATGCGTTGTCGGTTTGGTCGTACAGCTGCACCGCTTGTTGCATCAGCTGGAACAGCTGAGCACAAACTTTGACAGGGCCATTCTTGGCGTCGCGGTTGACCTTGGATAGGTCGCTTGTGGCTCGATAACTGCTAAGCCAACTTTCGATGTCGGCGCAAACTTGCAACGCATCAGAAACCGAATGCACGTGTTCGTGGCTGCCAGCATTCATGATGACTGCAAATTCGCAGGCCATCGCGGTTGTCGCCACATGAACGGTGGATCCCGCGACTGGAACCTGCAACGCCGCCGAACCTTCGCTGGCAGATGAAGACTGATTTGAGCGAAGGCCTAAGAAATCTCGACGGCTAGAACCGGACATGATGCAGTATGAAACCAAGGGCAGAAGTTGTCAGAGCCCAATTTTAGACTCTGGCAACCCAATGACCTACCGATATTCAAGCCAAAATGAAGATGGCTGCTGGTTCTTGACCGCCGAATGCTACAACTGCAGTGCTCACAGCATCACAGGGCGGACGCTGCAACCTTTATCTTTACCGTGCTGGAATCTTGGACACGCCAGACCTGAAGTTGCAGATCCAACGCACAAGACCAGAGCACATCATTTACGACCTAAGCAGCTGGTTCACGATCGATCGTCTTCATCAGCTGAGTTCACTTCAGTCTTGGAATAACTCGGATCCAGCTCAGGTTCCCGTTTCAGGATGCGTTCAAATTGAGCCAGTGTTTCTTGTTGAGACTGCAATTGCAGTTGCGCCAACTTCAACTGAATTTCTGCACTGCGTCCTTCTTGAGCTGTCATCAGACCACGTTCGATCATCACCTGCATCCGTTTGGTTTCCGTCGTTTCGTTCTGAACGATCTCTTCGGCCACTTTCACTCGAGACTCTTGAAGCTTCTTCGCAGCTTGAAACTGTTCCCAAGCGTACGTCCAGTTCTTTTTGCTCTTGGAAACCTCAGCCTTCTTTGACTTCATTTTGGAAGCCGTGGCATCGGCGATTGTTGAAGAGGCGGCCAGATCTTGTTCGATGCGTTCTCGATCAATATCTGGCAACGAATTGCGATTAAGCTGCCGTTTCAGATCTGCGATTTGTGTTTCAAGCTGAGTCTGCTGAACTGCGATCGACTGAGAATGTTGGGCCGATTTTTCTGAGGCCGCATGTGCACTCTGCAACGCGGGCAGAATGGCATTCGCCGTACCATCCTGTTGATTGGGAATTTGACTTGTCAGTCTGGTTGTTTCGCCCTGACTGGTGGTCCGACTTGTCGAACCAAAAGAGCGGGGGTTGGCAAAGCTTCTCAAGGAATTGTAAGTGTCCGACGCTGTGGAAGTCGGAAGTCGATCGAAGGGAGAAGTGCGACTCGTTGTGGGTTGGTTCAAAGTTGATTTCTTGTCGGAAGTCGCATCAAAGAACGACCGAGCCATTGCTGGGCGAGCTGCCTTATTGGAAACCGAATTCCAATCCAACTCTGGATTAAGCAACTCGTCGACTCGACGATCAATCATCTTATCCTTGTTGTCAGTTTTCGCCTTCAGCTTTTGCTCAACGGCCTTCAGCTTTTTACGAAGGTCGTCGACCGATTTTTGCTGACCCTTCAAGCGTTCTTCCAAAGCAGCAGACACCAACTTTTCTAGCTCTGACTTATCAGCTTTCGTCAAAGGTTGGTCGTCTTGTTTGCGACGTAGCTTCTTCGCAAAATTCAAAGATGCTGTTTCCGTTTTCGATGATGACGGACGACTGAAGAAGGAATCGGTGAATCGCATCCCCACTGGATGTTCGTAGGTAAACCGATTGGCAGGGACAATGGGTGCCCCCGGAATGCCGATGACGTTTGGCGATTCTGCAGGAACAGGAAAAGTGTTCAAGCCCGACAGACGGCTGAACGACTGGCTGTCGCTTGGATGAAATGGTTGCGGAGCAAGCTGAGGTATCGCCGTTAGCGGGTTCAGAATATTTTCTGGCGAGCGGGATGGCTGCGGTTGCACCCACGAAGAAACGGGAGGCTGGCTGCTCTTGCTGGGGGCCATATTTGTGATTTGAGAGGAGATCGAATTCGTCGAGGACGCAGAGCTGCTGCGGGACGGTGCAAGCGTGGCTGGGCGAGATTGGCTGACGCCCGGCCCCGAGAAATCCGGCTGTTGAGGCAATCTGCGATTCGACGAGGGGCGAGGAAATTGACCTGACGGCTTCAACTGTGCCAAACGCTTTTTGAATTCATCGACGTCCCTTTCGGCACCTCTCACTGTCAAAGATCCTCGGCTGCTGGAAACAATCACGCTTAGTCCTTCGACGGCCTCATCAAGCAGTTGTTGATTGTAAGTGAAGTTGCCAGCACGAATCGTTTCTTTGGTTTCTTCCAATGCCTTGTCTGTCGGAGAAGTCCAACGTCCGTTGCTGGCAGCGAAGGTATAGATGTGATCTGAGTCGTAAACGGTGACTAGGCTGTCTGAAAGTGAGGGAAACGCTTTCGAAGTTTCTGGAAGAGTCAGGATCGCCCAACGCTGAGTATCCGCGCTGTAGGCCGCAATGCCTTTCTTCAGTTTCACGGCAGCCACACTGTTACCCACGATGGGCATAATTCCTTTTTGAGCTGGAATGGGAAGAAGCGTCCATTTGCCGTTCGCTAAACTGAATCCTCGGAGCTGATCATTGTCTTTCGACCAAGTAATCATGATGTTTTCGGCAGACACCATGCGGGCAGCTGGGCCCGATAATTGAGCTTTGCCAAATCCACCACGCCCTCCACCACCACCAAAACCAAAACCGCCTCCACCACCACCGAACCCTGCACTTCCACCTCCAAAACCGCCTCCGCCTGCGGCGGGCGTCCGTCCCGAGCTTTCTTTTGCGGGTTCGTCTGCAACGGCATCAACGGCAGGCTTTGATTCTGCGTTGGTTGCACCGGCTTGCCCCTTGGCTGTCGCCCGCCGTTCTTTGATCGCACTCGCGGATGCTTTGAATTCCGAGCCGGACGCTGTCGTTGTATCTTGAGCCACCGCTGTGTGAGCACACAGCAGGCAGCTACCAAGCAAAATGGCGGACAAGTTTTTCATGGTGTGGTCCTGATAGGGTTTGGAAAGGAAGTGGGAAGAGGATGGAGCCACGCTGTCCCGTTGGAACGGCTGAAGATAATTTCGTCGGTTTAGGTGAGGCTGATTCCCACCGGTCTTTGGTCGCCCGTGACTGACACAAAGGCGTTCGATTCATAGGACTGGACTACAGTTGTGATGGGCCGTTGATGTCGTTCAGTTGCATGTCCAAGATTTGCAGTTCAAAGTCGAGTGAATCGAGATCATCGGAAACGTCGTCTCCCCAATCGAACTGTGTGTTACTCGGCTGTGTATTACCCGGCTGTGTGATCCCCAGCTGTGTGATCCCCGGCTGTGTGATCCCCAGCTGTATATTGCCGTTCGTGTTTGGAACTTCTGCTGCTTCTGATGCTTCTGCGATTTCTGATGGATCGGAAACGGGGTCTGATTCTGACGCGCTGATTTTTGGGCCTGGCACTTCCGTGGATTCGGATCGTTCAGAAGCGGCATCCGAAGCCGTTTCAATTGATTCCGGTGTGCCTGTTGGCAACGTGCCACCTTGAGCATCGGATTCCCAATTGGCTGATGCGGTGGCCGCTTCGTTGGCCGGTTCAGCATTGATGTCCGGCTTCAACACCAGAACGGATACCGTCACCAAAAGCACGGCAATCAAAAGGTAAGGCATGGTGAAGTACGGAACCATTTTTTGTAGCAGCTTTTTCCGACCGGCTTCCGCCTGCATCTGCCGCACCGTGATTGGAAGTTCAAACGCTGCAGGCTGTTGTTCGTGAGCCAAGCATTCTTGCAGCAGTTCCGCCGCCGTTTCCGAATCACTGATTCTGTGATCTGGATTTGCATGCTGAAAACGGGCGATTAACGCAGACAACCACAGTGGAATTTCAGCATTCACTTGATGGGCTGGTCGAGGAGTTTCGTCGGTGACTCGACGAAGAATTCCGTACACCGTTTCGGCTCGAAAAGGAGGCCGTCCGGTCGCCATCGCATACATCACGCTGCCAAGACTGAACAAGTCGCTGCGAGCATCAACAACGTCGCCTCGAGCCTGTTCCGGCGACATATACGATGGAGTTCCAGCGATTAAGCCGGTGCGAGTTAAGCTGGCGTCGTCTGCGGCACGAGCCAACCCAAAGTCTGTCAACATGACTCGATTGATTCGCTTTTCCAACAGAATATTCGCTGGCTTGACGTCACGATGAACCAATCCTTGAGCATGAGCTGCCGCCAAACCGCTGGCCACTTGATGAGCAATTCTTAGCACGTCTAAAACACTTAAGCTTCCCGAACCATCGATGCGTTGCTGCAATGATTCGCAGTCCACAAACGGCATCACCAAGTAGGGCAATGAACCGTCAGAATGCACGGTCAAAATGGGCATCACGTTGGGATGCACCACAGCCGCGGTGGCCTGAGCTTCCCGAGCAAAACGTTGCCTGGCCGCCGCGCTTGCTGCCAAAGCAGGAGCCATCACCTTGACAGCAACCAAGCGTTTTAATTCTGCTTGATAGCCTTTTAACACGATGCCATTGCCCCCATGGCCAATCACCGAATGAATTTCGATATCGTCCAGTCGACCAATGGAATCTGCTTGTTCACTTGGAAGCAAAAAATCGACGGCGAAGTCTGTGGGAATGGGATTTTCAGAACCCGAAATGTCCGACCACTGCAAAGTGTCTGCGTAGCGTTCTTCTTTTAACGCCTCTTCTATCGTCGACCAATCCTTGGGTGCTCCGGCCAATGTCTCAAGCTGCTGACGGCAACTTTTGCATTCGTCCAAATGAGCAATCAATCGCTCTTCCGCTTGTTCAGACAGTTGCTCGCTTAACGACTGCTTCAGCAAGTCTGGGTCGCAGTTGTGTTTGAGTACAGACATGGGGTCGCCAAATCAGAAGTGTGAATCAATCAAAAGGCGGAAGCAAAGCGTGGGGCAAGCGGCAAGAAGACTGGCGTCATTCCAAAGGCTGCAACACCTCAAGCTTCTTGCGAATGCGAGCCAAAATTCTGCTGCGAGACATGTAGATGCTTCCGGCGGTGACGTTTAATTCTTTGGCCACTTCTTCAACAGAACGCTGTTGAATCATGGTGTCATGAAACGCTTGCCAACTGGATTCCATAAATTCCGATTTCACTTGATGAGCGGCCCAAACAATGAGTTCGTGCTGGTACTGTTTTTGTTGCTCTTCCGCGAAGGCGTTGTCGTCTAGAGGCACACGATTTAAGACGGCCACCATATCTGTTCCTCCAGACGCTGCATGCAATTTGCGTTCGGCCTGCATAAACTTGATGGCCACGTTTCGAGACACAATATTCAGCCAACGGCGAAACGATTCAGGACGCCCATCGTCCGACCATGAATCTAAAGACTTTGTCACGGCGATCATGATGTGTTGGACGACGTCCTGAGAATCCTTTTCGGGGACTCCACATCGCCTGACCAAGCTCATCAAAAACGGTTCGTACACGGCCGCAAATTCAAACCAAGACGGTTGGTGCTGCTTGTTCAGACGAACGATCAGGCTGTGTCGAGTTCCAGGCAGTGTCATAAATTGATTCCTCTACGACTTCAGTCCGAATCAAACAAAAATCTCACGCCTGATTTCGGAAGATTCTGCAATTGTCCCAATTTTCCGCCAAAACGCGATGAAGATCGAAAGCTCATTTCGCCCCCGAAACAACAGAGCTCCTCTGTTTCAAGCGTTCAAAGACAGCAGGTGGCTGGCCCAAGAAATGCATTGCGAAGAGAGTCTTCTTTGCACGAAAATAGCGGCAGGCTATGAGCGGCGGGGACTACTTGGGGGGGCACGCAAACGCTTTTTGGAATTGTTTCACGTGGGAATTGCGGGAAATCGGTCTGCGACGTCCCGTGGAAATGCATCTTTCGCTGGGTTGAGTTAACCTGATCTGAAATTGATGTGCCATTCGCTGCCATGCGGACGCCACACCAATGCGCCCCCTGCCCCTAAGTCCTCAGAGTTTCTTTCGATCGAAGTCATGAATCAGCCCGCTGATGCAGTATCGCCCGTGAATTCTGCCACCGCTGCGAATCAGCCTGCGGTGCTGGGCCGTGAATCTTTGAATATCCCTAACGCCATCACCATGAGTCGTCTGATTCTGGCTCTGGTTTTGTTTGTGGTGATTCAAAACGGTTCCAACTGGATTATCGCGGCAACTTTGTTTGTGATTGCCGCTTCCACCGACTGGCTGGACGGCTATCTGGCTCGAAAATACGGACAAGTGACCACGTTGGGGCGGATTCTGGATCCGTTCGTCGACAAGTTTATCGTCGGTGGAGCATTCCTGTTTCTGTTAGAAAAAAATGGCAGCCTGCCAACGGGCAGCGATGCCTCAACCGCTGCTCCTTTGCAATCTGGAGTCACCGCATGGATGGTGATCATCGTGATTGGTCGAGAAATGTTTGTCAGCAGTCTGCGAGGATTTCTGGAACAGCAAGGCAAAGATTTTTCAGCCAGCTTTAGCGGAAAGGCGAAAATGACTTTGCAATGTTTTGCCGTGACCGCCAGCCTTTTGTCTCTGGCTTCTAGCTTGTCGTGGACCTGGCTTCCGATGACTCGAGACATCCTGTTGTGGTCGGCCGTTGTGGTTACCGTTTACAGTGGACTGGTTTATGTATTTCGAGCCATCGAACTCTTGAAAGGGCCAGCCACCGATTCAGATCCATCTGCTGAATCAGCGGTAACATCTGAATAGGTTCTGCCAAGCCGCACACGAACTGTACGCACCAACATCTTGCAAACTGCTGAATCAATCGACGGACGGCAAGCTCGCTGCCTTCACCTGCTGCGACATTCTTCCTTCGCTGATCTGGCACAACGACCTGTCCCAATTTGCCTGCCCTGAAGTCTCGCCTCATCACTGAAACCTAAAACAACAATGACCGACGCTTCAACGACTGACTCTGCCATCAATCCTGAACAATTGAAGCAACAACTGAATCAGTTTCGAACAGACTTTGCAGACTTAACCACCGAAGTCGGCAAAGTGATTGTCGGGCAAAAGGATGTCGTTCGAGGAACCTTGATTGCTCTGATTGCAGGTGGGCACGTATTACTGGAAGGAGTTCCGGGGCTTGGTAAAACCATGCTGGTGAGAACATTGGCAGAAGCCATGCACCTGCAGTTTTCTCGAGTACAGTTTACTCCTGATTTGATGCCAGCCGATTTACTTGGCACCAGTTTAGTGGTTGATCACGCTGACGGATCGAAGCGTTTTGAATTTCAAAAAGGGCCCGTCTTCGCCAACGTTTTGTTGGCCGACGAAATCAATCGAGCCACTCCGAAAACTCAGTCGGCGTTGTTGGAAGCGATGGCAGAACGGTCTGTGACTGTGGCCGGTCAATCGATGTCGTTGCCGTCTCCGTTCTTAGTCTTGGCGACTCAAAACCCACTCGAAATGGAGGGCACGTATCCTCTTCCAGAAGCCCAACTGGACCGCTTCTTTGTGAACCTGATGGTGCAGTATCCGTCTGCCGCCGAAATGTCTTTGATCCTAAATCAAACCACCGGCAGCAGTGAATCGATTGCGAAACCGGTGATCGATGGTGATCGCATTTTGGAAATGCGAAAAGTGGCTCGTCAGATCATCGTGGGACAAGATGTGCAAGACCGAGCCATCGCGATTGTCATGGGAACTCATCCCGACCAGCCAACCGCATCTGCAGCCGTGAAACGTTTCGTCCGCTACGGCGCGAGTCCTCGAGGTGCTCAGGCATTGATTCTTTATGCGAAGATTTTGGCCGTTCTGGATGACCGCTACAACGTGTCTTTCGAAGACATCCGGCAAGCGGCTCCGGATGTCTTACGACATCGCATGATCTTGGGCTTTGAAGGACAAGCCGAAGGCGTATCGACAGATGATGCCTTAGCAGATCTGCTAAATAGCTTTGAAAAGTAGCACCCGTTTGTCGCGGGGCCGTTTCTGAAATGTCGCCGTGACGCTTCGCCGTGATCAGCACAGCACAGCCGCGGTGCTAGATCGAGGCGCTGCTGGTTCGCGGTGGTGTTCGGAAATTGAGCTCGCCGATCGCCCTGAATCTGAAGTTGCAGAACCAAGCCACCGTTCAGATTCACAAAACGTCGAAACGACGTCTCTTGTCACCACTGTCTCTCCATAGCTGCTCGCCACAACTGGCTCTTCACTGCATGGCTCCGATACTGCCTGGCTCCGATACAGCGTGGCTCTTCATCGCAGCTTTGTTGCGTTTTGCCCTTTCTCAGGCGGTACTTCAGAAAGGGCAATGCAACTTTGTTGGCCGAGACGTCTTTGGCGTCTGCGGTGAAATCTACTCTTGCCCCAATTCGACGATTTGCAGCAGCTGAGCCTTTTCAGGTTCTACGATATCGCTGTGACACGATGCCTTGCTTTCGTTGGCTCCCATGGTCTTCTTTGTCTTTGACGCCAGACGATGAATTTCTTCTGGCGACAGGACTCCACGCTGTTCCAAAATCGCTTTTTGTTCATCCGTCAAAGCGTCAGTGACTTTGGTTTTTGCGCGTTGGAATCCTTCCGCTTTACCGCTCGCGAATTCCTGAATTTCTTTACTAATTCGCACGCTACACCAGTCGTGACCGCACATGGCACAGAAGTCCGTATCCACGTCTAAGTCTTCGTCGTGGTATGCTCGAGCAACATCTGGGTCGAAGCTTAATTCGAAGTGTTTTTCCCAATTCAAGGCAGCTCGAGCCTTCGTCAGGTTGTCGTCTTGGTCTCGACTTCCCGGAATCCCCAAGGCCACATCGGCAGCATGAGCCGCAATTTTGTAGGCCACGCAACCTTGCTTAACGTCGTCCTTTTTAGGAAGACCTAAGTGTTCTTTAGGAGTCACATAGCACAGCATGCTGGCTCCGTGCCATGCCGCACTGGTGGCTCCGATACAACTAGTGATGTGGTCGTAGCCAGGAAAAATATCAGTGACCAATGGGCCCAAGACATAAAACGGAGCACCGTGACACAGCGTTCGTTGCAGCTTCATGTTGAATTCAATTTGGTCGATCGGCACGTGACCGGGACCTTCGACCATCACCTGCAACCCTTTGCGCCATGCTCGTTCCGTCAGTTCGCCTAAGACAGAAAGTTCGGCCAGTTGAGCCATGTCTGTGGCGTCTGCCAAACCACCGGGACGTAAACCGTCTCCGATACTAAACGTGACGTCGTCTCCACGCATCACATCGCAGATTTCTTCCCACAGTGTGTACATCGGGTTTTGGTCGTCATGATGGATCATCCACTTCGCCAGCAATGAACCTCCTCGGCTCACAATGCCGATCAAGCGATCTTTCACCAAGTCGATGTGTTCTTGAAGGACTCCGGCGTGAATCGTGAAGTAGTCGACTCCTTGCTTTGCCTGATGAGCCAACGTGGTCATGATTAATTCACGATCCAAAGTTTCGATTTTGCGACCGATGATCATGGAATAAATCGGCACAGTTCCAATCGGAGTCGTGCTGTTTTCGATCAGAGCCTGACGGCAGGCATCAAGGTCGCCTCCGGTGCTCAGGTCCATCACCGTGTCGGCTCCCCACCGTTCGGCCCATTGCAGCTTTTCCACTTCTTCTGACGTACCAGAAGAAACCGGACTGGCTCCCATGTTGGCATTCACCTTGGTCTTGGATGCTCGACCAATACACATGGGATCCAAGTTGTGCTTCAAGTGATTTTTGTTGGCAGGAATCACCATTCGACCAGCAGCAACTTCGTCTCGAACCTGTTCAGGAGTCAGATGATCTTCTCGTTCAGCAACACGCTGCATTTGCGGAGTCACGATTCCGCAGCGAGCACTTTCAAGTTGAGTACTTGGTTGGAAGCCTTCCGGAGTCTGCCATGCGTCGGCTTGTTCGTAGTTGCTTTCGAACCCTGCCTTCATGGTCCAGTCTGAGGGCATAAAGTCCCACGCTGTTTTGTCGGAAGGGGCAGGCATGCCAGGAGTATTCTGAGACGAATACGTGAGTGCTCCGGCTTTACCGGGGGCAATTTGAGGAGCCGCGCTGAAGCTACCCGGAGTCGTGCCGACTCCGACTTGACCTGGATTGCCCGCCGGTGTTCCGGGCATGTAGCTTTCAATCAGTTCTGTATGTTTGCTGCTCATCTTCGGTCCTGTCATGCGGCGATATGCTGCCGTAGCGAGATTTCGAGTGATTGGGCCGCTCCATAACGCGCCGGTTGAAATCCAACTCAATCACGTTCGGCCATGGAATCAACGGGAATGGTAACTGTCGAGTTCCGGAATGCAATTATCGGGCACACTGTCACGGCCTGCCAACCTTCGATTTCCCGAGGAAAATGCACGATCCGCCCGTTTGAGAACTGTATTGTCACCGCAAAAAGTGGCCTGCCCTTGGTCTGTGCTAAGATCACCATTCACAGCTTCAAATTCCCCCCTTTTTCGTCTCAAAACCAGCGGGCACTCAAATGGATCGTCGACACTTTGTCAAAACATCAGCCAGCGTGGCTTCTGCGGCCTAGGCGACTGCCGCAACGGCTTCATTGCCAGCAGCAACAAAGACCCATGCTGCAACCGCAAAAGCAGATCCTTTCCAACTGAACTATGCTCCTCATCCCGGCATGTTTAAAGCCAGCGATGGGAAAGACGTGATTGATCAAATCAAGTTTGCTCATGAGGCCGGGTTTCGGTCGTGGGAATTCAACGGGTTGCCCAAAGAACCGATTGAAGTTCAACAGAAAGTGGGCGACACCCTGAAGCAGCTGGAAATGACGATGGGAGTCTTTGTGGCTCATGCAAATTTTGATCGCCCCACATTTGTTCACGGTTCTAAAACTGATCAAGCAGAAATCTTGGCCGACATAAAGTCGGCTGTCGCAGTTGCGAAACGGTGCGGAGCCAAATGGATGACCGTGGTGCCGGGCAGTGTCGACCAGCAACATGCGGGATCAACCGATGGCGACCAAGCAGCAAAGTGGAACAAATACGGTGGAGCTCGGCTCTCCGAAGGCTACCAAACTGCCAATGCCATCCAGATGCTAAGACGCTGTGCCGAAATCTTGGAAGCCGAAGACTTAGTGATGGTGCTGGAACCGTTGAACGAACACACCATCACCAGCCACGAAGTGGCGACATAACGTAGCCATGGGCGTCAGCCCATGGAATAGCAATCAATACCACCCCGTGAGTCCCGAAGGGACGGCAGGAGCGATCCGGCGGTAATTTCTGTCGCCCCTTCGGGGCTTCGCGCATGTTTTGATCTTCCGATCCACGGGTTGGCAC
>JBDWHY010000139.1:0-2052 GCA_039974975.1 Fuerstiella sp. | reverse complement strand
GTTTCAAAAATTAAATAGCGCGCTAATGTGAGGCGTCAATTAGTCGTTTTTAGCTGCTTTAAATGCGTCAGCAAAAGCGTTAGTGAAACCAACTTCTTCCTGCTGATTCACTTTATCAAGTGCATCTTTCTCATCTGCGTGATCTTTTGCTTTTACAGACAAGTTAACGATACGATTCTTACGATCAACACCCATAAACTTAGCTTCAATCTCAGAATCAACACTGACTACTTCAGATGCGTCTTCAACACGGTCACGAGACAAATCGCCAACACGTACATATCCTTCAACTTCTTCAGCTAGCTTAACCGTCACACCTTTAGCATCAACAGCAGTAACAGTACCAGTTACGATAGTGCCTTTCTTAGTATCAGCGATGGATTGGTTGAATGGGTCTTCTTCAATTTGTTTAACGCCAAGAGAGATACGCTCACGCTCTGGGTCAACTTGAAGAACAACAGCAGAGATTTCGTCACCTTTCTTATAGTCACGAACCGCTTCTTCACCTGTTTTATTCCAAGAAATATCAGATAAGTGAACAAGACCGTCTATGCCGCCATCAAGACCGATGAAGATACCGAAGTCAGTGATGGACTTGATAGACCCGGAGATCTTGTCGCCTTTCTGACACTTGGATGCGAACGCATCCCAAGGGTTCTGCTGGCACTGCTTGATGCCCAATGAAATACGACGACGCTCTTCGTCGATATCCAGAACCATCACCTCTACCTCGTCGCCAAGATTGACGATCTTGGAGGGGTGTACGTTCTTGTTGGTCCAATCCATTTCAGACACGTGAACCAGACCTTCCACACCTTCTTCCAGCTCGGCAAAGCAGCCGTAATCGGTAAGATTGGTGATCTTGGCTTTGACGCGGCTGCCCTCTGGGTAGCGACCAGTGATTTCGACCCAAGGATCTTCACCCAGTTGCTTCAGACCCAGAGAAACGCGGTTGCGCTCACGGTCAAACTTGAGGATTTTAACGTCGATTTCCTGACCCACTTCCACGATCTCGGAAGGATGCTTGATACGCTTCCAGGCCATATCGGTAATGTGCAGCAGGCCGTCTACGCCGCCCAGATCTACAAACGCACCGTAGTCAGTCAGGTTCTTAACGATACCTTTAACCGACATACCTTCCTGCAGAGTTTCCAGCAGAGCTTCGCGCTCTTCGGAGTTCGCCGCTTCCATAACTGCGCGACGGGAAACTACAACGTTGTTGCGCTTCTGGTCCAGCTTGATGACCTTGAATTCCAGTTCTTTACCTTCCAGGTGTGTCGTCTCACGTACGGGACGCACATCAACCAGAGAGCCGGGCAAGAAGGCACGGATAGTATTGATATCGACTGTAAAGCCACCTTTGACCTTGCCGTTGATGATACCGGTGACAACTTCTTCTGCTTCGTGTGCAGATTCCAGCTCTTTCCACGCTTCGGCACGCTTGGCCTTCTCGCGGGACAGTTTGGTCTCACCGAAGCCGTCTTCTACGGACTCCAATGCAACTTGAACTTCGTCTCCGATGTTCAGGGCACATTCGCCAGCGGCGTCGATGAACTGAGAACGAGGGATAACACCTTCGGACTTGAGGCCCGCGTGTACTGTTACCCAATCGCTATCGATGTCGATTACAACGCCGGTCACGATGGCGCCGGGCTTCATATCGACTGTTTTAAGGCTTTCTTCAAATAGTTCGGCGAAGGATTCGCTCATTACACATTACCTGTTGGTTTCGTCGTCCGCGCCTCCAGCCGGTGCGGGGTTGTTAATGTACATCGCTGCGCAGGCGCTGACTGGATTCAGCCGACACAACAATGTTTTGCCATTTAAAAGGAGATAGCTGCTTTTAGCTGCTAGGTTAGCCCTTTTTCTGTCACTTTCTGCATCACCAATTCGAACACCTGTTCGATGGGAGTAGCGGTGCTATCGATGACAATGGCGTCTTCAGCGGGCACCAGGGGAGAGACGCTGCGACTTGAATCACGCGCATCTCTCTCCTCGATGTCCTCAAGAAGGCGCGGGAGACTAACACTTTCTCCCTTTGCAATCAACTGG
>JBDWHY010000138.1:0-2044 GCA_039974975.1 Fuerstiella sp. | reverse complement strand
TCGCAACTGCTGTTTCAGCGCGCTCAGCCAAGCCGGGTCAGGATTTCTTTCCGCTGACAGTGAACTACCAGGAAAAGACTTTCGCCGCTGGTAAAATTCCAGGTGGCTTCTTCAAACGCGAAGGCCGTCCAAGCGAAAAAGAAACACTCACATCCCGTCTGATCGATCGCCCGATCCGTCCTTTGTTTGCCGACGGCTACAAAAATGAGACACAGATTGTTCTGACAGTTCTCGCTCACGATCTTGAAAACGATCCGGACATCGTTGCATTGATTGGCGCTTCTGCTGCACTGACTATTTCCGGTGTGCCATTCATGGGTCCAATTGGTGGTGCGCGCGTTGGCTATATTGACGGCGAATACGTACTCAACCCGCCGCTGGACGTGATGGAAGACACCAAACTCGATCTGGTTGTAGCAGGTACAGACGAAGCCGTTTTGATGGTTGAGTCCGAAGCTGAAGAACTGTCCGAGGAAGTTATGCTCGGTGCTGTGATGTTCGGTCACAAAGGCTTCCAGCCTGTCATCGAAGCCATTATTCAGCTCGCTGAAAAAGCCGCTAAAGCACCACGCACACATGACGTTGCGGATCACTCTGAGCTGTATGGCAAAGTGAAAGATCTGGTGGAAGCCGATCTCAACGCTGCTTACGACATCAAGGAAAAAGAGCCACGCCGTGATGCGATTGCGGATGCAAAAGCAAAAGTCATGGAAACGCTTTTGGAAGATGGCGCAAGCCCTGATGACAAGAACATTCTTGGTGACCAGGTTAAACAACTGGAAAGCAATATTGTTCGTGGCCGTATCCTGAAAGATGGCAGCCGCATCGATGGTCGTGATACGAAAACTGTCCGTCAGATCGTATCGGAAGTTGGCACATTGCCACGCGCCCACGGTTCCTCGCTGTTCACACGTGGAGAAACGCAGGCACTTGTTGTCGCCACACTCGGCACAGCAGATGATGAGCAATTCATCGACGCGCTGACAGGCACGTATAAAGAACAGTTCATGCTGCACTACAACTTCCCACCATATTCTGTGGGTGAAGCTGGCCGCATGGGATCACCAGGCCGTCGCGAAATCGGCCACGGTAAACTTGCCTGGCGTGCTGTGAACCCTGTGCGCCCGCCGCATCACGAGTTCCCATACACCTTGCGGATTGTCTCGGAGATCACCGAATCCAACGGTTCATCTTCCATGGCAACCGTCTGTGGTACATCCCTGGCTCTGATGGATGCAGGTGTTCCGCTGCGTCGTCCAGTTGCGGGTAT
The DNA here is from genome assembly GCA_039974975.1 of Fuerstiella sp. GTDB lineage: Bacteria > Planctomycetota > Planctomycetia > Planctomycetales > Planctomycetaceae > Fuerstiella. The sequence continues at coordinate 774 of JBDWHY010000138.1, read as the reverse complement.
CGCCATGGGCCTCATCAAAGAAGGCGATGATTTCGCAGTTCTGTCAGATATCCTTGGTGATGAAGATCACCTTGGCGATATGGACTTCAAGGTTGCTGGATCCTCTGAAGGTATTACTGCGCTGCAGATGGATATCAAGATCGATGGCATTACCGAAGAGATCATGAAGATCGCTTTGGCACAGGCCAAAGATGGCCGCGAGCACATTCTTGGTGAAATGGCGACTGCTCTTACAGAGTCTCGCCCTGAGCTTGGCGAATTTGCACCACGCATCGAACAGCTGAAAATCCCTGTCGACAAAATCCGTGAAGTTATCGGTACTGGCGGCAAGGTTATTCGCGAAATCGTTGAGAAGACTGGTGCGAAGGTCAATATCGAAGATGATGGCACCATTAAAATCGCTTCTTCTGATGGTAAGTCCATCGAAGCTGCCATTTCATGGATCCGCTCAATCACTGACGATCCTGAAGTCGGTCACATCTACCAGGGTACTGTTGTGAAAGCTGTCGATTTCGGCGCATTCGTCAACTTCTTTGGCGCTAAGGATGGCCTCGTGCACATCTCTCAACTTGCGAATGAGCGCGTCGCCAAAACCACAGATGTGGTCAAAGAAGGCGACAAGGTCTGGGTCAAGTTGATGGGCTTTGATGACCGTGGCAAAGTTCGCCTGTCCATGAAAGTTGTCGACCAGGAAACTGGCAAAGAAATCGTAGAAGACTAAGATCTTCTAGTTTTGATTTGAAAAAGGCCGGGCAATTTGCCCGGCCTTTTTTG
>JBDWHY010000137.1:0-163940 GCA_039974975.1 Fuerstiella sp. | reverse complement strand
CGCTAGAAAACGCAGAAATTCGCTGGCAAATCGCCGTTCTTTCGATGAAACACAAAAAATGTCTAAGAATCCTCGCCTCACAGGGTCTTACTTCCTGAGAGGATAAACTGTCGTGATTCGAACCTGCCAGAAGCCGCATTCGAGACATATGCTGAAACCGACTTCGACGATTAACGAGTCTGGTGCCACGGGCGTGAGTAAAGTCACGCTTCAGTGTTTGTTCGATTCTGAAGAGAATCGGCTGCTTAAGTATGCGTTTTCTTTGGTGGGCCGTCGGGCGGTGGCAGAAGAAATTGTGCAAGACGTTTTTCTGCAGCTTCATGCTCGTTGGGACGAAGTTGATTCTCCCAAAGCTTGGTTATACCGCAGTGTCCGAAATCGGGCCTACAACAGTAATCGAGCATCCAAACGCGAAGTCTTAAACGAAGACCACAATGGTCTGCATTCCGAATGCTGTGCTGTGGATTCTGTTGAAGATTCCAAGCTGCATCTGGAAGCCATCGCGGCTGTGCGGAGCAGCTTAAACGGGCTGAATGAATCCGATCGGCAGCTGGTGAAACTGAAGTACTTCGAAGACTTGAAGTATCGAGAAATTAGCGATCAATCGGGCCTGAAAATCGGCAACGTCGGCTACCGACTGCACCATATTTTGAAAGAGCTGGCAGACAAGCTGCGGAAGCTCGGATTCGACGGAAACTCATGAACGAAGAATCAAGAACACCGAACATCGATCCCGAACTGGAAGCTCGTATCATCGCACTCGTGTTGGGCGAAGCATCTGATTTCGAAGATCAGCAATTAGGCAAGCTGATTGAATCTCGGCCAGACCTTGCCGCATTCAAAATGGAAATGCAGCGAGTTCACGGATTGTTGACTGATGTTGGAGCCACTGAATTTCAAGCTCCTGCCGCCGATTGGCGATTGCCATCAGAAAAACGCAATGCTGTGTTGGCCGTGATTCGTGGAGAAGCCACCGTGCAGCGGACTGCTTCTTATGTGAACGACGCGACAGCTTCAGGGAACGTCGAGACTTCCCATGTTTCTGGCAGTTCGTCAGGCGTATCATCAGCCGTGGCAAGGCGTTGGAAGTGGAACCCCGCTTACGTCGCCGTCGCTTTGTGCCTTGCAGCATTCATGGGATTGATTTTCTTGCCAGTGGTGCAAAGTCCTCGAGAGTCTTCGAGATATTTTGCTGCAGCTGCGAAGGAAGAATTGAATGTCAGTCAGGTCGAGGTCACAGGGGGAGTCGGGATTGTGTTTTCGAAAAGTCCTGGCCAGAGCTTGGTGGACCGGGCCGATGTAATCGATTCAAAGTTGGAAGGATTCGACGAAGGTCGGTCAGCAAATTCCACATCCGCGTTGTCCGCGTTGTCGGAAATTCAGGATTCGTTGAAGTTTGAAGCAGCAACTTCTGAAAGTTTTGACTTGTTCTTCGGCTTGTCGCTCGATCAACACTCGGACGGCTTCATCGCTGGCCCCGCTGTTGGCCCCGCTGTTGGCCCCGCTGTTGTCTCCGGGGAGGCTGAGAACTCAGAAGTCAGTGGTCGTGCAGCCGTTACTCGAACAGCCCCAACAGCAACTGCTTCTCCTTCCAGTGGCCTAGGGTTGCCAGCAATTGCATCGGGGGGGATTGACTTGCCTGAGCTGGTGGCGGATTCGGGACTCACTTGGGGATTCAATGGGGGACTCAATGGCGGAACTGATGGCAAACGCTACGAAAATGGACAACAGTCGTCGCCTGAAGACGCTCTCGATCGGTTCTATGAACGCCAACAGTCGAGCACATATTCGTTTTTTGGACGAGGTCTTGCGGCACGAGATTTGCCAGCAGAAGCAGATGCAGATGCAGAAAGAGACGAAAGTAGCAATGGAACACTTCTGTTGCAGGATGGCCATTCCTATTGGGATCGGCTCGATCGACCTTTCGCTGCACCGGTCGAATCCCAGCCCGGTGCCGCTCAGCCCGGTGCCGTTCAATTGGGTGAAGAAGTTTTGCTTGGCGAAGGTAAGTCTTCGAAAAAACTTGGTCAGCAGTTGTGGGAACTTAATTCTGATCTGAGTCTTCAAAATGACTTTGGGGGCGAGAATCATTTTCGGTATTCGATGCCGTCTGAATCTGACCGTGTTGGTGTTGACTTCGACTTCAATATTGGTGACGTCCGAGGTGTGGCTCCGGCACCCGCACAGCAGCAGCAGGCGAATGGTCAAGGGGAAGGCGTTGCAGGAGACTCGGACTTTAGTGGCGGAATCGCTGGGGGTGCCCTCATTGCAGGTCAGTCGGGCCAGTCGGGACCGCAATCGATCAATGGAGGTTTTCTTTTTGACGGAAGATCAGGCTCGGATGCTGCTATGCCATCTGGAGAAGAGCGGCTGAGTGAAGTTGAATTGAGCGTTGAGAGTTCCCGATCCAAGGTGGCTGCCCCCCAAGGTGTCCAAGCAAGCGGTATCCAAGCAAACGGTGTCGGTGGCAGACTTCAAGAGACATCGGATTTCGAAGGGGAAAATTCAAACGGCCGGGTTGCAGGCAGTCGGGTTTCAGGGGGCCAGGTTTCAGGCGGCGAATTGGGCAAAAAGGCTCAAGGACGCGGCAGTGAGAGGAGTGAGAGCCTTGAAACTTCTCATTCCGGAAGCATGTCGATCGAAGGTACGGGAGACGACAGTCGCCGGGAGATTTCAAAAATTGAAGATCGCCCCTCAATCAATCGCCGGAGACACCGAGAGGCGACTCAAAATTCTTCGCAACTCCTTCTGCCATTGACCGGAACGGTCAGGCAGAAAGCTGCAGAACGGGCCGACGGGGAATCTGCCGGGGCGATATACGGACGGTTTGAAGATTTCGGGGTAGATGGTTTAAGGTTTGATGCTAGAAAATTTTCTGACAATCAAAAACAGCTTGAAGCCATTGACGGATACAAGGCTCCACAATCAGAGCCTTCTTTGCGTGATTTCAGCCGCATCGACGAATCGTTGAACATGCCTGTCCTGAAGAATGGCGACGGACAACCCGGCGACGACAAATCTAGCAACAGCCAGCTGGGTGTGGCCACGTGGAGCGAACTGAATTCTCGTAGATCGAAGTCCCGAGAGTTAGCAGAACAGGAAGCCTTGATCGACTTAGAATTTTCGAGCGTCGACTTCGTCGACCTTGATCAAACAATTGCACCCATCGATCCGCCAACCGCTGATCGACAATTTCTAAGCAACAACGAATCTGACGAACGAACGTCCCGGTTTGGGAACAATGATGCAGTCAGCGACGAGACCCCTGAAACAATCTCGTCCAAGTCCAGCAACGGATCGATGGAAATCGCTGGTAAAGCGAAGCAAGAGGCCGTCGAATTGAAGAAGCAGCAACAAGGGCCAATGGTGGTTTTGGAATCATCGCCCTCATCGCCGATGGACTTGTTTGGTTCTACATCACGAGTTCCAGCACCAACAAAAAAATCGAAGCCGAATCCAGTCCGTTCAGAAAAACAGGACGCGATGAAAAGGACGTGGCGAGATCCTAGCTTGGATACGTATGGTGAACGGCTCGCACGCGAAAATCAAAAAGGTTTCCTTTTCAAGAATAAGCGACTGCAATTGGGGCTGTCTGCTGAAAACCTGAACGAATCCACGACCAAAGAAAACGCATTTTCAACGTTCTCGTTGCACGTCAGTGACGTGTCATTCAAGTTGGCTTTTGCCGCCTTGGTGAAAGGTGAATGGCCGGACGCCGCCAAGATTCGCATCGAAGAATTTGTCAATGCGTTTGACTATGGTGACCCATCGCCAAGTTCCAGTGAAAAGGTGGCTTGCCAAGTCGAACAGTCTGTCCATCCATTTTTGCAGCAACGAAATTTACTGCGAGTTGCGATGAAAACCGGAGCAGCTGGGCGAGCCAGTTCGACTCCTCTGCGACTGACTTTTCTACTGGACAATTCGGGGTCAATGGAACGTCCCGATCGACAGCAAACCATTCGTCGTGCTTTTCAATTGTTGACTGAACAGCTGAACCCAACCGACCATGTCACGTTAATCAGTTTTGCTCGACAACCCCGTCTGCTTGCTGACAGTGTCCATGGGGGCGACGCGAAAAAGTTAGTGGAAGTCATCGAAACGTTGCCCAGTGAAGGCGGCACCAACATTGAAGCGGCATTGCAACTTGCTTATGAAAAGGCCAAAGAACATCAATCATCGGGTGCTCAAAATCGCATCATTCTGCTGACTGATGGAGCCGTTAATTTAGGCAATGCAAATCCAGACAGTCTGTCGCAAATGGTGGCTTCGATGAGAAATTCGGGGATCGCTTTTGATGCAGCGGGAATCGTTGCTGACGGATTAAACGATGAAGTCTTAGAAGCTCTTACTCGCAAAGGCGACGGACGGTACTACCTGTTGGATTCCGAAGAATCGGCGGACAACGACTTTGCCAAACAGATTGCCGGAGCACTCAGACCATCGGCAAAGAACGTGAAAGTGCAAATTGAATTTAATCCCAAACGAGTGGGCCGTTATAAGTTGCTTGGTTTCGAAAAACACATTCTGAAGAAGCAAGACTTCCGCAACGACAAGATCGACGCCGCAGAAATGGCGGCTGCAGAAGCTGGAGTCGCTTTGTATCAATTTGAAGCGATGCCCGATGGTGAAGGTGACGTGGGTTCGGTGTCCGTTCGATTTCAAGATCTGTCGACCGGACAGATGGTCGAAAATCAATGGCCCATTCCATACGAAGCCAATGCACCTCGGATCGACCAAGCCGCTGAGTCTGTTCGAATTGCGGCTGCTGCTGCCTTGCTGGCCGCTAAATTACGAGGCGAACCGTTAGGCGAATCAGTCAACCTCAAAGGGTTGTCTGTTTTGATCGACGGTCTGCCCGAAGCAAATCGCAACAACGAGCGAATTCAGATGTTACGAACGATGATTCAGAAAGCTCGACAGCTGGCTGGTGAATAGTTCGATCAAGCCTTCGTTCCAGTTGAACGACTGAATTTTTGGTGAGTCCAGCGACGTGATTTCGTCGCCGAAGTCACCAAGACTCAGCCACATACGCACGCTGAAATCCGCTGAACTTATGTTGAGTTCTGCGCCTGAGATTCGTCGCCGAAGTCGTCACGACTTGAGAGCTGTTATGAAGTCGTCACGACTTGAGAACCGTACTGAAGTCGCCACGACTTAGGAACGGGCACTGTAGTTATGCAAGATTCTATCCACCCAATGGGCAAGCCGATGTCATCACTCCGAAACACCTTTAGCATCCTGGTCCTGATGTCCTTGATCAGTCTGCCTTGTTTGGCTCAGGACGAAACGGCCGAGCCGCCGAACAAGGCCGAATCACAAACGCCGGAAGCGGCTAAAACGCAGAAGGATTCAGTTCCAGAAAAAGCGGAGCCTAAAGCAGGGTCTGCCAAGGCCGCACAACCACAAGTGAGCTCGTCGCAAGACAAGCCACAAGAAGACAGGCCACAAGAAGCCAAACCGTCCGCTGATGTGAAACCTGATCAGCCCAAGCAGCTTTCTGCTGCAGCGGACGACGACAGAACACCCGACGACGTTTCGTCGCGTCCCGGAGCCACCATTCACAGCACCACAGATGAGCTGGGGGCACGCACGATCATCATTCAAGGGCCAGAACCAATTCCAGAACCCACGGTGTACTATTCGGCCATGACTCGAGCTGTCGCGAAGGTTGGGATCAACCAGATCCAGCAGTCGATCGACGTGTCCATGATGATCATTCAGGGCAAGGCAAGGACGGTCAGTCTGGAAATCATCGGAAGTGGTCAAGTCACCAAGGTCACTGGTAAAGAATTGAATGCCTGGGCCATTCGACAGGCAGGGGACCGAAAATTTCTTGACCTGACCGTATCAAGCAAAAGCCAAAAACTGAAAGTTCAAGTCAGCATTCGTTCTCAAAAATATGATGTGACTCAGCCGGTCACGATGTCGTTGACTCACTTTGGTCCTGCCGATTGCATCGGCTTTGATTCTGTGGTGCGTCTGCAATATTCGCCTCATCTTGAAAGCACGGTCACTGCTGTGAGTGGATTTGTTCCACTCAGTTCGACCGATGCAGCGACTGGGTTTCAATCGGCGACCGGTGGGCAAATCAAGCTGGCTCTTCGTAAAGCGGGCACGTCGCCGGCTGCGATCGAATTTTCGAACGCAACGTTAAACGGTGAAGTTCATCCCAATGGAAATTCAATTTTGTTTCGATTTGAAGCGACCGTTCAAGTGACCAAAGCGAATTCAGAAATAGCCATTTTATCTGGCAACGCAGCAGTAAGAGAAGTTCCCACCCATGCCAACTATCGTCTGACTTTGGCGACAGTCAACAAACAGCCCGTGTACAAATTGAAGTTTCACAAGGCGGGCACCTTTCCTGTGGTTTTGAATTTTGTGGCTGCCGTCCAAGGGGATTCTTCAAACGATCGAAAGATCGACTTTACGGTCGCCGCCAGTGCCGTCGTTCCGTTAACTGTTGCGGGCCTTCAGGGTGATTTAGAATTCCATCGAGATCAAGAATCGGTGGTGCCTTTGAAAGATAAGGAAAACTGGGTGGGTTTTTTACCAGCGACCGGCCGAGTCAAGTTGAGCTGGAAGACGGCTCGAACGACTGGTGATGGCAAGCTGTTCTTTTCATCGACGGCGCAAATTGACGCTGCTGTCGGAGCTGGATTGTTGCGACAGGATCATCAGCTTGACTACCAAGTGCTGCAAGGCGAATTGAAATCGATTCGTATTTTGCTGCAGGGCCCCGGTGAAGTTTTGGATGTGCAAGGCACGAATATCATCGGTTGGAAGGTTGTTGATGAGGGCGAAGATCGTCGACTTGAAGCGACACTGAGCCAGCCGATTACGGGCAGCAGCAAAGTGAAAATTCGAACTCAAACACCTTTGAGTGCTTTTCCTGTGCGAGTCGAAGGGTTGCGTTTATCGCCGGTCGGCACAATTCGACATTCGGGTTTCCTGAGACTTACAAATACCGGTTCTGTGCGTTTAGAACCGACTGATTTGCAAGGCTTAACTCAGCTAGCCCCAGAGCAGTTTCCTGGGAAAGCGTTGAAGTCTCGACAAACCTTCGTGTATCGATTTCCAGCCGCGAATCACGCGTTTACAGTGGCCGCGGATCGCATTGAACCAGAAGTGAGTGTTTCCGAAGTCTTAGTCTACAAGTTGGCCGAAACGGATCGAGTCATCACGGCTGATGTTGAATTGGATATTCGAGACGCTGCGATTCGAGACTGGAACTTTGATATCCCGTCCGACTATTCCGTCGTATCTGTGACGGGAGCTGGGATCACAGATTACATTCCGGCATCTGCCGTCACAGATGGCCGTCGCAATTTAAAAGTGATCTTCGGCAAAGATGTGATCGGTCGGCAGTTAGTGACCGTCACTTTGGAAAAAAGCGAAGCTGCAGCTCCTGGAAATTGGGTGTTGCCTGCGATTAAGCATCCCGACGTTAAAACTGTACGAGGTACCGTTGGAGTCGTTGGAGCAGCCGGATATCGCATTGCCATTGCAGATACCGATTTGCTGGTTGAAAAACCATTGTCCTACTTTCCTAAACCGACTGTCCAACTTCAGCAAGCGTTCCGGATTCGTGAGCCTGACTGGTCGGCCACGATGCGAATTGAAGTGCTGGATCGCAGTATTCAGGCGGACGTCTTTCACTTGTATTCATTGAGTGAAGAAACTGTTTACGGCAGTGCTTTGATTAATTATTTCGTGACCGGAGCACCTGTTTCGGAATGGAAAATCACTGTGCCTGAAGCCATTGGCAATGTCATTGTGGATGGCCAAGATGTTCGCACTTGGAGACGCGAAGCCGATTCACTGATTGTGTCGTTACATCAACCGGTGATGGGAGCCTACACGTTGCTGGTGACGTTCGAAGAAAAGCCCGACCTCGCGAATGCCACCTTTCAACCCGGACAGATTGCTCCGACAGCAGTGCAAGGTGAACGGGGCTACATTCAAGTGGTCAGTCCAATGCAGGTTGAAGTCGAATCTGTTTCGATTTCGGACGACATTCTGAAGCTTGACCCCTTGGAACTGCCGGCAGAATTTCGATTGCTAAGCACGGCTCCACCCTTGGGAACGTGGCAATACACGGACCGGCCTGTGGACCTGAGTCTGAAAGCAAAATGGTTTGAAGCCGGCGCAATGACGACTCAAGTGGTCGAATATTCGGAAGCCAATAGTCGAGTTTCTCAAGACGGTGAACTGGTCACGGACATTCTTTATTACGTGAAATCCAGAGGTCGGCGGACATTCAAAATTCAACTTCCAGCAGACCCAGTGCGACTGTGGGCGGTATCGGTCAATGGCCAACCCGTCACTGCTCGTCAGGCAGACGACGGGACCTTGATTCCACTCCCCGGTGGCACCGACCCCAACGTGCCCGTTGAAGTTCGCCTCAGACTGGGTAAGCCAGCGGTCATCGGATCGAAACCCGAAATCAACCTGCCTGTAGTGTTGTGTCCGGTATTGAAAACTGAATGGAACGTCGCTGGAGACGAACACTATGTATTGGTTCCAACGGCCGGTACGGTGACTCCTTCGGCTCCTGTATTGAGGCCCACTGGTTTCGAATGGATTGCCAGAAATGGAATCATTTCGTTGATGGCAATTGGCGTGTTTACCTGTCTTGGAATTTGGGCTCGCAAGAAGTCTGGTTTGCCGCAACTGTTAAGTCTACTGTGTTTGGCGGCCGCCATGTTTGTCTCGGTAAAAACTGCGGACATTGCATTCGGCCAGATGGGCGCGATTTCTAAGCTGCAGTACAGCCTTCCCATTTTGGCGGCTGGAGAAATAGTCCAGCTTGAACTGAACAACACTCCGATCTGGCAAGTTGATCTGTCTTGGTTGGGGCTATTGAGCGTGCTATGCGGTATTGCGGCGGGTGTTTGGTCACTGATCGAACGTGACAAGCTGCGAAGCATGATCAGCCGTGGCGGAGCAATGCTGTTGATTGCCCTAGGAGTTTTGGTTCAAGGAGCGGCCGCTCCTTGGTTCTATTGGTTATTGGCAATCGCCATCTTTCTGCTGTTATTTATTCGTCCAGCCGTCATGGGTTTGCGAGATATTGGTCGATGGGGCATTTCATGGAACGCCAAACGTCGTGAAGCCAAAGCGGCCAAGCAAAGTGCATCAGCAGTCCAAGCGGATTCATCTTCAGGTCCAGCATCTGGAACTGTGACGGCGGGGATTGTGCTGTTGGCCATGGTCTTTTCTTCCAGCGTAGCCAGTGCGGCCACCATCACGGATGGTTTTGAGGCAGCCGATTCGGTGATTCAGCAGTGGCAGGTGACTCATGAAGATGCTCGATTGAAGGCGAGCGGTGAAGTTGTTTTGACCGGTCAACCAGGTGACCAATTTGTACTGTTGCGATCGCCAGCTGTGCTGACAAAGTTTGCCGGCGAAGGTTTAAGACTGTCGAAACAAAGTGTGCCCAAGCAGGGGCTGATCTACACGATCACCATTCCTTTGCAAGAAGATAAAAAGGTCACGTCTGCGACTTTCACGGCGACGTTCGAATACCAATTGGACGCTGTCAAAATCTCGGGCCTGCCCGTGCTGACAGGAATGGCGGCCGTGCAACGAATTGATTTGGACTACGACGAAGTGGGCTGGGATGTGATGGGGCAATCCGCCATTCAGATCGAACAATTGGATGCTGATGCATCATCAACGAAGGCCCGAATTTTACTGGGACCGGGATCGGCGAACATCACGCTGAAGCCAAAGGCTCGAAACGTGTCAGCCGAGAAAACTCAGTTCTTTGTTGAGGCTTCGAACCTGTTTCTGCCAGGTCCCGGAGTCGTCGATGGTCGGCATCGGTTGAACATTCGAACGTCTCAGGGCCAAGTCAATGAACTCACCGTGCTGGTTCCTCAAGGGCTGACTGTCAGTGCGGTGAATGGTCCGGTTGGTGCTTGGCAATTCGATGCTGATAGCGGCAAGCTGCAGCTGGAAATCGAACCCGCTCAGTCTCAGGCGTTTACTCTTGAAGTGGGAACACAACGAGGATTGGATCCGCTTCCAGCCGACGTGGACTTGGCTCCTTTGCAAGTGGTGGAAGCAAACGGGCAAGTGGGTTTGGTGGCCATCGCGTTTGGTTCTGAAGCTCAACCTGATACTGTTGAAGCCGACAACCTGTCGGCAGTGAATTTGGCTGATTTTGATGCCAGCTTGGTGCCTAATAAGACGGCCGTGCTGCACAAGGTTTATCGCTATGGAGCCAACGGTGGAACTCTTGCTTTGCGAGTTGCTCCGGTAGCGTCTGAAGTTCGAGTCGTCAGTAAGCAGGTGTTGTCATTGGGTGACGAGCGAGTTGTGTTGGGAGTGAATTTTGCGGCCGAAATTTCTCGAGCCGGATTGTTTCAGCTTAGCTTCCCACTCCCCGATGGTCTTGAGGTGGAATCGCTGACTGGATCATCTTTGCATCACTGGGCGGAACTGAGCGAAGCAGGTCAGAGGCAAATTATTTTGCACTTAAATGGCAAGACGATTGGCACTCAAACGTTTTCGATGACTTTGTCTGGACTGACTCCCACGGAAGTTGCCGAGTGGAAGATTCCACGCTTTGAATTAAATGAGGCGGCTCGACAAAGCGGAGACTTGGTTGTTCGACCAACCACTGGCATTCGACTTAGAACAGTGTCTCGACAAAACGTGTCTGAAACAGATCCTCGAACGATGGGTGGAAAGGCTCAAGGAGCACTCGCCTTTCGATTGCTGCAACGCGAATGGGATTTGTCTGTGGCGATCGAAAAGTTGGCTCCGTGGGTCACCGGCCAGGTGCTGCACGAAGTGACTTTACGAGAGGGGCAAACTCGAGCCGCTTTAATGGCCAACTTTGTCGTCCAAAATGCTTCGGTGAATTCTCTACAAGTGATTTTGCCGATGACCAGCGATGATGAAATCAAGACAGTGCGAGCCACTGGCAACACCATCAGTGATTTGGTCAGAACGGCTGCAGATTCAGACGTTTGGGAGATCCAGTTTAAACGGCGTGTGGTGGGTAAGGTTCAGTTTCAAATCGAATACGAACATCGAGGTGATCGGGCTGACGACCAAGAAGTTTTGACTGCCGCCGAATTCCCACAAGCTCGTCAATTGTCGTACTATTTTGCAGTGCGTGCCGGTGGAAGATTGGAACTGGAACATGGACCGTTGACTCAGGGATGGCAACGAATCGACTGGAATGCTGTCCCGCAGGCTTTGCGAGAAACCGAGACTCGGACGGCTCCGGCGCTCGCGTTCCGAGCGATCACGCCGGCGAATAGCCTGAGCATCACCAGCCAGAGACATTCTTTGGCTGATTCGTTAAAGCTTCGAGTGGCCAAGGCTGATCTGATGACCGTGCTGTCGACCAGTGGGGATCAGCTGACATCTGTTGACGTTGTGATGGAAGTGATTCAACGCAGCAGCTTAAGCGTGGCCTTGCCGCCAGGCGGCGAACTCTTCAGTATTTTTGTGAACGGAGAAAGTGTCAATTCTATTCGCAAGGCTGATCAGAAAAACGTGTGGCAGTTTTACATCTTACCTGGAATGAATGATCGCACGGCATACGTTCGGTTTATCTATACGGTGCCTCGAAATCAGCTTGCCGGTTTGCAACTGAGCAGCCCTCAGTTGGATGTGCCGTTAGAAAATATCAAATGGAATGTGATTGCACCGAAGGGCTTTCAGCTGCACGACCAAGATGGAAATTTAGAACTGATTGGACAAACCAATCAGCAGAATTACGATCGGAATTCCTATCTTTCGAAGGTCAGCGGAAAACGCCAAGAACAGGCTCAGCGAGCAGCAGAAATGTTGGAGCAAGCAAATCAACTGCTTCAGGCGGGTGAGCAATCGAAAGCTCGTTGGGCTCTAAAAAGCGTGACCAACCAGTATGCGTTGGACGCAGCTTCAAACGAAGATGCTCGGATTCAATTGGAAAACTTGGAAACTCAGCAAGCAATCGTTGGTTTGAATTCTCGACGTCAAAGACTGTACCTTGATAACGGAACCAGTGACGTTGATATGTTGCAGAACGAGCAGCTACGTCAAGCGGCCGTTGATAATCCAATCTTGCAGCAAGATCAGCTCAACTTTCGTCCTCAACAGTTGAGCCAGCTGCTGCGGGGCAATTCGACTGCTGACAATGCAATCTTAATGCAGATTGCCGGTCGGCTGGTCAGGCATCAACACGCCACCGACCCGGCGCCTCAGGCGATTATCATTAGCCTTCCCGAAGAAGGTGACGTGTATCAGTTTGGGCGTAGTGTGCAGGTGTCAAGGAACGCACCTTTGAGACTCAGACTAGATTTTATCCCCAAGCTGCAATTGCCACTGTGGCAAATTGTGATGGTGTTGCTGCTGCTGACTGTCATCGGATCCGCCTTGGCGTTTGCGGCAGCTCGCAGTGACCGCCAGGAGCAGGGGTGAGGTTTTTCAGGGTGGGCCGTTGGTTGACGGTGAAGTGTGATCAGAGTCAGATTCAGAGTTGGGCCGGAACCGAGTGGGCCGACCACAAGACGACGGCTGGCGTTTTTTCTGATCGCACTTCACTGTGCCACGGAAACATTGCATCTGAATTGGCTGTGATGATCTGCGTTTCAGCAAATCGGCAGCCGCAGATCAAGCCGATTACGCTGCCGTTTCGAGTTTGGATTTCGGGTTTCGAATTCGTCAGTCGGGCGACCGATCCGCTGTGTGCTGGTCACAGGCAGAATGCTGTCGGTTTTCTGTTAAGACGGGAATCATCACGAGACGTATTTCGTGCCAACACCGCAGTCATGGAGCTTGCAGAGCTTAGGTGTGGACGAGTTTCTTCTGTTACAGGGGCGTTAATCGCCTGCGGATGCTTCATGATGAGTGGGATGAACTGAGAAAGTTTGATGCAAACACCTGTTTCCCACGGGGTTGGTTTTTTGCGACGAAAGAGTGATTTTTGCAGAGTGGCTAAGGCGAAACGTCCAAATTGGCTCAGCGAGGTTGATGCTGCTCCAAGTCTGGCAATCGGAGTATTCGTTACATCTGGCGTTACGAATCACCGAATTCTTGATCCGAGGTGATCTGTACGCAATTCAGGGGTGGACGATTCGATGGACTCCACTACGTGGCACTACAAGAATTTCCAACGAGAGGCAGTTTTCATGGTTAGGATGGCAGAACTTTTTGGGCGTAAGGCGAATCGCCTTGCGGAGCAACATGACGATGAGGCCACAGCGAAATTGGCTGCTGTCAGTCGTTCTATGGCTGTGATCGAATTCGATCTTGATGGAATTGTCACCCATGCGAACGGCAACTTTGCAGCGGCACTTGGCTATTCGGTTCCACAAATTGTAGGCCAGCATCACAGAATCTTTGTGGCGCCTGAAGAGGCATCTTCTGACGAGTACATTCAATTTTGGAATCGCCTGCGTGCTGGAGAATTTCAGCAGGGTGAGTTCCGCCGAATCACTGCTCACGGCGAAGATATTTGGATTCAGGCTTGCTACAACCCCGTCCTGGATGATCATGGTCGCCCTTATGCCGTCATCAAGTTCGCTGTTGATATTACAGAGACGGTGATGGAACGAGCCACGCAAGAAGAGTCTCGAAACCAACTTCTTCAGACGTTGCAGTGTAGTGTCGGAGAAATGACATCGACCATCGCTGAAATTTCCTCTAAGGTGAACAGCACGGCGACTTTGGCCATTGAATCTGAAAACGGCATCTCTGTCGCGTCAGAATCTGTTGCCACTTTGAACGAGCTAAGTAACACAATTCGAAGTGTTGTCGATGTCATTCGAACACTGGCCGAACAAACAAATCTGCTGGCACTGAACGCCACGATTGAATCAGCACGAGCCGGAGAAGCTGGAAAAGGATTCGCCGTCGTTGCCAACGAAGTGAAAGACTTGGCTGGCCAAACGAGTGCCGCGACTGTGAGCATTGAGTCATCTGTGAATAAAATTCGAGACGCGGTCAATGCTGTTGTCGAAACCACAGATACCGTGCAGACACAAATTTCATCTGTGAGCGAGCACATGACGGCGATCGCAGCTGCTGTTGAAGAACAGTCGGCAACAATGTCGTCTCTGCAATCAATGACGGGCTAACTGGCGATTGCCAATGCGAATTCCACTTCGGCTTGCATCGTCGTTGGTACGCACGCCCGAAGTGGATTCAGCAACTGTATGCAGTGCCTGAAGATACGGTTGCAGCCGACATTGGCTCCTGCAATGTCTGATCTGTCTGAGAAGATTCGAACGCTTGATCTGTGATCTCGGTCCACGGATCACATCAAGCGGATCTTCATCGTTTCCAACAAGCTTTGCTGTATCCGCCTTTTGGTGTTGCAGGTATTTGCGGGTTCGAGCGGTGGGGTAGCGAGATTTCGGTAAGGCCAACGCTGCAATGCAGGTGTCTTGTCGTTCGCGAATTTTATGCCGCTTGATCTGCAGCTCGGCAGAATCGAGCGAGCAAAAAGTAGCCCGTTGGAGCCAAGATCAGAACCAGAATGGTTCCAAAGATCAGTCCAAAGCTAAGGCTGGTGGCCATTGGGATCAGCACCTGAGCCTGTCGAGACGTTTCCATCAAGATGGGGAACATGCCTCCGATGGTTGTGAGGCTAGTCAGCAATACGGGCCGACATCTGCGGCGACCTGCATCGATAATGGCGTCTTCAAGAGATAGCCCATCTTGAATGCGGCGATTGATGAAGTCGATTAACACGATGGAATCGTTGACCACAATTCCAGACAGTGCGACCAGTCCGTAGATGCTGAACAGGGTAAACGGTAGTCCTTGAAACACGTGGCCAAAAATTGCTCCGCAGGCCCCGAAAGGAATGATCGACAGTACCAACAGTGGTTGCAGGTACGATTTAAATTCAATGGTAAACAACAAGTACATGCCGATCATGACGGCAATAAATCCGTACATCATGCTGCTCATTGATTCATTGGTTTGTTCTTGCTGACCTTCCCACAGAATTCGTAAATTCGGAAACTGTTCTGCCAGTTCAGGCATCATTGTGTTTTGGAAGTCGGCAGTAATCTGAAATGCGTTGGCCACCTTTTCATCGACGTCGGCTGTAATGGTAATCGAACGCATTTGGTCTAAACGATGAATGGCCGAATAGCTGCGTTCGATTTCGATGTCAGCCAGTTCGGTCAATGGTCGTTCGTTTCCGGCTGGATCTAAGACTCGAATTTCATCAAAGTCGGCCAATGATTCTCGTTGTTCTTTTGGATAGCGAACTCGCAATTCCACTTCATGCCGACCTCGCTGCAACCGCATCGCTTCTTCGCCGTAGTATGAGGCTCGAACCGTGCTGGATAGTTCTGCCAACGAGACTCCCATGGCCTTTGCTTCGTCTTTGATCTTCAGACGGTATTCCCATTTTCCCGGCCGTCCTCCGGCTGTGACGTCGTGAACTCCGGGGTACTTTTCCAGTTGATCAACACAGTTTTGGACGGCAACTTCTAAGGCGGGAATATCTTCGCTTCGGGCCAGCAGCGAAAATTCAATGGGCAGTCCTCCGATTCCTCGAGGACCCGAACCAAAGGAAACCAGGTCGGCCCCAAGAAAGTTTCCGGCCGCCTTTCTCCAACGCTTGACCATTTCCTGACTGGTGATTTCGCGATCGCCCACGTCAATTAATTGAACCGTTAAACTGCCCACGTGGCTGCCAGACGATACGTCTCCGTCTGTACTGGCTCCGTATCCGACAGAGCGATGGACGGCGCTCACCACGCCATTGGAGTGAGACGTGAGATGTTGTTGAATGGTTTCTTGATTCACCTTTTTGACCGCATCTTCCAGCCGCTTGGTCGCAGCGTCGGTGATGTGTTCTGGTGTACCATCTGGGAAAGCAATGATCACAGTACAGAAGTTGGAATCGATTTGAGGCAACACGATGTAAGGCACGATTCCCGATCTGACCACACCGACGGCAACCATCAAGAATGCGATTGCTCCGCACACCACGAATAGGGGAAATTGAATCGAAAATCTGAGCGATGGCAGATACAGTTTTTCGATAAACAGTTCCAAGAATTTTGCGACTTGTTGATTCACCGCTTGAATGGCGACTGCTAAGAATCGAAATGGACCAAACAACCATTTGATGGACTTTAGAATGAGTCCGTCGGAATGAGCCAAATGAGATGGAAGCACGGTGAGAGCTTCCCCGAGTGAAAACAGCAGAATGGCGATGACGGCAAAGGGCAAGACTTCTGTGAATCGAGCCAAACGGCCCGTCATGAACAGCATGGGCAAGAAGGCCAAAATTGTGGTCAGCACGCTGGTGACGACAGAAGGCATCACTTCGATTGTGCCGTCAATTGCCGCTTGACTCAGGCTTTTCCCCATGGATCGATGCACATAGATGTTTTCGCCAATCACGATGGCGTCGTCGACCATGATGCCCAACGCAATCAGAAATGCGAACATCGAAGTCATGTTGAAGGTCTGACCAGTGAAGTACATGACCGCACAGGCACCGGCGATGGACAACGGGATGCCCATCGAAACCCACAATGCCAAACGCAGTTCAAGAAACAGTGTGAGCAGCACAAAGACAAGCAGCAAGCCTTGCCAACCATTTTTGATTAGCAACATTAACCGAGCCTCTACGTCGTCTGTACGATCGCGAAAGCAGATCAGTTGATAACCTTCTGGCATGTCGTAGTCGGCAACGAACTGCTGGACCGAGCGGCCGACATTGATGATGTCTTCTGTGGACGTGGTGCTGATTTCAATCGCCAAACCTGGTCGTCCGTTGATACGGCTGATGGCAGAATCATCTGTAAATTCATCTCGCACCTGCCCTAGGTCACCCACCGTAAGCACGGTGCCATTTTCGTCGGTGATTAAGGGGATCAGAGCAATCGACTTTCCGTTGGTCTGCCGATTACTGCCTCGCAGCAAAATATCTTGAGACGCCGTTTTCATGGTGCCGCCCGGCACTTCGACATTTTCGGCTTTTAAAATTTCGGCAACGTCGGTCAACGTCATGTTGTACTGCCGAAGAATGTCTTCCGAAATTTCGACATCGATTTGGTAGCGTGGTACTCCGACGACTTCCGCTTGAGAAACTTCTTCTGTCAACAACACTTCGTCTCGAATTTTTTCGGCCAGTTCTCGAAGAGCCAAGCTGCTGGCGATGGAATCATCATCCGGGCCAATGACTCCGATGTTCAGAGCCGTGGTTCGAGGCTGCTGGCGTTGCACGATTGCTTTTTCGGCTAACGCGGGAAAGCTGGGAATGCCGTCGACTCGAGATCGAATTTCGCCCAAGATTTCCTGAACGTCTGCTTCACTGACTTCGGCTTCAAGTTCAATGGAGACCAGTCCAAGACCTTCTCGAGCCACCGACGTAATTCGTCGCACTCCCGTGACAGATCTGACGCTTTCTTCGATGCGTTGGCAGATGCCATCTTCCACTTCTTCGGGACTCGCACCTCGGTATTCAACGCTCACTTGGACGACGTCAAGGTTGGAATAGGGCCAAAATTCTCGCTGCATGGCAAGAGCACAGGCACTGCCCAACAGCAGGATGGCGACAACCATCGTATTGGTGGCGGGCGCGTTATCGACGGCCCAGCGGATGGCCGACTTCATCGTTGTTCAGCTTTTTTTTGCGAGGGGTGCTGTGAGGACTGTTGTGAGGGGTGCTGCAAGGACTGCTGCTTTGCCCGTGGTGGGCTTGGATTCGTTGTGCCGGTGGTCTCCGCACCGTCACGCATTTGAGAGCCTGTTGAATTCGGTTGTTTTTTCTTCTGCTTGTTTTTCATCAACGAAACAGAAAGGCCCGCTCGAGCATTCGGAACGGGCGAGCTGATGATGGAATCGGTTGCTGTGAGTGTTGATTGTCGAGAATCAAAGTAGGCTCGACCCTCTTCGATTCTGACGATGCGAATGGGTTGAATTTGCAGTTTTCCATCACGCATGATCCACACAGTCTTGCCTGGTCGCACGACGGATTCGGGTATCGAAAGGAAGGATGCCTGTGGCTCACAGTGCAGTTTGACCTTTACAAACATGCCTCGCAGCAGTGCGGTGGTCGGCGGGTCGGCCGGTGATCGTTCGGCCATCGTAGTTGGGTCGGGCCGACCTGTGGGATTTGGCACCAGAATTCGAACGGGCATTGTTCGAGTTCGAGTGTCGATGCCCAAACCGTCTGGTCGAGACAGAACGCCCGTCCATTGATACTGCCGGCCTCCCCGTTCACATTCAATGGTGACTGCTGTTGGAGGCAATCGGTACGGAGCACTGGCGTCTGCTTTCGCATCTGTGACAGGATGGTCGGCTGAGATCGATGTTTCGATTGTCTGATGTCGTTGCGTGGTTGGCGTGCTGGGGCCGTTCTGCAAAATAAACTCTAAATCATCGGACCTGAGACTGCAGCGAACTTCCACCTTGGACGTATCTTCAATGGTGGCGATCGCTGTTCCCGGTAAAACGGATCCGTTTTGTTCAACATGATTGGCAATGACGACTCCTGAAAAAGGGGCCGTGATTGTCGTGCGTTTCATGTCGAGTTTCGCTCGACGTAATTGCAGCGACACCAGTTCTCGTGTCATTTGCAGAGTCTTCGTTTGGCTGGCGAATTCGCGAAGCTGGTTTTCTTCCATGGTCAGGTGCTCCGTCGTGGTCAACCATGCCATCCGCATCGCATCCGATTCTGCAGCCGATGTCGCGTTGGTCGATCTTAAACGATCCAGCCGTTGCACGTCCTTTTGACGCAAACCAACCATCTCACGATTCAGTTGCAATAAGCGTTGCGTGTTTTCAGTTTTAACCTGAATGTTCACGAGGTCTTGTTCTGCTTTGGCGTATTCCTGTTCCAATCTTGCGACTTCAAGCTGATACGATTCGGGATCGATTTTTAGCAGAGTTTCATTTTTTGTGACGTACTGACCGGGACTCAGTGAGTTGGCTTTGAAGACAACTTCGCCGCCAACTTGAGCCGTCAGTTTGACTTCACGAAAAGGAATTGCGACTCCATTCGCTTCGATGTCTAGCGGTCCGGTATGAACTGCCGCGTTGACGATTTCGACGGGAATGGAAAGACGGGGCGCCGCCTTTTTTCGATTGGGCTTTTGTTGTCGGCCCATCGCAAAAATGAACAGCCCTGCCGCTGCAAGCACCAAGAGAGGTGCCATCCAGCGGAAGAAAAAGGTGGATGCCGTTGAGTATTTCATGGTTGGTTTCACCTTGCTGTTGGTCTTCTGTTTGTCTGGGGCGGCTTGCCTTCACAAACAGAAGACTCAGGTCACGCACCGCGAGGGGCTATCGATTGCCTCGAGTTCTGGCAGGAGCGACTCCCCAATAGCCTCCAATGATGTGAGGAAACTTTCCCGGAGTGACGTGATAATGAGGACCTCGGTCGGCATCCTCGTGCAAATTGAAATCGCTAAGCGGATTGGATTTGTCGTCTCGAGCCAACAGGCCTTTGGCTTCGTACGGGCCATACACAGGGAAGCCATCGAACGCAAAACCAATCACTGATGAGTGTCGCTGACCTTCGTCATTCCAAGGAGTCTTCACGCACACGGGATACTTGTGATAGTGATATTGGTATCGAGGACTTGGGTGGCCACAGCAGCGATCCAATCTCCAGACAGCATCGGTTTCGAAGATGTGATCGAAGGGATTAAAGAAGACAACTCCGTTGGTGGCGACTCCAATTGGCCCCATTGGCAGAGCTCCGTTTTCGTTCTTTGCCGTCATGGCAATGTGGTCTTCATTCACCGTGGGCACCAATGGCAGCTTCCAAACGTTGGCCTGCTCTTTGATGTACGCCGGATTGCCGTCTAGCATTCTCCATCGGTCTGGAAATGTGGCCGTTGGATGATTGGGAAGGTTGCGGCTGTTGATGATTAGGTGATCTTTGGTCACCGTGATCACAACCGCATCTGGTCGGTATTGATCTTCTTCTACTTTGTTGTCGTCTAAATCTAAGTAGCCCGTCCGAAGCCATGATGTCATGTTGCCTGCAAACGGAGCTTCAAAGACATCCGACTTGTACAACAGCTGATCTGCGTTCGTATGGTCGAACTGCTTTGGTAAGCTTTGATCTTTGCCTTTGGGGTTGTAGTACCAGTGTCCTCCTAAGTGAACGAGCGATTCTGGGGCGGGTTGTGGCAAAGCTAAACCAGCGTGCTGGTTGGGTTTGTAGCTTTCAGGAGCATCAATGGCTTCCAAAGTCATGGACTTGATCCAGAAGTCCGAACGTTTTCCTGATGCCGTGCCTTCACTGAATCCCACCGAAAGATCGATTCGATCGACTTCTGCAAACGGAGTTCGAAAGTCCATGGCATAGGTTCGCCAAGTGCCGTGACCAAGACTGGAATTTGTGGCTTGGTCCTTTAAGTCTTTGCGTTCGGTGATGACCTTCGAATAAATCCGTTCTTTGATCATGTCCAATGAATCGGCACCATTGTTGTTGAAGAATTCGACCTTCAAATACAGATCATCTTTGGCAACGGTAAAGTTTTCCTGAGCCATGCCGGAGACATGAAATCGGTACCAACGCTGTTGGGAAGTCACGTCGCCGGATGGCATGGTGACTTCGGCGGCTCGCAGTTGATCTTTGTTGTGATCGACTGCGGCCAAAAGTTGGATTCCCATCCCGTTCGATTCGATTCGAGGATCTCCGAGTGTGCCAAAAATGGCGTCTCCGGTGAGACGGGCTGCCTTTAAGTCGCTGCCTTCCGCCTGTGAATTGGAAGTCGATGCCAGCCGCCGGGCAACGCTGGTGTTCCCTAACGAAGCCCTGACGACTGGTATCGAGAAATCAACTGAAGTCGGTTGGTCGTTGGCGACCTTTTGCTTGAAGTCTGCCAGTTGTGCGATCATGGCCCCGTGAATTTTGGGCTGCTGCGAAGACAAATCTGTCTCTTCGGAAGGATCTTGGTGAAGATTGTACAGTTCGGAACTTCCAGAGGACAGTTGTACAAGTTTCCAGTGGTTTTGAAAAAGAGCGTAGTCGCTTTCAGCAATCACAAGACCACGATCAACGGTGGTTCCGTTTGTCAGGTTGCTCCATAAATCGCGGCCATCTAACGGACGCTTGGTGACAGTCTTGGTCGAAATTCCACAGGCTGCGGCCAACGTTGGGAACAGGTCATGGATTGCAATGAGTTGCTCGCTTTGACTTCCTGCTTTGATTTTGGCGGGGTGTCGAATGACGCACGGAACATGAATGCCTCCTTCATACACGTCTCGTTTCTTACCGCGGAATGGTGAATTCACACCGCCTCGCCCCGCACCGTTGTCTGATGCGAACACGACAATGGTGTTGTTTGTGATTCCCTCGTCTTCAATCGCATCCAGCATTTGACCAATGCCGATGTCCATTGATTCAATCATTGCTGCATAGGTCGCTTCGTTTTGACCTAGATTTTGGTATTTCGCAATCAGGTTTTTCGGTGCCTGCAACGGTGTGTGAGGAGCGTTGAAAGAAACGACCATGCAGAATGGTTTGCTGCGGTTGGGATCTTTGATCTGTCGCACTGCTTCGGCCGAAAGCAAATCGGTGGAATATCCTGTTTCGACAACTTGAGCACCATCGCGCTGCCAGTCGGCTTGTCCTCGGCCAGCCGTGTGGTTGTAGTAGTCGATGGATGCATCCATGAAACCATAGAAGTGGTCGAAACCGCGTTGCAAAGGATGAGCGCCGCGTGTTGATGACTGACCGAGATGCCATTTTCCAATCAGGCTGGTTTGGTATCCGGCCTTTTGGAAAGCGGCCGCTAGAACGGTTTCATCAATGGGTAAACCCTCATCTCGAGGACGCACGGGGCCTGATATTCCATACCGATGTGGGAACCTTCCGGTTAATAAGGCGGCTCGAGCGGGGCTGCAGGCGGGAAACGCATAAAAACGGTTCATGCGAACTCCTTGCTGAGCTAGCCTTTCGATATTCGTTGTGTCGGCTTTTCCGCCGTGAAAACTGACGTCGCCCCAGCCAAGATCATCGGCCAGCAGAACCAGCACATTGGTTTGGCTGGCTGCCGATTCGTTTGCCACAGTTGGGGCGTTTGGTAGCAGCAAAAATGGAATCAGTAAAAGAAGGGACTGACTAGCAATTTGATGACTGCGGGACTTAGGTTTCATCACATCGATCCGACGATAGAATGTTAAGTGGCGGGTGGCTTCGTACCAGAAACTCGACGCCGCGAAGACTTCCACAGGCTTTTTTGAAAATCAATCAATCCCGATTTGGCTCGTCCGGATTTGCTTTGATGCAACTGATGCTCAACGAACTCGAAAAACAACTGAAACTTGGAGACGAGTCTGTTCTCGGTGACGTCTTTACGATCCATCGACCTCGGATTTGGCAGATTGTCCATTTTCGATTGAACCATCAGGTACGTGGTCGAGTTGATCCTGATGATGTTGTTCAAGAAGTGTTTCTGGCTGCCAAGAAACGGTTGCCCCATTTTGTTGACGGTCACTTTCCGTCGTTCTTTTTGTGGCTGAGATTGGTTGCCGGTCAAACTTTAAGCGACATTCATCGACGGCACTTGACCACCGAAGCCCGGTCGGCTTTTCGAGAAGCTTTATCCCCAAGAACTGATATTTGGGGCAACACATCCGCCTGTTTATCACATCGCTTTGTGGCTCACATAACGTCACCCAGTTGCGCTGCAGTGAAGGTGGAATTAATCGCCGAAGTGCGTAAGGCTCTGGATTCGATGAACGAAATCGACCGAGAAGTACTCGCCTTACGACACTTCGAAGAATTGACCAATCAGGAAGTCGCCACCGAACTGGGGATCAGTCAGAACACATCAAGCACCCGGTATATGCGAGCCTTAGAACGACTGCGTTCCATCTTAGAAGTGATGCGTTGATGGATTGGTGGATTGGTGGATTGGTGGATTGGTGCGTTCCAGTGAGTCCTCGTTGAAGGGAATCGCTGACTTTGCCGGCTGCAAAGGGAGGGCAGGGTGATCGAAGATTGCTCAACGATGTTCGCTTGAATCAATGAGTGGTGTAAACGTGCAGTGCGTCTCTGGAAATCTGAGCCATTTTATGAAAACAGCGAATTTGGTCGGTGGAAACGAAACGGGGGCGGAGTTTATCTGGTCAGCACATTCACCGCACGAAACACAGGGACTGTTATGAGACGTTTTGGAATCGCCATTGCTGGCCTTTGTGTCGCTTTTCTATTCGCCGATTCATATGTTCAGGCTCAGCCTCCGAACCGAAGCCAGCAGGGGCGAGGTGAACGTGGCGGCGGCGGCGGCGGTGGCGGTGGCGGCGGTGGAAGAGCTCAATCGGGCCGACCCGGGCAATCGGGTCCGAACGCTCGAGGTCCACAGGGCGGTGGTCGAGATCAACAACAGTCTCCCCCTTTGCTACGAGTCTTCGATACCAACGGGGATGGAGAACTTTCGGCAGATGAAATCGATAGCGCTGCAAAAGCACTTCGAAAACTTGACCATGATCAAAATGGGCGACTGACGGCCGAAGAACTTCGTCCGAGCGGTCCTGCTCGACAATCTGCTGCGGGCGGCCCATCTGCTGCAGGCGGCCCAGCGCGAGCTGGAGGTCAGCAGGGACCAGGGAATTCTGGTCGCGGAGACATGGGTCGCGGAAATTCGGGTCGCGGAAATTCTAGTCGCGGAAACACGGGACGCGGAAATTCGGGCTCCGGTGGCCGAAGCGGTCGCGGTGGTCCGGGTGGCCGCGGCGGTGCAGGTGGCGGTCCGGGTGGCGGTGGTCCGGGCGGCGCAGGCGGCGGCGGCGGACGAGATTCTAGTCGTGGTGACGCCGGGTTTGTTGATCAACTTGCCGAACTGGACACGAACAAAGACGGCCAGTTGGTGCAAACCGAAGTGCTTCCTCATATGCAAGATGCCTTCAAGGTGGCGGACGCTGATGGCAATGGGAAACTGAACGCGGAAGAACAGCTAATTTTGGCTCAACAGTTTCGCCGAGATCGCTTGCCGCCTCCTGCAGAACAAGGACTGGAACGGAAGAACTCGCCCACTCAGGGGCAACGTTCTGGCCCGCGTCAGTAGATCAGCATGAGTACCTCTTCGCTCGAAAACGATGACGTCGCAGATGCGTACGTCGCCGTCGATCTGTTGGCCACTGATTTTCTGGCTCGATACCGCGACGGCGATCGTCCATCGGTCGAAGATTATGCTCGCCGCCATCCAAGTTTGAGTGATGAAATTTTGCGGATGTTTCCGTTGATTGCATCAGTTGAAAAACTGAAGATCGATCAACAGGTTTCTTCCGACGGCACGGCCACATTGGCGGGACACCAGCTGAAACAACTGGGCGACTTTCGCATCATTCGTGAAATTGGTCGAGGCGGCATGGGGATCGTGTTTGAGGCCGAACAAGAATCCTTGGGACGCTCTGTTGCCATCAAGGTCTTGCCCAAGCAGTGTTTGCTCGATGACGGCGCTTTAGATCGCTTTCATCAGGAAGCAAGAATGGCTGCTGCGATGCACCATTCCAATATCGTGCCCGTGTTTGGCACCGGAGAATCCGATGGCTCGCACTACTTAGTGTTGCAGCTTGTGCGAGGTCAATCGTTGAGCCAAAAGTTGGCTGGCCTTGAACAGCCCATGCCAAGTGGTGAAGTGGCGGCGATTGGATATCAGCTTGCAGATGCGATCGCTTACGCTCATGAAAACGGGGTGCTGCATCGAGACATCAAGCCAGCCAATGTTTTGTTATCAGATGATGGCACTGCTCAAATTACCGACTTCGGCTTGGCTCGCAATCTGAGCGACGATCCCACAACGACTCAAACATTAAGCGGCAGCCTTCGGTATATGGCTCCGGAACGCTTTCAGGCAATTTCAAATGAACGCAGCGACGTTTACAGTTTGGGGCTGACGCTGTTCGAAATGGTGGCAGGCCGTCCGGCGTTTGTGCAAGAAGATCCTGAACAGCTCATTCAAGCGATGACGAATCCGAAAGTCGCATCGCTTCGCAGTCTGTGCCCCGGAGTACCCATTGACCTTGAAACCATCATCAGTAAAGCCACTCATCCAGAACCGGCCATACGATATCAGTCAGCGGGCGATTTTCGAGACGATTTAAAGCGTTTTATGAATGACGAGCCCATTCAGGCTCGCCGAATTTCCAAGCTTCAGTGTGCGATTCGCTGGTGTCGCCGCAATCCTAAAATCGCAACGGCGATTGCAGTGACGTCGATGTCTTTAGTGTTGATGACCGTGATTTCAACGGTCGCCTTTATGGTGACTTCTTCGGCAAACCAAAGAACTCTGACTGCATTAAATGAATCTGAGCGATCGTTGAATCTGGCCGTGCAGTCTTTAGACGGAGTCGTCGAAGTGGTTTCTATCGCGGCATCGATTGGGCCTGTGGGATCGGATTCTGGCGATGGCGGCATGGAATTTAATCTCACTGATCTTTCATTCAGTCCATCCCCCAATTCTGCTCGTTTATTAGAACGCATCCAACCTCTTTACGAACGTCTTGCTCAGCAAGCTCCGACTCGGCCGGACATTGTGCTTCAAATGGTTGATGCCAGTATTCAGTTGGCTCGTATTCAGAACCAATTGGGTCGAACGAAAACCGCCGTCAGAACTTTGCAAAACAGTATCGATGTTTTAAATTTTCGCGCTGCTGAAGCTCAAGTGTCAAACGACGCCAAACAGCTTCGCCTTGGTCGGCTTTTTAATGAACTGGGTTCGATACGCAGTGCAAATTTAGATTCTGCGTCTGTTGATTCTGCCTACGAGCAAGCTTTGCAGGCGTTAGGGTCGGTGGATGATCAGGCGACTTTTCTGAAATTGGAACAGGTGCAGGCACATTTGGCGTTGAGTCGAATTTCTCCGGGGGAAAGAAGGTCGCGACAATTTAATCAAAATGAAAATGCGGTTCGTGCGGCGCATGTTTCGGATGCGATGCAGTTGCTGGATGATCTTCGGGAAGACGAAGTAGAAACGAAGTCGGCCCATATTTTTCGGGCTCGAGGCTATCTGGCGATGTCCCGTTTGACTGATCGACCTGAAGAGCGACGACAGCACTTCAACATGGCCATCGCAGAACTCAAAGAACAGCTGGCTTTGTTTCCAGATGACGCTGCCAGCCGGTTTGAATTGGTGCAGATTTTAGGAGATGTCAGCGTTCGTCGAGATCGTATGCCAGATCACCTGCGAGGGCAGTGGCAGCCAATGCGGCAGCGTTTAACGGAAGCGTTGGCGGAGCTCAAACCACTGCATGCGCAATTCCCGGGTAATCCTGCTTTTGCAACGGCAGAAGTTCACCTGTGGCACAAAATGGCATCTGTGGCTCGATTTCGACGTCGTTTCGATGAAGCCAAACGCCAACTGAATTTTGCGATTGATATTCAATCAGATCTTGTGAAAGCCACACCCGATCATTTCGTACATCGATGCTGGCGAGCACTTCTGTATCGCAGTTTGGCAGAATGCGAACAGGATCTCAAAAATAACTCGAGAGCAAAGACAGCGTTGGCATCTGCGATGCGGGACTTAGATGCCATTGATCCTGATTCTAATCAACAGCCCTTTGTTGTTCGTACTCGCGAAACTGTTTCAAGCATGAAGCTCCTCAATCAATAAGGCAAACCGATGAAAATACCTATGACAAGCTTTCACTTTTGGCGATCCATGATGATGGCTCTTGCCTTGGTGGCCCTTTCCCTCACGACATTGTCGACCGAATTAGTGGCTCAACGTCCCGATGGTCAGCAGTCAGATCGACGGTCTGGGATGAGACCAGGTCAGGGCGGCCAGCAACAGGGCGGCCAGCAACGGGGCGGTCGACAGCAGGGTGGTCGTCAACAAGGCGGTCGTCAACAAGGTGGTGGTCGAGGTGCCGGTGGGGGGCGTGGAGGCGAGGGCATGGCGTTGACCAGTGGGCAAATGCCGGCTGTGAAAGTTTTTGATGCGGAAGGCCAATCGGTTTCTCTGCCAGAATCGATCAAGGGAAGTTATACGGTTTTGAAAACAGGCTGTCTGACGTGCCCTGAATTTCATCGAGCCTACGCTGAAGTTGAAGCCGCCAGCGTCGATTACTCACCCAAGGGGGTTAGATTCTTTTATGTGTATCAAAGCTTGAGACATCCTGAATTGGGTGGCTATGTTCAAGCTCAAAATATGAGCGAGCGATTTCTGCAGGTTGCCGAAGCTGAAAAGTTGATGGGAACCAAAGTTCCGTGGCTGGCGGACAGTCTTGACGATGTTTTTCGAGTTGCCATGAAGACGAATTCTAATTCTGTCTTTTTGATTTCTCCTGAAGGTGAAATCGTTTACGGAGCAGATCGCATGAACGGAGATGGTTTACGCCAAGCTTTGTTGAAGCACGTTGGCGAAGCGGAAACGACAACTGCAGTTGCGGATCTTAACTTGCCTCGAATGGAGCGCTACCGAAACGAAAATTCTGCCACTGATTTGCAGGTTGAGCGCCCAGAAGGTTTGAAAATTTTGGCCATCACTCCGGCCAAACCCGACGAAACTTACTACGTGAAGCTTCGAGTTGAAGCAGAGCCAGAGCTTTTAGAGACCGGAAGTGGGCGGCTGTTTCTTGGGTTTTATCCGGACCCCATTCATGATGCTCATTGGAATAATTTGACTCCGCCAATGAAGTATGTTCTGGAATTGCCAGATGGAATCACGGCTGATCAGCCGGAAGCATCGGCCGCGAAAGGGCCGGGCGACAGTGATACAGAACCACGTCAGTTTTGGGTCAACATTAAGAGTGACAGCAAGCCGAGTGAGATCAAGCTGAAGCTGCACTACTTTGGATGTACTCCAGATTTGTGCAAAGCGATGACTCATGAATACACGATCGCCTTCACCGAAGAAGACCGCAATTCGAGAACTTTCGGGTTTAATCGAGGCTCAAAGAATCAACAGCGAGGACGTGGGGGAGCTGCAGGTCCTGGCGGCGGACGAGGAAATGGACCCGGCGGCGGACGGGGCGGCCAAGGTCCGGGTGCTCAACGCGGCGGGCGAGGTGGGCAAGGTCAAGGCGGGCAACGTCCGGGCGGCGGCGGTGGGCGTGGTGGTCAGGGCGGGCAAGGTCAAGGCGGGCAGCGTCCCGGCGGCCAAGATCGTGGCTAACACCATCCGCGGTATGCCTTTCCCTGTTTGAAGGCAAAGCTGCCGTGTCTCTGAATGACTTCAGGGCCGAAGATTCGATCATTTGACGTGTTCACACGAGCAAATGGCCGAAACTTCGGCCCTGTTTTTGTGGCTGAATTGTCTTCCTCAATGCAACAAATCGGACGACAGGCCGCTTTTCTGGAAAAGCTGACGTGGGAAGTCGTCTCGTGCTTTGTTGCAGGTGGTATTTCGAGTACGAACGCAGATTAAGAAGAGAAATCTGTGCTGTCCATTTTTGCCCAGTGCCGATCCTTCTGAATTCCCCACCGATTTCTTAGCGATCGATAGACGAAAACCATGGAAGAAGCGATTCGCAAAGCGGGCGTCTTGATTGAAGCTCTAAGCTGGATTCAAAAGTTTAAGGGCCGTTATGTTGTCGTAAAGTTGGGTGGCAGCACATTAGATCAACCGGACGCGGTGAACAGCCTGCTGACCGACATTGTGTTTATGGCGAGCGTCGGAATGAAGCCCGTGTTGGTTCACGGTGGAGGCAAAGCGATTAGTGCGGCGATGGCGACAGCCGGCATTGAAGCTCGGTTTGTTGAAGGTCGTCGATACACCGATTCGCAGACCTTAAAAATTGCCTCAAAGACGCTGGTCGAAGACATTTCCAGCGGTATCGTGGAAGCATTGCGGAGTCGAGGTGCGACGGCGACGGGGCTGCATTATCAGTCGGAAAATGTGCTGATTGCAGAACCTCTGAAACTAACGGATGACGCCGGAGCCGAAGTTGATCTGGGGCATGTGGGCCAGGTGACGGCCATCGATCAAGAACTGTTGGTTCGCATTTGCAGCACGGGCACGATTCCCGTGATTCCTAGCATCGCGTTGGATCAAGAAGGTCATCGTTTAAACGTGAACGCTGACACTGCCGCTGCGGCGGTGGCTCGAGAGCTCAACGTCGAAAAGCTGATTTTTCTCAGTGATATTCCGGGGATCTTGACTGATATCAAAGACCCAAGTTCTCGGCTTTCCCACGTGAGTGTCGGAGAGGTTCGGCAGCTGATATCTGTTGGGACAATTTCGGGTGGCATGGTGCCCAAAGTTGAAGCGGCTTTGGATGCGTTGGATGCGGGAGTCCGCAAGGTTCATATCGTGGACGCATCGATGCCTCATTCGGTGTTGCTGGAAATCTATTCTGATACCGGTGTGGGAACAGAAATTGTTCCATAAACGGTGTGGATGATTGGCTGTCGTGGCTGACTTTTGGCTGCTTGACGATTCCGTTCGGTCAGCCTTTCTTTTGTGCTGGCTTAGTGAGCGTATAAGGCAACGTGAATGCAAATTCTGGGATTGGATATTGGCGGGGCCAACATCAAAGCGGCGAACATTGACGGCCAGATTGTTTCCGAAGTGTTTCCGATGTGGCAGCAGCATCAACAGCTGCCCGGCGCGTTAAAGGCGTTAGCCAATCGAATGAACTGCGAGCCTGATTTGATTGGCTTGACCATGACGGCGGAACTGGCGGATTGCTTTGATTCGAAGGCGGATGGCGTTCGTTTTGTCGTCGATTCGGTGGTGGAATCGTTTCCGAATGCAGGTGTGCGAGTTTGGATGACCGGCTCTGAATTTGCGGAACCGGAAGATGCTGTCGAATTGCCAGAACTGGTGGCTGCTGCCAACTGGCATGCTCAAGCGACCTGGGTTGCTCGGTCGATTCCAGAAGGTTCTGCCATTTTGATCGACGTCGGATCGACGACAACTGACATCATTCCGCTACACCACGGTTGGCCCATTCCAGCCGGCTTGAATGATCGTGATCGACTTTTTAACGGAGAGCTACTGTATTTAGGCGCCTCTCGAACTCCACTTTGCGCTTTGCTGCAGAAAGTAGAGATCGGCGAACAATCGGCTCCGGTGGCCGCGGAATTGTTTGCCACGATGGCTGATGCGGCCCTTCTTTGTGGGTTTACTGACGAGCAGCCAGGTGTCACTGATACGGCCGATGCACGACCTTTGACGAAGCAACACTCGTTGTCTCGAATTGCACGGATGCTGTGTTGTGATCGTACGGAATTGAGCGAACAGCAAATTGTATCGATTGCCGAGCAGGCCATTCAGGCTGCAGCCGACCAAGTTTTAGATTGTCTTTCGCGATGCCTTCAGAGATTGAAGTTGGAAGCGGATAACTCTGCTTTGGCTCCGATTTTGGTGGTCAGCGGCAGCGGGGCCGACTTGATAACCAGCGTGCTGGGGTTGGATGGCGATGCCAGATTTTCAAGCGTGATGCAGCTTTCAAAAATGTATCACACAGACATGTCAGGCAGTGCTTGCGCGTTTGCGGTGGCTCGACTGGTGCAAGATCGCTGCCGTCTGGACCTGCTTGATGAAAGCCTGTTTTAGGGCAAACGAGGGTGGGACCGGCTTGAATGGCCGTTGCCCTGGCTTGTCGTGACGTTGACATGGGCTGCGCCCGCTGTTTTTTGCAGATCAGTGAGGGCCGCCGGTTTTTGCAAGCTATGGTTCTGCATGCCGACCGGCATTGAGATGTGCTGACGGTTGAACGGCCGAGTCTGTTGTTCAGAGTTCATATAGGCAATGAGCTTTGAATCAGAGGGCGAGGCCGAATTTGCCGGTGTGCTGTCTTTCGAAAGGTTGGCGTCGGCAGATTAACGTGTTGATTTGATTCTGAGTCATCAGTGGCACAGGGTTTGCAATTCGACAGAGCATCTTACAAGCGAACTGTTCAGGAAGGTCACTCAGCCATGTCTAACAAAAACTTCAAGAGCAATCATTCCAGTGGTCTTGTCATGCAAACCGTACACGGAATCTCGTATCCGCGAGTTGGGTTGAAGGGCATCATGCAAGAGACAAAAAGTTCGGCTCAGTCTTCGAAGCCGATTAAGTAATTCGCCGATTAAGTGACCGGCAGACGAAGCTGATGGGCTGACGAAACTGCCGTGCACCCAATCGGCTGTTGTGAGGACGTTGTTTGCCCGGTTCGCCGAGTAATGGTTTGCCGAGTACCGAGTACCGAGTGGCGTGGGCAACCACAGCTTGCGTTGTGTGTGCCGAGACTGGTTTGAAGGCACGTCTGCTTTAAGCTTAAGCAGTGGTCGACTGCGATACTCTGTCATTGCGTCAAAGAATGTTGGCCAAAGATTGTTCGTCAAGAAACTTGTGGCGCAGAACTTGTGGCGCAGAACTTGTGGCCAGGGAACTCGTGACCAGCAGTTGCACTGCTGCGAAGTGCGGTGCCTGACACGGCCGCCTAGAAACTGATCTTCTTTTGGAATAGCCTGCTTGGTCCCTCGCTAGGATTTTGCAGTCGATTTGACGTCGAGACTCCGGCGTTGATTCTCCAAAGTTGAAAGAAGATCATGGTTTCGTCACAGTGCTTGCCGTTGAAGACCGTGTCTTTCAGAAGGCTGATCGTTTGCCTTTCGGTGCTTCCGTTCTGTGTTGCCGGTGCAATCGAAGCTTCGTCTGGGAAGGCTTCCAAGAACTCGATCGCCCTGCCCCCCGCTGCTCCTAACGTCCTGCTGATTGTGACGGACGAACACAACTTTCGAACTCTGGGCTGTTACCGAGACACGATGGCTCGTGAGCAGTCGAATATGTGGGGCATCGGAGCCGTTGTTGAAACTCCGCACTTAGACCAGCTGGCAGCTGAAGGGGTTCTGTGTACTCGAGCGTATGCGACGTCGCCCGTTTGTTCGCCCTGTCGTGCGGCCTTGATCACGGGCCGATATCCTCATGCCACCGGAGTTCCTCAGAACAACGAGATTCTTGATCGAAGCGTTCCCACTTTAGCTGATCGCTTGAACAGTGAAGGGTATCGAACTGCCTTTATTGGCAAGTGGCACTTGGCTGGCAATGGCAAACCCGAATGGGCTCCGACTGTCGACGGAGGCTTTCAAAACAAGACATTTATGTTCAATCGTGGTCATTGGAAGAAGTTTGACATCAAGGACGGAGTTCCCTTTGTGGCGGCTGAGCAGAAGGGGCAACCATCTTACGGTTTGCAGAACGCAAACCAGAAAACGTTTTCGACGGATTGGCTGACTGATCGAGCCATTGAATTTATCACTGATACAGAAGCGGCCAAGCCGTTTTTTACCGTCGTGAGTTATCCTGATCCTCATGGCCCGAATTCTGTGCGAGCACCCTACGACCACATGTACGACGATTTGCCTTATCTGGCTCCTCGAACGTACGGCCAAAAGGGCGTCAAGCCAAAGTGGGTTGCGGCGCGAAACCATCCCGTTTTTCGTGGGCAAGATATGTCCAAGTACTTCGGCATGGTGAAGTGTCTTGACGACAACATCGGTCGACTGCTGCAGCAAATGAAAGCCGCCGGACGACTGGATAACACGCTCATCATCATGACCAGTGATCATGGCGACCTGTGTTACGAACACGACCGAGTGAACAAGGGCAACCCGTATGAAGGATCGGCTCGAATTCCCTTGATTCTGCGACACCCGGGACAGATTGCAGCGGGAGAATTCTATACCAAGCCCATTGGCAGCGTCGATGTGACTCCAACGATTATGGGGTTGTTGAATCTGCAGGCGGACCCAGAAAATCACGGTCGAGATCTCTCGGCAGAGCTGGTCGATGCATCCAAGTCGGCCGGAGTAAAGACTTCAGAAGCCATCACGTTTCTGCGGATCGGAGGCAAAGATGCTCGTTGGATCGCGGCCGTGGATTCACGTTACAAGCTGGTTCTTTCTGTCGATGATGAACCGTGGTTATTTGATGCGAAAACAGATCCTGATGAATTGCAGAATTTGTATGGGACAGCGGGCAAAGCAGATGTGGTGAAGCGTCTTGCGGAAGCCTTAAAAGGCTACGCTCAACGCACCCAAGATCCGCATTTGAAAGAAGGAAAAATTGCTCAGTCCTTGGAAGCAGTCTTAAGCCATTCGATTCCGCGATAGTGGCCTTTCAGACAGGTCATGGTCCAGCCGTGTCCGCTGCCCTCGTCAGATTCTTCGATGAAAGTTGGTGTCGTGCAAATCCGCATCAGCAAAGTTGTTTGCTGTAAACAGGTGACTGAATCGCCGTCGTTTCAAGACGCCTGGTGTTTCCAGAAACTTCTCATGCGCGGTCATGGGTGAGGGGCTGATTTTGTTGAACCAGCAGGGGGGATGTGTGTCCTTGTACTAGTCTTGATCCTAGATTAGTCTCTACACCATGCAATTCGAACTTAGAACTCACACGATTGATGTGTCGCCCGAGTGGACGGAAGTCCGTGATTTTTTTGTGGCCGGAAAGTCCCGCAAGGCGTGGAAGCTGGCATCTTCGATGCGAAATCGAGTACCGCTTCGCACTGGGAATGACTTCCTTTTGAATATGGAAGTTGCTCGAGCCTGTTCAGCTCATCGTACCTACATGGCTTTGGGGCAAATTGCGGTTCGCCGATTTCCTGATGATGTTTGGATTCAGTTCTACTATGCTCGCATCTTGCTGACTCGAGGGCAGTTTCTGGATGGGTTGAAGTATCTGAAGGTGCGCAAAGCCACATTGGGGAAAACTCATCCGGCTCAGTGGGCAGCGGCGATTGCCAATACGTATGCGAGTGCTGGGTTTGGGAAATCGTGTCAGAAATGGCTGCAAACGTCACAGCAGGCACCCGATGCGGACGTCCCTTTGTGCCTGTATACTCGGGCTAGCGCTCTTGAGGACTTGAAGGAGTGGGATTCGGCATTGGAACTGATTCGGCAGTGTGTCCAGGCTGCTCCGAATTGGACTCGAGCTCGTTCTTACTTGATTCACTGCCTGCTGTCTCGAGGTCATCACCAAGAAGCAACTTCTCATTTAAAAGCTGCTTTTGATCTTGGCCACGAAGACGTGTCGATTGAAGTGACCGCGTCGTTGTTGCCGATGTCGTTGGGCCAGTTTTCGTTGGCGAGGGACCGGCTGAAGGTGACGTTGAAGCGTTGGCCTCAAACCGACATGCAGGAATATCTTCGTCGCACGCTATGCATTTTGCTGGTGGAATTAGGAGACTATTCCTCGGCGAGGGAAGTGGTGGCTGGTGACGAAGAGCGATTTGGTTTCCCCGAAATTCCGGATCAGCCAAAGGGACGACATTGCTTTATTCCATTGCCCTTGATGTCTCAAAATCACAATCAGTGTGTTCCCACAACTGTGGCGATGGCGGTATCGGTTGATGGCCGACGGTACGATCCGGATGTGATGTTTCGAGAGATGCGTGGGCGAGAAGGGACGGCTCTTTGGCGAGCGCGAGAGTGGTGCTCAAAGAATGGGCTGACCGTCATTCCAGTGCGGCTGGAAAAGGGGGCTATTCGAGACATGTTGGATGCCAAGGTGCCTTTGATTGGAACTTTGGAAGGGCCGTTTAATAGTCACGTGGATGTGGTTTGCGGTTACAACGATGATCTGGACACGTTCTACGTTCGAGATCCCGGACATTGGGCTCCGTTTGCAATGCCGTGGAATTCGATGGAAAGTCGGTATCAGTTGCACAATGGCTTATTGGCCATGATTTCCAATGACCGTCAGGATTTGATTGCGAAGGCCGAACAGCTTCGATCGACCGATTGCACGGCGTTGCTGGATCTTGGTGAAGCGGTGGCTCGAGGTCGTGTGAAGTCGGCCGAGCTAGCGTATTCCGAGATTGCAGATGATTCACCGGCGGCAATTTTGCGAGAAGGCTATGGGGTCAATGTGGTGATTTCTCCGCTCAAGTTCCGTGAACGGATGAAGGAAATTAGCCAAGACAAGAATGCTCATCCGATGGCGCAGTTTCGATCCATTCTGTCTTTAGGCCCAGCGGACGCTGAGGAATCCTTGGCGTTACTGCTGGACGAAAAACAGCGTCTCCGGTCAATGATCAGCCGCTATCTGATGTTGAACCAAGCGATGTCAGAAGGGGATTGGTCAGCAGCATCTGCGTTGCTAGAACGGCTGCTGGTGCGAGGCGGCGGAGTGGCCTCTTTTTGGGAAACAAAAAGCGACATTTTGGCGGAACTTGGAGACCACGTTGGCAGCAAGAAAGCGCTCAATGCTGCGATTGAATTGGAGCCTTTGCGTATTTCAACTCGAGAAAAGGCGTTGAAGCGATCGGCGGGGCGATTAAAGCTGCAACAGTACTTGGGCGAATTCGAAACTTTGCTGGCAGAAGATCCTGACAACAAATATCTGCTGATAAGCCGATCCGAAATTTTAGTGGATGGGCCAGATGGAAAGGCCTATGAAGCGGCCGCCTTGGAAGCTTTGAAATGGTTTCCTCGATCTCCCGATGTGTACATGCAGTTGATGAATTGGTACGACAGTCAGAAACGCAATGATCTGTTGGAAAACATTTTGCAACGTGGCCGAGACGCGTTGCCGGACGTGTTTTCGAAACCCGAAAAAGAAGCAGCCGTGTCTGGCTCTGGAGATCAAGATTCGGGTGATCACAGCAGTACGTCTTCCGCGACTGCTGTCGCTGAAGTTGAAGGTTTGAGTGATGATTTTCAGTTGCCAGAAGATGATGTTGATCTGCTTGAAATCGTATGGCAGCCTTCTCATGAGGCTCGGGAACGAGCGTTGCAAGAAGCGATTCGGCGTGAAGCAGCTGGCGAGTTGCCGTGGCACGTTGTTGCTCGACTTGTGGCAGTGCGGCTGTTGGTGCCCGACAAGAAGGGGGATGAGTTACCGCCGCCCGCTGACGTTCTTCCTAAGAATCCGCCAGGAGCCGCTCATTGGTTTGTGAACGCTGTCTACGATTCTGTCAGTGTCGTTGAACCATCAATCGCTCTGGCCAAAGATCTTGAAGCGTGGATCCGCGAGCTGGTTCCTCAGATCGCCGAATTTCCTGATGTGTGGTTCAATCAAGTTTTACTGCTTGAAAGTGCGAAGCAAACTCAGGCGGCATTAGAGGAACTTGAAAACCTTGTTGAGCGGTACCCAGCAAAATCTTCGGCCCTGTATCGGCTTGGAGTCGTTGCGGATGGTCAGGGTGACTATGCGGCAGCTCGGCGGTATTTCGAGCAAGCATTGGAAGTGAATCCAGGGTTGTACGGAGCCATGCACGGTCTCCGAGAAGTCTGCTACAAAGTGAATGAGCGAAAGTTGGCTCATGATTGCACGCTGCGGCTGCGCAGGAAATTTCCTCATGCCGTCAGATATATGCAGGACGAAATTTTAGATGTGGCCGAGCTGCAATCAAAGAAGCATGCGGACGAAAGGATGCGAGAAGTCGCCAAGCGGTTACCGAAGAATGATTCCATTCTTTTGAAAGCGGAGCTGCTCTTAAACACAAATCGTCAGCAACAGGCGGCCGATCAGCTGGAACAGTTTTTGTATGAGGAAACTGTTTCCGATGATGCTTACGAAAAATGGCTGCGGTTAAGTCTTATGGTGGCTCAACAGAACGGAGATGCCATTCGCACGGTCGAATTGTGTGACGAAGGATTAAAGCGTTGGCCGGACAGCGCGGCGTTGCTGGAAACCAAGGCCGGAATTTTAGCTCAAACCGACCCAGATGCAGCCGTGCGTGTCTTGAAGAAAATTCTGTTCACAGGCGAACCTGTGTTGGAAACCGTTTCGATGTACCTGCAGCTTTGCGATGGCAGTCCGGCGAATGAAGCGATCCGGGTGATTCGAAAGGCGGACGAAGACAGACGACTTTGGTTGGCAGAATTGTTCACTGAAGCAACGGCAGCTTCTGAACGCCTCGCTGCTCATAACAGGTTACTAGAATGGTCGGTCAGTGAATTTCCTGATTCCGATTTGCTGCTGTATCGCTTGGCGTTGCACTATTCGATCAGTGGGGAAGTTAGCAAGGGAGTCCGGCAGGCTCGTAAGTTGTACAAGCGAAATTCCGAGCACCCAGAGGCAGCTCGACTTCTCGGACAGTGCCTCACGGACCAAGATCCCAAGATGGCTTTACCCTATCTCGAAGAAGCGGCAAGCATCGACCGCAATACGTCGACATTGTTCGACTTGGCTCGTTGCCACCAAATCATGGGAGAAACGAAAAAGGCGATTCACTTGCATCGTGAAATTCTAAAAACCAATCCTCTGGCATCCTCATCGTGGACCAACCTGTTTATCTTGAAGGAACCCGTTCAACGCTTAGAACCGTTCTTGAAGTTAATGCTTGAACAAGGCCAAGGCATTCATGACGAATACTTTTTTGTAACCAACGTCAAGCTGGCTTTGGTTTCTAAGAACTCGTTACCCGAAGCGTGGTTTGCTTCTGCTTTACGTCGTTGGGAGATTCTGAAGACGTATCCTGGATTCGCTGATGAACGGCAGAAGCTTAAGAGCGCCATCATTGCTTGGGTGGCCGTTCGTCCACAAGATCTTGAAGCAGCTCCACCGGAATTCACCGGAATTTTGGCAACCATCAAACGTTGGACGAGCCGATTTTCTTGGCCTGGCCACAGCTGGGTTCCTCGCGGTCGCAGGTAGCAACTGCAAACGGAAAGAGGCGTCCATTGGGGACGCCTCTTGGTCGTTTGATCGAACGGCAAAGCCGATCTTTGCAGAAGTGAGGGCTGTTTACTTCAGGTTCTTTTGTGTTAAGAAGGCTTCTCGGCGAGCACGGTATTCGTGTGAAATTTTGACGGCTGCTTTTACGTCGTCAGCATCGTAGTCCCAAAACTGCTGGACCACTTTTTCGCATTCTGGGAAGTGGCTTCCGTCGTCCCCCACTTGAATTCGCAGTTCCTTGAACTGCTGTTTTAGCTTCGTCTGCACGGCGGCATATTGCGGTTGGCCGTAGACGTTGTGCAGTTCGCCGGGGTCTGTGATAAGGTTGTACAATTCCCAAGCGGCTGGTGTTTGATCTTGGCCATCATAATTGCAGCCGTAAAAATAGATCAGCTTATGAGTCTTTGTGCGAATGGCCATTTCTCCTGGGTTGTCGTGATGAGCCATGTGCATCCAGTAGCGGTAGTACGCAGCGGTCTTCCAATCGGCAGGCACCTTGCCAGTTTCGCAGATGCTGCGGAAAGATTTGCCTTGAACGCTGGCTGGAACTTCGGCTCCTGCAAAATCCAGTAGCATTGCTGGGTAGTCTACATTTTCGATGATTGCATCGCTGCGGATGCCCGCAGGAATCGCTGCTGGGTAACGCACAATGAACGGCATTCTCTGAGATTCATCGTAGGCCCAGCGTTTATCTTGGTAGTCTTTTTCGCCCAGCCAAAAACCTTGGTCGCCGGTGTACACGATGACCGTGTTGTCGAAGAGATCTTCGGCTTTCAGATAGTCAAACAAGCGTTTCAGGTTGTCGTCGACACCCTTGACGCAGCGAAGGTACTTTTTCAGGTAAGCTTGATACGCCAGATGTTTGATTTCGTCGTTCGATAGATTGGCATCGTTGTAGTCCCATTTGAATTCTTTGGGGAATTGCTTCGGCAAGTCGCGAGCGTAGCTGCGGCGAGGATTGCGACGACCAATCGATGTTCCGATGTGAGGAATCAGTTCGTCTTTGGCTCCTCGCGTCGCCAAAGATCCCCAGTCTTCGGGCATGTTCCAC
Organism: Fuerstiella sp.; assembly: GCA_039974975.1. GTDB lineage: Bacteria > Planctomycetota > Planctomycetia > Planctomycetales > Planctomycetaceae > Fuerstiella. The sequence continues at coordinate 125,405 of JBDWHY010000137.1, read as the reverse complement.
AACGTTTCTGGTTCGGGGATTTCGACGTCCGCTAAATAGCCATCGTATCGTGGAGCATTTTCGAAATAGTCATGAGGGGCTTTGTATTGATGGCACAAGAAGAACGGCTTGTTGGGATCTCGTTCGTTCTGAAACCAATCCAATGCCGAATCGGTGATCGCATCGGATGAATGTTGGTCTTGGTGCTTGACGATGTTTTTGGGCCACTGCCGATCACCTTGGATTCGAAATTCAGGATTGAAGTATTTGCCTTGGCCGGGCAGAACTTTGTAGTAATCGAAGTTGGGTTCGGCCTTGAGGTGCCACTTTCCGATCATCGCCGTTTGGTAGCCCGCCTTCTTCATTTGAATGGGCAGCATTTGCTTGTCGGGATGAATGCGCCCGTTTAGGTCGACGACTCCGTTGTTGTGGTTGTACTGCCCCGTGATCACGCACGCTCGGGAAGGAGTGCAAATGGCATTGGTGCAAAAAGCGTTGTCGAAGCAAATGCCCTCGGCCGCCAAGGTGTCGATGGTCGGAGTGGGATTCAGGTCTTTCAGCAGCGTGGCGTAGGCTCCGACTGCCTGAGCGGTATGGTCGTCGGCCATGATGAATAGAATGTTGGGGCGTTGCTGCAGATGCGTCTGTTTCACAGAAACTGGGCGTGGGGAAGAATGATTGCCTGTTGCGGTGTTCTTCGTCGCAGCATTCTTTGCTGCTGTGTTCTTCGTCGCAGTGTTCTTCGTCGCAGTGTTCTTTGTCGCGGCATTTGTTGTCGCAGCGAAATGGGCGGCGATCAGGAGTACGAAGACGGAGCAAAACGAAACTTCATTTACGAAACGGGTCATCATGGTTTGGCTATCCTAGGGGATGATCAAAGTCCGAGCCTCGGATGGCTGGACGTTTTGAATGCTAGCACGTCCAGTGAGACAGACACAGCAACCTGAACTGGCGGCCGAATGCTCCCGTGATCCTGGCGTGCAAACGTACCGACTGGCTGACTGAGATGGCCGATTTCCCGGTGAGCACGATCGCAACACCGTGTTGTGATTTCGAAACGTTCTTAGCTGGGGTTTCATGTTTGGTTTGAGAACGTTTCTGTTGCAGCAGAAGGCGGGTTTTCTATTGCGGTGGACGATGTAAGAAGGGTAAGCGATCCAGCTTGCTGCCAAAGAGTGCGTGATCCGCAATCGTCGTTCTGCTACGTCAAGATATATCGTGAACGTATAGATTTTTATAGCGAACAATTGAGTCGGGTTTTTGAGTGAATCGTTCATTGGTTGCAAAGACAGTCATACGGTGCAGATAACGTCTTCCCAAATGTATAAATGTGACTAGGATTACATCTGATGGATACCCTTCGCGCGTATCTTTGGCAATTGTGAGAACGGGGACGTTGGCAGGCTTTGGTGTGTCGAAAACGTTCCAGCGATGTCGGTCTATGCAAGACGATCAGTTCCAATCATGTTGCTTGAACATGTGTCGCAGTGTGTTTTGAACGTCATCGTTAATTTGCGAGCTTCGAAGACGAACTTCTATGAGAACGGTTGAAGAAAACTATTTCCGCTACATCCCAGTTCGCAAGTCGGATCTGGACTGGGGGCTGCACGTGACGGGTGCGGGAAGTACGAGTGTTCCGTCCGGGTATGATGCTTACCCACTGACGCCTCATCCCAGTACGTACGACTTCACTTGGGATCGTGGGCGTAAGCTTCCCGAGTACACTGCCGTCTATCTGTCATCTGGGTGTGGAGACTTTGAGTCGACTCCGACGGGCGGAATGCAAATTTCCGAGGGTACGCTGTTGCTGCTATTCCCAGGAGTGTGGCACCGTTATCGACCGTGTGTCGAAAAGGGATGGCATGAACACTGGGTCAGTTTTTCGGGTGAGTGGATGGATCGCTTGGTTGAACGTGACGTTTTTTCTCCTCAGCGGCCCGTGCTGAACTTAGAGAACTCGTCGACCGTCTTGTCGGCGTTCGAAATGCTACTGACAAGACTGAAGCAAGAAGTCCCCGGATTTCCTCAACTGATGTCGGCCAATACCGCTGAAATTTTGGCCGCCGCTTTAGCCGAACATCCTTCGGAATCGATTGATCCGTTGAGCGGCAATGATCAACAGTTGGTTTCCGTCGACGATCGACTTGTCGCGGATGCTCTGCGACTGATCTGGGATCAAAGCAAAGGCGATTTGACGGTCACAGATCTTGAACAGCAACTTCCTGTGACTCGACGACATCTTGAGCGTCGTTTTCGTGGTGCATTAGGTCATACGATTCACGATGAGATTCTACGATGTCGCATGGAGAGAGCTCGACGATTACTCAGTAATACCGACATGCTGATGAAAGAAGTGGCTGTCGCAGCTGGGTTCCCCAATGCGGATAATATGGGCCGCACCTTCCGACGCTTGGAAGGGAGATCCCCTAAGGAATTCCGCCAACAGGCTGAAGCGAATCGAGCGAAGAAAAAGAAGAAAAGTCCACCGGTCGATACAGACTATGAAGCGTGTTATATGATTTAGGTGCAATAACACGGGGGGTGTGTTTTCGATAAGTCTTATGATGGTGTGGTCGATGCGTTAGTGAATCGATAAACGCGTGCCCTAGTCATTTCTAAAAGAAGACCTGTGGGCGATTTTGATTCGTCGCTTCGATTGCAAACGCCCTTCACCAGCCCAGCCCAGCCCAGCCCAGCCCAGCCGGTAGGTCTGTGGCTATTTCTTCAAGCCGTGTTGTTCGCGAATCGATTCTGCAATCACACCGCAGCCAAAAACGATGGCAGCAGCTACGATCATCGTGTTGTTCGACTGGTTCAGCAGGCACACCAATCCAATCGCAATCCCGACGGCGCCTCCGGGAACCGCCAACTCGCCAAGCTTCTGTGATAGCCCGGCAGTGGCCTCGGACGGAGAAACTCGGCGTGCGGCTTGAAATTCTTCTTCTTCTTCAACTGGCATGATGAAATCCGATCTGTTCTAAGCGAGGACTCGCTGGAACAAGGCATTGATTGTGGTGTGTGAGATCAAGGATTGAAGTGAAGGTCTGTGAGTCATTCTTCAAACGGTCGAATCGTGATCTTGGATGAAGAAGAGTGCGAATAGCGAGTGGAAAAAGCCAAGATATGGTCACCCGACTCGTCAGCGACGGATGAAACCCTGAGATTCTGCATAGCCGATCTCCCTGGCTCACGCATCGGATGACCTGATGCAACGGGCAGCTAAAATTGATGATGACGTGAGTTCGTTTTGATTCGCTGGAGACCATTTCACGCGTTCAGACATCGGCGGCGCGAAAAAGAGTTTCTACACGTCGGCTGGCGTTTTGGGAACAGGGTGTGCAGAATCATGTGGATAACCGCCGCGGTTTTGGTGTGATCAAACGAAGTTTCTGGAAGCCTTGGCGAATGGCAATCGTGTTTGTGTGCGGATTTTGATCTCGGTTTGGAGCTCGGTTATGAAAAAGTTGTCGCTCTTGATTCTGATCGTATGCAATGTCACTCAACTGACGTTTGCTGACGATGACGATCAATCGAACCCATCGAATGCCATTGGCGGAAGCGGGCAGATGGGCATTGTTCCGCCCCCGCAAGTCACCTCTCCTCCGACCCCAGTCGTTTCAGTCCCGCCCACTCCCGCCCCGCCCACTCCAGGCACCTCAGCGCTAGCCACGGTTGGAAGTGTTTCAACTGGCACGACTTCTCAGCCATCTCAGGGGCGAAGATCTTCAGGTCGTCAGTTTTCTCCGTTGAAGCCGTTAAGGACTCAGTCGGGATCGATGCCCGGGTTTATTCAAAGAGCGGCCGCTAGGAATTCGGGGCCCGCTGCTGCTCGTGGATTTGAGTTTGGCAGTTCAACGGCCGGCAGTCCGAGAACTGGCCGTTCGGTGAGTGGTCGTTCGATCGTGAGCAACCAGCCAAGCTTGCAGCAAACCTTCTTGAACAATGCGATGCTGTTTGACGCAAATTCCGATCGGCAACTGGCTGCGAATGAGCTCAAGAACCTGTTCATCTTGTTGGTGTCAGAGAATATTCAGAACACTCAAAACCACTACTACGGTTTCGGTAACGGCTTTGGGAATCGGTTTGTTGGGGGTGTGCAATATGGCCAATCGGGGTTACGCCGCGGTCGAAGCACGGGCAATCAGAATTTCGTGAATCAATCCCGAGTGGCTCAGTTGCCCACCATTGGTTTTTTGGTTTCCGACGCCATTCCCAGCATCCAAAGCTCAAGCATGCAAGAGGCCATTTTGCTGTTTCTGCTTCTGACGTTGCAGTTTGATGTTGATGGAGACGGGGCCTTGGATCGGGCAGAAATTCAGCGTTTCGCGACGGCATTGTTGAACAACGAATTGAATCTGAATCAAGCGGCCGTTCAAGCGCAGCGGCGTCGTTAGGCGATTGCAAATCGTTGCTGTCGAGCCTCGGGTTACGGCAGCTTTACGTGAGGCGGACAGTGAGCGAATCCGTTGAACGTCTTTCATCACGCTGGCAACGGGCCTATACTGCGAGGCCTCCCACCAGAACATCCCGCCTGCAAAGCCCCCCGTATGAGTTTTCTCGCCCCTTCGTTGAACGCCCTCTTTTTGCGCTGCGCACTGTTTGCCGCGTCTTTGTTTTTGCTTCAAAGCGACAGCCATGGCTTTGACGATCCCGTGCTGGCGAAGCGAATCGATTTCAACGAAGACATTCGATCGATTCTTTCTGACAACTGTTTTTTGTGTCACGGACCGGCTGAGGAAACTCGAGAAGCCGATTTGCGGCTTGATCAATTCGACTTCGCCGTTGCTGATGGAGCAGCCATTGTTCCTCATGATGCCAGTGCCAGCGAAGTGATTGCTCGCATCACCTGTGATGATCTTGATTTGGTGATGCCTCCACCGGAAACCGGTAAGACGTTATCGCCCGATCAAGTGAATTTGTTGAAGCAATGGGTCGACCAAGGGGCCGAATACGAAGAGCACTGGGCCTTTGAAACGCCCGTTCGTCCCGATGTGCCTGACCTAAAAAGCAGTTGGCCTCGAAATGCAATTGACCATTTTGTGCTCAGCAAACTTAACGAAAATGGGTTGCCGCCATCTCCCGAGGCGACTCAGCGACAGCTGTTGAAGCGTTTAAGTTTGGATCTGAAGGGCCTGCCTCCGACATCGGCTGCCATGAACGCGATTGCTTCATCAACTGCGAATCAAGGACGCTCTGGCTTCACTTTGAATCAATTCACAGAAGCTGCCTTGAACAGTTCTTCGTTCGCCGAGCATTGGGCTCGTTGGTGGCTTGATGCAGCTCGGTACGCCGATAGTGATGGCTACGAAAAGGATAAGCCTCGAGAAGTCTGGTTCTATCGCGATTGGGTGATTCACGCGATGAATTCGAACATGCCTTACGATCAGTTTGTGATTCAGCAGATTGCAGGAGACCTGTTGCCCAATGCGTCTCAATCCCAAATTGTGGCCACCGGTTTTCTGCGAAATTCGATGATCAACGAAGAAGGCGGGGCCGATCCAGAACAGTTTCGAGTGGAAGGGATGTTCGACCGCATGGATGCCATCGGCAAATCCATGTTGGGGCTGACGACTCAGTGTGCTCAATGCCATACTCACAAGTATGACCCACTGTCTCACTCTGAATATTATCAAATGTTTGCGGCGTTGAATGACTTTCATGAAGCCATCATGACGGTGTACACGCCTGATGAAATGAATCTTCGAGCCAACCTGTTGTCTTCCATTGAAGGTCTGAACCAATCGTTGAAAACTGCCAACCCTGATTGGCAAAAACGAATGGGGGCATGGCAGCAGCACGTCTTGGAAAGCGGACCGGAATGGCGAGTCCTTGTTCCCACCGACCGGCCATTCGAAGGTCAAAAATTTCGTCCATTGCCTGATGGTTCAATCATCAGCGAAAGCTACGCTCCTACGAAATCATCATCCACATTCAAGCTGACAACAAATTTAGAGGGTGTGACCGCGTTTCGCTTAGAAGCGCTCACTCATCCTCAGTTGCCTCACAATGGTCCCGGTCGATCACTGTTGGGGACAGGAGCTGTTACCGAATTTGAAGTCGACGTTGCTTCCGCCGCCGATCCTTCTAAGAAGACGAAGTTAAAGTTCGTGAAAGCGTCGGCGACCGTGAATCCGGAAGAATCCAAACTGTTGCCGATGTATCGAGATCGCAAGCCAGAAAAGGATGATCGCATTACCGGACCCATCCAGTTTGCGATTGATGGCAATCAGAAAACAGCGTGGACGACAGATATCGGACCGGGGCGCCGAAACGTGGACCATCAGGCCGTGTTTGTGTTGGACAAGCCCGTTGATTTGCAGGGAGATGTTGTTGTTTCCATCCGTCCGATGATGAATCATGGAGGTTGGAACAGCGATGACAATCAAAACTATTTGTTGGGCCGATATCGTTTTTCTGTAACGAAATCTGACGACGCCGATACAGACGTGATTCCTGAATCTGTTCGAAACGTTCTGGCGATTCCAAGCAATCGCCGTTCGGCTGAAGAGCAGAAAATCGCTTTTGGATGTTGGGTGAGTCTCCAGCCTGAATTTGCTGAATTCCATCAGCAGATTGATGAGCTTTGGAAACAGCATCCAGAAGGTCATTCTCAGTTGGTCGCTCAGGCTTTGCCGAAGCCTCGCAAGTCATTCGTTTATGCTCGAGGTGACTTTTTAAGTCCCACAGAACAGGTAACCGCTGGGGTTCCTGCGGTGTTAGGGCGCTTGCCAGATTCTCATGATCCCGATCGGTTAAAGTTTGCCAAGTGGATCGTGAGCAAGCAAAATCCCACGGCCGCTCGAGCTATCGTGAATCGAATTTGGCAAGCCTATTTTGGCCTTGGTTTGGTGGAGACTCCAGAAGACCTTGGCTACCAATCGGCTCCGCCTTCTCATCCCGACTTGCTGGATTGGTTGGCTGTCGAGCTGATGGATCATGACTGGGATTTGAAGCACATTCATCGCCTGATTGTGTCGTCGGCCACTTATCGGCAATCGTCTTCCGTTAGCAAAAAGCTGCAGGAGTTGGATCCGTATAACCGCTTGTTGGCTCGAGGGAGTCGCTTTCGAGTGAACGCAGAAGTTGTGCGAGATCTTGCGTTGTCTGTGAGTGGCTTGTTGAATGACAGCGTCGGTGGTCCCAGCGTTTATCCGGAAACTCCGATGTTCTTGTTTCAACCTCCGGCGAGTTATGGTCCGAAGATTTGGGCGACATCGACGGGAGATGATGCGTTTCGTCGTAGCATTTATGTGCACGCTTATCGGTCGGTTCCGTATCCGCCTTTGCAAATGTTTGATGCACCGAAGGCAGATGCATCGTGCGTGCGTCGCGGTCGTAGCAATACTCCCTTGCAGGCGCTCACTGTGTTGAATGAAGCTCAGTTCGTGGAATGTGCTCGAGTATTCGCGGGAAGAATTCTTCGTGATGTGACAGAGTCGGATGAGCGGCGGATTGCTTACGCTTTTGAATTGTGTACTTGCCGAGAGCCAACGCCGAATGAAGTGAGTGTGTTGCTGAAGTTGCTTCAGGAATCTCGAAAGCGCATTGCTTTGGGGGAATTGCAGGCGGAAGCCATGATGGCAACGCATGTTGCAGATCACGCTGCTGTGGACGATGGCGATTCAGTCGGCGGCGACGCTGACGCTGACGATCCTGACGACGGCGATCCAGTCGGCCGCGATCCTGACGGTGGCGACGCTGAACAGTCGCTGCGAGAAATTGCTGCTTGGTTCACTGTTGCTCGGGCGCTTTTGAATCTTGACGAAACGATTACCCGAGAATAACTCGGCAGAACATTCCGCGTGGGTTCTGTCAGTACCAGACAGGATCATCGGCAACTAGGCAGCACCGGGCAACACCGGGCAGCTCTCAGTCAACGATGACATTTGCAGTGAAGAAATTAGCCATGAGAAATGATGTCGCACGACGTTGGTTTTTGCAGCAGTGTGGAATCGGCTTGGGATCGATCGCGTTGGCGGATCTGTGTTCGTCGGCGAGGGCGGCGGATGTTTCTGCCGATCCGTTGGCTCCGAAGCAGCCACCGTTTCCGGCAAAAGCCAAGAACGTGATTTTGTTGTTTATGGGCGGGGGGCCCAGTCAGTTTGAACTGTTCGACAACAAGCCGACATTGCAGAAGCTTGATGGAACTTTGCCGCCCCAAGAGCTTTTGGATGGCTATCGAGCAGCGTTTATTAACCCGAATTCCAAGCTGCTGGGGCCTCGGTTTTCGTTTCAAAAGCATGGTCAAAGCGGCATTGAAATGTCGGACCAGTTACCTCATTTGGCTCAGGTTGCTGACGAGCTGTGCGTGATTCGTTCGATGAAGACGGATGCATTTAATCATGCTCCAGCTCAACTGATGATGAGCACTGGGTCTCAACAGTTTGGCCGGCCAAGCATGGGGTCATGGATCACTTATGGATTGGGCAGTGAATCCAAGAATTTGCCTTCGTACATCGTGTTTAATAGCGGTCGAAAGGGGCCGAGTGCTGGAGCAGGAAACTGGAACAGTGGCTTTTTGCCGACGATGCATTCCGGAGTCGAATTTCGATCGAGCGGCGATCCCGTCTTGTTTCTTTCCAATCCAAGTGGAATAGATCGTCCCTTGCAAAGGGCGACTTTGGATACGGTGAATCGACTGAATCGGCAGCATTTGGATGTTGTCGGAGACCCCGAAATTGCGACTCGAATCAACAGTTACGAAATGGCGTTTCGGATGCAAGCGAGTGCTCCTGAGGCGATGGATTTGAGTAACGAGCCGAAGCATATTCAAGAGCAATATGGAGCTGTGCCTGGGAAGGCATCGTTCGCTAATAATTGTTTGTTGGCTCGCCGATTGGTTCAACGTGGAGTTCGGTTTGTGCAGTTGTTTCATGAATCATGGGATCAACACGGCGGGCTCACCGGAGGAATTCAATCCAATTGCAAGGACACAGATCAGGCTGCCGCGGCTTTAATCGCCGACTTAAAACAGCAGGGGTTGCTTGATGAAACGTTGGTGATTTGGGGAGGTGAGTTTGGGCGGACTCCGATGGTCCAGGGAAGCAATGATGGACGTGACCATCATCCCAACTCATTTACCATGTGGATGGCGGGCGGAGGTATCAAGCCGGGAATGACTTGGGGCAGTACAGACGAATTGGGCTTTAACGTGGCTGAAAATCAGGTTCATGTTCACGACCTTCATGCCACGATTTTGCATCTCCTCGGCTTTGATCACAAACAATTGACTCATCGATTTCAGGGCAGAGACTTCAGGCTGACGGACGTGCATGGAAACGTGGTGGAAGAACTGTTGGCGTAGCTGAAGTTCGTCGCTGATGATGTCCGCTCGGCGCCGTTCCATCGCCGTTCCTGTCACGTCTCAGTCACGTCTCAGTCACGGTTGGTTCGGGCGTGTTGGCCACCTGTGATCGTCACAATCGTTAGTGGTTTCGCTTTTGGCAGGCTTTTGCACCCCTGGGGGGAATTGGTTACTTCTTGCTTTCGTGCGGTGTATCGGGTGTTCGAGCCTGGACGACGACTGTTCATGGGTTAAAATATCCACAGAGTGCAGTCCCTCCTTCCTTGCTGCACTCATGCTGGTGGTTCTTCGTTTTTGATCATTTTTCAGACGATGACGCCAGGAATGTCACCCTCCTTTCTGACATCTCCAATGCCAAAAATTCCATTCACATGTCCCCGCTGCAAAGCTCGCTTTGCATTCGATTCGAAGCACATCGGACGAACGGCGAATTGTCCGTCTGAAAAGTGTGATGCTACGTTTGAGCTCACGGGGCCAGATGCAGTTTCGTCTTCAAGTTCAAAGCCAGCTGTGTCTCAGAGCTCGCCAGAAAAAGAGGCTCGGCCGCCGATTCATAAGCGGCCGGCTCGCAAGTCTTCGGTCAGTCGGCCTAAAGTCGGCAAGTCTCCGAGCGTCGCGAATTCTAAAGTTCCAACCGGGGCTGATTCTGCATCGACGTCTCGAAGTCGCCGAGTGGACCGGCTGGCTCGGCAACGCCAGAGATCTCAGCGGGCAGCTGTTGGGTCGGCTTCGGTTTCGGCATCCGGTCATCGCTCACAGTTGTTTCCTGTGATTGCAGGAATTGGCGTCGCGGTGTGCGTGTGTGTGGGAAGCTGGTTCGCATATTCAGAATATGTTGCAGATGCATCAGGCGTTGCAAACCAGAATTCGATCGGACAAGCGCGTTCTTCAGCGGATGCGGATCGTTTGGGCATGAAACGCCCAGAAGCGTTGTTGGCCAGTACCAACGCGGCTGCGATGCAAGCTCGCCGCCAGCGAGAAGAAGATGTGAAGCAAAGAACGGCTGCTATGAAAAAGCAGCTGATTCCATTTTTGACCAAGTACTGTGTCGATTGTCATTCGGGAGCCGATGCGGAAGCAGGGATTCCGGTTGATGAACTGACGTCAGTGGATCAGTTTTTGACCGAGCGGAAGAACTGGGAAAAAGTTTACCGCATGATCAATTCGGGCATCATGCCTCCGGCTGATTACGATCCTTTGCCGACGGAAGATGAAGTCAAACCCATCACCGATCTGATGCATGATGAACTGTACAGCTTCGACTGCGACCTTGTGTACAACCCCGGCCGACCGACTGTTCAGCGTCTGAACCGGACTGAATACAACAATACCATTCAGGATATCTTCGGCATTGATTTGACTCCGGCCGACAAGTTTCCTGCCGACGATGTGGGGGAGGGGTTCGATAACATCGGAGACGTATTGACTTTGCCACCGTTGTTGATGGAAAAATACTTGAATGCTGCGGACGAAATTGCTTCGGCCGTCATTGATACTCGAGACGCTTCGGTTGAAACGATTCAATCTCTTCATGCAACCGACATGAAGGCGACTTCAGGAGCCAGTGGAACGTCGATGGGGATGGCAGTTTTGGCATCTCATGGGACGTTTGAAAAGCAGCTGGAAATTCCTGCGACGGGGCAATACGAAATCGTCATCAACGCCGGAGCAGACCAGGCCGGTGATGAGAAAGCGAAGTTTGCCGTACTGATTCAAGACAAGTCTGTTGCTGAATTCACTGTGCAGGAACACCGTAAGAAGGAAACGTTTCGCAAGACGATGCAGCTGCAGCAAGGCAAGCAAAAGCTAGGCATTCGTTTTTTGAATGACTTCTATGACAGCGAAGCCAAGGGACGCAAAGATCGGAATTTAGGGGTCGGTGAAATCGTGTTGACGGGGCCTTTGAAAGGCAGTGGCGAAGTGATTCGTTCGGCCGTTCATCAAAAACTTGTCACGGCGGTGCCCAACGACAAAATGGATTTGATGACGGCGGCTCAAGCAGTGCTACGGCCCATCATGGAAAAAGCGTTTCGTCGAGACGTTTCGACGTCTGAAGTGTTTCGTTATGCGGGCTTGGTTCGATCAGCCGTGCAAGACATGGGTGAGACGTACGAGCAGGGGATTTCGTTAGCCATTCAAGCGGTATTGGTGTCTCCAGATTTTCTGTTTCGCATTGAAAAAGATCCGGGCGTTGGGCAGTCAGAGCGTCGGCTTGACGACTTCGAAGTGGCGACTCGGCTGAGCTATTTTTTGTGGAGCACGTTGCCGGACGATGAATTATTTCAGCTTGCAAAGAAAAGACAGCTGACCAAGCCTGACGTGTTAAAGCGGCAGGTGCGTCGGATGTTAAAAGATGACAAAGCCGATGCGTTGGTCGTCAACTTTGCCTCTCAATGGCTCAACCTACGCAATCTGGAAGAAGTGAATCCGAATACGGACGTGTTTAAAGGCTTTGATCGCAAGTTGAAAGACGATATGCGTCGCGAAACGGAACTGCTGTTTTCGACGATCATGAAAGAAGATCGCAGTGTCGAAGATTTGCTGACAGCAGACTACACGTTTGTGAATCACCGATTGGCAAAGCACTACGGAATCAAAGGGGTGAAGTCTTCGGAATTCGAACGGATTTCTTTAGATGGAACCAACCGAGCGGGCGTGTTGACTCATGCGAGTATCTTAACTTTGACCTCAAACCCTGGGCGAACCAGTCCCGTTAAGCGTGGGAAGTGGATCATGGAAAACATCTTCGGAGATGCTCCACCACCTGCTCCGCCTGATGTTCCTGAATTGGAAGAAACGGTTGCCGTGTCTCCTGATTTAAGTCTTCGAGAACAGCTGGCGAAACATCGTGAAGATCCCAGTTGTGCGGCCTGCCATAAGGTGATGGATCCGTTGGGACTGGGTTTGGAAAACTTTAATGCTGTGGGGCAGTGGCGAGAAAAAGATGAAGGGCATCCCATTGATGCCAGCGGATCATTGCCGTCGGGGGAATCTTTTGCAGGACCGTTGGAACTGATTCAAATTATCAGTGGTCGACGAGAACAGTTTAAGAGAACTCTTGCAGAAAAAATGATGACTTATGCTCTGGGCCGAGGTACCGAATACTACGACAAATGCACGATTGACAACTGTTTGCTGTCGATGAAGGAACGAGGCGACCGGTTTTCGATTTTAGTAGAAGGCATCGTTTTGTCGGATCCTTTCCTGAAAAAGCATTCCGCAGAAGAAACTCAAAACGTTACGATGAAAGGCCCTTAAGCGATCGTGATCGCCTTTGCCTAAACAAGACCTTCCCGCCTGAAGCTTAATCCCACCCCCCGATTTTTTGTGAGACGTCACCATGAAATCCTTTCGACTGAACCGCCGTACGATTCTTCGAGGCACTGCTGCAGGAATGGCGTTGCCTTGGCTAGAAGCAATGCAGCCTGTGGCTTCAGCAGCGACCGCAAATGCCGGAGCGGCAGCGACGAATCGAGCCGCTTTTGTGTTCTTTGCCAACGGTGCCATCATGGATGAATGGAAGCCCAAGGGGACGGGCACCGACTTCCAGCTCGGCAACACCATGACATCGTTGCAGCGTCATAAACAGGACCTGTTGATCACCAGGGGATTGACTCAAAATCACGGTCGAGCCAACGGTGACGGGGGGGGTGACCATGCTCGCAACGCCAGTTCTTTTTTGACGGGGGCTCAGCCTCGAAAAACCTCAGGAGCTGATATCGAGGTTGGAGTATCGATCGACCAAGCGATTGCCAAACGCATCGGCAATCAAACTCGACTGCCATCTTTGGAGTTAGGAGTTGATCGAGGTCGGCATGCGGGAAGTTGCGATTCGGGTTACAGCTGTGCTTATTCTTCCAACGTGAGCTGGAAGTCACCCAACACACCAACGTCGAAAGAAGTGAATCCTCGTCTGGCCTTTGAACGACTGTTTGGCAAGAAGGCCGATGCAGAAGTGACGGCTCGAAAAAATCGTTACCGCAAAAGTATTCTGGATTTCGTGTCCGATGATGCTCAACGATTAGAGACTCGATTAAGCGGTCATGATCGTCGCAAGATGGATGAATATTTCAGCAGTGTGCGTGAGATCGAGCAGCGAATTGATCGAGCCGAACATTTGGCTCCTGCAGAAATTCCAGACATGAATTTGCCAGAAGGTGTGCCCGCTGAATTAGCCGAACACATGAAGCTGATGTACGACATCATGATCATGGCATTTCAAACTGATAGTACTCGAGTTGCCACATTCATGGTTGCCGATGCGGGATCAAATCGCAGCTACAAGGAAGTTGGAGTCAAGAACGGGCATCACGAGCTTTCTCATCATCGTAAAGATCAAAAGAAGATCGATCAGATTGCGAAGATCGATCGGTACCTATTCGACCAGTTTGCCTTGTTCTTGGATCGCATGAAACAGGTCCAAGAGGGCGACAGCAATCTGTTGGATAACAGCATGATTTTGTACGGCAGTGCGATCAGCGATGGCATGAGACACGCTCATCATGACCTACCGGTTTTGGTGGCAGGCAAGGGGGCGGGAACGGTGAAGAGCGGCCGAGTGGTTGAGTTCGAAAAAGAAACTCCGTTGAACAACCTGTTCTTGGGCATGAGCGATTGTATGGGGGCCGAAATTAAAGAACTGGGCGACAGCAACGGCCGGATTGATTTGTCGTAGTGGTGGTGATGTCAGCGGACTTTGTCACGAAGCTTGGCTGATCCTGAACGTGGCTGACGCTGACAGCGTCAGCGGCTGGTTGCGCCGGTTGCTGACGTGGCCGGTTGCGACAAGTTCTGTTTGGCACTGGAACTGCGCGTCAAACAGATTTAAGCACCGGGTCAGTGAGAATGCTGGCAGCATCTGGCGGCAGCAGCAGCAGTGGGGTTTATTCTTCGTCTGCCATGGCGGCAAAGCCGATTTCGGCTTCTAGGGCTTCCGATGTGTTGCTGCGGCGAGCTTCGATTCTCATACCGTAGGGTTCGGCCATGGGCACTTTGAGTCTTAACTGTTCGCCACCCACGCATTCGACTTCCACTTCGGGTTGGCCCTTCATGGGGGGAGCAAACGGGATGTGGACGTTGGCCTTCTTTTGACCTCGTTCAAAGCGAACCACGGCCACACCTTCAACCATTTCTGCTCCGCTGGCATCAATCGTGCGCTCGATGCTGACGTCTTGATTCGATGTGCTTTTTGCTTTGACAGAATCAACGGCTGATTCAAATTCTTCAGCTCCGGTGGTCTCTTCTTCTGGCTCAGAAGTTTTGGGCTTGTTGAACAGGTCTCGAACAGTGCCGAATAGTCCTTGAGACGCTGCGGCGTCTAAGTCTGGAGCTTCTGTTTGATCAGAGGCTTCTGATTTTGATAAACCAGCGGCAGCTCCTGCTCCTAAAATCCCGGCCGTGGCAATGTCGAGTGCTGATCGACGTTTTGGTTTGGGGGCTTCCACTTTTGCGGAATCGGAACGGTCTTCGCTGGTCGTCTGTCGGACTAATTTGCGGTCGGTTTGTGGCGAGTCATTTTGAGAAGATCTGCCGAGTTGTTCTTCGCGAACTTCGGCTTGTCGAGTGGCTGCTTGTTGACGCTGTTCGAACCGGGAAACTCGATCGCTGCGGTTGGATTGCGCGGACTGTTCTTGGCGACGTTCGGCGTCTGCTTTTTGGCGAGCCCGTTCGGCTCGGTCTCGTTCAATGCGTTCGCGTTCTTCCCGAGCCTCTGTGGCTCGACGTTGTTTGGCTTCTGCTTCTTCGGCTCGACGAGTCTTCGCTGAATCTTCTGCTCGGCTTTCTTTTTGTCGTCGATCTTGCTGTCGACTGGATCCCGACGTTTTTTGTCGGCGTTCGTGAGATGTTGAGCCTGAAGGCTGTTGGCCTCGATGAACATCCAATTCGCCATACTGAATGTCTGTACTGGACGGTTGATTTCGGAGTGCTGACCGACTGGAAGCTGCCAAGCCAGATCCGGTTTGCCCAGCCGTGTTTTGTCCAGCCGTGTTTTGCCCAGCCAGAGTGGTGCGGTTTTTCCCGGCAAGTTGGCTACGAATGGTGGCTGCAGTTGCTGCTGCGGCGCTGCGAGCTGTGATGTTGGCCGAAGTGTTGGAGGGATGCTTTGAACCGGGCGTTCGTAACTGTTGGTAACGCTGACTGAGTGTTTTCGTATTTGCGCTGGCCGTGATGTAACGAGTCTTCGCATCCGTTGGTTGGGGGCGTTGAGAATTTTCGAAGGATTCAAACACGTTTCCCTGAGCATTCGCATTGGCCAGTCTCGCTTCGATTTCAGCCTGTCGATTGCGTGCATCTTCGTTGGCGGTGGATCGGATGGCTGGATTGGCTTCGTCCGACCGGCGGTCGATGTTTGAAGTTGTTCGTTGTTGTGAAATTCTGCGCGATGATTCTTGTTGAGGTGGTTGGCGGTCGAATTCGGTGAGATCTTCGTCGAGCAACCCGAGGTCGAAATCGCTGCCCAAAATGTCATCAACTTCTGAAGCAATTTTATCTTGGCTGCGGACAGTCGGCGCTGCGGGGCGGATGGTGTCTTGTTGCAGATAAGATCGTGGTGCTAACGACGGGCGTTCGGTGTGGGGAAGAATTCGAGTCAGGTCCTCGAACGTAAACCACGCTGCGTCGGGATTCATGATGGTATCATCGACGGAATCGAACGTGGGGATCGGAGTCATGTAGCTGTTGCGGCCTCGGGGGACTCCGAAGAAGTCGTCTGGCACATGGCTGAGTACGGCAATAACGCACAGTAAAAATAGGCCAACGGTCAGCCAACCTCGCAATGGCGAATCCACGGGCATCAGGCAAAAGCCAATGATGGGCGGAGGAAACAAGGTGGCTCCAGCTGCGAAGAACAGCACGGGAGATTCCGACGCCGCTCGACGTCCCGGATTAAACAGCAGCCAAGCAAACACTCCGACGAAAGCTGAAAACGCGGCCAGCACAAAGGCAACCGGTTCGTCGCCCACGGATCGAATGGAATCCTGAAGCCGCCCGTTCCACAAAATCAGGGCGGTCCCAACCAAGACTGCCCAAGCCATGATCGCGGCAACTCGGCGGTTACGAGCCGATCGTGTCGACGTTTCCATCATGATTTCGATTCCCATCCGTGACTGACTGCGGCCGTCCAGCCTGTGCCAAACGTATTCCGATCATACACCGAGTGTGCGTGCAGCGGCGTATTCTGGGAAGAATACAAAAGCTGACGCGTTCTGCCCAGCCGATTTTGCCGGAGTACGATTCCTCCTGTTTTCGTTGGCGTTTTGGGCAAGGCAGGCTGATGTGGAAAGATTTCAAGGCTTTTGGCGGTCGACTGCCAAGAATTCAAATCGAAAAGCCTGGGGAACGATCGTCTGCAAAAACCTGTGCGATGTGCGCATGAGGCACAGAAACCCGTGCATTGCGGGAGCTTGTCCGATGAGGGCTTGGCGATGTTTGGGTGCTGAACGTGCTTAAGTGTGAGTGTATTCCTGAAGCAAAGCATTCGGGCGAATTCTGGACTGAACAGCTGACAAGGCGTGTCCTGACGGTACGATGGGCGTTTGGTTGGTTTTCCGCCCGTTTCCGCGGTTATTGCTCTGCAAGTAGAAGTTGTCATGCGTTCTCGCCCATCCGACAAGAAGGATCATTCACGTCCCAAGCGACCGAAAAAGTCGCCCAAGCGTCGGCCTGCCTCTTCGTTTAAAAAGCGTCCCGCAAAGGGGGCGCCCGGTGGTGGTTCTCAATCGTCGGGAAGCGGTCGACCTCGAGGACGATCGGGTCCACAGGGTTTGTCACGGCCCGATTTTTTGATGGATTCAGACCAGGGGACTCGGCTTCAAAAATACTTAGCGGTCGCCGGAGTAGATTCTCGTCGAAATTGCGAGGCCGTGATTCGAGAAGCTCGAGTCACCGTGGACGGAAAAACGATTACTGATCCTGCTTTCGCCGTTCATCCGGAACAGCAGGATATCCGTCTTGATGGCGAAAAACTTCGACCGGCTCGTTATCGCTACTACTTGATCAACAAGCCCAAAGGAGTCGTTTGTACTCATAGCGATCCGGCTGGCCGTCCTCGAGCCGTCGACTTGGTTCCGAGCCATGACAACCGAATGTTTACGGTCGGGCGTTTGGATGAAGGGACGCTCGGTTTGTTGATGGTGACAAATGATGGAGCTCTTGCCGAACATTTAGCTCATCCTCGATACGAAGTGATTCGCAATTATCGAGTCCAAGTGGCCGGTTTGCCTGACGGGAAAACGTTGGGCGAGCTGCGTGAAGGGATGCACTTTTCTGACGGCTTCTTCAAGTTCCACTACATTCGAATTTTGAAGCGCAAGGGGCGCAGTACATTTTTAGAACTGGAATTGCGAGAAGGCAAGAACCGCGAAATTCGACGTATGTTGGCTCGAGCAGGTCACAAAGTGATTCAGCTTGAACGCACAGGATTTGGCCCGCTGCGACTTGGCAATTTGGACGTTGGCGAGTGTCGTGAGATGCGAGTTGACGAGGTGAAGGCGTTATACGATTTCCTTCAACAGCCCCCTGAAAAACGCAACGGCGATACCAAGAAGACTCGGCGTCCTGCGATTAGCCAACGCAGCGCGGCTCGGAAGAGTCGTTCGAATGCAGCGGCTGATAAAAAGGAGGCGACCGGAAGTCGAGGCAATCGAGGTGCTGCTCGAAGTGTAAGACCACCTCGCACGCCGAAAAAGTCGTTAAAGAAGAAGCGTCGATAGATCTTGGGTTCGGTGTGAGCCGACCGTTCGGCCGTTCGGCTCAAAGCTCACGTGCAGGCCAAGTTGGGATTGTTGGCTGGGTCACCCTGTGCTGGGCTGCAACTGGCCTGTGCTGCAATTGGCTGTGCCGCCATGTCATCACGGCATCGCGGCATGACAGCTCAGTTTGCCTGAATTCGTTTTCATTCTGCACAAGACGAATTGAAACACCTGGTCTACAATCCGTTGTTCTTGTTCCGGCGATGTAAAACGAAAACGACGCGGCAGGCCCGCTGCAGGACTCATGACTGATTCTCAATCTCATTCAGATTCTGCTGACGACGCGTCGTTGGAACCAGCGGCTGCACAGCGACCAGAACAGCAGCTTGCTCCTGAGGACAAAGTTCGCACGTTTCCCACGGGGCCGGGCTGTTACCTGATGAAGGATTCTGAAGGTCGAGTCATCTATGTGGGCAAGGCGGTTAACCTTCGCAGTCGAGCCGGAAGCTACTTCACCAAAGCGGCTGAAATCGAACGCCGCACGGCCGAATTGGTCACAGAAATTGTCGACATCGACTTTATCGAAACAGACAGCGAAGTCGATGCGTTGCTGATGGAAGCTCGGTTGATCAAAGACATTCAGCCGAAGTTCAACAGTCTGTTGAAAGACGACAAGACGTTTCCGTATCTGCAAATTACGACTCGAGAAGATTTTCCTCGGATCGAATTTACTCGCACGCCCGAATCCAAAGGAGTCAAACTGTACGGCCCGTTTACCAGTGCCGGTCAATTGCGAGGCACCATTGCGGTGTTGCAAAAAGTGTTTCGCTTTCGCACGTGCAGTTTGGATATCGACGAAGGGGATGAAAAGTGGAGATGGTTTCGACCGTGTTTACTGGCCAGCATCAATCAGTGTACGGCTCCTTGCAATATGCAAATTTCCAAGGCCGACTACAAAGAAGACATTCGCCGGCTTCGCATGTTTTTAGATGGCAAAAAAGATCGCCTGATGAAAGACATGCAGAAGCAAATGAAAGACGCTGCGAAGAATCTGGAATTCGAAAAGGCGGGAAGAATTCGTGACCATATGGCGTCACTGGAAAAGATCAGCCTGCGAGGAGACTTAGAACAACACGCTCAGCCGGAAGTGTTTTACGTGGACCCCAAAAAGGGTCTGACGGGATTGCGTCAGGTGCTGAAGCTTTCTGAGACTCCACGTCGCATCGAAGGCATCGATATTGCTCATTTGCAAGGTGGTGAAACGGTGGCCAGCTTGGTGCAGTTCATCGATGGGCTGCCATTTAAGCATGGCTATAAACGATACAAAATCAAATCGGTGGAAGGTATCGATGATTATGCGTCGATGCGAGAAGTGGTGACTCGCCGCTTTCGTCGACTGGTCAAAGAAGGCGAAGCGTTTCCTGATATCTTGCTGATCGACGGCGGCAAGGGGCAGTTAAATGCCGTGATGGAAACCTTCAAAGCCATCGACATTACTCCTCCAACAACAATCTCGTTGGCAAAGCGAGAAGAAGAAATTTTTGTGCCCGGCCAAGCGGAACCTCATCGCTTAAGCAAGCATTCGTTTGCATTAAGATTGCTGCAATATGTGCGAGATGAATCTCATCGATTTGCTCAGCACTATCATCATATGCTGCGTCAGAAGGCCACGTTTGCGGGCACAAAATCGGTGAAGAAATCAAAGTCACGCAAACCGAAATCCTGATTTTTAAACGGCGTGATCAGTCACTGTGATCCAGAGCAACAGTTTGACTTTGTAACGGCTTCGCTCTGCAATCGCTTACATTCTGTAATCGCTTCAATCTGTAACCGGTGCACGCAGCACGCAGCAATCCGGCACTCAGTCAACAGTTCAATCAGCAGCAAGTTCAAGCAGTCGCGGTCGCGCACAATCGCTGACATGAAACACAAAACGCCTCTACAGAACCCGATCCATCGGGAAGCGACTGTAGAGGCATTTTTCTTTCAGAGAGGCCGCGAAATCGCGTCACGCTCTGAAGGTCGTGTTGTTGAAAGCCGAGTAATTACTCGCCTTCTGGCTTTGTGTCGGAACCGCCAGCACCTTCGTCGGCGTCAGCGCCGGCTGCTGGTGCAGGTGTTTCTGGAGTTTCTTCAGCTTCACCGCATCCAACGAAACCAACGGTCATGAAACACAGAGAAAGCAGGCACAAGAATTTTTTCATAGCAGTCTTCTTTTGGGATTGTCTTGAGGCAAAGCTGCCCCGTCGGCCACAAATCAAACAGCCAACAGTTGACCGTTCTGCAAATACCTTACAGGTTAGACGACAGCGTTTCCCTAGGATCGCTGTGCAAATTCGAGGCATTTTCTAAAGACAGCATAATAACGCCTGATCAAGTGCTTGGAATTGCTCTGCAAGAACTTCTAAGACCCCGGTTCCGCCATAAAGTGCCCGCTTTTTCGCAGTTGCCTAGTTTGATCAGAGGGGCGACGTGGCTGGTGTGCAGGCTGGTGTGCAGGCTGGTGTCTGGGCCGGTGTCTGGGCCGGTGTCTGGGCTGAAGCGATCGAGTGCAGCTGCCGAGTAAAGCAACCGGCTGAGACATGTTTTCTAAGCAGCGACAGAAGACTCGACCTGTGATATTCTGGCATTCAGCCAGTGACGCGCGACGGGCTTTTACGGATTTTTGTTTCGTTGAGGATTCGCAGATGCTGGTGCGATGTATTCCGTCCCAACGTTTTCTTTTTCGTCGAAGTCAAAGATGCCCGAAGGAGACACAATTTTTGTGGCCGCCAGCAACCTTGCGAAGGTTCTTCAATCGCAAGAAATTGCGTTTGCAGCGGCTGACAATGCAACGGGTATTCGAGCAACGGCATGGCGAGGCTTGCAGCGGGTTTCTGATTTGACCGGGCAGACGGTGACGTCCGTTTGGTCGAAAGGAAAGCACTTGCTGATGGAATTTTGCAGCGGAGCAATTTTGCATTCTCATATGGGAATGACGGGTTCTTGGCACATCTATCGTCCCGATGACGTTTGGCAAAAGCCATCAAAGTTTGCTGCCGTTCAGATGCGCACAAAGCGTTGGTGCGTGGTCTGTTTTTCACCCAAGATGATTGAACTTGTGACAGCGGGGACACTCAAAAGAGATCCCTACTTTCGTCGACTGGGGCCGGACCTGTTGCAAGAAGAAATTCCGGATGCCCAATTTGTGGCTCGATTCAGAACTCAAGATTCCACCACGATTGGCGAAGCGGTGATGAATCAAACTGTGGTGAGCGGTATTGGCAACGTTTACAAATCTGAAGTGTTGTTTTGTGAGCACCTGAATCCCAAAACTTTGGTTTCGCAGCTAAGTCATCATCAACTGCTTGGCATCCGCGACATGTCGGTGAAGTTGATGAAACGCAATCTCAGAAATGCTCCTCGTCAAACTCGCTTCGCTGCGGATTCTCAGAAGCTATGGGTTTACGGGCGTCAGGATCAGCCGTGTTTTGTGTGCGGGCAAGACATTCAGATGATGCGCCAGGGCGAGTTGGGACGTTCGACCTATTTTTGCCCCCGCTGCCAACCCAAAGTGGGGGCTCCCGTGTGAAGCGAACGACTTGGCTTTTGGACTCAACCGTTGTCAGGTTCGTGGCTGGTTTCGCAGCCTGTGTGTCGCCTTAGCCAGCCTGACAGCTTTAAGATTCTGTCGTTAAAACAAGCCGGCAGTGTCAGCCATCAACGTTGATGCACTTAGCGTCTCATCATGCTGTCATCCAAGGCCAACACGGTGTTCGCAACCGATGTCCACGCCGCTAGCACTGTGGTGTCGGCTGACTTCGGTTTGGCTTCTCCGATGTTCAAATACTTCTTCGCAGCTTCCGGGTGGGTTGCGAAGTGATTCTTTTGTTGCAGATACAGTTGGTGCAATACTTCAACAGCTTCCGTTGATGGTTTCAGGCTGGTTAAGCTGCGGTAAATTTCTGTCAACACGGCGATCTCATCATCGGCGTGTTCTCCGATGGCTCGGTCCGCCAGCATTCGAGCGGCTTCGACAAACTGAGGACCATTCATGACGACCAATGCCTGCAAGGGCGATGCAGTGCGTTCTCGTTTGACTCGACAAACATCTCGCTTAGCCGCGTCCAGTGTCATCATGACAGGAGCAGGAGCCGTGCGTTGCCAGTACGTGTACAAACTGCGGCGATATAATTTGCCTCCGGTGTCTGGTTTGGAAGGCTTAAAGCTGGCCGCCAGTTCATACGGCTTTACGGGAGCTCCGCCCACTTGCTGCTTGAGCAATCCGCTGGTTGCCAAACTGTTGTCTCGAAGCATTTCTGCCGTCAGTCGATAAACGGACGATCGAGTCAGTAGCAGGTTTTCGGGATCCACGTCAGTCAGTTGCGCGTCTGCTTCGCTGCTTTGGCGATACGTAGATGACATGATCATTTGTTTGAGCAGACGTTTGACGTCCCATTTGTGTTCTCGAAAATCAGCTGCCAGCCAGTCCAAAAGTTTTGGATGAGTGGGCAGTGTTCCTTGGTTGCCGAAGTCTTCAGGAGTGCGTACTAAGCCTTCACCAAACAGCTTTTGCCAGAACCGATTCACGGTAACTCGAGCCGTCAAAGGTTGTTCTTCAGAGGTCAACCACTTGGCCAGACTTAACCGGTTCGCAGGAGCACCTTCGGGTAAAGCGGGAAGGAAGTCGGGCACGTCAGAAGTCACGGGTTCGCCATGAGCATCGTATTCTCCTCGGACTAAAATCCAGGATGGTCGAGGCTGAGGAAGTTCACGCATGACCATGATTTCTTGGATGCCATTTTGAACGTCGTAAACAGCCTGATTGGCTTCGACGATCTTCTTTCGAGCAGCAATAAAATCGGGCGACACCATTCGCTGAATGGAGGTTGTCCATAAAGCGTCGGGCGTTTGCTGTGCCTTTTCAGACGATTGATCGGTTGGTGGTAAAGGAGGCCAAGGAGAAGAGGCTTTAGATTCTGAAAAATAGGTGTCTGAAACAGAGTGACTGCATTTTGAAAGCCATTCTGGTGTTTCGCCATTCATCAGTTTTGGTAGTTCTGTTTTGAGATCCAAGTTTTGAGCGAGAGCGAAGATTTCAAGCGGAGTCAGAATGCGGTCGAACACCAAAAAATCGTCAACCAAGCCACCTTTAAAACCTTTGTCTCTCATTCGTTGGCCGATGGTAATGGTGTCTCCGCCACCGCCCGTGATATTTTTGGTGAGACTGTCTTTGGCGACCGTGGTTTCTAGTTTTTCGCCGTTCAACCATAGGGACAAACCTTTGGCGACACTGGAACCATTGTAAGCCATCGTGACATGAATCCATTGATCCAACGGCACGTCCTGCAGACTTCGGATTCGAATCGCGTTACCGGGCCAGAAGTGAATTAAAGCGGCGCTGAACTTGCCGTCTTCAATCAGCAATTCGTAGCCTCGACTTGCAGCGTCTGTCCATGCTTTCGAACGATGAAATACGACAGCTCGTTCGTAAGCTTTGGGAACTTTTATCCACGTTGAAATGGTGAAGGATTGGTGTCGAGCGAAGTTGCCAACCTTTGTGTCAATTCCATGATCACCTGTCAGCCGAACGGCTTTGCCTCGTTCTGTTTCAACCACTTCGTTTTTGCTGAATTTTCCGGAGTCGAAATTCAGAGCGGCCACCTGACCTAAGGGAATGGAATCATCAGCGTGATTTTGCAACCACTGTTTTACGATCGTTTTTTTGTGATTCGCATGATCTTGCAACCACTTTTTTTGCTTCGCCTTTTGGTCATCCGTCAAAACGAGCTGATGATCAAGAGGCGCTATTTCAAAGCTGCCCAAGGCAGGTTCGATAAAGGCTGAATTTGAGTACGCTTGTTGCTGTTTTTGTTTTGCTGCCGCCATTTTTTTCAGTTGATCATTTGTTGGCAGTGTTAGAGTCGGAGTCGGCACGGAATTTGTGAAATACGAATACAGTCCTGCTTCGTCCACGTTGTTGAAGAACGAAAACATTTGAAAGTAGTTCTTCTGAGACAGTGGATCATACTTGTGGTCATGGCAGCGGCAGCATTCCATGGTGAGGCCCAGAAATGCCGTGCTGACAGTTTGAGATCGATCAGCCACATATTCGACTCGAAACTCTTCTTCAACACTTCCGCCTTCTACCTTTTGAGGGTGAAGACGGTTGAAGGTTGTTGCCAAAATTTGATCGTTCGTCGCATCGGGCAACATGTCTCCGGCGATCTGTTCAA
Source organism: Fuerstiella sp. (assembly GCA_039974975.1). Lineage (GTDB taxonomy): Bacteria > Planctomycetota > Planctomycetia > Planctomycetales > Planctomycetaceae > Fuerstiella. The sequence continues at coordinate 101,217 of JBDWHY010000137.1, read as the reverse complement.
TGATGAATTCGTCGTACGGTTTGTTGTTGTTGAACGAGCGAATCACCCAGTCTCGCCAAGGCCACACATAGCGATCTCGATCAACTTGATAGCCATAAGTGTCGCTGTACCGAGCCACATCCAGCCATTCAGATGTCATGTGTTCTCCGTACGCCGGTGAAGCCAAAAGTCGGTCGACCACGGTTTCAAATGCGCTTGCCGAATTGTCGGCGAGGTAGGCATCGATATCGGGTAAGGTGGGAGGCAATCCGGTTAAGTCAAAGGTGACTCGACGAATCAAGCGTTCTTTATCAGCCATGATGTTTTGAGGCTGTTTGGCTTGTTCCTGTTTTCGCACGATAAAGCGATCGATGTCATTGCGGCACCAGTCGTCGTTCTTCACCTCGGGCACGCTTGGTTTGATGATGGGCTGAAAAGACCAATGCCCTTCCCATGGTGCTCCGTCTTTCACCCACTGCTTTAGCAGTTCTTTTTCGGCTTTGTTGAGCGACAGGTTGGCGTCGGGGGGAGGCATCACAGTGTCGGGGTCATCGGACAGAATGCGGCTGATTAATTCGCTGGCAGAAATGTCTCCAGCAACGACGGCGGCAAGTTCTTCGTCTGATTCCAACGGCCCCGTCATGCCTTCGACCGTGTCTAGCCGGAGTCCTGATTCTCGGTGACCGGCATCTGGTCCGTGACACAAAAAACAGCGATCGGAAAGCAACAGCTTGACGGCCGCGACGTTGTTTGATTCGTCGGAATTGGTCGCGATGGGATCCGCTGCGAAAGTTGGACTTAAGCAAACGACAAGAGTCAAAAAGACAGTGGTCAAAAAGACAGTGGGCAAGAAGCGAGGCATGCAACAAGGTCCGAGATTAAGAGGGCAGGCAAACGTCGCTCGACGGTGCCGTCGGAGCGAGATCGTAATCGTCAGGTGGGGCCTTGATTGTATCAGTTTACGGCGCTGATGAAACGTTCAAATGAACCAGGCAGTGTGACTGATCGAGAGCCGATGGGCGTTGGTGCAAGATTCGAAGACGCCCTAGTGCCGCGTTTTGGCTCGAAGAAGTTTGACGGCACGGGGACTCGCCATTGTGTGCGGACGGCTGGGACCACAGTGGGCGCACAAATTCAGGGCGTTTTCATGTGGTTTGGGATCGCGCTACAGGCCGATGGAAAGTGGCACAAACGTTGGAGCCGGTGTTGGCGGTCGAATGGCTTCTGGAGAATCGGGGTCGAGATGTTCCTGTGGCGTTGGGCCAGTTTCTTCGGCGAGCACGGTTTCAAGGAAGAACTGCAGCAACGTTTGCAAGCGTTCGTCTTCTAGGTCGTCGATGATTTGCTGACAGCGTTCACGTGATCGCTCGATCAACGTTTCCGCTTTTTCGAAGGCGTCGCAGTTTTCTAAGATGGCTCGCAGCCGATCAATTTGTTCTTCGGGGCTAAGTTGTGGTCGCTTGCCCGAGAGGATTTCCTGAAGGTCGTTGCGGTCTTCGGCGTTGGAATCTTTCAGAGCCAAAGCCAGCAGCACGGTGGGGCGCAAAGCGAGCGCATCTTGGCCGGCTTTCAGCTTGTTGTCTGTGTCGCCTCGCCAGTCTTTAAAGTCATTCAGAATTTGAAAACCAACTCCGATTTGTCGACAGAACTGAGACACCACTTCGCTTTCGGCGAGAGGATGTTCGGCCAGTCTGAGTCCCGCATATAACGCGGCGTCGAATGCTGGAGACGTTTTGAGGCTGTAGATTTGGAGTGCATCCAGAGGAGTGATGGCCCAGTCTGGGTTTTGCTGCCACGCCATTTCGGCTCCTTGACCATCGCACAAACGAATGTGAGCGATGGACATTCGATCGGCAATATCGAGCGCGATTTTGGGATCGATGTCTTTGGCCGTGTGGACCATTCGATAGCCCAAACCGATCAAGTGGTCTCCGATGTTAATCGCTTGGGCAGTTCCGTATTGACGGTGCAATGTTTCTTCGCCGTAGCGAAATTCGTCGTTGTCTTGGATATCGTCGTGAACGAGCGATGCTTTATGGAAGGCTTCGATGGCCATCGCCGTCTGAGCGATTCCATCGGGTATTTCTGGAGTGTCATCGCCGGCCGTCAAAATAGGTTTGCCGGCGGCTGCATGCCATGCTGCGACCGTGATGAAGGGGCGAAACCGTTTGCCTCCTTCAGCCAGCCATTCGTAAGATCTGGCTTCTGTAAAGGCGATGGGAGATTCTCGTTTCGATTCGTCTTTGGTCCGAATGCGAGGCAGCAGGCGTTCGAAGTGGTCGCCAAACATATTTGCTGATGCTCGCATCAACGGTACGTAACTGACGGTTGGTTTTTCGGGCAGGGGTTCGTACTTGTCCAGCACATCCCACACCCATGCTTCGTCCAAAGTCGTGTTCATGCAGTCGCCAGAATGCAAAGGCACGGCGTACGAGGGGACTCCGGCGATCAGAATTTTGTCGATCGCTTTTTCCAAGACGTTTAAACAAGCGACTCCTAAAATTCCGTCGATGTAGCCCGATACGACGATTTTTAGAACAACCGGACTGCCTTCGGCGACTAAGACTTTGTAGCCCAACTGTTCGGCTCGTACCTTATAGTCGGCGATCGAACAGGCTCCACAGCGTTCGCAGTCGAGGCCAAATTCGGTGTATTCGGCGGGGCAACCTTCGGCATGTTTCAGGCAGTGTGGTAACAGCAACATGCGGCGTTCGAAGGGAATCGCCAGGAATTGCTGCTTCCAAAAGAAGTTGCCAACCAAGACCATGGAAAACCCCAGATACTTTTCGGGCAGGCCCATTTGTTCCAGCAAAGCACGGCCGTGATGTTCCAGCTGGTTTTTGTTGAACGCCTTTGTGCGGTCCAGATCTTTGGCGTATTTTTCGGCTTCTGTTTTGACTTTTTCGCGCAGCTCTAGCGTGTCGGGTACGGCCTTAAGGTGGCTCGTGCTACGGCGTTTGCCTTTTTTTCGAACGGGCTTAGGGTCGTCCTCGAGATCATTTTGCTGTTGAGCAGCAGAGCTGAGATCAGCAGGGCGAGTTTCGTTAGAAGGCACAGTCGACACGAGAGGCTCCTGGGGCACTGCGGGGCAGCAACCACCGAGAATGGCGGCCGCTGATCATTGGGTGGGGTATTTTTTACCAGTTCTGTCTGTTTAAAGACCTTCACCAGCAACACAAAACGCGGAAACAAGAAGAATGGACTATCTCTGCAAGCATCTGCGTAATGCAGAAACAGTAAAGATGATTGGATAGAGTCGTTCAAAGTACCAGAGTTTTGCGAAATAGAAACCAATTGGCGTCGTCTGAGTGAACGTTCCAGCATTCACTTGTTCAATAAGCCATCGTGTTCCGTTTTCCACCGCGATTGCAACTGGGCCATCGGAATTTGCGCCTTCGAAGGCAATTGCTTCCAAAGCCAACCCTGTTTCTTCGCAGCTGCTGGCCAAACCTTTCGCCGCCGACCAACCTCCATCATCATTCTGGTTACGAATAATCCATTGTAGACCTGACTTGGTCATCTGCCGATTTTGTTCTCCAATTTCGTTCAATGCCAGCAACACTTTCGCCGTTCCGTATAAACGGTTTTCATCGTGATCTGCAAACTGGTGTCCAAACCACAGCGGAAGCCAGCTGCCGTCTGAGTTTTGCTGCTTTTCTAGGTATTTCAGTCCCTTAGAAATGGCGACTTCGGTTCTGGCCGACATCGTGTCTGAAATTTCAGAAACTCGAACCTGCCACATCGCAAATGCTCGCAGCACATGAGCCGTTAAGTCGTTGCTGCTGCGGTCAAAAGGCAAAGTTCCCCAGCCTTTGCAAAACGTCGGCCAGCCTCCATCTGAATTTTGAAGGTTCAGCAACCAAACCGCGGCTGCTTCAAGGCTACTGACTTCTTCGGGCGAAAACGGTTCATCGACTGGTCGCAGGTGCATCACTGCCAGCATCGCGCCGGGAGTGTCATCGGCATCGGGGACTCCGCCGGGCAAGTCGGTCCACGACCATCCTCCTGGAGGCGAATTCGTGTAGGGGTGAACAGTTCGATACTGCTGATTGCGAAGCCATGTGCTGATCGCGTTTCGATCAATTCGGTTTAGAAAGTCGTCACGGTCGGGGGATCGAGAATTTCCAGCCAGCGCATTCACGCTTAAAGTTGACACCCAGGTGGTCAGATTCGTGTCGATTGGCCAGCTGCCGTCAGGGCGAACGGAATCGACGATGAAGTTCAGGCACTTTTGCGTCACCGGGTGCTGAGTGTGTTCGCAGCCTAGAAGGCTCATGCAAACAAAGCTTGTGAGCGGAGTTGCTTCTAGAAATCCTCCGTTTTCGGGTTGGATGCTGTCCAGAACTTTCATAGACCTCTTTATACACGCTTTGCGCATCCATTTTACGAGCGGGTTCCAGTGTCCCTTGTGGTGAAAGATGACTTGGCCAATCGCGATTAAAGCGGGCAGCGCGTAGCTCACCACAGGCATTCGGACGGCTGCATAAAATTTTGCGGGAAGGCACGACATTTCGAACGGCAGGTTGGTGACCTGTCGCCAGTCGACGATTCCAGCGAGTGCGCAGTGAGTCAAAATGGGAACGCTAAAGGTGTGGTCTTTGCCGTAACGTTTCATCAGCGCGGGGACTCCACCGGCATCATCGATGTAGCGTTTTGATGATTCGACCTCAGCGCTAAATTGTTCTGTTGTGGCGGTGGCGTGAAAGACGGCGTTCACCAGCATTGTTGTGGAAATATTGCTGATGCTTAATACAGTGTCGCCCCAGCCTCCATCTTCATTCTGATGGTTGGCCAGCCAGTTCAGGCCATTGGTGATTAAAGTGGGAAACTGCTGAGAGCCAGAACCGTCGTAATTGCGGATGACGGCTTGTTGCATCGCCATCACGGCTGTGGCCGTTGAAAGTGCGGACGTTGAAAGTTCGCCTTCCCACCAGCCATCGTCCGTTCTTTGCTTAAGAAGTTCATCGACAGCCAGTTCACACGCGGTGGCCAAATTGATGGACGGACTGCCGTCGATGGATGGGCTGCCAGTGAAATTGTTGTCAGGCCGATTGATCTTCAGCTGCTCAGCTTCTTGATTTCCAGTCATTGAATTTTGCCCAACACGATTTCTGTGTGACTCGGTGCGCCAGTGAGTCGCCTGGCGGCGACTCGGTGCGCCAGAGAGTCGCCTAGCGGTGACTTGGTGGGCCAGAGAGTCGCCTGGCGGTGACTTGCTGTGCCCAATTCGAGCGGTGGCGTTTGCCGCTCAATTTTTACAGTTCGACGACTTGTTTCTTCTGCATGCTTTCGGCTTCGGCGTAACACATTTTTAAAGCGTCCAACGCGACTCGGCAAGAAAGTGCTCCGGCATCCGCTCCTTCTAAAACATGAGCAGCCGCTTGTTGCAGTTCGAGTGTGAAGGCTGCGCACCAGCTGTCGTTTGCTCCTAAATCCACGGCCGTCACGCTCCCGTCGTTGCGGATTAATGAAAGAGGGCGATTGACCACCCATTCGCCGGCGTAAGTTCCGGCGTCGAAAACGATGGTGGCATCTTCAAGGTACAATTCGAAGCCGTGGCCGAACGCCATTCCGGATGCTGCAATGCCTCCACTGACTGTGGTGACCGCGGGGCCGTCGTTTCCGAAAACGTAAGAGCTGTGAACATGGTTGACGAAACCATCTTGCAGCAAGCCGTTGGAAAATACGGCCGTCGGACGTCCGCAGGCGTGAGCGATAAAATGGTTGTCGTGAATATGCAGGTCGATTCCCCAACCTCCCAGTTTGCGAAAGTCGGTCATTCCATCAGACCAGTCTGGAGGGCAGATGACTCGGCGAAAATGTGCTCCTTGAAGTTGCCCGTATTCTCCCGATTGAATCGCCTGGGCTGCGTACTGGAATTCGGGGAAGTACGGCAACACGTGGCCGACCAGTAAAGGGACCTGAGCGGCTTCAGCCGCTTGCACCATTTCAATGGCTTCGGTTTGAGAAACGGCGATTGGCTTTTCGACCAAAGTTGCTTTTCCGGCGGCAATGGAATCCATGACCACTTGGTGATGCTGATCGGTGGGCAGGCAGATGTCGATCAGATCAATGTCGGGATCTGCCAGTAGGTCGTGGTAATCGGAATACGTTTTGACTCCGCTTAGATCGACTTGGCCAGCCGGAGGTCCAAAGTTGCCTTGAATTCCTGTCCAGTCGCCGTCTCGTTTTTTGGCGCTGCGAGTTGCGATGCCCGCCACGGTGACATTGTCGGCTGACTTCGCTGCTTCGAAATGGGTGTAGCCCATGAAGCCGATTCCAATGATTCCGACTTTAAGCATGGTTCTGTTTTCCTTCGCGGGGTGATTGAGGTCCGTGGTTTGAGACCTCGCTTGGCGGCTGGATTTGAAAAGTTGCCGAGTGATGGGCGAGAACTTCAAATCGCGTCAGGGCCCAGTTTTCGATTCTGGCGACTTCCAGATCACATTTCGACCAAACCTGCGTCATAGGCGAATTTCGGCGGTGATCAGTTTTTACAACCCCGCCGATTCTTGTTGAAAGCCCCGATTTCGTGCCGTTTTGGCACTCTGCTGTGCAGTTGCCTAAAAAATAGGCGGTCCTGACGGTGCCTGTTTTTTGGGCGGTGCGGATTTTGGCGGTTTTGGGCTTGGCGAAGCCTGTGCGGCCTGTATCATTCTGACGTCGGTATCAATTCGACGACGGCTGGCGTCGTGGGTTGCCGCTCGGGAGCAGGTTCAGTGTTGGGTCTGTTACTCGTTCAATACATGGAAGTTTTGAAAACAGAAAAGTCAGGGAGCACAGAATCATGCTGGTACTATCACGAAAAGCGGGTGAGCGGATTTTGGTTGGCGACGACGTTGTTGTGACGTTGGTTCGAATTGGGCCCAATAGTGTTCGGGTTGGGATTGAAGCACCTCGCGAAATGAACATCGTTCGAGAAGAGCTTTGCAACTTCGAAGCGGATGGCAGCAAGCCTGCCGCAGTGATCAATCGGTTGCCCGCTTCAACTTCATAGAGAAGCATTCGTCGCTTGTTTGGATCTGCACGAGGATTTGGCGATCAAGACATCGATAAAAAGCCCGGTGAGGCTTTGGTCGGACTTTCGAGTTCGGCCTTTTTTTATGCGCCGATTTTGATGTTCGTGTTTGTCAGTACTCACCCCTGCGAGTTGTTTCTGCGTGGCGCTGAGTTCGCCTTGAGGTGATGTTTGGTGGTGATGTTTGGTGGCCAGGAACTGTCTCGCAATTGGCGAGCGCCGTGCGGCTCGCTTGGTTCCTCGATAAGTTTGCATCAAGGGGCTGGGCCAAGGCAAATTCGATGACGTTAAGAGGGTGTTAAGCTGACGCCCGACCTGTCCGCTGAATTTTGGGGTCGGTTTGGCTGGGGGGCGACCGCTTCTGGAATTCCCGCTGCGGGCGTCGCGAGGGCGGCCGTTCTGGCGGTGGCTAAACGGTTCAGGCCGGACTTCCGGTAAACTTTGCCAAAGTTGTGCCGACGGATGCGTCTCAGTAGGGCGAATTCATGAATTCCGCCTGGCTCTCGTGGTGTCCATGTGTAAAAACCAAGGCATGGCATTCTGTCGTTTGGCAACTGCTGGTTTCAGAAGTTGACAGTTCCGCCCGCTATTTTGATGGGTGACCAAGTGTTTACGATAGCACACCACGAAAGCAATTGATCGATGGCACGAGTGTTAAAGGACCGCATAGAGCCGGGGGCATGGGTGCTTGAGCAATTGTCTCTGAAGCTATTGAATGTTGAGATGGCGGCAGCTCGTCGAGCTTGGTACGAAGCCAAGGATGCTTGGCCGGGTGAAGAAGGCGAACTGTGGTGGAAGTGGATGGTTGCAGCAACCGCCAGTGTCGGCCTGCAAACTAAGGTCATCGACTGTTCTGTTCGCGAAGCTGTGGGGTTGGTCCAAAACGGGGCAGACCTGTTCGTTTGGAAAGACGAAGAAGACGGCACATGGTTAAGGGCCAATAAGTTCCGACAAGGAAAGCTTCAAGTTAGCCAGGTGGATCATTTGGTTGAAACATCGGCCATGAGTCTGCGGCAGTTGCGACGATCTTTGGGAGGCTACGCCAACGACGATCGTTTGAGATGTGTTGTGGTGCGGCAGGACATCAGCCCAGAATCAACTCATCAGCCGGGGATGAGTCCCTTTAATCGGTTGATGACTTTGTTGCGTCCGGAATGGTCTGACATTTGGATCATTTTGGTATTCGCCTTTATCGTCGGCTTGCTGACTCTGGCGACTCCGATTGCCGTGGAAGCCTTGGTGAATACAGTTGCCTTCGGGCGTTTGCTGCAACCCATTGTTGTCTTGGCTTTAATCCTGTTGATCTTTCTGACGTTTTCGGCCGCGATGCGAGGTCTGCAGACATATGTTGCCGAGCTCGTGCAAAGGCGGTTGTTTGCTCGGGTGTCCGGCGACCTGGCCTTTCGTTTGCCTCGAGTCCAGATGGAATCTGCAGACGGGCAATACTTGCCCGAACTGACAAACCGTTTCTTTGATATCGTGACGGTTCAAAAAGTGGCCGCCAGTTTATTGCTGGATGGGATCGGCCTGATCTTAAGTGCGTTTATTGGGATGGCCGTTCTGGCGTTTTACCATCCGTGGTTGCTGGGCTTCGACATCGTGATGATGTGCGTCATTGCGTTTATCATTTTTGTCTTGGGAAAAGGGGCCGTCAACAGCGCGGTCAAGGAATCCAAGCACAAGTACTACATGGCGTCTTGGTTGGAAGATATTTCTAGCTGTCGAGTGACGTTTCAGTCTGCCGGTGGGGCTGACTTGGCATTGGAACGAGCCGACCGATTGATTCATCAGTATTTGGAAGCTCGTCAAAGCCACTTTCGAATTTTACTGCGTCAGATTTTATTTGCTTTGGGTCTTCAGGCCATCGCCAGCACCGTGTTGCTTGGTTTGGGAGGCTGGTTGGTTGTGAGTGAGCAGTTGACGTTAGGACAGTTGGTTGCCGCAGAATTGATCGTCACCGTAATCGTGGGAGCCTTCGCGAAACTTGGCAAGCACATGGAAAGCTTTTACGACCTGTTGGCATCTGTCGATAAGCTTGGCTACTTATTTGATCTGCCCATGGAAGAACCAGATGGGTTGTTGGAAATGAAAGGTCGTGGTCCAGCGACAGTTTCCGTTGAGCGATTGAATTACGTCGGAGGTGGTTCAAGCCGGATCAGCAGTGACTTAAGTTTCGACCTTGATTCTGGAGAATCATTGGCACTTTTGGGGCCATCGGGTTGCGGCAAAAGTACGACTTTAGACCTACTGTTTGGTCTGCGAACGGCCAAGACGGGGCACATCGCGATTGATGGTTATGATCCTCAAGACCTTCGGTCTGACGTGTTGAGATCAGAAGTGGGATTGGTTCGTGCGGGTGAAATTTTCACCGGTTCGATTGAAGAAAATATTCACCTTCATCGCACCTACGTATCATCAAGTGATGTGCGACAGGCCTTGGAAGATGTGGGGCTTTACGACGCGTTGTTGAGTCTGCCAAATGGCTTTGACACCAAGTTGTTTTCCAATGGTGCTCCATTATCTTCGGCTCAGCAAAACCTGATTTTGATTGCTCGAGCCATTGCATCAAAGCCACGCTTGTTGCTGCTTGATGAAGTGTTAGACGGCATTCCCGATGAAGAGCTGACGACGGTTTTGGAAACGGTTTTGCGTAAAGACCGTCCTTGGTCGTTAATTATTGCAACGGGGCGAAAATCGATTGCCGACCATTGTGGTCAGGTCAAGCGAATGCAATCGAAGTGGCGTGTATCGACAACAGGTAACGCGGAATCTGGAAGCGGAGAGCAATCATGATTTCTCGATCAGACTTTGTTCGCACTGCGGAAGCAGGCAACATTAATGACGCAATGTTGGCCCCATCAGCCTACGCGGATTCTTTGCTGCCCAGCTTAAGGCTGGCAAAGTCATCTCGGCGAGCTCGCCTGATCGGCAAGATTCTGCTGACTTTGCTGGTGTGTGGATTCATCCTGGTGGCCATAGCGCCGTGGCAGCAGACTGTGAGCGGTGCTGGCATGGTGACTGCCTTTAGCCCCAACGAGCGTCCTCAAAAAATTGAAGTTTTGACCAAAGGGCGTTTGGTCAGACTGGGCGAAAATATTTACCCCAACGCCAAGGTCAAAAAAGGCGACTTAATCGCTGTGGTTGAAGACCTTGACCCTGAATACCGCGATCGACTGGCTGAATCTCTTGAGACGACGCGAGAAGTCGAAGTCGCTGCGATGAAAGTGCTTCAGGCCAGCAAAGTGTCCTTGGAAGCCAGTGAAATAGCGATCGCGTCCTACCGCGACATGATTGAAAGTTCCAAGCGAGCAAAAGACGCCGTTTTGGATGCCGCTGATTCAGGAATTGCGGCGGCTGAAAATAAAGTGAGTGCTCAACAGCAAGCGTTGACTCAGGCAGAGGCTGCTTTTCGACGAGCAGATTTAGACTACACACGGCACAAGCTTTTGGTTGAACAAGAGTCCATGGCAATTGCAAAGTTGCAAGAGGCTGAACAAAAATATTTTGAAACCAAAGCGAAGGTCGAATCATCAAAGGCCTACATTCAAGAGGCTGAAAATAATCTGAAAGAGAAAGTGCTTTTGCGTTCTGCGAAAGAACAAGAAGCTCAAATGAAGATTGATGAAGGTTTGACGAAGCTTCAAAAGGCTCAAGCAGACGTCGGCAAAGCGGGCGCGTTGCTTTCAAAGGCAGCTTCTGAAGTGAGCAAGGCGGAAAAATATCGAATCGATGCCGAAACCAAACTCGCTCGCCAAGACCAAGGCCAAGAAATTACAGCCCCCTTTGATGGAACGCTGATGAATATCACGGCCAACCAAACCAGTCAGATGCTGAAAGAAGGCGATTTGATTTGCGAAATTGTGCCGTTGACAAGAGACCGCGCTGTTGAAGTTTGGCTTGATGGAAACGATGCTCCGTTGGTGACTCCGGGGCGTCACGTTCGATTGCAATTCGAAGGCTGGCCTGCCATTCAGTTTGCCGGATGGCCTTCTGCCGCTGTGGGAACGTTTGGTGGAGTCGTGGCGTCTGTTGATGAAACAGACATCAAAGGCATCGGGAAGTTTCGAGTGATTGTGAAGCCAGACCTTGGAGACGGTGTGGGTTGGCCAGACGATCGCTATTTGCGTCAAGGGGTTCGTGCAAACGCTTGGGTGCTGCTGGATAAGGTCGATTTGTGGTACGAAATTTGGCGTAACATGAACGGATTTCCACCCGTTGTTGAGTACGACCCAGACATGAAGAAACCAGCGAAGCCGCCAAAATTGCCGAAGTAGTCGCACGCTAAATCTTCCGTAACCCGATCGATCCTTGTGCTCGACATGGGAAGTGTTAAGACCGTCGAAACCGGTCGATCCGAACGGAACGCATGTCGGCTTCTTGACGATTGCAACTTCTACAGCGGTCACCAAGTGGAATGTGAGTTCCATTCCAGCGTCTTCAATCCGTGTCACTCATCGAATGAGTCGATTGCTGGCACGGAAATGAATTTGCTGAGTGATCAGCTGCTGAATCTGTAAGTCGTGCCGATGGATTGGCTGGCGTCGTGAATAAACTTATCTGCTGCATTCTGATTTTCACCCTCTGCGGGTGCCAATCGGTTCAACAACACTGGGCTGGAATCTTCGGTTCAGGAAGTGCTGATTCTCTGGTGGTCGATCACATGGACCAACAGGTTGAAAAGCCACGGTTTGGTGATTTGTTCGATCCTGAACAAGCTTCCGAAACGGCCGCACAGACTGCTTCAGGTCATGCCGAATCGCGGCAGTCGGCTGAGCGGCAGTCGGCTGAGCTGCTGGTGACGTCCATCAGCTTCAGTCAGGCTTCCGATTCAGATTCGGCCACAGATCCTGCCACGGATGTTGGTGGTTCTGTCGGTGCTGAAGTTGAAGATTTGTTTGTTGAACTGACTTCACCAACAGATACAAGCGGAGCATTTTTTCAGCCGCCATCAATGGGTGCGAGCAGCATTCAGCTGACTGATGTTGTGGCTTCTGTCCATGAATCTTACCCATTGGTCTTCGCAGCGTTTCAAGAGCGAGCCATTGCTGATGGCAATCAAGTTTCGGCATGGGGTTCGTTTGATACCAAGCTGAAGGCTTCGTCAGAGACGAATCCGGTTGGCTTTTACCAGACCTACCGTACCAAGGCTGGGCTAGAGCGTCCCATCTATTCTGGAGGCGAATTTTTCGCTGGCTATAAGATTGGTAAAGGCGACTTTGAACCGTGGTACCTAGAAAGAGAGACAGATGAAGGCGGAGAATTTCGGGCGGGAGTTCTGGTCCCTTTAGGCCGTAACCGAGACATTGATTCTCGTCGAGCCGATCTTTGGCGAGCCACCTATGACCGTCAGATTGCAAACCCTTTGATTCGAACTCAACTGGTCCTGTTCGCTCGTGAAGCCAGCTTGGCTTATTGGAAATGGGTGGCAGCCGGTGAAAAGTATAAGCTTGGTCTGCGCTGGGTTGAATTGGCGGAAGATCGAAATCAGAGGATCATCAATCAATACAACGCTGAAGAGTTGGCGATTGTTGACGTTCGTGACAACGAAGCGGCGATTGCAAAACGTAAAGCCAAGCTGGCAGAAGCTAAGAATGAACTGCGCCAAGCTGCTGTAAAACTGGGGCTGTATTTTCGAGATCCCGGTACTGGCAAGCCCATCATTCCAACCGCCGATCGTTCGCCTGGCTTCCCGGCGCTCAGAGCCAGCAACGCCGATGGCTTCGCGGTTGATGTGCCATCCGCTCAGGCTGCTCGACCGGAACTGCAAGCACTCGGCCTTGAGCTACGTAAGCTGCAGGTGGACTTTGCGGAAGCCGAAAACCTAACTAAAGCGGGCTTAGATGCTCTGATCGCTGGTTCTCAGGATGTGGGGCAAAACGCAAGTAGTTCTGAGGACAAAGATCAGTTTGTTGTTGAAGCATCTTTGTTCTTTGACGTGCCGTTGGAACGTCGCAAGGGGCGAGGAAAAATGCACGCTGTGCAGGCAAAGATGGCAGCTGTGAATGCAAAGCGTCGGTTGGTGCAGGAAAAAGTAACCGGCGAAGTGATGCTGGTTTATGTTGCTTTGGAGGAGACTCGAAAGCAGGCTCAGCAGTCGACGGAATCTGTTGACTTATATGACTTCGTCGCGGAAAAAGAGCGCGTCCGCTTCGAGCTGGGTGAAAGCGATTTGTTGAAGGTCGCTTTACGAGAACAGTACGCCTTGGAAGCGGCGGAAGAACAGATCACCGCGCTTTACAAACACTTTGTCGCGTTCACTGAGTACGCTGCAGTGCTGGCCATTGATCGTCCGAGCGTGGACATTTTGCCGGCCGTGGCGAACACTGCCGAAGCTGAATAGTGTCGAGGCGGTGAGCGCTGCCGAAGCTGAATGGTGTCGAGGCGGTGATCGCTGCTGAAGCTGAATGGTACACAGGCGGTGAGCGCTGTGGATGGGGCACAAAGTCGAAGCTCATTCAGAGTTCTTGTGTGCCCTGGATACCGTTTGGTCTTCGCGTTTGGCGTGCAGAATCCTTTGATGACATTCGCGGCCGTTCTGAGCAGCCATCATTGGCGAGTTGTCTGTATGACTTCAATGAAGCGGCGGCTGAATGTGTTTGATTTCGCCATCCCGTGATTTGCCGGGGTTTGTGTTGCAACCACTTGAAACTGCAGTGTTTTCCTTTCCTTACACGGGAATAGAATTGCTCTGTTCAAATTTTAGACGTTCAAAAACGCACCGGCGAAATGATTCTTGGTGGCGGCCATTCGGCAGAATTGGCCACTGGCAGATTTTCACTGGGTGACCCAGCACACAGGACTCCGGCCTAATCCTAATTTCCGCTTAATTGTCTACAACCGTACTCGATCATCCAGCCGATTCTAACCTTCAACCGCAGGTCTTGGCTGAAGCTTAAGTAGTCATTTCTTAGAAGCGGATTTGATGCTGGAAATTGTCGAGCCCATCGGGGGCAGACGGTTTTGGTTTCTATCTTCAATGAAGACGAGAGTGACAGATGCTGATTTTACACGCTTCTCTTTTTCGCAGACTGATGGTCTTCGTTTGTGGAGTTACGATGATCGCCGGTGCTTCGTCCGCGCAGGCTCAAGTCAACTGGTCGACGGACATCGAAGGCGCGTTGAAGTCTGCGAATGCTCAGCAACGTTTAGTGCTGATGAAATTCACCGCAACGTGGTGTGGTCCGTGTAAAAAAATGGAACACGTGACGTTCGGCAATCCCGCCGTCGCCAATGTTGTGAACCAGAACTTTGTTCCCGTCTTGGTCGACGGTGACAAGCACAAAGATCTGGTCAAGCACTTGCAGGTTGTCGCCTTTCCGTCGTTGCTTGTGGTGTCTCCGGACATGGTGATTTTGCATCGTGAAAAGGGTTTTCGAACGGCCCAGCAGTTGATTCCCAAACTGAACGCCATTGTGGCTCAGCATCGAACGAAAGCTGCGTCTCTGCCGAACGCGATCGCCGGCATGCAGCAGCCGATTTCTTTGCAGCCTGGTGCTCAGCAAAAGACAGCCATGCGTCCGGTTTCACAAAGCCGACCAATGCCATCCTTCGCTGGGTTGTGCCTGCCGGGTGTGTTTGAAAGCCGACGTTTAGTGCCTGGTAAGCCTGAATTTGCAGTGAAGTACCGAGGCAAGTTGTTGTACTTCAGCAGCCCAGAACAAATGCAAGCATTTAAGTCGAACCCAGGCAAATACTGGCCTACAAAAGACGGTGCTTGTCCAGTGACGTTGGCTGAAGAAGGCCGAATCGTCGAAGGGCAACTGCAGTACGCAGCGATGTTTCGAGGTCAGTTGTGGCTGACAAGTTCTTCGGAAAAGATGCAACGCTTTGTGACTTTGCCCGCGAAATTCGTCGACTCGATTCCGCAGTAGAATGGCGAACGGCAGAAAAACAGTAGACCAAAACGAGACGATCAGAATTTGTTCTGATCGTCTTTTTTTATGCGCACGTGATTTGATCGCCAGATCTGAGCAGTCAAGGTGTCCGAGTTGTTGACTTGGTTGTGTCTTTTCATTCGAAATTCAGGGTGAATCTGGAAAGCCTCACGGCGCTGGACGCGGTTTTTCGCACCAACGTCGGAAAACGCCTGGCTGCTCACTTACAGCGCGTTGAAAAAGCCGAGATGTGGTCAGCCGACGCGTCAGCGAGGGATGAATCTGTTCGAAACGCTAAGATTCTGCACGTCCGATCTTCCTCGCTTACGCGTTGGGTTACCTTGGCTAATGGGCGGCCAAGGGCCGGACATTGCCCCGCGCGGCAACACATGAGCTGCTTGAAATCATGGGCGACGTAAGCTGCGTTGGTGTTCCGTACCGCGGCCTTCTTCATAGACAGCAGTGAGGGCGACTTTTGCAGCGGCTTGCCTTCCCGTGGACTTTTCGCAGAATAGCGACGGCGAAGCTGATCCGCTCGCGTCCTATTCGAATGTAAAATGATAAAGTCTGATAGAACATGACTGAACCTAGTGAGCCGGCTGAAACAGAAGACCAGCGGCAGCAGCAAGCCATTGAAGCTCCACCGACATCTTTCAAAGACATTGCTTTGAAGATTGGTCCGGGGTTGATTATCGCGGCCAACATTGTGGGGTCGGGCGAGCTCATCATGTCAACGAAGGCTGGAGCTGAAGCAGGCATCGCTTTGCTATGGTTGATCTTGATTGGCTGTGTCATCAAAGTGTTTGTGCAGCTGGAGCTCGGGCGTTTCACGATCAGTCACGGCGAGACAACTTTGAAAGCACTGAACCGAATTCCCGGCCCGGGCATCGGTCGCACCAACTGGGTGCTTGTGCTGTGGGGAATCATGATGCTGTCGACTGTGGGACAGCTTGGAGGCATCGTCGGTGGAGTGGGCCAAGCATTGGCTTTGACGATTCCGATTACAGGAGACGTGCAAACCGCGACTCGAATTCCTGCGACTCAAGACATTCAAGATTACTCGAACTGGTTGCAAAGCTTGTCTGAAGCAGATCGCGAAGCAGGAGCCACTGGGCTTTCACAAACTGCTTCGCCCGACACGGTTCAGCAGTTGCGTCGGATGGTTTGGATAGAACGTGATCTGAAGTCTTTAGGAGACACAGGGCAGCTGCTGTTGCAACGAGTGACAGATAACGAAGAGCTGGTTGACAATGAAGGTCAGTCTTTGATTCCATCGACAACAGTTGACGATCGCATTTGGGTCAGCATCATTGGAGTGTTGACGGCGATGTTGCTGTTTGTTGGTCGGTATCAAATGATTGAACGAGTGTCTGTGATTTTGGTGGTTTCGTTTTCATTGATCACCATTGGCAATGTGGTGGCTTTGCAGTCAACTGCCGACTACAGCGTTTCGGCCGACGATATTTGGCAGGGGCTTAGCTTTGGCCTTCCCGACACAGATGCCGCCTTGTTTGCTGCGTTAGCGACGTTGGGGATTATTGGAGTGGGGGCGACGGAGCTGGTCAGCTACCCGTATTGGTGTTTGGAAAAAGGGTACGCGAAGTCGACAGGGCCACGACAATCGAACGACGCTTGGAAGGATCGAGCGGCGGGCTGGTTTAAAGTGATGAAAGTGGACGCGTTTGCTTCCATGATTATTTACACAATTGCAACGGCCGCGTTTTATCTGATGGGAGTTGCCGTGTTGCACAGTGATGGGCGAGTTCCAGAGGGCATGCGAATGGTGAGCACCTTGGCGGAAAGCTACGTACCCATCTTTGGTAGCTATGCCAGATGGCTATTCCTTGCCGGAGCCATTGCGGTTTTGTATTCGACGTATTTGGTGGCCAATGCCGGCAATGCTCGGATGGTTGCCGACTTTCTGAACGTGGCTGGTTTAAGTTCGGCAGAACCCGATTCGGATGCTCGCCGCAAGATGGTCACAATCTTCAGCGTCGTGCTGCCTTTGTCGTGTGTGATCGCCTATTTTCTGTTTCCCAAGCCTGTGATCTTAGTGGCGATTTCTGGCATCACTCAATTCCTGATGCTTCCGGTGCTTGGCTTTTGTGCTTTGTTCTTTCGGTTCAAAGTCACGGACACTCGATTGCGTCCGACGGCCGCTTGGGACGTGCTGTTGGTGCTGTCGTGCTTGGCGATGCTGACTGCCGGTGGGTACGGAGCATATGCTGCGTTGGCAAGATTCTTGAGCATGTAGGCGGACGGTGAAGTTCTTTCGGTTTCGGTTTTCCGATCGATGTGGATTGGGCGTGCTGAAAAGTAGGCGTGACGCTGAGCCGTGATCAGCTGCCTGATTGATCAACAGTGCAGATCAATCGGGCGGCCAATGTTTCGGTTTTCCTCAGATGTTTGAGTGAAGCTGATCCTGAGCCAATCAAGATGATTGCAGCAGTCCGATCACGGCCCAGCAAGTTCCCCAGTAGGATGCGGTTTCAGCGATTTCGTTGCGGCCGCTTTTCTTGGTGCCCTTCACATTCCAGCTGCCGTCTGGAAGTTGCGTTGTTCGAAGAAATTCGATGGCTTGGTGGCGAGCCTGATTCGCTACTGGTGTCTCATGCTGTGCCAGTGCGTAAAGAGCGATCCCGGTTCCCAATGCATCGCTGTCGTCATTCACAAGCCAGCCCCAGCCTCCATCAGAATTCTGAAAAGACAGCAGCTTGGTGATGGGCAGGTCTTCTTGGCTGATGTCAGCATCAGTTTCATTCAGCACACTTTTCAGCGCCCACCATTCGACCGACTGACCGGCTGTGACACTTTCTTGAGACGTCAGCCATTGAGTGGCTTCGTGTTTGATGCCGTCTTGTTTCGGTGAAGACAAGCGGCTGGCGTTCAAGGCAACCAGTGTCCACATTGTGGTGACTTCGTTTGTTTCTCGAACAGGGCGTTTTTGCAAAGGCAACTGTCCCCCGGCGTTCCAAAATCCGGCCGGTTTTTGGCCTTCGATGATGGAAGCGTAGTAGGCGTTTTCCCAGTCGTCGCCCCAAGAATTTTGAAGAGCGGCGACGGCTAGAATGGCTTGACCCACCGTGTCTGCATTGTTTTGCAAGGTCTTATTCTGGACAGCGTTTGTTCGCACGTCGGGCTTGGCAAGTTTCGTCCAGTTTTTGGCCCATTGATTGATCTGCCGAACCTGTTCGGCCGTGATTCCGATGTCGGCACCTGTTTTTAGGTGTTCCGTGGCGAGATTCAGGGCCCATGCTGCATGAGTCACTCGATGGCACGTCACGCAATCGTTTTCAGCCATCCATTCGTTGGCGCCCGACACGATTGAAGGCAAAGCCTTCTTTACGATTCGGTGAACCGTCGTTTCATTCGTGACCATCTGACCGGCGGCGGTTAAGCCATTCGGAAGAAACGGGCTTAGCAAAACAGTGGCCCAAAGAATTCGCATCGGCGTTGGTCTTTCGCAAACGAATGGTGCTCAAAGATTTTCGCACAAGCGATTTCTCAGGCAGCTCATCAGCCTACCAATCACCAAGCTCTTCCGACAGTTCGCACCATTGTTCTTCGTTGGTGGCAAGTTCTTTTTGGATCGCTTCGATTTGGTTGTGCAGCTTGAGCGCGGAATCTGGATCGCTGGTTTTCATCATGGTGGCGTTTAGCTCTTTGCGTTCTGCGTCTAGTTTTGCAATGGCTTTTTCAAGGTTGCGAAGTCGCTTTCGAGCCTGATGCTGTTCTTTTCCGCTAAGACTTGGCGAAGTGGCCGAGCCTGCTTTGCCCGCCGGAGTGGTGGCCATTTTGCCAGAGTTGCGTTCTCGTTCGCCTTCGTTGATTTCTTTGTTGACGAAGTGCAAATACGAATCATAGTCGCCGCCGTAGTTACGAGCTCGACCGTCTCGAACTTCAACGACGTTGGTTGCAATGCGTTTGACGAAGTGGCGATCATGGCTTGTGAAGATGACCGTGCCTTTGTAGTCCAGCAAGGCGTTGGCCAACGATTCGACGGTTTCAACGTCTAAGTGGTTTCCAGGTTCGTCAAGAATCAGAATGTTGTAGTCGCCCAGCAGCAGGCCCGCCATGCAAAGTCGAGCCCGTTCGCCTCCAGACAGGACCTTTACTTTTTTGTTGACATGAGCACCTCGGAATAAAAGTGCTCCGGCAACTCCGAGACAATCCTGAGTCGTCATGCCGGGGATGGACGTGTATTCCAGATATTCCAACACCGTTTGTTCGGGTTGAAGAGTCGTGTAAACATGTTGAGCGTAGGTGCCGATTTTGCATCCGTGTCCCCAACGCACTTTCCCTTCGATCGGTTTTAGCGAATCGACTAGGGTTCGCAAAAACGTTGTCTTGCCCTGACCATTGTCTCCAACAATCGCCGCACGTTGTTGATGTTCGATTTCGACTTCGATGTCTTTGGCAACCGTATGATCGGGATAGCCAATGGCAAGGTCCATACAGCGAACAGCCGGGCCTTGGCGAGGTGACACGACGGGCGCTTTAATGCTGGCTCGCGGAGCATCGGCTTCGATATCAACTGTCTGCAATCGGTCCAGTTGTTTCTGTTTTGATCGAGCTTGGCTGGCGCTGGTGGCTCGAGCCTTGTTTTTGTCGATGAAGCGTTGCAGTTGCTTTTGTTTGGCTTCAACGGCTGCGTTGGTTCGTTGAGCTCGAACAACGTCTTCATCGAGCTTCTCGAGATACTGTTCGACCTTGCCAGGATACACGGTCAACTTGCCTCGAGCCAAATCGAGCGTTTGATCACAGGTGGCCGCCAAGAAGGCTCGATCATGGCTGACGATTAAGCAGGCCGCTGAAAATCCTTTGAGGAAGTGTTCCAGTAGAATCTGAGTTCGCAGGTCTAAGAAGTTGGTCGGTTCGTCCAGCATCAACAAGTTGGGATCGTGTAGCAGCAGCGCGGCTAATTTGACTCGAGTCTGCCAACCACCGGACAGGTCTTTGACAGGGCCGTGCAGGTAGTCGCCCTTCAGTTCGAACTGGCCTGCGACTTCACCGCACTTCCAATCGGGAGCACCGCTGTCTCGCATCAGAAAGTCCATGGCTGATTCGCCCGGTTCAAAGGGATCGTGCTGACGCAGATAGCCCACCTTCAAATGTGAACCTCGAATCACTTCGCCGCTGTCCAGTTCTTCTTCACCCAGAAGAATTTTTAGCAGAGTCGACTTACCGGCTCCGTTGCGACCGATGAACCCCAATTTGACACCATCGTGAATGGTGGCACTGGCACCATCCAACAATGCTTGGTCTCCAAAGCTTTTTACCCCGTCCAGAATTTGCAGCAAAACAGCCATGATGAGAATACAATGCGTGTGATTGGGTGGGATGAAATTTGTCGATGCGACCTGCCATTTCCGGCCGACGAACCATGACGCGATGGGATACCGTGTGCCGCCGCGAGCTTCAAGATCATCATCGTCATTCGCCCGTGTTTCCCGCCGTTTCCAACGAATTCGACGCCACTCTTTCGCTTTCGCGACCGGAACGATACCGTTTTGACAAAGGTGCGCGGTCATCCACCGCTGCTGCGATCTCACAAATTGCGACCGTCCTTCGCTGCATCATGCTGCGAATTCCCACCTAATGCTCGCCCACCCGCTCTTACAACTCGCCCCATTTTGCTCGGACTTGACCCTATGTCGAAATCGCATTTCGTTCGAAACATGATCTCAACAAGGACCTGCTTTGCCTTGTTGGCGGGCGGTTTCATGGCCTTGTTTTTGCTGCAGCCGCCTAGTCGAGCGGGGCAGGAAGCTTGCATTGTTGCAGAGAGCGTCGCCGTTGCGCCTTCGCAGCATCCCAACGTTGTGATCATTCTGGTCGACGACATGGGTTTCGGGGACGCTCGGTGTTTTAACGGGCAGTCAAAAATTCCAACTCCAGCGATCGATTCTCTTGCTGCCGAAGGAATGAAGTTCACGGATGCTCATGCCCCAGGTCCGCTGTGCCATTTGTCTCGATATGGTTTGCTAACCGGGCAGTATCCATTTCGAGCCAATCCGGCTGCTTGGAAGGATCAGCCCACGATCGCGAAAGGCCAAACCACGATTGCGTCTTGTCTGCAGAAAGCTGGATACCAGACAGCAATGGTGGGCAAGTGGCATCTGGGGTTCAAAGAAAACGGCTATGAAAATCGTTTGCCCGGAGGTCCCGTTGATCGAGGTTTCGATTCGTTTTATGGCATTCGAGCATCCACCGATATTCCTCCGTACTTTTATATTCGAGACCGCCAAGCGGTGATGCCTCCGACAGATCACATTGATTCGAACAATTCAAAAGGCTGGTCTCGCATCCAAGGAGCCTTTTGGCGAGAAGGCGGAATTTCACCCAACTTAAAACTTCCAGACGTTCTCCCCGAATTTACCAACGAGGCGATTTCGGTGATCGAAGAACATGCATCTCGTAGCGCGGGTGAAGCCCGTCCCAAGCCGCTGATGATGTATCTGGCTTATCCTGCACCTCATACGCCTTGGCTGCCATCGGAAGAATTCGTGGGCAAAAGCCAAGTGGGAATGTACGGCGATTTTATGATGATGGTGGATGCTGAAGTTGGTCGAATTCTAAACACGTTGGACAAGGCAAACATGAAGGAAGACACGTTGGTGATTTTCACTTCAGACAATGGTCCTTGCTGGTACGAAGAAGACGACGAACGGTTCCAACATGATTCATCTGGCGGCTTTCGAGGCATGAAGGCTGATGCCTGGGAAGGCGGCCATCGCATGCCATTTGTTTGTCGCTGGCCAGCCAAAGTGAAACCAGGCACGTCGTCGAAACAGATGATTTGCTTTACCGATATTCTGGCGACGTTGGCAGACATGATTGAGATGCCTCTTGAAGACAACGAGGGGCCAGACAGCTTCAGTTTTTATCCTGAACTGACGGGAACAAAACGCACAGAACAGGCAAGAACCGAATTCGTGATGGAGACAGGATCGAAGCTGAAGATGATTCGATCGATCAGCCGTCGGCACGGCGATTGGAAACTGATCGACGGACTGGGGAGCGGAGGATTTACAAAACCAAGTCGAGTGAAGCCAACGGCCCTCGGTCCGACGGCTCAGCTGTACGATCTGAAAAATGATCCCGGTGAACTCAGCAATCAGCTTGAAGATCCGAATCAACAAAGCCGCCACATGAAGGCCAAGCTTGATGCGAGGATGAGCCAAATTATGAAAGCAAAGAGCCATCGACTGCTGGTGGATTCTGAAGTGGTCGGTGAAGTCAAGTCGCCCTGACCGTCTCGGTAACGTGGGATCGGTGTGAGAACATTTGGTCGCGCGAGTGTGCTCGGGGCGGGAATGTGAACCAAAACGTGTTGCACAAAACGTGCTGGACGCTGGCAGCGTCCAGCACGAAAGGCGAATGGCGGGAAAATTGCAGGGGGGCTGTGGAATTCACAAGAATCTGGTTCAGCTGTGTGTGTAATCTGACACCTCGAAACCAGACCAAAATAGCGGGCAATTTGGACAGTTTAAGAGATCTCAGCCTTTGCTGCCTTGTGAACAAAAAAATCGGCAACTCAACGGAGGCACTGACGAGCTAAAAAATGGTTCCGAAGTGAGTGTCCGTTTGTTCACTGAAGGCAACGCCCGCTTTCAGCAGTTCGTGCAACAAGCTTGGTCCGATGCCTATTTGGGCAAAATGGCGTTCCCTGTTTGGTCGGCCGAATACTTCGACTGGCAATTCAATCTGGACCAAAATCCGAACCGACGATTGGCTGCGTACATCGGCGACCAGTTGGTGGGAGTGTTGGCGGGATCAGAGGCCGAATTTCGCACGTCATGCGGCAAGATTTTCAGCGGAGCTCATTATAGTTGGCTGTCAGTTTCTTCTGCTTTTCGAGGTCACAAAATTGCTCCGCTGCTGGATGCAGCTCGAGTGGCTCACGAACAATCGTTGAATTCTGATTTGGTTGTCAGCTACCGGTTTCACGGTTCCAAGCATTCGCTGGCCGAACGGCCGTCGGCGTCTCTTGGTAAAAAGTCCACGACGATCTCTGCCAAGCAGTTGAATCGCCGCATGGGATTTTGGGCGAGGCCTTTGCATCCCACTGCATTACGAAAGTGGAATCACAATCTCGTGGAAGGCTGGATGGCTCAATTGGCGGCTCCCGTTCTTCCCAAGGTGCGTCACAGTCAGTCTGCTGAAGTACGAAGTTTTCGAACCGAAGATTTGGCAGCTTGCCATCGATTGGTCACCGATCAACAGGCTGAATTTGTGATCAGCAATCATTGGTCTGAACGTCGTTTGCAGTGGCAGTTGAGTGGCCATCCGGTGAGTCAGACGGTTGTTGCTGAAGACGAAGGTTTGGTATCGGGTTTCGTAAACTTTCACGTGCTTCCGTTTCAAGGTCGGACTCTGCAACCAATCGGGATCATTGATCTTTGTTGCTGCGGTCAGCTTTCATTCAAGCGGCGACGCCAGCTATTGAACGAAGTGTTGCATCGTATGAACCAGCAAGGAGCCATCTTGGCTTTAAAAAGTCGCACGGCGGATGTGTCTGCAAGGTTGATGCTGCAAACGGGCTTTAGTCCTCGACCAGCTGATTCGGCCTTGGTGTTTCAATGGGTCGGTGATGCGAAACAGATTTCTTCGTCTGGCGCCGTCCGGCTTTTGTGGAGATAAACCGTGCTGAAAATTCTTCCCAAGGTGACTCCTAAGTTTGTCAGCCGAGCCT
The DNA here is from genome assembly GCA_039974975.1 of Fuerstiella sp. Taxonomy (GTDB): domain Bacteria; phylum Planctomycetota; class Planctomycetia; order Planctomycetales; family Planctomycetaceae; genus Fuerstiella. The sequence goes on along the minus strand of JBDWHY010000137.1, from coordinate 77,651 downwards.
TTATTGCGGGTTTGGCTTCACGCAGCTGGCGTTCGTTTCGTCCGCAGTTAGAAGCTGCTACATCTGTTCAACACGATTGGTTGATGCATCGAATTCGCATCAGCGAAGACACTGCGTTTGGTAAAGATCACGGCTTCAAAGACATCCGTTCGGTTGCCGATTTTCGACGCCAGGTTCCCTGTGCCGGTTACGAACAGTTTGCTTCGTATATCGAACGAGTTGCCTCTGGGGAAACGTCGGCTTTGATTCCCGAAACCGAACAGCTGCTGCAGTTTACAATTACGACCGGGAGTACGGGGGTTCCCAAATTGAACCCTGTCACGAACACGTGGTTGAAGGAATATCGTCGAGGTTGGGATCGCTGGGGGCTAAAGCTATTTGCCGATCATCCCGCCAAAGTGGGAGGCAAGATGCTGCAGATGTCGGGCACTTGGGATATGGGAACGACGGCCGGTGGTTATCAAATTAGCATGGTGAGCGCTTTATTGACGAAGATCCAAAATCCGTTTTTGAAGCCGTACTATTTGATTCCGAATGCTGTGAGTGAAATTCCCGATCCTGTGGCTCGTCATTACGTCGCGCTCAGGCTTAGCATTTTGCAAGACGTGGGTTGGGTGCTTTTGATGAATCCTGGCACTGCCATTCGTTTGGCGGAAGTCGGAGACCTTCATAAAGAACGGCTCCTAAAAGATATTTCGGATGGCACATTGACCAACACGTTCGATATTCCGGACGCCATTCGTCAGCAGTTAAATCCGTTGTTGAAGAAGGATGCTTTCGGCGCAGCCAAGCTGACGGCGATGGCCAATCAAGCGGGAAGTTTGCTTCCGAAGGACTACTGGAACTGTCCCGTGATTAGCTGTTGGTTGGCGGGTACCGCGGGCCAGCAGTCTCGATACCTAGCCGACTCGTTTGGGAACTCGCCGACTCGAGACATGGGTTTGGTTTCCAGCGAAGGCCGTCACACGATTCCGTTGAGTAACGAAATGGCGGCAGGAGTGCCCAGTGTTGGAGCTGGGTTTTATGAATTCATTCCGGAAGAAAACTGGCAAGATTCGTGTCCGGAAACCATTGATGGTCACCAGTTGGAAGTGGATCGACTGTATCGAATTGTGATGACGACATCGGCCGGGTACTACCGGTTTGACATCGGCGACATTGTGAAATGTCGTGGCCATGTGGGGCAGGCTCCGCAGCTGGAATTTATTCAGAAAAGCGCGAACGTTGGTGACCTTGAAGGTGAAAAGGTGACGGAACATCAGGTGGTGGAATCCAGTCATTTGGCCGCAAAAAAGGCGGGCATGGAACTGGGGCTGATCACGGCTGTCCCACGAAGGCTGGTTCACCAACAACCTCGGTACGACTTCCTTGTCGAATCTTCAGACGTCGCCGACTTGCAACAGGCGCGAACGTTTTTGGTTCATTTGGATGAACAGTTGGAAAAGCTAAATTTTCTGTGGCGTGCTCGTCGTCGAGAAGGTGTGCTACAGGCGCCTCGGTTAACTTTGCTGGTGCCCGGAGAATGGGATCGAACGATCCGGGCAGAAGTTCGGCGAAGGGGGACCGGCGATTATCAGTACAAACATCCTGGATTGGTGGTCAACGAAGGTTGGTTGGATCAGTTTCGAATTCAAGACACGGTGACTTTAAGTGACTGAATTCAGAATCCAGGCGGCTCGTTGCATTCCCTGACTTAAGATCTTTCAGCAGTTGGGTTCACGATTTTTTCGTGAGCCCGCTTTTCTCGCCTTGGCAATTCACGAGACAGGTTCAATTCCTTTTTATGTCATCGATCGTTTCCATTCCGGCTGTCTTTGGCGATCAGAATTCTGGTCGTGAGGGCGAATGTTTAGATTCGAAAAGACGATCTACTGCGGATGTGAGATTGTCTCGTCGAGCCGACTTGTCTCCGTCAGAAAGTTTGCGGCTTGAACAGCATGCATTCGACTTTGCCTGTGTTCCCGAATCGTACGACATTGCCATTTCTGATGGGCATTTACTGGCGACAGATTGTGGTCGAGGAATCGCGAGCGTGATTCCGAACGGTCGCTTTTGGCACATCGCAGGAGGCTTGTTGGCTTCTGAAAGTTTGAAGCCGCAAATGATTCGGTGGTTGGCTGATGTGTCCAACTGTCAAAAGAAGACGTTGGCTGTGTACAATGTGTCTGAAACAGATGCCGCTGGTTTTAAGGCCGCTGGGTTTGTGGTTAACAAGTTCGGAGAAGAGCCGATCTTGAATCCCAAAGGTTTGACGTGGTCGGGCAAGCAGTTTGAATGGGTGAGACGGCAAACGAATTTTTGCCTTCGAGCCGGTTTGGTGGTGGAAGAAGTTTGTGACGCGAAGTCTCAAAGACGCCTCGCCGATGAACTTCAGGAAATCATGGTTGATGATTTGTCCGGACGGACGTTTGATCAGCCATTGAAACTTTTGGAAGGCCAGTTGAATCCTCAAAACTTGAATCGTCGGCGATTGTTTGTGGTGAAGAATGCAGATCGAATCGAAGGGTTCTTGGCTTGCAGTCCGATTGATTCGGGACGCAGTTGGGCGTTTGAAAGCTACCGGAAGCGGAAAGACGCTGTTCGAGGAGCGACCGCGTTTTTGTTCAGGTCGGCGATTGACCAACTGGGACAAGAAGGGTGCGAACAAATTTCGTTGTGTTTGGTTCCGGGACGGAACGTGATGGATGCTGCGATTGAGCCCGGAGACCGACGGATTCAGTGGATGATGTCAATGTGGTTCGGTCGTTTGGATTTTATGTTCAACGTTCAGGGGCAAGACCACTTTAAAAGTCGCTTTCGTCCACGATACGTCGACCGGTACCTGTGTGTTGCGCCGGGAAGTTCGGTAAGCTCGCTGATGTCGTTCCTGAAAACCACAGGAGCAACAAGTGCGAGCTGGAAGAACATGGGGAAGGAATTATGGAAGACGATTCGCCGCAAACCTGCCAAAAAGTAGGCGACGGTTCAGTGATGACGGCTGATGTCAGTGACCTTGCGACGGGCGCGGCACAGGTAACCGCCGCGACGGGCGCGGCTCAGGTAACATCCGCGACGCCTTTGAATGCGCATCACAACATTGCCGTATCGTCCTGTGATTTCGGGCGTGAACATGTGGCCGACGGCGCTGAAAAAATTCACGTTTCGGAAATGCATGCTCAGCACTCTTCGACGGTTTTGGCAGGTCACCGGGCCGAGGTATCGACCAGCTGGACTTACCGTTTGGTCTCTGCTGGACTCGCTTTTTCAGTTTGGGGAGGTTGGGGATACTTCGTGAATTCCCAAGAAACGGCTCCGACGACGTCTCCGCTGATTTCGGGTTTGTTGCATGGCCTTTTCAGCAGCATGGTGACCATTGTGATGCTGACATCCGTCACCTGGTTGTATCGCCGATTTGCAGCAGCAGGGGTTTGGATGTTGATTCCGGCTGTGACAACTTCGTTGGTCACTGGAAGTTGCATCACATCAGCTCATGTGATCATTGGAACGGCGAATGTTCCGGCGACCGTGATTCCTGGTTTGGTGGTTGCCTTTTGCTTTAACCTGGTGACAACTCAGAAACTTCATCAAGCCGACCAGTCGGCCGCAGCTTAAACTTGTCCATCGCAGATCACTGGCCCGTCTGTTCGGCTGTTGTTTGCGTAGGCTGTGGTTTGCATCGATGATTGATCAGAGAAACAAGATCGAAGTGGTGAGCTTCGTCGATTGAGACCTTCCTGCGCACAGCGCACGTGAGTGAGTCTTGCACGGAAGTTTTCCGCTATAGAAAGTGAAGTATGTCAGACAAACCAGTTCTTGTTGCGTTGATCACGGGCAGTGGGCGTGACCGAGTTGGAAACGTGATTGCCAAGGGGTTGGCGGCCGACGGATATCGAATCGCGTTGCACTATCATTCGTCAAAAAAGAGTGCTTTGGAATCTCGTGATGAACTGCGATCGAGTGGGACAACCTGCGAGGCTTTTCAAGCGAACGTGAGCGAAGAACAAGACGTTCAGGCAATGGTGGATCAAGTGGTGGCCGCGTTCGGTCGCATTGATGTGCTGGTGACAACTTCGTCCATTTGGCCGACAGAAACATTGGAAGAAACAACGGCCGCCAGTGTGCTGAAAAGCTTCGAAGTCAACACCTTGGGGACCTTTAACGTTGCCAAGGCGGCGGGCTTGGTCATGGTGGGCCAAGAAACGGGAGGTAGCATTGTGACGATGGGCGATTGGAAAATCGACCGCCCCTACTTGGATCATTCGGCCTACTTGATTGCGAAAGGCGCGATTCCAACTTTGACCAAAACGATGGCTTTGGAACTGGGACATCGCAATCCGAACGTGCGCGTGAATTGTATTCATCCGGGGCCAGTGATGTTTCCTCCGGGCACATCAGAATCAGAGCGGCAGCAATTGATTGATTCGACATTGTCAAAGACGGCGAACCAGCCAGAAGCCGTCACAGCCGCTGTTCGGTTTTTTATCCAAAACGCGATGGTGACAGGAACCAGTTTGCCTGTTGATGGAGGCCAGCACATGTTTTCGCCAGAAACGAGTCAGCGAAACAGGCACTAATCGGTGGGTGGGAGCGATCCAGAATCGTTGTTGAGATCCTTGGAATTCATCCACAAAGAATTCTTCGTTGTTGAAATTCTTCGCGGATGAATTCAAGACGCTGGAATTGGGGTGGCCGCCCGATGTTTGAAGGCCTTGCCATGGTTGGGTTCTCGCCTGATGGCCTCTTTGGAGGGGCGGCTGCGGTGGTTGTGGTTGAGTTGCCTGGAAATGGCGGCTGGATTTTTGAGTTTCGGGTGCAAAAATGGTTCGTCTCGGTAAGGTATCTTCCGGCCGCCATTTTATGCCCGCACTGCTCTCTCAAATCATTTCGCTCGTATGGACTCTGCACGCTCAACGGATCTGAAAGCTGACACGGATCGATCAGACGAAGTTGATCTGGAAGGGCTCACGGATGCTCAAAGAAAGGCCGTTCAGCACATCGAAGGTCCGCTGATGGTGTTGGCGGGGCCCGGATCGGGGAAGACTCGAGTGATCACTCAGCGGATTGCTCGATTGTTAAAGCACGGAGTCAAGCCGGACGAAGTTTTGGCTTTGACGTTTACGAACAAAGCGGCTCGAGAAATGTCCGAGCGAGTTCATAAGCTGCTGGATGGGGCGAAGGTTTACGTTAGCACGTTTCACCGATTCTGTGCGTATGTGCTCCGCCGTTGGCCTGACCATGTGGGGCTGAAGCAGAACTTCACCATCTTGGATCCGTCCGACCAAGTGACCATGATCCGCCGAATTATGGAAGACCTAAATCGCTCGGCCACGATGATTAATCCTCGTCGAGTTCTTAACCGAATCAGTAAGGCGAGAAACGATCTGATTTCCGCTGCCGATTTTCAAAGAATGCAAGAAGACCGTATCGGTGATCCCGTGGATACCGTGGCGTGTGCCGTATTTCCTGTTTACGAACAGCAGTTGATCAATCAAAACTGTGTCGACTTTGATGCGTTGTTGTTACACGTGGTTGAAATGGTTTCGAACAACGACCAATTTCGTGAATACTTGGACCGCCAGTTTCGCTTTGTTTTGGTTGACGAGTATCAAGATACCAACTTGGCTCAGTACCGCATCGTTCAAGCGATTTCTCAACACTGCCCCAACCTGTGTGTCACGGGTGATCCTGATCAGTCCATTTATGGTTGGCGAGGTGCTCGGCCGGAAAACGTGAGTCAATTCGAATCTGATTTTCCGAAGATGAAAGTCGTTTCGCTGGATCAGAATTTTCGCAGCACAGGCAACATTGTGCAGTGTGCGAATCAGCTGATTTCTGAAAATCCAAGACGTCATCGCAGTTCGCTGTTCACAAACAACGAAGCGGGTGCTCCTGTTCGGTTGCTGACGTTTGATGATGCCGAAGACGAAGCCAACAGTGTTGCCGAAGCGATTGCTGGTGCGGTGAGGCAGCACGGTGCAAAGTTTTCGGACTTCGCAATTTTGTACCGAGTCAATGCGTTGTCTCGACAACTAGAAACTGCGATGTCTCGGCACGGCGTTCCGTTTCAGATTGCGTCAGGCTATTCGTTTTATGAGCGGGCTGAAATTCGAGATCTATTGGGGTATCTTCGAGTCATCGAAAATCCGGCTGATGATTCCGCATTTGTGCGAGTCGTTAATCGTCCGGCTCGAGGAATCGGAGATAAGACGATTCAAAAGCTGACTGCGTTCGCGGGTGCTCAGCGCATTTCGCTGTTGGAAGCGGCCAATATGGCCAGCGAGATTCCGGGTTTGGCGGCTCGCAGTCGTAAACCGTTGAAAGCGTTTTATGATTTGATGCAGGTCTTCGTTGAAGATGCGATGCAGGGAAAGATCGCGAAACTGTTGGAACGTTTGATTGCAGAAATTGACTATTTAAAACTGTGGACCGACGAAAACGAAGAAGTTGATCAGGACCGCCATGCGAATATTTTTGAGCTGGTCAATGCGGCTCGACAGTATGAACAAATACAAGAGTCTGACGACGAGCGGCCTTCTTTGTGTGGCTTTTTGGAATTGGCCAGTTTGACCAGTGAAGCTGACAGCGTGGATGCCGAAAAAGGGGCCGTGACGTTGATGACGATGCACGCGGCCAAGGGGTTGGAATTTCCTGTTGTGTATATCGTGGGACTAGAAAACGGACTGATTCCTCACGAACGAGCCGTCCAAGATGGCAGCCCTGCATCGTTTGAAGAAGAACGTCGCCTGCTGTTTGTCGGGATGACCAGAGCCATGAAACAGCTGAATCTGACTCAAACAGTTCAGCGAACATTTCGCGGTAGCAAACGGTACACGGTGAGTAGTTCGTTTTTGGGCGAAATCGACAATTTGCAACGCGATAGTCGTGCGTGCGACGAGCCCATGGTTCCGGCTCAAAGTGTGTATCACGAGAACGTGAAGAAAGCTCGGAAAAGATATTTGTCTGCCGATGAACCGACAGACAAACCCAAAATTATGTCGGCTGCGGAACTGGAAGCAAAGTTAAGCGGCGGTGAGGAAGACTTGTCGAGCGATGATTTGGCCGGCAGTGATTCAGCTGGCGGTGATGTGGCCGGCAGTGATTCAGCTGGCGGTGAATTTGCTGCTGCCGAAGAAGCCAAGGATGAAACGGATTCGCAGCAGAGACTGGGGTTTCAGAAGCAGCAGCTTCAGGAAAAGCTGGAGCGTTTGGTTCAAAAGAAGGCGGCCACGTCGGCGGCTGTCACGAATGCGTTTCCCGTGCAGACTCAAGTCCGTCATCCTCGATACGGTCGAGGAATCGTTGTGCAAGTTTCTGACGGAGGAAACCGTCCCACCGTGACCGTGCAGTTTGAAACCGATGATCGAGTCGAAACCTTCGTGATGGGACATTGCCCTTTGCAACCGATTGGCTGAACCTGACGGGCGGATGGGAATGGGCTTGCTGCAACCTGAAGCGGCTGGTTTCTGTGATGGTGAGTCAGAGCCGCTAGAAATCGTTCGAAGTTCACCAAAGGTTGGCCCGGTTGATCGTCACAATCCGCGGATTCGGTCGTCAATGTGTGGATGATCTTTTGAGTCTGTGGCCTTATCAGACGGCTGAGTGGATTCCTTGACGTAGCTTTTCATCAACATGAAGCCTTGTTGAGTGGATTGTACCTGCCAAAAGAAAAGCCTCGCCATGTTGGACACCGTACTTGATTTGTTTTCGCGCCGAGATCCTCGACGTGAAGCTGTTGTTGGACTTGCTCGAATTCTCAACCGCCGCGACGTTGCCAGTCTCGCATTCGAATCTGGCCATGAAGTCGACCGCCGCGACAACGATCAGCGAAAAGTTTCGTGGGGAGTCTGGTTGTTTCGGATTGACGCTAAAACAAAAGCCGCAGAACTTCAATTGGATTGCGGCCTACCAGCAGTGACTCAGGATCTTCGCCGAGAAGGCATTGGAGTCATGACTCCGATGCAATTGGCGGGCGATCAGTTTGTGATTGCTATGCCAGAAGAGCCCGTGTTGAACACGTATGCGCCTGAACGAAACAGCTCAGAAACATCGTGGATTTTCTTTCGCTGCGACGTGCGACATAATTCTCGCTGCCCGGGCGGATGGTTTCAGCTGGGTCTGCAGGTGGCGGAATCGATCAGTTTGGAATCAGATCAACGTGTTCAATTTCGTGAGCACATCCAGTCGGTCATTCGCGATGCCGACGTTTAGCAGCCGGTTGAAAAAGCCACGATGTGGTCCCCGACGCGTCAGCGAGGGATGAATCTCATCGAAACTCTGAAGTGCTGCACGTCCGATATCCTTCGCTCACACGTTGGGTTTCGGTTTTCAATGGGCAGCTCGGCGAACGTGTCAAAATCGAATGGTCAGCTGTGTTGGTTAGAGCCGAATGATCGGCTGTGCAGGTCAAAGTTTCGCGCTGTGTGATCCCTAAAATTCAGGGGTGTCGAATCCATCCTGAATATCACACAATTGCTGCAGTACGATTATGTCGATGTTTTCGCTGATAAACCGCACAGAACCATCAGCCAGCCCAACCTGTGCTCCGCCCGTGTGACTGCTACTAAAGCCGCCCGTTGTTTCCCACTTGGCAGGAGACGCTGTGATGGGCGAGGCGTTGTAATTGATTGCGGTCCCACCGTTTCGCAAAGTCGCCGACGTGCCAGACATCCAGCCCAGATCAACTTTCGAAGGGATGTCGATTCGTTGATGTTCGGCGATGGCGATTTGATTGCTGCTGCCGTCGATGATGTCTGTCGCTTCAACACTGCTGTTTAAGAAGAACATTCCTTTGTTGTCGGAATCAATCATCACATCCCATCCGCCCGTTACTCCGGCATAGTTCGATGCCGCCACATTGTTGGTGACTTCAGGATGGATGTCCGTCGGGCACAGAAAACTGGGAATTGAATGTGCTCGTATTTCAGCATGGCGTTCGTCGTAGACTGATACTTCCGGTGTGTGTCTGATCGCTATGTTTTTTTGGTCCATCATGGGAAGGATTTGAACCAGCCAACTGGTGTGCAATCCTTCTGGCTTGCTAACGATGGGCCCGGTTTCGTTGACGCATCCCGGAGGAAACATGGTGTGAGCATCGTGGTAGGATGAAATCGCGATGTTTAGCTGAGCCACGCGGCTTTTACACTGAGTTCGACGGGCTGCTTCACGAGCCTGTTGAACGGCAGGCAGCAGCAATGTAACCAACACACAGACGACTCCGGCCACAAATATCAATTCCAGCAAAGAAAACCCATGTCGTCGCCTGGTCGCATTGAGCGACGTACGAAACGTGGGCATGCCGGTCGCTGTCGACAAAGATCGGCAAGCGTTTGACCGTCGATGATTAAGCTGATCGGTTGAGATAGACGGCATGTTGCGTTCTCGAAAGAATCAAATTTAAAGTCGAGCAGCTGGGTTTTGGCTTAAGGGGCTAAGTACTTCACCGCCGAGTCTTCACCGCCGAGTCTTCACCGCCGCAGTCACAGACACCGGGGGTTACACACGCCGGAGTCACACACAGCCGGGGTCACACACAGCCCAACTTCAGCAAGCGGGCGGAATCCAGACTGAAGACACGCAAGCACAGTGCGGCTAAAAGCCGTCTAAAATTTGTCGGTCTTCCCGGTTGCCCAAGTAGCTATAAACCGATCGGTCGATGCTGGCTGAAAGAAATCGAATTGATCCATCAGCCAATAAAAACACAGAGCCTCCGGGATGGCGGCTACTAAAGCCTCCGGAATCAATAGTGATTTTTGCATCTTCGGCGGGCGGATTGATTCCGGCGTCCAATTGTTCATCCGGAGTTTCGAATTCTGAAATGATATCGGGACTCAGGTTCATTCCAATTCCCGTGTTTCTCAGCGTGGCCACGGTGCCAGACATCCAACCGAGATCGTCGCCTTTACGCGGATTGACTTTCTCGCCCGCAAGGATCGTGTTCGAACTTCCGTCACGAATTTGTCGAAACCGAATGCTGCTGTTCAGGTACAATAGTCCGTTGTTGTCGTCGCTGATGAGGGTTTTTGAGCCACCATGTGATGCGGCGTAATTGGATGCTTGTACCTTGCCCACTCCTTCGATGCTGTACTGCCCGTTGAAATCACTTGGGCAAGAGGTGACTGAGAATTCAATGCTTCGAACCATGGAATTTTCGGCTGAATACACAGAGTGTTCGAAGTCGACTTGTTCGAACAAATTCCGTTGTTCCATCACAGGCAACAACTGCACAATCCAGCTCATGTGATAGCCGTCGGGCAGAGTCTTAATGGGGCCGGTTTCGTTGATTGTGCCCGGTGGCAGCATTTCATACGTCATGCTGTAGTTGTGAAAAGCAATGCCGAATTGCATCAAATTGTTGCGACACTGAGAACGCTGCGCGGCTTCTCGAGCAGACTGCACGGCGGGCAACATGATCGAAAGCAAAATTGCGATGATGGCGATCACAACCAGCAGTTCGATCAAGGTGAAACCAGGCTTTCGCCTGGGCGTTCGGGGAAAGTTCTTGTTCATAGTTGGGCTCCTGCGGGGCAGGGTTTGAAAATGATTCGTACCACATGGGTGCGATGATTTTTGGATCGCTGGAATAAAATGAGCGGGATATCGTTGCTGGTTCTGCGACCAGAACGCTGGACTGCAAAGCAATCGAAATCACGCGTCAATTTGCTCATTCATTCCGCTGCGAGCTGTTCGGGGCACGCGTCTGTTTTATGAAGAATTCTTTTGTGAAGGATTCAGATACCGTGACGGGTGTTTCTGATTCCAAGGGGTAGGTGGCTGAAACAGTAATAGTGCCGTCTTGCACTTGGACCTTCACCTCACCAGTTTGTGTTTCGTGAATTGTTCCTTTGGTAAATTTCCAAGCGCCTGATTGAACATCGTCGCTGGACGGCAGAGCCTTCAGTCTTCGAATCCCCGACTGCAACAGATGGTTTGCTTGTTGCTGCTGGAAGTTCGCCGGCATGGTCCTGCGTTCGTTTAGCACCGAACGAACTCCTTGAGTCAACAAGATGGTTCCGATGATCGTCACGGCAATCACCATGATCATGGCGACCGCTCCTGATCGAGCCGAATGCTGCGATGGGCTCAACGCATGACGCAGGGGTGAAGTCGATAGCACGCGTTTCATCATTGGTCGTCTCCCGCGGCATCTGGTTTCAAATTCGCATCGGCCTCAGGCAACAAGGAATCTTCTGATGGCGAGCTTGTTTGGTTCGTCTTTGGTGATGTCGCCAAGAAGATTTCAACAATTCGGCCTTTGGCCGCACTGAATGACATCGGTTTCGAATTTGTTTCGGTTTTCTGGCTCGGCACGGGGCTGATTAATCTGAAGGTGACGGCGGACGTTCCATCGAAAGTGGAATCTAAGAATTGAAGCTGTGAACCCTTTGGGAATTGAAAGCGGTCGGACGCCTCGATTTCAGATTCAGCATTGCGAACAATTCTGAGAATTCGGTCGGCCGCAACTTGGTATTCCACCGACGTTTGATCCGGTGTCTTTAGAGTGCAGATATTTGCTTGAATTGTATGTTGGATCGAATCGGCCCAGTCGGTTCTGAGCTGGCGATCGATTCTTAGCAGCTGTCGAATGCCGTTGCCTCGATCTTCATCAGCTGTGCGGGCTCGAAACATTTGATGCAGGAGCATGCCAGCTGTCGCCGTCATGGCTCCGGCAAGTGACAGGTACACCATAAAGTAGGCAAACATGGCCCCACGACGGTGTCTGTGAATTCTTGATGGCGAATTTGCAAGGCGATTGCTGTGTGTGTGGCAAATCATTGGCTTACCCCTTCTGCTGAAGGTGTTGCTGGCCAAACGACAACAGATCGAGTGATGGGTACGCTGGCGGCTTGAGAGGGTGTCGTGATTTGAATTTTTTGACCGTAGGAAAAATCCAAAGTGGGATCGTTTTTACCTGCTTCTATCGGCTGAAATGACACACTTTCGGGGACAGGTTGAATGTCCAATTTTGCAGTGGGGTATCGATCAGTAAACCAGTCCGACAGAGTGAGTGATGCGGATGGGTTTGACGTGGCTTTTTCGGCCAGATTATTCAGTTCAATCAAAACCAATGCGTCGTCTCGAATCGCCAGTCTTTGTTGATTGATGGATGCAATGCCCGGCAAGAAAATTGCGGCCAGTGACGCCATTAAGACGGACGCCACAATCACTTCGATGACGAAGCTTCCCTTGCGAGTGGGTTTGTGGGTCTGGATGCCGGCTGGCCGTTGGATTGATGTAAGGCAACGCTTCATATTCCTTTTCCTAGCTCGGTCAGTGGCAGTGAAGCGATGGGCATGTAAAGAGCGTAGACGATGAATCCAATCAAAAGCCCCATCAGTAACACAGAAATGGGTTGCAGCAGGGTGACCCAAGTTTGCATTCGAGTTTGTCGTCTCCGGCGAATGTCGGCGGCCAATTGAAGGACGGCCCAGTCTAAATTGCCTGCCGCTTCGGCAGCTTGAATCAATTTTGTTTCCGAGCGTTTTAAGAAACCTGTGGTTTGCAAAGCATTCCACACGTCGTCGCCATTTTGAGCTTTCTGGCGGACTGCACTGAGTGCCGTTGCCGCTTTTCCAGGCGGCATTTCAGAAAGCATGACGTGAATCGGTTCTGGAATCGGACGATCGGAAGCAATGGCCACTGCCAACGATTTCAATATGTCGGGGGCCCAAAAGCGGGGCCACGATCGGACAAACGGCAATGAACCTCGAGTCAAATATTTCCAGTTGCACCAAGTGGAATACCCCAGCGTGTAGACGATGAAAGTAAAGACGGGCAGTATCAACAGCCACCAGAATTGGAGAAACACATTTGAAATCTGAATCAGTTGCTTGGTGGCGGCTGGGAAAGGCACTGCGAAGTTTTCAAAGATGTCTCGAAATTTCGGGACGATAAAAATCAGTACGAACGATATGACGAAGAGGGTGGATAAAGAGAGAACCAACAGGCTAACGAACAATCCGAGAGGTTTGGGGCGAGCAGAATTCTGCCGTCCTTGCTGCATCAACAGGTTGGCTTCGTCCGCAAGAACTTGCTTTAAAGCTCCCGAATTTTCAGCCACTCGAATGGCCATCTTGGTTCGTTCCGGCACGATGTCTCGAACAGCCGTGCAGGCTTCGCTTAACGTGGAACCATCTTGCATCAAATACATCAATCGCTGCAGCTTCGTTTTCCATGTTCCTTTGGCGTCGGCGACCAATGCTTGCAATGACGCCATCACGGCTTGGCCGTCTCCTAGCGATGTCGCCAAGGCCATGAGTAAAGTGGACTGACGCAATGGTTCCGGCTTATTGAACAGGAACAGTTGAGTATGAATGAAGCCGATAGACACGTTGAGGGATCAATCTTGGGAGAAGGGTTGGCGGTTTCAGGTTCCAAGTTTCAGGCGACTAGGTAAGATTATTCAGTAACTTAATCAAAGGCAGAAGCAGGGCAATTTCTGTGATGCAAACGATCATGACTGCGTAGCTTACGACGAACCACCGGATGATGGTTGCGAGAACGGCGGCTTGTGTCATCGCCGCTCTTTCGAGCATGTCGGCCAAGTGTTCAAAGGTTGCGGCAATGCCAACTCGCTGTTCGGTCGAGCCGTTTGCAGCTTCGGTCCCCTTCAGCAATGAAATCGGCAGTCCCGCGAGTGATCCTTGGATGGGCCAGTTTTGAATTCCCTGCTCAATGGCTGTTGCCAGACGATTGCCTTGCAGTTTGACAGATTGGAAGCCGCTGACTTGAGTCGACGTTTTGATGATGTCGCCGTTTTTTGCTCCGTTGCGGCAAAGCGTGGCCATCATTCGCAGAACTCGAGCCTGCATCGACCACTTAAACTTGGCGCCAAACCACGGGATTTTGGCCAACAAATCATGCCCCCAACCGCTCGCGATGATGATTGTAGATAACACCAAAAACGAAGTACTGGCGATGGCCACCATTGAAAACGTCGCCCAGCTTATGCTGCAGGCTGCGCTGCCGATGTCCAAAATTAGCTGAGTCATTGCTGGCAAGGAAACTCCGAAGCCATTAAAGACGTTTGCGTAGTACGGCACAATTAACTTGGCTGCTAACCACAGAAAATGATTCAAGGCCAAGAAGGCGGCCAGTGGTATGGCGATGGCCACGGCCAAGCGTTGCAAATGACTGGATCTCATTTGCAACGCCGGCATGATGTCGGATACAGATCGAGCCTTCACCTGATCATCGAGGTTTGACTTCAATAGCGACTGCATTTCTTGTGGAAGAAACGTGTGGGTGACGTGTTTGAAATCGAATCCTTGTTCTAGTTGGCTTGCCACTTGATGCAGAATGCGTCTCGGTCGTGCGTAGAGAAGTTCTCGAAGAGCCAGATGAACAATCGGCAGCAGCACACCGATCAAAGCAAACAGGGCAAAGCCAATGACGGCTGAAACGTAGCCAAAAGAGATGGCAGCCCAAACAAGTGTCAAAGCCAGTGTTGCTAAAAAGTAGACCCATGGCATCGCAAACAGCAAAGGTGCTTGCACGGGTTCTGATGCGACGGCTCGAACGGCTTCATGAGCCGGCAGACCTGTCAGCAATGCATCATGAATTCGCTCGCCAACTCGCAATTGAACCAACCTTGGTATCAGTTTGGATTGCTTGCGATTGAATTCTTCTAAGGACAGTTCAGTGTGTTTTTTAAGTTCTTGGCCTCGACTTTCAAGAATGCGGATCAGCTCTTCCAGATGATCGCACTGTTGGACTCCGAACAAAGGAGTTCCTGAAGAATCAACGGCTTCGTAGCGGAAACGTTTCATTGGGTTCCTAGGTCTCCTTCCTGGATAATATTTGCATACAGTTCGACCATGGGCCAAAACACGGCCACGGAATACAACAGGACGGTTGTGCCTGCGACGAAGATGGTTAAGCCGATCGGAACATACTGTCTGAGGATGGTCATCCCCGTTTCGAGACGACGGTGGTAGTGAGAAGTGACTCCGGTCAGGCTTAGCTTAAGCCGTTGTTCAGAACAGTTGCTGTTCTTCAGGGCCACGGTGATGAGCGGAGGAAGTTGTCCGTGTTTCCACAGCCCTTGAATTTTCGAATCTGCCAATTCGCCCGCTTCCAAACGCTGGGCTGCTTCACGAAACGCGGCATTCAATCCCGTTCGTTCGCTGCATGCTCCGGAGATCACAAGAGCCGTGTTGAGCGGTACGTTTTGATGAATCAGCAGCGAGAGGACTCGGCTGGCATGATAAAACTGCAGGCTGGTGAGTACTCCGGAAACTCCGGGTATCAGCTTGACCAGTTTTTCGGTGCCTCGCAATTGTATGATGCCGGCGGGGCGGCAAAACAAC
Source organism: Fuerstiella sp. (assembly GCA_039974975.1). Lineage (GTDB taxonomy): Bacteria > Planctomycetota > Planctomycetia > Planctomycetales > Planctomycetaceae > Fuerstiella. The sequence goes on along the minus strand of JBDWHY010000137.1, from coordinate 62,367 downwards.
GGCACCACAACCACGAGCACCATGGCGAGAGGAACCATGATGGGCCACCACCAGAACTGTTGATCCCAATCGAACAACGTTTGCAACACAGGGGATAATGAGCCTTTGGAAGTTAGCAATGCCTGAGCGGTAGCGACCAAGAAATGACGAATGAAGAAGGCAAATAGCCCGGTGGCAATCACCATGATCGATGCCGGATAGATGAGTGCAGATTTGAGTCTTTGGCGAACTTGCCTCACGTCTGCAGCGACGTCTCCTAACATTTCTAAACTGTGTTCTAGTTTGCCAGAAGCCAGTCCCGCGGCAACAGTGGCTGTGACCAAGCGGTCAGGAGCCGATCGTGTGGCATCGATGATTTTGGCAATGGGTTCGCCATTCGCAGTTTGCTGCTGAATTGATTCCACTAAAGCCTTCAGCTTGGTTGCTGAAAGTCGAGATGACGTGCCCGCAATTCCATCGAGCGGCAGCCCAGCTCGAACCAGAGCAGACGCTTCATCACAGAACAGTTTGATGTCTTCCAGGGATTTTTGCATCACAGGGCAGTGAAAGGGAGGGAGGTGAGCTGAAAGATGGTCACCGCTTCAGCATAGGAACGGAACCATCTTCTGGAAAGGAGGCGACAGCATTCGACTTTTTTAAGGTGACTTGTGTTTGGTGTTTGGTGTTTGGTGTTTGGTGTTTGGTGTTTGGTGTTTGATGTCGTTCGTGAGTGATACAAGTTGACTTGATGCGATGCCACTCGGCTACAGACTGCCTCTGCCGAGAACTCGAAAAACTTCCAGTTGGTCTGTTTGATTTGCGGCAACAGCTTGTTGGCATCGTTGCTTTAAATCTAGCATTCCCAGTTCCATTGCCTTGGCCTGACGTTCTTCAGCATCCATGGCGGTTTTCAACAATTCTGAAGTGCCGGGTGTTGTCATGTCCATGATTTCGGCCGTCACGAATCGGCCTCGATATTTTAAGCCGTCGCATTCGGGACAGCTTGATTGTTGTTGACGAGCATCGTCGGGCTGGTTTTCGTCTAACGGACTTTCAAGTTTTTCAGATTCCGTCTGCTTTCTTTGAACACCGCATGCGTCGCATCGTTTTCTTAACAGGCGTTGGCATACGACTGATCGCAGAGTGCTGCTTAAGAGGTACGGTTCCAGCCCCATGTCTAGTAGCCGAGTCACGGCTTCCGATGCGCTGCCGGCATGAAACGTGGTCAGGACAAGATGCCCGGTCAAGGCGGCTTGGAATGCGTTTTCTGCTGTCACGGGATCTCGAATTTCCCCCACCATGATCACATCGGGATCTTGCCTGAGCATGGCTTTGAGTCCGTTGGCTAAGTCGAAATCAGATTCAGGTTTGACCTGAGATTGCGTCATTCCTGGGACAATCATTTCGATCGGATCTTCAAGGCTCATTAACGATCGATGTGTGCCATGATCTTGCAGCAGTTGTCGAAGGCACGCGTACGCTGTGGTGGTTTTTCCGCTGCCCGATGGGCCCGTGATTAAGATGACTCCGGACGTCTGTTGTAGATCAGTTTTTAGCTGCAGCGAAACGTCATCAGGCAGTCCTAAGTCTGAAAGCTGTTGCAGCGAATCGGAATTGCTGAAGAGTCGAATGGCCACTTTTTCGCCGAACAAAGTGGGGAAGGTGGCGATTCGCACGTCTCCCTTCAGTTCGGGCACTTCAGACAGTCCGGAATTTTCTGCCAGGCGTCCGGTGCGAATTCGGCCTTCCTGAGGCTGGTCTGATCGATACGTGAGTAGCCCAGACAGCACTTTGTAGCGAGCGACCAGACGTTGGCCGATCACTGGTTCAAATCCGGCGATCGTCTGCAGGACTCCGTCGATACGATAATTTAACAATGTGGATTCTGCGGAAGGCACGATGTGAATATCGGAGGCTCGACATTCAACGGCGTGCTTCAAAATTTGATTTGCGAGCTGTGGTCCAAAGGATTCTGCCTCTGGATCCAGAGCCCGCATGATTTGCGAAAATGATTCATTCATGATGTGAGATGTCCGACCTGTTGCCGACTGAGACCTTAAAAGTTGACCTGTCGAGAAAACAGACCTACAGTTGGGACCAGAACTCGGTGTCGAAAAGCATAGAAAAACCTGTGTTTTACCGAACCAACGGCCATCTTGCCCGCCATCTTGACCGATGGTTGACGATAATCTGTTCAGTCAGATTCGGTTTGCCGGTTTGCTCACTGTTGTTCTGCACCAATTTGTTTAATTTGTTCCCGCCTTTTCCAAGCGGTCTGATATTTATGTCTGAAACGCCACAGCGTCCTCCTGCGAAGCCCCCTGTTAAAAAAAATCCGCAAAAGGATGGTCCTCAGCGCACCACGAATTGGCCGTTTATGCTGCTGGTAGCGGCCGGCGTGTTTTTCGTGATTAGCACGATGAACGGTGAAGGGAACAGTGAAGAGCTGAAGCTGTCGGAATTTCGTCAGCAGCTAAGTACCGGAAAACTTCACGAACAAAATATCCACGAACTTGTTCTTGGCCCCACAGAAATGTCGTGGCAGGACAAGTCGATCGAAGACATCCGCAACGGCGACAAAAACACCGAAGTGAAACGTTACAGCGTCGGAGTTTGGGGCATCGGTGATGATGTTCGAGGCGAACTGATTGCCGCGTTGGAAGCCAAAGAGATCGAATATTCTGGAGCAGAAACACCTTCCGATTGGCCCAACTTTATTCCCTTGTTGCTGATGCTGGGGCTGACGGGCATCTTTATCTATCTGATGCTACGTCGCATGGGGGGACCTGGGTCTGCGATGTCGTTCGCTCAAAGTCGAGGCAAGCTTTACGCTCAAGATGACATCAGCATCACCTTTGACGATGTGGCGGGAATTGATGAGCCACTGGAAGAGCTTAAGGAAATCGTTGAATTCCTGAAGACACCTCAAAAGTATCAAGCACTCGGCGGCCGTATTCCTCGCGGAGTTCTGTTGGTGGGGCCTCCGGGAACAGGAAAGACGTTGCTTGCGAAGGCTGTTGCTGGCGAAGCCGGAGTTCCCTTTTTTGGGCTGTCGGGTTCTGACTTTGTTGAAATGTATGTCGGAGTCGGTGCGGCTCGCGTGCGAGACATGTTTAAGCAAGCGTTGCAGAGATCACCTGCAATCATCTTTATCGATGAACTAGATGCACTAGGGAAGACTCGAGGCACCGGAGCTGCTGGCGGACATGATGAACGTGAACAAACGTTGAACGCGCTGCTGGTTGAAATGGACGGCTTTGCGACCGATCAAAGCGTGATCGTCATGGGAGCCACCAACCGGCCAGAAACTTTGGACCCCGCTTTAATGCGTCCCGGTCGATTTGATCGCCACGTGATGGTGGGCCGTCCCGACATTAAAGGACGACAAGCGATCTTGGAAGTGCATGGCAAAAAGGTGAAGCTGTCTGACGATGTCGAAATGGGCCGCATCGCCAAGTTGACTCCTGGATTTGTCGGAGCAGACCTTGCGAATCTGGTTAATGAAGCCGCGCTCTTGGCTGCTCGTCGAGGCGACAAGAAGGTCAAGATGAAGGCCTTCGAAGACGGGATCGAACGAGTGATGGCGGGGTTAGAATCGACGTCTCGAATCATCATCGAAGAAGTGAAACGTCGAGTTGCATGTCATGAATCGGGACATGCTTTGGTTGCGGCCAGCCTTCCCAACACAGATCCCGTTCACAAAATTTCGATCATTCCTCGAGGCATGGGGGCGTTGGGTTACATGCTGCAGTTGCCAGAAGATGATCGAGAACTGTTGACTCAATCTGAACTGGAAAGCCGCATCGCCGTGCTTTTAGGGGGCATCGCGGCAGAACAAATTGTTTACAACGAAACGTCAACGGGTGCTCAGAATGACCTTCAGCGTGCCACCGATATGGCCAAGAGAATGGTGACTGAATTTGGCATGAGTCCTCGACTGGGACGGATGTTTTACAGCGAAGCCAACACGTCTCCGTTCTTAAGCGGCGGAGGCGGTATGATTCGCGAATCCGTGCATAGCGCCGAAACGATGCGTGAAATCGATTTGGAAGTGAAGCGGCTCGTGGACGAAGGATACCGCTGTGCGTACGAAATTCTGACGGCTCAAAGAAAGACGTTGGACGAGATTACTCGAGTTCTGTTTGACGAAGAAATCATGTCAGCCGATCAGATGCACGCGATTATCGACGAGCATCGAGATGGTCCCCAGATCATGGCGGGAACTCATGTGGCTTTGACCGATCAAACGGGCTCGTCAAGTACGGGCGCTGCGGCTGCTGGGACTTCGGCATCACCGCTGGTGGTGGAACCTGATGTTGCTGCTGATGACAGTGCGTCTTCAGAGGAAGCCAGCTAACGGCTGGGCATCTGGTGGGTTGCAACTGACAAATGGGCACCTGGCCGCAAGCCAACCGGTGGGGGGCCAGCTGGCGGCTGATTGCCGCTGTGCAGGCGGCTGTGATTAGGCGCTGTGATCTGGCGGCAGTTGCCCGGTACGCATTCATCGACAGTGTCGGCCAGCTGAAAAACGTGGCTCAGGGTTTGCGAATTGTGGGGCCCTGCAGGCTGGAACTTTGGCAACGTCCGCCAAAATTGGTGTGCCGAGTTCGTGTGCCGAGATTGACGAATCCTTCCCAACTGTCGGGAATTGCAGGTCCAGTCCGTCGACAAAGTCTTCTGTGCCTCTTCAATACGGTGTCTGTTCACGCCCCGCTATTGGATCAATCATGGATCTTGAATCTCTGAACTTCACCAACCGCTTCACGAATCAACTTCCAGCGGATGTGAAGACGACGAACAGTCGCCGGCAAGTTCAAGAAGCTTGTTTTTCCCGCGTTCAACCGACGGAAGTTCAAGCCCCTTCTTTGGTGGCTTACAGTTCCGAAGTTGCCGACTTACTGGGGCTATCGGCTCAAACATGTGGCCGACAGGAATTCGCCGACGTGTTTGGTGGCAATGTTGTGCTGCCCGGAATGGATCCGTATGCCATGTGTTACGGAGGACATCAGTTCGGCAATTGGGCGGGCCAACTGGGAGACGGGCGAGCCATTAATTTGGGCGAAGTGGAAACAGCAACAGGCGCCCATTGGACGCTGCAGTTAAAAGGGGCGGGCCCGACTCCTTATTCTCGTACAGCAGATGGCTTGGCCGTACTTCGATCCAGTGTGCGAGAATTTTTATGCAGCGAGGCAATGTTCCATCTTGGAGTCCCGACGACTCGAGCTTTAAGTTTGGTGCTGACTGGCGAACAGGTGACTCGAGATATGTTTTACGATGGCAATCCGGCGAAGGAACCCGGAGCCGTTGTTTGTCGAGTGGCAGAATCGTTTGTGAGGTTCGGTAGCTTTCAAATTTTTTCAGCTCGAGACGACGTTGCCAACCTTCAAAAGTTGGTCGATTTTACGATTCGAAATGACTTTCCCCATTTGGGTGAACCGTCTCAGGAAACCTACGCGGCATGGTTTCAAGAAGTTTGCAAACGCACGTCCGACATGGTGGTGGGGTGGATGCGAGTTGGTTTTGTGCATGGAGTCATGAATACCGACAATATGTCAATCTTGGGGCAGACAATCGACTACGGACCGTACGGCTGGATCGACAACTTTGACTTCGATTGGACTCCCAACACAACCGACGCTTCCGGCCGCCGGTACCGATACGGAAACCAACCTGCAATTGCTCATTGGAATTTGTACCAGTTGGCGAACGCGTTAGTGCCGATCTTCGATAGCAAAGAACCTTTGGAGCAAAGCTTGGAAGACTACGCCGATTTGTTTTCGGCAGGGCATCTGCAGATGATGGGGCAGAAGCTGGGTTTTGCATCCATCAACGACGAAGACGAAGGTTTGTTGAATGGTTTGACGGCAGCATTAACTTGCACGGAGGTCGATATGACGATCTTCTTTCGCCGCTTAGCGTCGATTGATTTGTGTAGACCAGATCTTGATCAAGTTGCTGATGCAGACTTGGTCTCGGGTTTCAATGACGCCTATTACAAGCCTGAAGACGTGTCGGCGGACATGGTAGACACCACAGCCAAGTGGCTTCGACAGTACCAGCAGCGATTAGCAAAAGATGGAATCAACGATCTTGATCGCCGGTCTTTAATGAATTCCGTGAACCCCAAATACGTGCTGCGAAACTATTTGGCTCAGCAAGCAATCGATGCTTCGACACTCGGCGATCATTCCTTGGTGAATCAGTTGCTGGACGTGATGAAAAATCCTTACGACGAGCAACCAGACAGCGAACAGTTCGCCGAAAAACGCCCGGAATGGGCCAGAACAAAAGCAGGGTGCAGCATGTTGTCGTGCAGTTCGTAGCTGGCTTGAGCTGCGCGAGGCGGTGGCTTTGAGCAGTGATGCCTGTTGCCTGTTGCTGAAGCCTGAATCTGGGGCGCATGGATTATTCGTCTTGTAAAACCTGTCGCAGCTGTGTCATTGCAAATTCCTTGAGTGCTTTTACATGAGGGGCATCGGGTTCTGTTTTACTGATTGCGTCGCACCATTTGATGACGTCGACCCAGTTTTCAAGCCGCTTGGCAATCACGGCTTTGTGCCATAAAGCATCTTGATGAAGCGAATCTGACGGTGTTGTCAGTTGCTGCCAACGGTTGCCCCATCGGTCGGCTTCTGTGATGTTGTTATGAGTTAAGTTGAGGATTGTAAACGTGCGAGCCTGTGATGCGGTGACAATCGATTCTTCATCCACTTTGCGAGTGGCTTCCAAAAGTTGGTTCACGTTGTTGTCGACATCGTGTTGCATGATGTTCGCCAGCACGGTTGATATGGTGAAAATTGCTTTCCACGCAATTTGATCGTCGTGCTTCAAAAAGCCCGGACGACTGACGGCCATTCGGTAGTTGAAAGCCGCCTTTTCAAGCCATTCGATTTCTGTCGCTGAATTTTCAGGAAGTCCAGAGCACTGAGCAAGTCGCAGACTGCCGAGAGCTAGAAGGAGCGATGATTCGGGATGAATTTGCACCATTGATTCGAGCAGTTCAATGCCCGCCTGCGGGTCGCTTTTCAGACAGTTGGGCAGTTCATGCTGAAGTGTCCAGCATTCAGCTTCGGTCACAAAGGGAAGATTCCAAGGGCGAGGTTGATGCACTGAATCGAAGGCTTGGCCAAGCCGTTCGACCACAGAGATGAATTCTCGTTGATCAAATCCTGCCATGCCGTTCGCATAACGAGGGTCAATCACAACGGCACGGATCATCCGGTAAAGACCATTCCAAGCCTGACGCTGTTCGCTGCTTAAGTGGGTCTTGCGAAGGCGATTTTCCAACATGTCGGCATCAGGTTGCAGTGCATTGGCAATCTCTTCCAACAGGATAAAGTCAACGGATTCCGGATTGAATTGGCGAGCCACATGCAGATTGGCGGTGCCTTCTTCAATCATGGCTAAGGAAAGCTGAGTGGCAATGAGCGTCAATCGTGCTCGGTCATGCAACGGGTCGGTGGCAATCGCAGCTTCAAGATGGGGCAACGCATCGATGGTGGTATGGGCCAGCAGCCCGTCGACGTAATGCTGTTCTGGGATCGGCAGGTTTCGCAGGCGAGCTTCGCGAAAAATGTCTTCGGCTTGGCGTGTTTCAGGTCCCCGAATCTGTTTTTCTGCTCGGCTGATTTCGCCTTGCCAAAGCAGGAGCAGGCCTTCACCGAATGGTGAGTGCTTGGTGGCATCGTGTTGAGAATCAAAATCGTTGTTTGCTTTATGCCACCATTGCTGTGCTGATTTCACGTCAGCGTTTCTGAGATTCGCTTGAACGAGCATCAGTAAAATTTCAAATCGACTTTCGCTATCAGAATTCAGACTTTGTTGCAGGTATGTGATTGCGGTGTCAATTTGCCCCCGTTGCAGGGCCAAGATTCCAGCCTCTGTTGTGGAATGTTGCAGCTGAAGTTTGGTGGCTCGATCAGATCGTTGTGCAGAATCTCGTTGAACGACCACTTCGCGCAACTGCCCGTGTTGATGCATCAGAAAGCCGATACTCACAACCGCGGCCCCAGCCAATATCGTGACGGCGGGCCGTGTTCGAACCCACTGAGCTGCCTTCTGGAGTCGTCCGATTGGCCGAGCATGAATGGGTTGCCCAGCTTGGAATCGTGTGAGGTCTGCTGCGAGCAGCGCGGCTGTTTGGTATCGATCAGATGGAGCCTTTTCGAGACATTTCAAAATGATGGTTGTTAAGTCTTTCCCGATCCGAAGACAGACATCGGGGGCGATGGTTGGCCGAACCTTGAGAACCTTGCTGATGACTTCTGAAGTCGTGCCTTCAAACGGAAGGCGGCCACAGACCAGCCGATACAAAGTGGCTCCAAGGCTGTAGATGTCGCTGCGTCCATCGGCCTTGATTGCGTGGCCACTGGCTTGTTCCGGAGGCATGTAGGCGGGGGTGCCCACGATATCGCCCTCGTGAGTCAGTAACTGACTGGCGTTGTCCAGAGCGGCCAGACCGAAGTCGACAAGCTGAGCCGTTTGATTTTCCAACATGATATTGGCAGGCTTAATGTCTCGATGAATGACTCCAAGGTCATGCACTGTTTCGAGAGCTGATGCCAGTTGCTGAATCAATTCGACCGCGGCAACGGTTGTGAGTTCTGTTTTGCGAAGTTGACGTTCAAGCGTGATTCCGTCGACAAATCGAGTGACGATGTAGTCGTGATCAAGATAGCTTCCGTTTTCGTAGATTGGCACGATGCACGGATGATTCACGGAAGCGATGGCTTTGGCCTCCCGCTGCATTCTCAGCCGAATTTCTGGCCGAGTGTCGGACGACTGCATCATAATTTTAATGGCCACCTGCCGATTCAAGGCAGAATCAACGGCCAAATAAACTGTCGCGAATGCTCCTGTGCCAATGACCTTGCTGATCACGTACGATCCAATCATGGTTCCCGATGGTATATGGGCAACTTGCAACTTGGGGACGTTGTTGGATTCACTGATTCGATGCCAAATGTCCTTGGCCGTGCTGTCATCTTTAAAGCGGCTGTCGATTTCAGCCGCTGTGGGAAAAGTGCCCAACTTGTGTCTTAACCGAAATTCGTGTTGCACCAGTTCTTGCAGGATTTGTTGATCAAGCTTCAGTTCTGGGTGCTGATTCAAGTAGTCGTCGAGGCTGACAGCGATGGTTCGACGTGATCGATGTTCGAAGTCGATCATGACCAGTTCGGCTAGCAGCTGAGTTCTGCCTGCATCGTCTGCTTGTTGGGCGAACGAGCAAGGATTGGGTTCGGTTCCCGCTTCCCATGCGGCTTCGAAGGCCAGCAAGATGGGTTCGTGTTGCTGCCAGTGATCAAGTTTCATGGGTACGTTTCATTCATGATTTCGGTCGCCACTTTGCGTACCAATGCTAATGCCCGATCGACCGTGCGAGACGACACACCAATCGCATCAGAAATTTCATCGATGGAATATTCTTCCATTCGTAGCTGCAAAATTTGCTGGTGCTTTTCGGGAAGACGGTCCATGATTTGGTCTGTCAGTTCCATCATCACCACCAGTGATGAGGCTGTTGGATCGTGACACGTTTTTGAATGGGCAGGAGCCGATTGGTCGACTTCCTTTTGCACGTCTCGTTCAAGCTGCTGATTGAATCGAATGGATCTTTGCACCTTGTGCCAAGTCATGGCGGCCAACAATCGCCAGACATCTGAAGCTTCATCGAAGGTGAATTTGTTGGCTTCGTGGCGAACGAAGAAGCTTTTAAAGACAGACTGGACAATGTCTTCCGGATCGACTCGTTGTTGAATACGAGCGGGAAGTCGAGATCGAGCCAAACGGAGCAGTCGATCTGCAAATTCTTCAACAGCAGCCGACTCGTAGCCAGCCTTTCTTTCGATGATGTCGTCCAGCCAGCCCGACTTAGAACGTTGATGCATGGCGACCGCCTTTTGACCGAACGTGGTTGCGATTTCAAATTCGAGTTTACCCTGAGATTGCAGGGCTTTCTTTGATTTATGGAAAAAGTGATCGAAATCGTGTCGTCCGGTGATCGCAGAATGGCATCAGCATCTTGACGTCAGACAATGGATGGGGTCCGTTGAATTTGGCGTCATGGAATGGCTTAACGTGGTGTTTGCTTGATCGCAGTCGCTCAACCTTGAGTTCTGGTTCCACCGTTTTTATGCACTCGCTATCGTGTTCAAAGGGCCTTTATGTACTTTCAGACATTGCAAAAACTGATCAACGGACTGTGTCAAATAAGTCTGCCAGCCAAGTCTCATCGACGTTCTCGACGGAATTCAAGGCTGCGGGGAGAACAGTTGGAAGATCGCATCGTGTTAAGCAGCGTGAGTGTGCTGGGAAACCAAATTGTGTTTTTGGCGGGGAGTGCTGAAACGAACAATGTGACGGTGTCTGAAGCAGGGGGGCTCATCACGATCTCTGATGGTGTCTCACCCATTACATCCGCTTCGTCTGAATTTACAGTCGTGAATGCCAACGAAGTGACGATTCCTGCGGCCGGCTTTTCGCAGATTAATCTGACTTTGCTCGATGGTGACGATGTGCTGGATGCCTCCGGCCTGACAGCTTCAAGCGGTTTGACTCGAACCGTGATTCAAGGTGGATCGGGCAACGATCAACTGTTGGGCAGCGGGCTAGATGATATCTTTATCGGAGAACTCGGTGACGATTCGATCGACGGCTTTACTTCGATCTCGTCTGACCAGTGGACGGTGAGCGGCGACTTCGACATCGTGCTGACGGACGGGGAATTATCCATCAATGGAAACATTGACACCTATCGAAACATCGGTGTGATTTCGTTGTTGGGTGGATCGGGTGACAATTTCATTGATGCGTCCGGTACGACGGCGGCGAGTGGCATTACGGGAATTATTCTGAATGGCAACGCGGGCGATGATACTTTGATTGGTGGAGCAGTTCGCAGCAGCTTTCAGGATGAAGTTGGCAGCAACATTTTTGTGGGTGGAGCTGGATCCGAAGATTCGATCTTCTTTTCTGAAGACGTCGATATGTCGGCGACCGATACCACGGTGACGCTCGATGGAAGCACCAGCACATATACCGGCATTGAACGACTTGATCTTTGGGGAGGTGCCGGAGACAACGTGATTGATGCATCAGGAATTACGGCGGCCAGCAATTTGACTCGCGTTCAGATTCAGGGTTTCGGTGGCAATGATCATCTGATCGGCAGTGCTTTGGACGACATCATTCGTGATAGCGGAGGTGTGAATACGTTGGAGGGCGGAGACGCCAATGATCTCTTGATTCTTCAGGCGGATGCTGATTTGGCTTTAGCAAATTCGACAGCAGTGATTGCTGGCGACGTGAGCAGTCATTTTGGGTTCGAGCGAATCAGTCTGGTGGGTGGAAACAGTGCCAATGTGATTGATGCTTCGGCCTTGGATGCCGCCAGTTTGGTCACCTTGGTTGAAATTCAAGGGTTGGGTGGAGACGACACGTTACTGGGAAGCCAAGTGCAGGACGAATTTCGTACTCGAGGAGGCCAGAACTTCATTGACGGCGGCGGTTCTGCGAATGGTGTTTTTGATCGAGTCGTCTTTTTTCAGGATGCCGACATGATCGCCACGGACGCTGGTGTTCTGGTCGACGGCGAATTCAACACGTTGGTCGCGGTTGAAGATTTAAGGCTGATTGGCAATGCGTCTGATGATCTGATCGATGCTTCCGCCTTGACGACCGCCAGCGGCATTCAGCAACTGGTTCTTGCTGGGAGTGCTGGCAATGATCGGCTTGTTGCGGCATCGGACGCCGGCTTGATTCAAAGCTTGGACGGAGGATCTGGAATCGATGAATTGGATCTGTCACTTGCGTTCATTCAGCCGATTGTCACGTTGACTGGACTCGGAAGCGTTGATGGCCAGGCAGGCAGTGTTCAATTTGGGACTCGGTTCGTGTCGTTCAACAACATTGATTCCGTGGTGTTGCCTTCCGTCTACAACTTTACTTCATCTGATTTCGTTGCGGCCGAAGGCGATACTGTGAATTCAACGACAGTCGTGGAAGTGATTCGATCGGGCAACACAGATATCGCTTCTTCTGTCGATGTGGTCCTTTCGAATGGAACGGCGATCGCGGGGGATGACTTTGCCTCAGGGCCAGTGACTGTTGAATTTCTAGCCGGTGAAATCACCAAGACCGTATCGGTGGAATTGTTTGGTGACAGCGATGTGGAAGGGGACGAAACTGTGAACCTTGCGTTTGCGAACGGAATAGCGGGAACAGAAATTGCCTCAGCCGTGCTGACAATTTCCAATGATGACGCTTCAAATTTGCCTCCTGAAATTTTATCCGCGACCACGAATGCGACTGTTGATTCGGTCGTTCGCCCCAACGAACAGGTGACCTTCACCGCGACCTTTGCCGACCCGGATGCGGGCGATGTTCATGTTGCCACGATCGAATGGGGGGATGGAACCACATCGCTAGGAACCGTTGATTCGGTGAACGGCATCATCACAGCACAGCACGAATATCTATCGGGTGGTGTTTATGATGTGAGCGTGCGGGTTCAGGATGATTCGGGTGCAGCTGATACCGGGGAAGCGACTTCAGCGATTTCTGGGATACGGTTGACCGAAGACGGAGTTCTGCAGGTTGTTGGCACGTCGGGCCGAGATCTTGTGCGAGTTGATCAGATCAGCCAGTGGTGGAAAGCGGGTCAATCGAAGCTACTGGTGACAGCAGTTTTCGATGTGGGACATCATCACGGTCATGGGAAGACGACTGGCCATCAGACAGAATTTGCGGCACAGCAGTTTAATGTCGCTGACGTGAATTCTGTATTCATGGTGATGGCGGATGGCAGTGACGCTGTGACGATTGGTGGCACAGGGAACGGTTGGTTTTGGTCTGCTGAAGCGGTCACTGTTCCGGCGACAATTTTAGGGGGAGCCGGAAATGACTACTTGGTCGGAGGCCAAGGGGCGGACGTGCTTGTCGGTCAGTCGGGCAACGATTATCTGTGGGGACGCAACGGAGATGACGTGGTCATCGGTGGATCTGGCAAGGACTTTTTGGATGGAGGTAACGGAGACGATTTATTAATTGCCGATTCGTGGGCTTTTGAAGATTCGTTGCTGGCCTTGGATGCTGTTTCCACAGAATGGAATCGAAGCGACGTGGGCTACGATGAGAAACGAGATCATCTGCGAGGACTGGCGGCCGGTGGGGCCAATGGGCAATACGTATTGAACGATGCTACTTTGACGGATGATGGCCAACGCGATTTTTTGCGAGGTCGTCGTGGTCGAGATCTGTTTTTTGCTTCTTACGGTGATCGAGTAAAAGACAAACATTGGATGGAAGACCTGTTTCGACTGGGACGATAAAAGGCAGCTGAAAGCAAATCCTGTTTCGATCGATCACAGGCAGTCTGCAAATTTACCGAGTCTGACTTCAAAGCCAACGATGATTTTCAGCCAGCAATTTCTATTGCTGGCTGATTTTTTTTGTGCCGTTGGTTGTTTTGGATTTTGGCCGTCGGTGTGTCTTAAGTGGTGAGCTGCCCGTTGAAAAAAGAAACCCGATGGGTGAGCGAGGGATATCAAATGGGCAGAATCTCAGGGGTTCGGGGGGATTCAAACTTCTGTTACGAGTGGGCTGACCATTATCCAGGCGATTTCCAATAGGCTGTTAGGTCGACTCGGTGAACGGTCTTCTTGGTCAAATATTGCGTCGTGTTTTTGTGAGTGATCGCACATTCAGTTGGGGGATTGCGGGGAACTGGAGATATAGGTTTGTGTTATGAGTGGCCATTCGGCAGAAAATGCTGAACATCGAAGAGCTGGCCACGTGTTTTTCTTCAACTTGGCGGCAGACTCAAATTCGGCGGCTTAAGTCATCTTGACGCAGTTTCAGAATCCGAATACTTTTCGGTCACGCGAGACGCATCGCAGAAAGACAAGCGATACAGAATCGCCCCCGGAAGCAGCTTGAGTTCTCCGCCCCCCTGGGACTCGTTGCTTTCGGGATTATTTGGAGCCGCTAGGGAAAACATTGCCTTAGCGGCTCTTTTTGTTTCTTGTGACACTGATCTGACACTGCTGGCGGTTAACGCTGGGTGGTTTTTTGCTTCGTTCCGGCCAGCTTGCTTGACCTTGGATCGATGTTGATTTCCAGCTGATCATTCAGGGTTACCAATTCGAGGCTCAATAGCAGGGATTCTCGACCGGCTTCCAGCAGTTGCTTTTTTCGCCCCGTGATTGTGTCCAGATTGCGATAAATGCCGTCGATATTTTCGTACTTCAGCAGCAGCTCGACCGCCGTTTTTCCGCCGATTCCCACGACCCCTTTGATGTTGTCTGCTGAGTCTCCAACCAAGGCTTGAAAGTCGAGCCACTGAGCCGGAGACAATCCAGTCGAATCCATCAGGCTCTGCAGATCGTACATGCCTGTTTCCTTGTGCCACATTTTGACCGTCGGTCGCAGCAACTGCCGAAAATCTTTGTCTCGACCAAAGATCACGACGTCACATCTTTCTGCAGCTCGGCGAGCCAGCGTTGCAATCACGTCGTCAGCTTCCCAACCTTCGACAGCACAGCAACAAAACCCCGCACGCCTCGCTGTTCCGTACGCGGCGAAAATCGCCGCCGTCCATTCCGGTCCGGGATCCGGCCGATTTGCTTTGTAGTCCGCATACAGCTCACGCCTACAGCTCCGCGTCGTCGAATCGAACGCAACAACGGCGTGCGAATAACTGTAATGCAAACCATGCAGCACTCTCAGCAAAGTCCGAGTGCCATTGCCGCCCACTTCGAAGGCCGGACGGACCAAACTGTTTCCGTCAATCAGTGCCAGACGCATTTTCTTGCCCCTCCTCCTCTACAACCCGATACCACTTTTTCCAAAAGTCCACCAAATCCTCTACCTGTCCATCCGTCGCAGCGGGGGACTGGAAAACAAATCCGGGCACCGCGATTGTGACTAGATTTGTCTTCCGCTGCTTCGCGATCGCCCGTTGCTTTTTTGTGTATGTCACACCTGCCATTGGTTCGGTCCCTTTCAAAGTGTTTGCGTTGCTCTACAGCGGTCGCTTTACTCATCGTTTTGCCCACCGCCAGATGCACAAAACGCATCCGAACGGCGGTCGTTCGTTTGGTTTAATCTCAGTCTGTCCGGGCTTCAGGAATCTCAGTCGGCCTCGCATGAACTCGACTGTCAGCACAGACCCCATCTGGTCGCGGTGGGGCTCAATCCCAGTTTGCCACCAGC
This sequence comes from Fuerstiella sp., assembly GCA_039974975.1. Classification (GTDB taxonomy): domain Bacteria; phylum Planctomycetota; class Planctomycetia; order Planctomycetales; family Planctomycetaceae; genus Fuerstiella. The sequence continues at coordinate 47,178 of JBDWHY010000137.1, read as the reverse complement.
CCTGTTCGGTGCGATTTGCTGGAAGCAGCATCACGATTAGATCCGCCATCCGCTCATTCCATGCCTTCTCAACCCACGGTGCGATCAAGCTGAATGGCGGATTGCAGTAGACCCGCTCGCCTGCCCACGACTGCTCGAGCCCGTTCGTTTCTTCCGTCCAATGCCTGTCAAGCTTACGATTCGCGATCGAGGAAGCTGCATCGACCGTGAAGCCGAAACGTTCATTAAGTTTAGCAAAGTCATCCATGGGCAAAGCACGATCATCCACGTGGCGTTTACTGCCTGCGTATCGCGTTTGTTGTGGATGATTCTGGGGCTTGAAGCCAACTAAACTCATTGTGCTTTCCAGTTCGTGGTACGGTGGTTCCGTGATCTCTGCGTTGCTCTACGACGGTCGCCTTAAGTCTCGTTGCTGCTGATTTCCCATCTCAACATATCCTGCTTTATTGCGGTGAAACCATACCTACAACATGACGTCATCGTGTCCCAGCTGAAAAGCGTGTGATGGCCCTTGTACAGCTGCCCACCAACGGACGAAACACCTGTAAAGTCAACCCCCCATCGAGCAAGGTCGTGGCCATGCCGTCTGTAAAAACCTTCCTGCATCCACAGTTGTTCGGGAGTCGCGATATCAAAACCTGCCTCTCCCAGCATCTCGAATAACTTCCACCGAACACGACCGATGTTCTCACTGCGAGACCCGCGTCGTTTTCGCCTGCAGAATTTGATTGGCTTCGTCATTTCATCTCTTTCAAATCCGTGCGGTGTTTCAAGCCGGTGGTTCGGTGTTTAGCGGTTAGTCCGCTGGTTCTGTTCCTTGATCCTCTGCCCAATCCATCGCATCACCGGCACCGCCATTGAGTTTCCGATTGCTTTGTATCGGGGCCCATCAAAGGCGGGCTTTCCTCGATGCGTCACTAGGGTCCAATCATCCGGGAAGCCTTGCAACCGCTCGCACTCCCGTGGTGTAAGTCGCCGAACGCCGACTGTAGGGCCCGCTACTCTAGGCGGTTTCGTAGCGTCCACCGTTTCCGTTATAGAGCCCGTGATGTTTGGTTCTCGACTGTATCCGCGACCATCATCGCCCCGGTCCCGTCCAGAGAATGCAACTGCCTGAACCTTTGGGCGAGCTTCCAAAGTGTAGGCTTTGCCATCAGTTCGATACCCACATCCACCCGGCCCATTGTTCATGTTTTCGCTTACCGCCCGCTCTTGTATGGCAACGATGTTTGAGCTCGGATCAGTGCCCGCTGTTAGCGGAGCAGTTTTGTTCCCCTCGGCGTAAACCGCACCATCGCCGGCAGTACGATAAGCCGCGGGAATCAAATGGCCGGCTTGTCCTTGGTTGTCGTCTGCACCACATGTCCCAACGCCGTTCGAAGTAAGTGCGGCAACTTTCGATTTCGGTTTTCCGCTCTTCTTAGAATCCCTGCACACGCAGTCACGCTCAAAAAGTACTTCTGCTGAACGGCGCCAATCTCCAAGACATCCAACAACGAAGACTCGGCGCCGTCGCTGGGGGACTCCAAAGTTTTGAGCGTCCAGCACTCGGTAGCTGCAACCATACCCGAGTTCAGCCATCGCCCCGAGGATGGAACCAAAGTCCCGTCCGCCGTTGCTTGACAGGACACCGGGGACGTTTTCCCAAACGAACCACTGGGGCTGATAACGCAGAAGAATTCGGCAATAGGTGAGGGCGAGGTTTCCGCGACCGTCTTCGAGTCCGCCACGCAGACCGGCGACTGAGAAAGATTGGCAAGGTGTTCCTCCGACCAGAATGTCAATTGTCCGTCGTTCAAAGCCCCACTCCTGAAATCTTGCCATGTCGCCGTAGTTCGTCACGGCGGGAAATCGTTCGGACAGAACTGAGCACGGGAACTTCTCAATCTCCGAGAATCCCACCGGCTGAAAACCCAGTGAGCCCCACGCTACGGATGCAGCTTCGATCCCACTGCAAACTGATAGGTATTTCAAACCCTCACCCCTCCCTCAAAGTCTCTGCGGACCTGTTTCCTGTGCCTGCGTAGCCTGCTTGCGCTAAGATATTGCAAGCAGTTTTTTCTTTGCTGAAGCTAGCTTCCGTTTCGCTAAACCAATTTTCGCTAGCCCCTTTTGGGCTTCCCGCTCATGCCACTGATTGTTTGCAACACTCTTAGCTAACGTTTTCTCAGCATCCTTTACAGCCTGAGCGGCATGCTTGAGCTGCCAGTCGTTATTCATCTTCTTGACAATTACAGCGGCACGTTTTCGGTCTGCGTAAAGGACATGGTTTTGGTTCTGGCATGTCCCCTGTCGATCAACTGCAGACCACGTCCATTCACGCTTGTTTGTACGCCTGAGGCGAAGTGATCGCGATCGCCCAAGATCAATGTCAATCACTGTGAGTGTTTGCAGCTTCACAGGCACTGAACATGTGTCGTAGCAATACAGTTTCATTCCGACTGAAATTGAGACGTTATCGGAAGTCAAAATGTGAGGTTGTTTCTTAGGCATGGTTCTCTCCTAACACTGGAAACGTCGGTAACAAATCAATCATCACTGGCAGTACCGCCGCCTGCACAGAGAGATGGTATTTTCTGGATCACGGTCGTTATTTGCTGATTCGCTGTGCCCACCGCTGGCTTCAAGCCTCTGCATACACCAATTCCACCGCTTCGCAGAAGCTGACGTTTTGCACCTTTGCAATCGTGCTAATGAGTCGTTCCCCGGCTGATTCATGCACGGCGGGCAACTGATCGGGCGGCACCATCCAGATCACCGTGCCGTTTTCTTCCGCTTCGTGTTGGAGAGCTCGGGCGACGGCTTTGCATGCGTCGAGTAGCAATACGGCTTCTTCGCTGAGTTCCAACTCCGGAGTTGGTTTACGTTTTGACTGATTGGACATTTTGACTCCGCTTACTTTTTTGTTGATTGATCGAATAGGCTTCGCTGCACTTCCGTGAGCGAAAACATCTGAGTTGTCAGTAGGTATTTTGGCTTGACCTTGGCGACTCGACAAAAATCACGGATCGTGGTTTCGCCGACTCCCATTGCCACCGCAATTTTGGATACCTTCATGTAATCCGTGTACGCCACGGCATTTCCGCTTGACATAACTCCCCCACCCGCCCACTGTTGGGGCGTGATCTGCGTTTTGTATTCTTGATCACTGGCCAGACACCGCCGCTTCAACTGCTCTGTCTGCCGCAATCGTTAGGTTTCTGGGCGCCAATCCAGAAACCTCACCCCATCTTTTACCGTGCTCGCCTCGTACCGCCGTAAACGCTACGCTGACACACTGCGGGTTAAGGGATTTCCCCCACCTATTGACCCCGCGGGCTTTCCCTGTCCGTGATAATCGGCAACTATTGAGATTCCGCAATCTGCCTAATCGTTGCGGCCGCACCACCGCCAAAGCTGGCCAACTGCAGACTTGAGCTTCCGCCATTGCCGAACCCGCCAACGATTGGCAAATTCCTGCTGCTTCCGGCCTACTTCTAGCAATTCATTCGCCCGTCGCTGAGCCAAGAGTTCGTCCTCGATTCGCTCACGAAGCTCCAAGCCCGCTTGCCGCTCTTCCGCCGCTAACTCGACAAGCGTTTTAACGATCCGCGACCGATTACACTTTGCGGCGGGCTCTGAGACCGATTCAAAACTGTCACCGATTCGCACGAGGATCGAGCCGCCCGCAGTCTGAAACACGCTAACATTGTGATCACACATAATCTTAGCGATTCCCCGTCGGCATTTTTCAACAGTCACCTGTCGCTCATCGTGGACCGCGTCCACCATTTCCAACCACAACGGATCAATCAATTGCCACAGTTGCATGGCTGTTCTCCAGTTTTTTAAAGGCACGAAAAAACCCGGAGTGACGCAGGGGCAAGCCGCATCACACCGGGTTTAATAAATCCGCTGAGCGGATATTCGTCTGGTTTCGTCCCCTTGCCCGGAACGGCACCTATGTGCGTGTCACGGGGTCTTAAAGTTTCGCCATGATGCACCTCCCAAATTTTCGGAAGGCCGTCACTCAAGAAGCTTTCGCCGCCGTGTGCAAGAACTTTAAGAAATGTTTAAAACATTTCCAGACCGTTTTAAAGGATATTTTGTGATTTTATTAAAGGTTTTCCGATGCCCAGAAATTGCAATCAGAACAACCGGCAAGAAGATGCGGACATGAGCGACAAGAAATCCGCAACTAGCGTTTACCTTACCCCGACCGATGAGACGGAATTTGAATCCGCCATGGCTGCGGAAGGCATGGATAAGCTCGGACCGTGGCTGAAAAGAGCCGCTCGACTGCATGCCGATCGAGTATTGCACGGCAAAAACGACGACTTGGCGGAGCTACGGGCCGAAGTCCGCCAGTTGAAAACCATGATCACCGATCTGACAATCACAATCCGAAGGCCAAACTAAATGAAAATCAGCACATCCCACATTGCATGCGTCGTCATCACGGCCGCTATCGTCTCACTCGCTTCCAACGTGTGGCAAACTTCCGCGACGGCAACCGCAGCCCCGCCCGCCGTCAGTCCGAAATTCCAGCCAAGTAAATCCGGATCGTTTCAACTGGCGACCATCGAAGCAATTTCGAAGGACACGAAAACAGCAGCAACCGTCCGGCAATGGGACTACCATTTCGAATTGCCGAATCAGCAGGGTCTACTGATCACCGTCGGCAATTCGGGTTCTCAAAAACACGCCTTCGCCGTCACGTATAAAGATGACAAAGTACTGAAGTGCCAACGGCTACGAATCGGCAACATCAAATAAGCCGCGTTTTCGGCGATTCCGCCGGAAAACAGGTGCTCTAAAACGGCGTTTCTTCGTCTTCGACGGCACTGGGACCCACTTGAGGCGAATAAGAGGCCCCATATCCGCCCTGATTTCCGGCGGATTTCGCTACGGTCGGCGATGCTTCCCCCCTGCCACCAGCAATGCCTCAGAAAAATACTTTCGAAAAAATCGCCGCTAGCGACGGAAAGCCTCTTGTGTTTCCGCCGCTAGCGGCGATACTGCTTGTGTGCGAGAGACGAAGTGTCGAACGCAAAAACAACAAGCCGCGTGAGACCGGCGAAACCAACTTTGGAGACGATGACGATGACACTGACACACCGAAGAAGCTCAGACGCTCTATCAGACAACGTGATCCAGTTTGCAGAGTCTGGCAACGAGCAATACGGCGAAAACATCTGGCAGCTCGACAGCGAATTGCCAGCAATCTCCGCCGAGCTGGTCGCGTTTGCTGCTGATTACTACAGCGTAGACGCAGACGATATCGCAGACGAAGTTAACCCTGAGGATATCGTTTGCAATGCAGGCGTCTGGGATGACACACAATTTGTCTCTGATCTGTGGCAGGCAATGGAATCAGGAGATATTGCAATGGCAGCAGGTTACCGTACTGTTGACGGGGCCGTTGTGATTGATCGCGACTCGGTAGTTATCACGAAACTTGCCTAACTGACACCGCCCAACTGCCGGGATGGGCTCCGGCTTTTCGCTCAGTGAGACGAGCACCAACCAACTTTGGAGATGAGACAATGGCTCAAGCAACATACATCGGCAAAACGGCCCAGCAAATTCTGGCAGTCGCGGAAGTCCAGCCAATGAAAGCCGGAAATCTGGAAGTGATTTCGGAAGCTGTGCCCGGGATGGCTCTTGAGGTCACAGGAGACGGCCATTTGGTATGCTTCGCAACCGGCGGATCGATCACCCTCGAATGCACGGACGACGACACCGAATTGCTCGACGAACTGATCGCAAAACGCGACCTCGACTAACCCGCCGAATCTCCACCGGGTCTGCCCCCGCTCGGTTTGGTGAGTCTCACAGGGGGCATTTTTAATCCGCAACCCGCAAACTGGACAGCACATCATGATCGTGGAAATCTACAGCGGCTCGCAATACAGCGAGCGATCGTACAGTGAGGACCAATACGACGAAGACCATTTTGGCGAAGACGGGCAATTGCACGACGGACTGGAAGCTCAATGGTTTATCCTGACTTGGCACGGCAAAACGTCAGCTCATTTGAGTGACGCCGACATCCACGGTCCGTATCTCGAAAACCACGCCGCCGTAAATTTCGCCGGGTCACTATCAAGGCTAACCGAATGAAACAGCCCACTTGGAAGCAAATCACCGACCGGCTTTGCAGCGTCACCGAAGCGGCGAAAATCCTAGGCGTAAGCGAAACCGTCACGAAAGAGTTATGCCGATCCGGGGAAATCGATGCAACTCGAAGCGTCGGCCGTGACTGGCTAATTGACCGCCGATCGGTCGAAAAACGAGCGGCGGGCAACGACAACCAGTAAAACGGGGGTGCTCTAAAACGGCGTTTCTTCGTCTTCAAAGGCACTGGGACCCACTTGAGGCGAATGAGCGGCCCCATATCCGGCCTGATTTCCGGCGGATTGGCCTGATTCGCCGCTATTTCCGCCGTTGGAATCTCGACCGCCGAGCAACTGCAGAGTGTCGCCGACGACTTTTAGCTTGCTGCGATTCTTGCCCGTCTCTTTGTCTTCCCATTTGTCCAGCTGCAACCGGCCTTCAATCATCACAGGTCGCCCCTTCCGCAAATATTCGTTTGCGATTTCTGCCGTCCGGCCCCACAAAGTGACCTCCACAAACGTCACCTCTTCGCGTTTTTCGTTCGTCTGCCGATCCTTCCACGTGCGGTTGATCGCCATGGAAATTTCCGCGACTGCGGAACCGCTCGGCGTATAACGAAGCTCTGGATCTCGGGTGAGATTACCCATCAGGATCACTTTGTTGAATGATGACATTTGCTTTACTTTCGTTTTATTGTATTGGACTACTGACTGTGTCTTGTTAGATCGTACCGACAGTTCCGCCGCCACCTGTAGGGTCAGTCGGCTGAACAATCGAATTTGGATCAACTCGGCAGAATTCCGTGCCCGGCGTACCCTCAACAGCAACCTGATACACTTCGGACGCCCCAGTCCCTTGATAAGCCACGCCATCAATTAAGGTCGTGCCAACATTGTGACGTTGCTGCCGAGTCCCCTCAATGTCTTCAAGCGGCTCACAAAAATCCTCATTTGCCCGCCATGTTGTCCGCGGAATGACGGCCGTTTCGTGACCCGGCGTACACGTCCACCGATCCACTCTCTGGTTCGTTGACAGCGGATTCCCGAAGTGAGCCAACGCCGAAGAATCTGGCTCGACAACCTGAAACGTCACTTCCCGCTCACCGAAATAAAACGGGTTCCCGGCGAGCCCTCGATAGACGCTCGGACTGCTCGAATTAATATGCAATGGATCGAACTGAACGTCCCACGGCTCCGCCCCGAAGTAAAGATCGTTATTCGCTTTGTCACCGGAAAACGGCCAAGCAACGATACCGAAACTGCCCTTGGTGTCGTCCGTGTTGACAAATTCCGGCAACTGAGTTGCAAGATCGATTTCCGCGATCGTCCCCACGGAATCCGCGAGCGAAAGTTTCGGGCTTCCCGTTTCAATCGCCGCCGCGAATTGTGTGGGATCATACTGAGCCGGGCCAGTTTCCGTAAAACCATCAACTGACGTCAGCAAAGGTAGCCACGTTTCTCCGGGCGATGCGACCGAACCGCTTAGGTCAGCCCGCAAAACCGCTTTGCCGTTACTCACAAAACCAAAGACCGGAAACGCACCGAATCGATCAACAACTTCACGCGTTGCCCACGGCGGACGGCTAGTAGAATCACCTGACACATTTGCGTGTAGATTGTTGCGATCTACAGGTAGGTATCGCACCTGCTGAAATCCAACCTGCACCGTTTCCCACGCTTCCTCGAATCCAAACACACTACCGTTGCCATAATAGTCCGTCCAATCCGCATGGACACCGGGCTTTGCAAACGTACTGCGTGCCCCCGGAATCGGATGGCCCGGCCCAATCCAAGACGGCTGGTTTGGCGAATCTCTTGTTCGGAAACAAGTAGACGGCACATCCAAGATCGGTTGCAGCACTCCGCCCAAACTTTCGTTAAATGACACAATCAAATTGATCGTATTCATGCCTGCAGAATAGTCACCAATTGCCCGTAGAAAATCCACCTGCAGCGAAACAACCTTTTGCTTCGTAAACTGAAACAGCCCCGGCGTTGAAAGCACGCTGGTGTAATTAACCGCGTGGCTGTCACCGTACTCGCCATTCCCGTAAGTCGTGACCCGTTCCTGCTGCGGGATTTGAATAAAGGCGGACCGAGCACAACTCGCAAAATTCGAATCCGACCAATCAAGCGGGATGTCTGGGACCTGCTGAGTGCCCGTATTGTTAACCAACCAATCGTCGTGGCTGGCAACCTGCTGAGTGCTCTCCCAATCGAGGTTATACCACTGCCGAACGCTCGAACGCGGAACGTTGTAATATCCCAACCCTTGAGCCGAATCTGGCAACGGACCCTCTGCTGTTGGCACTCCATCAACGGGCACTTGCAACCCTTGCGGATACTGAATCGCAAACGCTGGCTGTGTCAGTCCATAGGCTGCCGGACTAAACCGGCCCACGTGTTGCGCACCGTCTCGGCGGCAATACAGATCACAGCACGACTGAGGCCCCGTCTGTCGTAACCGTCTCCGCCATCGTCTCCGCAGCCACGTGCCACGCTGAGCGGTTCGGCTTCTCAACTGTTGAGCTGCCATCAGACTTGCCCTTCCACGATGTCCAATTCTCCGCCTTCAGTTTTGATCGCAGTTCCTCCGGTTTTCAGATCCAATTCCACGGACGTCACCACCGAATTAACCTGCTGTTCGTTCGCGGTTCCGCCGCCGATTGTCGTGATCATGACTCCCACCGGGATCACCGAATTGACAGCTTCGAAATTAACCGTGAGCAACCGTCGAGGCTGGCGGACGTACTCCCAGATCAGTCGAGCCTGATCAAGCAGCACGTCACGGTCATCCCGAAGAATTCCGCCCGCCGCTTGGATCGGCGTCCTCACACCTCCGTCCAGTTCGTAGCCAACCACGGTCCCTTCCGCGAGCAAATCAAAGTGCATCCCCGGTGCCATGACTTCAAGCACTCGCCACACATCGGGCTCTACAAAATCTTCGTCGGGATCTGTGACCGATGGCGGCCACTCTGCGGAAACCCGCTCTTGAGTTTGCACGTAAATCGTAGCTTCCCACTGATCGTGGTCGAGTACTCGATCTTCATCCGCCAGTTCTTCGTAGTCATCATTTGCGGTATAGAGATCGGCGGCGATAAAGTGCTGCTTCCCGCCCGTCACTTCAAAGATCAGCCCCGGATATTCAGCGTGGAGCTGAGTCGACACACTCCACTGCCGTCCGTCTTCGATGGATTCCGAATCAGCGTCCGCATCAAGATGTTCGGCCAAAATCGTATCGAACCAAACCTGAGGCGGAAGCCACTGGCTTTCCTTGCGGTTGAATTCGGCAGTCACTTCGCCAACACCTTCCGCGTCAACTTCGCCGGAATAATCCTTTCCCGCCTGCATCGGGATATAGTCCTGAATCTTTAACCCGGCCCGCATAAACGTGGACGTGGATTGATAGTCGAGTGTTCCGTCCGACAAAATGACGGGCCAGATTGCGAACAACTGGAAGCCAGAAAACACACTGCTAAATTCCCACGCACTGTAGACATCAGCTAGGTCATCACCGCTGCGAACTTCTTGGTTTCGCCGGTACTTATCATCGTCATCGAGCCCACTGAATCCGTCTTGGTCGGTTGCGGCGGTGTTGTACTTGTCTTGCTCTTCAGTGGTCCACCGTGGAGCCATATCACCGTCATCAACAGTGAACACACTGCCGCGACATTCGCCAAGAATCCTCACTTGATCATAGACGTTAAAAACCGATTCTGTCACCTGTTCTTTTGTGACGTTCAGCGCCGCCGATAAATTCAGCGACACCTGATTTTGGTTCGCTGGAATTGTGACCCCGGCAGCACTTGGCAACGGCACAGCCACCGGCGAAAACGAAAAGATATTTACAGCAATGCCATCATTAGAGTCGTCGAAACTAACAGCAAAGCCAACTCCACGGTCACGGCTGATCAATCGGTTCATGATCTCCCAAATCGTCTGGCCTTCGTACTCAAACCGCTCCATAACGTAATCCAGAGCCGTCACAGCTCCGGTAACTGTCACCGATAACGACTGTTCGCCGAGCCGGTTCGTGCCCGCGAAATTCGCCAGCAAGTACTCGAGAAACTCAGCAGCTCGCCACGGGATCGGATCCGGCTCTAAGCTTTGCAACTCACCGCCGCCGGGCCGCTGATAAAAAACACTTCGCCCAACAGGATCTAAATCTAGACCCTCATCATCTTCCGCAACTGACTCTTGCGATTGGTTAGCCTGCCATTCGTCTTCAAGGTATCCCGAATTGACGACCAACGCTTTCGGCAGTGTGGCGACTGCTCCGCGATCAAACAAAGACTGCCGAATCGGCGTAAAGTCGAGCAAGATCGACAGACCAAACGCCGTGTAAGTAATGACACCAGACGGATACGCTGTGCCGCCAACCATGATGTCGCCGAAGCGATCATCAGCGGCTTCCATCAACACTCCGTACCACGTCCACGCGTCTGTGACGACTCGGACGTAAGCCGGATGGATCTCTGGTTTTGGAATGACGGCCGGAGCAACATCGGCATCCCGCGAACCGATTTCCGGCAAAATCGCAATGCCGTATTCGTAGCGGAACGAAGCCGTCGCGTGAGCCGGTGCCGCTTGATTTCCGACCTTCAGGCACTCCAGCAGCGGCACTTCCACCCAGTCGTCAGCCCAGCTGGTTTTTGCGTAACACAGCGCGAAAACCTCCAAGCTTTGCGGCACATCAATCGTCATCAGGTCACCACTCGCAACTTCCACGTAGCACAGCACGCAGCCAGCCCGTTATTTAATCCACCGGCGGAGGCTCCCAGCACATCCACCAATTCCGGCTTCGCTTCGTAGACGAAGACAGTTCCGAAAAACACACTTTGCCAATACAGATCCAGCAACCCACCTTCCGCGGCTCGGTAAGCCGCTTGCTGAGTCTTAGCCGTGGCCAAGTTGGGCGAATCCACAGACGTTTTGACGGTAAAGATTTTCCCCTTCGTGCCGCCGACGTAGTGACCGACGGAATCAATTCCCGGCCGACTCACTTCGCGATACTCGCGATAGCTCGCTTCCGGCACGCCGTCCATTTGCACGAAGGGAAAATACACGGCGGACTGCTCGTGCAACGTAAACCAACTACTCATCATGCCACCTCAAACGTCGGTTCAGTTGGCACCGGCACCCAGCACAAGCGGGCAATATTCCGGCCCTGCTTCATTGCCGACAAATTCGCGAGCGAGCGAAAATCTGACCGCCCAAAAAAGCGAATCAGTCCCGGATTCGAAGACGCCACATCGACGAAAATTAAGTGCTGGCGAAACCTGTGTTGCACCATCTGCAGTAAGTAGCCACCAAGGCCAGACCGCTGGCATTTAGGAGCCACCGCGATGCGATCAACCCTCACGAATTCCGGAAAGACGCGGAACGCCACAAAGCCAACCACCGGCTCACCAACAACGTTGCCATCGTGGATAAATTCCAACTGCCCACCGGTTTCAACGTAGCGGTCCCAGTTGGTTTCCGTCTTGAGTGCTCCGCGTTCGATCGCCGATACCTGCACTTTGTCTTCGTAGTCAATCATCCGTCTGTGCCTTTCCGCCGGTTGTATCGCCCCACACTGCCAGTTCTGGCGGCCGCTGCCTGAGCCAACGGCTTATCCGTGGTGCTCGCTTGCGGCACCGCCTGCTTCGCTAGATCGCTTCTGAGGCCCTTCAGTTCGTCCACAAGCGTCTTGCCGCTCTGTGACACCGCTTCAACCACGGCGACAGTCGCAAAGGCAGCCTGTGACGACTCAGGCACCAACTGATCGTCTCGGGGCGACACCGACGGAGCCACAGACACCGGCAGCGGGTCCAATTCAGCGACTCGCGACCCAGCCGGACTGCTCACGCTGATCGGCCCTGTAATTGGTTCCAACTGCGACACGTCTGTGACATTCGGAGACGTGCGGTCAATCACCGGACTTGGCGGAGTCACCAGCACAAGCGGAGATTCCGCCACCGGCGACGGATCCACAGCCGGAGCGGCAACCGAAGCATCCACGCGAGATTCCACCGGAGCCACAACTGGCGGCACGGCCACGGCAATCGGTGGCGGTACATTGGCCGGTTCCGCAACCGGAGCCGCCGCCCTTCCTGGCTTCGCCGCGTTCGCCTCTTGTAATTCCGCAAGCTTGCGAAGTTGCTCAACTGCCTTGCCGATTGTCGCCGCCTGTGATCGCTCCAAATCTGTCACTTCTCGATCGACAACCTTGACTTGATTCAGCCCAATAAAGCCTTGCCGAACAACCTCTCGATCAACCAGCAATCCGCGTTGCAGCAACTCAAACTTCCGCACCAATTCCGGCAAGCCACGTTCACCGCCCGCCGTAAAGTCCTCGGCAATTTGAGTGAGTTTGGTTCCAACTTCTGTATCACCGAGACTTTCCCGCACTGTCTTTAAGCCGTCCCGGACGGCCGCCGAAATCGCCAACGAAGGATCAGCAAACGTCAATTGATCGCCAAGATTATCCGCAATCTGCTTAACCTTCGCGGCCTGCACAGCTGGAAGCGAATCAACGTCCGCAACCTGCTTGTCAAATCGAGCTTGCCCGTCTGTTTGGCTCAGCTTCGCCAGCGAATCCGCGAACTGTTTTGATTCGGTTGTGCCCTGCTGCAATAACGCCTGGATCGACGGCAATGCCTTAGCTTCGAAGCTTGCCGCAAATCCGCCTTCCGTCTTCGCCGCGAAAAATTCCCGCTGCAAATCTGCAGACGATTGAATCGCGGCCAACGTGTCCGCGATATTATCTTCCGGCCGAAACTTACTAAGTTGCTGAAACAGTTTCGTCGTAGCCGTCCGAGTTGTCTGACCAGTTGGATCAACGATCGATTGAGACAACGCAGCAGACGTCGACCCAGCGAAAGCTGGCGACACATCGTACAACTTGGCAGACGTCAACGACGGTGCCACGTTTTCCGATAAGGCCTTCAGGTTTGTGATACGCGACTGAGTGCCAACTTCCATCAGGAAGCCCAACGATTCCTCCAGCCCCATTCCCGTGCCCTTGGAAATATCCAGTGACGCCGCCGACAACTGCGGAAGTTCGTCCAGCGAAAACCGCCTCAGCTTCGCCGCTGCAATCACAGAATCCACGGCATCATCTGCGGACTTATTACCACGAGCACTTAACGCGTCACTCACCGCACGCGTCAATCCAACTTCGTCAACGCCTAAATCCTGACTCGCTGAGCGAACTCGACCGAACAGCTCTTGAAGATTCATTTCCGGCACGTTGCCAAGGTTGCCGGACGCCTGCTCTTGAGCTTGAGCCAGTGTCGTCGTGCGACCCAAGGCGATATCTTGACGCCTTAACAAGTGATCATATTCCGCCCGAATCACGGCAATCGCAGTGCCCGCCGCCGCGGCTCCACTGGTGACTCCAACCATGGTTCCCAGCGAACTTTTCAGGCTGGCGGTCCACTTGTTATTCGATGCACCCGCCTGATCCAATTCCCGCTTCGCCTGCCCAACAGCTCGACTGTGTTGATCTTGACTGACCTTTCCACGCTTTAACGCAAGGTTCAGGGCTCTTAACTTATCGTCGTAGCGATCAGCGGCTGTCTTCGCCTTGTCCACAAGTGACGCCGCAAGTCGCAACTGCTGATTCGCTCCAGACTGAGCGTCTTTGGTCTCGATCAGCTCGCGTTGAGCTTCCGCAACCGCGTCGTTGTATTGTTGCTGACTGATCTTCCCGCGGTCCAACGCCGTCTTTAACGCCGCCGCTTTGCCGTCGTAAATTTCGGTCGCTGACCGAGCCTTATCAACCAAAATCCCAGCCTGTCTCAGCACATCGTTTTCGCCCGACTGAGCCGCTTTCGCATCTCGTAAAGTCTTCAGCAATGCAAATTTGCGTTGCTTAAATTGCTCTAAGCTAATCGCCCCGGCATCCAGTGCCGACTGCTGTTTAAATAACGCTTTCGTGTATTCTTCGGACGGATCTTTGGCCCCCTTCATTGCGTCCGCGGCCGCTCGACCAACGTCAACGAAAACTCGCTTCGCGTTCTTGCCTTCTGTGATTTGTAGCTTCAGCCGAGCCCGCTCATTGGCCGACAACTGACGAGCCTCCGCGTCTGCTTTCCGCCGCTCGCCAGATTCACGACGTAGCTCCGCGGCCAACTTCCTGTGCTCTGCAATCAGAGCCGAAGCGTCTCCGTCAAAGTTGATTCGTAAGGTCGTCATAGAACAGATTCTTCAACAAGCTTGGCGGCTTCATGCAATTCAAACGCCGTCGGGCGGTGGGTCGGTTTGCGACCCGAATGCCACAACCAAAAATCAATTACAGCCGGGCACGCAGACTTTTTTTTTGAAGCAATTGGCGAGCATGAGACCAGCCGCATGACACCATCAACACTTCGGAGACAACTCCGGAATCAAGCAGCCGCCCCGCTGTCGCATCGTGCAACGCCTGAGGGTAGCGGTATTTTAAATTGATCACTTGTATCGCGTACTCAAACACTTCCGCAAAACCAAAATCAACGGACCCGTTTTCAGTCGCTTCAACCAGCCACTGCCACCAGTTTCGTGAGGCCGCAAAGAGTTCCGAATACTGAGCTTCCACATCGAACTTCCACGCCCCTGATTCGTCTCGATAGTGCGTTGTCCTCAGGCTGGTTGAATGAGCCGACGGATCTAATTCCAGTAACTGCCGCCCGCTGATTTCGACGATCGGATCACGCAGCAACGGGATTTCCCAGTGCGACCCATCCGCAAATGCAACTCGCTGAAAATCCGTCGCCGGACAAGACCGCCGGACCAAGTCCACTGGGTTCACTTTGTAGTCATCGTGCCAGCCAACCCAGATTCCTCCGGCGGTTTCCTTCCACGTTTGCCGGTCCACGTGGAAGCCAAAATCTTCCACGGCAACACCGCGTTCGGGTGACACGCAAAACAATGTTCCCCGCACACCGGACGGCCCTTGATCAATCACCGCAATCGCCAGATCCTCAGGATCCACGACGTCAGACACAACGTCACCTAACGCCGTGCGACGTAGTCCGCTGAGATCTTCAGCGGCAACCCCCGAAACAAAATATAAGATTCCGTGCTTCATTAAACCGTTTCGTGAAGGACCCGTTTTTGCTCATTGCTGAGCGGAGCTTTCCGCAGCAACCGGGCGACTCGCCGAGCGCGAGTCGCCCGAGTAACCCAAGGCAACGCAACTTCCGCGGCAACGCCCACCGCACTGCCAGCCAGTAACCCGCCAGCATTGGCGGAAGCTAGCCCAACCAGCCCCGCGATAACTCCCGTGATCATTCCACACCTGCCTTTCCGTCGTCAAAAAAATCAGCCGGTTGATTTTCTTCCAGCAACTTTTCAGCTTGCTGCGAATAGAAGCCTCGAACACTTCGCACCGTCTTCATCATCCCCAAGACACCCACGACGAAGGCAACGATTGATTCGGCCCACGATCGCTGATGGTTGGTCTGTTGCGATCCCACACGCACGCCCGCTTCAGGAGGCGGCACACCCGAGCGAATTGAATGCTCGCCCATCGCCTGCGTGACTCTCTGCCAGTCATTCGCAGACGTCCGCCGGAAAATAAGGTCCGGCATCAGCTCGTTCGTTTCGCCGTTCAATCGCCCGTCAAAAGCAGCTTCTAATTTTTTAAGCACCAAGCCTTTAACAAGCCCAACGTCGGCGACTTTGTCTAAAGTCATAAACGGGTAAACAGCGAAACTGTGATTGACCCCAAGAGCGGATCGAATTCCACCGAACCGACTAGACTGGCCTTCTCGAAACACTTCAACCGGCACCTGATTGCCGCTGGCTATGTCGAGAGCTCGCTGCACAGGAGCCCGCAAGCGAGCCATAAAATCTGGCGACGAATGCGACACCAACACACCAAACCGGACGCCCGTCCAATCGATGGATTCAATCGCCGGTTTTGCAGCTGGCGAAGAGGCCACCGGATCTGTCGGCAGATACTCACCAGACGACCCAGCGGAACTCAGCACCATCTGCAACCACTTTTTTAATTGTCCGGAATTGTACGCTTGCGGTTCGTACCGATGGATCCCGTAGCTAAACGCTGGAGTTGATTCGACTGGCACTCGACCACGCATCCGCGTCACATCCACCACGTCGAAGACAGTGCCGCGATACACTCCCAAATCAATGTCACGCTTCACATCGTTGCATGCTCCACACATCGGCGACGTGTAGAACGTGATCACGTTACGATCCGGCCGCCGCCCCGAAGTCTGCAACCCAGCCCGGCTTGCAGTCTCAGACAAATCCGCCCAACTGCACAGCACAACATCTTCCTCGCTGCCCAGCATCACCAACCCCGCAACATCACCGTTTGCATCGATTGCCGGACCACCACTATCACCACTGACAACTCGCTTCGCGTCAACGACATTGCCTAAGTAGGTGGACGCCCCACGTCCAGCAGACACCCCGCCAAGCACAGTCCCCGCGTATGATTCCAACCGCCCACGACTGCCGTACCCGTGCATCACAAGTTCGGCCCCAACTTGTGGCGGACCACCTGCAATTTCAACCCCCGGCATCACCGGCAGATCACCTTCAAGGATCGCCGCCCCGTCATGCTTCGCCGTAATCGCCGACGGCCGCAACGAGTATTCTTTGCCACCGATCTGAACCGTCACTTTTGCCGCACCACGAACAACGTGCCGCACCGTCGCGATCTTTTGTCCGGCAAGCACTACTCCACTGCCGTAAGCCGATCCACCGTCAACTTCCAGCCGCACGACATTTAGTTCAGCCCCCGCCGCCACTGGCACACACATAGCCAGCAACAGCATCCAAAATAAATCAACCAGCCATCCACGCATCAAACCGCTCCTTATATTTTGTAATTCGATGATCGCTATCACTGCCAACTTCCTTCACCGCCCGTGCCAACGATCTGTACCGCACGCAATACCAACTTAGCTTCATCAGCCGCTTCCACAGACCGCGACCGACGTTCCTGATCCGAGTCTGCAAAGTTGGATTCCGCAGAACTCGCCCGTCTCCATGGATGAAATAGTGCTCCGCCTTTGGGTGGTGATAAATGGGCCACGGCAGGTACGGCACGGAATCTAAATTGTTTGTAATCCGAGCCACTCCACTTGTCTGTGCGGCCGTCATTTTTAGAAACCCGCGAGTCGCCACACGCGGGGCACCGATGGTGACCACATGAGCCAACGGGGCACCAGCTAGACGTCTCAAAACACCCGACCACGTTGCCATGATCACCGCAGCAGCCCCGCCAAGCGAATGACCAACAAAGGTCAGCCGTTGAGAATTCGCCGCCAGTACCACAGGTTCAACCTGCATCCAAACCGCATCGCAGTAATTATAAAAACCGCGATGCACATAGCCGCCTTGATAATCTCGACGCGGCCAAAACCGAATATCGGAAACCAAATCAAACCAGTCCCCAACATCAGTTCCGCGGATCACGACGATCGTTTCATCGTCATTACTACAGACCATCACTCGCGGCCCGCCGTTGTTCCCAATGTGCGAAACTCGATAGCCCAGCCGAGTCGCAACGTCTGTTGCTTCCTGCCGAGACAGATAGACGGCTTCAGACAACGCAATCGCCTGCTGGCAGTCTTCTGGCTTAATTCGCTGCATCGAAAAATTGCTCACTTGCGGCTCCATCCCGGACTATCAACGGATTCCAACTCCACACGATCAACTCAAGCTGATCATGATTCCTTTTGGCCAACATCCGGATCCGCCGCGTCACCGGTCAGCCAATTCGGCTGATCCTCTTTCGGCATCTCCGCAACTTTACCGTCGCCCATCAACACCGTGCGTTTTTGCACGACGACACCCCGAGCCCTGCGACTCTTATGCACCTTGTTCTTTGCATCCGCCTTCTGCTTCTGCAACTTCGCTTCCGCGGCCGTTGGCTGATCGGCAGTCTCAACACCTGCTGACTGATCAAAAAAACCACCGCTGCTATCAACTGCCTGTTCTTCCGCCATATGATTCCGCCTCTTCTGAAGTGTTTAAAAACGGGGTTTACCTTCCACCCCGCGAGGGCACGCCCGTTGGCCGTGCAACCATGTTTCCTACGCTGTTTCCTTAGAGCAGATCGATCGTACTGTTGACGGTCCACTGCACTGGATTGCCCAACCAGCCGTCGGCATGATCGCCGCCTGCATGTAGTTCCATCCGAGTCACGTTTGGCGAATCTTGACGAGACGACTTGACCAGCAGTCCTCGCGGAACCACGCACTTAATATGCTGAGCCTCATTAGGCAGATAGCACTCGTCGAAATTCTTCAGCCGCACCAAGTAAAAAGTAAAGTTAACCGCCGGACCTTCCAACGTGTCAACATCTCGATCAGTCGCCTGAAACGAAAGCACCGGCGAAATATCTTTGATACTGCTAAAGTTCGTCCGCTTGCGGCTTTCGTCCGACATTTCGTACAGGTTGGGATTCAGATTGACTTCCAAGTTGTCAGCACCTTCAACCACGTGCGACCCAAGAAACATCGGCCCCAATTCAAACTGTTCATCCGCCACGGGATTCACCGACAACGTTTCAGTGCCCGAACGAGCCAACGGCACGTTCGTGCCATCTTCCAACGGCACGACTCGACCACGCACAACGGCTTCCGTTCGATGCCCCGCCGTTAACGACATTGCATAAGCGAACGCCTTTGACGCGGTCAAAACCGAATGCACGGCATCACTTGCGAGTTCCGGCCCGTCAAGATTTTCAACCGTCCTGTAGAAGAGTTTTGTCGTGCCGACATTGGCCCCAAAGTTTCCAAGGCGTGCCAGCACGGCCGCAACCTGCATCGTGGAAAACGGGATTTCATCCTTCCGAGATTTCAGCGAAACGAACAACGGAAACAGATGTCCCGCCGGAATTACAGACTTGATTTCCGGATTGTAATTCGCCGACGTGCTATCAAGCTCGCCGAGAAAAATCGAGTTGTCGTCCACCGGATCGGCGGCGGCCCCAGCATCATCGCCAAGCAACAATCCGGCTAATTCTTCGACTTGTGTGATTGACATTTTCAGCCTTTCCTAGCCCTGTAAACTTGGCAGGGTTCGAGTCTTTAAAAAGTTTTCAGTTGCACGGTCTACTTGCTCACTCACGATCGCCGTGAGCTTGTTTTGCTCTTCTGTATTCACGGCCGTTAGTTCGGCCCACATATCAACTCGCCCGCCTCGAACTCTCTTCGTGACGTAGTTCGGAACCGGAATCTGAATTGAAACTCGAGTCTGAAACGCCTTAACCGTCGCCTGGCGGGTGAAGGCCTCAAGCGTGCCCGTAAACACCAACGGTCTGTGTTTTGCTTCCGCCGCTTTCGCAGCATCAGACTGTTGATCATGCGGCAAAGTTTTGTCGATAAGGTGCCGCCTGAAGTACGCTTGCGATCGCCTCTTATAGACCTTCGGATATCGGAACCGAGCCGCCTTCGAAAATCTCAACGCTCGATAATTTTCCACCCAGTACACGCCCGCTTTGACGTACCCAGATTTCATGATTGTCCGCCACGCCCGGATCGGCACATTTTCCGGCCGCTCGTCATCACGCCCCGTGATATCTCGCCCGTTGTGAGTCACCCGAAAGACGGCCGCGATTGTCATCTAAATGGCCCCCAATCAATAAAAAACATCCCCTTCCAAACTCTGCCGACAAAATCAGCTTCACCCGGATCGTCAGAATCATCTGCTGTATTCAGGATCGTTTGAGTCAACCAACCGGGCTCAAAATATGCCCGCCGAATTCTCATCCGAGTTCGGCCGGCGGCAATATCTGGGTGAGCCACCAGCTGGTCCATTAAGTCGGACACCAACCCTGTGACTCGATCATCATCCGTTCGATAGTCAACTTCCTGATCGACCGCGTCGAACACCAACACAGCTAAACTTCCGGTTGCTCGGAAGCCACTCTTTCCCGCCCCCGGCGGATAGGCAATTCGTTCTGAAGCTCCAACCGCCAAGACGATTGCGGGCAACTGATCTTCGCCCGGATACGCTGGCCATGTGATTCTGGCGGCACGTTCTGAAACGTCATCCAGCCCAGTCCATGTTTCCCACACTTCCGTTGTCGCTAGCAACTGTTGCAAGTGTCCGCGTTGTCTCGCATCCGCACCCATCACGCACCTCCAACGGGCAGAACTCGAGACCCGCCTCGCCGCACCGTCTTGGTTCGGCTTAACCTAAGTTCCCATTCCAGATGGTTAAATGCTTCTGAGGGAACCTGAGTCAACTTGTATTTTTTTGAATCGACACCCGCGTCATTTCTTAACACCAGCACGTCCCCAGCAGCCGGGCGAACCACGGCACTTGACCCGTAACGCCGGACCATCACAACTAAGGTTTCAACTTCCGTTGTGGAATCATCTTGAGACACCACAGACGTCTGGTCGATGATCATCACCTGCTTCGCTTCGCCGTTGTAGGTGACTCCGCGACCCTTGTATTCGTAATGACTGTCGAGCGAACACTGCTGAGACAAATCGAATTGACTGAGCCCCACCAAACTGACTTCATCGCGTTGCGAATCTGTTACGCCGAATTGCTTGAATGCAAATTGTTTCATGATCCGGGCACCTCAACATTGCTCCGGAACCCATCAGCGTCAAAAGTGGTGGTGAACGCCACACTGTCGCCAAGATCACGAAACTGTTCTCGCCCGTCCGGCAGCTCTTCGTTTATTCCGGCGACAGCTGCAACGACGACGTTTAACGCCGCAAGGATTGTCATATTTCCGGGCAGCACTTCAGCCGTTGAAAAGTACGTCTGAAGGCCTTCAGCCAGATCAGATACCGGCAAAAGATTTTCCGCGAAATACTGCCCAGCTACTTCGCCGACAGTGACGAAACCGCCATCAACCACGGCACCCAGCAGACTGACCAATCTCCAACGATATCGCCCCGCCGCAAGGTCTGAAAAACTCGCCGTGTACCGGCTTAGATCAACATCATCAACGCTCGCTGATTGGCTATCAATCACCACGCCACTACTCACTGGCAACAACCGCAACACGGGCGACTCCCAGTAAGGATTTGATTCGATGGTGATTGTTTTCGTGGTCATGTGGTGTGGTTATGTGGTGTGGTTATGTTTTGTGGGTTATGTTTTGTAGTTATGTTTTGTGGTAAGACTTGCGGGTGCGGCATGCGGTGGGTGTCAGGCGCTAGCGGACGTTGCCACAACCATTTGAGTGCCCATCGCATCCGTTTGCGATGACGCACTCACAGCGGCGGCCTCAACTGCCTGTTTTTTGACGTGAGCCGCCACGACTTGCCTGACGAAGCTGACGATCTGCTGAGACGTAAACTCAGCCTTGGTCTGCGGGTTAGCCGCCGACTCGCCGGTCTCTGGGTCAATCACCGTCTCAGCGTACTGATACTGAGCGGCGAATGCCTCAACGCAGAGATCGCCAAAGCCGTCAGGAGTTGTGATCGTGGTTGCGTTACTGCCGATTTGGATGCTGTGTGTTTCGCTCATGATTAGCCTGCTGAAATTTTGAGGATCCCGGAATCGTCCCACACGTCACCAGCGACGAGCGGGTCAGATGTTGGTAGGTTCGATAAATTAAGCTTGCCCAGATTCAGCTGCCCAGAGTTGCTCCCAGATGTACCGTCCCCTAGTGCCACTACGCCAGCACTGACTCTCGAAATACCAGTGTCAGCAGTGGGCAAGGAAGCCCCCCAGCCAAAAACGCTATTCAAATTCGCAGTAACCCTAGTGCCCGACATGCTGAGGACTGAAGTGTTACTCGATCTGACAATCACATTTGAGCCCAGAGCAAAGAACCCGTACCAATCCAAACCATTGGATTGATTAAAATATAGATCCCCGGCAACATTGAGACCTTTACTCAGCTGAAAACGATCGGCGGATTCATCCCATTTTAACGATGGTGAACCCGACACATCGACCGATAAAACGTCAACATCACTGTCAGTGCCGTTGCCCACTGCGTAACTGCCATTCGCTGCAATGGATGCAATAATCAGGTTGCTGGCATTCGCCATGTCCAGCAGATTCCCGGTCTGTCCCGCCGTTCCCTTGATGGTCAACGGTGTCTCAGCAACGCCGCTGGATGTCAGCGTGAGGGGGCTAGATACTCCACCATCACCATCAGACCCATTTGCAGCAGCTGTAATTCGTCCCTGAGCGTCGATCGTGAGATCTGAGTTTGTGTAGCTACCAGCAGTGACTGCAGTGTTTGCGAGCGAAATTGAGCGATCGGCTGATAAGTCACCACCACCTGTGAGACCAATTCCAGTGGCGATTTCTCGCGATGGTTGAACAGCAGTAGCAATCAACCCCATGTCCACAACACCGGTGGTTGCGACGATGCTACCGGATGTGATGTCCGCTTGTTTTAATCCGGGGAACTCTCCGGCGTTGACTTCGCTGGCATCGGATAGTGTGAAAATTAAGTCGCCGAATAGATCGACTGTAATTGATTGCACGCCCACGCCCGCCGCACCGACGGCACCGGCGACTCCAGCAGCACCCGCCGCACCCGCCGCACCGCGAAGATCACCGGTTGCAAACCCAAGCCCGTCGGCACTTGCAAACGTCACTACTCCAGTGTTGGCATCGTAAGCCCCGCCAGTCCACCCAAGGCCATTCACACCAGCCGGGCCAGCCGGACCAACGGAACCTTCACTGATTCCGTTCGACGAAATTGTCAGCACGGAACCAACCAGAGATACTGCAAGACCATCACCGGCCACAGCAATCGTAATGGCTCCGGTTAACAAATCACTCGCTGGCACGATCGTCGGCGGATCTGTTCGGTGATCAAGTAAATGAGTCACGACGTTTGAAAACGGCTCAGACATCCGAATAACTCACCCACAAAACCAAAGGACAAAAACAAACACTCACACCACGCCCTGCGTCACTCAGCGGCGAAGAAATCTTCCGATTCGCCAGCAGGCTTCGCGTCTACTTCTGCCGCGGCGGCCACTTCAGTTTCCACTGATGAATCAACCACAGGCGTGCCCGCTGTTGCATCAATAACCGGCTGATCAACAGCAGGTTCCTGCCCTTCCGTCTCGCCGGTTTCCGGAGCAACCAACGCCAGCAACTCAATCATCACCGACTTCCACAGCTGAGCCGTCGGGAAATTTGTTGGAGTCCGCAAGCCTTCAATTTTCGCTCTTAACTCTGCCGCTTTGTTCATGTTTCCAACTCTGTGTCAATGTTTCAAAATCGAGGCCGGAAGCCCGACGGACGCCGAGCATTCCGCTTTCTCGCTGCAATAAATTCGGCCATTCGGTTTTCCGATCGATAGCCTTCGATCGTCTTTTGCAAGTCGGTGATATAGTTCGGAGCCAGCCGGTGATACCGGCCCTGACCACTGCCATCTTCAACCGCCGCCCGCCGAACTTCCGCGTCGTGCAACACAGCCATCGCCAAGCGTTGTTCAACTGTCTCTTGCGAAGCGAACCCCGCATACTGCCAGTCAGACGTTACGATTGGACTCGGCATCAAACCACCTGCTCATAAAAACAAAAAGTGCGACGACTCAGGGACTAACCCACATGATTTGTTCTTGTCGCCGCGACGAGGACAAGCCGCGAAGATCGCACCGCAGCCCGCCGCAACTGTCACCCGGAACCATGCCTGCCGAATAGTGACAACTGCGTTCATCAACCGACCTAAGCAGCCGCGAAGAAATCTAAATCGAGCACACCGCCCAAGACCATGACGGCTTCACGATTCACTTCGATCACGTCCGTATCCAGCAAGTGACGAATCACATTGCTCTTTGTTTGCGGCTCAACATATTCTTCGAACGCACAGCCCGGACGACTTCCACCGGCAGACCAGTGCACGGTTCGCAACCACTGTTGGTGGCGTGTCGTTGGTTCGGCTGACTTGACCATCAACACGGCTTTGTCTTCCGGGAAGATCGTTGACAACGAACTTTCAAGAGGTTCGCCCGCCGTGTTGTGAATCCCCTTGCTCACAATGATTTCTTGCAAGCCCAAGGCGATCGCGACAGCTCGGCGACGAAGCTCACGATTGACATCGTTGAATTCCAACGCCTGCTCAACACTGCTACCAACTCGACCAGCCGCTTCGATCACTGACGGATTGACCGCCAAGACATCCAAGGCAGATTCATCGATCACCATGCAATTCGGCTGTACGCCACACTGCAATCGAAAAACTCGCTTCAGTCGAGCAAAGTACTTCACGACATCCGCCGCGTCGTTACTCCACTTGTCACCAGCAGACAGAGTTTCCGCCACTGCCACGCTATTGATTTTTTGGATCACACGCAATTCGTGATCTTCCAAAACACCGTGCCGAGTCGCTTCAGCTGCAACCAATTCACTGTCGATCATGCCGAGATTTTCGGCGTGCTCATTCATGTCCACGCGTTCTTCCAACCCGCGTTCCTTCACCGAAAAATCACCTTCGTCGAATCGCGAAGTAACCCGGTTGTATCCACCGCTTGCCGTACGACTTGCGTCTGTACTTTTCAGCACCTGCTTCACATCTCGGCGACTGAACCGGCCACGCTTGTACACCGATTCGATGATCGGAGCGACAAGCATTCCAATATAGCCGCGACGCATCGCGTCCAAATCGATCGCTTCGAAAAACAGCCCGATGTCATCACGGGGCGTTCCAATATCTGTTACTGCACGAGCCATTTTAGTCAGTCCTTAACAAACTTTTTGATTCAACACTTGATCACACTTGCACCGCAAGGCCGCGGACATTCCGCGGCCCTGATTAGTCACCAACGCTTACCCGCGGTAAGCTCGACCTTCAACATATTCACCAGCAACAGCCGCTCGGAGCGGCATGGCGACAATTGCACCCGCACCACTTGGAGCCACTTCACCGCCAGCCGCAGCACGCAACGGGACCGTGAGGTCAACGACTGCTTCCGCCGCAATAAAATTCATCGTGCCTTCAGCATTCAGCATCCGCATCGTTGTTTCGCCAGCGGCAAACGTGGCGTGAATTTGCACACCTGCGATCTTCGCAGCATCACCCGCTTCTGCGGTTCCGGCGGTGTACGTGCCATCGGCCTGAACCATCAGCAATGTGTTTTCCGGATACGCTGCATCCGTCACCACTGTGATTTCCGGAGTCTTCTTTCTCATCAATCCGCTTCCTGTTTTAAGCCCACACGGGCAAGTGTTTCAGAGTCAAATTCGAATCAGTTCGCTGTGAACCTGTTACTTTGCGAACCTATTCCGCCGCCAGAAAAGACGTCGCGAGTCGCCCCGCATTGTTGCGTTCACGCCGAGCCCGCTTTGCCGCTTTCGTCATTCCGCTATTTGCAGTTTGAAATGCGTCAAGCAACTTTGGATCTTGATCCAAAACCTGACGAGCCGCCTGCTGTCGAGGCATGCCGTCAGCAATCAACTGATTGATTTGATCCTCTACCACCTGCATCGGATCATCCGTCGTTGCGGGCTGGCCCGTTGTCGATCCGCCACCCAGTGAAAGCTGATCAGCTGACAAGCCCGCCGGAGCGGTGTGAGCCGTTTTTGAAGCCGCCAATTCCGCAACAAAAGTTTTCGTAACAACTGCAGCGGTTGCACCAGCCTTCTGCATGCGAAAAACAAAGTCTGATGACGGTGTCTGACCGTGGCAGGCATCAATGATCTGTTGAAAAGTTGCCGGTGCTTCCACGTCTTCAGCGGCGACCTGTTGTGAGGGATTCGCAACGGGCGAAGCAACAGGCGAAGCAACAGGTGAAGCAACGGGCGATGCGACCTGAGCAACTTCCGTTGCGGCCTGCTGAGGTTGTTCCGCCGCCGCTGGCTGAGCGGCAGAAGTAGCGACCTGAGCCGGAGCCGCGACCGGTTGCCCGCTAACTACGGATTGCAGCGGCGAGACCGCCGGAGCCTCACCAGTTGCGACAGCCGCTGAGTTAGTTTGCCCTGCCACAGCTTCAGCCACAACTGAAAGCGGAGCTACTGCCGCCGGAGTGCCCGGCTGATTGTCAATCTTCATTTCATTTTCCTGTTTAGGACCACCCGAAAACGCCCGAGGCGAAGCCGCTAATTGATTGACGACGTCGGACAACGTCGAAACACCATCAGCCAACCCAAGACGCACAGCGTCTTCCGCACCCCAACACTCACCCGTTGATAACGCCGCAATCTGCGAAGCCTCAAACCGATATCTCAATGACTCGCCGAACCCGCGTTGCAGCCGCTCCGCCCAACGTTGCATGTAATCTTTTTGCTGATCAGTCACCGCGGACCCCGCCGTGCCCAAGCCCTTCGCCCAACCGGTCGCAAAATCCAAATGCTCAATCCCGGCCATCTCATAGGCCTTGCTGTAGTCATCCAGTTGGACCAACGTTCCGATGGATCCCACTTCGGAATCCGCCGTGCAAATAATCTGATCGCAACCACACACCAATCGATAGGCGGCGGAAGCACAGTAACCCGTCGCAACGGCAACAATCGGCTTCGCATATTCGTGGATCGAATCGCAAACTTCCGTAGCTCCAATTGCCAAGCCACCGGGCGAATCGACATCTAAAACAACGGCCGCCACTGCCGCATTACCCGCCAAGTAGTCCAGATCCAGCTGCAACACTTCGTAGCTCGCAGACCACCACGACTTACGCCTCAGTAACGGCCCACGAATTCGAATCACGCCCACGCCACCATCCGTCATTGACGTGATCATGGACGGACGATCGTTATCGCCATAACCCAATTGCTTTGGGTCAATCGCCTGCTGCATCGCGTGTCGAAGCTCTTGCTGAAACACAGGCATGATTTGTAACGCGTTCATCCTTGACCACCTTGATCTTCCACACCGGCAGAAACTGGTTCGCCACTCATGGACAAATTCGTGCCCGTCATTGACGGCCACGGGAACAAAAAGTGCTCGTTGATCACGAGATTCGGAATGTCGCGGAACTCTTGGATTAGCGTCTGTTTTGCCTTCAAAATGCCTCGATAGGTGTCGAGATTAAAAGCAATCATCTGATCGCGAAGTTGAGCACCCGGCATGCCGTAACGCTTGCGAGCATACTGGTCAAACGTCTGCATTCCGTTCGCCAGCTGCAACAGGTCGCCTTTGGCGTCATCAACTGGGTGATAATATTTCCACGCCGCCGCCTGCCACTTGTGGCGAAACAACTTTGACCGCCGAAAGTCTGAAACACTTTTTTCTGATCGCAAAAACTGTTTGACGTCTGAATCTGTTTGAGCCTTCAGCCTTAGCCAGTTGCGATAACGTGGCCGATGATACGCAGCCGCAAACCACTGCTGGTGTTTCTTAAACGCTTCCCGGCTTTGATCCATGATCCCGCGAAACGTGGTAAAGTTTGCGTGCCTTGCGTCCAGCATTAAGACGCTCAACGGCAAGTCCCAACACATCGCCAAATATTGCAGCAGCAGTAGGTTCAGTTCAAGCTGCCCGTCACCGGGAATATTCGGCGTGTCCATCGTCAGCTTGCGGCCGAATTTTGGCCGCAGAACTCGACCCGGATGAATGTCCGCGGTGCCCATCGAGTACCCAGCGGAATCCGCTTCATAGTAAGTATCACCGAGATCTTCATTCGGATCTTCTTTCGCGAGCGCTCCGCCGCTCAGCAGTAGCTTCACCAGCTCGCCGTCATCAATGGATTCAATGAAGGTAACGCAGTTAGCTGTCTGAGCCTTCAGCACCGTAGCGAATTCCAAATCGTCTCGCCGAGCACCAATCGAACCGCAGGCACCGAGAGCCGAAAACCCGCGGTTGAGCGTGAACATCTTTGGAGCGAAAACATGAAACACATTCGGCCAACCATCGCCGTTGAAAGCATCTAACGGGTTAACGTCGGACACCTTGACCACATGGCCGTAGCTCGGATTCGCTTTCGTCAGCCAATACTTACTCGGACGGTTGCCGGAATATTCAACGCCGCAAACGCCACGATCCTTTCGGCCATAAGTTGGCCCCTGAATCCTGTGACCTTCCAAGTGAATAACCGTTGCGTCCTCCTGAGGAATCGCCGCGAGATCTCCGTCGATCATCACTCGGCGAAACGTCACATCCGCCTGCGTCTCATAATCCCATTTTCGGCCATGATCACACAGTTCAGGATTCGACGCGTAGTCTGACCAGTCTTCCTGCAGCTTGGCGTTCAGATCCGACGAACCAGTGTCCGGTTCCGGAGTCATCTGGCCAACGTTGCAATTATTTACTAATCGATTCACGGCGGAGAAAACCGCCGGATCGTTATTTTCCATCATGCGAGCGAATGCAATCGATTTCAGATACGCCGCCTGATTCGTGATCTGATGATTACCATCCGCACCACCAGGTCCGGCCATTCGATTCTTCGAACTGTTCCCACTCGCAGTCGCGCCGAATTCGTAAAGCTGAGACGCACTCGCTTTTTGCTCGTTCATGAACCGCTGTAAATTTGTAATTGCGTTTGGCATGCCGGGGAAAATGATGATTTCCCCCGGCGAATGCTATAGCTTCAAAACCTTTTTTTATAGTTTTTGATTTGTTAAAAGTTATGTACGTTATCTACGTTATTGAGTCGCGTTAGTGTTCTTGTCGGCAAGCTGTTCGCCGATCAATCGGAACACTTTTGAGAAATCATCAGCCTGTTTTCCGTCCCTCAGCTGTAGCCCCGCTGCCTTACAACCCGCCAAGAAATCGCCCCAACCGCTCCGCACCGCGAGATCCTGCGGACGGCACGAAAATGTCTGCGTTGATCGAGCCGCTAAAATCGTTTTCGTACCACGAACAACGGGGATTCGGATTTCAATCCATTCAATTTCCTGATTTTCCGCGGGCTCGCGGGATTGCTCAGCCGGAGCGACAGGGACAGGATCTGACCCAACAGACGCAGCTTCCACCGGATCGATCACAGGTCCGTCACCATCGGCACTATCACCGGTATCTGCCACAGCAATCAAACGCTGCTTCCCGGCCCACTCTTCGACATGCGGCAAGATAGCCACGCCATCAGCCGCAGCAGGAAATCCGTCTCGCAACGCCCATTCCGCGACAGTCCCCGGCGACAACATTAACTCACGGTCGATCGTCGAAAACAACACCGGCTTCAACTCATGCACAGCACTCAAGATTAAATCTCCTAGCAAAATTTAACGATTTGACAAAAGGTAAGATCCGCCCGCGTACGGACTTTTTTTCCGGACTGGCCCCCGCACCTGCTCAATAACTTTTGGGAGCCCGTTGTATTTTTTTGGCAACGCGACCGAATCCCACAACAGACCGTTGCGAGTCGCTTTTTGCGCCAACGCTCGCCCATATCGCAGGTTGTCCCCGGCTTCATTGGCTCCGCTTCGCTTCCACTTGTTTTTTTCTTTGTAGTCGGCCTTTAGCTGGTCGAAGTACGCCCCCCAAGATTCGTAATCTTCGCACACGTCAACCGGCATCGTCACGAACCCCTTGACGCCAGGCTGTAACGTCATGTTGGCCAGAGCTTGCCGGTACTGCTGAGTTTTTTCCGAGTTGATAAACCACAGATCTGAAACGCCCATCTTCTTACGCAGGGCCACCAGCTCGGCGGGAATGTCCGATTTTCGCTGACTCGGATAGTACAGATCCACGCCCACATTTTCGCCAGTGCGACTGTCACCTTTCAACGCGAATGCTTGCCCACCAACCATGTCAACGAAGCCATAAACTTCCGTCGAATACTTGCCCGAGTCCACGCCTAACTGAAAATCTTTGACGGGCAGATACAAGCCAGACTCCGCGATTTCATACTGCTGACCCTGAATCCAGTCTAAGAATTTCGCCGAGCCAACCGTGATTCCCCAATCGACAATTGCACCTTGAGCCCCACGCTGCCACGCCATCACTTGCCAGTGAAAAACAAGCTGCTCAGACATCATTCCAACATCTGCAGTTGTGCCAATAAACGCTGTTCCTTCCGGGCACTGGCCCTTGACGTGTTCGCCCTTCAAGAACTCTGCCAACTTGTCGTTCTGCGTAACCGTCGGACGATCTTCCCACGGCTCAGCGAGCACCTCAGTTTTGAACCGCTTCAGCGCTTCCAAGTCGCCGCCACGTTGAGCTTCAACCGCCTCAACCCACTCTTTTGCGATTGCCCCCCAAGACTCGACGAACAGCGAATAAAGCATCGAATACCCACCGAAAACCATGGTGTCGGAATCAACTTTCGGAGTGCCGCAAATCACCCCGTTGGCATCGATATACTCACCTTCGATCAGCCACAAACCGCCCTGCATCATTGCGGCTCGCTGATGATCTTCGATCACTTCGTCACACACCGCACAGTGATATTTCGATTCCCTCGCCGCCAACATTGCGTTGCAATCTTCCAACGCCTGCCGCGGAATTCTTAACTGATCAAACTGCAACGCCTGATACTCACCGCAGTGCGGACACGGCACGTTGTAGCGAACTTGCTGCACTGTCTTCGACTTCAAGAGCCTCGCCGCTCGACTGTCGCGAACATCACCGGGCGACCCCTCTTCAACGATTTTCACACCGCGAGCGTAGCCGGAAGTCCGGCTTTCGATCCGCCGGGACGCATCCGCTTCCCGCATCTTCGACACCGGGCATTTGTCGTGCTCGAATTTAAAAATATACTTGGCGGGCCAGCCCGAAGAATCTGACAGCGTCCCGGCATTCGCAAGTCGAACCCGGCAGTCCTTAAAAGTGATACTGTAGGCCCCACGCTTTGGCCGCGGCAACAGCTGCTTCGCAACTGGTCGTGTACGTTCCAGCATCGGGTAAATATGCTCACGCAACGCTTGCACGAGCATTTTTCGATCGGGAAACAAAATCCCCATCGGAGCCGGATCGTTTAGGGCAATCCAACAAATCACAGCCATCAACGTTGTGGTCTTACCGCTACGAACACCCCAAGGCAGGTTCGCTTTCCGCTTGGTTGGATCCAACCAAAACCGCTCAATGAAGCCACGCACATGAGGCATCTTTTTTAGATCAAAATTTGTCCATTCCCACGTCTTTGGAAACCGCACATGCTGAGACATCCACTGAAGCGGATCCGCTGGCACTCGCTTCTGGAACCCACGCTTGCACCGCCCCGCCAGCCTTGCACGCGACAGACCGATCACGGCATCAAAAACCAGTTGTTC
Source organism: Fuerstiella sp. (assembly GCA_039974975.1). Lineage (GTDB taxonomy): Bacteria > Planctomycetota > Planctomycetia > Planctomycetales > Planctomycetaceae > Fuerstiella. The sequence continues at coordinate 16,058 of JBDWHY010000137.1, read as the reverse complement.
AGTTATCATAAATCTCAACCTCATCATCTTCAGGAGGATCGAAAACCTCAGAAGACATCACTTCCCAGAAGTCTTCAAACGACTGGATCAGTTCCCGGACAAACTCTTCCAACAAGGCTGGCTCGCCATCCTTCACCGACTGAAAAACCAGCCGCTGAAACTCTTCTGGTATTTGCAACGAAAACCGATAAGGCAATTCATCCAGCCGATTCCGCAAATCCGCCAACGCTTCAACAAACAGCGTCACGACAATTTCGGCCTGCACTAATTCCTTTTCCGCTACCGCTTCCAAACGTTGCCGCTTCCGCCGTTCTAGCGACTTAATTGCCGCCGAATCAATCGCTTCCCTCGCCTCCGCCTCCGCGATCTGCCGCTGAAGCGGAGACCTTTCCGCCGCCGGAATCCCACTGCCACCGCTCCGCGAAACTGTCGCCACTGCCTGAGCCTTAGCAATCCCAACAATGTCGTAGCCGTCCGAATTCCGAAAGGATTCTTGCCACCACGACGGCCCTGCCTCTTGATGAAATTGCTGCAAACGAGTCTTGCTGATACCCAGAAACGCCGCCGCCTCCGCCTGCACTTTGACCCGTTTTCTTTCGCGCTCTTGTCCCATCGAATCCCCAAAACTAGGCCCGCCAGGCACCAAGAGCACCCAGCAAATTTATTTTGCGCCGCAAACGTCGCTATGCTTAAACTGCGGACCAAATCCAGCCCCCAGAGAGGACCCAAAAGGGCACCCCCACCCACCGCCTTCATGCTTCCAAACCACTGTTTGATCATTCGCCCATCCCTCGTTTCTCTTGTTCAACGGGAGGAAGGGAGGGAGCGGGAGCCACTTTCCCTATTACTTTTCATTAGACGTTTTGATCGAGTCCCTTGTGGGGGAATAGTGGGATTGCCTCCCATACCCTCCCCCTCTCCCACGATTTCACGGCGGGGGATAAAAACTGTTTTTCGCGGCACTGCTAGGTATTGAAGAAACCGTTTTCATCACCTTCCGGATCCTCATGGATGGTTTTTAAACCGATACCCCGCCAAAACATCTTGGACCGCTTAAACTTAACGTAGCCATCAGCAGCCAGCCGCATAGCTAATTTCGCCGGACGAATCTGCGGCTTCGCGTTATCTTCCGCCCACTCAATAAACGCCGCCTGCAACTCTGCTGATGACACCTGACAGTCATCACCTGTGACGCATCGGTCCCTCGTGAACTGACCAATCACATCTTCCGAATCCCGGTACTCATCCGTTGCTTTGGTGATTTCTTCGGGCGGCATCAACCCCGTTCGGTGCCACTCAATACAGCCGCGAATCATCCACGCCAAAATGCCGGGAGACTCATCGGCCAGCACTTGCATCAACTGCGGATCCTGACGGTCCGGGCCGAAGTGCTGCCCGAACGGAATCAGCAACATCCGCCGCCAGATTCCATCATCCGTTCCGTACACCTGCGGACGATGATTCGTGACCAAAATCAGCTTGCATTCCGGTATGAATTCCCAGAAGTCTTCACGCATCCGGCGAGCCCTCACCGGCTCGCCACCGGTCAACGCCTTCAGCTTCGCTTCCGCCAGCCGCCTACCAAATTCCGTCTCAGCACACACAACCATCCGTCGCCCGAACAGATCAGCCATCTCAGTTGGGTGCTGTTCGCCTTTCCGGTCGATCAACAAGTCGCTTTGAGCCTGCATCGTGTAATCGTTGCCCATCACATTCTTCACCGCATTGAGCAACGTTGATTTTCCATTCGCTCCACCGCCCCACAAAACCGGCAACTTCTGTTCGCGGATCGATCCACTCAAACAATAGCCAAACCACCGAGCCAAAAAGGGAATCACCGATTCCACGCCTTCGAAGACTTCCGCCAGAAACTGCTGCCATCGCGGAGCCACTGCATCAGGCTCATAATTGATCGGGCAAAGCTTCGTGATCCAGTCCGCCTGCTGATGAGGCCTAAGCTTGCCGGTTCTCAAATCAACGGTGCCATTCGGGCAATTAAACGCCCACGAATCTTGATCTAACTTCTCATGCGAATACGGCAATTCACTCGCCGCTAAATCAACCATGGCGGTCATCCGAGCGGAGCCCATTGATTGCACAACCCACCGCTTCGCTGACCGTTCATCCGCCGACTCCGCAACCTCACGCATCGACCGCACAACCTTCTTCGCAATCAACATCGGCCGCTCGCCAGCTTCCTTTCTCCATCGCATCCCATCCCATGCCGTCCACTTCCGCCACGTAAAATTAAAGGCCAGAAGCCGCCGAGAGTATTGAGCAAAGTGCTCACTGTTTCCAAGGTCAGTCATATCGAATTCATCGAAGCTGCGTTGCGGCCCAACGTCTTCGCCATCGTCGAAAATCGCGGCTTCATTCACCAACCGCTCTTCCCAGCTTTGCAACAACAATTCAAGATCCGAAAACGACCACTCATCCTCCCCGCACCAATCCCGCAGGTCTTTGCCATGAGCCTCTTCGACTGGATACGGCAAACAACATATAGCCACATCCGCGAACCGCGATGCACAATCTGCAGCGAAAGACTTTGCCCCAGCTTGCCCCGGCACATCAGCGTCCCCGCACACAACGATCCGTTTTCCCGCGAAGATTTCCACGGACGGCATACGGTCGGAATCAGCTCGCCAATTACAACCGTTCGTTAAAGTCACCACGGCATGATCCGCTGGCAATAACGGCAACACGGCAAGGCCATCAGTTAAGCCTTCGACTTTCCAAACCGTCTTCGCCCGACGGAAACGATCCAAGCCACCCACAAACACCCAGCCGGAACGACTCCCACCAACGTTGTGATTCTTCCGCTCACCCAGTTTTCCCGCTGCGGGAAACACAGACCCATCCACTCGATACAAATGCAATGCTGCCGCCTGCAACGCACTCAGGTCATCGCCTCGCCATCCAGTAAACCCGATGACTCGCTGACCATTCCAGACACCACTCACGCCACCTGTCGCAGCAACATCTTCCGCAAGCATTCCTCCGCGATTCTTCGCCCACAACACAGCCACATCATCCGCTTCGCCGGGAAACGCAGTCCACTGCGAAAACGGATCCCTCCTTGGCTTCGCTGCCGCTGTTGCCGCCGAAAATTTCTTCGGAATCGCATCGCCTGCAACTAAATTGCCCTCCGCGTCCAACATGCCTAAAAACTTCGCGACGGCATCCAACGCACGCGGGAATGTCCAGCCGTTATACCATTGCAGAAACGCGAAGCCGTCTTGATTCGACACACTAAAGCACTGGTTGCACGTCGCCCCGCCAGTGTTCGCGAAGTCGTCGAATACGCGAAACCGATCCGACCCGCCACACCGCGGGCACGGCCCGTGCTGCCCCGATAAATGAGAGTCATTGACACCCGGACAAAGAGCCAAAATCACCGAAGACCACCCGCCCGCAGCTCGCCACTTTACTTGATCACGATCAACCCGACTCATTACCACCGCCTTAGCCTGTAGAACAAAAAGCTCGGAGACACCACCGCCCCCGAGCCTCAACAAATCCGCCGCTTACCCCAGCGGGCTTCCAATCAGCTACGACGACACCCCAACCGCTGCAATAGCTTTTTTGGCATCCGCCGCGTCAATCCGGGCCAACTGAGCCAACATCTGCCGGTGAGTCATCTGATCAAAGGAGTCAAGCTTGAGCATCCGCACGTACCCTTCCGCCATGGCAGCATCAGACGCGGAAGAATGCGGGCGTGTCCTCTCGATCAGGTTCTGCCGCTCACCAGCCGTTGTGAGCCGATCAGGATTATCCCCATCCGGCTCAACAGGAGTATCCACGACTGGTTCAACAGGAGCTTCCACAACCGACTCAACAGGAGTATCCACGACTGGTTCAACAGGAGCATCCACAACCGGCTCAACAGGAGCTTCCACGACTGGTTCAACAGGAGCTTCCACAACCAGCTCAACAGGAGCTTCCACAACTGGTTCAACAGGAGCTTCCACGACTGGTTCAACAGGAGCTTCCACAACCGGCTCAACAGGATTATCCACAACTGGTTCAACTGAAGCTTCCGCCCCCGGCAAATTCGGCGGATAACTCAACCATGAATACCCGCGAATCAAGGCATCTTGGTACGCCAACGCGATCGCAAATCCGTCTTTTTCACTGAAGCTCGCATTACTCCCACCGGTCGCAACCGCAAGCGAATCTGCAAACTCCAAACACTCACTCCATGGCGGAGCCGCCCCAGCAAACCGCAATTCTTCAGCACCAACGATTTCGTCACAACCACAATCTTCGCTCTTCATTTCAACACTTCCTAAACTAAAAAAATGAAACACTTCAGAAACTCAACTCACTTACTATTCGCACCGTCGCACAGATCCGCCTGATCCCAAACGGCCACCTCACCAGCCCGCAAACCAAACACCACCCGCAAGCCATCTCGCCGCATCCGCGACAGACAGTCCCGCAACGCCCGAGCCTCGCCACTGGCTACAAACGACAGCAATTCGCAGTCCCGCAAAACCCGGACCTCAACGCCCCTGGGAACAATCTCCCACGACCGCGATCCACGATCCCACCATCGACTTTCACCGGCAGTGATCACGAAATGCTCCGCTCAGCCAACATGACCGCCCGACCAGCTTCCAGCCGCCCATTCGCGATCGTCTGAACCTTGCTGTACTGGCAATCCGTCGCGGCCTGCATCACACTCGCCGCACCGGGAACGTGAGCCAAATTCAGACCGTACGCCGCCGCCAGTCGATTGATATCAACACCCCACGCCTGAGACCCACGGCTACCTTGAGGCACGAAGTGTTGACTACTTCGATTTTCAATATCGTGGAACAGCGACCGCACACCAATCACACGCCACTGATTCACCCAGTCTGGATTCGCCAATTCCAACCGCCCGAGACCATCACCACCGCCGAGCCGCTGCATCGACGACCAAAACCATTCCAGTAGCTGAGACTCGGAGCCATCACGACCAACAACACGTGTCTGCGGATCGCCGCCACCCATCGCCAAACTAATTGCCGCAACAGTGCACTGGTAAGGATCGCCAGCCGCCGAATGAATCCATTGATCCCAACTATCCAGCGGCTGGCCACACGTTTGACAATTCGCCGCACCACGCCGATTCAGCTCAATCCGCAACGCATCAATCGCCACCTTCCGCGGCTTCGCACCCGCCCGAGTTTCGAAGTCATGCAGTGCCAACAACTGATCATCGGGCAACGCAGGAGTCACCAACGTTTTCACCTCACCGGCCGTCAACTTTTCTAAGGCCGACAAGTCTTTCCGGACAAAATCAACCGGAGCCGCCACACTCGCCACGACACGACTTAAATCAGGGACAGTCAGCACCTCGAAAAACACCCAATCCGCTGTTTGCGAATCTAAAGCGACCCGACCACCGTATAGCTCAAGCCAATCATCGGACTGACTCAACTTGGTTGGCACCGCCCCGGTAGGCTCCGCACCCGCAGGATCCACGCCCGGCAATTCCGCCACTGCCGCATCCACGGATCCAACAGGCTCCGCCTCAGCGACACCCACCGCAAAAAAATCATCTTCCACACCGTCACCCATCACGCACCTCCAAAAAACAAAACCCAATCAACTGATTCCACGGCCACTAATCCGCCGAAGAAATCACCCCAACCTCAGGGCCGCCAAACTCTTCACCCGCCAGAAAAGCAACCACCAACGCGTTAAACAAGATCTGATTAACAGCGAACGGCAGGCTGATCGACCCGCGACCGCCGTAGGAAAACTCTGTCGCCTCTCCCCTCACTTGAGCTCTAAACTTCAAACACCCTGACCAAAACACGGTTGATCCGTCTTCCGTCCCGGCTGCCACTTCCAGCTCCGTATCCGCTCCACAGTGCGACAACTGAGTCACCACAACCCACGCAATCCATGCGAGGGCACAGACCCACCAAGCCAACCAAAAAAGCTTCGTCCCTAGCACTGCAAGCAACATCGATCCACTCCGTAAAAACAAACAAACCCGCAACAAACACCCGCCAACAATTAGCGGCCAGAACCGCCCGCCGAAGACATTAAGCCAGCCCGAGCCGACTCATCATCCGCACGCTGCTTCGCCTTCGCCCGCACGCTGGTACTGATACACTCCCAGTACCACCGCTTAAGTTCGGCACCCGCATAGCGAACATTCCGCCCGCCAAGATAATCCGGCTCAGGACCGACCTTCCCGCCCCGCTTTCGCTCCATTCGCCACTTGCGAAGAATTGGACTGCTCAGAGCGAACAGCTCCGCAACTTCCGCCGTGCGGTACAGCCGCCCGTCTTCGATTTTTGCAATTACCGCATCCGCACTCATGGCGATTAGCTCCTGACCTGTAACACTCATAACGTAGGTAACACTAATAACCTTTTTGCATCATTCGACGGCAGATCCGCAAACCTCAACCCGCCACAGGCCACCACGACACGCCACAGCCCATCCCGACGAGCCACACGCCGTTGTGAGTCGTCCGGTTTTCTGAAAATAGATTTCCACCAACCAAAATCAGCGCATAAAAAAAGCCGCCCAACCGGACGGCTTTAAACTTTTCAACACATGATCAGGACCCAACTATGCGACCGACCATTCTCGCAATTTGCACATGCACCACCTGCTCTTCTTGATCCCAACGATGCTCAACGCCCACCACGTCGTACCGCTTCGGAGCTCGCGACGACCCAATACGCAACGCAGGCTCATTCTCCGCAATCACATCGACGTGATAAGCCGGAAGAAAAACACGATCACCAACGCGAGGCAAAGCATCCACTTCATAACTATCCGCGACACAAAAACCGTTAATCGCCGAACGCATGTAAAATAACCGAATCAACATTTCAAAACCCCATTTAGGCAAGCCACCAAACTGGACGGCTTTAAACTTCCTTCCGCCGGAACGCTATTCCGTAAACATCGGCTTACCGAAACCCGCGTTTGCAAAGCCCAATCGGCCAACCCCTCATGATGTCTTCCCGGATGCAATAGCAAACACTGAGGCGACCTAGCGGCGTTCTGCGAGTCCAGTAACTGACCAGCCGCGTCAACGCCTCCACTGTTGTTGGCCGTCGCTGCCTTCGCAGGTTGATCTCGCGGGTGAGGTTACAAATTGCGATGTCTACATCTCTCGAAATCTTCATTCTGATCTTTTCCTCACCCTCACACGGTCTTGAAAGCTGCGTCCACAAAGCCCAGTCGACCGATGTGCCAGGCTAGCCATCCGCGCCGCCTCCGCTCTAATCTCAGCAATTCGCCCCTCGCATTCCCGAACGATAGCCGCCGCCGATTCGCTTAATCCATCATCCACTTGTTGCAGCTCACCGCTGACCAACAGGTACGACGGTTGTTCCGTCGAGCGGACGCGAATAATTAAATCAACAAACGGTCGCATTTCCTGTTCGGCCCATAATCGTGCCCGCCGCACCGCCCCGGCACTGCAACATGGACCACGGAACGCACCGCCACCGCTAACAATACTCTGCCCAACTTGATTACCCGAAATCCTCATCGCGCTTTCCCCTTTTCGTCAATCGCTACTGCCGCTCGCTCAACTGCCGCCCTTACCGGCTCGCCACTCAACCGAGCATAAATCGCCGTCGCTTCCCGCGACCGGTGCCCCAAAGCCTTGCCGATCACTTCCAAGTTCTCACCACCGTTGGCCATCCAGCTTCCGAGCGTCCGACGCAAATCATGGATGACTAAATTTTTCAGCCCGCTCCGCTTCAGCACCGCCGCCCACGCCGTTTTCGGATCGTTGTAATGACCCGTCGGAGATTGCGACGACGGCAAAACCCAGTCGATCCCGTCAATTGAATTTTCTTTCCGCCGCAGCAGCACGTCCACCGCTGGACTCGCCAACGAAACAATCTGATCCCGCTTGGACTTATTATCACCGCCATCGATAAACCACAGACCGCCTTCCAAATCGAGCTGATCCCACCGCATTTCCAAAACCCGCTGCCTTCGCTGACCTGTAAAAATCGCCAGCTTCAAAAAGTCACGACTAATTTCTCGCGACAGCAACTCGACCGCATCAAAAAATCTAACGACTTCGTCCGGAGTCAAATAACGTTCCCGCGACTGCTCAGGAAACCGCTGAATCCCCTTGCACGGATTCGGCCCCAAGTACCCCAACGCAGGCCCCGCCGCATAAACAAACAACGACGACAAAAACACCAGCGAGTCATTCGCCGAATAATGCCCGCGATCCTTACCGAGTGCCACATGCCAACCAACGACATCAATCTGCCGAATTTCACCCAATTTCCGATCGGCCCACGGCAAAAGACACGCTCTAAATCTCGTCAAGTCACGTTTCCATGTCCTCTTATGCGGTTTGCTGCGAAATTCCATCCAGTGATCAAATAGAGTTTGCAGCGTCCACTCGCCAATCAGCCCCGAATCAGCAACCGCAGCTTCGTCCGCCTTGCGGCGACAATAAGCCCGAGCAACCCCTAAATCCTCCGCCGGAATCACTTTCCGCTTCCCGTTTGACCCACACAACACGAATGTCTTCCGGCCGGTATGAGAAACACGCAACGCCAAATTCGGGCAACCGTCGTCATACCACCACGAATAACCCTTGGCGGGCACTTCCACCGACTTCACGAAGTGCTTCGAAAACCGTGCTCGATTGTTTGATATCGCCACAAAAACCCCACGTCATAAAATCAGTGTGCAACAAATCCACATCACACTGATTTGACACTGATTTTCAGCAGACCTGAACCCGATCCCCCAAAAAACCAGCCCTTTTCACCGAATCCAGTAACGTAAATAACGCCCAAAACGCACAAAACCAACAAAACGCAAGCCCCAAGCATTTCTCGTTGCTTTCGGGATTTTACAGAGCCTCTGGAGAAGTTGATTCTCCAGAGGCTTTTTTTGTGGCTTGACCTGAAACGATCTGTGGCTTGAATCATACGCTGAGCAGTCAGCTGCAGCAGCGTGTGAATGAACCGTGCCGTGAGAACCAAGTTGGTTTTGAAAGTCTCTTGAGACTATGTTGCTTCTGGTTGTGTTTTAGTTGAAGCTCCGGCCAGTCGTTCCACAACCGCACAGCCACAACTGTCGCTCCACACGTTCACTGATGTTCGGCACATGTCTAGAACTCGATCGACGGCGATGATGATGCCTTGAGCTTCCAATGGCAAACCGACGGCTTGCAGCACGATGGCCATCATGACTAAGCCAGCGTGAGGAATTCCGGCTGCTCCGACGCTGGCCAACAGGGCGGTAAAAGCCACTGTGATTTGTTGAGCCATCGAAAGATCAAAGCCCGGAGTCGCCTGAGCGATAAACAGCACGGCCACGACTTCATACAATGCCGTTCCGTCCATGTTAATGGTGGCTCCCAGCGGCAGTACAAATGAGCTGGTGCGATTAGAGATACCGGCTCGATCTTCAACACACTTCATCGTCAGGGGCAAAGTCGCGTTGGATGATGCGGTTGAAAATGCGGTCAGCAATGCTGGGCTGAGCGATCGGAAATATTCCAATGGGCTGCGTCGAGCAAATACTTTCAGAATGATGGGCAGCACGACGACGGCGTGAAACAGCAATGCAGCCGCCACGGTGATCATGTATTTAGCCAGAGTGCCGAAGACGCTGAATCCCTGAGTTGCTGTGGCATAAATCATAAATGCGGCAACTCCGATGGGCGCCAATCCAATCACCCACGATGTCATCTTCATCATGACTTCGAATGCAGCCGCAAAAAAATCGCTCAGCCGTTTGCCGTGTTCTCCACCGACAAAATTGATGAACGTTCCAAAGATAATGGCGAAGGAAATGATGGATAAAAATTCTCCACCTGCAACCGCGGCAAATGGATTGGTGGGAATCAGTCGGTTCAGTTGTTCGTAGGCCATGCCCAGTAAAGTTTGGTCGGCGGTTTCCATTACCGAGCCGCCTCCTGGCAATGCGGCTCCGATTCCTGGGTTGATGAGGTTCACGAGAATCAAGCCTGTCACAATTGCCAACAGGCTCGTGGCCAAGTAGTAGCTGATGGTGCGGCTAAACATTTGGCCGAAGTTGCCTTGGCTGCCTAGTCCTGTGACTCCTGTGATCAGAGACGTCAAAATCAGAGGGACGGTTACCATTTTTAGCAGGCGTAGAAAGAAGTCTCCGACCATCTTAGCGAGCAGAATGCAGTTGTTGGCGATGGGTGAAGATTCTGATTCGAAGGTTGTCTTCCAGAAGGCCGGCATTTCGTCGACAGACTTAAACTTAAGCGTCGTGGTGGCGGGATCTTGTTCGTGCCGGCGCTGCCACAACACAGTCATGCCAGTCATGCTTTGTTGGAATCGAGCCTTGCCATCTTGAATTTCGACCGTTGCTTCGGACTGTTCGGCAAGGATTTCGCCAAGCTTGGGGTAGGCTGCGGCGAACGCAGTTCGGGACGGAAAGTTCTGTTCTAAAATGGTGGCAGCAGTGTCGTCCGTCGATGTTTCGACCAGTTTGACGGTGTCTTCGACCACAGTGATGGTGGCGACTTGAGAATTAATTTCGGTGTCACCGGGATTGACGGCGATGCCAATGACGGAACCGATGATCATCGCGATCAAAATTTGGATATGCAAAGGCATTCGGCGGGATGAGTCTGAAGTTGACATGTCTTGATCGTTTTCAAGTGCGACGAAATGAAGATTGCAGGACCGTTGGTTGGGGCACTGTGAATGAGCCGTGGTTTCCGCTTTGTAGACTGCCCCCGCCCTGTCACAGTTTTAACGTGTGATGGGGCCATCGCCAATCAGCTCGGTGGCAAATCAGCTGAAAGCCTCTGCTTGCTGTGATGAACGTGGCGGAAAGTGGGGACCACATTCGGCTCTGTCCCTGAATCGGTGAGCCGCACGGGGCCTCGTGAAGTTCAAATTGCAGGACACGGCTGAGATGTAACACGGCTTAGACGGAACAGGGCTTAGGTAGGACAAAGCTTAGGCGTGGCTGACGCTGCGAGGGGGAAATGAGCCGTCAGTCCGGAAGTGGCCTGAAGCGAACCCTTGAATCCACCAAAACTTCGGCTGGGAATCTGACTGCGACGGTGAAGTGGGAAGCCTCGTGGGCTGAACTTGAATGAAGTTGGGTGAGATGATCCAAGTTTCACACTCTGAGTTCGGTTGCTCCAGATTGATCAACGGAGCCGTCAATTCGGCTATTGACGCTCAGCCAAACTTGAATCAGCAACAACTGCCGAACATGTTTCAATTTGGGAGACTGTGAGTGACCTTGAGGGCGATATCAACAGCGGAGCCTACGGGTTTCACGGCGAGTAAACAAAGTTTATCAAATAACAACACGATTCACCCGGCGATCTTCTCTCAAACCTATTGCCGGTTGATCACACATTTCCTGGAGGATTTATCCGTGAGTACAACTACTGTGAGACGAACGTCTTCAAACCAGAACAACAGCTTCCGCAGTTTTTTATGGATGGCGATGTTGCTCTCGATGGCTGTCGTGTTTTTTGGCATGCAGTTGATGATGGTGGGCCCGTTAAAAGGACGACTCGAAGGAATTCAGGTTCAACTGGATTCTGCTGATGGCAAAATCAACAACCTTGTTGGTGCCACAGATTCAGCAGCTGAAACAGCCAGCATGTTGGAAAGCTTGAATGGCATGGAAGCTCAGTTGGCTTCTTTGTCGAGTCTGCGACAGAAGATCGAGCTGGAAGTTGCGTCTTCAAACGAAGCACTGTCTTCTTTGGATCGTATCGCGGCTGTTCAGCAAAAGCTGATTGCGTCTCGACAGCAGACGTCTGTTGCGATTGCGGAAATTGAATCTTTGGAAAGCCTGCGAGACGAAGTTGTGAGCGGAGCATCGGAAACAGATGTCGCCGACAACACATTGGCTGGCATGCTGGCATTGCAGCGTCGAGTCATTGCGGCATCCAACGGGTTGGAAGCGGCAAACGAACGAGTTGCTGATATGTCAGATTTGACCAATCAGTTGATCGCCAGCAGCGACAACCTGAAAGTCGCGTCTCAGAGATTCGACGAATTCATGTCTTTGCAAAACCGCATGATTGCCAGCAAAGATTCAATTGATTCGGCGACCAATACCTTCGATGCTGCAGAAGCAACGATTGCCAAATTGGATGGCCTGAAGAATCAGGTTCTGGCATCTGCTGATTCACTGGAAGCGGCCGATCAGAATTCTCGAACACTGGTTGCAATGAGCACCAAATTGGGTGATTCAATGATGAACTTGGGACCAGCAACAGCCAACCTTGAAGACATGGTTAAGTTGCAGGGAACTCTGAGTGCTCAGACTCAGCAAGTTGCTGCCGCTGTTCAGAACCTTGAACTGATCGACCAGTTTCAGAGCGAAGTCAGCAGCCACTTCCGATCAATGGACGGTCTGCGTCGCAACCTGATGGACTTGGCATTGCTAGAACCTTCCGTCAACAAAGTGGCTCGAGTTCTTCAGCCTTTGACAGACATCAGCAGCTTGCGACGTCTGGATGACAACGAAGTTCGAGAAGCCGCTCGAGTCATCTTGGATCGCCGCAACGCACGTTTGTCGAAAGCTAATATTGCTGACAGCGATCCACGATTCTTCAACCAGGATGACAAGGACACCGATCTTGTGCCACTGCCACCAACAGATGGTTCTGGATTAAGCGTTCAGTAAGTACTCGAAAAATTAAGGAAAAGGGCCGGTGGGTGTGTGTGTTCTCCAGGACACACCCCACCTTTTTTTATGCGCCAAAATTGATGCTGTAAAAATCTTATGAGCATCGCAAGATGCGCGGTCACGGATACCGAAGTCTTCAAGACTTCGGTTTTGTGTCATTTACAGTTTGGGCAGACATTCGTTTCTCACCAAGCATGAAACTCGATTTTATTTGCTGCAGACTGGCCTACACTGCCAACCATTCATTTTCGCAACGCAGCAAAGCACCCATCGATGTCCTCATTTTCATTCACTCTGGAAAACACGGATCAAGAAACGTCAGCTCGAGCTGGCACTTGGTCGACTCCCCACGGCACCATTCAGACTCCTGCCTTTATGCCGGTTGGCACCTTGGGAACTGTAAAGGGGCTGTTGCCCGATCAGCTGAAGGCGGTTGGAGTCCAAAAAGTGTTGGCCAACACATATCACTTGGCTTTGCGTCCCGGGTCGGAAATCGTCAAGGATTTGGGAGGACTGCATCGCTTTATGGATTGGGACGGTCCGATTTTGACGGACAGCGGTGGGTTTCAGGTGTTTAGCCTGTCGGCGATGAGAAAAATGACGGACGAGAAGGTCGTTTTCCGCAGCCACATCGATGGCAGTCTGCTGGAACTTTCTCCTGAACGAGCTATCAAAATTCAGGAAGACTTGGGGGCTGACTGCATTATGTGTCTGGACGAATGTCCTCCGGCTGATGACGAGATCTCAAAAATACGGGCCGCCGTCGATCGCACAACGTTGTGGGCGAAGCGTTGTCGAGATGCTCAGGTTCGATCTGATCAGGCGTTGTTTGGAATTGTTCAGGGTGGGATCAGCGAAGAAATGAGAACTCGATCGGCCGCAGGACTGATTCCGATCGACTTTCCCGGCTACGCGGTCGGAGGGCTGAGTGTCGGAGAAGCTCCGCCGGATATGTACCGCACGCTGGATTTCACGGTGCCTCAGCTTCCCGAACAAAAGCCTCGATACCTGATGGGAGTGGGCCGGCCGGAAGACATTTTAGAAGCGGTTTGTCGCGGAATCGATTTATTCGACTGCGTCATGCCGACTCGAAATGGCCGCAACGCCATGGCTTTTACCAGTCAGGGGCCGGTAAGGCTTCGCAATGCCGTGCATAAAACGGACGAAGGGCCGTTAGACCCCGAATGTGATTGCATCGCGTGTACTCGATACAGTCGAGGATACTTGCGGCATCTGTTTGCGGCGAAAGAGATGTTGGGAGGCATTTTGGTGTCGTTGCACAACATCGCATTTTACCAGCGACTGGTTCGAGACCTCCGAATTGCAGTAAAGAACGGGACAGTGGCCCAGTTCCGAGCCAATCAGCTTGCTCGCTGGCAGAAGCAACCCTAGACTACCGCGTTTTTCCGGAAGTCCTGTTCAATTAGAGAGATCCGTTCAGAAGTCCGATGCGTTGCGGCGTATCCAGTGTTCGTTCTCTGATCCAAACGGTCAGCGACGATCAAACTGAACGAGGTTGATTTGGTGGCGGGTTCATTCGAAAGATGTATCTGACGACTTGTTTTTGAGCATGCAGGCCATCGAAATCGATGGTTTTTGAGATGTGAAATTTCGTGTCACTGATCGACACAAATCTAATATTGGCAACGGTTTACATGACGCCCCTGACCAGTCAACTTATGAACTTACTGCTTTTGGCCCAAGAAGTTGTGGTCGACGCCCCGAATGGCGGTGATGTGGAAGCGGCTACGGGTGTGAGGAATAGTCCGTTTTGGGAGGCCGCACCGCTTTTCGCTGGTTTTTTGATTCTGTTTTACTTCATCATTGTTCGACCTCAGCAGCGTGAGCAGAAGCAGCGGCTGGAGAAAATGAATAGTCTGAAGAAAAACGACAAGGTCATCACAGCGGGTGGCATCGTGGGGACAATCACGACATTTTCCGAAGACGGCACCACGGTGACGTTGAAGGTTGATGACAACACGAAGATTAAGTTTACTCGGGACAGTATTCGCGGCCCATGGGCGGATGCGGAACCTGAGACAAAGAAGTAGTCACTTGTTCAGGCTAAATCTGGTCTGAATCATTTGTTTTCTCTATTCAAATCGGGTGATGATCGCCCGACACGTTGATCAGGAATCACCTTGATGTTTGATATGCTCAACGGAGTCCGAATGCTGGCGCTTCAGGATGACAGCGCTGTTTCGGAGACCCAAAAAGCGGCCGCAGATGTGGCGGCAGAAGCAAGCTCGAAAGTCGCAGAAGTTGCTGCAGATGCAGCGTTTCTGGGAGGCGGTACAGTTGCCATTCTGGTGCTGATTGCTCTGGTTGGAGCCTTCGTCGTCGGAGCCTTCTTGGCGAAGAGCCTGAGAATGCCAGAATGGGGGGCTCGTCTGGGCATCTGCCTCGCGGCCCTAGCGATTGGCATTATGCCCTTCATCGTTCGTGGCATTAACGGTGAAAGCCTGGGCGACGGAATGCGATTGGGGATCGACCTTGCCGGAGGAACCAATATGGTTTTTCAGGTCACGGAAGAAGAAGGCAAAGAGCTCACCACGGAAATCATGGACCGCATGATTGGTGCGATCGGCAAGCGTATTAACCCAACAGGAACTTCAGAAATCACGGTTCGCCAAGTTGGGCGAGATCGAATCGAAGTCATTGTACCGGGCGAAGATCCTCAAAGCGTCAGTGACATTAAGCGTCAGATTACTCGCTTGGGAAGTCTGGAATTTTTCGTCACCGTCGATGAAGGTATCGATGATCAGACGATGATTCGAGATGCTCGAGCACTTCCGCCGACGAACAAGCAGTTGTACCGAGAACTGGCTGATGGAACTCGCGAAGTTTACGCGATGTGGGTGCCCGCCTACGAAAAGGGCGAAAACCTTGAACCTCAGTTCCTGAGAAACAACGGACTGCCCATTCAAGGCATCGTCATGCGTGAAGTGGATCGCCTGAAGAGCGTCAATGGCGAAACAATTCGTTACCCCACCGAAGAATACTTGGTTCTTGTCGGAGCACCCGGAACCGAAGTGACGGGCAAATACCTGACTCAAGCCAGCGCCGGGATTGATCCTGAACGAGGTGGCCAGATGGTCAACTTCTTCTTCAATCAGCGAGGCGCTTTTCTGTTTGGTCAGTTGACTGGCAAATACAAGCCGAAGCCCGGTCGAGAGAATCGGCACTTGGCGATCGCCTTGGACCGACAGCTTTACAGTGCTCCAACAATCAACGGAGTCATTAACGAACGAGGTCAGATTACAGGCGACTTCGATGCGAAAGAAGTCAAGGAACTGACCGACGTTTTGAATGCCGGTGCTTTGGAAGTTCCCATCAACCGCATTCCACTCAGCGAAGCGACCATTGATCCGACTTTGGGCGAAGATGTTCGTCAAAAAGGTGTGACGGCAATCATGATTGCAGCG
>JBDWHY010000136.1:0-1056 GCA_039974975.1 Fuerstiella sp. | reverse complement strand
AGCAATCAATACCACCCCGTGAGTCCCGAAGGGACGGCAGGAACGATCCGGCCGCAAGCTCTGCCGTCCCTTCGGGACTCACGAGCTTGCGCCAGTCGCTACGTGGAAGTCGAAGATGTGGGTCACTTTGATATGTGTGGTGCCAAGTGTTCATTAAATGTGCGCACGAAAGTTGATTTGCTAGGTCGGTCGCTGAGTAAAGCAGTTGTTTGTTTTGAAGTTGCATATGTCTGCGTGCGATGAGTCAGGAATGGACTCTTTTCATTCAACAGCAGAGCGTGCCGCCCTACAACACATGACGCTGCATATTCGAGAAAGCAAATGCGGATTAATGGCAGTGATGAGCGTTTCTGTTCGCGGCTGTCTGAATCATGCGATTGCATATTGAAATTGCGGCATGAACAGGTGCGGCATGAACGGTACCACGCACATGACTTCACTCTCTCATTCATAACACGGAGGCACAGAGAACACGAACACAGAGGATTCGTTCGTGCATGTTCTCTGTGTCCTCTGTGCCTCTGTGTTTCAAATTGTCTGCGCCGACGTCGCCGAACATGCTGTCAAAAAACGTGGTTGTCCCCTTGGTTTTTCCCTTCGGGACGGCTGAAACGATCCGGCGGTAATTTCTGTCGCCCCTTCGGGGCTTCGCGCATGTTTTGATCTTCGAACCACGGGTTGGCACCCGTGGCTACAATATGCCGTCCCTTCGGGACTCACCGGCTTGAGCACAGTCGCTACGTGGAAGTCGAAGATGTGGGTCACTTTGATATGGGTGGTACCCAGCGATTCCATTACCCAGCGATTCCATTCCCCAGCCACGAAGTGGCGACATGATGTCGCCATGGGCGTCAGCCCATGGAATAGCAATCAATACCACCCCGTGAGTCCCGAAGGGACGGCATGAACGTTCCGGCGGTAATCTCTGTCGCCCCTTCGGGGCTTCGCGCATGTTTTGATCTTCCGAACCACGGGTTGGCACCCGTGGCTACAATATGCCGTCCCTTCGGGACTCACGGGCTTGAGCACAGTCGCTACGTGGAAGTCGAAGATGTG
>JBDWHY010000135.1:0-12757 GCA_039974975.1 Fuerstiella sp. | reverse complement strand
GGTGGCGTAAGCCACCAGACACCACGAATACACAAAACAAAAGGCCGGAGGCCGACACATCCCTAGCTGGTGGCGTAAGCCACCAGACACCACGAATACACAAAACAAAAGGCCGGAGGCCGACACATCCCTAGCTGGTGGCGTAAGCCACCAGACATCACGAAAACACAAAACAAAAGGCCGGAGGCCGACACAACCCTAGCTGGTGGCGTAAGCCACCAGACACCACGAAAACAAAAAACAAAGACCGGAGGCCGACACAACGCCACGACTCACACTGCAGTCAATCCACCCCACACACCCAATCTTCTTCCCACGCGTTTTCGGTTTCAAAACTTCCCCCCCCAACAAGACAACAGCGCACGAAACCACAACGACTTTCATTAAAGCTCACCATGAAAACTCGCCTCACCTTCTTTCTTGTCTATTTATGGATAACCACAACCGCTGCCGCAGAGCGTCCCAACGTCTTGCTGATTGTCTGTGACGACTTGAACACTCACGTCAGCACGTCAGGCTACCAACCGCTCAAGACGCCGGGCCTCGAAAAGCTCGCGGCGGCTGGCATGACGTTCGGTCGAGCCTACTGCCAGTACCCGGTCTGCGGCCCATCACGAGCTTCGTTTCTCAGCGGGCTTTACCCAGAATCCACGGGCATACTCGACAACAAGTTAGATATCCGCAACGAGCGTCCCGGCACGAAGCAAATGCCACAGGTGTTCAAGACCAACGGCTATTGGACGGCCGGTGTGGGAAAGGTTTTTCACAACTCAAAGGCCGACCCCGGAGACATTGCGTGGCACCAAATGATCCGGTTCAACAACGAAGAAAACCCCGTGGAAAGAACGCTTCGCCTGGCATACGAAGCCAAGCACGGGCCAATCAACGATGAAGACGATCGATCGTGGCGTCGCCATCTCAAAGAACACCGCAGTGCCTTGAGCGGCCAGACTCCGCCAGGCTATGGCCCGACCCAAATGCGCGACGAACAGCACAAGGACGGCAAGAATGTACGCCAGGTGGCCAAGTGGCTGGATGAGAAAGCCCACGACAACAGGCCGTTTTTCATCGCGTGCGGTCTCCAGAAACCACACGTGCCGTTCTGGGCGCCTCAGAAATACTTCGACCAAAACCCTCTCGACGCGATTGAATACCGACCCACTCCTCAAGGAGACTGGACAAAGAGACCCCCGCTGGCGATCTCTAAACGGTACAAAGCCTTCGGCTTCGAATTTCAAAAAGAAAACGACCCGTTGCGTCGTCAATACATGCAGGCTTACCACGCTTGCATCACTTTCGTTGATGCCCAAATCTCACTGCTGTTCGATTCACTCAAACGCAACAACAGCTGGGACAACACCATCATCATCTTCACTTCAGATCATGGCTACCATCTGGGTGAGCACGCGTTGTGGGGCAAGGTGACGCTGTTCGAGGAATGCGCGCGAGTGCCGATGATCGTCCGCGTACCTGGCCTGACAGAAGACGGCAGCAACAGTCAATCGCTCGTGGAACTGGTCGACCTGTTCCCGACACTCATAGAACTGTGCAACATCAACGGCCCGGAAGATCTTCAGGGCAGAAGCCTTGCTCCGTTGCTTAAAAACCCAAACGCCAAAGGTCGCTCGGCGGCATACACGGTGGTCAGCCGAGGCAAGACCTTGGGCCGTTCCATTCGCACCCAACGTTGGCACTATGGCGAATGGGGCAGCTCGGACCAAGCCGAACTCTACGACCTATTGAACGACCCACAAGAAGACAACAACCTGGCGTTCGATCCGCGTTTCGCCAAGCAGCGCCAACAGATGAACGCGTTGCTCATGCAGACTCGAAAGAGCGCCGAATCCGCACGTAAGCCGATCAAACTGGGAAAGAATTGAGATGAAAACACCACGCCAATCGCCACACACGTTTCTGCATTGCATCCTCCCTCTGCTGCTCGCATTTTCTTCGTACGCCCCAGCCAATGAAGTCAAAACATATGCGTCCGACGAGCAAACTTCAGCAGCACGGCCCAACATCATCATGTTTCTGATCGACGATCAGAATCCATCCAGCATCGCTGCATTTGGAGGCGACACCTACACTCCCAATCTTGACCGCATGGCGGCTGAAGGCATGAAGTTCACTCGAGCATACGTCAGCAGCTCAGTTTGTACGCCTTCGCGATACAGCTTCTTGACGGGTCGGTTTGCTGGTAACTCGCATAGCAAACGTTACGCCCATGCGGTCGGCGGCAAAGAGAATCAGGGGCTTCCAAATTTCAACGTCGCATTGGAACGCGACAACATGAACGTTGGAAATGTTCTGCGAGAAGCTGGCTACACCACCGGCTTCGTTGGAAAATTTCATCTCACTTCGGAATTGGATTTCCCCGAATTCTACAAAGGCAAAAACAAATGGATCAACATCCCCAAAGACGCAAACCCCGGGCCTGAATCATCGGCTCTGTTCAAGCAGAACGAACGTTGGATGCGTCGCTATCTACAAACACTTGGCTTTTCGTGGGCGAAGAATGTCTACCCAGAAAACGTACGAAAGCCCTATTCCACGCACAACCCAGAATGGACGACGTTGGCCGCTCTTGAATTCATTGAAGAGAACAAGAACGCCCCCTTCTACCTCCATCTTTGCAGCACCTTGCTGCATGGCCCAGACAAGTCGTGGCGAAAATCCATGGATCAACCGCTCATCACCGGAGAAGGTAAAGTAAAAAGTCTTCCTAAGGTCATGACACCTCGCTCTCAGCTTCTGAAAACCATCACTGAAAAGGGGTTCAATCCCGACAGCCATGTGGCGGGTGAAGCCTGGATCGACGATTCGCTGGGGGCCATTTTACGAAAGCTTGAAGAACTAAAGATCGACGACAACACGCTGGTGATCTTTGCGCCAGATCACGGTCGCGATGGCAAGGCATCTGTCTTCTCACACGCTAGCTGTCAGGTGCCCATGATCATGCGTTGGCCGAAAGGAATCCCTGCGGGACAGGTTTGCGATGAACTCGTGCAGAACATTGACCTCGTACCGACGTTCTTCGACCTAGGTAAAGCGCAGAAACCCAAGTCTTATTGGATCGACGGTCAAAGCCTCACACCTCTTTTTGAAAACGGAACAACCGACGATTGGCGGAATCATCTGTATCTTGAAATGGGGGCAGCGCGGGCAACGGTCACCAAAGATTGGTCCTATATCGCCGTTCGCCACACCAAGGAACAAATCGCCGCCATTCAAAAAGCCACGCCGCGCAACTTGCCCAAAGCCATGTCCTACATCGGACGTCTTGGAATCGGAGTCCGAGGTGCAGATCGCCCCGGCTTCTTTGACGAAGACCAGCTGTACCACTTGCAGAAAGATCCGAAAGAAATGAGAAACCTTGCCGATCAGAAATCTCAAGTGACTCGCATGCAAGAGATGCGTCAGCTGATGCAGTATGACCTAGAAGTCATTGGTCGTCCTTTTGGTGAATTCATTCCCGGACGCAACACTGCGGAACCCGGCCAGATCGACCCACAAATCGCAATCGTAAAGCAACTCAAGATCAAAGGCAAAACTGTCACGGTGCCAGCCGCTTTGAAGAAAGATCTGGGAGTCACCGACACACCAGCTCTTGACGACAAAGCAAGGAAGAAGAAGGAACGCGAAGCCCGCAGAAAGGCGCGCCAGAAAGCGAAGTCGAGTGGTCAGGATGACTCGGATAAATAGCCCGCGCGAACGGAACCAGAGCACTTCTTTTGCGGAGAAAAGCTGAGTCACATTGTCATTCTCCTGAATCGTGTGCCAGCCGTTCCGCCCGTGAAGACATCCGCTTGAGATTTGCTGGCACTCGTTTTGACAGGAATGGCAGTACCACTGAATTGGGACTTCCGGCAAGATCCACGACATGGAACCTGGTGGTCGAAAGACGGCTCGAAACGCTTGAGTCCTTGCGGCGGGTTTTCGCAAAGCTCCTTGAAACAAGCCAACGGCATGCCGCCCGACTCAAGCGTTTGCGATTGAGATCTCAGCGAGGGGACAGCAAGTCTTTCAGAATTGATGAGGCCTAAAACCGCTTCTTGGTGCTGCGTCGAAAGCTTGCCTTTGACGACGAGCAAATCGCGTTCAGGAAGACTTCTGTTCGCGATGACGAATTCGCAGTACGCAGCCGGCGAATTGACCCAGTCCCGCACAGATGTGGATGGTGATTGGTGGCGTTCTCTGCAACCGTGCAGCCAGCAAGCTCTCGTGATCGGCCTGACGACGACTTAGTCATCCACTTTGACCACTCAAGCATTTGTCACTCGCCCACTCAACCAGTAACCTTCCCTTCGGAATTTTACTCACGAGGATCAAGTGAGTTTCACCACACACGAGGCACTCTCATCGGCGGCCGGTTTCGCTTGAATTCTTCTCAGCCAAAAAATGAAAACCATGACGAACCATTGCTCTTTGATATCCCGAGTGGCAAGTACATTGACGACATTCTTCCCAAAGGTTGGCGTTCTCTGCGGCGCTTCCGAGCTCGGCTTCCTATTGCGCGACGTTCTTCTGCACGGAGTTCTTATGTGCTTTGTCTTGTCTGTCGGACTTGCCGAACAGACTCGCGGCGACGACGCCATGGACTTGGATCGTCTGAAAACATCGATGACCTTTTATGCGTCTTTCGATCAGAGCTTGGATGGTGATTTTGCCCTTGGAGATCCTCGGATCTATTCGACTGGAAGCATGAAAGCAGTCGCGGATGCAAAGCCTGGACTTGGCCAAGCAAAACGAGTCGTGCGCGTCGAACGTGGTGGTGTGCGTGACGGCGGTGCACTTCACTTCACAGGGAAGGGAAGTAGTTTCCCCTTCTTTCGTGGCAACAAAAACATCAACGACGCCACGAAGAATTGGGAGGGAACGGTTTCGTTCAGTCTCAAGGTCGACCCTGCGAAGAATCCCGGGTTCAACGACCCGATTCAAGTGACCGATGCAGACTACAAAGAGTCAGCGATTTGGGTGGACTTTACGAAGAACAATCCACGCGAATTTCGTTTAGCGGTGGTGTGTGATCGACAGCCCAATGGCAAGCGTCTTGAAAGAGAAAATCGCGTCGTTGCAGCGAAGAGCCTTCCATTTTCGGGCGACCAATGGACTCAAATCACCATCACTTGGTCAGCATTGAATACAGATCACGGTGAGGCTCACATGTATTTCGACGGTGAACATCAAGCCTCAGTCGTCGGCGTCTACGACCCGTTCACCCTTGATTCTGCGAAGTCCAGAATTCACATGGGATTAGGATACACGGGCATGTTCGATGAGCTGTCTGCATTCAACCGCTCTCTCAGCCCCGCTGAAGTCAAAGCTCTACACAAGCTAAAACGAGGTGCGGCCGATCTACTATCGAAAGATCACTCAGACGGATCTGGGCAAATCGATCGGTGACATCATAATCGATGACTCTCTTCTCGTGCTTGAAACTGGAACCTGCCAGCGTGTCGCATTCGCTGAGATTGAATCACGTGGGCAGTTCGTTCCTGAAATGCTTCCGCGCCAGTGAGCGGCGAAAGAAGTCACCAAACTTGGCGAAGAAATCGTCAGGTGATTGAATCAACAAAGATGTCTCGTTCCATGGACGGGCCCCAGCAAGGATCGCCGTCGTGAACACCGAGGCAAGACGGAGTCGGCTGATTGGAGGCTTCAGATCAAGCCCAGAGAACTTGGCGCCTTGGCAGTGCGCGACCTGACAATTCGCTAACAGAGACTTCCCTAACTGACAATTCGCGACCTGACAATTCGCAGTTCAAGACGGTTCGCAGTTCAAGACGGTTCGATCTTGGCCATTTTCGCGACGCCTGTATCAACGCGCTTGCAATGATTTCCTACGTTTTCCCGTCCTCACTACGCACACTGAGTGAGTACGCCTGACATGGTGTGGATTCAGGTGAACCCACTTCCGGGGAATAAAGCGACGAAGCACCATGTTCTCGGACCGGCACTGTTTCCAAAGTTGGTTTCGCTATTTTGGTCCGTCTCGCGTGTCTCGGAGATCGCCGGCGCCGAAATTTGCGGCGGGGCCGAAAGCTTTGCGGCGGGCGGCTTCGAACTCTTCTCGTGTCTTAAACTGAATCACCTTGCCGTTGATGTTGATTGAGCCGTTGAACGAGTCCGCTTGGTTCGCATTGAATTGATTCTGAAGCTGGTTGTGCAGACGCATGACTTCATCGAAGTTGCCAAATTGCATCTGACGACCATTGAAGCTCATCGAGCCGCTCATGTTCCCCTGAAGAGAATCGACGAACTCCTGCCATTGACGTCGAGTATCCTGCTGAGACATTTTGAACTGAGTCATCATACGTTGATGCACGTTGTTGAAGGTATCTTCCGAACGAAACTTTGCAGTCTTGCCGTCCAAAGAAATCATCCCTTGAAATTGTCCACGAGTTCCCTCGACTTTGGCGACGATCGGGCCGGGTTGTCCGTTGTCTGGCCTCGCAAAGAAAGAAGCTCGGTTGAGCCCGCGGGGTACCAGTTGCCATGTTTGAATGTCCTTACCCATTCGCCCACCCGGTGAGACTTCAACTTCTCCCTTCCGAATCACCACGTCAGACGCGCCTGTGTCCTTTACAGAGACGTCAAACTCAGTCCCGAGATCGACGACTTCAGAGGTCGGTGTGACGACCGTAAAGCCGATTGCTGGTTTCGGTACAGTTGCAGAAAGCTGGCCTTGGCGTAGCTCCAACAAGCTAGCTGAACGAACCTGAAACTCAACCGGCCCTGCCAGTGTCACCACGGCACCGTCATCAAACGTCAATTCAATCGTTCCACCGAACAGTCGGACGATTCCGTCGCCCAAACGGGCTCCCACTTTATCTTGCCGTTCCCAGATCGGAGCTTCCACTTTCGTGAGCATCGCAAATGATTGAGCTACGACCGTTGGAGGTGTTTCCTCAGTCATCTTAAGTGGTTCTGAACCGTCTGAATTGCCTGGATGATCTTCTAAGGTCGGCAGCGGTGGTGCGTTGTCATTGGTTGCAATCTTAACTGGAGCGTTGTCGACATCTTCGGATACTTTGCCATCGTCAGGAGTCACAACACCTGTTGCTGCAACGTGACTTCCTTCGGCCACGTCTGGCTGGCCACCCTGAAAAGGCATGTCCGGCCTCGGTTGGACATCACGTTCTTGGGGAACCAAACCGGTTCCTGCAACTGGTGATTGCCCCTGGCCTTGAAACCAAAAAATCAGGCCGATGGACACGAACAGTGTCAAAGTCATTACCAGCGACAGCCACTGCAGAGAACGCCGCCGACGGCCGTCCGTTCGTACGTGGCTGCGGCTGTGACTGCGGCTGTGACGGGGTCGATTGTCGGCGACCAGTGGAAATCCGGGCGAGTCGTGTCCTGGCAAACTGGGTGTTGCTCTCACAGCAGAGATGGGTGGCGTTAAGTCGGCTGCGACCAGTGCAGTCTCCGCCGTGACCTGCTGCATAACAGCTTCTACGAAAACATCTTCGGTTCGGGTGACTTCTTCCGAAGACTGCAAAATCGCATGGCAGGTGGCGTCGTCACTGAGTTCATGTCTGAGTTCCGAATCTTCGCTCAGAGCAGTTCGCAGTAGCTGGCTTTCCGATTCGTTGAGTCGTTCGCCAGAAAGTTGTCGGCACCAAAGTAATCGGACTTCGTTACGAGAACTATTCATTGGTCCGGCTCCCCACGCCCGTTGACTTGAGATCGAATACACTCGCCCAGTCGTTTGCGGACACGCATCAAAAGCATTCGGACGGCTGAGGGTGTTTGTTGTCGGTCAGTTGCGATGGACTCGGCCGAACGCTTGTTGAAATAGAAGTCTTCAACAACTTGTCGAGGAATCTCGTCAAGCTTCTTCAGGCAGTTCTGTAAAGCAATCAGATCATGATTTGCACCGTCAAGGCAAAACGGATCATGATCTGTGATTGCCTGTTCGCATTCCAGAAGTTCCGGCGACATCACGGTCGCCGACCGTCGTTGCCGACGAGATTCGTTTCGCAGATACACTCGAATCTGATTTCGCGTCACTCCTAGAATCCATGTTCGCAGGCTGCTGTCACCTCGAAACCCGGCAATGCTGCGAAACAGCTGCACGAAGACTTCCTGAGCGACCTCGTCCGCTGCCAATGAATCTTTCAGATGTCGTCGCGTCACAATGCGGACATCCTGTTGGTACATGCGCACCATCTCCTCGAAAGCCCCGGGGTCATTCTCCTGAACCCTCGCAGCCAAATCTGGTTCTGATAGTTGTTGATCGTTGCTCAATCCTGGTCCTAGATGTCATTGAAGTTGCCGTCTTAGTTTCCACCCATACCGAAACGTAACGCCGAAAACAGAAACTTTTTCGATTCAAAGCCGAAACAGCAGCGAGACAAGATTGTCACAAACTTTTTCGCAATTCTCTGCCGGAAAAGTGTGACGCCGAAGTTTTTTTGGAAACCAATTCAACATCGCAGCGATGCGAATCGTCGCTGGCTGCCAATCATCATGTCGACAAAATTGGATTTCCCAATGAACACTGCTCCTGCTTGTCATGCGACCATGCAATGTCCTGCCTGTGGGCGGATCAGACGAATCGTCAGTGAAAACGTTGGTCGCAAATTCAAATGCCGATGCGGCAACGTGGTGACCGCTCAAGAACAAGACCTGGTTCCAGCCCCCGCCGAATCAGCAGCTTCTCCAAAACGGAACAGTCGACCGAAAGCTAATCCGTCAAAATCTCGTAAGCCAGCGGCCGAAGACCTGCAGGCGATTGAAGCTCTGCGAGACGCCTACCAACAAATGGCATCTCAGTTGTCCGAAGTGATCGTTGGTCAGCACGACACCGTCGAGCAGGTTTTGATCTCAATCTTTAGCCGAGGCCACGTCTTGCTCACTGGTGTTCCGGGGCTAGCGAAGACGCTCTTGATCGACAGTGTTGCCAAAGTCTTGGACCTGCAGTTTCGCCGCATTCAGTTCACGCCCGATCTGATGCCCGCGGATATCACGGGCACCGAAGTGCTGCAGGAAGATCGCACCACAGGCACGCGGAATTTTCAGTTCGTTCAGGGACCTGTTTTCAGCAACATGGTTCTGGCGGATGAAATCAATCGAGCTCCACCGAAGACTCAAGCGGCACTCTTGGAAGCGATGCAGGAACGTCATGTTTCTATCGCCGGGCAAACGATGTCGCTACCGGCTCCGTTCTTCGTCATGGCGACTCAGAATCCGATTGAGCAAGAAGGCACTTATCCGTTGCCGGAAGCTCAGCTTGACCGATTCCTGTTCAATATCGTCGTCGACTATCCCAACGCCGACGATGAATTTCAAATTATTCGACGGGCCACTTCTCAACAAACTTCACATCTCGACACGGTGCTGAACGCAGAGCAAATTCTGAAACTGCAGCAGACCGTACAGAATGTTCCGGCGGCTGATCATGTGATTCGCTATGCACGAGACCTCGTCCAAGCCACTCGTCCGGCGGGGCCCACCAGTCCACAGTTCGTGAAGGAAATGGTGAGCTGGGGAGCTGGTCCTCGAGCCGGTATCGCGTTGGTGATGTCAGCGAAAGCCCGTGCGATTTTGCACGGTCGATTGCATGTCACGACCGGCGATATTTCAGCCGTCGCGGCCCCCGTGTTAAGGCATCGCATCGCGACGACATTCCATGCGGAATCAGCTGGGGTGACACGTGAAGATCTGGTTCGCATGTTGTTGGAGGAGGTGCGTCCGCAGAGGCCGAGGTGAATTCAGCGAGTATGCGGATCTATGCCTCAGCTACCCGTATCGGGAATTTGTAGGCCGGACCGAGCGAAGCGAAGTTCCGGCACCCTTGAGTTGCCGGAGCAGCGTCGCTCCGCTCCTTCATCCGGCCTACCACTTTCGTTTCATAACCGGCGACTAGCGCCGTGCCGCTCACGACCAGTTTCCGGATCATCGAGATCTTTCATGAAGCTTGAAATTCCACCATATATGCGACTATTGCCTGCCGAAATTCAGGATCAGTTTTCGCAGACAAAGTTTTTTCCTCGAGGCATGGTGTCTGGTTTTAAATCCGGAGAACATCGCAGCCAACGGTTGGGGACGTCGACAGAATTTGCCGAACATCGCGAGTACAGCCCGGGCGACGACCCGGCCGATCTCGACTGGCGTGTCTTCGGCAAAATGGACCGCTACTACGTCAAACAGTACGTGGAAGAAACCAACCTGCAGGTCACGATTGTTCTCGACACGTCCGCTTCGATGAAGTTTCAAGGAAGTTATTCCAGCCGAAGCCAGTCCCGATTCGACTACTCTTGCCACATCACGGCGCTTCTTGCCAGCATCTTTCTGAGCCAAGGAGATGCTGTCGGTCTGATTCAGATCAACACGTCGGTCGGAAACTGGCTTCCAGCTCGAAGCAATCCGGTGCAACTCAGAAGAATTCTACAGTCACTGCACGATGCTCGACCCATCGGTAAATCGAATCCCGCCGCCGCAGTTCATGAGGTTGCCGAACGACTTCCGAAACGTGGAATCGTGTTCCTGATCAGTGATTGGCTTTCTGATGTTGGGCCTGTCGCAGACGCGCTGCATCATCTGAAACATCGGGGGCACCAGATTTCACTCTTCCACACACTTTCCGAAGAAGAGCTCACTTTTCCCTACCCCGATGCGACTCAGTTCAAAGATCTCGAGGGCGTGTGGGGGGATCTTGACGTCGACCCCGCCAGCATCCGTCGACAATATCACGAACAATTAGCGGCGTATCTCAAGGAACTGCAGAACATGTGCCTTCAGGTCCCTGTCGATTACACACTGTTCAACACCAAAGAAGCGTATGAAGTGGCGCTACAAAGGTACTTTGCCGAACGTTGGGGAGGAGCAAGATGACTCTTCTGAATGCTTCGGCTTTCTTTGCCGCGTTGGGGTTACTGGTCCCGATCGTCATTCACCTGCATCGAAAACGAAAGGCCCGAATTGTCGAGTGGCCGGCGATGCAGTTTTTGACAAACACGATGGCCAGCCGACGCCGAGGTCTGTCGCTCGAAAATCTACTGCTGCTGTTTGTCCGCTGTCTCGTCATTCTTTTGTTTGCGCTCGCGATGGCGCAACCGCTGTTGCCTTCCGCTGGATCTTTGCCACTGGTGGCATCATTTGTGATGATGACGGGCGGGCTCATGGGACTCGTGGCAGGCATGATTCGGTCTCTCACATTACGTATTCGCATTGCCGGCATTGTGGCTGCGGTCGTGCTGCTGACCGCCACTGCAGTCACGCTTCAGCTTGATCCGGATGACTTCACTTCGCCGACGGAAAATTGTGATCTTGTCATCGTTCTCGACGAAACGTCGTCAATGCTGATGACAGACCAGACGGCCGAAGACCAGCAACAATCCGCCTTCGCCCATTCAGTTGATCAAGCGATGATGCTTGTCGATCAACTTTCTGGTTCATCAACGGTAATCATCATGCGGTGCGGGCCCGTGATTGAAACAATCGATGGTTCTCCGTTTCGCGACCTTCCCGCCGCGAGGAAGCTGCTGGTCGAGATCCAAGCAACAGGCGGCGGCGCCAACACAAATGACGCCATCGAACGAGCCATCGAGCTGGCGAAGAGGGGGCCAAATTCGCGAAAGCAGGTCGTGTTGTTTACAGACGATCAGCTAAAAACGTGGGAATCGTTTGAAGAAACGCGGTCATTTCAGATCTCCGCAGACAACACCCTTCACGAGAACGTACCCGAAGATGTCGCTCAGGCCGAGAAGTCAGCCGAAAGTCGTGTCCACCTCGCCGTTCACCTTGCCAAATTGCCTCAGCACGCAGCCAACGTTTCGGTCGTCGGCGTCCGAGTCGAATCTCCTGTGCCCGCAGTCGGCCAACCATTGATGATTGAAGCAGACGTGCGCAATCACGGCGCTTCGGCAGTTGGGAACCCCAACGTTCAGCTGTCTGTTGACGGAAAGCCTGTGACCGTCGAAAACATCGACGTGCTGTCCCCGGCAACCACAATCACGATTCGATTTCGCTACACGTTTCAAAGGGCGGGCGAACATGTTGTCACGGTGCAGACGGAATTCCCGGACGTGATGATGGACGACAACCGGTACGACACAGTGGTGTCCGTCGTGCCGTTCGTTTCGGTGCTGCTGGTCAATGGAAATGAGTTCGCGAAGCCAGGCGATCAGTCGGCCACGTTTCTGCAATTGTCGCTGGACCCGAGCAGTCGAGCGGCGGTTGATCAAAAACAATCCGTGACCGGTCGGCCGATTCACGTTGACGCCGTGAACGTCGCCGAACTGAGCTTGAAGGATTCTATCAGCAATTATGACGTTATTGTGCTCAGCGAAGTGCCTCTGTTGCCAAGCGAAGTCGCCATGCAAATTGCCAACTACGTCCGCGACGGAGGCGGCTTGTGGGTCATTCCCGATCAACAGGCGAACGTAACTTTCTACAACGACTGGAAAACCGAAGATGCAAAGTTCGCGGTGTTGCCCGCAACTCTAATGGACTACCAACAGCCTGCTACGCCGGATAAAAATGCAAATGCGGGACAAACGGGCATCGACCTGCAAACGATTCCATCCGGTTTCGTGACAGATCTGATCAAGACGGGCGAACACGACCTGACTGAAGTCGTGGTTTCCGGCTATCGCCAAGCGACTTTGAACGATCCAGCCGTTGCGGCGATGGAACTCACGAACGGTGATCCGCTGTTCGTCGAACACTCGGTTGGGCAAGGGCGAGTGTTGCTGCAAACCGTCGCTCTGGGTCGACAAGAATCCAACCTGCCACAGCGAGTCTGCTTTCC
>JBDWHY010000134.1:0-1395 GCA_039974975.1 Fuerstiella sp. | reverse complement strand
TACGGAACAACCAACCTGGTCATTCTTGACAGCGACAACAAGCCGATCGTCGATGAAGTTATCACCGTCCGTGCTTCTGACAGTGACATTGTTTCAATCTATCGGAAGTCCTCTCGGACAACGTTATCTTGCCATCCGAATTGTGAACCGACACTGCGGCTTGGCGATGCAGATGTTGCATTCAAGGAAGCTGCCGAGCAGGCCACATCGCGAAATGAACTCGCTGTTGAAGCTGCCGGTGGTGGAAGTAAGAACTGAGAGCTATGAACAACAACGTTCGATCAAAGAGCATATTTGGTGTACGTCAATTGCTTCTTCGGCGGATTTACAAGCCTTTTGCTAAAGACAAGAAAGGGGTGACGGCTATTGAATTTGCAATGGTTGGAGTTCCTTTTTTCACCATACTGTTTGCAATTATCGAAGTTGGACTGGTTTTTCTCGTCAACAGGATGGTCGACAATGCAGTCATCTCTGCAGCGCGAATGATCCGAACTGGTCAAAACCAATCTGAAAGCTTTTCCGCAGACAACTTCGCCAAACAAGTCTGTGATCACATGCCACCGTTTCTTTGCAAGCCAGAACGCTTTTTGGTTGATGTTCAAAGTGTTGACTCTTTCGCAAAAGCACCAGGAGCGGACTCACTCTATGACAAGGATGGCAACCTGAAGGAAAAGCACAGCTATCAGCAATCAAACGCCGGAGACATCGTTGTTGTCAATGTAGTCTATAAATGGCCAATGTTCACATCGGTCATGAATCTAAACGACATGGATCATGGCAACGAACGTCATCTATCATCGACCATGGTTTTCCGAAATGAACCTTGGGAATAGAGCATTGTTGAAACGGCTTATCGTGCGGAAATTCTCGCACGCCTGGACGCGGCTTTGGCGCAACACCGAAGGCGTATCTGCTGTTGAATTTGCCATGATATTGCCGTTCATGTTGCTCCTGTTTATAGGCACCGTTGAGATTACGGACGTCTTTGACAAGGACCGGAAGGTCAATCAGATCGCAAGCGCGATTACCGACCTGACAGCTCAGGCACAGACTGTAACAGCAGATGAACTTGATAGCGTCATTAAACTCGGAAAAGTCATTCTGGGTCCCTATCCCAACACGCAATTGGAAGTCATTCTCGCCAGCGTGTCTTTTAATGACGAAGGCAAGGCAACAGTGGACTGGAGTCGTGATAACAAAAAGGGCGCGCCTTGGGACAAAGGCAAGGCTCCACCTATCACATTGCCTGACACTTTAGCCGCTCCTAACACTTCAGTCGTAGCTGGGCAGGTGAATCTGACTTACGCGCCATTATTTGCCGGATTGTTGACCAGCCACTTCGACCGCGCATCTTCAGTTGAACTAAGTGAAATTTACTTTTTGCGACCTCGACTG
>JBDWHY010000133.1:0-59629 GCA_039974975.1 Fuerstiella sp. | reverse complement strand
GTTGCGACACCGACCGCACACCACGTGCCCTTCTCCGCTCACCACTTCACCCGGATGAAAGTCGATCACATTGCTGCCGACCGCGACCACTTCACCCACAAATTCGTGGCCCACGACCATCGGCACGGGAATCGTCTTCTGAGCCCACGCGTCCCATTGATGAATGTGAACGTCGGTCCCGCAGATCCCCGTGCGGTCCACCTTGATCAGTACGTCGTTGACGCCAACTTCAGGTTCAGGAACATCCTCCAACCAAAGGCCGGGTTCCGCATGACGTTTGACAAGAGCTTTCATTGGATTGCCTTTAATCAATCAATAGCCGCCTCGCTGCAGCAATACAACTTCTGGACAGAGTGGCTATATCTGTTATGATGCACGCTTGTGCGGTATCCTAGAAACTGCGTGTGCGAGATACAAGACGGAATTCCGTAATAATGGACAAGAAATGACGAAATCTGTCAAACCAGATGATCAACCGAGCGCCGAAGATATCAGCCGCATGGCGTGTCGCCGCATTCGTGAACTGAGATCCGAAAGCGGGTGGTCTTTAGAAGTGCTGTCTAAGTCTTCAGGCGTCAGTCGCTCGATGCTCAGCCAGATCGAGCGCGAGCAGGCCAATCCGACGTTGGCAGTCACGTTGAAGATCGCGTCGGCGTTTGGCCTGTCTGTTGCCGAACTTGTTCAGCAAGAAGACTTGGCTCCGGCCATCCGTATGATTCGAGCCGACGATCGAACTCATTTGTATCGAGACGATGCGGACTGCACCATCCGTACTCTGTCACCGTTGAATTTGGAGAAGGACGTCGAATTTTATGAGCTGAAATTGAAGGCCGGAGGAGCCTTGTCGTCGAGTGCTCATTTTCAGGGGACTCGCGAATTTCTCACCGTTCAAAAAGGATCCGTTCAACTAACGTCTGCTGGCGAAGTGGAAACGCTACACAAAAATGATTCCGCCAGTTACAAGGCCGACGTGAACCACGAAATCAAAAATGCGGGCCGCACAGAAGCACTCGTGTTCCTAGTAGTGATCTATCAGTAGCAGGCCACCCACCTGCCTGAACAGCATTTCAAGTGCTGACTGCACACGTTGTGACTGCCCGTTACCGCAGGCTGCTGCCCGCACCCCCCCGACCCGACCCGACACTCAGTTTGACCGCGCCCTCAAGAACGAGACCCGCTTTCAATCAACCCAACCAGAAAACGTGAGCCGGAAAAATTTCAGACCATCAAACTCGCGTCGAATAGCCATACCGCCGTCACAGCTTTGGGCCGAGTCAAGCCGCCAAAGTGTTCGTTGAGCTTGTCCGAAACTGCCAAGGGCACACGTCAGTAGCCAGTCGATGCTCGCTGCTGAGTCACTGAGTCACGGTGTCACTGAGAAAAGACAGACGCCTCAACGATCACATGAATGCCAAGAGACATGCCGCATCCGCCTAACTGCCCGATGAAAAAGGTAACCCGATGCGTCAGCGAGGGATCTCGGCTGTGCAGAATCTCAGGGATTCGAGGCGCCTTATCCGTCGCCTACGCGTCGGTCGACCACATCCAAGCTTTTTCAACGAGCTGCTAAACCACCATGGGAAGTGAAATCATCGTCGCCGGGTGAGATATGCGAGAGGCGTGATACCAGGTGGGTTACAGCTGTTACGCTTCAGTCAGCTCGATAAACCCCAAGTCCGTGACGATTAAAAATCAAGACGTCGAAACGCGAAGACGTCGAAACGCGAAGACGGTGAAACGCCATGTCGGTGAATCTTAAATCAAACCGCCTGACGCTCTGGCATAACTTTTGCGGTCATCAGTGAAAGAATTTCGCGACCGTTGGAACGCCGGCCGGGGGCGGCCTTAATTCTTCGACCAGACGTGATTTGGGCCTCGCACATGCTGCCACTCGCGCCGATTGCCACTCTCGCCAGTTGACAGTCACATCAGGGCACAAAAGACCACCCACCAGCAAGCTGTGTTAATGGCAGCAGCCTCAGCAAGCTGTGGCCCAGTGCCCTTTCCGAGCCCCGAACTCCATTCTTCGCTTAAGAACTACCTTCACTTAAAAACTACAATGCGATATCGATGGTGTTCGATCCAGGCTTGACTTCCTTTTCCATCGACCCATCCGACGCGTTTGCAGGCAACGTTGAAACCGCTTTTGTTTTGACCGTTGCATCGACATCCTCTGCCTCAATCATAGCCACCTTCACGCGATGAGTAGCAATCATCGCGCCGTCGGCATTTGCCGTATATTGCAAAGTGTAATTTCCATCTTCATCAGCGACTCCGCTGGATGGTCGGCCTTTACCAATGGGCTTGAAGGTCAATATAACATTGGGTAACGGCTTCCCGTCAAGGGTCACTTGTCCACTCACCGTCGCCAATTCAGGCTGATCACCGCCGTCGCCCGCACAGCCACAAACAACAGGCAGTAAGCAGGCTAGAATCATTAAGGATAGACGCATGGTTTGAGTTCCGAGATCTACTTGTTTGAAGGGGTAAAAAAAACGGACGGCTCAAAGAGCCGCCCGCCGTAGTCCATTTGATGATCTTAGAATTCGCCGATCACTTGACCGTCATCACGCAGGCCAAGTTGCTGGAAGGTTCCAAGAGCATCGATCTCGGCAGTTGTCATTGCGACATCAATTTGACCGTTGCCAGTCGGATTAGAATCGATGTTCTCACTGATAAAGCGGACCGAACCATCGGCCAGCACAAACTGAGCTCCGCCAGTATGCAAACTACTGAATCCATCAGTACAGTTAGCAGCACCGGCTGAAATTGGGTCGTTCAAAGCAACTGAAACTCGTCCGAATGTATAATCAGCGCCACGTGTACCACCACCTCGAGGAGCACGGTTGCCGATCCAGCTACCCGCCCCGCAACGCTCGTCACGTTCACCCACGGCAAGCGTGTTAGAAGTTCCGTCAGTGATATCGCGAAACTTGACCCGCGACGCATTGTAGAATAATCCACGTTGAGCAACTGAATTCGGACCGAGTGGCCGATTAATGTCGCGGACTCCCACAACTCCAATGTAATTCATTGTCGGCGGACGCCAACTATTAGTAATCCCCGATTCTGTCCCATTGAAGTCAGGACGTCGCGAACCAGCCTTCAAATTTGGCCCCGTTGTATCACTGGGACACTGATAGAACGAAAGTGCGGGGAAGATTCGGTCCAGATCGCCCGTTGAACCCGCATTGTTGGTGGTGACTTCAAAAAGGGACAGTTCGTTGATTCCCAAATTGTTAAAAACGTTCACCTGTTCAATCTGCGGAAGAATGAATGAGGACCATCCCCAAGATGCTTGGTTCACAAAGTTAGCGGTACCATCAGTCTGAGGCACGCTTCCTGTTGGGAACAAGCCGTGAACATCGTGGTAGTTGTGCAACGCAAGCCCGATCTGCTTCAGATTATTCTTGCACTGCGTGCGACGGGCAGCTTCTCGAGCTTGTTGAACTGCAGGAAGCAGCAAAGAGACCAAAATTGCAATGATCGCAATGACCACCAACAACTCAATGAGTGTGAATGCCTTTCGGCGAGCTAGCTTCTTCATAATGTGGTTTACCTCAGAATAAAGTCGATATAAGAAAACGCTCAGTGACTGTTTTGGAAGTATCGACCACAATGAACGAATAGCAAGAGGCAGGCTATCCCTTTATCGTAATTACGAGACAAGCCCCCAACATTTCACGACACCGCCATACGGAATTCGAATGACGTCAAAATTAGGTGAACGTTTTGCTAAAACAAGTGAACGTTTCACCACTAAAAGGTAAGAATGACCTCTGCTCAAACCTAACTTGTGATCTAAATCACACTTAATGTTCAAATCAAACTAAGTGAACGTTTTCAGGAAGTCAGCCGAGACTCCGCCCACAACTTTCTCATGACGATCATCTTGCATGCGAGACGTACAGATCCTTCAAAGACAGGTGCATGCTGTTCCCATCCAACGACCGTCCCTCTGAAATTCTGAAGCAATCGTCAATCGGTGGACACAACAATCAGTAGGCACCACGCAGATCACGTTTGCCAAAGTCTTCGTGCGGAACAAGCCAGCAAATCGATTCTCGCCACCGCACCTTGCTTGCGACATGCTTGGTACGTTCCAGATGTTCCCTATTCAAATGAACACTTGGAAATGAACACTTGGTACCACGCATATCAAAGTGACCCCATATCAAAGTGACCCACATTTTCGACTTCCGCGTAGCAACTGAGTGCAAGCTCATGAGTCCCGAAGGGACGGCATATTGTAGCCACGGGTGCCAACCCGTGGTTCAAAAGATCAAAACAGGCGCGAAGCCCCGAAGGGGCGACAGAAATTACCGCCGGATCGTTCCTGCCGTAAGTTCGGGACTCACTGTCGCAGAACACTTGGTACCACACATATCAAAGTTGCCCAATCAAACGAACCATGAAATATCGTTAGGTACCACGCACATTATGTTTGCACTCTGCTGCTAGATCGGCTGGGAACAACGGCTGAGATCTGGCTGGAAGTCGTCAAGAAGTTTGGAAGGCGGCAGCAGGTGAAGGCAGCAGCCGAGGGGGATCAGTTTGCCGTGGGTGGGCGCCGAACACTGACGCAGGTGACATGAGCCCCGAGACATTGAAAAGAAATCTCCACGTGGCAACCGATTGCCGTGGCGGATATCTTGAATGGCCCCGCCTGCTATGCTGATTACCTCGAAAAAGTACTGCGAATTCATTGAGCAAAGTACGCGTTGGCCGTGTTTCGCCCCGCTATTTGTCATTGATTCCTTCTTATTGAATTCTACCGAATTTGAATGCATACGTGTTGGATTACTCTCCGCAAAATGCCAAGGTGGGTGCTACTAACTTGCGTGACTTAAGCTTGCCAGAAGAATGGCCCGCAGAACCAACCACACTCTTACCTGAATTCTTAAGAGAGTCAGACTATGTCACTGCTCGAAAATGTAGCGTTGCTATTGAACGGTCTAAGCGAAGTTCTACAAGACAAGCGGCGGCGCAATGAGCTGTTCGAAGTATGCGACTCAATTGAGAACGTTCCGAAGATTCAAGCATCCCAGCCTTGGGACACATTGACTCCACCTGAAATCGAAAAACTTTGCCAAGCTGCTGTTGCAACGTCCGTCATCCAGATCTGCCTGGCTCAAGTCAATGCAGACGGAGCGATCAGCCAGCCTGAAGTGATGTATGTGCGAAGCAATCTGACCAAGCTGATTCAACAGGTCAAGGCTTCGAATTCGCTGCTGGCTCTGCCAGCCGCCATCAACACGATATCGGACGTGCAAAGCGTCTCAGCAGTTTTCGAAAGCCTCCCTCGTCAGTTGTTTACTGCGGGTGGATGCGGCGGTTCGTTAAGTGCTTTGCCAAGGTTAATGGCAGCGATAGACCACTTGTCTGACAAGCCACTGCTACCGACGTACCTAAAGACGATTCGAGAAGTATGTACTGAATCAGCAGAGGCTGATGGGATCTCGCCTGAGGAAGAGAAAATCTTAAATGGGCTTAGAAAAGTGGAAGAGCAGTGTGCTGAAATCGCCACAGTCGCGACAACAATGACTAGAGACAGTCGCCGTGCAGAACACAGCGAACAGAACATGATCTTCAAGTGCCTTCTGTTCGGCTCAATCGCACTAAACGCAGTCTTGCTACTGATCCTGCTCTTTCCATCGAAGCCAGTCGTCGTGGAATCAGAGCCACTCGTCACTGTTGATGAGATGATGAAGTTCAAGGGCGACGAGAGAAGACTCGAACTGCGTGAGATGCAGCTTGAAAGAGAGAAGTTTAGGGTCAGAGACAAAGAAGGCGAACTTGCAAATCTTGGTGAGATGCTCCAAGACCGAGAAGCAAAAGTGTTCAGCGAAACACAGAGAATTGAAGCCAGCGATGTTTTTGCGGTCGAGAAAATTCTCACGGCAGTGAAGCATGATCGGGACGTGTTGATTGAAGATTTGCACTCAACCGAAGAGCACCTAGCAGATGCAGTAGAAGCCAATCAGCGACTTATGCAGTCCATCCGACAGCGGAAGAAAGAGAATGAAGAACTTATCGAGACGAAAGCGGAACGAGATCGACTGGCTGCGTTGCGTACGGCTCGATCTAGTCAACCATCGTCGTACTCAACCAGCTATGGACGAGTCTACGTGCGAGGCTACTACCGAAAAGACGGCACCTACGTCAGACCACATTATCGCAGCCGGTGATCTAGACGTTCAAAGCTGAATTGTTGCTGCTCCCCGGCTGGGGAAGCTGCTGGTACAATGCATATGGCACAGTTCATGAGATGCATGGTACCTACCTCTTCCAAGATCCAACGATAGTAGAGGGGGTATTTGTGGTTAGGGATTTTCAACCGCAATAAACGAACAGTGTGGAATGGAAACGGGATCTACAGAGACGCCCTGTGAACCGGCTCTCTCAGTCAAATGATTATGGAAAACCTGTAGGGACTATCATATGAAAACTTTCGCGTTCGTAATCGCTGGGCTTCATTTGTCGCTTGCTTACAGTTCGGATGACCTAACTGTAACGACAAAGACAGCTCACTTTCAGGTACGGGTTGACAAAAGAACCCGTCTGGATCTTGAAAACCCTTCATTCCTTCGTGCCGCCAGAGGCAAACCTGTGGACATGTTTCCTGCAGCAGGGATCTATGTCGGGCTGAGACCGAGTAAACTCGCTTATCCAAGTAGCTCCAGCCCGTCAAATGCATGGCTCAGGAGGTTGGCTGTTTCAGACAAGCTCCCGAAGGCTCAGTTGAGTTTGACAAGTGACCCCAATAGAAATCGCACTTTACTAGTTCGTCCCGGGCAACTTATTGTTGACGCAAGTTGGCCGTGGCGTCGATTAGAGGGTCGCGTGATTAGACAAAATCTCAAGTTCGCCGACATTCCTCGCACACCAGTTGCGATGGAGGAGTATTCATTCGAGAGAGTGGAGGTCTCTCCGTTCCCTATTAGTCTGCGAGATCCGGCAGGACGGGTTTTCACGTCACAGATTATCGTGTCAGGCAACATGGGTGGGGGGCTCACTGACCAGCATGGTGCTGTAGCGGTGAGCGATCTCCCGACCGAACTCCCGATTGAAATGTGTATAATTCTTACTGGATTGAACCGAAAAGACTATTTTCTAACATCGCCGACCTTGAAATTTGATGACCGCTGGGGTTTTAGAATCACGCTGCCAAAATCAGGTAAAGCACTGCAATTGGTTGAGATCAGAAAGAGAAAAATTCCAAGAGAAGACACTCAGTGAGTAGCATTTTAGTGTTTTTTTTCGGCAATCATTGGAGTACCCGAACACTCTCAGTGGAGCATCCCTTTGTTCCGCGGGCGATCAGAGAACGAAGCCTCACCACTGAAAACCCAACGGCATGACTACCTTGCTTGATGCCCTGAATGTCGCCGATGGATCTGTGCTCGCCAAATTCGAATCAATGCACCGTGGGGTCGTTGGCGGGCCTCGAATCAGCGGTTGGGGCATAATGAGGCAATCACCGCCTTGAGGATCTGTGTCAACGTATGGGAAGCTGCTGGTGCCATGCATATGGCACAGTTCATGAGATGCATGGTTCCTACCTCTTCCCATGGCACCTACCTTTTCCATTGTGCTCGCAGGGCGGCAGAAGACTGGTTGCAATGACATTGTGTCGCCCTCCGGGCTGATTTCGACGGCACGCGTAACCGGCGGTTTACACTGCCGGCTATTCATGTATCGCCCTCCGGGCTAATGCGGAGTCTGGTGATCTAGTTGGTGTCAGACAGATCGTATCGGAGTCTGGTGAACTGCGTGGTGTCAGACAGAACATGCGTGGTAGCAGCCAAATCAACAGAAGGTATGACGTACCGGCCATTGTGCTCGCAGGGCGGCAGAAGACCGGTTGCAATGAAATTGTGTCGCCCTCCGGGCTGTTTTCGACGGCGCGCGTAAACGGCGGTTTACACCGCCGGCTATTCATGTATCGCCCTCCGGGCTAATGCGGAGATCTGGTGATCTAGTTGTTGTCAGACAGAACATGCGTGGTAACACGCCGAATCAACACCAGCCTGAACATGCGTGGGGCCAGCCGAATCAACCTGTGTGAGATGCATCCCAGGCACCCAAGCGGCAAGTTGAACACGCTCCAGCATGAAACGGCTGTGATCTCCTTAAACGACAACAAGCTAAAAAGGCTGGCAAGACGCTGATACCCGTGGGCTGTCTTTTTTGTAGCGCATAAAAAAACGAGATTCAGGCGATTGACGGCCTGAATCTCGTTTTAAACGGAGAGAGCGAGATTCGAACTCGCGGTAGGTTTGACCCTACGCCGGTTTTCAAGACCGGTGCATTCGGCCACTCTGCCACCTCTCCAAATGCTTTGCTAGCCGTTTCCAGCTGCGATGCGGGAATCTAGTCCGCAAAAGACAATGTGTCAACAAAAGATACAGGGAAGAATTCAGCATTCCCGTGTTCACTTGCCGAAATGTCCGTTGGATCGATGCCCCGACTGTCTTCGGCTATCCGCTCCCAAGACTGTTGGGGGACGTTGAGAAAAACGTCCTGTTTTCAAACGTTCTCGCCGATCAACGGCAATTTCAGCTAGATTCCCAGATGTCATGGGCATCTTCCACGTTGGGCAGGATGAGAAAGCATGGTGCTTCACTGAGTGATCTTCCCAACATCATCAAGTAAAATCGAAGCCAAACTGCCGCAGAAACAGCAAAAAAACGATGCGAATTTGCATCGTCCTAGCAAACTGAAGCGAACTCGAAGAACTGACTGAAGCCAGCATGGCCACCTCTGCCAAATGCTGGAGCTGAAACTGAGATCGAACTGTAAGGAAACCGTCGCGATGAATCTCCGTAACTTGCTGCACCAATTCCGAAGTCTTTCGATGGAAGCAAATCGCCGGTCTCGCCGGCCCACCAATCGTGCCGCAACGACACCCGGAGCGATCGGAGCAGATTGCAGCCTGGTCAAGATGCAGCATACCAGCGTAGAATCCTTGGAAGAGCGGCTGCTGCTGACCATCGATATTCAATTCGACTACTCTTTCGACACATCTGGTTTTTTCAACAATCCAGATGCCAGAGCCGTCCTCGAGCAGACAGCTTTAGATTTCGAATCTCGCATCGAAGACGATCTGCTGGCGATTACTCCGGGAGGAGTCAATTCGTGGATTGCTCAAATTAGCAATCCGGCCACAGGCCTCGGTGTCAGCATCAACAACCTAACCATTCCTGCCAATACGATTTTGATCTACGTGGGTGCCCGAGATCTTCCATCCGGCTTGGGAGTCGCCGGTCCCGGCGGATTCAGTTCTTCGGGCACAGCGACGTTTAATCAAGAACTTCAAACTCGAGGAGAAGCGGGAGTCGACACCGTTGGCAACAACAGCACCGATTTTGCTCCGTGGGGCGGGAGCGTCGCTTTTGATAGCCTTGTCAATTGGCACTTCGGCTTGGACGAACCTTCTACCGGACAAAACGATTTCTACAGCGTTGCTCTTCATGAAGTGGCTCACGTACTTGGCTTTGGCACTTCAGATTCCTTTGCCGGACTCATCAATAGCAGCAACTTTTTTGTTGGACCAGCCGCCTCTGCCGACTTTGGTGGCCCTGTTCCAGTGGACGGTCACGACGGTCCCACGCCCGATGACGCTCACTTCGAAAGCGGCATCACCAGTCTGATTCCAGGGACGACAATCCGACAAGAATCAGCGTTAGATCCTGCCATCGCCACGGGAACACGCAAGGTACTAACAAACTTAGACTGGGCTGCGTTGGATGACCTTGGCTGGGACGTCAGCGAAGTTGCCAGCCCGACCGACTTTGGCGACGCCGTGGATCCATTCGATGGCTTTGGAGTTGGCAACTATCAAACTCGAATCTCAGACGACGGGCCACGACACACAATCATTTCCGGATTATTTATCGGGACAACAGCACCAGATGGCGACGATGGACTGTTGAGCAATGCGACCGCAGACGCCGACGACAATGGTGGCACTTCGGACGAAGGCTTCACCGGATCTGACGCACTCACGGCGATTGCAGGAGTCAACGGGTCAATCGACGTCAATGTGACTCATACGGGAACCGGCACGGCCACTTTGTATGGCTGGATCGACTTCAACGGCAACGGTGAATTTGAAAGCGGAGAACGAGCCACCGCGACTGTCGCCGCTGGAACCGACAACGGTACCGTGACGCTGAATTTTCCAGCAACAAACGCCCCCACAGATCTCGCCACCTTCCAAAGCATTCTACGTTTAAGACTCAGCACTGACATCAACGCGGCGGCTCCGACCGGAGCCGCATCTGATGGTGAAGTCGAAGACCATGCAATCACTGTTTACGGTCAAGAGTTTGCATATGACAGCCTGCCCTTGTTTACTTGGCCAGCAGATGCTTCTGCCGACTTCTTTGAATTAGAAGTCAACGACGTCACCAATGGCCAAAGCCAGATCATTCTGCAAAGTCGCCTTTTCGACAACAGCTACCGTCCCGAATCTGCATTGACGGCTGGTCGTTATACTTGGCGTCACCGACCGTTCTCGAGTGGAAGTTTTGGAGCATACAGTGCTCTACAAACCTTCGATATTTTCGAAACTGCCGCCACTCCATTCATTACGGACCCATTCTTCACTGCGGGCGATTCAGGAGTCGCCAGTCTGCCAACCTTCGCGTGGTCTCCGTATGTCGACGCTGCTCGCTATGAATTTTGGTTAAACGATGTCACCAACGGTGTGGATCGGTTGATCTTCTTAGACGACATTTCCGGTACTTCGTATACTCCAGAACGAGCCTTCGATGCAGGACAGTACCAAGTCTTCGTGAGAGCCATCGATTCTACGGGAGCCGCTTCTCCGTGGAGCGATGCGTATGATTTCACGGTCGGATCTTCTGCTGCAAACGCGGGAGAAGTGACGTCACCTGTGGGCACTTCAAACAACGGAGCCCCCACGATTGCCTTCCGTCCGACCAGCGGCACCAATC
Organism: Fuerstiella sp.; assembly: GCA_039974975.1. Lineage (GTDB taxonomy): Bacteria > Planctomycetota > Planctomycetia > Planctomycetales > Planctomycetaceae > Fuerstiella. The sequence goes on along the minus strand of JBDWHY010000133.1, from coordinate 48,668 downwards.
GCTTAGTCGTGACGAACATTGATACCAATGAAGTTGTCGTTGATGTCGACAACCTTTCTGAACTGTCCTACACGGTTCCCTCTGGACTACCGGCTGGAATCTACGAAGCAACGATTTTCACCAACGGATTGGATGCCGCCGGAGAAAGCCAACGTTTCGAAATTCAGTCGACAGCTGGCCAGATTGAAGTGACGAATGTTCGTGCCACCACCACAAACACGGCTCCAATTATTGGCTGGAACCCTGTCGATTCTGCCACTCGATACTCAATCTGGGTCAACAATCTTAGCCAAGGAATTACTCAAGAATTCATTTCGGTTAATGAAACGGGAACCGCGTTCCAATTGGCTGGCTTGAATAGCTCTGACACTTACCGCGTATGGGTCAGAGCATTCAATGGGTTTACCCCCCTGACCGCATGGAGTACTCCTGTTGACTTCACCGTTGGCGAAGCATCCGCAATTCCAACAATCTTTTCTCCAGTCGCCGAAACAGAAGACACTCTCCCCATCGTGAGCTGGGCTGCTGTTTCAGGAGCAGCGACCTACGAGATCCAAATTTCAGACGGCACCGGAGTGATTCAAGCGTACACCGCCGGCTCAACGTCTCAACAACTTCAGACTCCCTTGATCGCCGGTGACTACACAGTGACTGTGACCGCAAGAGACTCGGCGGGTGCTGTTCTTGGTGCCGACACCAAAAACTTTACCGTGGAAGCGGGCGATACCACGATCGAACTGTTTGGAACGGATGGCGCCACAGAAAACCCTCGCCCAACCTTTGCCTGGTCATCTGTTCCCGGAGCAACTCGGTACGTGATTTGGGTGAACGATGACACCAACGGACTCACGGCAACTGTCTTCGACAGTGAAATCGAAGGCACCTCGTTTACTCCGAATGATTCACTGCTGGCAGGCCGACATCGTGTTTGGGTCAGAGCATTTAATGGCACGACAGCTTTGACGGCTTGGTCAAACCCTTCCACCTTTATCGTCACTGAAAGCACGGCCGCACCGCAGATCATTCCCCGCGCGATCACACTTGGCCAGACTTCAGCGACCACCACCAGCACGGTTCCAGCAATCACTTGGAATCATGTCGCAGGAGCGGCCAGCTATGAGCTGCAAGTTCTTGATACATCAGGTGCCGTGCTACAATCAGTCTCTGGTATCACCACCACGACAGCACGAATCGCAGTACCGCCGGGAACCTTCGACTTTCGAGTACGTAGCGTTGACGGAAGTGGGACTCAGTCGGCCTTCAGCACTTTAAACCGATTACAAATCATCGCGGCTGATTCCACACTTCGCACAGAATTGGTTTCGCCGTTGGTCAGAAGCACGGTTGGCACAAGCAACGTGTTATTCGGATGGACGTTCCCAGAAACAAGCGGAGTCACCTATGAGCTGTGGGTTAGCAATCTGACGGCAGGTACTCGCCCCGTCTTCGAAACCGGCCTCACTGGCCAATCCTACACAGAAGGCAGTTTGCCAACCGGAAACTACCGAGCATGGGTGCGAGCTGTGGGTACCGGAGTCAACGGCAACTGGTCGCGAGGCGTCGACTTTGTGATCGCTGCCGCCGATTCCAAGTTCAACACGGACGAACAGCAGGACGACTTGCTTGCTCTGCCTGAAAGCCTGCTGGCATCGGTGCAACTTCCTGAAATCAACGTCAACAACATAGCACAGACGAACGAAGCCGAAGCCGGTCCTGAGGCATTCCGAACACCTGAAGATCTTCAATCGCTTGAAGACCAAATCAGAGATCTGCAATTCGCCAGTGCACAAGACCGCGATGGGGCCATCGGCCAGCCAGCCGGTTCTGCAAGCAATGAATCAACGTCTGAACTCATGGCCGACGCGATCGATTCACTGATGGAAGACGTTGCCGGAACTGGAATGGATTCTCTGTCGTAACACGTTGCAGGCGGTCACCCGCTGTGCCCCGATCATTCAACTGGGACTCATTCAACTGGGGCTCGGACAACTGGGGCTCTACCTTCTGGGCCCCGGACCTTCTGCCCGCGGACTTTTGGCCGCCTGCCAACGGGGTACTTGCCAATGAGAGCTTCACGATTCGGCCTGTTTCTGAGGTCGATGTTGGAAGCTTTGACCTAAAAACGGGACAACGACAGACAGACGATTCCGCTCACGCCACCGAACCGCCCTGCTTTGGCAGGGCCGGTTGTTGGGCCTGAAATCTGAGCAAATCCGGTTCAGCCTTCCACCCTCACCGCGATTTTCGCTCACTCATTCGGCACGTGCGGCGGTTTCCACTACACTCGTAGCCGTGGCCGCTGTGAGTCCGTTCTGGCAATCGACGGCTGCCACATTTTCGCCCCAACTTTTGGGGCGTTCGTCGACATTATGATTGGAAAGGCGGAGCGTCATCAAGGGCCCCATGAAACAGCATCATCAACGAATTCTCAGGCTTTGGCGGTGCCCAGAGTGTGATCGGACGGTGCGTTTGCCCGGACGAATCACGTCTCGCACATGCCGCTGCACGGGCGATCCAACGATGATGCAGCTTCAACTTACGGAACGCATCCGCAAGTTTGACGTCGCCACCTTTGTGTCGTATCAGACAGAAGAAGATACGACTCCAACTGCCGACGAACTGGTTGACGTCATTCCTCATCATTTAATGCCCGTCGGCCCTTCCGAAGAAGAAATCGCAGCCAAAGCAGCGAAGCCTCGACGAGGCAAAGCGTATCTGAGAACAGAAATTGACGAGAAACAAGAGGCACAATCCGAGACCAAAAGCTCGACTTCCGATGCAGACGATTTCGGAGCGGGGATTGAAAAGGAATCTGCCGGATCGAGCTCAACCAGAGAAGCTTCTGCGCCCAAGGCAGACGCCAGCGATCGCAGTGCTTCACGCGGCTCAGAAACGAATTCAGCCGCAGGTTCTGAAGATTCCAAAGAAGGCAGCGGTCGAAAAAGAAAACGTCGCCGCAGACGTCGAGGCAAAGGCACGGGGCGACGTGAGGGAGAACCAAACGGCGAAACCAATTCTGCCAGTCGTTCTGCCGTGAATGCACCTGACAAATCTGCCAATCTCGAAAACCCTCAGCCAGCATCGCCAGGGAATTCAGAAAACGGTGCCGACCCAACAGGCGCCGACCCAACAGTCCCCAACCCGGCTGGCAAAAAACGACGAAGAAGACGGCGAAGACGAGGCAAGGGGACAGCGGCAGCAAGCGAAGGAAGTAGCGATCGTCGAAGCGAAGACGGCGGCAACAACAGCAGTTCGACAGCCAGCAGTGCGACAGCCGACAGTGCTAAGACCGAAAGCGGCGGAACGAACTCGAACAGCTCATCGCCAACAACCGAATAATTCGTCGTTGGGCCTTGCCGACGCGGTCATGAACCAAAATGGCGAGGCTTTGACGTCATGCTTTACTGGTCGCTCTCTTTGCGAACTCAGCCTCACACTGCGGTTTGATAAACGCAGCCTCACACCGCGGTTTGATAAACGCAGCTCGATGCGGCGGGCATTTGCGAACGCCGCGGTGCTTCTCGACATCCTGCACCGGACGAAGGCCGAATCCAGTCTTCCGGCCACGTCAACGGATGCCTTTCCCGGCTGTTACTTTTCAAGAGCCTTCTTCGATTGAAATTGTTCCTGATGCTCTTTGAGCGCGGCTTTGCGATCTTCCGGAGCATTTTCCATGGCCGTACTCACCCACTGAAGTGCGTTGTCAAAGTCTCCACTTGCAGCAAAGGCGGCGGCCAAGGTATCCAGAGTATTCCAGTCTCGATACTGAGTCATCTCGCACGCCTTTGTTGCCAGCGAAACAGCCTTCTTGCCATTACGAAATCTCTTCGACTTCGCAGTGGCGTAAATCCACGCTAAGTCATTCACTGGTTGATGAGCCAATGGGTCATACTTGATTGCCAATTCCAAGTCAGTGATCGCCTTGTCGAATTTTCCAGACTGACGATAGGCGTAAGATCGGTTCCCTAAAGCATCCTGATAGCGGTCGTAAATCTTGATCGCTTCACTGAAGTCTTTGATGGCCTTCGAATAGTCGCCCTGTCGAGAATGCACGACTCCGCGATTGTTCAATGCTTCCGGGTAATCTTTGTTCATCCCAATCGCCGCGTTCAAGTCGGCCATGGCGGACGGATAGTTTTCTTCCGCGATCGAACACAGGGCTCGGTTGTTGTAGGCGACAAAATGAGTCTTTGACGACTTCACTGCTGCGCTAAAGTCGGCTTTGGCCTTCGTGTAGTCTTCTTTCTCATACCACGCCGTGCCTCTGTTGTTCAACACGCCCGCGATTCCCGACTTCTTTTTCAGGCTTTCATTAAAATCTTCAATCGCTTTGTCCGGCTTACCATGAGCCAGATAGGCGACTCCGCGCAGGTGGTAGTTCTCTGCCGAACCCTCCTTGTCGATTTCCTGAGTCGTGATTTCGATTGCCGAATCGAAGGGCAGAGTATTCTGGATCCAAATCCAGCCACCTTTTTCCTGCACCCAAAGCCATTCATCTTTCTGCTGATCCACCGTGTAGGTTTCACCCAGGTAAGCCTTCCAGACAATTTTATCTGGAGTCCGAAGCTCTGCCCCCGCCGTGCGCACAATGAACTTCTGAGGCTTATTGGCTTCAGGCTTATTCTGAGTCGCAGCGTCTTGCCCAACAGCAACTTGGCTTAACGGAAGACAAACACCAATCGCCAACAACACGAATTGGAAAGCTTGGCGAGCCACACCAGAAGACGTTTTTAAACTGAAGTCCTTGGTTGAATTCACGATGAACATAGCAGTACTTAACCCTAGGCGAAAAATGAACAGCCCAAGATCGTTCGGCAGGTGATGGCGAAGAACAATCACTGCCTGCAGACCGAAGACACTCTTGCCTCAGGCTAACATTTATCCGGCGTAGATTCAGAGATTCAATCTGCGATTTTCACCTGCTTCGCATCAACCACACTGCCGAATGACGTTCTACGTAATTTGTAGCAGCTAGGTATCGCTAGGCCATCAAAATTCGCAACCGATCACGACCGATCCCAACCACTGAATCCGCCGCCTCAACCAGCAATACGGTCCCACCAGACTCCGCAAGCTTCCTAATCCACGTCGTCCAACTCACTCAGTCGAATGCTCAACAACAAGGCTACTCAACCATCATTGCATCGATATCTGGTCCCGCCGCATCGTTATCTCCAGAATCGCGTTCGCTGCCATCGGCATCCTGCACGGCTCCATCCAGTGGGCCTTGTTGGACAGGTTTAGAATCTGATTGATCAGTATCGGCGGCACAGGCACTGTCTTGATCTGCCGCATCAGATGCCGAATTTTCGACTAGAATCGAGGGAACGTCGGTCTGAATTTCATCCAACCAATCTGTGGTTGGCCACGCGAACGGCCGAAACTTTTCCGTCGTTCCTGTTCGATCTCGATAGATCACCGCGCGACCATTTTCCAGTCCGACCGCGACGGGACTATCAACCAAATTGCTGCTATCTGTTTGATTCATGCGGAACGCAATTCGAGTTTCAAATTCACGCAGCAACGAATTCGATAGCCAACGCAAAGCATTGCTAAACGTATCGGACCACAGGACCACGTGAATGCCCACACTGGGCCCACGTTTGATCACATCTGCAAACAAGCTGGCCGGAGTCGCCGCTTTTGCTTCCCCGAAGCCCCCCATTCCAAAATCATCTTCAGCTTTTCGAAGTTCTCGAAACTGTCCAAGATTGCACACGGTCAAAACCCAAGTCGGCTGCTGTGCAACGTCCGAACATTCTTCTCGCCGAGTCACTTCGCTGATCAGTTCTTCCATCGTCGACGAAACATCCGATGGGGTCCCAATCGTCAGCCGATTGGACTGACATCTTTGCCCCAGTGTCATCAGCTGATCAGCGAATTCAGTGTCGGTGCGATCCAGCAACATCATCATGCGACTGCCGATATCTGCACCGCGATCGCTCGACGGTCGAAACGCACACGACAGCATTGTGAAGGCAATCAGGCTGCTGACCATTTTTTCATCCTGCCCAACAATGACAACATTCTGGCCGCCAGCTCGTTTCAACTGAACTTGAGTTGGAGCTGCAATGGCCAACGGTTCCCCCAACCAAATGTCGAGTCCATCGAACGAACGAGTTGTCGCATCCGACGACGCGCGAAGCCATGCATTCAATGGGCCGCAGGCTTCGGCGACAGGCGGAATATTTCCTTCAAATACGATCATCGGATGAGACGCTTCGGTGCTTACCGGTTGCTGTTGTTTCATCGTATCGATGGCTTGTTGTCGCCGATCGTCTTCAAGCCACGCAATTTGAAACGTGTTGTTCCCTTGAACAAGTCCGTTGGCGTCGTTGTAAATTGCTTCGCCCGGTCGAGCCAACAAACGAGCCGCCGAATTGTCTTCTGATAGAATCAAATGAGCGTCCGTTTCACTGCACTGCAGAGCGATTCGAACGGCGATTTGTCCCATCGTACTGCGAGCCAATGAATAGGCTCCACCTAGAGTCTGAGAGCCCAACAGGACGTGGACTCCGAACGCTCGTCCTTGCCGCACCAACCGATCCAGTAATAACGACGCTCGCGAGGACACTCGATCTTCAGACACAAAGAATTCTTGAAATTCGTCGATCAGCAAGAGCAGCCGAGGCATCGGCTCGTTAGGAAACTGGCTACGGAACGATGGCACATCTTGGACACCACGTTCACGAAACAACTCACCTCGTTCTTGCAACACTTGATCAAGTCGCTCTAGGACACTGAGCCCAAATTCGCGATCACTTTCGATGGCGACAACACGAGCATGAGGTAAGCGGTTGGCGGCATACGTCTGAAATTCGACCCCCTTCTTGAAGTCGATCAAATAAAACTGCAGTTCCGTCGGACTGTAATGCAAGGCTAAGTTGGTAATCACGATGTGCAGAAACGTTGATTTTCCAGAACCCGTTTTCCCAGCAACCAAGACATGTTGAGACGTGCCTCGACCAAGTCTCATGTACTGCAATCGAGCAGCGCCCGCTCGACCAATGGGTAGGTCGATCCCATCTGCCGTACTGTGTGTCCATATCAATTCTAATTTCGGAGCAACTCGAGAAAACGAGACTTCAACTCGACGAGCGTTCTTGGATAGATCACCGATCCGCCGTACCAGTTTCACGTACTCGTCCGTCTTCGGTTCCTGATCTGCTTCAAACATCAAGCGCTGATCATCAACGATGGGCTCGCCCGATTCCGAACCCAAGTACTGGATCGTGTTGTTCTTCACGGTGAAGTTTGTGCAATGATGAATCAGTTCATCGCTGTCGAAAACAGATGGAGTATCCATGGCAGGATTCCACGCAACCATTGCATGAACACCGCATCTTGGGCCACTGGTCAGAATGGATGACAACGCCATCGCAGATTCTTCGGTGAAAGCGTTGGGAAAGCCGGCGACGACGACAAAATGATAGGGTTCAGCGACTTCACCCGCTGATTCGTTGTATTCTTCAATCGAATCGAATTCGCTGCGAAGATAGGTTTGGAACACATTTTCCATGTGCTCGGTCACCTTCTGCAGCTGCTCACGAATCTGTCGGCTTTCCGTCCAAATGCGGCTATAGATCAGCATCTCGTCGAAATCTGAAAGATGCATCAAGGCAGAAAAGCTTTGCCCCAAGCCGACAGGATCAATCAACGTCAGCCGAAAGCGGCCCGCTGGAAGATTGGAAATCGCTGTTAAAACTTGACGCCTCAAAAAACTGACAGCTGTATCTCGCCCAGCCGCATCATGCTGGATACAAATGGACATCTGAGACGGAAAGGGCAAAACGGCGGGCATTTCAACGCACACATTTCGAGTCGTCGAAGACGGGGCAAACGCTTCGATGACTTGCACGTCGCTTGCACGATACCCATCTGACTGTGCTCCATCTACATGTGATCCATCTACCTGTGCCCCATTTACCGGGGGCTGATCGGATGGCTCGCTAGCGAACGGGCTTTCAACCGGTTGGTCTTCCGCCGTCAATTTTTCGCAAGGCGACAAGCGACCTCCCAATTCATCTAAAGCAGTCGTCGTGACGAGGACATCGGCGATGCCAGTGAAACCTGGAACCGTGGATGGCAACTGCCATTGTTTGTCTGCGGCTGGAAGTTGACGATTGCGGTGAACCAGTTGCTTTGCATCGGACGCAAACTTCTGAAAGTCGCGAACTTGCCGATCCCATTCACTGGCCACCGATTCGCGTTGAGCCTGCAGCACCTGAATCGACTCGATATGTGCGGCACGAATCGTCGACAATTGACGATGAAGTTCCTGTTCGAACCGTTGTTGAATTTCGTTGGTCTGCTGTTCTTGATGCTGATTGATGCTCGCCAGCGACGCCAGAAGGTTTTGCTGAGCAGCAGCGACTGAGGCATTGAGCTGCTGAGTCATCCCTGACGTCATTTCAGCCGCCCGCTGTCTGACACTGCTGATCTGTCCGTCAATCGTTTCTGTTAGCTTTGCCAGTTTTTGTTCACGCTGCTGCTGAAGGTCGGCATCGTACTGTTCGGCAACCGCTTCAAGCTTGGCGATGCGTTTTGTTGATCGAGATTCCCATTCGGCCGTGGCAGCCTTCGCATTACTGAAGCTTTGCAACGCTTCGGTGAATCGTCCTCGTAGCCGATTCTGAGTCACCAACAACACCATCAAAGCAGTAAAGCCAACAATGACAGCGGATAGACAACCGGCCACAACAAGCCATTGAGTGTCAGGCCGATGTAGTTCGGGGTTCAGGTATTTCGTCACATCTTCACGGACAGAAATCGTCAAGATCCACAGCAATAAAAACGCCAGTAGACTTAGTCCCCAAATTCGAAGGCCACGAACCACTGACGGCAATTTGTATTCGTAGACACGATTTAACTGCAGCATGACGTTGCCGTATTCAGCCGTCGCGATTTCACGAACTTCTTCGACTCGCCCCCGCTGATATACGGCTGCTGGCAAATCCATGCTGACTCGGGAATGACATTCACTCAGATACTTGTTGGCCTGTTTCAAGTAATCGCCCGTCACCTGCTTGGATTCTTGAAAGCTTTCATGCTGCAGAATAAAGGCTTCAGAAAGTCGTTCGCATTCGACAACAGGGCTGTCTTCAGACGTTTCATCCAGTACCGAATTTAGAATCCAGTCTTCCTGTTGACGTCGCTCTTCAAGTTCGGTGAGTTGCTGTTGAGTCTGCGTGGTGAGATTGTGAACTGTGCGTTGATGCTGAGTTGAAACAAGGCTCAGATGCTGGTCCGTTTCACCGTTAATTTCAGAACGCTGCTGTGCGGCCACGGTCATCGCCGAATCACGCTGCTGATCTCTTTCCAATTCGGCTGCTGCGATCACTCGTTTCAGCTGAACCTGATGTTCACTCTGCTGTTCGGCGATCTGAGAATCTAACTGGTGCAGAGTCTGAGCATATTGATCACACAACAGCACGGTGTCCGTGGCGACCTTCCATTGCTGTTTCAGATTCAGTCGGATGGGCTTCATGATGACGACCTACTTCTGACTTGTTCTGATAAATGACGACGACATCAGCTGGAACGAAAAAACTTCAAAACCAGCCAGCGTATTCGAAAGAGCATCAAGAATGCGAAACTCTGAACCGGATCACAGCTCAGTCGAGTTCGTAGGCAAGGCCCTCTCCTAAAACGAATTCTCTACTCTGCGATCCGGCGGCAATGTCCAAAAACACGGCTCATTCAAAGAATCGGACCAGATTCCCGAGGATGCTGACAGGCTCGTTCGGCCTTCGCCATCACTCCTGCCATCTTTTCCACAGTGTCCACCAAGGCTTGGACTTGCCCGTGCAAAGGGACAAGGTAGTCATCTTCCACCTTTTGACTGACACCGTCAGACCAGTCTTCTTTGGTTTCAACCCATTTGTATTCCAACTGCTTCATCGCATCGGCCAAGCGGCCAATGGGAGAATGGAAATCTGCGTTTCTCATGATTGCTCCTCTGCGGTCGTTTCAACATCACTGTGACGGTCTGCACCTTCATCAGTCTTTTTAGTTTTGGTGTTTTCGACTTCAACATCCACTGCTTCGGCTTCTTCGGCTTCAGCATCCGACGCGTCATCTCCCACCGCTTCATCCTCCACCGCCACCGCTGACCTGATTTCGGCCGAGGCCCCCGTCACTGCATTCGGAGCCGCGACATTCGCGTAAGCTTCAAGCTGCTGAATACTGTGCCCGAGGATGGACAACAGTTCCGGCAGGTCTCGTTCAATAAACTGGTGTAGCTGAGATGATCGGCCTTTGTATTCGTTGGCTTCGTGGTGAGTATTTGCGATCCAAAGCTTGACAACCGGAATCTGTTTTTGAGCAAATTCGAGTGCTTGCTTGGCAGCTTCCATCGCCTTGCGTTCTTCGAAGCAAGTGGGCTTAAAGTCTCCCATCTTTCTCATGCGGCAACGATGAAAACTGACTCGAGCTTCCCCGTGTGCTCGGTAGCTGAGTTCAATTTGACGTTTCCAAAACCCGGGGCGTTCGCGTTCGATCCAACCCAAGAACTTCAGAATCTGACTTTCTAAAGCTTGCAAACACAGCCGAGCTTCTTCTTGAAAGTTCAGCACGGCTGCTCGGAATTCATACACCGATTCCAAAGACTTCACATCTGCGCCGCCAGCCATTGCCTAAGCCTTTCGTTTTAAACTACGAAGGTGTTCCAGGAGTGAATCGAATTTCGACAACAGTGCCATTTCTGTCACCGGCTTTCTAAAACCGATCAACAAACAGCAATGGGACGCACCAAGTCTGAGTCACCCTGCAGAAACCCCGCATCAACTTTGCATCAAGCTGTCTGGGCAAGACTCTATTTTACGCCTCAACACCGGCAGTCCGTCACTGCACCTGAATACCGGCTTCGGTAATTTGGTACGGAATGATGGTTTCGTCACACATACTGCCTCGATGTTTAGCAACGTAAATTGCTCGGCCGATTCGTCCGTCGATTTCCGTTTTTCCCATCATGATGATGGTATTCGCATTAGAAAGCACGTCCCCAGACTGAATCGGACGTCGAATCAAGTCGTGCAACATGACCTCATGGCTTGTGTAGAGCAGCAAGCCAGAAATATCGTTGAAGTCGTAACGGTTCCGTTCGATGGTTTCCTGCTGCTTGCGAAATGCGGCTCGAAAAAGATCTCGAGCCACCCAGTCGTCGTCTTTTCGCAGAATCTGATGGTAGATGTAATCGAACAAATGAAACTGAAAGGAATCAGAATCACGATCCGTGGGTTCAACACCATCAATCACACAGCGGCGTACACCGTGCACAAAGTTGCCATAAAAGAACCCGATCGTCCGATCAAGTTTCCTCATCAAATCGGATTTGAATTCGATCCAGTCTTCACGTTCCATATCGTGAATGGTGACTCGTCGGCCTGACCTGCGAAACACGTGCATAAAGTCAGCTCGAGCTGATTCAGGATCCCAGACCTTGTCGATATCTAAGCCCAGCTCGGGATTTCGATCGATTAACTTCCAATCGCAAATTCGCTCAGCGTAGTCTGCTTGGTTTTGCGAATCACCTCGAGTCGTCAAGTCAAAAATGATGCCTCGCTGGCCTTCTTGCTGCGCTCCGGAATCCGCATAGGTGACTCCAAGCTGAGTCTTGCCGATCCCAGTGGCTCCTAGCACCACCGTTAACGTGCCGGGGATTAAGCCGCCTCCTAAAGCGGCATCAAGTTTGGGAATACCAGTTGAATGTCGAGTCACTGAGTTCGTGTCCGATGCTGAAGTTTGAATGAATCGATCAATAAGCCAAAAACCGAGCATCTGTTGGAAGCACAGAACTAGGCATCACCGCCTTCCTGCCAATAGTCTTGAATGACGGCAAACAGGTAAGGCAACGGCTGATTGTAGACATCAACAATCGTCAATGCACCACCGTCGAACTTCAACAAGATGCCCGGAGCCCCCCTTGTGACAGCAAACTCATAGTTCTTCGTCGCAATCCCAAATGAAACGGCTCTGATTTCATCCCATTCCATTTTGCCTTTCAAGCTCCCTTGAATCATGGCAACTCCAACAGGACTCACCACAACTCCGGCAAGGTCCCAGTTTTTTAGTCGAGATCCGGCTGTTTGACGGCGAGCCATTCCCATCAAGAAAAACAAGAAGGCAGCAGCACCCAAACTCACCGCAGCGACAACCCAATCTTCATTCTTCAAAACCCCACCCGTCGCTCCCAAGCCCAAAGCCCCCAAAGCCAAGCCGGCCGCGATCTTGGTCATCACTCGACGACCCGCCTTCTTGATATTCGCGTTGCGACGAGCACAAAAATGAAACACTTTTTCGGGGCCGAATAGTTCTTCCTGCTCGTTCACGAAATCTTCCAGGATGGGGTCCAATGGAAAATCTTCACGAGGAATGGATCGCTCAAACAAAAACTCATAAACATCAACGGACGAATGATTAAGTTTCGCTGGAATAACGAACTCGCCCGCATCGTGCGTCACCGTAATTTCAGCCGAATCTGAAACGTAGTCTCCATTTTTGTCAATCTTTGATGCGAAATCCAAGAAGCTCATGGATTCATAAGGGATCTCCTGATCCGTCTTCTTCAGAACGATGGCATCTTCAGTGAAGTCGGCATGAAACGCTTTCGAACGAAATAGGAACAAGCTGGCGGCTGTTGTCAAAAAAGGAAAGCCCATCGCTGCAAACTTGATTTCATTGGTCGCGATACTCAGACCCGCAAGCCCGAGTCCGACAAACGCCAGTAAAATCGCTCCCACTGGGAGCCGCAAACGAGATTCAACTTCAAGCAAATTCATAGAACTATGGCGACAATCAGGTTGTGAAGAAAATGAAAGACGATGGGCAGCCAGAGTCCGCCGCTTTTCAGTCGCAGCCAGGCCAAAACAACCCCCAAGACTGCCAGATACGGCATGCTTAACGGACTACCAAGATGAGCCATCGCAAACAGTAAAGACGAAATCATGATGGCAGGTTTTTCGGACATCACCTCAAGCGCAGCACCCAAAGCAACGTGCCGAAAGAAAAGTTCTTCCACGACGGCGGGCTGAACACAAATCAGCAAGATGTACCAAGGCAATAGCTCTGGAAATGCAAACAGGGCGTCTGCTTCCAACGGAATGTTCAGGTACGTGCGCACCACAAAATGGTAGCCAACATTCAGCCCGATCGTCAGGCCAAGCAGCGGAGTCGCAGCCAACCAAACTGTCTTCCAACGCTTGGCAACGGGCCATAGCACACGCAAAGAAATCAAGGCCGAAGAGATCAGCACCACGACCGTGATCGCGACGTCCCCAACGCCAATCAAGATCAGAGACCGCTGAGCCCATTCCAGCGTCCCCTCAACGAGGTTGGGGTCTGTCACTTCAGAAGCAATCCCCACCGCCAAAGACGTCAGAGCGATCGCGGCAAACGCCCAAACCGTCTTCACGATCGCTGGAGAAGAACTTGGTGATTGTCTCCTGAAGTCTCGATCCGCTTCATCGGCAGCCACAAAGCTTCGATTCTTGGCACGGCAAAACGTACAGCACGGTAGACCGCCGTCGTAGCTTTTTTGGCATCGCCAACACAGCTGAACTGGCGCTTCCTCTTCAAAGGGGTTCATCCCTTCAGGAAAGCCATTCGCTGAATTGAAACGCTCATCACCTGCCGCAGGTTGGCGGTTGTCAGAATCATCAAAAAAGGAGGGATCTGAATTCAAAATGAACCCCGTGAGGCATTGCGGTCACGCTCATAAGCGAGCGCTGTCTGAACACCCTTCGCTAATGTCACCACGATAATCACCTTGATGATCACGCCTCGTAACAGCGTTGTCGGATCAAGATAAGCGAAACCTGCAGTGGCCCCAACATACAGAACCAAGCTAAGAATGGTGAGAGGCACAGGGAACTTTTCAAGGAAGATCGCGCACAGAACAAACGCCAAGCCAACAGCAGCTCCCGCGCCATAAATCAAACGCACCAATCCCAAGACGTACTCAACATCTTGAGGCGCGAATTGAGCGTCAGCCACTTCCTTTTCCGCGTTGGAAAACAGAAACCCATTCAAAGCCAAAGTTAATCCTCCAATGATAAACAAAGTCAGACGAACAGATTTTAACGTGCTGCCCCGAGATGACTGCGCTAAGCTACCAAGTCCATCATTCTCACTCATCGAATTCACTTTCGTTAGTCGGTTTCAGCATCTGGAACGAAATGGCGATTACAATTTCAGATAGGGAATGCATCGCCCGGCAATCCAACCTGTGGGCCACGTCTGTGAGACACGTCTGTGAGCTAGCCCACACGGGCAGTTCCCACCCCCCTTAGTACCGAACAACACCCCTGAATGTCCACCCCACCGACATCCGATTTTTCGAGTCTGTCTCGAAAACACAACCGCCTTTTCACACCTTCGCCGACGTTGCATCCAGCTGACGATGAGGGCGGGCGATCCCCTTGCCTCACTTCTGGCTTTTCACTGATGCGACAAAAAGGCAACTCGCCATGAAGCTCGTCAAGCCGAGGCGTGGAGGCTAAATTGCAGGCAAAGCTCTCACACACCTTTTGGAATCACATCAATGTCGACGTTTGCTGTCATCATTCCGGCTGCTGGACAAAGCAGTCGGTTTGTTGGGTTTGAACAAAAAAAACCCTTCGTGGAACTCCAAGGAATCCCGATTTGGCAACGCACCGTCGACCACTTTGTCTCCCTCGATGCCGTGGTGGAAATTGTTTTAGTGCTGGCCCCAGAAGATCGGGCCGAGTTCGAAACTAAGTTTCAAACTGAAATCAAAGCTCGACAAATCACCATCGTTTCCGGCGGGACATCTCGAGCCGCCTCTGTCCAAAACGGAATGAAAGCCTTAGCGAATGACGCCGCTTACATCGCCGTCCACGATGCAGCTCGACCGCTACTGACTGAATCTGGACTGCTGCAACTTTTCCGAGCAGCCGAAGAATACGGCAGTGTCATCCCCGGAATCCCAGTCACCAGCACCGTGAAGAAAGTATCTGCCAACAATGCAATCGTGGAAACCGTAGATCGCCAGCCGCTCAGACTTGCTCAAACACCTCAAATCTTTCGAAGTGATCTGCTGCAAAGTGCGTTCGATGCGGCCGACGATCTTGCCAACTTCACCGATGAAGCGTCGCTGGTTGAAGCCACAGGAGTAAACGTTTTCATTCATCCCGGTTGGCCTCAAAATATCAAGATCACGACCGCTGAAGACTTTCAGCTCGCAGAACTGTTGACTTCACCCGGCACCTAGGCAGTGAATAGCCGAACACACCTAGTGTCCTGAAGCCGCAGAAACAACGACGTTTTTCAACACAGGTCTCCGACATGGCCCGTCAGGCAAGGTGCACCTGAGGCAGCGTTCAAATCGGTCATTTGAGACCCAACTTGATGCTGCGTACTTTCTCAGACCGGCACAACAAACGTTCGTTGGTGATTTGCCTGCGTGAAACCTGAGCCCTGGGCTGTACTCAGCAAGATCTGCCCGCCATACTCTGCGGCCCAAACCGCTCGGAAACGTACTTGTAGGAAGCTGCCGCCTTGTCACCTTTGCTGAAAAAAATCCCAACCTACACCGACCCAATTCAACTGTCCCAGCTGCGTGCAGCCAGTGAATTCAATGCATCGCTGATGGATGTCTTGAGACCTCATGTTCAGGCTGGCACCACGACGAACCATCTGAATCAACTTGCAGAAGAATACACTCGAGATCACGGCCATACTCCGGCCTGCATCGGTTACCACGGGTACCCCAAGGCAATCTGCACCAGCGTCAACGAAGTGGTCTGTCATGGTATTCCCAATGAGCGACCTCTTGAAGATGGCGACATCGTCAACGTGGATATTACGACCATCGTAGACGGTTGGTTTGGTGACCAATCGGAAACCTTCATGATCGGCGAAGTGTCCGAAGAAGCAAAGCGGTTGGTCCAAACGACATTCGATTCCCTGTGGATTGGGATCCGAGCATCTCGCCCCGGCAAGCCTGTCACCTTGATTGGTCGAGCCATTCATGACTTTGCTCGGAAGATGGGATATTCGATCGTCCGAGAATATCAGGGGCACGGAATTGGCCAAGACTTCCACCAAGATCCTGGCATTCCTCACTTCCCACAGAAGCCTTCAAACCGAGATCTGCTGCATCCCGGCACATGCTTCACCATCGAACCGATGCTGAACATAGGCGGCTGGCGAACCAAGCTGGACAAGAAAGACGGCTGGACAGTTCGCACCATGGACCAAAAACTTTCAGCTCAGTTTGAACATACAATCTTGATGACCGAAGACGGCCCAGAAGTGCTCACCCATACCAAAGATGGTCCTCAGGAAGGACACATTTTTTAAGGCGTCGGTATCTGCCCCTTCAAGCTGCACCAGCCAGCACCGTTGGCAGTCAACACGATGGCAGTCAACACTGGTACGGTCAGCCGAATGACTCGGCCAACGTCAAACGTCTCAGCAAACAGACGTCTTGCACAAATCAAGTTTCGCAGCACGTCATCGAAGACCGACACGTTTTAAGACAGACACGATTCAAACGCTCGTCCTTCGGGCCGACATGGAATGCTCGACGATCTGTTATCACGTCGAAGCACGACCGATCTGGATGCCAACAGGGCCTTCCCGATTCCAACTGCCCAAACGCTAAACGTCTGGCGATTTCTGCGCCCCCTGAAGCTGGCTGCCGACCGACACGCTAGTTGCCAATTTGCAAGCCGCCAATACCGTCGGCCTTAAGCTGATTGCTTCGACGATAGTATTCAAAGCGTTTACCTTTCAGCCTATTGCCCGGCCGTCCAGGAGCCGATCGATGCACGGCGATCACATCATTGTCGCCTTCGGTACGTATAATAAATTGCTGCTTCAAATGGTCGTAAGTAATCACGTCTGCACTGGCTGATAGCGTCTGAGATTCAAGACGAGCATTGTCACGAGCAATCAAAGAAAAAGCCTCTGTATCAGTGACTGACAGAGTCACTTTTTCGGCTCGTAGCAGGCCCGCTTTTTCTGGAAGATCGGCGACCGGAATTAAATCTAAACTGATCTTCTCGTCAACTCGACGAGCCGGAGCAATTAACGCGACCACGTTTTGATGCAACGTCGCCACGCGGTGATGCAAGTTGCCATCGATGTCTCCAATAAATTCCGCCTTCACATAAACGAAGGCCGTCTGAGACGTCGCGGCAGGACTATTCGGACGCACAGAAACAGGAGCAGAACCTTGCAACGTGCCGTCTCGATCGGGACTCACTGATTCCAAGTACCCAGGCCCAATGGCCGTAAAGTCTCCAGAAACCAAATCCAAGTCCAGATCAACCATTTCAATTCGGTGTCGAGCCGCATGTTGTTCCGCTTCAAACTGGTTGATACTAACGGTGACTCTGTTCATGCATTCGATGCGATCGATGGGCCCCGCTTCCGTGTCTGATTGTTTGTCGAACGCTCGAAAACTGCCGTCTTCTTCAGACTTGCCCAACGCGACATCACGACTGAAAAACACTTTCAGCCCTGAACACAAAATTTCGACATCCTGAGTCTCCTCATCACTCATTGCGATGCGAATGTTGCCAACAAACGTAGCGCTTCGCTTCGCAAACGACATACTGTCGCTCCAGTAGATATCCAATGGAGCCGGTTTAGAAAGGACTTCGCCATCGAAGCCCTTATCTGTGTAAAAACGAATTCTTCCGCTGCCCACCACTTCGGCATGAGAATCAATTTCTGTCAAGTCAATCCTCGGACCTTCAAGCTTACGATTCACGCTGTTGACTTTGGCCGGATCACCGAACAACTTGAGTTCCAATGATTGATCTGGCGCACTGGATGCCTGCAGCATGGTGCCTTCTGCCGTAAATGATTTTTCTGGATCATCGGCCGTTCGAGCCACGGTGACAGCACCTTTCAACCACACAGATTCAAACTGCATCTTCTGTTGCGAATGACCTTTTGGCGGCCGATTCACAATCGCTTCTAAGCGGTCCGTCGCAAACTGAATTCCGGCAACCTTTTCAGAATCATCCTTGGCCTTGTTTGAATCGGCACCTTCGTTCGGTTCAGCGTCCACCTGTTCCAAATGCAGCAAATCATTGATCTTTACAACCAAACGATCGCGAACAGTACCAGACCCTTCAGGTGTTTTGATGATCACGTTTCCAACAGCCGTCATGACTCGAGGAGCAAGCTTCGATAAATTGAAATCGCCTTTCAGTTCAGGAGCTTTTGTCGCAGACGGATAGCTCACTCGAACGACTCTGTTGTTTCCAGCTGGACTGTCTTCGGGCTCGGATGATTCCTCCAAGCGAACCTGGATCTGCTGCCCCATCAACTGAATTTGCCGACTGGATTCTTGGACAGACGCGGCCCCCACCAGTTGCACCAACCAACTTTTGGCATCGAGCTTCTTAAAGGTCAGTTCATCTTTCCACTGCACCAAAAATCGGCTGGCAACTTTGGGCGACTTTTTAGAAGGCGATGTAGCCTGCCCGGCTTGCCGCTTTTCTGCTTCAGCAGGAATTTCTCCGAACATCCTGCCGCCGCCCAAGCATTCAATTCTCTGAAACCCCTGATCTTCGGTTGTTAGAACTCGCACATGGGGTACTTGCAACGTCATACCGTCTCGGATCACACGAACCATCCGACGTTCTCCAGACGCATCCAAGTCAGAATGCTTCAAATCGAAGCGACCTTCATCCATCGAATAGTGCAGTTCTGTCCCCTGCATAATGAGGTTGTTGGATCGTGACGCCACGGTGACCGAACGTCCCCAAGCAGTCAGCCGTTCCAACACGATCTTGTCGTCGATTGGCTTCCCCGTGAGCCCATCCACTTTGTTGCGAAAGTGAAGTTGCAGTTCTGGACACACCAGTTCATCGATTGCCCCATCGTCATGAGTACGACGGACCCACACTTCCTCTTTGGGATTTAATCTTGGACCTCGACCATCAGCAGACAACCCCGAAAACGTACACGTCTTCATGTCGACATCAAAGGTAAAGCCGCCGGCAGCCAGAATCTTTAAGCGAACGTCTTCTCGCCCCGGCTTCGTCGCCGGCACGAAGAAATTGCATGAAACCTGCCCGTGAAGTTGCACCTGAGAAATATGATCAATGTCCGTCAACTGGCCATCGCTATCAGCAGCGGCGCTTAAAAACACGTCGACACCACCCGGAGCAACGCCTTCATGAGTTTCAAACTGAAACCGAACGGGATCGCTGCTAAACAGCTTCATGCTTTTTTGATCAATCTGAAATCGGCTGCCCGTGATCTTCAGGTTATTGGGACCCTGAATTTGAACATTGCCTTTGATGACCCCGCCCGTAATCTGACCAAATTCAGTCGCATTCACCGACAGTTTATCGGCCGTGGCAAGCTGAGCAGAATCGGCGACAATGGTCACCGGATCTTTATCGTCGTCCGATTGCCAAAGCATGGCGATGGGCTCAAACTTGAGAGATCGATCGTCGTTGATTAACGAGAAATCTCGACAATACAAATACCGGCCGCTATCGTAAAACTGTTTTCGAGCTTCCCCCACCCAAGGAGTATCCGGAAACCACGTGCGAGCCAACTGGATGGCTTCTGTGCCCACATTGTCGGGACGAACCAAGCTGGTTTGCCGAGTTTCACGACGCTCGACATCAAGGAACATGTCCGAAGCAAGTCGGAAGCCAACATAGATCGTCGTCAGTAACGCAGCCATTGCGAAGCTGTACACGAATCTTCGTCGGCGACTATAGATCGACATATTGAACTGCCTGAAATAAACAACAAAACTCAGCGGTCTACTTGGCCCTTGGCAAACATCATGCGGCTTTTGAGCGGCTTGATGGAGAAGAATCCACAGAGCGTGCAATCGGTGCCACATCGATCACATCTGTAATATCGATCAACCCAATCGGTGCTCCAGAATCCGTCACCACCGGCAACTCACTAATCTTGGTTTGCTTCATCACCGACACCGCTTCTGGCAACATCGCCGATTCATGGATTGTCGTAGGATTCACAGACATGACTTCTGCGATCGCACAATCGATTAAATGATCACGACGCTGTTCGAACAATCGAGCCAGGTCACTGTCGGTAAAAATGCCGCTCAGTCGCCCCGTCGCATCGGTCAACAACACGGCTCCCGTTCGTCGGCCGGATGGACTGCGATCAATCATCACCGAACGCACGGTTTCCCGATCACGAGCCGTCCGTAGTTCGCTTCCTGTTCTCATCACTTCAGCCACTGACTGAAACTGTCGACCCAAATTGCCGGCTGGATGGCTTTCGGCAAAGTCCAACTTTCCAAACCCCTTCGCCTGGCTGACAACCAAAGCCAATGCATCGCCCATCGCCAACATGGCTGTGGTGCTGACACTCGGAGCCAATCGAAGCTGCCCCGCTTCCGAATGCCGACCGATTTCCAAGACGATCGTCGCGGCTTTCGCAAAGTCGCTTTCAAGATCTCGAGTCATCGCGATGAAAGGCGTGTGGCGACGATTCAAAATTGGAATCAACTTCAGCACTTCTTCGCTGCGGCCACTGTTGGAAAGTGCCAAGACGATGTCGTTGGTCGTCAGGCAGCCGAGGTCTCCGTGCAATGCTTCTGTGGGATGCAGGAACATCGATTTTGTTCCCGTGCTGGAAAGAGTGGCCACGATTTTTTGACCAATCAGGCCCGCCTTGCCGACTCCCGTCACAACCACGGTGCCCGATGTTTCTAAAATTAACCGCACGGCGTCGCAGAATCGTCCATCCAGCTGCGATGCAAGCGCGTTCAGAGCGGCCGCTTCGTCTTGGATGATCTCTCGAGCTTCAAGCAACTGCTGAGTCATCGTGAGAGGCAGGATCGAATGCTGTTCGACAGACGGCAATTCCTGCTGTTGCCCCGAAGCCACACTCTGTGTTTGCGGTTTTGTCATCTTCGATCATCCCTGAACTGAATTTGCACATCCTGTGCCAGCCAGCGGATTTCATCATCAAAATCGGCCTAGCCATCACAAAGTGTAACCGAACAGAGGGTTGACCGTCAACGGCAGGTCTATACGGGTATCGCGCAAACTTCAAGCAGCAAACAAGTTAAGGCAGATTATCGGCCCATTGTTAAGATGCCCGGTTATGTCAATTTGCACCATTTTCCACATTCCGTTGCTGATCCACCCTCATCGCAAATCCCACGCCTTTTCTTCACCCCCCTTCCGATGACTGCTCCTACGCGGGTGGCAGAATTGATTTCGCGAGATGGCTGCGAATGAAATCAAGCAGATTTCAGTCCACCATCAAATCTCATTCAAAACGAGCATAGGAGCAGGTTGTGGCAAAATCGGTAAATGTTTTGGCAATGGTTCGCGACGAACATCGGTTCGTTTTTCTTTACGACGACCAAAGCGTTGAAACCGTGCTTGCAACCTTAAGTCAGTACGCAATGGATTCGGAATTGGCTTTCACTTGGCACGACGCCGCTTTGATGGCTCAACGAGTCAAACGACTGATGGAAGATCAAAACGCAGAAACAGAACTGGAATCGTTTCCGTACGCCTAACAGCCCGTTGAACAAGCTTGGATGTGGTCACCCGACGCGTCAGCGAAGGTTGATTCCGCCCGAACCCGAACGTGCTGCACATCCGATGTCCCTCGCTCACACGTCGGGCACCCTTTTTTTAAAGGGCAGCGAAAGAGACTGATCACGCCATCAATGGCCCCGAAAACTTCGGCAACGTTTTGTCGAAGCGAAAGAAAAGGATCGTCAAGAGGCGATCGTCGACCAAGGCGGCTGACAGAATCAAAGATCAGCGACGCATGCCCGCTGAAATGTGTCAGAATAGAAACGTAAGCTCTCAGACGTTTCAGATTGGAAGAGACGATGCAATCCGCCGCGCAAGCCTTTCTGAACTTTCTTCGAGTCGAACGCAACTCGTCGCCGCTGACGATCAAGTCGTATTCAGACGACATGGAGCACTTGCGAGAATTCTTTAGCGAACAATTTCAGCTCGAACCCGCCCCTCAAGATATCGACGTCGCTCAGTTGCGTAGCTACGTCGCTTACATGCATGAATGCGGCTATGCTCGAGCCACCGTTGCCCGACGCTTAGCATGCCTGCGTAGTTTTTTTCGATATTGTAATCGAGAAGGCATTTGCGAACGCAATCCCGCCAAGCCACTGCGAACACCTCGAGCAGGTCGCAAGCTACCTCACTTTCTGACCACCGAAGAAGTTGGCCAGCTGCTTGAAGCTCCGGCCGCCAACACAAATGATGGACTTCGAGACCGAGCGATTTTAGAAACCATGTATTCGGCCGGTTTACGAGTTGCCGAATTGGTGGGTTTGGGTCTACAAGATTTGGACCGAGGTGCCGGAGTCCTCAAAGTTCTCGGAAAGGGACGACGCGAACGCATTGCTCCAGTGGGCAGCTACGCCCTCAAAGCACTCACCCGCTATCTGGAAGTTCGCAAGCCCGATCCCAAACAAGACGCCAAGGAACAGAATGCAATCTTCTTGAACCGCTTCGGCCGTCGCCTGACAACTCGAAGCATCGGACGCATGCTGGAAAAGCACTTGAAGTCGGCCTGCCTGTCGTCAAAAACTAGCCCTCATACACTGCGTCACAGTTTTGCAACTCATCTACTGGATGGTGGAGCCGACTTGCGTAGCGTTCAAGAATTACTCGGCCACAAAAGCCTGACCACAACTCAGATTTATACTCACGTCAGTACCCGCCGATTGAAGGAAGCGTACGAAGCCGCACATCCTCATGCTCAATCAACCACACTTCCATAGTGCCCGTTAAACAGTGTGCAGTTTGAACAAAGCGCAGGCTGATCAAAGCGCCGATTGATCAAAACGCCGATTGAACAGTGTGCCGGTTGAACAGTGTGCCGGTTGAAACCAGGCACCCAATCGGTCGTGGGGCCTGCGAATCATCCGCAAGCAGGCCAGACGCAGGCTGCGAATCATGGGAATTTAACAAGTGGCAACTGTAAGCTAACATCCCCACGCTGCAGGCCGCATTTGTACGACTCCGCGTCCGCTCGAGGCTGCACCTGCCCCCTTACCCGGACTGCAGCAGTGCAGATCTGCATCAGTATTCTGTCAATTGCTTTTCCACGCTCCTGATCCCCGCATGTCATGACCAAAATTCTACAACTCACAGACTTCCATCTCTTCGCCAATCACGAAGAACGGCTCAAAGGCATCGACACCAGAAGCAGTCTTGCCGCTGTCGTCCAACACGTGCTGGATTCGGAAGTGTCAATCGATCACATCATCGTCACCGGCGACCATACTCATGATGAGCTTGCCAGTAGCTATGCCTTCGCGAAAAGCCAGCTGGAACGCTTGGCCGACCACTGGTGGCAGGTCCCCGGAAATCACGACGATCGCCCCGTGCTTCGATCGATCTTTCCCAACGTTTCGGGTTCCGGCGACGATCCCATTCGGTTCCACTTCGAGTCCGATTCATGGGCTTGCATAGGGCTGGACAGTCACGTTGCTGGTTCTGTATCCGGAAGGATCGAAGCCGAACAAATCGACTGGCTGAAGAAGAAGCTGAATGCGTCCAGATCTGAATACGTTGCCTTGTTTTTACACCATCCTCCTCTGGACATTTCCAGCGAATGGATGGACCAAATCGGCTTGATTGGTCGAGAACGGTTGGCCGAAGTCGTTGCGGTCGATCACAGAATTCAACTGATTGTCTGCGGCCACGTTCATCACGACTTTCGATCTGAATTGCATCAGGCAACCGTCGTCGCCAGCCCATCCACGGGCATTCAATTTGACCCGAATGGCGCGTCACCAACTTTCGCTGCGGATGCTCCAGGCTACCGCGTGATCGAGCTGTCGCCGGACGGCTGGAAGTCGGAAGTGGTTCGAGTTCACTCGGCAGCCGGAATTTTGGATGTGGAGTCGTAGGTCGTAGGTCGTAGATCGTGAAGCATCGGGGCTTAGGTTCTAGGCCAAGCTGAGCCACACTCAGCAACGGCAAGACTTGGAATCGCGATGTACGACCACTCGTCAAGGTCTCTTCCAAGCATTCCCGTGCCGGCTTAAACCAGTGAATCTGATTCAAGTTGTTTCAGAATTCAGCTTTGTGGGGCAGCGGTTGTGGTGAGCTTTGATGTCGCAGTCTAAAACTCATTCATCAAACACCAGAAGCCTTTACGCCTTGAACCAAAGTCACGCAAAAAATGGACTCGACGACTGCCGAATCAGCCTCTTCTGTTCAAGCAAATCTGACCGACGTCATCGACGTTCAAGGTGTTCGAGTTCACAACCTGAAGAACATTGATCTTCAGATTCAACGGAACCAGCTGACAGTTGTTTGCGGAGTCAGCGGTTCAGGAAAAAGCAGCCTGGTTTTTGACACACTGTTCGCCGAAGGCCAACGCCGCTACGTGGAAACATTTTCACCGTATGTCCGCCAGTTTATGGATCGAATTGAGCGGCCCGACGCAGACCGCATCGATGGCATGCCTCCGGCAATTGCCATCCGCCAAAATGCCAACGTGTCCAATCGCTTTAGCACCGTGGGAACTCGCACGGCGATCTACGATTCTCTGAGAAATCTGTTTGCCACTGCCGGACAATTGGTGTGCGGTCAATGCCAGCAAGTGGCGTCTGTCGTCACTTCAGATTCCGCGACGGATTGGCTGATTTCAGAATACGCTGATCGTCGAGCTATGTTGGTTTTTCCCGCCACTGAAGACGACGTCGCTTTGACCGATCCCGATTTAACTCAACTGCTTGCCCAAGGATATTCACGCTGCATCATCGACAACACGACTGTGCCAATCGAACGCCTGTTTGATGTTCCAGAAACAAATCGCAACGACGTACTGATTGTTGCCGACCGCATCAAGTTGTCTGCCGCGACGACTTCTCGAATCGCGGAAAGCATTGAAGCAACTCTCACGTGGACAGCTGGAAGTTTGCTTGTACTTGTTGAAGAAACAGACCAGCCGCTTCCCAGCAGTGTCGTGAATCGTACGGTTGTGAATCGTACGGTCGATGGTCGCCGTTGGACCGTACGTTCCATTCATCGAGGCCTGCAGTGCCGAACCTGCGACGCTTCGTTCGGGCAGCCGACTTCAGAATCTTTAAACTTCATGTCGGCGGCAGGAGCCTGTCCAGAATGCGAAGGCACGGGCCAAGTGTCTGGAATGACGTTGGACAAAGTGGTGCCCAATGATCAACTGTCATTGAGCGAAGGAGCCATTCAACCGTGGACGACTCCGGCGTACCGTCACGAACTTGACGAACTGCTGATGCTGGCTCAAGCTTTCGACATTCCCACCGACCGCCCCTTCCGAGAACTCGAGCAACAGCATCGACAGCTCATCCATGACGGAGTCCCCAAATTTCATTTCGGGGGACTGGTGGGCTTTCACCGCTGGTTGGTTCGAAATCGATACAAAAAAGGAGTCAGCGTTGTTCTGAATCGTTGGAGATCTTGGTTGCCCTGTCCTCAGTGCGAAGGAAACCGCCTGAAGCAAACGGGCGCTTCCTTAAGCCTGCAAGGCAAAACCATTACCGAAGTTTCTATGCTGCAAGTTTCTGAATTACAAACTTGGTTTCATCGCGTGGTTGACGGCTTCAGCGAAGATCAGACCAAGGCCCTCCGAGTCATCTGTGGGCAACTGAATGCTCGCATTGGATTTTTAGTCGACAGTGGACTCGGCTATCTGTCATTGGATCGCACTCTCAGAACACTGTCCGGAGGAGAGGCTCAACGAGTGATCTTGACTTCGGCTTTGGGATCGGGACTCATCAACACGTTGTACGTTCTTGACGAACCCACCTGCGGGCTACACCCAGAAGACAGCGCGAAGGTGTTGAATACAATTCGCAAGCTGCAGCAAAACGGTAACACCATTGTCGTTGTTGAACACGATCCCGACTTCATTGCCGCTGCAGATCAAGTGATCGAAATTGGCCCCGCCGCGGGCAAGACGGGTGGACAAGTCGTGTTTCAAGGAACTCCTGCCGAACTACTTCAATCCACAACGGCGACGGGCAAACAGCTGGTTGCTCAAACAGAAATCAACCCACGCCCAACGGCAATCCGCACGGCCGAACACTGGCTGGCTTTCAAACAGATTCAATGCCACAACATTCTGGGCATCGACCTGGAAGTTCCTCTGGGTGTCATCTGTGCTTTTACTGGAGTCAGCGGAAGCGGTAAAAGCAGTTTGGTTGTCGATTCGATCTACCCCAAGCTGTGTCGACTGCTTGGCAAAGTCAGCGACACAGAAGCTCTCGGTAGCATCAAAGCAGTGTCTGGATCTGAGCAAATTTCAGATGTTAGGCTGCTTGATCAAAGTCCCGTTCGAGCCACACGGCGAAGCATTCCCGCCACCATGCTGAATTGCTTTGATGAAATCCGCAACGTGCTAGCGGCGACTCATGAGGCCAAGAAACGCAACTACAAACCCGGGATGTTCAGTTTCAATTCAGCGGCCGGAGGACGATGCGATCACTGCGATGGAATCGGGCTGGTGACCGTTGAAATGCAATTCTTGGCGGACATCCAAACCACGTGCGAAGCTTGTTCAGGAAAACGGTTTCGACAGGACGTGCTGGAAGTACGTTACCGAGATCGCAATATCGACGACATTCTGAACATGACCGTTGAAGAAGCCTTCACGTTCTTTCACAACCAGAAAAAGATTCAACAGAAGCTGAATTCTTTAAGACAGGCGGGGCTTGCCTATGTGCGCCTGGGGCAACCGGTTTCCACTCTGTCCGGTGGTGAAGCTCAGCGTTTAAAAATCGCCAGCCTGCTTGCAGGAATCCCTCTGGATGGATCGGCCGTCGACAAAAAGCGGCAGGCACTCGAAAAATCAAAAGGCCAGAGAACTCTGTTTATCCTAGACGAACCATCCACCGGGCTGCACATGCAAGATGTCGATCTGCTGATGAAGTGCCTGAATCATCTGGTTGAAATTGGGCACACCATTTGGGTGATTGAACATGATCTTTCTGTGATCCGACAATCCGACTATCTCGTTCAGCTAGGACCGGGCGCTGGATCGAACGGAGGAAAAGTGGTAAAGAAAGGTGACACAGACTCATTCATCAAGGAGCTGAAATGACGACCTATCGGCAATTGGATTCCGATAAAACGGTGGCAACGTTGCAGCAGCTTTCCAACCGAATTTCGGAACGCTTTCCTGACAGCAGCCTGAATTCAGTGGGGAAAGAACTGCTGCAGATTGCGTCTGAATCAAAAGAACGCATCCGCTGGATCGAACGCCCTCACACAGGGCTAAGAATTGCACTTATCCTGGTGATTATCCTGTCTTTAGCTTTGATTGGATTGGGGGTAGGAGTCCTTTTCGAACAACGAGAAGCCAAGTTTGGACTCGCAGAAGGCTTGGGGGCAATTGAATCGGCGTTGAACGAAGCCATTGTTCTTGGGGCAGCGTTGCTATTCTTGTTTTCGCTCGAAGTTCGGCTCAAGAGAACTCGATCGTTACAAATGCTTCACGATCTTCGAGCGATGTCTCATGTCATCGATATGCATCAATTGACCAAAGACCCCAGTCAAATCCTGAATCCCAATGCTTCTCCCACTCAGTCATCTCCGAAACGCGTACTGACTCCGTTTCAACTCAGCCGGTATTTGGACTACTGCAGCGAGCTGCTGTCTTTGATTGGCAAGCTGGCGGCGTTGTATGCTCAAAGCCTGCCTGACGCCGTCGTTGTTTCTGCGGTGAACGACATCGAAATTCTGACCACTGGGCTCAGCCGCAAGATCTGGCAGAAAATTGTGATGGTCGACGAAAGCAACAAAGCCGTGGTGAACGCCACAAAGTCGCCATCACTGTCCCAATAACGAAAGCCCCGAAAGCCGCACGCTTGCAAGAAACAGATCGGGCAATCAAAGGATCTCGGTGCAAAACCGTGCCGTGCTACTGGACTCAGCTAAAGCACGGCAAGTGTGCAAGCAAGGCCAAGCAAGCCTTGGGCAAACAGCGGCTTTAACGACTCGTTGAAGAAGCCTGGACCTGGTCACCCGCCGCGTCAGCGAAGGATGAATCCGCTGGAACCCTGAGATTCTGCACAGCCGATATCCCTCGCTCACGCGTCGGTTTATCTTGTTCAGCGGGCCTAACCAGAAAGTCATTCTGATTCGCCTTCTCTGAGGCAGTGAAGGCGACTTTGTTGCAGACAAACGGACTACGGCTGCAAAATTTCCAACACGCTTGCTCGTCCACCGACGGCGGCAACTTCAACATTTTCACATTGAGCCGGAATCAACGTCGTTTCGCCAGCGGCGACATGAGTCTCATGGCCGGCGACGGTTAATGTGACCAGCCCAGATGTCACCATCAAGATGCGGAATCGCTGATCCAATGCGATTGAAAATTCATCGACCGTATTGTGTCGCCGAATACTAAAGTACGGACACCGAGCCAGCTCTTCAAACGCGTAGCCATGCCGAGACAATGCGACCACTTTTTGCGGATCTACAGGGCCTCGATCAAAGTCAATACATTCAATCGATTCTTCGATGTGCAGTTCGCGACCTTTGCCATCTGCATCCAGACGGTCCCAATCGTACAGCCGAAACGTGAGATTGCTTTGCTGTTGAACTTCGGCCAACACAATCCCCGGTCCAATCGCGTGCACGGTACCAGCGGGTACAAAAACGCAGTCTCCAACAACAGCAGGAAAGATATGCAACGCTTCTTGAACAGTACCTTCCTGCAGTCTGCGCCGCAGATCGTCGGCTGTGACTCCTGCTTTCAACCCACAGCAAATCTGACTTGTAGGCTCGGCGTGAAGAATCACCCACGCTTCGGTTTTACCATTTTCCAACGGATTGAATTGCTTCGCTTGTTGATCGTTGGGATGAACTTGCAAAGACAGCCAATCGTTGGCATCTAAATACTTGATCAGCAAAGGAAACTGAGATTGCCCGGAAACTCGCCCCAAAATTTCAGAGTTAAAACCTTGAAGC
Organism: Fuerstiella sp.; assembly: GCA_039974975.1. Classification (GTDB taxonomy): domain Bacteria; phylum Planctomycetota; class Planctomycetia; order Planctomycetales; family Planctomycetaceae; genus Fuerstiella. The sequence goes on along the minus strand of JBDWHY010000133.1, from coordinate 19,746 downwards.
AGCTGGCTTAATGTCGCTCCTCCAAACGGACCTTCTGAAACGATGCTTTGACCGTCCGCGTGATCCGCGATTTCCCAGCTCTCAGCGTAATCGTCTTCTGGCCCGATGGCTTTGCCAAGCAAATCCTTCAGCTTTCGACCGCCCCAACGTCGCCGACTGAACACAGGCTCAAACACCAAAGGCTGATCCACGGCCGTGGCGATTTGCGAAAACGAATTGTTGCTGTCGGTCGACATAGTGCTATTCGAGAATCGGGGCTTGTCGTGCTGCGATTTGCAGAAGACTGGTTTGGCGACAGCTTGACGCGTCAGCCACGCACCTTCCCACAAAATCGTAAATCAACACGCCACAACAGGAAATGGCGATACAAAGACTTTCGACCAGATCCAGTCAGGATCATGCCCCCGTTTTCCCGAGCATCGCTTGTGCAAACCAACAGGGGCAAGGCTGGTAACGCAGGAAGGAATGGTTAGCGAATACCATCTCAATAAGTCGCAGTTTCAGCCGAACCGAAGCAGCAAAATCGATCAAACTGTGTGAAACATCAGCTTCAGCAAGCTTTCAATGCAGCAAACATCACACCGCATTGCCCGCAACTTTTCGGCAACAACGCTGGATTCATCATCAGCAGCAGCTTTCGCATTATCCAGCATTCGCCACATGTGCAACTGGGGTGACGTGATCCAATCCCGGAATCCAATCCCAAGGATCCAACCTCACGGATCCAACTCCAGAAATTCAACCCAGACGCCGTGGCTGCAAATCACGAGTTAAGCTGGACGGGTTTCGCCTTTAAGCCAGATGCAGACCGAACTCGTTCCATCACTTCTTGAGCCTTCAAACGAGCTGTTCTTGCTCCGGCCAAGAGAATGTCTTCCACGTCATCAGGAGCCGCTTCAAGCTTGGCTCGACGTTCAAACGCAGGTCCAAAGTGTTCCATAGCGGCTTCGTACAAAGTACTTTTTGCCTCACCATACCCCATTCCACCTGCTCGATAGCGGTCTGCCAATTCCGCTTGCTGCTGATCGTTGCCGAACAGTTTGTACAGCTGAAAAACAGCGCACGTTTCTGGATCCTTGGCCTCTTCCACTGCCTTGGAATCAGTGACAATTTTGTTGATGATCTTCTTAAGCTTCTTTGGAGTTTCAAACAGCGGGATGGTGTTGTTGTAGCTTTTGGACATTTTTTCGCCGTCAAGGCCCGGCACCTTGGCCGATGAATCCAGCACTTTCGCTTCGGGCAACACAAGGCAATCATCGCCGTACAGACTGTTGAACCGTTGAGCCAAGTCTCGAGTCACTTCGATGTGCTGCACTTGGTCCAAACCAACGGGCACCACATTGCTGTCGTAAATCAGAATGTCGGCCGCCATCAATACGGGATAAGTAAACAACCCCGCGTCTGCCGCGATGCCTCGAGCTTTCTTGTCTTTATAAGCGTGGCACTTTTCCAGCAGGTGCATCTGAGTCACCGTCATCAGCAACCACGTCAGCTCTGTCACTTCCGGAACATCAGACTGACGAAACAAAGTCGCCTGGTTGGGGTCTAAGCCCAACGCCAGCAAATCTAGGGCAGAATCCTGCACGTTCTGACTCAGCTGAGCACTTTCGCGGACAGTGGTCAGAGCATGAAGATCGGCAATGAAGTAATAAGACTGTTCATTTCCCTGTAAAGCGATGTACTGACGGATTGCTCCGAAGTAGTTTCCCCAGTGGAACCGGCCGGTCGGCTGAATGCCTGAAAGTACTTTCATCGTTCTGAAATCGCTTAGCTATAACCTAGTGATCGTCGCGGAAGACTGAATCCACCGATGAGTGATGCAGATTTCGCGCACGAAAACAGCCCGCAATGGGCGGGCTGACTGAATCGTCTGTCTTGATCTGTCCTTCGTTGCCCTAAGTACACGGCAGCCGAAAAGATCATCAAACAGCATTAAAAGAAGCAAAGATTCTACTCTTCTGCTTCTTCGTCCTTTTTCTTTTCTTTCTTCTTCTTACCAGCGGCAACTCGTGCAACACGAACCTTTGGCAGACCAAGTGGGCTGTCGCCTTCTTTGAAGCGTTCCTGATCTTGCAGGATCAAAATCCGTTCGCCACGCTTAAGTACGTTGCGAGTTCGAATAACGCCACTTGGCTTCTTCAGTGATTTATCAATCGACACGGTCATTTCTCCGATGGGATGGGACAACGTCCTGCGTGTCCACATTTCAGTCGTTATGAGACTGGCTACTGTTTCTGGTCGGCATATCCACAACCTTGTCAGCCGACAGGGTCGCGAAGCATATCGTCACGAAACACTCTCCACAACCACGCTTAGCCAGCTTTTTTACTCTGAAAGCCCAATTCCGAGCCCTGAAAACCAGCGTTTGGCGATTCCATCCCGATTTCGGCGAATTCTGAAGACCCGATCCGGCAAATTCCTCGCGAAACTCATCAGAATTGAACGGTCCAGATGATTTCTCACCAATGCCCCAAAGCGGCCAAGCATTCATCAGGCTCCCTGCCTTCTGAGCATTCTGTCGCAAAATCAAGCAGTGCTTGACACACTGCCACTCAGCACTCGCTACAGATAAACGGCAAATCCAGGAGGACTGGGGACCGTGCTGCCTTGAGAATCGTCGGCAATTTCTGATTGACGTTTCAACACAACCAAAACTGGTCTTCGACGATTATTCTGCAATTGCCGTAGCACCGACTCGCCTTCTTGCTGTCGGTTCAACACGTCTCGGTCGGCAACCGCTAGACCATTCGCTTGGCCAGAATCTGACGCTGTGGCATCAGCAACGGTGTCGGAATCCACTGCAGAATCTGTCGACTTCGAAGTCACTCGAAAGCCGCTGTCTTGATCCGATGTCACAACAATGACCTCTCGGAAGAACAAATCAGACTTTGTCGGAGTCTTCATCGACATCGCGAATCTCTTCAACAATTCGTCTCGTCCCAGTTCTCCCACCATCCTAGGATTCCACTCAGCATCGCCCACAGAAGGAGCTGCCGCGATAGTTCCAAGCAGCTTTTCTGACGTTTCCTTGGACACCATCATGACACCCACGGAATCAGCTTCAGATTCTTCGTTTTCCAACAAAGACAACACCTGTAAATCGCCAGCCACCAACGGTTGTTCGAGCTGCCGCGAAAGCTGATCCGCCTGTTCATCAGACACCGTCACCACCACAACATCCCAGCCAGTGGGGTCAAACGAAAACGAAGCCAACACTTCAGCACTGCGGTTTAACGAACGCTCATGAGTCGCCACTTGCAACGACACATAAAGCATGGCCACACTTGATGTGGCCAACGCGATAATTTTCGCCAACTGCTGCCGAGTTGTCGCCGAGGACCGCTTGGGCGCAGCAGATGACGGCACTGCCTGAGAGCTGTCCGCCGAAATCTGCAACATGACGGAATCTGCAACACAAGCTGCTTCTACTGGAACTTGATTTAAGCGACCTGCAATCCGCTGCCAATCGGCGACAAGCTGCTGCTGCTGACCACTGGAAAGCCCCAGCCTGTTGCCAATTTCACTCAATTCAGTACTCACACCGTACCGGTCGAAAGCAGCGCTGAATTCAACAAGCGATGCTTCATCAGGACACATTTCGAGGGCAGGATCCATGTCGGCAGTGATCACAAGAAGAACAAGGAAAATGAGTCGAGGAAATTCGACGTGGCATTCATAAGACGCAGATCAGCGACAGGAAGTTCCCGCTCGTACTAAAAAACCTCAAGTTGTTGTCACAATTCGCCTTACGAACGAAGGGGGAATTGCAAATTGCAGCTTTAACTCGACCTTTTGCAGCCAAACAACGGCAGAACCAGTCAATAGGCTCGTGCCGCGCCACACGAAGAACGAGCTTCAATTCTTGGATCAATCCAGACTAGCACAGCGACTGAAGCAGCCCTTCATTCAATCGCTCACTGACGATGAGCCCTCCGATGGTGAGTCACGCCAGGTCACCCATTTCCATTCTGTAAGATCGTCGATCGCCGACATCACTCCTTCTCGACCAAACCCGCTGTCTTTCAATCCGCCGAAGGGAACTTCGGCTTCTTCAAGAATTGTGCCTTCATTGATATGCACCATTCCGCATTCCAGATTCCGACTGAACGCCAAGGCTTCGTTCAGGTCGTTGGTGAACACAGAGGCCGACAATCCGTAGCGACTTTCATTCGCCATTTCCAAGGCTTGCTGGCTGCTCGTCACAGTTCGAATCAATGCGATGGGGCCGAAGACTTCTTCTTGCCAAATCTTCATGTCATCAGTCACATGAGTCAGCACGGTGGGCAACAATCGATTGCCCTGCCACTCGGCCCCTGTTTCGATCACCGCATTTTTCGAAACTGCATCGTCAATCAAACCTTGCAAACGAAGTCGGCTGGCAGAACTAATCACAGGGCCGATCATCGTTGACGGATCATGCAAGTCTCCCAGTGACAAACTTGATGCAATGCTGCTCAATGATGTAGCAAACTCTGTCGCCAATGTGTCGTGAACAATCATGCGACTGGACGCCATGCAGATTTGACCTTGGTACAAAAATGCGCCCGGAACGGCGGCCTTCAAAGCGAACTTAAGATCAGCGTCCTTCAGTAAGATCAAAGGATTCTGTCCGCCCATTTCTAACGTCACTCGTTTTCGCTGCCGGCCGCACAGCGCTGCCACGTGACTGCCAACCTTTGTCGACCCGGTAAAGCTGACAAACTTCACCGCCGGATGAGTCGTCAGATGATCGGCGACTTCGCTGGCAACTCCACAAACCACATTGCAACAGCCTGATGCGGCTCCACATTCTGTCAATAGCTGAGCCAACAAGATTGAAACGGTTGGAGCTTGTTCTGACGGCATCAACACCAGAGTGTTGCCGGTGGCCAGCACCATGGCGGCTAACTTGACCGACTTAATCAAGGGCACGTTGAACGGAGTAAACCCCGCGACAACTCCGATTGGCATACGCACGGAAAAACTGAACCGATTGGGATCGTCGCTTTGAAAGGTTTGCCCCGTCATCTGCTTTGCTGCTGATGACGCCGTCTTGAACAATCGAATACTGGTTTCGATTTCGCGTCTCGCTTTTTGAATCGGAGAACCTGTTTCACGAATCAACGCTTCTTCGAAATCTTCAGAGCGTTCTTGCATTAAATTCGCGGCCGCAAGCAGAATCCGTTGACGGTCAATCGCAGATGATTGCCGGTGGCTGCGAAAGGCTGCCTGAGCCGACTGAATTGCCGCATCGATGTCATCATCTGTTGCCGCCGCGCACTGATCGGTGATGGAATCGTCTTCGGGATTGCGAACATCAAATGTGTGATTCGATTTTGACGGTCGTCGTGTCCCATCAATGAAATGGCAAATCATGAATTCAAATTCTGGCTAAACGTGACCGAAGCGGGTTCAATGTGAAGAAACGAGCGGACGATTTGCTCCGCCGAACGGGCGAGGAATTCCAGCAAATTCTATCTGAGCGTTCCTGGCCGAAACAGCCAGTCCGGCAAGCCCTGCCGGTTACCATTCTGCAGCTGGCCTGATTCGTGAATTCTGACCAAATTCCCATTCCCCAACTCAAGGTTTCGACCTACCGTTGTGAATGGACGTGAAACGCATGATGCGGCGGACATAAAACCGAAAATGATACCGCACGGCATGGCTGCACAAACGGTGCATTCAGGATGGGAAGCCCAAGCCGCCAGCAAACAATAGAACTCACACTATGTCACTCCCTGAAAACTCAAGTTCAATCCGAGACCGATCAGCCAAGTCTTCGCTGATTGCCGTGTGCCTTGCTTCGTTCTCGCTGGTGACCTGGGCCTTGATTTCGCCTGATCCCTTTGCTGCCATTCAACGAACTCCGTTTTCGTTCTTGCGAACTGTCAGCGACTTGTGCCTTCACTTTGCCGCGTTCAGTGTGTGTGCTGCGATGTGTGGATGCTTGGTTCCAGCTTCTGCGGATTCACTGAAGCGTAAAATCACGATCGTTGGATTGATCGCTTACGCGATTGGCACGGAACTGGCTCAACAATCGATTCCTCGAAGAACGTGCGACCCACTGGACGCCATCGCCAACCTATGTGGCGTAGCAGCTGGCCTCTACATCGCGTCGTTGGTGACTCGCCAAATCGCCGCCTTATCGCCTCAGCAAAGCCGCTCGCTTTAAGCCGCTCGAGTGTTGCTCGATTCGAGTAGCCATTGCCGAACGGCCGCGTTTTGCAATCACTGAAGCAACGCAGCACCGCCGCTTGTTTGCACGCATTCCGCGAACTGGTGTTCAAGCCGGAATCTATTTTCGAGGCTCAAACAAGCTGGTGCCTTCATCTGGACGTATGGCAAATTCGCCGATCCTAAGGCACCCACCTGCCAATCCATGAGCCGTCCCTTAGCGACGTAAAGCGGCCGTTCAGCAGGGACTGTTTGTCTGGATCCATGTTGCCAAAACACCCTAAAGGGTGTCGGAAAATCACGATCCTCGTGATCGATGAATATCGTTCAAGGGTGCTTGAATATGACGGAGACTTTCGGCATTGTTGAAAATCTCGTGGTCTTCCCTCATGAACTGAACGGCGTAAATGAATTAATCCGAACAGGAAGCATGTAACGATCGCCAACTTTGTTATGCTCAGGGAATTGAGGGCAAGTTAAACTGTGCTCAATTCGATGAGTCACTCAGACGGCCAGAAGTTTCGCCCTGAGGAATCGTAACGTGACAGATTCAAAACTCGCATTCTGGGATCAGTACCAGAAGCGAGGCATTGAAAAATCAGCACACCGTTATCGAGCCATCGAGGCTCAGCGAGCTGACGATACGCGCGTTGTGGTGTACGAAATTGATCATGCGGCTGATCTCCCCGAATCACTCCTGAACCGAATTCGTTTTGAAACCCGACGCCTGGCGAAAGAAACGACTCCCAGCCAAGTACGTCCGCTCACCATTTCGGTCACTGAAGACCTGACTCGCATTATCTGTCCTCGGCCGATCGTCAGCAACTTGACCGGCTTCCGTACTGGTCATGGCTTTTTAGACAGTGATGGCCTGTACCAGGTTTTGAGCATCGCTGAGTGTGTGTTGCAGACGCTACAACCGCTTCACGAAGTGGGCATCTTGGTTCGCTGCCTTCTGCCTCGAGACATCGATGTCGAAATTCACGACGACAAAGTGTCGATCTGTTTGGCTGGTTGCCCGCCTCTCGCCTTACTGCATGGTTGGGAGACCGATCAATCGTCCCGTGACATGCTGGCCTACGCTGCTCCAGAAACTTTGGGTGCCCTTGATTTCGATGTGCAGGCCCCCGCTGATTTGTATTCGTTCGGAATTCTTCTCTACGAGCTGCTGTGCGGTCAGCCTCCGTTTGTCGCAGACACTGTCAGCGACATGCTGTTTCATCATGTAACGACTCCGGTTCCGGAACCGGGACAGTTCTATCCTTGCATACCGGCGCCTCTTCGCGACATCTTAATGAGGCTGTTGAAAAAGCATCCTCGAGATCGCTACCAGTCAGCTGCCGGAGTTCTGCACGATATCCAAGAACTGCGTGTGATGATGGAATCGGCTCATCACTGCCAAACGATTTCCAGCTTCCCACTGGGCACGCGAGACAGACGCAATTGCTTGATTGAACCTGCCTATGTTGGGCGAGACAAAGAGATTGAAATTCTGACATCCTATGTGTCGGGAACTTCCAAAGATCAAAGCCATTGCGTGCTGATGACGGCATCGTCCGGAGTTGGCAAGACGGGCATCTTACAACAGTTAACCGCCACCGCTGTTCGAAGTGAATTTCGAATTCTCAGGGGCCAAGGCGTCAACCAGTCAGGCTTAAGTCCTCTGGCCACCTTGCAACCCGCCATCCAAGCTTGCAGTCAAGCGATTGCAGAAGACGCCAGCTTAAAGACTCGTCTTTCCGAGCTACTCAGTTCGTATTCTGAAGAACTTAGCCTCGTCGCGCCAGAATTGGCAGCAGACCTAAACTTCAGTGCGTCTCTGAGTGTCGATCGAGAATTTTCCGACCGACGAATCGCAGTGGCAGTGGTCATTTTGCTGCAAGAAGTCGCTAAACACACCCGCCCGCTCCTTCTTGTCGTCGATGATGCTCAATGGGCCGACGACCTGACTCTGGTTGTGCTTGACTGTTGGCAACTGACAGAACCAACCAATGTTTTGCTGGTGGTGGCAACTCGGCCAAACGATGATCTGCTCAGTCGTCTTCGTAGTAGCTTGAATCCTGATCACGAAATGTCACTGCATCCGCTGCAGCGTTCTGAATCAGATCTGCTGCTGCAATCGATGGCTGGCACTTTGCCTGTCGCCGTTGAAGATGCGGTTTGGGGCATGGCGGCAGGCAATCCGTTCGTATCTTCTGCCGTATTGCGTGGGCTTGTTGAAGGCGAAGCCATTCGCCCCTCGGAATCGGGTTGGGAAATCGATGAAGAAAATTTCAACGACCTGCAGATGTCGGGCGAATCGGTTGAAATTCTCAAGCTGCGATTGATTCGTCTCCCATTGGAATCTCAGCGACTGCTTGCCATCGGAGCCGTACTGGGCAAAGAATTCAACATCGAAACGGCTGCCCTACTGGCAGACACTTCCTACGAAACAACAATGCAGCATTTGGCTCCGGCCAGTGTCTTGCATTTAATTTGGGAACGAGCAACCGACGGTCTTTGCCGCTTTACTCATGACCAAATCCGCGACGCTGTTTTGGCAACCGTTGGTCAAGAAGAGCTGGCACGTATTCACCGCTTGGCTGGCGAACACCTGCTCGCGAAGACACCAGATCGCAACTTCGAAATCGCCTGCCACTTTGATGCGGCTGGCTGCCCCGATCGAGCATTTAGGCCCGCATTAAAGGCGGCCCAAACGGCTCAAAAACAACACGCGATTGGAATCGCCGAACAACAGTATCGAATTGCTTTAAGGTGCTGTCCGAAAGATTCCGCAGCAGACCACTTTCTCATCTTAGATGGGCTTGGCACCATCTTAATGCTGGGTGGTCGATACGACGATGCGGAACCCGTGCTTCAGCAGGCATTGGAAGAAGCAAACACAGTGATCGCTCAGGCTGAAGTCAACTTGAAACTGGGTGAACTGTATTTCAAGCGAGACAACAAAGCCGAAGCCGTTGCTCGCTGGGAAGCGGCGTTGATCACCTTGGGAGGTCGACTTCCCACGGGCTGGACTGCCCCGTTTGCGACGTTGCGTGAAATTGTCGTTCAGGGCGTCCACACCTTATTCTCCAAACGATACGCTCAAGCCTCTTTGCCCCCGATGTCTCAACGAGACCGATTGCTGTGCAAGTTATACAGCAGACTGTCATACGGGTACTGGTATCTACGCAGCAAAATCGACCTGTTGTATGTTCATCTGCGAGGTCTCAACCTTGCAGAAAACTTCGCTCCATCAGCCGAAGTTGCTCAGGCATGGTCAGAACACGCTCCTGCCATGAGCTTGATTCCTTTGGCTCAGCGAGGAATTGAATACGGGAAGCGTTCGCTGCATTTTCGAACTGAAATTGAAGACATTTGGGGCCAAGGCCAATCTCTTCATTTTCTTGCCATCGCAATGTACGCGGCCGGACGTTTTGAAGAATGCATTGACGTTGGCCGACGCAGTGTTCGCATTTTGGATCGAGCCGGAGACTTTTGGGAAAAGCACATTGCGCAATACCAAGTCGCCGCGTCGCTGTACCGAGTCGGCCGCCTTTCTGAAGCCGTCCAACTGTCACGTGAAGCATACGACAGCGGCATTGCCGTCGGTGATGAACAAATTTGCGGCAACATTATCGATGTTTGGTCTCGAGCCACAAACGGAGACCTGCCGGCTGATATCGTCGAATTAGAATTACAAAGACCTCGAGCCGACGTGCAAGGTCGAGCTCACGTGTTGCTGGCTCGTGGAGTCCAGTTGCTAGCAGAAGATCGTCTTGAAGAAGCAGTCAGCGTGCTAGACGATGGCATCAAGCTTTCTCGAAAAGTGGGGATCGTCAACTGCTATACGTCTCCACTTTATGCGTGGAAGGCTACCGCTTTACGAGCCGTTTTAGAAGAGCATTCGCCTTTAACTCGCCGTCGTCGACAAGACACGATTCGCAATCATCGTCGAGCCGCATGGAGGGCTCTTGCGATGGCTTTCCGATTCCGCAGCGAATTGCCTCATGCTCTTCGAGAAGTCGGTTGGGCCTACATTTTTCAGAACAAGATCCGTCGAGCCACCTTTGTTCTGAAATCCAGCATCAAAGAAGCCGACAAGCAAGAAGCAAAATACGAACATCTGCAAAGCCTTGAAATGCTGCACCGAATGCAGTCGGAACTCGGCGTCGCAATGGCCAATGATCGTCTGAATCGATCAGAAGAAGAACTGGCCGCGTTTCGAGCCAGCCAGCTTCCAAAGACGGTATCAACTTCAGTCTCACTGGTAGACCGCTTTGATTCGCTTTTGAATGCTGGCCGAACGATTGCCTCAACAACAGAACATCAAGACATCTTGGCTGCAACAATATCAGCCAGTCAACGATTACTGCGTAGTGACGTTTGTCGAATCGTGGCTGTCGATGGCAATGGGCACCCCGAGGCTGTGTCCGAAGGATTACGTCCCTACATTGCTGAAGTGTTGAAAGAAAACGCCGCTGTCGTCGGAGAAAATCCCAGTCGAGAATTCCGATCCTTGTTGCTTTGCCCGATCGTTGTTCGAGGCGTGACGACCTGCCTGCTCGTGGTGGGTAACACTGAAGTTCGTAATCTGTTTGGAGAAAACGAACGTCGTATCATCACGTACATCACGACGATTTGCGGAGCATCATTAGAAAACGCAGAAGGCTTAATGGACCTTCGAGGACTGAACGAGAACCTAGAATCGATCGTAGAAGATCGCACAGCTGCAGTGGAAGCTCGGTCGCTCGAACTGCAAAAAACAGCGCAGAACTTGTTGGCAACTCAAGACCAACTTGCAGACGCTCGAGACGCCGCGGAAGTGGCCAATCATGCGAAGTCCGATTTCTTGGCCCATATGAGTCACGAAATTCGCACGCCTATCGGAGCCGTGTTGGGCTTTACCGAATTGTTGATCAATTCGTCTGACCCGCTGACACGTCAACAACGCAAGCATTTGCACCGAGTACAAAGTAATGGCAGTCATCTGCTGCAACTGCTCAACGACGTCTTAGATCTGTCGAAGATTGAAGCCGGCCAGCTGTCGATTGAAATTTTGCCTTGCCCAATTGTCACTCTGATCACCGACATCCTTGCTTCGCTGGAATCCCGAGCCATCGACAAAGGCTTGGCATTAGGCTTCACGGCAATTACTGACCTGCCACCCATTATTCACACTGACCCGACTCGCCTAAGACAGATTATCACGAACCTGATTAGTAACGCGATCAAGTTTACTCGAGAAGGAATCGTCACCGTCACCCTTGAAGTGCTTGACGAACAACGGCAGTTAAACATCCATGTTTCAGACACCGGAGTCGGTGTTAACGAATCGGCTCTCGAACAAATCTTCAACCCCTTCCAGCAAGCTGACGAAACCGTCAACCGAAACTATGGAGGCACAGGACTGGGCTTGCCCATTAGTCGAAGATTAGCCCAGGCTCTTGGCGGGGATCTTACAGCGAAAAGCGAGGAAGGCTGCGGCAGCACTTTCACAACTAGAATTGACACAGGAGAACTGGACAGCGCCGAATTCAAACCACTGGAAGATCTCAAAACAACAAGCTCAATCCCAGACACGAACTTCGGTGCTGAAGTCGACTTAAGCGGCTACACCATTTTGGTTGCCGACGACCTTTCGGCGAACAGAGACTTTATTCGACATACGCTCGAAAAAGCAGGAGCGACTGTCGAACTTGCCGTGAATGGTCAAGACGCCGTCAACCAGCACCGCGCTAAGACCGTTGACTTGATCTTGATGGACATGAGAATGCCTGTGCTTGATGGCTATTCGGCCGTCACCATCATTCGTCGAGAAGGCGCTACGCTACCGATTATCGCGCTGACGGCCAACGGCCTGACCGAAGACGAAAAACGTTGCCGAGACGTCGGTTGCTCGGGCTATCTCACCAAGCCAATTTCAATGAGCGGGCTACTGACCGGCATCGCCAAAAGTCTTGAAATCACAACGACCAGCGAAGCTCAGACACCTAGTTCAGAAGACAGCAAGTCCGCCCCACCATCGAACATCGTTCCCGAAGTTTTCGACGGTACAGAACATGGCGAAGGCTTAGTCATTCCAGAAGACCCCTTCTTTCAAGAGCTGTCGTTGGATCTGATTAACAAGGTCTCTGAAGCACTCCCCAAACTGCACGAAGCAATCGAAAACGCAGACATCGAAACCATCTACGACCAAGCTCATTGGATGAAGGGAACCGGCGGCACAGTTGGCCTGCCATCCATTACGACGCTAGGAGCACAGTTGGAAAAATTCGCCAAGGCCAACAACCTACCAGCAGCTCTGGCAACGATTGAAAGCCTAGAACGCAACGTCTTGAGCATTGCGAAGGCTCTTCAAACAGCAGCGAGCGCATAAATTGCTGCAGATCAGTTGAAGCCGCTAGGTCCGTCTTACTGCTTTGGCCACCCTTCGTAATCGTCACAGATTACTCGCTATCGACGTCCAAATGTACCCAGCTTAAACCTGCGTTCTGGGGGATTTTCCACAGACGAAATCAATGCCTAGCAGGTGGGCATGCCCGTGTTTCGATCAACGCCAAAACCGCCTCTCGGAGAACCGCAATTCCCACAGTACTCTGGTGCCTCATTCGCAAGGATCCATAACTTCAAGACGAGGCACCGCAATGTTAGTTCAAAAGGAAATTGTAAGCATCCCGACATGGGAAGAGGACTATCGAGATCGAGTTAACCCAGCATTGATGACTGGATTACTTCGCACTTCGATCCCCGTGTTGGCTCATTCCGACTGGTCAATTACTGAAGTCAAAGAAGGGTTTTGTAAATCAGTTCTACCGCTCAACGCACCGACCACCAATCAACACGGAACTCATCAAGCAGCACTGATTTCACTCTCTGCCGACTACACAGGAGGCTTAGCTTTGGCGACGTTGCTTCGAGGAGTCCCGTTGGCTGGAGTTCACAAATGTAGCGAGGACGAATCGGCTTCGTTGTGGTTGGCTTCCATGAATGTCAAATACAAGGCTCCTAGTTCAGGACATCTGGAGGGAACCTGCCAAGTTGACCCCAAGAAGGCCGAAATGATTTCGACTCGATACAAACGTGGTGATCGAGTGCTTGTGGCTTTAGATGTGGAATTTCATTCAAACGGGGAATTGGTCGCCGTCGCCGAAATGAAGTACTTCGCACAACCAACCATTCAGCTGACTCCTGCTCCGGGCAGCGCAACTCGATCAACACTGTTCGGCCATAAGCTCAAAGCATCCGCTCGAATGATCGCCGGAGTTCGCTCTCGGATGTCACTTAATCCTCGGCTTACCGTTCAGTGCCCTCACGCGTCACACAGCGCCGGGCCTCACGGGCAATTGCTCGCAAATCGCTTGGAAGGTGCGTTGCCACAACTGCCCGAAATGGTTCTGGCTAGAACTCAACACTGCGACGAAACGTTGGATGCAATGAGCAACGTGAAGCAAGTGGTGATGCTTGGAGCTGGCCTCGACATGAGACCTCTGCGACACGCTCAACGAGATCCTGAGATGATGTGGTTTGAAATCGATCTTCCGGAAATGATTGCAGAACGATATCGAGTGGCAAGTGATCTCCCTGATCGGTTCGAAGAGCAACGAGTTCTGCTTGAAGCAGACTTCCGATGTGATGCTTTAAAAGACGTTCTGCACAAGAGCGATAAGTTTGATTCATCATTGCCAACCCTGTTTATCTATGAGGGTTGTTCGATGTACTTTTCGAATGAAGAGAATCGTGGCTTGCTACGACAAGTACGAGATCTGATGGGGCATCCCGACAGTGTCTTATGGGCCGATATTGTCAGCCAAGAAGTGGTCACCGGCAGAACGAACGATCAAAGCGTGTTGTCCTTCCTCAAAGGCATGGATGAACTGGGCGAAACCTTTGTCTTTGGCTTGGAAGATCCCTCTGAATGGCTGAACCAAATTGGATTCAGCAAGGTCGCCACAGAAAGCTGTCGTGACTACTTGAAAGAGCCGAACCTTGTCTTCGACACCTACACGTTTTGCGTGGCACGAGCCTAATTCATCATCGACAAAGCAGATGGCGAATGGATTCAACCATCTGCAACCAACAGGGCTCGCGAATCGCCCTTCACCGACTGGCAATCTTTCAATTCCCGTTATGGGCCTCATGGGTTGAGGTGGTCAGACGAAATCATCAAAGTGCTTTGAAGACAACTCTTCAAAGCACTTTTTTTATGCGCTCACTCCGCGTCGCTGCCAGCCCGTTGAAGCTTCCAAGCCACGACCGTTCCATCGCCGGGCAAGAGCACTTCATGACTTTAAAAGCAGCGCAAAACCAGAGACCGTCATCCACGGGGAACTATTTCACCCTACCCTAAAAGACGGCGAGGGTTAGTCCTCGAACGACTAATCGCTTTGCACGCAGGCCTCCAGACATTGGCGATTTACAGCCTAATCGCGGATCCGATGGTAGTGGTGGGACCAAATTTGCCGATTACTATGAGGAACCTCACTTCCTTTTCGCCTGTCGCTTCGGTCATAAGATGATGAATCACTTCAGATCAATCTTCACCGTTCTCGCCGTTCTTACAGCGGTCCAGTCAACCAGTTTGGCCCAAGGCCTGTTTATCACAGCCGCAGGACCAGTGAACCGATCGGTGGGAGGAGCAGGCACGGCCGCTCCGTTAGATGCCATGGGAGCCATGTTTTGGAACCCAGCATCAATCACCGGACTGAAACAAAGCGAACTAAGCGTCGGACTGGCCGGAGTGCTGCCCAACATCAACACCAGCTCTTCCATTTCGGGGCTTGCTTCTGGCTCAACATCAGCCGACCCAGGAGTCACTCCTCTGGTCAATTTTGGCTGGGTCCATCGTCCGGAAGATTCTGATTTGATCCTAGGAGTCGGCGTGTTTTCGGCCGGAGGGTTTCGAACGAACTTTCCCGCAAGCCTATCCAATCCCGTCTTTCTGCCTCAATCGAATGCCGCTGGAACACCGGGGGGTCTCGGACAACTTTTTACTCAAGCAACCTTCATTCAGTTTGTCCCAACTGCTGCGCTGCAAGTGACAGACCGGATTTCTGTGGGACTCAGTCCGACAGTCACCATCGGCGACATTTCGGCCAGTCCCTTTGTCTTTGATGCTCCCGATGACGCGGACGGAAGCGGCATTCCCCGATACGCTCCCGGAGTCGGATCGCGTAGCCAATGGGGAGGCGGCTTTCATGCAGGAATTTACTACGAAGGCGAAAACGGACTGAACCTAGGCTTCACATTTAAGAGCCCTCAATGGCTGGAATCGTTTTCATTCAATTCAACTGACGAACTTGGCCGACCTCGAACCGTGTCTGCTGAACTTGACTTGCCCATGGTGCTGTCATGGGGAGCTGCATGGACAGGTTGGGATCAATGGGTGATCGCCACCGACATCCGCTACCACGACTACTCAAACACGGATGGATTTCGAGACTCAGGGTTTCGATCTGACTTTGCTGTCGCTGGTCTAGGATGGGAAAGTGTGGTGACCGTGGCCACGGGAATTCAATACGAAGCCAGTGAAGATCTGAAGCTTCGAATTGGATACACGTACAACGAAAATCCCATTCCCGATCAGCAGGCCTTCTTTAACGTCGGCACGGCCTTGATTTACGAACACGAACTTCACGCCGGTGCATCAGTCAGAATCAACGATCACGCGTGGGTACACTTTGCTTACACGTATTATCTGGAAAATGACGTTTCTGGACCGATCGTCACTCCGGCCGGAGCAATCCCCGGATCAAATGTCACCAATACTCTCAGTGCTCATATTGCCGACGTTGGTCTCACAATTCGGTATTAAATAAGTCGCAAACAACAGCAGTAGATCGTCGCAGACATCACAAGAATGCACGACCGAGGTGGCTCTTAAGATCGCCGCTGCAACCGATAGTACTTCAAGCCGGGCAGAAAGAAGGTCAGTCCGCTGATCACGCCGAACAGTGAAATACTAAAGTTCGGACGTCCAAAATAGCTGTCCATCGCCGCCATCAAAATGGAACCCAAAAATAGAGCGGCTGAATGCAAATAGAAGATTCCCGACAGCATGCCCGCCTTCGCCAAAAACACGATGCCTGCTATGCAGCCGAGCACAGGGGACAGGGTTAACACAGGTTCGCCGAGCAACGATTCCACCCAAAACAACGCCGAGGACGCCAGCATACTGCCGGCCCATACATGAGCAATCTGGCGTTCGACAAAAGTGATCGGCCCTGAGCGACGCCGCAGGTTCCAAAACACAAACGCCCACGAGCTTAGGCCAATCACCCACAGTCCAACGTACGGCAAACGAGAATCAACTTTTGCAAACTGAAACGCATTCGTGATCAAACACAGGGCCAACAGCACCAAACTGTGCCACATCCAAAGCAAGCCCCAGTTCTGCAACACGCTGACGTGGTGAGATTCACGGAAGATTCGAGTCATCACGTTGATGATTGTTGATTGCCGAGCCGCAACAGGTTCTCCTGCTAACCACGCTCGCAGATCATCCGCCAAGGCGGTTGTGTCGGAATACCTTAGGTCTTGAGGTTTTTGAAGACACTTCATCACCACCATTTCTAGGTCCGAATCGACTCGAGCATTCAACACGCGAATGGAAATCGGATCCTGCTCCATCACCATCAACAACGTGTCGAACGGAGTCACTGCTTGGAACGGAGGACGGCCCGTCAACATCGCATACATGATTCCTCCGAGACTATAAACATCGGACGTCGAATTAATGGATTCGGCGTCGCCCGCCGCTTGTTCAGGAGACATCCATGACGGAGTCCCCAAAATCGCTCCGCTGGCTGTTAAATTGTCTTCGATGTTGCTGCCATCAATTAACAACGAATCGTCAGGACTGGGAAGACGCTTGGCCAGTCCGAAATCCGTAATGAATGGTTCACCCTTTTCAGAGAGCAAGATGTTGGACGGCTTTAAATCACGATGCAACACGCCCGCTTGATGGGCAACTCCGATGGCATCAATAATGGGTAA
Organism: Fuerstiella sp.; assembly: GCA_039974975.1. Lineage (GTDB taxonomy): Bacteria > Planctomycetota > Planctomycetia > Planctomycetales > Planctomycetaceae > Fuerstiella. Next base: position 2,619 of record JBDWHY010000133.1, on the reverse strand, counting down.
TAGCAGTTTGATAGCCGCTTCGGCCTGCATCGGGCCGCTCACCAGTTTGTCAGTTAACGTCGTGCCTTTCACATACTGCATGCTGAACCACGGTTGCCCGTTAAATTCACCCACTTCGTAAACCGGAACAATGCTGGGATGAGACAACCCAGCGGCCGCCAAAGCTTCGGCCCGAAGCCTCGCTAAATCCTGGCTGGACGCGAAGGCCGCATTCGGAATCATCTTTAACGCCACCGTGCGGTTCAATGTCTTTTGATGAGCACGATAGACGACTCCCATGCCGCCTCGACCAATTTCTTCAAGCAACTGATAATCGGCAATGGTTGCTCCGACATCAGACTGCAGTAAACCCGGCAAGTCGCCCACTTCGGCTCCGGCCGCTTTGGCATAACGAGCCAAATCGTATTCACCCAACATCGCAACGTCTGAAGCAATCATGGCCGTCGCATACAATTCACGAAGCTCGGCCTCTAAATCCGGATGGCTGGCGATGGCCAAATTCAAGCTCACCATCGAAGCACCGTCCGATGACTGCTGGACCAGTTCATCCAGAACCACGGCCAAACGCTCTTCTTGCTCTTCGTTCAGGACAGAGTTTTCAAGCATGCGATGGTTGCTCTGCAAAATCAGTTTGCTAAAGAAATGTGCTGCTTGATGTATCAAACGCACCACAATCAAATCGTAACACGGAATGGATTTCTCAACACTCACCAAAGATCCCATCCTTTGCGGAAGTCCGCGAGAGACCTCCGTTTTTCACCACATGCGTCTGAAAATTAGGATTCGGGATCAAAATCAGCCAACAACTCTGCTCGACAGCAACCTAGGCCAACCGCTGCGTGCTACCGTGCCGAATGACCCAATTCGTTCTGTATCCGTCACTCGAAACCTGCAAAGCTCAACACCATGGCAGCCTATTCAGAAGCTCATCAAATTCGACTCGCCGGCCCTTGGCAAACTTCAAATTCAGCCGGCACCGACCAGCGAATCAAACTGCCCTTCGTCAGCACAGAAGACGAGAAACAGTTGGAAGCACGGCGAACATTTCAAGGGTCAGAAGGAATCCTCGCGGCGAAACGAATTCACGTGCGCGTCGCGTTCCAAGGAATGGAACCCAACGTTCAACTGAACGGCAAACCACTGACACCGAAGCGGGAATCTTCGCAGACTGGCTGTTTGGAATTCGACGCCACCGGGCTGCTACAAAAAAGTAACCTGCTGATTCTTCACTGCTTGAAACAGCCCGACGACACCGTGACCGACGTCTGCTTGCTGATTTTTGAACAGTAAAAAGGCGGAATTCAGCCCCGCTTTCCGCTGTCCGCCACCTGAAAAACGTCAGCCGGGAAAACGTCAGCCTGAGTATCACACCAGCTCGAACCACGTCAGCCCGAATCTCGCCAATTTCAGAGGAAAACGGATCCGCTGAAAACGGCCGCCTGCCTTTGCCCCGGAAAACTCGACCACATCGCAGCCAACCCGTCATTGGGCTGCTCACCCCGGAAAACGCTACTGAAACAACCATCCCGTCGTTTTTTCGATTTTCTGTGCTCACTTCGTCTTGACCACTTCAGGACGGAACCCTAAGTTGCGGTTAACTGTCAACAACAACTTTGATTGCACGGAAGACATCTCATGTTGGTACTTTCCCGAAAACTACGCGAACAAGTTTTAATCCCCGGCTCAAACATCCGGATCACTGTTTTAAGCATTGGCAAAAATCGAGTTCAGTTGGGCTTCGAAGCTCCGCCTGATGTGCACATCACTCGACCAGAAATCGTCATCGATTTGGCCGACTTAGATGCTCCACAAACATTGCCCGCAGCGGCCGGCCAGGCCATTCGAGAAGTCACTTTCCGAGCCGAACCCATCACCAGCGGCGGTCCTGCCTAATCGGCCCTGCCGTGGCGGACAAACGGTGGCGGACAGACAAACAGCGTCCAACAAATCGTGGCGGACGCTGACAGCGTCAGCCACAAACAGCCTCGGACAACTATCTTAAAATCGTTCCGGTCGGCTCATCCGCCATTCGAAAAGCGGGAGCGTCATCTAAGTCGACCGTCATGTCCAGCATTTCTGGAGCAGCTTCCTGAGACACATCGGGCAGAATGCCGGAAGACGTCACGGTGGCATGAGTCAGAAAGAGCATCAGGCCAATTGCGATCCCGTTAGGCAGTGGTTCTTTCCCCAAGAATTTCAACGCACTGCCGGACGACTTCTTCAGTTTGATCCGAGTTCCATCCCACTGAACGCTGTAAACCTCGTCCAAAATCAGATGAGATAAAAAGCCTAATGCGACGGCTCCTGCCATCAAAGCTCGCACCCGCTGCTCGTTGCTCGAATACGTCAAAAACGTGATTTCAGCAGCGATCAGCAATGCGGGAACACTATGAAACATTCCTCGATGAACGGTCAGTCGCCCCAAAATACTGGCTCCGCCGTATCGCACGAATCCATAAAGTAGCAAAGCAAACAACATGGCTCGGTCACCGCTAATGCCCAATGCATTCGTGTGTTGCAACAGCATAAACGGAGCAACCGCGCCGGTAATCGCAGACAGCTCGCGAACCGGGCGGCCTGTTTGAGAATCTAGGTCGGGCAGCATTCCGGCAATCCAAC
>JBDWHY010000132.1:0-274051 GCA_039974975.1 Fuerstiella sp. | reverse complement strand
AATCCGGGACCAATCGTAATTTTGGTCTGTGCACCCGGCACAGATGCCAGAACTTACAAACATACAATCTCAATCAAAGTCAACGCGAAAGCGTCTGTTTCACTTTCAGTGAAGCAGACGCTTTTTTCGTGCGCTGAATTTGAAGCTACGGTTTTGAAGCCGCAGTTTGAAGCTACGGTTTGAAGCTACGGTTTGAAGCTACCGGGGGCGGCTGCTGTTTCGGTGCCAGTGAGTCGAAACGACCGCGTAAGCTTCGGTTAAGCAAGACGATCGTCGGGTGTTTTTTTGCTCATGTGATCTGTCGTCGCTACTGATGAGAGTCGTTGAAGTGCAAAGACTGTCATGCGTTTGTCTGGTTGAATGACAATGAGTGTTGCCCCAATACGATTGTTGTTAACCAAGCACAATGGACTGAAGGGCGATGGGCTGCAAAGACTGAAGTTGGTGTTGAAGGCGAAGGGCGAAGGGCGATGGGCCGTGAAGGTTCTTGAAAAAGACTGGCTGCCTGTTCGATTCACCTTGCTCTCATCACATCGCTCATGGTTGATAGGCTCAAGAACGGGATCGGTGAGAGTCATTGTTGGATAGACCTGCTAGGATTTAGGGTTCAGCCTGAATGCAACTTTTGACAGGAGAGCGCTGTGAGCTCATCGGAAGAATCCAATTCTCGGACGGCTTATCGACTTCGATACCCAGCTGCGGCAAGGCCTGTTGTGAGGATCAATGGGCTGTCCTATCCGGTGACGGAATTGTCGGAAGCTGGCGTACGACTTCTCGTAGATGACGACACATCATCGGGGCTGAAGGGGCCTTTGGTTGGGTATCTGACGTTTCCTGACCAAGAAACCGAGGTCATTGAAGGCGAGGTTGCGCGCATTGATCGTAATCACGCGGATCAAGTGGAGGCCATTTTGCTTTTGAGTCAGGGAGTTTCGTTGAAGCGGATGATTTCGGAGCAGGTCCGAATTCGTAGTGACTACCTCACGCTGATTGACCCCGCGGATGGTCGTCCAAGTAAGGACGACTGATTCTTGGATTCGTCGGTTTTGCTTTGAGAGGTGTACGTGATCTTAAGGCGTGTCGCAATTCGATCGAGCTCACCGGGGCAGGTCTACCAGTGTGAATCGTGGATGTGTCGAACTCATAATGTAACTGACGTGCCATTTCCTACAGATTGGCAGCTGTCGCGTAATCTCAATTGTTGATTCTGTCTGCGTCGGACACCGAGGAGCGGGGTCGGTGCGAGTCGTGATCTTGTTTGGGAACAGGTCGGTTGCATTCGGGAACTTGTTTGGCGACTTGGCGGCTGTGTTGAAGCTGCAAATGCTGTCGGAGCGTGATGACTGCGATCACCACGATGAGTGATCCGAAAGTACACGGCGATTCTTTGACTGCGCACGTGATGTTGGCGCTGGGGCAGATTGATCGTGTGCTCATTTCTGAATGCACCCAATACGACACTATCTTGAATTGCGGATTGAACGCAGTTCTGTCTTCCCCGCCAGTCTACGACGGACGGCATTCGTCCTCATACTTGCATCAGAAAATTCAGCGTTGAGTTGGTCGATCGTAATGGAAAACTTTGTCTTTCCGCGTGCAGCTTCGGGGGCGATGTTTGGCGCGTTCGGCTATTCGAAAGCGGCATAAGTCCTAGATTGGTCAATCCGTGGAAGGCAATGATTGTCATCCATGTGAAGACCGACGCAGTTTGTTTTCGGATTTCACTTAAAAGGGGACAGCTTGAGCTCATTCAGCTGGAATCATGAACTCTGTGTTGCCAATCCAAGTTGCAAAGTACGGCTGTTTGTCACTTGCTTCACGCAGCATCAGTAGGAACGCCTTGTCGAAGACAAATGTGCGTTTCCCTACTTCTAGATCGTAGTGCCCATTTTCACCCACGATTCGTGCCTCTGACCATACGGTGGCGCCTCGCTCATCCAGCCGGAACTGAATGCTCTGAGATGCTTCTTCGAGTCTGGGGTTGGTTGGGGATCGCAGCTGCTGTCGAAAGTCGGCTTTCACGCTCACTTCAAGGATTGGAATCACCAGCTGTTCGGAACGCACGACACGTTGATTGGTGAGTGGCAATTTTGAATTTCGAATGCGGTCTACGACTTCCTTGATGCTTTCGCTGAGTGGCTTTGTTGGAGGGATCTTCGCCAGAACGAGATCTTCAGCAGCGTCATTTGCGATTGTGATAATGAAGTCGTCTGGGGAACGATAGTCATGGACGCGAATTTGGGACAGGGCCGCCATGTAGTCGTTCCAGTGTGAGGTCACGCCGAATGCTTTGACTTGATGATCACCAGCTTGATCAACAAAGTGAAGCGGTTGTCGGAAGGCGTCAAACTTTGCGACGAAAGAGAGGTGCTTTTTCAATTTGCAGCGGACGCTGAATTTAGAGGTTTCGGTCACAATGGAATCTTTTGCAATGTCCTTCAATGTGAATGGGCTTTGCGTAAGTTCGGTCGCGAGTGGTGTTTGTATGCTGTGCGGGGTTTGGTCTAAGAACTTTCTCCATGCAAGTGTGAGTGTTGGGCAGTAGACATTGGAATTTGCAGGATCAATTTCTTTGCGTGCCGTTGGCCACATGACGACTCCCGGCCATCTGGCAGAATCCCTTGGGGCTGCAAATGGTTTTGTGGCAGAGGATTGGTTTTCGAGTGATGAGAATTTTTGAGCAATTGCGGACAGCGGTTGGAGTGGCAGTCGGCCACCTGCTGGCGAGAGAAGCGCGCGTCTCAAATCGCCATCAATGGTATTTGCGATCAGTCTGACGCTGCCGTCAGCAAGTAAAACCTGAGTGACTTGGCCGTGTGAAGAATCGCTGTGTTGTTGGCCGTCTTTGATGGCAGCTGACGCCTGATTCATGTTGAGGTCTTGGGGGGCCGTCCATTTTACTTCGGGGCTGTGCGAGTCGATCATCAAGACCGTGTTGCTGGCGCCATCAGTAAAGTCCCGCATTTGCAGCTGCATGTCGTAGGGCCACGCAGATCGAATCGAGACAGGAACTTGGTAGCTTGTCAATTCAGGATTGACTGTTTTAGGGCATGCGTAGAAGGACGGGCGGGCAGTCAGGAGACGTTGGTTTACCGAGGAATCCCATGCTGTTGACTGATCGTACTGCTGAAAAAGTTCCTGCTCACCGAGCCAAGGAAGCAATGCTATTCGCCAACTGTGGTGAGGTGGTGAGGTGGTGAGGTGTTGAGGCAGACAGGGCGGATGGGAAGTGTTGATTGGCGTCGTGATATTGGTGGAGCGCCAACCCGATCTGCTTCATGTTTTTGAGGCAGGCGTGCCGAGATCTCTCTGGCTGCCGAAATGCCAAGTAGATGAGTCCAGCGCCGACTGCCAGGGTCACTAGGCAAATAAGCCAATCGCGTTTGATGCTCATTATGGAAACGGTTCGCTGTAGAAAAGTAAGCGCACGGTCAATGAGCGTGAGACACTGGATTCAGCGAAAGTTGTTTAGTCGATATGCAATCTTTACAAGAGTTTCTATGGGAAACTTCGTTGTTGAATACTTGCAGCAATCAATTCATGATTGCCTATCCGAAGTGTTTCATTGCGACTTCTTTGACGGCTTTCAGGTCAAGCTTGCCGCTGCCTAGCAGGGGGATTTGTTCTAGCTCTAGAAAGCTTTCCTGCGATGGCAGCCATAGGTTGGGAATACCGCACGCCTTGAGTTCGTCGATTGCTTGAGGGATTGGCTTGCTGCAGGATTTATGCAATACGATTAGGCGTTCTCCCTTTTTGGCATCGGGAACCGCAGTGACGGCGCATAGGACTTCAGGTTCGTCCGTTAAGTCGTCGTCAAGGATGCGAGTCAGTTCTTGTTCGATGCGAATATGAGGCACCATTTCGCCACCAATTTTACTGAATCGACTTTGGCGGCCTGTGATTTCGATGAATCCATCGTCGTCAATCTTTGCCATGTCTCCGGTATTGTACCAGCCGTCTTGAATTAGTTCGGCCGTCTTGTCTGGCTTATTGAGGTAGCCCAGCATGATGTTGGGGCCTTTGATTTTAAGAATGCCTTCGACGTTTGTGCCAAGTGGCTCGTTCGAGTCGGCATGAAAAGCTTGGGCTGTTGTGCGGGGGATGGCTCGTCCAACGGTTCCGTGCTTTGTGCCAGTCCCTGGTGAATGCATGCGATTATCAGGGACATTGACAGATGCGAGTGGTGACAGTTCTGTGGTGCCGTAGCCTTCTGATGGTTCGTAGCCGTATTTGTCTTTCCATGCTTGCCGCAGTTCGGGGGCCATTTTTTCGGCTCCGACAATCACCAAATTCATGCTGGCCATGTCTTCGGCGCTACAGCGTTTCATGTAGGAGCGTAGAAAAGTAGGAGTCGCGGTGAGAATGGTGGCTTTGTGTTGAGCTGTCAGTTTTGCGACGACTCGAGATTCCAGCGGGTTGAAATGATACACTGCTGCTGGGGAACAAGTTGCGGGCATCCAAAGGGTAATGGTGTAGCCAAAGGAGTGAAAGAACGGTAGGACGCCCAGAAGGGTATCTGATTTTCGAAGTTCCACCATTTCGCTCACAGCGTCTAAGTTGGAGTTGATGTTGGTGTGAGACAGCATGACTCCCTTGGGTTCACCTGTTGAACCTGATGTGAAGATGATGGTCATCAAATCATCGGGTTTGACGGTCTTGAGTCCAAAGCTGTTTTCGATTGCGGAGATGGGTTTGAACTTTGCGGTCAGCAGTGCTTTGATTTTTGCCAAGCCTGTGATTTGAGTTTTTAAGTCTTCAAGGTACACCAGCTTCGCATTCAAATTCATGGGACGTTTTTCCATGAAAGCTTTGCTGGTGATGACTGTTTTGATGCCAGCTTCTTGGATGCAAAAATTGACCACTTCTTCAGACAGGGTGTAGTTTAGGTTTGCAGTCACTTTTCCTGCGACCGCCATGGCGAGATTTGCGATGGCTCCACCGGCGGAGGGTGGGACAAACAGGCCAACGATTTCATCTTCTGGTTGTAGGACGGAATCAGTCAGTAGCTTCCGGAAAGCAAACACGCTTGTAAGTAGGCGGCCCCCCGTAAGTTCTGTGCCAGCGCTATCGGCGACTTTTTGACGTCCCCAAGAAGATCGACATTCTTTAATGAAACGAAGAGCGGGGATCATTTCAATTTCCTTCCGGTGAAGCAGGCACTGTGATTTCAGTTTAAGAACTTGATCGCGAACAATATCGACATCTGTCACATCCGAGTAGTCTATGAGAGGGCCGAATTGTACGGTAATGGGGTAGGGCCAATGCTTTGGTTTCTTCCAGAAGAATCGGCCGCCCTCATAGCTGAAGATGCTTCCCCAAAGTTCATCGAGATAAACGGGTAAGACGGGAGCCTTTGTCCCCTTCAAAATTTTCAGCATGCCTCGTTCGAATTCTTGCAACTCGCCGGTGCGAGTGATGGCCCCTTCGGCAAAGATGCAGACGAGGTCACCTGATTTTAATGCATCTCGAGCATCATTGATCGATTGCATCAGGGCTCTTGGGCCGTCGCTTGCTTTGATGGGAATGACGTCAAATAGTTTTGCGAGGCGACCTAGAACTGGCCCTTTGCAATAATCGGCGTAGGCAATCATACGGATAGGGCGGGGGCTGGTGAGCAGTAAGAGAATGCCGTCAATCCAGCTCACGTGGTTGGCAACGACTAAAGCTGGTCCCGTTGCGGGGATGTTGGCTGAACCAAACGTGCGGACTCGATAAACAGTTCTGCTGAGCAACCATGCCACGAATCGAATGGTGGCTTGAGGAATGAGAACGACGGTGTAAATGAGGATCGGTAGTGTGCCGATGCCTGCCAGTAGAAAGACTTCTGCTGGCGATGTTCCGAGTCCCGACATGAGAAGCGGAAACAGGACGGAAACTCCAAGCACTCCGATGGAAGTGATTTGATTTCCGGCCGCGAGAATTGCCCCAAGAGAGTGATGGGGGCTGCGATCTTGAACGAACGAGTTCAGAGGCACGTTGAAAAGGCCGCCTCCGGTTCCAATCGCCAGCAGCGAAAATCCAAAGATGATTGGCATGGTGGCGCTGAAGTAGGCGAGACCGCAGGCGGCTGCCATGAGAGCGGCTCCCAGAGGTACCATTCCCAGTTCGACTCTTCCCCCCGACCAACGCCCCGCCAGTACGCTACCAAAACCGACTCCCACTGAAAGCACGGCTAAGAATATTCCGACGCTTGTTTGACCCAGGTGCAGGCTATTGATGACAAAGATGTCGATGTTGAGTTGGGCTAGCGCGGCGAGGGACCAGAAGAAGGCGATTCCAAGGGTGACACGCAGAATGGCTCGATCTGCGAAAAGGAGTTTGAGATCTTTAATTGAGCTTTGAATGGGATTCCATGGAAAGTGGATATCTGGGCTAGCAGCTTGGACTCGTGGAATGATGAATGCCGACACGATTCCAAACAATGACGTTCCGATGATGGTTAAAGCGCTGATCCAAAGTGCGTGACGTCCATCAGGGGCAGTCGCTGCATAGAGAAAGTTTCCGGCAACCGTTCCTCCGATAACGGCAAGTAGGGTGATCAACCCCATCAGTCCATTGAGGCGACTGAGTCCTTCGCGCGGAACAAGTTCAGGAATGAGTCCGAATTTTGCCGTGCTTAATAGTGCGCTTTGAGTTCCAGTCAGAAAGAGAACGGCGAACATGGCTGGCATGCTGCCGAACCAGATAGCAGCCATTCCTAAAATCATAATGATCAGCTCGGCAACCTTCAGACCCAGGATCGATGATCTTTTGCTAAAGCGATCGGCCACCCATCCGGACCACGTCGCGAAGATGATCGATGGAATAATGAAGCTGGCAAGTCCGAGAGCCAAAACAAAGGACTCATTTCCAGCCTTCTGTTCCGCAGTCAGCCCCGGCATGCTGCCGTATTGGAACTTTGCGATAGGAACAATCAGCCAGCGAAACATGTTGTCGTTGGCGGCTGTCAGAAAACTCATCAGCAGGTAACCCAGCAAGCTTTTGCCAGATGCAGCTGATTCGGACGCGGTATTTGCTGAGTTGTGCTGCGACATTCCTGTATCTTTCAGAAGTGGTTTCCCGCATACCATAGAGGTCAGTTGGGAATCTCACCATACAGGGGGCATCGTTCGATGATCTGATGCGACAAAACTTTTTCGCAGCCTCAGTTCGTAAGCCATGAAGCGGAATCTGAGATTCTGGGCCAACGGCGGCTGCTTATGGGTGAATCTGGCAAGTAGCTGGCGGAAACTTCATTACTCTAGATCCTGTTGATAGTGAGTTGGCCTTGGAAGTCAGTGTTGTTTGACGGCCGGCAACAAGTCGAGGCTGCTTTCTTTCATCACAATCAATATCGTTTCTTCGAAGACTGGTCTTGGTGGTTTTCCATGTCAGCAAACATCAATGAAAAGACAGCTGAGCTGATGGATAGCGATCGTGTTAATTTGACGCCCGATCAAGTCGTCTTTTTTGACGGTGTTTGCGGCATGTGCAATAAGACTGTCAATTTTTTGATGGCTCGTGACTGTGCTGAAAAGCTGAAATTTGCTCCATTGCAGGGAAGTACGGCGACAGAGTTTGTTCCCGCAGAAATCCGAGAGCACTTGAACACGTTTGTGTTTTTGCAGTCTGGAAAGCTGCATTTGCGTACAGCCGCGTTGATCCGCATTCTTTGGGTTTTGGGAGGCGTTTGGGGAGTACTGGGAAGTCTTTTGTGGCTTGTTCCATCGCCGCTGCGAAACCTAGGCTATCGTTTCGTTTCCCGAATTCGTTATCGCTTATACGGCAAGAGCGAGTCCTGCCGGCTGCCGACGCCCGCAGAGCGAAATCGGTTCCTTGGGTGAATTCGCAGAGGCTATCTGGCGTCGGTGTTGTGACGTCCGTGTTGCATGGTTGACGTTGCATGGTTGACGTTGCACGGTTGTGACGTTGCGCGGTTGTGACGTTGCGCGGTTGATTTTGCACCGTTGGGGTTTGTTGAACGGATTCACGCGGGTGTTGTTTGTTAGGTCCATTGGGTGAGCTCACGATTCTCCTTTCGCGTGGCAAAGTCACGAGTGCAAAGGCTTTGCTGGAGAGCCCCCTCTTTGTCGTGCAGGGAGTTCCCGCCCCAAGTTTTGAGGGTGCGATTTTTAATCGGCAGTTTTTGCCGGTGTTGATTTGGGGTTCGGCAGGATCAGCCAAAGAGCAGGTCGATTGCCTTCGGCTCCTTCATTCCTGTGAGCTAGCGGACGTTTCTGTCTCCCCGCAGTGATGCTTGGTCGGTATACCTTTCCGGATCTCAACCGTGGGTTCTTCGGGATCCACCTCTCGCTTTCGTCTCAGGAAAGCGACTCAGTCTTTCTCTCTCATTCTCATCCAGGCACCTCTAAGCCATGTTCGAACGTCCTTTCGTTCCCATGTTGATGTTCTGCGCACTGGTCTCCGGCTGTGCCAGCGGCAAGTTTGCCGCAAGTGAATTGCCTCGCCAATATCACGCGCGGCAAGTCATGGACTTTCAGTCCTTGGATCTCGCCCGTTATGCAACGTCCGACGTTAGCGAAGAGATCATTGCGCCTGGTGACCGCCTTCGAGTGGTGTTGAATGATGGGACTCAGTCTGCAGAGGCAATTCAAGACTGGGAAGTCAGTGTGGACGAGAATGGTCAGACTGTTCTGCCCAATATTGGTGCCGTCAAAGTGGCCGGTTTGTCTAATGCTGCTGCCGAGAAAACGGTGGTACAAGCTAGCCTTCAGCGAGACGTATTCCTTACTCCCGTGGTCAAAATCGCCGTCGAAGAACGCCCCGTGCGGAATATTACTGTGATTGGCGCTGTCAAGAATCCAGGCACTGTAGAAATCACGCGTGATAGTGTCAGTCTTGCAGACGCAATTGTTCGAGCTGGCGGATTAGGAGATCAGGCATCTGGTGTTGTATCAGTGAGCGGACTTCAGCAAGGCTCTGAGCAACTTCGAGCGACCCAATACTCTTCGATATCAAGTTCAGAAGTGGGGTCGACACCAGCAACTAAGATTCGACTCGACCAGACTGACCCAGAGTCGTTGGGGCAGATTATGGTTGCTGAAGGTGGAGTCGTTCATGTTGAGGTTGCTCAACAGGATTTCGTACGCGTCATGGGAGTGATTCGAGGTCAGTCATTGGACATTCCATATGGTCAAAGCCTGCGTTTGCTGGATGCGATTGCACTTGCGGGCGGGCAGACGTACTCAAATTGGATTTCTGATCGCATCACGATTACTCGCAAGATGCCGGGTACGAATCAAACAATTCAAATTCAGGCAAGTATTCGAAAAGCAAGACGAGACAGCCGTGAAAACCTTGTCTTGGCCCCCAACGATATCGTCAATGTCGACGAAAATGCGATTACCTTCACGCTATCCACTGTGAGTGGGCTTCTTGGTGCTGGCGTCGGTGCGACGCAAATTGGCACAGGGATCTGACGCTTAAGACGTAATTGGCCGCTTCAACTTCTTCGTGCAGAGTGTAATTCGGATGGACTCGTACACCCAAGACTACGCAGAGACTCAACAACAGCCAGTACAGCCCAATCAGGGGCTGCATGCGTTGCTGCGTTTTCTTCGTGTCGTTCGAAGACAGAAGATGATTCTGGTCTGGTGCCTGCTTGCAGCCGTTGTGTTGGCTGTCATCTACTACAAACGGACTCCGAAGCAGTATGAATCGACCGCCAAGTTAATGGTGCGGCAGGTTCAGTCAGCATCAGATTCTCAGCAGTCGTCGAGTGTTGGAAAAATGCTGTCTGACTATCGAGAGCTGATTCTAAGTGACACTGTTCTTACGAACAGCGTGAATTTACTTGACGAGGTACCTCCAGAGCTCAACGGTGTTCACGACGCGACTAAGTGGCCGGGCCTACTTCGCGGGAGTGTGATTTCGGTTTCGGCAACCGACGAATCTGCTGTGCTTGATATTTCGACTCGATCTGTAGATCCGGAGGCGACAGCATCGTTGATCCGCGCCCTGATTCAGTCTTCATCTGAGTTTATGGAGAAGTTTCAGCAAAACGACGCGCTTGAAAATTTCCTGAAGCTTGATGAGCAGCGCGAAGAAATCGAAAGTAAATTATTCGCAAAAGAGAAACTGCTATTGGAATCTCGTAAGGCTTGCGGGGACATCGCAACGAATACAAATTCAGAAGAACCTCACCCACTTGTCGGTCAGGTAAATCGGCTGAGTAGTCAGCTGTCTGATATTCGTCAGAGGCGGCTGGAGATCCATTCCATGCTTGAGTCGTCTCGGCAATTGGTCGCGACGAATTCCGACTTGTCTTTGGCAATTGAAAAGCTCAAGAAGTTGGTCGGATCGGAAGTGATGTCGCAGCATCCGAATAGTCAGGGGAAAACTCGAGAGCTTCAGCAAGATCTTCAAGACGAACTGGGGCGCAAACAATCTGAATTTCTTGCAGCAAGAAAGCACTTTGGTTCTGGTCATGCGGAAATGGCTCGACGGTATACAGAAATTCAGAGCCTGCAGAGTCGAATTCAGGAAATTGAGCGAGGCGTTATCCGGTCGCTTAGCAATGGTATCCGCGATCCAGCTGTGGGTCAGTGGTTACTGAATGCTTTGTCAGCAGAGCTATATTCGATGGGCCAATACGAACGAAGTCTTTCGGCAGAGTTCAGTCGAGTTGAGCAAGAGGCATTGGCGCTCAGTGACCAACTTGCTGCGATTCAAGTCGCTGAGCGAGAGGTCGAAACACTACGGCAAACCCATGCCTCTTTATTGACACGCGTCACATCGATCAACGTGCAACCTGATGGGGGCGACTTTCGAGTGGCGAGTCTTACTGAGCCTCTTGTGCCAACTCGTCACGCGTTTCCAATCATCACTCATGTTCTTGCTGGATTTAGTGTGATTGCCGTCGCTCTTGGGCTTGGAGTGATCTACGTCGTTGACCTACTTGATGACCGCCTTAGGTCTCCTGAAGAAGTGCGAGAGCAATTGAATTTGCCAGTTCTTGGCATTATTCGAAAGCTCCCACCCGAGGAAGCAGAGCAGGGCGGCATTTACGTCAACAACTATCCACAAACAACTCATGCTGAGGGTTTCAGGACGTTGAAGACTTCAATCACCTTGTCTCCCATGGAGTCACGCTGTATTGCAGTGACCAGTTCAGAGCAGGGTGAAGGGAAGACAACCACCACAGTGAACTTGGCGGCCTCATACGCCCAGACAGGCGTGTCGACCTTGTTGATTGATGCTGACATGAGACGCCCTGGGCTGTCCCGCTTGCTAGAAGTGAAAGGGCAGGGAGGAATGTCTGAGGTCCTTCGTGCTGAAGGTGATCTTGTTGATGTTTGTCGAGACCGGATTGTGACAACTGATGTCAACGGCCTTGACGTGCTTCCTTGTGGTCCCCGAATGATGAACGCAGGAATGCTTCTGTCGATGCCGACGCTGGCAGAATTAATAGACTGGGCGATGTCACAGTATGACCAGGTCATTATTGATTGCCCGCCCGTCCTTCCAGTAAGCGATGCTTTGATTGTGGGTCGCTATGTGGATGGCATTGTCTTTGTAATGAATCCAGACAAGACTCACCGTCGCAACATTGTGCGAGCAGTCGATCAGGTTCGAGGGCTTGATTTGAAGATCATCGGTGTCGTTGCAAACACAAGTCTTTCGGATGAAAGCAAAGAGTATGGCTACAAGTACGGATACGAGTACGGTCGAGCCTACCAGTACGAAAGTGATGATCATGATGATGAATACAATGATGACCATCAAGGGACAAGAATTGCCGCATAGACCACAGCGAATCAAGGTGTCGTTCATACAAACCGTGGATTGAATACATTGGATGATTGTAAAACCACAAAGCAGCAATCCCTGCACAACACCGTAGGAATTACTCAGAAGGCAATGCTTGTTCTGTGCCTTGTGCTTGTTCCCTTGACGAATGCATGGGCAACCGAGTGGGGGCTTGTTGTTCTGCTTGTTGGTGCTGGGGCACTCGTTGTCACTGGCGTTCTCAAGTCAGTGTTGTCGCGGCAGTACGTTAAGTTTTCTTTCTGGCCATTGATACTTGCCGGAGCCGCTTGTTGCATTGTGTTACTTCAAGTGACTCCGCTTCCCGCAAGTCTGTTGGAAGTGATCTCACCTGTTCAAAGTGAGCTGTTTGCTGACTGGGCAGTCATGGGTCAGTTGACAGGAGGTCCGCCGCGTTGGGCAACCATTTCATTGGTTCCACATCTTACAATGTCTTGCCTCACCTTGGTTTGTTCCTACTTTCTAGTGGTTTGGGGGTTGTGGTACTTCCTTGAATCAGAGGCTGATGTGCTGTGGTTGGTTCGTCTCGTTGCCATCTCGGTGACGTTAATGGCCGGAGTCGGCGTGATGCAACTGTTGTTTGAAGACGGCAAGTACTTGGGTCTGTTTGAAAATCCGATGCGACCAGCAGATTGGCCGGCAAAGGGGACCTTTACCAATCAAAATCACTTCGCCAACTTCCTTGCTGTGGGGCTTGGTTGTTGCTTCTACCAAGTCTTTGGTGCTCACGCGGGCGGCTCGTCTCGCACGCCGGCTAAGAAGGGCAAGTTTGCAGCCAATCACTCCCAAGGGGAAGGCTTTTCGTTGGATCAAAAAGTTTGGGCCGGTGCGCTCGTCCTCATTTTGCTTGCTGGTGTTCTTACTTTTTCCCGAGGCGGGATTTTTGCACTGTTTGTCGCGTTTTCCCTAAGCTGTTTTGCTTTTCGGTCCCGATTGACTTCGCTTTCGTCGGTTTTGATCCCTGCATTCACATTTGTCGCGATCGCACTGCTTGCTTTTGGTGCTGAAGGTTTGGTTTCGAAATGGAATTCCCTGATCACTTCGTCCTCTTTAGCTGATGTTTCTTCTGGCCGCGTATCCTTGTGGAAGAGTCTGCTTGAAGCGGCACCCCAGTACGCGATGGTGGGGACAGGAGCTGGAAGCCATGCGGAAGTTTATCCTCTTTGGATGAAGGAAGATCTGGGAGTTCGATTTTCGCATGCAGAGAACGGCTATCTTCAAATCTTTCTTGAGACCGGATCTTTGGGCCTTCTTCTTCTGGCGGGAATTCTCTTCTTGGTCTTTCACAAAGCTGTGAAGAGTTTTCGAGGGGCAGGTGCGAGAATCCAGTCATTAATGATGGTTTGTGTTGCTGGGATTGTTGCCAGTCTTTTGCACTCTTTTTCTGACTTTGCGTGGTACATTCCAGCTTGCCTATTGGTGACGCTTTCACTGTTAATGATTCTTTTTCGTCTCGCGGAGCTTGTTACGGAAGCTGATGTGGGATCGGCTGAAGTAAAGACGAGGCCACTGATTTCCAGTTTCGCAATGGCATTCACTTGCGCTATCGTTGTGCTGGGGATGCCACGAGTTGTTGCTGATGCTCGATCAGAACCATACTGGTTGAAGTTTCGTAGCATTGCGATCGGCTTAGATCAGGATTCTCAGGATGCATCGCTCGTTGACGATGGGTTGAATCAGATGATTGATTCGCTCGAGAACTGTTTGGTTCATGATCCGAGTGATTCTCGGGCGCTGTCGGATTTGTCAGTGCTTTACCTACAGAGATTTGAGGTAACTCAGGCCGACGCGGATAACCCAATTTCTCTTGCCGAAATTCGTAGCACGGTAAAGTCAGTCGGCTTTGAATCGCGGAAGGAAATGTTTGGTTGGATGACGAGCGCTTTTCCCGATGGTCTGGGTGATCTTCTTCGCTCGGCACTCGCTGCTCGGAAGTCGATTCAAGGACAGCCTCTTCGGGCATCCAGCTATCTGACAATGCATCAGCTCAGTTTTCTGACGAGTGATGACGTGACCGTTCGCCAGCGTCTGATGGACCAGGTTCTGCGGGTGCGGCCACACGATGCTGCTGTTCGCTACGCATCAGGAGCAGCTGACCTTGAAGAGGGAAGGCTAGATTCCGGCTTCGATAAAATTAATTATGCATTCCACCATGATCAGAATCTGCAATCTGCGATTTTGAACCAGCTGATACCGATGTTGTCGATTCAGGAAGTCGTAGAAGTTTTGGATCCAGATGTTTCGGGCCTGTACTTGGTCTTTGCAGCATCTCGTGATCTTGGTGTGATCAGTGATTTGCAATGGGTCGCAGAGCAGTTCCGTGAAAAGTTTGCTCAGGCGAACCATCCTAGCAACTACGACTATTGGTTTTCAGCATCGCAAATTTTTAGCGTGTTGAAAGATCACGATACTGAGGCGTATTGTCTACAGCAGTGTTTAAAGGATCGTCCTCGGGCGTATTCTACGCGACGTCGTTTCGCCTTTCTTTTGGCGGACATCGGTGACATCGATGAGGCAGTGGCGGCATTGAAGGCTTGTTTGTTAAGAAAAGCCGATGATGTAGATGTGAAGAAGAAACTAGAACAACTTACGGTTGACTCCGTTCGATACTACTCTGGGCCAAGCAGCTAAGTCGATGAAATCTAACTCACAAGAAGTCGAACCACCTAGCATCTTTCGGGTGTCGGGCGAGCGCCAATTAGACTCGCAGGATACTCCCGGATTTGCGTTAGGTAAACGCGTCATTGATGTCGCAATTGCTTTGCCAATTGTGTTCTTTGTGCTGCCTCCGTTGATGCTCTGCGTGTTTTGTTTGCACGCGTTTGTCTCGAGAGGTTCCCTGTTTTTTCGTCAAGAACGCTGTGGCCGCCACGGCCATATCTTCTCGATTCTGAAGTTCCGTACAATGTCGCCAGTCTCTGATGAGGAAGGCTTTCAGGAACCACGTGTTTTTCGGTTTGGCAACTTTTTGAGGTTTTCAAAAATCGATGAAGTACCTCAGTTTGTGAATGTGCTTCGAGGGGAGATGAGTGTTGTGGGCCCGCGTCCTCACCACTTGCAGGATTGCATTGACTTTGAAGCTCGGGTGGCCGGCTATCGGAAAAGGTATGGTGTGAAACCCGGAATTACGGGACTCGCTCAAATTCGTGAATATGCTGGCGAGTTTCGCTGGGATTGCACGGACAGTCGGGTGGAGGCAGATCTCGATTACATCGAATCTCGCTCTCTCGTAGGTGACGCCAAGCTGATCTTGCAGACTCTAGGTACAGTGGCATTTCAATGTCAGCAAAAAGCCCTTCAAAAGATTTTCGTGGTGACTATCGAGAGTCCAGATGAGTCGACGACAATTTTTCCGCTTGCTGAATCAACAGGAGCCGTGGACACGACGGTGGCTGATGAGTCTCAGGGAAGAGCGGCGTAGTGTTGCTCGAGATCGGCGGAGTGAATTTTCTTCATTTGGGAGCATGCGGGGCGTCAGAAGTTTGGAATGCTTTGATTCAAGTGATTCAGCATCACGGCTTCCGCAATCCGGTTTCTTAGGGTCTCAATCAATGAGGCCGAGGTTCTTTGGCGCTGCTTAAATTGATTTGCCTTCCACGGCGTGTTGTTGTCGGTGACTCGGCGGCCAGAGCTCATTTTGGGGTCGTCAGTCCTTGATGGTGTCATGTACATTTCGAGGGTATCAATTGGCCATTCTCATACGGGATTCGCCCAAAGTGCAAGGTTCACTGAGGCTCAGTGTTTTCCGGGCGATGCTGCCTAATCGTTGAAAAATCGTCTCGTGTGGCGAGTCGACGAGGCACCACTCTAGCGACATTTGCGAGCCGTTTTTGCCGAGTGATTAGTGCTCACTTGCGTTCCGAAAATGTGAGGTCATTGGCTTAATTGCTCGGAGCGATTGGCTGACTTTGGGGAGTCGCTGTTGTCTTTGATGAGCCAGTACCCATCCCGCCCCGAATGTTGCTGCGAAAATCGATCTAGCATTGATTTTTGGGATTACGCTAGTCTCCCCAAAGGATTGGCGACTGCGGGGAAATCGTCAGATCGCGGTTTCTATTGGCGTTTTCTACTTTGGTTCTTGGCCCGCGCGTTTTGTGTCACCCAAAGGGACGAAGTCCGCGCCGAATATTGCCTCAATTAGCTGGATTACCGTGCACAGACCTCGCATTCTTTTTGTCAATCGATCGTACTGGCCGGACTCAGAAGCCACGGGGCAACTGCTAACGGAGCTTTGCGAAGCCTTAGCGGATTCGTTTGAAGTTCACGTATTGGTGGGAGCTCCGAACGCCACGATCGGGACCGCTGACTGGCAGGGGGTGGAGCACCGGAACGGGGTTCAAATTCATCGCGTCAGTCACACTCGGTTTTCTAAAGGCAGTCTGCCGCTTAAGGCATTCAATTTTATCTCATTCGCGGTTGCCTGCCGTCGTCGAATCCTGCAGCTGCCAACTCCGGATGTTGTGGTATTCGAAACAGATCCATTTCTTCTTCCATTCGTAGCTGATCGTCTGCATCGCAAAGCAAACGTGAAGATGGTTGGCTACTTGCAGGATGTGTATCCCGATATTGCCGTTGCGCTGGGGAAGATCAAGGATCGGCGATGGGTGCGATGGCTACGTTCAAAGATGTTTGGAGTCTATTCACGCTGCGAGGCAATGGTCGTGCTGAGCGAAGATATGAAGGCTTTGCTGACGGGTGGTGGAATCAACCCCCGCCAGGTAGAGGTGATCCCTAACTGGGCGGATTCTGAAGCGATCAAGCCGGTGGAAGGTGAGAATCAATTTCGTGCCGACAACGGTTTTCGTGAGAAGTTCCTGATCATGTATTCAGGGAATTTGGGGCTGACACAACGGCTCGAAGACTTCGTGCTCGCCGCCAAAGAGCTTAGTTTTGATCCAGATATCGCCTTTGCATTCATTGGTCGCGGTGCTCGAAAATCTGAGCTGCAGGACATGGTTGCAAAGCTTGGTTTGTCAAATGTTTCGTTTTTCGATTACCAGCCTCGCAGTGAACTTTGTCAGAGTCTGAGTGCAGCAGATTTGCATTTGATTCCTCTCACGGCAGAGCTGAGTAAGTGTTTAATGCCAAGCAAGCTCTATGGTGTCTTGGCGGCCGGTAGTCCCTATTTAACCAACGCTCTCCCGGGTTCTGATTTACACCGAATTACGGTTGAGAACGAAGTGGGCCTGACGATTCCGCCCAGCGATATTCCCGCGATTGTGAAAGCGATTTCGGAGCTAAAAGCAAACCCACAATGTCAGAGTCGAATGCGCAAAAATGCTCGTCAGGTGGCAGTAACGCGATTTACAAAAGAGAAGTCGATTTTACAGTTTCGAGGCTTACTGCAGAGACTCACTTCAGTTTCAGAGGTCTAGGTTCTCGCAATGGCCTGCCTTTGGTTGTCGTTGATTCCCATGGGGACTATCTGAGTTCAGTGATCACACCACATGTGGTTCTAAAACTGAGACAACGTGTGAATGCATGGAGTGGGTCGGGATAAAGAGTGATGGCTGGAGCGTTTCGCAGTCGGCGGTGCTGTTCTCGTGAGTTTCGCTTTGTGCGTTCGCCCTGAGCAATTCTCGGGATGCCGTCCGACGATTGGGTTGGGCAAATTTTTTTGTTGAATTCCAAGTGCCACGGATTCGAAGGTTTGAATCTTTAAAGGTTCCAAAGTTCAGTTTGAGCGGACTTGATGGCCTCTCTTGAGGACTCGGAAAACGTATGGCTGTTGTGTGTTGCATCTTCGATCTCACTCTGGTTGGTGGCCCCAACCGACTTTTGAAGGAGGCCAATGAGTATGAGTGATACGCTCGAGCAGCCTCGGGAGTTGGGGCAAGGGCAGGTCGATGAAGCGTCTGATTCGCTTGGTGGTCGCACTGTTGTCGCTGGTCTATGGACCGTTCTGGAGCAATTCGGACGGCGTGGTCTGAGCGTCGTCGTGAATCTGGTTCTTGCGAGGCTTCTGCTGCCGCATGAGTTTGGGCTCGTTGGCATTCTGACGGTGTTTATTCTTGTTGCGCAGGTGATCGCGGATGCTGGGCTTTCTTCAGCTTTGATCCAAAAGTCGAGTCCTAGCGAAACGGACTGGAGCACGTCTTTTTACAGCAATTTTATCTTAGGTCTCTTGATCTTCGCTGTTCTCTGGGTCCTTTCACCCGCGGTTGCTGCTTCCTTTTCTGAGCCGCAGCTGACTTGGCTGACCCGAGTGCTTGCCTTGACAGTCGTTGTGAACTCGTTGGGTGTGGTGCAGGCAACGCGATTTCAGAAGACGATGAATTTTCGTCCGTTAACCGAATCGATTCTGATTTCGGTTTTCGTTTCTGGGGTGATTTCCATCGGGCTCGCGATCTGGGGTTTTGGTGTCTGGAGCCTCGCCATTCAGCGTGTTCTTGCTGACTTGATTCGAGTGACGTTGTTCTGGTGTAAGGCAGACTGGGTTCCTTCGCTAAAGTTCAGCTTCACTTCTCTTAAGGAACAGGTTCGCTACGGAGGTTGTGTTCTGCTGGCAGCCATTTTCAACACTGTGACCCAGCCGATGATTTACTTTGTCATCGCGGCGGGGCATGCCCCTGCCACGTTGGGCTATGTGGTTCAAGGAAGCCAGTTACCCGACGCGCTATCGAGGACGCTTGCTGGGACGCTTGGGCGCGTTGCGTTTCCGGTTTTCGCACTGATTCAGCAAGATCGGTCGCGGGTGAAAAAGACGCTGAGAAACAGTATGCAAATGCTGTATTCAACCGTCCTTCCATTGATGGTGATTGTTGCCGTGTCGTCTCCGTTGTTGGTGCAAATATTGCTCACAGAGAAATGGATTCCCTGCGTGCCCTATCTTCGGCTCTTTTGCGTGATTGGATTTTTGCTGCCTGTTCAAGCGATTTATCAGCATCTGCTTATGGTGGATAGTCGGCCTACCAAGTTGATTGCGACGCAGTTCTTTAGGCTAGCGCTTCACGCGGTTGTGCTGCTGTGTACTTTTCGTTTCGGAGTCCTGTGGATCGTGACTGGACAGGTCATTGCGGAGTTGATTGTGACTGTCGTGCTGTCTTGCGTGATGGTGACCGTCGGTAGCTATTCGCTTCAGGAGCAGCTGAGCGATCTTTTTCGGCCGTTGGCCGTTGTTGTTTTGGCCACATCCTGCGTGCTGCTTGGTCAAGCAGCGTTCGAACTTTCAGTTCTTCCAGCCTTATTGGTGCAATCTGTTTGTTGGCCGACTCTTCTCGTGATTTTGGCTTTCGTGTTTAAGTTGCCGGTGCTTGAAACTTTGCAGGCAGCAAGAGCTCGTCGCGGCCTAGTAAAAATTGCCGCTCAGGGGCAATAAGTGGGCTCCTGATTTCCGGACGTGAATGAAGATAAGTTGATCTAGAAGCCAAGCTTCGAAGTCATTAATTTACGCGCAAGCTACTTGTTAGACGCACCTCGATTGATTGGGTTGCAGGCGAGCATGTTTTGTCAGATCTGATCTGAATGCTTCAATGGGTGTTTGTGTGAGTATCGGACATAGGGTTGTTGTGTAGGTGAGGTGTTGGGGGCTGAGTGGTTCAGGTTCTCATTGAGAGAAATGCCGAAATTGGAAAAGGAGTTTCCAGTGAGTGTCAGAGAGTACTACAACGAATACTGGACTGAATCAGGGTTTTGCCCGTCCGGAAGTGATGACTCAACTTTGCGAGATCTTTTGACTTCGCATTTGCCTGAGGGGAAACGGATTCTGGATCTCGGCTGTGGTGACGGCCTCAACGCGGGCAAGATTCTCACGGATCTTGGCGACTATGTTGGAGTTGATGTTTCCGAGACTGCGGTTAAATCCGCTCGCCAAAATGGCTATGACGCTTCGCTCATTGAAGATGCAGTGGACCTGCCATTTGATGATGAAACAGTTGATGCTGTGGTTAGCATGGAGGTGATTGAGCATCTCATGTTCCCACTTCGCGCAGTCGAAGAGGTGAGTCGTATTCTTAAGCCCGGAGGAATCGTCTTGCTAACGACCCCAAACATTGCCTACTGGAGGCTGCGACTGGACATGCTGTTTCGAGGTCGTTGGAATCCGCTTGGCGACACTCTTGCAGTGCAGGAGCCTTGGAGAGATCCGCATATTCGTTTTTTCACAACCGCATCGATGCGTGGAATGCTGAATTCTGCTGGACTCGAAGTCTTGGATGTCGGCGGGATTAAGGGGCGGTTCTTGATGAGTCTGCCGGGCGCTCAGTCAGTTTTTGGTCGACGATTTTCTGGTGACTCGAGTTGGGTCTACCGAAAGCTTGAGAAAAAATTTCCATCACTGCTATCCAACCGTCTCTTCGGTGTCGCCCGAAAGCCCTTGGTGGCTTCAGTTGAGAATACGATTGAAAATCGTGTTCGTGAGGCTGCGTAGATCACGCAGTTCTTCGAGCACAAGCTCTGGCTTCGGATGCTGCGGCAATCTGTGTTTGTGCAACTTCTGGTTCAAGTTTGTAAGAGCCGTACCTGAGGCTCAGCGTTCGATCCACGGCTGGGGCAAGATTGTGAAACAATTTGGTCTGAGTCGTGGGCAAGGAATCTGCTGATCCATGATCACAGACTCGAAGCCGTCGATCTTGCCGTCAGTCAAGAGACTTAATTCAGTGGAACTTTACTGTAGCGAGTATGTAATGAATGCGCGGTTTGTGTATCAGGCATTTGATCTGACGGGCGAATATGACTGGGTCTACGATCAGACGCTGTACTCAATCTTTAGCTTGTTTACTTCACATGGTTGGACGGAATTACCCGCTGGGACTTCTGTGACAGTCTTTACTGATCGTCCCGAAAGATTTGAGCCGCTCACTGAGCTTCTGGATATTCAGCTTCTGGATGAAGAACGTATCCTTCGCGGAATGGGCTCGACCAGATTTATCCATCGGCTCAAGTTGGATCTACTCGCCCAAGCAGCAGACGGCACGACCGTTCCACTGATTTATTTAGATGGGGATACTTGGCTTCTGAGTTCTTTTGAAAGTCATTTACGAAGCATTTCGCCGTCGGTAAGTCTCATGCACACTCCTGAAAGTAGAGTGTCGGAAGTTGAAAATACGGTCGTCAAGAAGGCAGTGGGGCAGATTCCTCAAAGCTATCTGCCGAGTGGCTACCAGCCTGAAAGTACGATGTTGTACAACGCGGGCTTGATTGGACTGCATCCAAGTCAGTTTTCTCTCATTGACGACGCGATTCGACTCACAGACTGCGGTACTGAGTTTGGCTATTCACACGTTTGGGAACAATTTGCGGTGTCTGTGATGCTGGACAACGCAACGCAAGTTGCCGCTGCTGATGATGTCGTTTTTCACTATTGGTCACAACGTGAGCAGTATAATGCGATGATCAGTGAGTTGCTTGGAGCGATTCGAGCACGTGGTCTCGAGGCGGAATCTGCGATTCATTATGTGCAGGAGAATCCGATATCTATTCTTTCAGAGAAGCGTGTTTCTTCGTTGAAACGAGTCTGGAAGAGGGCTCTGGGGCAGAGCAAAGTTGTTGCTGCCCGGATGCAGGATAGTATTAATGCGGTTCAGGCGTCTCGAAAGGCATCTTAAGAATCATGTTGGCAACACTTAAGGAAAAGTTGCGAGAGTCGGATCGGATTCGATGGGCAATTCGAGGCTTTCGTATGTCACTGATGCGTCGGTGGTACGGGTTGCGGAACGTGTCTTCGACCTTCTATTTGGGAGGGTCGGCCGATATTGCGAGGGACTTTACAGCTGATGATTATAGCTACGCCGGCCGTGACTGCTGCATTTGTCCTCGAGTTTCAATCGGTAAGTTCACTTACCTAGCTCATGAGGTATCAGTGCAAGGCGGTGATCACTTATATGATGTGCCCGGTACACCAATATGTTTTACTGGGCGTCCTGAAATGCCAGCGACCGTGATTGAAGATGATGTATGGATTGGCCATCGAGCAATCATTATGGCAGGCGTTCGGATAGGTCGTGGTGCAGTAGTGGCCGCTGGTGCAGTTGTGACGAAGTCGGTTGAGCCATATACCATTGTCGGAGGTGTTCCGGCTTCAAGGATTAAGATGCGTTTTGATTCAGCAGAGAGCCTCCGAGTGCATGATCAGATGCTACAGGGGCGGGCGAATCGAGGCGTGCTTCCACCAACCCGTGTTCGCGGCGTCTCGGCAAACTGATTAACTGTAATGCGTGAGTTTCATGAGTAGATTGACGATAGCAATACAATATCCGGGACTCGGGCCTCAGCATCCACCTCGATTGCAGGCGATTGTGGATCACTGTCCCTATGAAGCGAGTCGTGTTGTTGCCATGGAAATGTATGGGAAAGACAGCGACTATGAGTGGGATCCCATTGAGGTAGACGGGATTAGCTATGAGCGGCACACGGTTGTGTCCGGTTCTTCCGAACAAGGGCGACGTTCAGGTTCGGCTCTTAAGAAGGCCGTCTGGTCGAGTTTGGACGAGATTTCACCGGACGTGCTGATTGTAAATGGTTGGGGACATCGTGAGAGTCAGCATTCTTTGACATGGGCCCGGCGGCATAAGTGTCCTACTGTGTTGCTTAGCGACAGTGTGAAAGGCAATATGAAACGAGTCTGGTGGAAGGAAGCATACAAAAAGTATCTTGTCCGTAACTGTCAGTCTGCCTTCGTCGCAGGTACGCCTCAAGCTCGATACGTTGCTCAGCTCGGAATACCAGAGGAGAAGGTCTTTCAGCCTGGCTCTTGTTCAATAGACAATGACTATTGGGAAGCTGCTTCTGCCAAAGCAAGGGCAGGCCAAGAGCAGTTAAGAAACGACTATGATTTGCCTGAAAAGTATTTTCTCTGCGTGGCTCGATTTATTGACTGTAAAAACCTTCCCTTCTTGTTGGATTCTTATGCACAGTACTGTCGGGAATCGGATGAGCCATGGGGACTTGTTTTGTGTGGATCAGGGGAACTAGAGGCAAGTTTGCGACAGCAAGCGGACAGGCTTCAGCTTCGGGATGTTCGTTTTGTTGGCTTCCGTCAAGTTGGCGATCTGCCCATCTATTATGGATTGGCATCTGGATTTGTGTTGGCGAGTTCTGTGATTGAATGCTGGGGATTGGTCGTAAATGAAGCCATGGCTTGTGGGCTGCCTGTGCTCGTAAGCAATCAAGTTGGTAGCGCTGAAGATCTTGTGGTTGACGGTGTAAACGGCTTTCGATTCGATCCGTTTTTAAGCTCGGATCTCAGCCAGAAGATGCAGATACTTACTGAGGACGATGAGCTTGCAGAGCAAATGGGAACGGAATCGCGGCGAATGATTGACGCACATTCCTGCGATGTGGCGGCTCAGAATCTTTGGGGCGCAGTTTCCGCAGCACGAGCTGCTTAAGAGTCTCGTGAGCGGACAAAACCTGTTATTCGACTGTTGAAAATTAGAAGCGTGGTCAAAGTTCGTGAGTGGTAGAAACACCTCCAAATTATTTCATCTCGGCTCTCTTGTCGTGATTGCGTTTGTGGCTGAAGGCATTCTGTCAAAGGGCGATCTTCCAGTGGTTGGGTTGGGCTTTGTGACCCACATGATGGGAACCGCCGGTTTATTTGTGGCGTTGTTTGTTTGCCAAGGTTTCAATCACACGCCCGTCCGTAAAGAAGCAGTGAATTCAACGCTGAGGACGATCCGAACAGCAATTTTGATTCTTTGCGCGTGGGCCTTGGCATGTAGTTTTTTCCAGTCCCCACGGTTTCTTGCTGCCAATGTTCTGTTTTGGTCTTTCTGGGCTGTCAATCTTTATGTGATTTGGTGGGTGGTTCCGTCTTTACTTGGAGACTTGTCTAGTAGGGATCGAGTAAAGCTGCTGCTTTTCATTCAGGGGACCGTTGTTTGTCTTTGTGTCTTGATGCATCCAAGAAATGGCTATCAGCAGGGGAGACTCGTCGGGATGTTCGTCAATGCGTCGCACTCAGGCAGGATGATGGCTCTCGCAACGATTTCTCTTTTTGCAGTTTGGTTAACCAGTCGTGAAAAGCGGCGTTGGGTTTCAGTGATGCTTCCCGTAGCACTTTTGTTGTTGTTGATGACCAGAACCCGCGCTTCGATTGGTGCTTCATTGATTGGCTGCACAGCCGTGTTTCTGACGTCTCAGCTTGCCTCTCATTCGTGGCGGCAGACAAGTGTACGTCATAAGACGGGTGTTCTTGTTGCAGTTGTGTTTCTTGCGGCAGTGGGCGCCTATCAGACGATTGATTCAGATGAAGCAGCTACGTTCTTGCGAGTGAGTGGCGGAATTCAAAAAGTGTTGGCCGGGCGCGCTATGAATTGGTCGCAAGGATACGGTGATTTCGGCGAGTACGGTCTCGCAGGGCAGGGCTTTATGTCTCGTTTTGGCGACACAGAAAATCCTACGAAGATGATGGGGATTGAAATTCCTCGCTACGACTGGAGAACAGCAGATGATCCGATGAATATGTGGATGTCGATTGCGAAACAGTCTGGGTTTGTCGCCATGATTCTTCTTGCTGTGATTGTGATATGTCTCTACAAGTTGCAGGCCGGAATCGTTCATTTGCCATCACGGTGCATCATGTTGGGCTTTCTCACTGCGGGTCTTGTGTTTGGCAGTTTTGATGGCAATTGGTTGCTTTCTTTTGGTCACCCTGTGGATCGCTTATGCATGGTGACTTTTGCAATGTTGGCGTCAGTCTCACCCCCCGGGCGCCGAAGTGTTGTTTCGGTACGTCCTCACGCACGCCTTTCTGTTTCCACTGCGGCATGACCGCTGAAATTAGCAAAGCAGATCGTTCTATAATGCAAGTGCACTTTATTGTTGGAATGTCGCGCGCTGGAACGACATGGATGGCGAAGACTCTTAATAGTCATCCGGACGTTGCCTGCTTTGGCGAGACGGCTTTTTGGGGACGCTATTTCGTCGAGCCAAATAAGAACGGCACATACGATCGAGAGAAGCAAGAAGCGGTGTTGAAGCGTCACCTTCTCTGTCCGGATTCGACGGCTCCATCGGGAACTGGTAGTGACGAACAGCCTGGTTGCTTATCGCGTGACACCGTTGTGGGCTTCACGGAAAGGCTGAAGGGCAACTTCGAAGCGTTGCCTGAAGTTGCCACAGTGGCTGAAACGTTTGCCGCTTTTGTGGATGCCATTGCTGAATCGGAAGGTAAGAGCATTGCCGTCGAGAAGACGCCTCACCATCTTCATTGGATAGGTCGAATTAAGCAGCATCTTCCGGAAGCCAAATTTATTATTCAGGTTCGTGATCCGTATGATTTCATGCTGTCATATAAGCATCAGGGAGATCGGATGGCGGAACAAGCAAAGAGGCACTTTCAGCGACTGTATCATCCAATCGCCTGTGCTTTTGTTTGGCGAAGTTACGCGAAAGCGACACGGAAAATTCTGAGTGACTATCCAGATGACACTGTCTTAGTCGACTTTTCATCCTTGAAGAAAAACCGAGAGGAGACTTTGGGGTCGGTACAAAAGACACTCGGTCTTTCCCCGGTGGATTTAAGTGACAATGTCCCCCCTGATTACAGCAGCTTTCCATCTGGAAAGCGGCCCGAGCTTGAGATGGTTGACATTTTCTGGGTCAACTTGATTGCCGGTGGCGAAATGAAACGAATGCAATCTCAACGTCGCAGTCAGGCGAGTAGCTGGGGGATGGTGGCACGCTCTGTCTTGTCTTTTCCCTTCTGGGCGATTCAGATCATGCTTAGTCTTCGCCGGCAGGTGGAATCGCCAGTTCGTTACATGATGAAGATTTTGCGGCCTGCATAGCCGTGTTTCAAAGTGGTTCGTGCGAGTATGCTGGCTCAGAGGTGTTCATGACAAAAGAATCAACAAGTCGAATCCCCTCACTTGATGGACTTCGAGCCATCTCGGTTGTGATGGTTCTTGCGGCTCACTCGGCGTTGACAGTGGATTTTCCAGAACCTTTGGTTCCGTTTTTTCGTATCGGTGGCCAGATTGGAGTTCGGGTCTTCTTTGTCTTGAGTGGGTTCTTGATCACAAGCTTATTGATCAGGGAGCAGGCGAAAAGTTCCTCCGTGTCACTGACTGGGTTCTATCTCCGTCGGTCGTTGCGAATTTTTCCTGTCTATGTCTGCTATTTGCTGGCCGTTGTGCTGTTTACGTATGTGAGCGGTTTGTCAATTGGCTTAGACGGATATGTTCATGCAGCGACGTTTACCACGGGCGTGCGTCCGGGCGACAATTGGGCATTGGCACACACTTGGTCGCTATCGGTTGAAGAACAGTTCTATCTCTTCTGGCCATTCCTTTTTGCGTTTGCTGCTCCGTTGTTGCGGAAGCGTCTCGCCATCGGCATCGCATTGGTGATTCCCTTCACTCGGATCTTATTCTGGGCTTGGGGGGCGAAGTGGCTCGTTCAATACTCGTTTCTTGGCAACGGTGACGCAATCATGTGGGGCTGCGTATCGGCCTTAGTTTTGGCAGAGACTCCTAGCTTGGTAAAGAAGCTTGCCCAATCGAATCCCCAACATCGACTACTGACCGCGACCTTCGTGCTATTCGGTATGGAGATTTTTCACCGAGGGCACTTCTGGCCAGCTCTGTCTGTGCCTTTGACTCTCACTGTCGAGAGTTTCGCGATTGTCTTTATCATTTACTCAGTGACTCAGAATCGGAGCGGGATGGTTTTCGACATACTAAACCACCCCATTGTTTCAAGGGTTGGAGTCTTGTCATATAGCATCTATTTGTGGCAGCAATTGGCACTTTACCCGGCGAGTGAGAATTTCACGCCTTATGTATGGCAGCGATTTCCTCAAAACATTCTGGTTGCACTCGTGGTTGCTGTCTTGTCATACAACTTGATTGAGAAGCCATTTTTGAATCTCAAAGAGAAGCTAAGGCGTGAAAAGCGAGTCGATCGGCCGCTTCCAATGGTTCCTTTGGAAGGTCGCGTTGGTTCGGAAAGGAAGGTTGCCTGATCATGTGTGTTTCTGTCGTGATTTTGACCTTTAACGAAGAGCGAAACTTGCCTCAGTGCTTGGAAGCTCTGTCTTGGTGTGATGACATTTGGGTGGTGGATTCTTTCAGTACCGATAAGACTGTCGAAATTGCCAAGCGTTTCGGCGCTCGAGTTCTGCAAAGAAAGTTTGACAGTTTTGCGGGGCAGCGAAATCATGCCATTGACCACTGCCAGTTTCGACACGACTGGATTTTTCATCTTGATGCAGATGAAGTGTGTACGGATAAGTTGCAGGGCGAGATAGAAGCTGCAATTCAGGGGACTCGATACACGGCGTTTCGGATTCCGTCTAAAACCATGTTTCATGGCCGCTGGTTGAAATACTCTGGAATGTACCCCACCTATCAAGTGCGTTTGGGGAAGAGTCCCGCTTTTCGATTTATTCAAGTCGGGCATGGTCAGAGGGAAGCTGTCGACGCCGCTGATGTGGGAGTAATCAACGAACCGTATCTGCATTACTCGTTCTCGCATGGAATCGAGAGTTGGCTTTCGAAACACAATCTGTATTCAACAGCGGAGGCGCGGCAGACGTTGGTCGAGCCTACGCTTGGCGAGGCTTCAGTTGGCTCGGTGCTGTTGAATACGACAGCTCGCCGCCGTCTCATGAAGCGGCTTTCATTTTCTTTGCCCTTCCGCCCCACGCTTCGGTTTCTTTACATGTTTTTGATTCGCCGTGGGTTTCTCGATGGTTGGGCGGGATATCAGTATTGCCGTCTGCTGGGTTTATATGAGGGAATGATTGACGCAAAAGTTGCAGAGTTGAGGTCAGTTTCCGGATTGGATGCACCGTTGCCTTCAGTCGATCTACTGCCGATTTCGACGGTTGAAGAAACATCACCTGCTCGCAAACGAGCAGCTTGAGTGAAAATTTCATCTCCGCTTAGAATTGTCTAGAATGTTAGGATTGTGCTGAATTTAATTAATAGGTGACTGTCCGTCTGGACGATGATTTAGACATGCTGCAGCAGCCATTGTTGTTGGGTTGCGCAGTGAGAGATGAGAAGATTTGGTGACGAGGCTTCGCTTTCGGTGAGGAAGTGGGTCCGACTTAGATACGAACGTGAACCGATTCCACAAGGAAGTGAATTCGATGAGAAAATGTACTGTTTGGGCTTTGACGTTTTGTTTGGCTATCCTGCCTGGCTTGTCATCCACAGCTTCGGCTGCTGACGAGAAGGTTCAAGTTCCCGTGCGGAATGTTGAGCTGTCTACAAAGGGACAAGTCGTTGGAATCTTGATTGACGCTCAAAAGCAGCCACTCGCCGGTAAGGTTCTTGCCGTTCACACAAAAGCTGGTGTGGCGAAGACTAAGACGGATGCCAATGGTCGTTTTGCATTGGCTTCTGCGAAAGGTGGCCCCTGCAAAATTGTTGTTGACGAACGAGCTTACGTTTGTCGCCTTTGGTCAGCCGGAACTGCTCCACCCAAGTCATTAACGTCAGTTGGATTGGTTCATGCTCCAGATCACTTAGTTCGTGGTCAGAACTACGATGACTGTGGTGATGGCTGTGGCGAAGAGGGTGGCCGCTTTGGCGCTCTCGGCGGTATCAGTGGCGGCCAGCTTTTGGGACTTGGGCTTCTGGGTGGTGCTGTGACAGCCATCGTGATTGCTGCGAATAATGATGATGACGCTAGCTAACAGCAGACTTTAGATCTATTCAGAGTTCGTCTGGCCTGTTCTTGTTGTGCCTGCGGTGACCGCAACGCATGAATTTGGGCTGAGCTGGCGAACTCCGTTTGTTATCGAGAACGCCCATGGGGTTTCCTACACTTACGGGTGGGATGCAACTAGGGGCGTTTCTCTAGTTTACTCAACCGGACCTCGTTGAAGCGAAAACGTCCGATGACAACTTTGATCTTGCTCCGTGAC
This sequence comes from Fuerstiella sp., assembly GCA_039974975.1. Lineage (GTDB taxonomy): Bacteria > Planctomycetota > Planctomycetia > Planctomycetales > Planctomycetaceae > Fuerstiella. Next base: position 245,469 of record JBDWHY010000132.1, on the reverse strand, counting down.
AGTGCTTTGATTCGATTGATACAGCAGGCCAGGATTGGACTCGTACATCATCTCGGATTGAAGATCATGAAGAAATTCACCACATTTGCACTCGCCACAGCGATGCTTTTTTCGCCAGCGATCACGTTCGCTGGCCAAACCGCTCCAACACCACTCCCAAATTCAGCTAAGCAGGATGTTCAGCTGAAGAACGTGCAGCTGAAAGCTGGCGGGGTATTGGTTGGGCAATTCGTCACAGAGGCAGGTCAACCTGTTGCCGGCGTCAAGATCGCCGTCAAGATGGGTAAAGTTGTCAAAGGCGTCCAGACTGACGCGAAGGGCCGCTTCGAATTGACGGGCCTTAAAGGCGGGCGAGCTTTCTTCCACATTGGCGAAGAAGTGTATGCAGCTCAGCTTTGGGCGGAAGGCACAGCTCCTCCTCATTCCATCACCACACTTGCTCTTGTGAAGGCCGGTGGAGCAGAAACTGTTCGTGGTCAGAACGGTCGATTCATTGGCCGCGTTGCATCTCTGACACCAAAGTCGAAAGCTTTGCTTGGCGTTGCTGCAATTGGTGGTGTTGCTGTTGCGATCGCTGTCGCTGCTGACAACGACGACGACGCAAGCTAGTTCGACAACAAGAGACACCTTTGGCTCATACTGAGTCAGACAAAGTCAGTAAAACCTGATTCCCTCACGGGTGTCAGGTTTTTTTATGCGCCGAATTTCTGGCGCGAGACTGGTTTTCTTGAGATCGTCCGTCGACAATCGTCTGCTGAATCGGACTGATCTGTACCATTCTTGTTCAGGTTGTTCGCGTTTGAATATCTGTCTGTGAAATTCTAATTCTTGATATGGAACGCAGTATGTCTCGCCCACCTTTCACTGTTCTTGCCGTATGTCTGTTGATGAGCACACCGTGCATTGCACGTGCAGACGATGCCCCATCTGAATCTGCGAGTGTGAAGCCTATTTTTGACGGTCAGTCTCTTGCGGGTTGGAGTGGAGACGAACGGCTGTGGTCGGTCAAAGATGGTGTAATTCGTGGTGAGACGACTGCTGAAAACCCAGCTTCTGGCAATACGTTTTTGATTTGGCAGGGAGGCGATGTTTCCGATTTCGAGTTGCGACTTTCTTTCCGCTTAAGTGTGACGAATAATTCTGGCATTCAGTATCGATCGAAGCACATCACAGAAGGTAAAAAACTTCGCAATCAGTGGGTTGTTCGAGGTTATCAACACGAGCTTCGCAATGAAGAAAAACTGCCAAACGTGTCCGGGTTTATCTACGACGAAGGGGGCCGGCGGGGCCGCATTATTTTGGTCGGGCAGAAAGGCGAATGGCAAGGGGAGAAGCTGGTCGCAGATCAGCAGCCTTTGATCAGTGCGGATGAATTTGAAAAGCTGATGAAGGTCGATGATTGGAATGACGTCATTATCATCGCCCGCGGACGTCGCGTTCAGCATTATCTTAATGGCCGTTTAGTGATGGATTTCACGGACAGTGAAGAGAATGCTCTCACATCTGGAGTCTTGGCGTTGCAGTTGCACGCTGGCAAGCCAATGTGGACCGAGTTTAAAAACGTTCGGCTGGGTGATCTGAGCCAGAAGAAATAGATGTTGATCTGTACCCGTCGCAGGTCTGAACTTGAAAGGATGCGATCGCTTACGTGAGGTCAGCGATAAGCTTCTTCAGTTTTTTTTTGAGGCAAATTATTCAGCACCAGCTTAGGAGGCTGCTTCTCGCGCCTCGTTCTTGGGGCCCTGCAACGCTAGGTGGTCGTCTGAGTGGTTCGCAACTGGATGCGAGCAGCGGCGATGGCTACCTGTGCCTTGGCCGCCACGGCTTGCTGAATGGCATTGCGAAAAGCATCGGGTTCTTTGACCCCAGCAAGTACCATGGTTTCGCGATTTTCGTTGTCGAGCACTTTGAGGTCAGCGGCAGTGAAAAACTGATGCCCCGGCTCGCTGTGGGACTGGATGAGATTGACTTCGTCCAAGGGGACACTTTGTTTTGATCGCCGGGTGATGGCTGTTTGAATGGTAAGTGTCTTGTTGGTGAGCACGTAGCGATCACCCAAGAGCTTCTGCCATGCGTACAGAAGGACGCCAATTGGAGCCGTCGGAAGGGCCAGCAACTGTGACAGTTTTGGTCCACGTCCCAGTAAACGTCTGCTGCTTGATTCGTAAAGGCGTCCTAACCAAAGTCCGAGTGGAATCGCAGCGATTGATGGGTATTCAATCATGATCAGCGTTTCACGATTTGGGGTGGCTTCCGCGGCGGCTAGCTGTCCCATCAGATTTGGTACCTCAGTTTGAAAATCCGTGCAACCTTAGAGTCCAGAACACTCATGGTATCAGTGATCGAATGTCTTCAACAACGTTCGATGCTATTGATTTTCGCGTGAGTTACTTCTTTGGAGCAGCTTCCTTTTCTTTCTTCTTAGGCTTTGGAAACTTCTCGGCGTTTATTTTCTTTAATGTTTCACCAACGGCGGCAACCGGCAATTTCCCCTTCATCACAATGGAATCTGGAGGAAGGCACTGTCCAGAGTTGCAGCCTTGAAAGTGTACGTGAAATTCTAGTTCGACGCTTTTTGCAGGGGTAAGATTCTTAATGTCCAGTTGTACGTAGACCATCGTCTTGCCGTCATAGACATAGTATGGATCGTCGGACCCAGCGACTGGCAGCTCATGGTGCTTGGGATATTTGATCTTCGACAGCTTGATATCGTGCTTTGACTTGAGCGTCACAACGGTCGGCTTCATCCAATCGGGATTGGCCGGATTGGCGTTAATGTGCCATCCTTTCGCGATATCCAATTCGATTGCAATCAAGCACTTTTCGTTGACAGGCAGTTTGTTGTAGAACGGATAAATCTTGACTTTGAGCGGTCGTTCTTCAGCTTTTTGTTGAAAGCCTGTCGTTGTCGGAGATGGCAGAACCGGGCGGAATGCAGAATGGTTAACGATTTGGCCATCTGAACCTTGCTTTGCAGTCTGCTGCTTTACTGGACTGCTTTGTGGCGAGGCACTTTGGCCAATAGCATTCGGTAGGGCAAAGCCTGACGCAAGAGCGATGGTGAGGCAGGTTGCGGTGATCTTCATAACGATGGGTTCCGATGGATTCGGCGATACTGTCGCTAAGCGGCCGTTTCTGGTGGTTGACTGCACAGGGTGATTCGAAAAAACTTTCAAGCCGATCACGCGATCACAATTTCAGAAAATTGCCATCTGGCAGATGCAGAGCGAAGTATACCAAATCCGTCCGGGCCGATGAGGATTGGCTGAAGAAATTTGTTGTTCGACGCGTGCTTCCTTTTGCAGAATTTTCGGCCTTCATCGGACATCTGGTCTGAGGAGTGAAATTGGCATGTGAACGGTCTGTCAATTGATCAGCTGGTCGCCCGTAGGCCCAGTCCTTTGCGTGGCAGGTGGTTCAGTTTTGAGTCCAGATCGGCACTGTCATTGCCCATTGTGTGCAGCTTTTGTTGCCTATGAGGTGCTTGTCAGAGAATGAACGGGTTCTTTTGATTAAATCAATCTTTGCGATTACGGAAAACAGTGGATCAAATATGCCATCGTTGCCGATGAATGGGAGGTAGGCAAAGTTTGAGAATGCGCTGCATTTTTCTCGTCGGCATGGCTGTTTCGCCCGGGCTTGAGAGATCTTTGCGAGGCTGAGCGGCATATCTTCAATATGCGTCGAGGCAAGCAGATAAGAGCGAGTTGTAAGGTGTTAAGACCATGTCAGGACCCGGAGCAAGTCCAGTGTTGGATCAACTTTCGCATGGCTATCGCATTGACGGTCGCTACGGCTTGGTGTTCGATCATAGGCCAGCTGGTTGCGACGATCTGACTTTGATTCGAGGAATCCAGACTCGAGAAGCGGTCCAGTTGAATCGGCTTGGTATCTATCAATTGGCTCAAATTGCGTTGTGGGAACGCAATGAGATTTCTGCTTTCGCTGACGAGTTAGGCATGGGCGTTCGTTCACTGCTGAGCGAACGATGGGTCGAACAGGCGAGCGAACTTTGCTTTGTCAGACGCAGCGAAAGAGCGGTTGCTTCCAAGACCGAGGTGCTGCCGGCGTCGTTTGTACGCACGGCCACGTTGCTGGTGTTTGCCACCATGGTCGGTTGTATGGTTGTGTATTGGTTAAGCCTGAAGCGTGATCAAGCGTTTCGCGGAATACTGTCGGCCGAGATCACTTCGTTGCGAGTTCCTTCGCCGTCTCGTCTACTTTCAGCTCATGTCAACGCAGGGGATGAGGTCTTCACGGGGCAGCCTTTGTTGACTCTTGAGAAGACCGAGCACATCGCAATGATCGAAGCTCAGGAAAGACGTGTTCAAGAGCTGCGCCAGCAGTTGCAACGCGCTGAGGCTCAAGCGTCATTGGATCTCGAGTGGCGTGTTCGAGATGTCGAGAGTGAGATCGTCGAGATGCAGACTCGAGCTCACCTCATTCAAGAAGTGGAACGCGACGCTCCCGAGCTGTTGAGATCTGTGAGGCTGCCGAATAATCATCCGTTTGGCGGTTTTGACGCCCAAATGGTTCATGATGTCGATCCTTCCGCGGGCTCTAGATTGAATGTGCAATCTGTTTCTTCTTCAAGAGAAGTGAAGACCAGAGCTGTGGCAAACGGATTCATGTTCTTTGCTTCTTCAGGTGCGAGTTCTCCGAGTCCAGAAGCTGAACTTTCAGTCCCCCTACCAGTTTCCATTCCAGTCACGAAGATCGCTCAAAAGCCAAAGGCGCCTATGGTGAGGCCTATGACTCGGGTGGCGATGGGCGCTGATCCAGGTCGTTCGTCAGTGTTGCAGCTGGAAGCTCAAACTGTGCAGCAGCGACTTGCTCGCTTGGAAGATCTCAGAACAATCCTGCCAGAGCAGGTGCGACGAGCGGCTGGTGTCGAAACCTTGCGGAGTCAACTGGGGGATACAGAGCGAAGACTGCAAACGATGAAGGAGCTAAGTCGTGAAGTTGCCGTTGTCTGTCCCGGCTATGGCCGAGTTGGGCAAGTGCGTTACCGCGTAGGTGATTCAATGGGGTCGGGTGAAACCATGTTGAAGGTTTTGCATACAGACCGGCGTTATGTCACCGTTCAAATTCCGACAAGTGAAATCGATCGAGTACAGCCCGGCGATCAAGTGGAATTAATTTTTCCAGACGATCAGGCTTATGCCGGTCGAGTCACAGATCTCCCCATGATGGCTGACGTGTCTTCCAGTGGGATCACGGCTGCATCTGTTCGCATTGAACACGTAGGCCGGCTGTGGGCTGAAGCTCCTATTGGTAGTCACATTGAAGTTCGCGTGCGTTAAGTTCTCAATAGAACCCGGCCGTTTCGAAACAGCTCGATTGTCGGCAGGTTTCTTCTGCAACGTCGAACGCAAGCCAGCAATCACTGATGGTTTAACACGCTGGCCGGTTGTCGCTGGCCGATAACGTGCTTTTGCTTTGTGTCAGTATCGTTTGGTCTCGTTTGTGGCTGAAATGATTTCGCTGTCCTTGAGCCGCCGACTTCGCCAAAACCAGATCACGGCGACAATCAAAGGAAGTGTTCCTGCGACTGCGAACATGGGGCGAAAGCCTTCGCCTTCAAATTGTGGCAGATCGATCAGCCTTCCAAACAGCGGTGCGGATAAGGCGATACCGCAGTCGAAAAAACCGAGAGTCAAGTTGGTGCCGCTGCCTCGGTATTCGGCAGGGAATGCTCCGGCTCCAAGTGACACGATGGACGGGAACAGCAAGGCGTGGCCGAAGCCACATAGAAATGCGGAGAAAGCAATCTGCCATCCATTGTTGATTGGAACGATCGCCCATAGCCCCATACCCTGGATGACAAGTCCCACAAGGATAAGGCGGTATCGTCCGATGTGTGAGCTAAGTCTGGCTGTCTTGAGCCTGAGCACAAATGCAGTGATCGCGTAGATGGACCAATACAGGCTGATGCCTCCATAGCCTTCGTTCTGCATGAATCTGACGAGGTAGATTGATGGCACTGAAAATGCGGCTCCCATGGAAATCGCAACCAGCATGACGGTCCCCGGCCAATAGCGTGTCATAAGAACCAAGAGATTGGGGCGTGCGTTCGATGGATCGGGCGGAAGATCTTTTCGAGTCGCAATCGCAACGCAAACGATGTAGACCACGATCATCACGGCCGCAAACAGAAAGATCATTCGGAAGGCGGTCGCAGATTGTTCATCTGCGATCTCACGCAGTAATCCTGCGACCTGACTGCCGAGGATCATACCGACGAAGCCACTGCTGCCGAGCAGCCCGATGAATTCTGTTCGCCGTTCTGGTGTCACACACAATTGAATGTGAAACATACTGCTGGTGAACATGCCTGCGATGCCAATGGCAAAGACGATTCTTGCTAGGAAAAGCAGAGCAGACACTTCTGTCAGCATGGAAAAAATGGCGAGGCTGATTAAGCACAGAATGCTATTCAGTAGCCAGATGCGTCGAACTCCAAAGCGGTCGATCGTTTGCCCCAGGAAGAGCCTTGAAACGATTGATGCAATCAATCCATACTGGATGACTCGGCCTGTTAGTTCTTCACGATAAGTGCTTTGTGAAGGGTCTGATTCGGCGAGCACCGCAACCCATTCCGCAAAGATAAACGTAGAGACATTGGCTGTCACAATAACCAAGTTGGCCAGCCAAGCAGCAATAAAGATCGGATGGCGAATACTGTCGATTACGACGGCAGATGATCCTGAGATTGATCGGCCTTCATTCAGATTGGAATCGATTTGCAAACGATGGTCTGGACTGTTGCTATCCACCGAATGCCCCGTATCGCCGGACGCCGTGTCGAAACGCCACTCGTGCGGTTATGAACAGCACGACAATCCAAGCGAATTCAATGCTCAATTCAATCCAGAGTGTATCTGCAGGAACTTTTCCAAGTAGCACGGCGGCTGGAAAGTAGGCGAGATACTTAAACGGCAAATAGTTTACCCATGGGATCCATTCTTCAATCCATTCTAGCGGGATCATGTGGCCCGAAAGAAAGTAGCTCATCATCATATAGATGAAGATCAATGAACTGACTTCCAAAAACCAAAACGAGACCAAGCCAATCAGGCTTTCAATCAGAAAGCCAATTGCGAATCCCATCAGCAATGACAGAACCCACGCTGTCATGACTTCCCATCCGGGCCATACAGGTAAGTATTCTCGGCAAAGCCAAAATACTAAGGCGAACGGGCCGGTGGCGACGGCGTAGTACACCAGTTTGTGAGCGATGCGTTGCCACAGTAGATAGTCAAGCAGGTCGATCGGCTGCAGCAGATACTTCTTGATGGATCCGTCTCGCACGGACATCGCGATCCCATTGGCGAGTCCCGGCATGCTGCTGAATGCTCGGGATAGCATCACCAGCAGGTAGTACGACACCATTCCTGCAAAGGAATAACCATTCAGGTTGGTGGTTAAATTGTTGCCATAGATGGCTCGCCATAGAAACAGCTGAGTGACGATCGGTAGAAAACGGATCAGCGTGGCAAACGCAAAGTCACCCCGATACATGAGTCGTTCTTCAGTCGCGGTCTTAAGAATCAGTACTTTGATTCGAATGCCAACACGAAAGCGTTCGGCGAAAGACTCGGAAGGAATGGACGACATGCGATACAAGCCAATACAGGACGCGACGAAATTTAGACAGGCTGCGACGGTGAATTCGGATCGGGTGAAGATTCATCATCATCAGCTGAAAATAGTTCAGCGATCACATCTTCGAGCGGACGCTCTGCAACGCTGATATCTTCAATCGTGTATTCGGATAGCAGCTGAGTCAGTACTGCTGAAACATCCTGTTTCTGAATTTGAATTCGCACGATCGGAAACTTGCTGTCCAAGATGGTGCCGAAGCGTTCAATGCCTTCCGCGACTTCTTCTGGTCCCAGATGCAGGTCGATAATCTTGTGCTGGCTAAAGCGATCAACAATTTCAGACAACGCTCCATCATGAATGACGTTGCCTTTGTTGATCACGACCGCTCTTTCACAAAGGGCTTCAACGTCCTTCATGTAGTGGCTGGTCAGAATGACGGTGATTCCCTGTTCCTTTTGGTAGTATCTTAAAAACTGTTGAACTCGCCGTTGGCTGATCACGTCCAAGCCAATGGTGGGTTCATCTAAAAACAGGACATCTGGACGATGAAGCAAGGCTGCGATCAGTTCCATTCTCATTCGCTGACCAAGCGACAGTTCTCGAACAGGTTGACCGAGCAGGTCCGTGACTTCCAGCATCTCAGACAGTTCAGTGATGCGGCTTTTGTAGTCTTCGTTGCTGACTCGATAGATTTCTTTGTGCAGCCGAAACGATTCTTGAGCAGGCAGGTCCCACCAAAGTTGCTCTTTCTGCCCGGTGACCAAGCTGAATCGTCGACGATAAGCGTCTTCGCGTTCCCATGGAGTGTGTCCAAGTACTGAAGCGTGGCCAGAGGTAGGCACGATCAGGCCGGACAGCAGTTTTAGGGTTGTCGTTTTTCCAGCACCGTTGGGGCCAAGAAATGCCACCATTTCACCTTCATCAATTGTAAAACTGACGTCGTTGACAGCATGCACTTCTTTGTAGTCTCGGTGCAGCAAGCCGCGCAACGAGGCCCAAAGTCCTTCACGTTTGCGATAGACTTGATATGTGCGAATCAGATTTTCAACGACGATAGCTGGCATAGTCAGATCGTAGCCAAAACGTCAGCAGATTCCGTCCTTGGAGACGGTACGGGACAAAATTCCAGCAAAGTGAGCGCACAAAAAAACGTCGAACCGAATTTCGGAACGACGTTCTTGATGTTCATCTGAGTCTGATCAATCGACTCAGCTAGAATTCGGATCAGTTGTTGGATGCTTGCCGACCGTTCAGCAGGTCAGAGTAATCCAATGTGATATTCACCAGTTCACGGTTGTAGAAGTTTTCTGGAAAGATGTCTTCGTCGCTACTGGTACCACTGGCTTCTTTTGCGATCTTCTCCTCTTCCTTGCGTTCGCGTTTGATTTCTTCTTCCTCTGCACGCAAGACAGATTCATTTAATGAAATCGTCTTTCGATTCTTGCGTTCAACATAGCGAGCGATGTTCTTATTTAGCTTTTGGAAGTCGGTGTCAGCTGCCAAGCGACTTTGGCTTTGCTGTCCCAAATTCTTGATCATGCTATCACTGTAGTAGCCAGTGAAAGGCATGTACTTGGCCCGGGGAATTCGATCAAACTCAAGAGCGTTGTCGAGTGAGTCTTCTCCGATATCCCGGTGATTTAGAATTGAAGGCAGAATGACGTCTGAAACAACTCCCTTGTTTTGAGTACTGTCGCCATTTACTCGATAGAATTTACTGATTGTCAACTTGACGGCTCCGCGAGGCTCACCACTACGGAAGAAGCCTGGCTGAGTGACTTGCATGACGTTTTGGACGGTACCTTTTCCGTGAGTCGTGCGGTCTCCCACAACGATGCCTCGACGGTAGTCTTTGATCGCTCCGGCAAAAATTTCGGAAGCCGAAGCTGACAGTCGATTGCAGACAACAACCATTGGCTTTCGCCACGCCATATCTGGGTCTTCGTCAGCGAATGGAATGACCGAGTTGTTTGGCTCACGAACCTGAACAACAGGGCCCTGTGGAATAAACAGGCCTGATACTTCGATTGCCTCATCCAGCGCTCCGCCACCATTCATGCGAAGGTCGACAATTAAAGTGTCGACTTTGGCTTGGTTGAACTGGGCAAGTACTTTTCGAACGTCTTTCGTAGTGCTACGAAAGTCGCCGCCACGAGATGCTTCTCGAAAGTCTTTGTAGAACGACGGGATGTTTAATACGCCAATGCGGCTTGGACGTCCGTCGATCCAATCGGAACCTTCGATGATTTTGCCTTGGACCTGCTGTTCGGTGAGTTCAACCAGTTGGCGATTCATCGTGTAGTTTTCGCTACCACCACCGTCTTTTAAGACTCGCAAAGTGACCGTTGTGCCACTCTTGCCGCGGATGTATGTGACGACTTTTGAAAGCTTCATTTCATTGACGTTAATCATGTCTTCTGGACCGGGACCGTCTGGGTCGACGCCAGTGATCTTGTCGCCTTTGACAAGACTTCCGTGAGCCGCCGCGGCGCCACCCTTGATGACGTCTTCGACGATGGTGAAGCCGTCATCCCAACGCAATCGTGCTCCGATTCCTTCGAGCTTTAATTCCATGTTCATGCGGAATTCGTCAAGCGTCTGGGGAGACATATAAGTTGAGTGAGGGTCCAAGCAATGTGTCAGTGAAGACAAGTAAAGTTCTAGGACTTCGTGGCCTTCCGTCTGTGACATCAAGTTGCGATTTCTTGAGTATCGCTTTTTAAGACTGACCTTAGGGTCGTCATCTTGCTCGTCATCCATCTTCAGCATCAAGAGATCGAATTTGATTCGTTTTCGCCATCGTTCGGCTAATTCGGCTTCGGTCTTTGCGAAATCGATGTCATCAGGATCTAGAACCATTTCTTCGTCGACTGTGAAGTCGTGTTCTTGATCAATCAGCTTTTCGATCAACGATCCACGTTCGGTCATTCGTTGCTGAAAACGGTCGAAGACAGTGTTGGCAAAAAGGACATTTCCAGAGCGAATTTGGTCGTCCAGAATGCTGGCAGATGTCTTAAACGAATCAATATCGGAGCTCAGGAAGTACAGTTTCTGAGGGTCCCAAATTTTGACGAATCGGTCCAACAATCGGGCGGCGATTTCATCGTTGATCGATGGGTGACTGATGTGACGTTGGGTCACCATATTGGCTACCAATTTTGCCGTCTCACCATCCTTAACGGTGACTTTGGTTGTTTCTGCCGCTGACATTAAAGTCGGAGCGACCAAGCAGGAACAGGCTATCAGCATCGCTGCTGCGTAGAGTCTTTTCATGTTGTTGTTTCCGGCGGCACTTGGGGTTTTGAAATCGCAAACGCCATGAAGGAAATGGAGAGATCGGGGATATACGTTGAATATGTTACGAAACAAGCCACCCTGACCGCAAGATGTGTGCATCAATCGGTTCCGCAGCATTTTGCCGCTTGCCGTATGATCAGGGGGTTGCCGCGACGAATCGAAGCCCGGCGTCTTTTTGGAAAAGTCTGTGTTTTCGAACGGACACTCGAGGCAAACAGCCTTACAGCCTGTGATTGCCTATCGAAATGGCAGGGCGGGGCGTTTCCGCTGAGGCAGTGTGAAGTTTTTCAACAGCTTTGACGGCTCTCCTTCAAAGCTGGCAACATCTTCGTTTGCGTGCGAAAACACGACGGAAAACTGTTGTCCTGAACTGGCAGAACACAAGTAGTAGTCCCATAAAATCGTCTTTTCGGCAGCTGCTCCCTTGGCTTGCACCTGGCGAAATCGCCATCCCGCCCGTTCAGAATGTGTCTTGCTATCTAGGACCTTGCCTTTACGTTCGCTGACCGACTGGCTGATGTCTCGGTCGAATTCCGCATCAGGTGTGTGAGTCCCAGGTTTCACTGAAATACCCTTGGAAAAGTTTGCTTGGCCGATCAATCGACCGTCTTTCAGCATTCTTAACATCATCACTGCATCAGTTTCATGAAACAGGTGCCATTGTCGGCTATGTCGAAACTTAAGCCCACCCGGGGCCTTGGCACTCAGCAACAACTGTTGATCGTTTGGTTCCTGAATGCTTGCGTCTTGGTCAGTCGTGATCACCGGGTCTTGTGACCATTGAATGGTCGCAGTCACGTTAATTCCCGGGCTGACTGGGCCCGCAGTTCGTTTTTCCTTCATCGTGACGTTTGCTCGACGAATCATGCCCGCTTTTCGATCAACTGTAAATTCTCCGCCGAAGTTGACTCGAGATGCAGAGCCTGTGACGGCTCCTTCAATGCTGCCTTCGAATTCGATTTCTGCCTCATCATCTGTCAGCGATCGCATGCGACATTGCACAGTCTGTGTCACGGTGGCATCAAGGCCTGTTAATGCAGGAACAACCCAAGCGGGGGCATTCCAACTGTCGGTTTGCTTAACGCTTCCGGTTGGCATGAGTGCCTGCATCACAAGAACGTCAAACGGCATTCGCAGCAAGTCGGCTTGGCTGCGAAGCAAAGCGTATTGAGGGTGCCAGGATATCAGTTGTCCATTGTGACCGCAGGTGTGGATGCGGCCATAAGCTGTCGGCAAACTGACAAGTGTTTCTCGGCTTTTGTCGACGATGGTGCGAGTCTCAGCCTTTCGAAATTGCCTCAGAGCTCGCAGGCTGTCCAGCCCAGATGAGTCCAATTGGTCTTGAAGATTTCGAAACTGAAATTCACCATTCGATGTCAAAGGAAACGACTGAGCACCTTCTTTGTCTGGCGTGCTGATGGTCCCTTCGATTCGAATGGTGTACAGCACGCTGGTGGCCTGATCGCGCTGGATTTCATCTCCGCTGAATTCGTCGCCGATGGACGCCTGAGCATAGGAGAACGTCAGGCAAAAAATGACTAAGCTGGCTGAGACCATTTTATTGAGCGCCCAAGTAAATTGGTCGCTGCTGGAATCTGGTTGCCCGCGATTTGCAGAATACAAATTTAAGGCGACCAGATTGTCCCTAGAAGAATGAACTGTCACAGATGATTCCTTTCTGACAAATCAGAGCAGCGAATCATAGTATTTGCAGCACAGCAGAGTCGACGCCAAAGTCTGGAGCGTTTTTTCGCCACCGCTGTTTGGCGAAAAATGTCAAATGAACCGTCTGTGTTGAACAGCAGAGCATGATGGCGGTGGTCTTGGGGGCCGAGCTCAATTCATGTGAAAGTGTTCAAGCACTGGCGACCGCGGATTGGTTTTGGTGCAACTCGATTGCAACTTTGTGCATTCCAGCGGCGTCCAGCAGCATTTCTCCGAGCAGTTCCGAGCGGTCACCGTGCTCAACAAATTCGTCTGGAATGGCCAGTACTCGTACTCGATTTGTGGAAAGTTGCATTCGGTTTGCAGCTTCAAGCACAGCGCTTCCGAACCCGCCTTCTCGGCTGTTTTCTTCTGCTGTGATGAGAAATCCAGTTTCGATGCTCTTACGAATGACTTGTTCGTCAATCGGCTTGATAAATCGAGCATTAATGACTCCGACACTCAACCCTTCAAGCTGCAACGACTTCGCTGCAGCGACTGCTTCTTGCAGCATGACTCCGCATGCAAGAATGTTGCCATCACTTCCCCAACTTAGGACCTCAGCCTTTCCGAGTTCAATTGGCGCTGGATTTCGAGTCACAGTGGCTGCCGCTGTTTTGGGATAGCGGAGCGATGATGGTGAATCGATCGTAATGGCAAAGTCCAGCATTGGCTGTACGTCTAATTGATCGCCCGGGGCCATCACAACCATGTTGGGGAAGATTCGCATGTACGAGTTGTCAAAGACTCCATGATGAGTCGCTCCATCCGGTCCGCAAATTCCAGCTCGGTCCATGCAAAAGATGACGGGCAGATTCTGCAACGCGACTTCTTGGAAAATTTGATCGAAGCTGCGTTGTAAGAATGTGCTGTAAATGTCGACGATGGGTCGCATGCCAGACTTCGCCATTCCGCCAGCAAAAGCAACGGCGTGGCCTTCGCAGATACCGGTGTCAAAGAAGCGTTCTGGAAATTCATTTCGAATATCAGATAGCTTGTTGCCGGCACACATTGCGGCCGTCAACACGCAGACTCGTTCGTCTTGCTGCATCGCCGTATGAATGGCATCCGAAACGATGTCTGTATACGCCGCTGACGAACTGGTACTGACCGGAACGATTTCGTTGTTGTCGTCTCGACAAAACGGTGCAGGAGTATGAAATTTGACAGGGTCCAGTTGAGCCGGTTCAAATCCATGGCCTTTTTCGGTGAAGACATGCAGCAGCACGGGCCCCTTGACGTTCTTCACCATGTTCATGGTTTCAGTCATCGATTCGACATCATGGCCATCAATTGGTCCGATGTACCGAAAACCCATTTCTTCAAACAGCATACCGCCGTGGAAGAATGTTTTTAGCGCTTCTTTGAAGCTACCCAGCATGTTTTCGACGGGTTCGCCAACGACAGGGACCTTGTTCAGAAGCCACGAAACATCTCGTTTCAATCCGTTATAAAACGGGGCAACTCGAGCTTTATCCAAGTAGGTGGCGACTCCGCCGACTCGAGGACAAATGCCCATCTTGTTGTCGTTCAAGACGACTAACAAATCCTTGTTTAAGCCGGCTGCGTTGTTCATTGCTTCGAACACGATGCCAGATGGTAAAGCTCCGTCACCGATGACGGCAACGGATTTGCGGTTATCCTCTGGGAACAGCAAATCGTCGGCAGTCTTCAGTCCGAGCACGGTTGAAACACTGCAACCCGCGTGTCCCGTGACGAACAGATCGAAGTCACTTTCTTCAGGGTTAGGATAGCCCATCAATCCGCCTCGACGCCGGATTGTGTCGAACTCTTGAAATCGTCCGGTGACGAGCTTGTGAGGATAAACCTGATGACCGGTGTCCCAGATTAAGCGATCTTTTGAAAAGTCGAAAACAGAATGGAGCGCAATACACAGTTCCACGACGCCCAAATTACTGGCGAAGTGGGCAGCGCGATCTGAAACGATTGATAACAAAGCTTCGCGAATTTCCGCGGCCAACTTCTCTTTTTGCTGCTTCGTCATCCCCTTGATGGGTTCGGGGGAAGTCAGACTATTCAAAATTTCAAACGACATTAATGATCTCTTTCCACGATGAACCCAGCAAGGTGACGCAGCAAGTCCGCTCGATCATCGAAAATATCGAGTGCATCTACTGCTTGATCGACCAAAGCACGAGCTTTTTGTGTGCTGGCCTCAAGTCCGATCAGAGCAGGGTAGGTCAGCTTGCCTAACTGGTGATCTCGTCCGGTTTCCTTACCAAGCCGTTCATTTGTGCCAGTGACATCCAATAAGTCATCGGCAATTTGAAACGCGAGCCCGATTGCGTTTCCATAATCGGTGAGGCGTTTGAATTCGACTTCCGATGCTTGCGATACGGCAGCCCCCATTTGAAGGGAAGCTCGAATCAGAGCGCCGGTTTTCATTCTATGAATCTTCACCAAATGATCTACGGACATCGATCTCGAGTCGCTGGAAGTGTTCGAGGTTTCCGGCCGACTTTCATCGGGTTGTTTTCCGCTTAACTGCTGATCTTTGCATTTTTCTGCCGGTGTTTCAGTCGTCTTCCTCAAAGTGGCATCATTCTGAACCCCTTGCAGTGACCCTCGTTCTGCTTCAAGGTCTAAAATCTGCCCACCCACCATTCCGGATCCTCCGGATGCTCCGGCCAAAATTTGGAGGCACTGACACGTAACGTCGGCAGGTAAGGCCGCTTTTCCTAAGGTTTCGAAAGCCAGCGTCAAAAGCGTGTCGCCCGCTAAAGTTGCCAATGCTTCACCGAAAACAATGTGGTTCGTTGGTCGTCCTCGCCGTAGCTCGTCGTCATCCATCGATGGCAAATCATCGTGGATCAGCGAATACGTGTGGATCATTTCGATCGCACATGCAGCAGACAACGCGGTGGATGCGGAATAGTCATCAATGCTGCCGTTCGTCGCTGTCACTGTTCCGGGTTGGTGGGTGCACCGGGCTGCCAGCAGCACTAAGGCGGGGCGCAGACGCTTGCCTCCCGACATGAGGCTGTATTCCACGGAGTCGCGCAGAGCCGTAGGCCAGTCTTGCTGGTTGATAATCGATTGCAACTGGTTTTCAACCGCCTGTTTCAGCGAATTGTAGTGCTGCTTTGAGGCGTCGGACCACATGGATGATTTCCGTGCCAATGGCCGGTAAGAAAAAAGTAAGGTCTGAAGAGGTTGACCGCTATCAGCTGTCAGTATCGCCGAGATTCTGGATCAGCTGTTGTTTCCGGCGACTGCGCTGTGAATTTCTCAGTAATTTCGGGGGATTTAGTCACATTCGTCAAGAAAAGCACGGCTGACACACCCATGATTCGCCTGAGCGGTCGTGGCGCTGAAGTCCGCCAGATATCCTCGACGAGGTTGACGAGCCGACCATTTTGCCACGTCCTTCAAGCGTTGAGACAACTCGTCGTCTGTGACTTTCAGATCGATGGTCCCTTTAAGCAGGTCAAAACCAATTTTGTCTCCATCTTCTACGGCTGCAATGGGGCCTCCTACTGCAGCTTCCGGAGCACAGTGGACCCCGATTGCTCCGTGAGAAACTCCTGAGACTCGCGTGTCAGAAATGAAGGCCACTTTGCCATCCAGTTCTGGGACCGCAAGAGCCGCTGTGGCGACAAGAACTTCGGGCATCCCAGAAGCAACAGGCCCCCAGTATCTTAAGACGATGACCGTGCCAGGTTGAATTCGCTTTTGTTCGACGGCCGTCACGATGTCTCGAGGATCATCAAAGCACATTGCCGTCCCTTCGAATTCTGGCTTATCCATGCTGGATACTTTGAACACGATACCATCGGGAGCCAAATTGCCGAAGCACACCTGCATGTCGGCATAGGGTTTGTAGGCGGCATCGAGATCAACAATCAGTTCTTGATTTTTTGAGACATCTGGTACGTCGACGAGATTTTCGGCCAACGTCTGACCAGTCACCGTCAGGCAACTGCCATCTAGCAGTCCTGCCTTCAGTAAATGCTTCATTAAGACAGGAGTCCCTCCGATCTTGTGCAGGTCCACCATGCTGCGAGTTCCTCGCGGAGCAAAGCTGCATAGCACGGGGACCGTTCGAAAAATTTGCTGTAGTTCACTCAGGCCAAAATCGACATTGGCTTCTCGGGCCAACGCCAGCAAATGCAGGACTCCGTTGGTCGAACCTCCTGCAGCCGCAATCGCAACCGCCGCATTTTGGAATGCTTGCTTTGTCAAGATATCGCGAGGTCGAATGCTTTGATCCAGCAACCGCTTCACCGCGGTGCCTACAGCTCGACATTCTTCCGACTTCAATGGATCGACTGCAGGGATCGAACTGCTAGCGGGAAGCATCAGGCCAATCGCTTCCATCGCGATTCCCCAAGTGTTGAAGGAAGCCGCAATCCCGCACCCACCTGCTCCGGGGCAAGCGGCCTTTAAAATGTCATCCCCTTCTGCTGATGACATTTGGCCTGTGGCGACCGCAGCTTGAGAATCGTACACGTCTAAAATCGTGACGTCTTTTCCCTTGTGGCAGCCTGGAAGAATGCTTCCTCCGCTGACAATCAGCCCCGGATAATTTGTTCTCGCCAAAGTCATTGCAAACCCTGGCCCGTTTTTATCGCAATGATGCAGGCCGATCAGCGCGTCATAGCAATGAGCTGTTAATACGCATTCGGCACTATTGGCAATCAGGTTACGAGAAGGCAGGCTGGCGTTGCCTCCTTCGTGCCCTTGAGAAATATTATCGCTGACTCCCGGAGTGCCAAATGGAAATCCAAGTAGACCGGCTTCTTGGCAGCCAGCCTTGATTTCCTGAGCGAGTTGGTAGGCATGAACGTTGCACGTGTTGCCTTCTAGCAAGGGAACACCAATGCCAACTTGGGGCTTTTCGAAGTCCTGCTCCGACATTCCAATGGCGTGATAAAACGCAGTGACGCCTTTTTGCCAGCCGGCAGTCAGTGAGACGCTGTTCCAATTCGAACGATGATCTGCCATGGAAAACTTCTTTCAGGAAGTCAACTTGGGGATGGGAGCTGATGATTGAACTCGTAAAAGTTCGGTGGGCACTCAGGCGACTTGAAAATCCATGTGGCTTAGGCAACTCGGAAGGCGGCATTCACGAGTTACTTTTCGTCAAGCTCACGAATCCGAATATTGCGGTACCAAGCTTCTCCGGCAGGGCCGCCGTGAATTTGAACAGCAATCCGACCGTTCAAGGGAATTTCGGGATCTGTTTCAACGAAGTCGACCGTCTTCATGTCATTGATGAATAGTTGGATGCGAGGTCCACGGCATACGATTCGATAGTCGTTCCAGTCTTCTTTCTTCAGGACTTTCTCCAACTGCCGTTTCTCGGGACCCGCCAGCACTTTTCGTCGACGAGATTCATCGTAGAGGCAACCCCAGTAATTTTGTCCAAGGTCCGCTTGGTAGCCAATCATTTCGTGATGATCGGGGATTCGCTTGCTGCGAATCTGGACTCCGGCGTTGGTGTTCTTGCCCCGCAGTTTAAACTGCAGCCGGAGTTCAAAATCTGCAAACAGGCGATCGCATTCAAGAAAGTAGTTGTGAGGAATTTTTGCTTTCAGTTGACCCCCAACAATTGCCGCATTTTCGATGCGAAACACCGTTTTGTCTCCGTCCCACCCTTCGAAAGTTTTGCCATCAAATAGCTTGATAAATTCGTTCTTGGTATCAGCAGCTGATTTGGTGGCAGCTTGATCACTTGTCAGCAACTGTTTTTGTGCGTCTGGATTTTGTCCGCCTAACTCTTGTGCGTTTAACTCTTGTACGTTTAACGGGGCCAGCGATGCAACAAACAGGACTGCGGTGGTAAGCAGGGCAGAATTGGGGCTCATTAGGGACTTCCAACGAGGGGCGGGGCAGGATGGAATCACCAAGTGTCATTTGGCGACTGTGCCATTCACTATCGTGGAAGTTGAACGCATTGTCACGCAACCAAGCGTCGGGGAGCAATCCGTTCGTTGCAGCGCTCGAGCGCCGGTTCGCCCAAATCGTGTCTTCACCGATTGGCGTCGCAAACGAAATTAGTCTGTCAAAATGACATCACAACTGGCTGCAAGCCGTGGGCAATCAGATCACTTGAATGGCCACTGAGAAAAGCAGAATGGCATCGCCAACTTGGGTTTGTCAAAGAACGTTGGCTAACAGTTTGCCGATCATGCGTCTCTTGCCGTCGATCAAGACAACTCGCCGGTTGAAGTGACCGATTTTGGCATCACGTGATCTGCGCCAGCATTCTCGTTGAGAGCAGCGGCGCAAGTCGAGGCGTGTGGAAACTGCTATGCGGTGATGTTGGTAGAGTTGTCGGCTGACTTCTTATTCACTGGGACGACATGGCGATGAGAATTTCCGCCAGGGCCTTCAATCTCGAAAGTGGCTGCAATGTCTGTCGTGCTGACCAAGGTCACTCGGTATTCACCGATCGATACAGACTGTCCTGCTGCCAGGTCGAGTTGGAGATTTTGCATGTGCGTTACCAATTGAAGTGAAAGACGACAGTAAAGGTCTGTGGTTTCTGTCGAAAACTGCTCGGCCAATGTGTGTCTTCCATTCGCCGAGGACTGTGTTTGACTGATATTCAGCCAAACGACCCTTGAGTCCTAATCCCATTTCGGAACGGATTTATAGTCGCACTTAAAAATCACGACAATTGCGAATCGCCGTGATATGCCAAGTTAAAAGGACCTTTTACGTTTCTTTTTTTTTTGGGTGTTTGGGGTTGAGCCCGACCGGAATCATCTACTCACAATTTTCATTCCTTGGGATTCGCTCTTCAGCCGTCGACACGCCCGTTTCGACGATGACGTTGTGGATGCATTTCGCTAACTTAAAGCACTGATCAATGGAGGGTTTTCCATGGTATCAGTTCCTCGGTTTTCAGTACTCAATGAAATTTGGAATCATGGATTCGAATAACCCGCTTTCTCGTCGTACCGGATTGCCAGCGTTTGACGCGATTAAGGCCGAGCATGTTCAGCCCGCTGTCGACGAAATGCTGAAGTCGGCTGACGCACTGCTTAGCCAAGCGACTTCTTCTGAAACCGGCGATTGGGATGCTGTGATGGCTCCCTTGGGGCAGATCGATCTCCTCTTCGAATATGTGTGGTCTCCCGTCAGTCACCTGCTGTCCGTCGCCAACAGTGATGAGCTACGAGACGTGCAAGAAAAATGTCTGCCGGAGATCGTTCAGTTCGGCTTGAAAATGAGTCAGAACAAGCCGCTGTACGATCGTTTCAAGATTCTGCAAGGCAAGGCTGAAGAGCTCAAGCTTGATAGCGGCCAACAACGAATCCTTGAAAGTCATATTCTGAGTGCAGAACAATCTGGGATCGCTCTCTCGGAAGAAGACCAAGCGACATTCAATCAACTGTCCGAACGAATGTCGAAGCTGACAACAGACTTTTCAAACAACGTTTTGGACGCAACAAACGCTTGGTCGTTGGAAATCACAGACGTTCAGGCGACTGAAGGTTGGCCGGCCAGTCTTAGCCGCATGGCGGCTGCAGCATGGAATTCTGCCGATTCAGCGAACGATCAAGAAGAGCGACAAGCGACGCCCGAAGAAGGCCCCTGGAAGATCACTCTCGAAGCTCCAAGCTTCGGGCCCTTTATGGAGCACTGCCGAGATTCATCTTTGCGAGAACAAGTGTACTTGGCTTATCTGACACGAGCTTCTTCGGGCAAGCACGATAACAGCGGATTGATTACCGAAATTCTAAAGCTGCGAAAACAAAAATGCGATCTTCTCGGCTACGAAAGCTACGCCGCGCTGAGCCTGTCTCGCAAGATGGCTCCGAATGCTGAAGCCGTGCATCAGATGTTCAATGACTTACTGCAAGCATCTTTTGATGTCGGCAAACACGAGTTACAAGAACTGACTGAATTCGCGAAGAAAGCAGGGCACGTCGGAGAGCTGAAGCATTGGGACGTGAGTTTTTGGGCGGAGCGAATGCGCGAGGAAAAGTATTCGTTCACCGATGAGGAATTGCGGCCCTACTTTTCACTCGAAAAAGTCATGGAGGGTTTGTTTAGCCTGTGTCATCGACTGTTTGGAATTACGATTCAAGCCGCCGATGGGCAAGCGCCCGTGTGGCATCAAGATGTCCGCTATTTTCATGTCTTGAACGAAGATGGTTTGCACATCGCGGGATTCTATCTTGACCCGTATTCTCGCCCCGAAAACAAGCGCGGTGGAGCGTGGATGAACGACTGCATTGGTCGTTCGGTCACCGCCACCGAAAAGCGTCTGCCTGTGGCTCATTTGGTTTGCAATGGCACTCCACCTGTGGGTGATGTGCCGTCTTTGATGACCTTCCGAGAAGTCGAAACGTTGTTTCACGAATTTGGTCACGGCTTGCAACACATGCTGACAACCGTTGATCATCGTGACGTCGCAGGAATAAGCGGCGTGGAATGGGATGCTGTCGAATTGCCAAGTCAGTTCATGGAAAACTGGTGTTATCACAAACCCACGTTGTTGGGCATGGCAGTGCATTATGAATCGGGTCAAGTACTTCCCGATGATCTTTATGACAAGATCTGCCAAGCCAGAACCTACCGAGCCGCGTCTGGGATGCTGCGTCAAATTCAGTTTGGAATGACGGACATGTTGTTGCATTCCACTTTTGACCCCAATGGCAGCCAAACAGCTTTTGAAGCGTTTGAAGAAGTGGCGGCAAAAACTTCGCCCATGCCCCCTCATCCTCAGAATCGATTCCTGTGTGCTTTTCAACATATCTTCGCTGGAGGATATGCTGCCGGGTATTACAGCTATAAATGGGCAGAAGTCCTTTCTGCTGACGCCTTTGCGGCGTTTGAAGAAGCAGGTCTGGATGACGAATCCGCCGTTCAGAAAACAGGGCAGCGTTTTCGAGAGACGGTATTGTCCCTTGGGGGAAGTCAGCATCCAATGGACGTCTATCGTGAATTTCGTGGGCGGAATCCAGATACTGAAGCATTGCTGCGACACAACGGTCTGTTGACTGCCGATGGAACAACCACAGCCTGATTGTGATTCTGTTGAATCGCATTTGTTTCTTGATCATCAGCTCTTGTTAAAATGATCCGCTGCATCGCTTTGTTCCGATTGCCCGCGTTGGGTTGGGACACTGAAGCGGTTGTATTGTCAACTTAGAATTAAGCCGTCGTCCATGAATGTTGAAGTGAAACAAGAAACAGAATTAACGGCCGACGAAACTTTTGACGTTGTGGTCATCGGGACCGGTCCTGGCGGTGAAGGTGCCGCCATGGAAGCCACTAAGCAAGGCAAGTCGGTTGCCGTCGTTGACAAACAACCGCGAATCGGTGGGAACTGCACTCATCTGGGCACTATCCCCAGTAAGTCATTGCGAGCCGCCATCTATCGGATGATGGAAGTGAATCACAATTCTCACTTCCGTCAGTTGGGGATTCGCATCGATGTTGGTTTTCGTGATCTTCGCAAGAGTGCCCAAGCGGTTATCGAAAAACAGGTTGAAATGCGTCGTACGTTTTACGAACGCAACGACACGGTTGTCATTCATGGAGTGGCTTCGTTTCTTGATGAGCATCATCTGGCCGTCACAGAAGAAGATGGCAGCCAGAAAGTGATCAAAGCAGAGCACTTTGTGATTGCGACCGGGTCACGCCCTTATCGGCCAACGGGTCTGGACTTTGACCACCCTCGAGTCTTCGACAGTGATACGATCTTGGACATGCAGGAAACTCCAAAGTCGATGACGATCTACGGGGCCGGAGTCATTGGGTGTGAATACGCGTCTATGTTTCGGCTACTGGGCGTGAAAATGAATCTGGTGAACACCAGAAGCAACCTGCTTGAATTTTTGGATGACGAAATCTGCGATGCTTTGAGCTACCACTTAAGAGACACGGGTGTCCGCATTCGTCACAACGAAAGTTTCGATCGTGTCGAAGCGTTTGACGATCATGTTGTCATGCATTTGGAATCAGGCAAGCAGCTGATCAGTGACGTGATGCTGTGGGCCAATGGTCGAAGCGGAAACACGGAACTGCTGAATCTCGAAGCAGTGGGGATCACGCCAAACAAGCGTGGTCAGGTCGAAGTGAATGAGTATTTTCAAACTCAGTTGCCTCATATCTACGCGGTAGGCGATGTGATTGGTCCACCCGCACTTGCCAGTGCGGCCTACGTCCAGGGACGCTGTGCGGCCAGCCATCTTCACGATGGGCATTCAGAACGATTCCAAATGGAAGACGTTCCGACTGGAATCTATACGACTCCAGAAATCAGTTCTCTAGGCAAGACGGAAAAAGAATTGACGGCGGAATGCGTGCCCTACGAAGTCGGACATTCGATGTTTAAGTCGCTTGCTCGAGCTCAAATTATGGGTCAGCCCGTGGGAATGCTTAAGCTGCTGTTTCATCGCGAAACGTTGGCGATTTTGGGCATCCATTGCTTTGGTGTGAACGCGTCAGAAATTATTCACATCGGCCAGGCGATTATGAATCAGCCTGGCGATCAGAATACTTTGAACTACTTCATGAACACCACATTCAACTATCCCACGATGGCCGAAGCTTACCGAGTTGCCGCGCTGAATGGCTTTAATCGCCTGCACTAGATTTTGTCGTTCTTGTTGCTGATTGCGGTCAAATTTGATTGCCGTCTTTATCAAGACAGATGGTGATCACTTTGGCCCACGCAAGAGAACGAAAGCCTGGGTACCGAAGCTTTCGATTTTTCTTCTGTTGTCAGAAGCTTGCACAATGCACACATGGATCGTCCTATTTCGAGGCATCAATGTGGGAGGCCGAAACGTTGTACGCATGAAAGAGCTGACAGCTGCGCTTGAAGGGGCTGGACTGCAAGACGTGCGGACGTATATCCAAAGTGGCAATGTGGTGTGCCGCTCGCGGCACCGTTCCAAGGAAAGCATTCAAGGTGCGGTGGTCAAGGCAGTGAAGTCCAGCTTTGACCTTGATGTTCGAATCTTGATTCTGTCTTCGAAAAATCTAAATGCTGCCGTTGCTGAATGCCCGTTTGTAGCTGACGACGAGAAGTTGATTCATTACTTCTTTCTGCAGCAGCCCGCGAAGTCAGGCTGTGAATCTGCATTGGACGAACTAAAAAGTGATCGCGAGCAATGGGAACTGACCAATCAGGTTTTCTACTTGTATGCTCCTGACGGAATCGGTCGATCTCGACTTGCAGCGGCCGCCGAAAAACGACTTTCTGTAACCGCAACAGCCAGAAATCTCAGGACTGTGCGACGTCTGGTTGCGATGTGTGCCGAGCTTCCTTAGAAGACACGATCTCAGGCGTCCGTTGTTGCTCAGATTTTTGTGTTTTGTTTCGAGGAACGATGGCCTCTTGTCTTCTTCGCATTGAAAGACGGTGACGTGTCAGCAGAATTGATTGCTCAACGAGAAGCTCACTACGAAAAATACCTAGGCGATCTTGACCAAGTCGTCATGAAATCGACTCAGCAGAAACTGGTGAGCATCGATATCTATACGTTCGCGCCGACTGAAGAGCGCCCCTTTTACGTGCTGATCACCGGCGGCATGTCGGATCAACGTCAGAACATTCCTGACGACTGGGAAATTGCTCCTCGAGCCGAACTGATGCTTTATACGCTGCATCCCAAAGGTTGGATGTACAGTGTGCTGCGGGGGTTGGCGGAAATGGTTTTCGAGAAGGACACATTTCTGAGCTATCGTCATACGGTTCCCAATGGGCGGCCTATGACCACTGAGCCCTCATTGCTGACGGCATTTACGTTTCTGCCGCCTCAGTTCGAAGAGGAGGGCTTTCAACCGATGAAGATTGATGGCGATGACACTGATGTCTTACTGTTGGTGCCGATCACGGACGGTGAGCGTGAATACGCGGTCGAGCAGGGCACCGATGACTTGTACAACTTGTTTGCTCAGCATCTGGATCCTGTCATTGACGAACATCGCCCCTGCATTGTGACCGGTCAAGAGTCTCCGGGGGCACCGCCCGCTGGCGAATTTGATTCAAGCCAGCAGCCCGAAGAGTGTTAGACGCCTGCTGAACTTGCTGATCACGGCCGCCTGCGAACGGCCGCCTGCGAACGTCTGTTTGCAGCCATCTTGTTGAAGTCAACGGCGTCACGCGGCCTCAAGCCTTTAGCACTTGTTGTGATTCACATCTGTTGACGCTGGTGCCTATTTGGTGATGGCTTTCAGTTGCGCTTTCAAGTCAGTCGTTTTCTTGATGGCGGCTTCTGACTTTGCCTTGGCGTCTTTGATTTTCAAGTTGGCGTTCTGGGCCGCTTTTTCAGATTCGGCGGCCGCCTTCTTCGTGGCTTCCACGTTCTTGTTGGCTTCTTCTAGATTGGCTTTTGCGGTGTCTGCCACTTTTGTGCCGCTTACGACCGCTGCTTCGGCTGCGATGACGACGGATTCTGGTGAGTCAGCATTCTTCTTCAGGTCGTCCAGAATTTTCTTTACGGCCATCAGTTTTCGGCTGGCTTCTTCCATCGATTTTTTGGCGACAGCAGACGCTTTCGTTGCAGAGGCGACAGCCGCTTTTGCAGGTTCGATTCTCTTCTTGGCTATGGCCGCCTTTTGAACCGATGCGGCAATGTCTGTTTTGCGGTCTTCAATTTCTTTGATTGCATCTTCCAGAGCCAAGCGAGTGTCTCGGATTGTTTTTTCGCGTTCCAGTTTGAAATCTGGGATGACAGCCAGTCCTTCAATCTTCGACTTGATTTCCAGCTGCCCCGCTTCGGTGACCTTTGTTTGCCAGACATAAAGTCTTTGCAGATTTTTGAGGCCACTCAATGACTGCAGGCCCTGATCCGTTACCTGAGTGCCATAGATGTTCAGGTATTCGAGATCTTGAAGTTTGGCCAGTTGTGCCAAGCCTTGATCTGTGATGGCCGTCTTTTCCAGATGCAAACGAACCAATCCCTTGAGTTGGGCAACACGAGCCAGCCCCGCATCCGTGATCTGGGTGCCTCGTAAATTCAACGAGTACAGGTTGGAGGCTTCCGCTAAAACACTCAAGCTTTCATCGGTGATTTTTTGATCAGACAGGTGGAAAGAAACGCTGAGTCGTTGATCAGTTTTGGCGACAGGTAATGCTTGGCCTCCTGCGTTTTCGATCGCTTTAATCTGGTCTTGATTCGCGACGTTGCCGTAGGCTCCAGTACAAGAAAAGAGACTGACGCACAGTACTGTCACACCGCAAAAAATTGTTTGAAAGCGTTTCATGGTCATCTCATTCCGGGCGTGAAATTGGCACGTTCGATCGAACCGTTTTGATTCAGAACATTCTGTCTCAGCTGAGGCTAAGGGTTCCGGACGTGAGTTTCAACACAGCCGCGCAGCCGCATGCTTTGGTGCCTGAGATAATTCGCAACGAATGTGTGAGTTCACCGCGTTTGAGTGAGCAGCTGTTTTCGGCCACAGTCCTCAGCTTATGAGCCAATTGTTGGAAGAGCGCACACAATTCGTTCGGGCGGATGCCAGACTCGTCTGCTGGCTGATTGGTGCCATCATGGCCGACCGTTTACGGCTATCGTTCGTAGACTGGGTAGACTTTATCTGCTGCTCGTTCATACGCCACGTGGCCGTTCACGATCGCCGTTTCAACGTATGTGCGATAGTCCAGTGGCTGCCCGTTCAGGATCAGGATGTCGGCATCTTTTCCCGTTTCGATGCTGCCAATGCGATCTTGCAATCCCAACATCTTCGCTGGAACGATGGTGAGGGCTTCTAATGCCGTTTTTTCTGAACACCCTCCTCGCACAGCAAACGCGGCTTCTAGGGGAAGAGACGTCAGGTCTCGACCAGCGAGCCCATTCAAACTGATCGAACTGGACAGTGGCACGATGCCAAAGGGAACACCTGCGGATTCGTAAACCTTTGATGATTCAATGTTGCTGCCTGTCACATCTTCGAGGGCAAATCGTGGACTCCGTCTTCGGCGTGGTGTGATAATCACTGAGATACCGGCTTCTGCGAGTTCATCTGGAACAACCCAGCCTTCAGTGGCCCCATCGATGACCACTTTGTAGTCCTGCTGTTTTGCCAGCTCGATGTTATCTCGAATGGCGGACACATTGTCGCTTGAAATCCTAAGAGCAATTTTCTTTTGGACCAAGGCTAACAATTCGTCGCTGACAGGTTTTTTAGGAGCTTTGGCTTTGGGATCTTTAGCCTTGGCTTTTTCGTGTTCTTCTAAAGCTTTCAGATAGTCTTTTGCCTTGCGAATGTTGGCTCGCCAGGTGTGTTGATTTAAAGCGCCCGTGAGAGCTCCGGGAGTGAGGTGATAAAACACCGACTCACTGACCATCATTCCGTCCAGTCTTCCCGCACTCAGTTTAATGACAGCGTTCACTTGGGGGCGAATCGGTTCGGGCGTGGGCCGTTCGATCGTGTCGGTTGCCAAGATGGGTAGGCCGCAGCATTCACAAAGTGCGGTGTTGGGGTCTCCAAAGTCGATGTTGAAATCGATTGCCGTTTTTTCAAGACGATTGATCTCGGGATCAAGTCCCACAAACAGTTCGTTTTCAGCTCGACGTCGGCTACTGCTACTTGAGTTGGTAACCTGCAGGCAAGCTGTGGTAATGCCGACTCCCAGCGAAATTTTGATGTTGTTGTCGAACGGATTAAGCTGATCCGAAAACTTTTGGCCCCGCGACGGTGTTCCAGCAAGACCCACTCCACGCGTGGTCATCGAAATAAACCCCGGCGTGATGATTTTGCCTTTGGCATCGATCACCTTGGCACCTTCAGGAACATCGATATCCTGACCAACGTTCAGGATTTTTCCGTCCTGAATTAATACTGTGCCTCGACGAATCACTTCGTTCGTGACGGTATAGATGTCTCCACCAACAATGGCTGTGACTTGTTTGTTGGTGTCCGTTTTCTTGTCAGACGTCCCCGTTTTTTGATCGGGTTCCTCTTTCTTCTTATCCGTGGTTTTGGCCTTATCGGCTGTTTGAACGTTGGTTTTCGGGTTGATCTGCGCAACGGCGGCTGAGCCAATTAGAAAACTGGTGCAGACGAGCAACAAAGCCGTGAGCGAGTGAGTCTCTTGTTGTTTACTGGTTTTCATAAACCGACTTCCCTTCGACAAGCAGTTGCTGCACGGTGGTTCCAGCATCGAGTGGTGCGCCATTGAGGAACAACAGGTTCGCTTGCTTGCCCACTTCAATTGAACCTAGTGTTTTTTCCATCCCCAGCATTTTTGCCGGAGACATTGTTAAAGCACTCAGTGCTTTGTCTTTTGGTAGTCCTGTCTTCACTAGCTGAGACACTGGAAACAAAGGCGTGTCGGGCATGGAATCAAGCGAACGGTCCAGTGAAGCTGAAAAACCAAAGTCGATTTTTGCTTCGGCCAACAGCTTGGCGACGTTGATTCTTTGATTTGACCGCGGAGCAATATCGATGCCCGCTTTAATCAGCACGGACAGTTTACGGTCTTTAAGTTGGTCAAGGGATCGGTAAATGTCAGCTCCACTGGCCACGATCACCATTCGAACTTTGTCGTATTCTTTTTGAATCTGAAGCACATACATGATGGTGGCCGCGTTGTTGACATTCAAAATCAGCGGAGCCTTGCCTTCTTTGACAGCGGCCCACAACGACGTGCTTGATGTGGGGCTGCTGGTTGATGCCGAAGAGCTTCGGCTCTTGCTGCCTTTCAGTCCTTTTCTAAGAACGTCGAGACTGGCAGTTGAGTTTGTTACGGAAAGGAACAGTGTGCCATCCGGATTTACAATGCTGCTTGCCGAGTCGTCGGGTGTGGCTTTCGCGTGGATGGAATGTCCGTAACCGCGAACCACAATGTTTGCAAAACCCACGCCATACCGGGCAAGCTTTGAGAGATCTGAGTCAAGTGAAAGTGGGTCGACGACATCAGAAAGTTTGACGTAGGTAGGAGCTGCGGTCGACGAAGAGCCGGGGATCGTGAAGACTCGACCGTTAAATACGACTGTTCGACTGGCTGAACCAGAAGACAGTCCGCTGATCGTAATCGGGTGATAAATATCAACCAAGGCGGGCATGATTGTTTGGCCGCTGACATCGACGATTTTGGCATCTGTGGGGAGGTCCACTTTACTACCAACGGCTTCGATTTTACCGTTTCGCAGCAGCACGGTTCCGTTTTGAATCGACCCGGCTTTGGAGACCGTTTCGATGGTTGCTCCACGATATGCAATCACATCGTCTGCCAATCCATGACATGCCGTCATGGCGCAGATCAATAAAGGAAACAGAATGAATTTTCGGTAGGTCACTCGAAGACTCCCGCGACGATCCAATAAAGGATTGCCTAACAAAAACTGGCAAAACTGTACGCACTTGCAACCGGAGAAAAATTAGAACCGGCGTCGGTCCGTCTTGATGTCGTAAACGCTTTTGCCATCAATAAATACGTGAGTCACATAGTTGCGAGGATCAATAATGGATCCTGTGGTGATCACTATGTCTGCGTCTTTGCCGACTTCCAATGATCCCACGCGATCGTCAATCATCAACGCTTTCGCCGGTTCAATGGTGACTCCTCGCAATGCTTCTTCTTCCTTCCATCCGTATCGGACGGCCATTGATGCTTGAAAGAATAGCTCTTCCTGTGGGATCACAGGAGCATCTGTGTTGACTCCCAGACTCTTAATCCCTCGATTGTAGTATTCCGCCACAATCCCTTTGATTTGTCCGTCATCGGGTTCGTAGCGAAATCCTCGAGGTCCCGCCATGACGGGAATGTCTCGCTTGATAATCTCTTCCGAAATTTTATAGCTGTCGAATGTTCCGTGGTCGATCACGACCTTTAGGTTCATTTCATCATGCAGGATTCTGAGTGTTGACTGGACCACTTGGTAAGCTTGAGTATGAACAACAACCGGGATTTCCTGTCGGAAGAGCGGCTTGAAGTATTCTAAACGAAGATTGACCGCGGGTTTCAGGTCGGTCTGACCAGCTTCGAATCGATCCCATTCGTTGACATAAATACGGCCCATTTCCAGCTGCTGACGAATCACATGATTCATGCCCATGCGGCCTGAACCAACTTCACCACCTCGGCGTTCAGGATTGCCCGACTGAGCAATTTTGAGGACTCCGGGAGCTTTGATGATGACGTCTTCCGGTTTGCCCGGCCCAGACTTCATCAGGACTCCCCAACCACCCATGTTGGTTCCGCTGCCAGGGATGTAGCAGATCGTGGTGACTCCACCGGCGATCGCGACTTTCAACTGTTCGTTGTGCGGGATGATTTGATCCCAGTTACGTAATTCAGGATTGGTCTGGTAAACCATTTCATTCAGGTCACCGGAACCTCCCACGTGGCTGTGCGCTTCGATCAAACCGGGCATGGCGAACATGTCACTGTGATCGATGATTTCGTAGCCATCAGGAATCTTCACCTGATCACTTTTGCCAATCGCTTCAATCTTACCGTTTGACACCAGAATGGTGCCGTTGACGATTGGCTCGCCCGCACTCGTAATGATTTTGCCAACTTTGATCGCGAGCTTCGGCTTCGAAGCTTTCGCCACGGCATCCGGCTGTTGAACAGCGTCCTGCCCGAGTGCTGCCTGGTTTCCAAGGCAGAGCACGCAGCAGACTGTCGCAATTGCTGTTAGTTGAACCATGTGTTTTTGTTGGAATGCAATCATGGGGTCGCTCCGCGTTCGTAAACCCAGGCACCATCAATCATGACGGCGAGCACCTGACTTGATGGTTCAAAAGGAGGGCCACTTAAGACGACAAGGTCGGCATCTTTACCCGCTTCCAATGAACCAATTGTTTGGTCAAGTGAAAGTAGTTTCGATGGTGATTCAGTTAGCCCGATCAATGCGTCTGTCGTTCCAAGACCTCGATAAACGCTGTACTGGACTGCCAGCGGAAGCTGTTGAACTCCGGTGGTCGCGTTCGACTGAAACGCCAATGGGATTTGATGATTGGCCATGACCTGAGGTTGATTGATCTGTTTGTTATCAACACTTCGCACAAGGCTTGGCCCAAGCGAAACGGCAACCTTGTTCTTTGCCAGCAAGTCGGCAACTCGGTACGCGTCATCTGCACCAATTAAAATCATGGGCAGCTGGAATTCTTCTCGAAACAGTTTCACAGCCGCTTTGATGGCTTTCACATTTCCGGCCTTGACGACGGCCGGAATTTTTCCAGCAAAGAGAGCTCGATAAGGTTCGTAGGTCGAACTTGATTTTGGCTTCTTGGGTTCTGATGGCTTAACGGGAACTTTCAATTCCGACTTCTTCGATTCTTCAGCCGCCTTGTCTTTGGAACTGCTTGAATCTGTTTTTTCGTCTGCCTTCTTTTCCGCTGAAGAGGCGTCTTTCTTGTCTGCATCACCTGTTTTCTTCACGGAAGCTTTTTTTGCAGCGTCCGCTTTTGCCTTGGCTTCGGCGACTTTTTTGTCTTCAGCCGCTTTCTTTGCATCGGCCACTTTTTTCATCGCCGTGTACTTGGCGAGTGCCGCTTGATAAGTCTTCAATTTGATCTTGTAGGCGGCCAAATCTGATTCGTACTTCGTCCAAGACGCGGAATAGGCTTTCGCAGTCGTCAACGTTCGTTTCAGGCTGGGGACACCAGACGTTAAGTTCGTTGACATGCTGAATCGAATGGCCACTGGTTCTTTGAGAAGGCGTGGAGTATCGCCCAGTTTGAATGCCAGCATGGGCGAAGGCGAAGTCGTGGATGCAAACACGGCTGTGGTGATTCCACCTTGTCGAGCAAACTGAATTGTTGGATCGTCTGACGCTAGGCGGTCTCCGAGTTTGGTTGCCAGAGTCACACGCGAAACAGTTCCTCCGAAGCCGAGGCCCGTGCCGAGATCCAAGAAACCGGGAACAATCACGGCATTGGGGAATCGTTTCACCCTCGCGTCTTCAGGAACAGACACCGAAGTGCCAACCGCTTGGATTTTTTTGTTGCCGATCAATAACCGACCGTCGGTGATGTGTTTTCCACCAGACGTGTAAACGGTGGCCGCTTCAATCAAAGTCGATTTTTCAGCGGGTTCTCGTTGGTAGACCGATTCTCCGTTAATCCATGTTGACTGAATCAAAGTTCCCGTTTCAAAGGGATCGCCAGTTAGGACCACAAAGTCGGCGTCAAGTCCGACGTTCAACGAACCCACTTTGTCAGCGACTCCTAGGATACTCGCAGGATTTGACGTTAACATCTTCAGGACATCTGCATGGGCGACACCGTCTCGAGTAAACAAGCCAGCCAAGAATAGCATTTCGTCTAAGTCGGCATCGCTTGCGGGGCGAATGGCAACGGCATCCGAAAGTTCGGCTTCAATCAATGATTTGGCAATCTGCCAAGGCTGTTGGGATGCTGGTTCATTCTTTTTAGGGATCGTTGGGTTGGACACCAATCCGGGGCGAAGGCCTGCGTTCAAGACGATACCAACTGTTTTAAGTTGGCTCATTTGTTCTAGAAAGGAATCGAGCTCGGTGGGGTCTGTCAAAGTCAGTCTGAGTTTTCGATCGACCGCCATTTGCAGTTCGGTAAACAGGCTTAAAGCGGCACGAACTTCTGCGTCGGAATTGGCTTTGATTCTGAAGCGACCTCGCTTCAAGCTTTGTCGCACAGATTCAAAATCAACGATCCCTTCTTCGTCGACTTCGCCTGCTTTCGCTGCCGCAAAGATGGCTCGCAAACCCGCGATTCGAGCAGCCAAGCTTTCGGCAATTTGAGGGCGAGTCGGATCAAGTGGGTTATCGACAGAGACTGCCCCCACTGGTGGCTCGTAGATTCGAGGAGCATTCGCAGATTCGGAACTAAGAATCAGTCGGAGTGATTCTTCTTTTTCTAGGACTCTTCGTGAATGGTCGTTCCCTGCTAATTTTACGACTGCTCCTTGCCCCGGCATAAGCCGTTGTCGCCCCGGAGAAATTTGAACGGTGGTGATTCCGGCTGCAACATACTGTGAGTAGTCGGCGAATAAATCGAACCCATCGATGGCTCGAACTTCCGGAGTCAGTGTGCGTTCATCATCGCTGGCAATGCCAATCGATGTTTCCGCAATCACGAAACCAGGAACGACTACTGCATTGGGCAGTTCATGGCGAACTGCTGAGTCTGGAATTTTGACGTCAGTCAGCGAACCCACTTGCCGAATTTGACCATCGGCCACCAGCATGACTGCGTTCGTGATTGGGGCAGTCGAGCCTGGCCAAAGCTTGCCGACAACAAAAGCGTGAACTTGATCATCTGCTGATGTGCTATCAGCGAACGATGGCAGGGCCAACGCTGCCAGAAGCAAGCCAGCCAGTTTGATGCATCGCGAAAGGCTCATCAGTTGGCATCCTGTTCTGGGTTAAACAGCAGTTGCAGTTCTTTATCTTCTGATTTTTCGTAGACGACTTTCCCTGCCACAATCGTTGTCTTGACCCATGTGGATCCACTCAGTGGTTCTCCGGTCAAGATGACAAGGTCAGCGTCTTTGCCTTTTTCGATGCTGCCCACGGCATTGTCGATGCCTAACAGTTTGGCGGAATCGATGGTCAACGCTTTTAAGGCATCTGCTTCTGGCATTCCATAACGGACGGCTGTTGCAGCTTGGTACCAGAAATAGTGAGTGCCCAAGGTGGTGCCATTGTCAGCTGCTTCGAAAACGAACGATGCTCCCGCCTCTCGAAAGATTTTTGGCAGTACGATCTTCTCATCTTTTCGAGTCACTGGGTCGGTGCGCCAGTAAACCATGTTGCTATCTAGTACGACGGGAATCTTGCGTTCCGCGACCAACTTTGCGGCTTTGTAGCAGTCTCGACCCAAGACCAAAATCGGCTGAAACTGGAACTCATCAACCAGTGCGAAAGCTTGAGGCACATCCATCGATGTTTGACAGTAAATGATGGCCGGCATTTCGCCTTCGAGAAGTCGCCGCAACGCATCTTCAGCCGCCGCTGCTGACTTTGCTTCGTTAGATTTGGCGTCTGCGGAATCCTCTTTTTCGTCTTCCGTCTTTTTCTCTTTGTCGTCGACCTTCTTTTCATCGGCCGCCTTTTCTTTTTCCTGATCAGCCGTGATGCGATCCTTTGCCTTCTGCAGTTCTTGTCGCAGCTTTGCAATATGACTCATTCGGCTGCTGCCGCTGGTCGGAGCCAAAGACAACTTTAAGCCAGCGTCTCGTTTGACAATCATGTCTTCAACGTACGTGCCGGCAGTCTTCACGATTGCCGAACGCCCACCGATCATCGTGCTGTTTCCAGGGACGACAGCAGCCGTTGTGACTCCGTTGCGTCGAGATTCATCGAAGAACCCAGCGATCGGGTCGATTGAATCGACAACCGAAAGAAAGGGCACGTTGGGGTTACGTTCGTTCGCCTGGCTCATGCCCGCTGCACTGTGGACATTAATCATTCCGGGCATCACAAAATGACCGGAAGCATCAATGACTTTTGCTTCAACAGGCACCGAGATGTCTTTGCCGACTGCTTCGATTCGGCCATCTGAAATCAGGATGGTTCCGTTTTCAATGCGATCACCAACCACCGGAATAATGGTCGCACCTGTGATGGCAAGACGGTCCTGAGCTTGCGCAATCACCGAAGTTGTCAGCAACAATGCGGCTACAATCACCCATTGGCGACTCAATTTAAGAACCTTGGTTTTCATCAGTTACCTGCCTGTTCAAATTGAATTTCGCCGTTCACCATGACCCAATGGATGGCGGTTGTAAATTCGAGTGGATCGCCGTTGAGAGCAACGAAGTCGGCATCTTTGCCCGCTTCAATCGTTCCCACTTTGTCGTCAATTTTCAGAATGCTGGCTGGGCCGGATGTGATCGCCTTGATGGCAGCATCGTGCGGCAACCCATAGCGGACAGCGAACCGAGCTTGGTTCAAAAGGTTTCCGCC
The DNA here is from genome assembly GCA_039974975.1 of Fuerstiella sp. GTDB lineage: Bacteria > Planctomycetota > Planctomycetia > Planctomycetales > Planctomycetaceae > Fuerstiella. Next base: position 211,036 of record JBDWHY010000132.1, on the reverse strand, counting down.
TGATAAGCAGAAGGGCACAGCCGCGTTGTTCAGCTTTGCCGCCATTCCAACGGCGACTCGAGTGCGTTCGGTGCCTCGCGATGACCCCGGAGTTGTCGGTTGCAAAATGACGGGCACCTTGCGTTCAGCCAATTCTGAAGTGACTTGCCAAGATTCTTGTCCACCAATCACGACGGGGGAAAATGAAAATTCGTCGGCCAAGGTGAACAGCGATTGAATGTCATATTGAGTTCGACTGACGGCAAAGACGGGAAGCTTTCCTGCTAAGACGTCCTTCAACACAGCAGAATCATTTTTTTCAGTTTGCGAAGCATGAAAGGTGGCTCGCAACATCCAGACAACTCCCATGCGATTGGTGGGTTGTCGAATGTAAATGCTGTCTGGACGAGATCTTGAGCGGTTACCAGATGCAGGGTCGCTGCACATGGAAATTGCCAATCCCGTTTTTTCTGACACCATTCGAGTTTCTGCTGCACCAGCCGTCTTGGCAATGCTTGCAAGCCCCGCGATGACGTTATCTGTGCCGGGAGTAAGGTGCACAGTTGTTGTGCCACTGGTCAGGTATTCGGTGAACTCACGATCATTCCAATCGACGATTGCTGCCGTTGAAAGTTCGGGCGTGATTTCTTTTGTGCGTTCACGATCGAGTTGATCAATTCCTGTCCGAGCTGCCGCATCGATCAGTCCCGGAATCAGGTGTTGCACTTCAAAGACCTGCACGTTGTCGACGTTGATCTTGTCGGCAACTTGAATGATCTTTCCGTCCTGAACCAAAACATGGCCCGGACTAAGCGTTTTACCGTTGCCGAGATGCACAGACGCAGCTCGGATCAGCACCTGATCTTCTGCAAATGTGGTCGAAGCCGCGTAGCTGGAAATGATTGCGATGAAGATCATCGCCCACGATGTTGTCTTCATTTTAGATCTTTCGTGAGGCGACCATCAACGATCACATGGATGGGGCGAGCAGAAAGGTTCAACGGTGATTCATCCCAAATGACGATATCTGCGAAGCTGCCTCTGGTCAGGCTGCCGACGTTTTTCAGTCCATAACTGGCTGCCGCGTCGGTGGTGATTGCTTTTAAAGCGGCTGCTTCGTTCATCCCCGCATTGACGAAGGCTGCCAACGTTTGGCGAATTCGCGTTGCGTCGTTTCCGGATACCGAAATCTTGACCCCCGAATTGGCGGCGGCGGCGATGTCGTTTGCGTACCAGTCACGATCAGAGACTCGAGCTGTGCGAACAATGATTCCCGCTTTCAGTTCCTTCAGTTTCGACAATGAATCGGTTGGGTCATCAGGATGCAGTACCAGTGTCGCTAGCCCAAATTCTTCTGCGACTTTGGCGGCCGCACTAATTTCCGCAGCGGATGATGCTTCAATGACGGCGACCTGAGACCGATTTTTCAGAGCTTCGAGAAGTTGAATTTGTCGTTCTTCCAGCAGCTTCATCGCGGCATTGGGCAGATACAGATTTGATGCAATCGTCGTGCCCGCCATGTATTGGCGGATCAAGCTAAGCTGCCCTGACAACGAAGCTGGAAATCGATTGTTACTTCGTGAACTTCCGGACAATACGAACTTAGACGCTGGCAGAACGGGCTGAGATTTTTGAGTCACAATTTGCTGCTCGCTAAGAAACCGGACGCAACCGATTTGGCCGGCTACGACGCTCTGCGAATCCGGAGAATACATGACAGTTGTGAAGCCATGCTTGCTGAGATCTCGTAGACGAGTACTGCTGGGCTGCAACGCATCGATGGCTCGAATTTGCGAAGCGACAGCATCCGATGTTCTGACTGCGGTTTCTGCATAGTGCGCGACAACTAAGCCGGGCGTAATGATGGCAGAACCGACATCGATGACAGGGTAATCGCCCGTCTTCGATTTGGCTTTTCTGACCGCCATGATCTTGCCAGCTTGCACGAGCACGACACCTGGAGCAAATTTGCCATTCGGGTACAGAATTCGATCACTGACCAAAGCGAACTTGGTTGGGAGTTCAAAGTTTGGCGTACTTGAATCGGTGAAACTGGCGGACTTTGTTGGTTTCACATCGTTGTTTTGAAAAACGATTGAGCCGTGCGACATCGTTAGCATCACGGCAGCAGCTGGATTGATGGGATTGCTGGCAACGACGACAAGATCAGCCAGCTTCCCTGATTCAATCGATCCAACTTGGTCGTCGATGTCCAAGATGCGAGCAGCGTCGATGGTGATCGCTTTCAGGGCGGTTTCTGGATCGACTCCTCGACCAACGGCTGCAGCGGCATGGTATCTGAGTAATCGAGAAGCTCGTGAATCCTTCGAGAACGTCGCGATTGCCATCAAGCCGTCATAGTGTGCTAATGCGTCGTAGCGATTTTCTTCGCTGCTGGCGTACGACGGTGTTGATTCGAAGTCACTGAAGGGGCCTACAACAAGGGCAGGGTGCTGTTCGCCAAGCGTTTTCCATGTTCGACCAGCATCACTGACTCCTTCAAACGTCACCGTGAGGTCGAAGTCTTTGGCCAACTGCATGGCGTTTGCGATGTCGTCTGCTCGGTGAGCTTCAATCCGAAGTGGAAGCTCTTTATTTAAGACTCGGACAAGCACATCTTTGATCGCGTCCTTCTTGGGCTTCTTCGGTGACTCAGTTTTTTTCTCTTCCGTCTTTTCCCCATTCGGTTTCTTCGGATCGGAAGTCTTCGTTTTCGGCTCGGGCTTTTTTGAAGCTGACTTGGCGGCTGTCGCTTTTGACTTTGCAGCCTTTGCTTTATCAGCCTTCTTCTTAGCTTCGCGATACTTGTCCCAGCTTTCCTTGTAGGTCTTGGCTGATGTCAGCGTCTTCTTGATGGCTTCGTATTGAGCGTAGCGGTCTTTGGAATTACCTGTCGATCCTGACAAGCCCAACGATGCCTGCATGGAAGATTCTGCTTTGATCAGCAGTTGGGCGGTCGATGTGGCGGGAGCGACTCTCAGGATTACGCTTTGGCCACCGAGTGAACCCTTTGGCCCAACGCAGACGCTGGTGATTCCTTGGCTGGCAACTTCCTGCCAAGAATCGGAGAATGGATCCACAGCATCCAATGCGTTTAGGCCGCCGTTGCTGGCGGATGCTGAAACTGAATCTCTTGCCAACCATAGACTGCTGCGGCAATCGATGAGTCCCGGAGTAATCGTCATTCCATCGGCATTGATCGTTGTGGCATCTTTGGGGACTTCAACATCAACCCCAACCGCTTTGATCTTCTGGCCTTCGATCAAAATCGTAGCGTTTTGTAGAGTCCCCGCAGACCCCATGGTGATCACGGTGGCCCCAACAATCGCGGTCATTGGCTGAACTGGTTTGGCAGTCGCTGCAGTGTCCGTTTCAGCAGGCGTTTTGGTTGCCGCAGTGGCTTTCCCAGTGTCCTTCGCCTTCGTCGAATCCGACTTTTCTTGAAAAGCGATCGCTTGCTGGCACATCAAGGTGCAGCAAGTCGCCAGCAATACCAACGCGGATGACAGCGCGTGCCAAGAAGACCGTCTGAATCGATTCATCGAGCAGCCATTTTTTGCTGGGGGAAGGTGGAAGGGCGGGGTACTGGCGGGTGGCGGAGATTTCTTCGTCAACCAACCAGATTGCCTACCCTGACAATTTTGGATGACCGTTGTCAACGACGTCGCTTCAAGATTTTGCCGAAACGTTGAAGACGCTAAGTAACATGTCGTGTCTACCGAACGGCTGTTCAGCGACGGCCTGGTATTTCCATACGTAGGGCTGGCTGTTTGTTAGCTATCGCACCAATTTTTCGGGCGTGAAAGATGCTGCAACGGACGTCGCGATGGGGGCACAGTTGTTGTCAGCCTTGAGTATCAAGGAATTGCCCTCGCTGCCTAACGGCGATCTGAAATACAATCCGGCCAGTTGTCATCGATGAGTCCATCGACAGTCGACGCCGAATCCATTTTCGACCTGATTTATCTCGCCCCTTAAAGAAGTTGGCCGGCAGCAAGGACGCTGCACCCATGATATCGATTCCTCTTTACAACCCGATCTCGCGTTTCGGCAGCTTGTTGCTTCAGTTCCCAGCAATTCTGGGCAGCCTTGCAATTTTTGGCATGTCCACCATTCGCGCGCTGTTTTCTGGGGTTCCCAAGCGACACGTGCTGGTTCCCATCCTTTTTGAGGTCGGAATTCGAAGTGTTCCCGTGGTTGTCATTACGGGCACTTTCATTGGCATGGTGATGGCCGTGCAAACGTATACTCAGTTCAAAATGATGCACATGGAATCTCGTTTGGGAGCCATCATCACCATGACGTTGGTGACAGAGCTTGGTCCCGTACTGGCGGCCACAATGTTGGCAGGGCGAGTTGGATCTGCGATGGCCGCGGAATTAGGGACGATGAAGGTCACAGAACAGATTCATGCGATCAGTGCTTTAGGTGCAGACCCGATTCGGTATCTTGCAGCACCTCGATTTTTAGCCTGCGTCGCATTAATTCCGTTGCTAACGGCGGTTGCGGATTCTGTTGGAATTTTGTCCGGTTGGTTGTTCAGTTGGCAGGTTCTGGGGATCAACAGTTATGAGTACTGGATGTACGCTGCTGATTTCGTGACAGCGTGGGACGTCATGGCTGGTCTCGTGAAAAGTCTGTTCTTCGGCTGTGCCATTGCAATCATCGCTTGTCGGCAGGGGTTTCACTGTGGAGCCGGTGCTGAAGGAGTTGGCCGCGCGGCGACTCAAGCATTTGTCCTATCATTCATTGCAATTTTGGGCATCGATTTTCTGCTGACCGTACTGCTGAATACCAGCTACGCATTGATTTATCCTCATGCCGTTTCACTTGCAGTCGGAGGCATTTGAAATGGGGCTGACACCAGCCATTGAAGTCAATTCTGTCAGCTGCGTCTTCGGAGCACAGAAAGTACTGTGGGATCTGAGTCTATCGATTGCAGATGGGGAAACCGTCGCTTTTGTGGGCGAAAGCGGTTGTGGCAAATCCGTGACGATGAAGGTCATGATGCAGTTGCTGCAGCCAACATCAGGAACTTTGCGTTGGTTCGGCAAAGACGTTAACCAGATGTCTGTTGTTGAACGTCGGCGAGAACGGTTTCGGCTGGGATATCTGTTTCAGGGCGCGGCGTTGTTCGACAGCCTGACGGTCTTCGAAAACGTTGCCTTTGGACTGCGTCAGTCGGGAGAAAACGATGAAAGAGCGATTCGAGAAAACGTGTTGGATCGCCTGCAAGAAGTTGGTCTGAACGCTGACATTGTGACCAAACGCCCTTCGGAAATTTCCGGAGGAATGCAAAAGCGAGTGGGCTTGGCTCGAGCGTTAGCGTTGAGCCCAGATGTTATGTTTTATGATGAGCCCACCACAGGGCTTGATCCAGTCAACAGCCGCCGGATCGATGATCTGATTCTGTCTGTGCGAGATGCTCGAGGAGTCACGGGCATTATTGTGACTCACGATTTTCGCACCGTACAACGAGTGACCGATCGGATCATCATGTTGTATCCCAGAACAAAGTTAAGTGACGACGAATCTCAAATCATCTTTGACGGATCAATCAACGAACTCGTGAATTGTGAACGCGAGCGGGTGAAGGAATATATTGGAGACGAACTTAAGCCAGGCAGAGCCGCTTGAAGATCTGAACGCGTTGATTTGTATGTTATTGGCAATTGGTCAGAAGGCCATTTGATGTCATGTCAATCAGTGCCAGACTTCATCTGACGATACGCAATTTTCCAGTGAAATCACCTTCTTAAGCAGAACACCTGTACCGCCGGCATTCAAAGGATGTCAGCCACGAAAACAGTGAGTCAAGCAGATAAAAGTATCAGTCATGGACGAACGACAACAGGAATTTCGAGTTGGCTTATTAGCGATCACGGCGATTGCTGCGATCGTGGTGATGGTGTTCCGTTTTGGTGACATCGGCAATCAGCTAAAAACGGGAACGGAAATTCAGATTCTGTTGCCAACAGCAGACGGCATTCATCCAGAAACTCCGATCCGAATGAGCGGCATTCAGATTGGCCATGTGAAAGATCTAGAACTTGTCGCTGAAGGCCGAGGCGTGTTACTGACTGCTTTGATTGAGCCTGATTATACCTTCCGCAATGATTCGATTGCTCAAGCGTCGACGTCGTTGCTGGGTGATGGAGCACTTAATATCGTGCCCGGAAAATCGGGTGAAGCCATTCAATCGGGAGATCGCTTAATCGGTCGGCCATCGGCGAATCCGATGGAAGTCATGGCACGAATGGAAGACCGAATTTCGGCAACGCTGGGGTCGTTTGAAAACACGGGCAACGAATGGTCTCGACTGGCCAATAACTTGAACCGCATGATGGAAACGACGGGACCCGATGGTGTCAACACGATGCAGCGAGCAGCCGTCGCATTGGAACAATTCACTCGCACTATGAAGACAACAGAAACGACTTTGGCAGCAGCCGGTTCGCTGTTGAATGATCCTGAATATCAGAAAAGTCTCAGTGATACTCTGACGGCATTACCGGCTTTGCTAAACCAAACTCGCCAAACTGTAAATACGGTGGATCGAGTGATGCAGCAAGTTGGGGCGACCGCTCACAATTTGAACACTGCGACAGCTCCACTTGCCGCTCAAAGTCCGCAGCTTGTCGCCCGGTTAAACCAATCGCTTGGCAACATCGAATCGATCACGAGAGATCTTTCGGCGGTTTCAACGTTGATGAATCAAAACGATGGAACGGTTCGTCGCCTGCTGACAGATGGTTCGTTGTATCGAAATCTGGACAGCACTTCGGCTTCGCTTTCTGTGTTGTTGCAAAATCTAAAACCTGTCGTTGCTGACCTGCAGGTCTTCAGCGACAAAGTGGCACGCCATCCAGAACTGCTCGGAGTTCGAGGAGTTGTACGAGGCAGTGACGGAGAAAAAACGGGCGAAGTTCATCCCGCCAGTTTCCGCAAGTAGCCGCGAAGGAAGCGTTCAAAGAGCTGAAAGTTAGACAACTCAGCCTTGATGAATCAATGGCTCCGATTTTCGTGTCAGAATTCGTCTGCACCTGTGTCTTGTATAATAAGAACAGTTGTTTGCAGTGTTCACTGATACCTGAATGGGCTGAGCTTTCCTGTGCCATCAATTCCTGAAACCCGCAAGAGTTTGCTGCTGGAAATTCGAGATTCCAGTAACCGTCTGGCGTGGGAAGAATTTGTCGAATTGTATCGCCCCGTGATCTATCGGGCGGCTGTTTCACGAGGTTTGCAGCACGCTGACGCTTTGGATCTGCTGCAAACAGTTTTCGTTGCTGTTGCCAATTCCATCGCTCGTTGGGAAGAAGCAAATTCGGGCGGTCGCTTTCGCTATTGGCTGTTGCGAGTCACTCGAAACGCCACGCTGAATGCGTTGTCTCGACGTCCCCGTGACAGTCCCTTAAATGGAGGCCATCGTTACGACTCTCAGATTGATCTGTTGGCGAATTGTCCGCAACCGGATGCCGATGCGGTCACGCTCATCGATTTCGAGTACCGCCGCGAACTGTATTTGAAAGCGGCCAAACAAGTGAAGGCAGTCATTCAGGAAGACACATGGCTTGCCTTCGAATTGACGGCCGTTAAGGGACTTGGGCACGAAGCCGCGGCCCGAGAACTCGGCAAGTCGATCGGGACGGTCTACGCATCACGCAGTCGCGTGATGAAGCGTCTGTCTGCTGCGGTTGCTCAAATGGAAAAGGATGATCGTGAAGACTAAATTTTGTATACAAAATCGGCTGACATCATTTCTTGAAGGTGACTTAAATACTCGTGAAGAAGCTGAATTCACGAAGCACTTAGATCAATGCGAAGCTTGTCGAGAGTCACTCGAAAAACGTGCTGCTGATCAGGCGATTTGGGACGAAGCGAGTTCGTTTTTAGCGAACTGTCCAGCTGCGACTTATGACGATTTGGATGGTGGTTCAGAGAGAGACAATCTTCCATTGCCGGTTCGGCAGATTCTTGAGTTGCTTGCTCCGACAGATGCCTCGAATTCATTAGGGCGACTGGACTCTTATGAGGTGTTAGGAGTTGTTGGTTGTGGGGCAATGGGAGCCGTTTTGAAGGCTTACGATAGACCGCTTGATCGGATCATTGCACTTAAAGTCATGCATGTGTCGTTGGCGGCAAGCGGTACAGCCCGCCAACGATTTGCTCGAGAGGCCAAAGCCGCAGCGGGTGTGCTTCATAGCCATGTTGTTGCGATTCACGGTGTTTGCACGACTCATCGTTTACCGTATTTGGTCATGCCTTATTTGAAGGGGCCATCGCTTCAGCAGCGAATCACAGAAAACGGCCCGTTGTCACTGTCTGAAGTGCTTCGTATCGGAAGTCAATTGGCGGCGGGTCTGGCTGCCGCGCATCGTGAAGGCTTAATTCATCGGGACATCAAACCAGCAAACATCATGTTGGATGACGGAGTCGAAAATGTGGTGATCACAGATTTTGGACTCGCTCGAGCCATCGATGATGCAACGATGACTCGAAGTGGGGCAATCACGGGAACTCCAGAATTCATGTCACCCGAGCAAGCTCGTGGTGAATCGATTGCATTCAGCAGTGATGTTTTTTCGCTGGGGAGCGTGCTGTATGTTTTGTGTACGGGCCGCTCTCCGTTTCGAGCTCAAACTGCCTTTGGTGTGCTGCGTCGAATCACGGATGAAGAGCCAGCTTTGATCCAAGAATTGAACTCAGAAATTCCGTCATGGTTGTGTGTGCTGATTCAGCGATTTCTTGCCAAAGAACCTGATCGGCGACCGACCGCCATTGAAGCTCATCAGGTGTTGCAAGATTGTTTGGCCCATGTCCAACAACCACATGCCGTTCGGCTGCCGTTAGAATTAAGCCAGCTGGTTTCAAGAAGTTCACTGAAGAAGACCGTGTTTCGTTTTTTGCCCTTGGGAGTCTTTGTGATGACGATCAGCTTTGCCGTGATTTTTCTTTCTTCGATCGGATTTTTCGGGCCACCTGCCGACGGTTCGGTGAATTCCAAATTGCTGCCGCCGTTAAGTAAGTCGCCAGCAGAATCGGCAATGGCAACGCATGATAAGCAGGCCGTGTTTAAGACCATCGACGTACCGTTTCCGGTGGCAGATCAGGTAGGCAATTTGGATCTTGATATCAATCGAGGTTTTATCGAAGTGGAAGGCTACGACGGATCGCATGTCGTGATCGAAGTCTTGTATCCGCCCACTGCGACAAAGAAGAAGTTGACCGCTGGCGAGATTCAGCAAAAGTTTGCTCCACGCTTTGATTTTGGCGTTGAAAAGTCGACCAACAAGATCAAATTAGATACTTACAATCAAAGCTACCCATTGAACTTGCGAGTGAAGGTTCCCGTGCGAACAAACGTGAAGTTGGATACCTATTACGACGGCTATTTGCAGGTGAAGAATGTGGTTGGCGAAATCCATGCCGAGAGTCAGAACTGTGATATTCGTTTGTTGCAGATTGGCGGCACGGCGATGGCGTCGAGCTACAACGGTGACATGATGATTCGCTTTACAAAGCTCGCAGACGATGCCGACTTGGACTTTGAAAGCTACAACGGTTCGATTGATCTGCAGCTTCCAGCTGATGTTCGGGCCACGATTGGGCTCACCACTGGCTTAGGCTCTTACGGGACCGCGTTCGAAATGGTGCCTCTGAGGAAAATGCCCGATGAGATTGCTCAAAGGGTTCAACAAAGTGATCGTGCGGCGTATCAAGTAAGCACGGTCAACGGCGGCGGAATTCCAATTCGGATTGAAACAGAAAAAGGTGATGTTGTGCTACGCAAGTCGCCAAGCCTAGGCTTGAAGCCTGAATAGCTTTCATACCATCAACTTTGTGAACGAAGTACTGTCAATCGGACCGCAAGCGGAGGAAGATCCCGTTTGCGGTCTTGTCGTTTTCAGACCTTGAAAATTTCTGCCAAACTGTGAATGACTTTGGCCTCTCACACAGGCAGGCTCCCTGGTTGAGAGCCAGTTGAGAGCCAGTTGAGACGCTGAATCAGCAACTGAAATTTTCAGAAGGATTGGCCAAGACTTCAGGGACGCGTGGATAGTTCCATGCAGTCAAACGGCTGTGGGCTGACGGTCAATCATTTTGCTTTGTTTTGCCAATGTCAAAGCGAGGATGCTGACTGTGCTTAAAGTCCGTGCATCGCTTCGCTGCGAAGAGCGTTGCCGCGTTCGATGACGTTGCCAGAAATCGCCTGTTGTTTCGGCCGTAGCGGAATGTCGTAGCGGCGATGATCGGTTGTGTGTCCCCCCAAGAAGTTGTCGCTGATAAAATCCAGCGGGAACTTTTGATACCACGGGGCCGAAATATCAACGAGGCGTGTTTCCGTTTCGAAACCGTCTTTCAGTAGCTGAACTTCTCGAGTGCCATACCAAGTGAAGTCGACGCTTGCCGGAGTAAACCCGATGTCTTTGCCGTCGACTCGTACCAGTGCGCCCTGAGGGCTGGAATTGATCGTGACACGACGATGCACACAGCCGGTCAGCAGGAAGCTACACATCAGGATGGCAAACGAGACAACACGCATACAGGTCAACGGTCAGCTTGTGATATCGAGAAAGCAAAAATGAGCCTGTCTGTAGAATACGGCATTCAGGCAAATTGCCCCAAGACCAGTTTTTTCACGTTCCAAATCTTTGTTTTGGCTGAGTTTTTCTGAGATTTATTTGGTCTACGAAGATTGAGATCGTTCATTGACACTGCAGCGACCGTTTTCTGCGACCGTATTGAAGGTTTCAAGCGTTTCGTGATGACTGATTGCTCGAGGAATCCAATCGGGGCTTTCTTCGGTCGGCAACGCTTGGCGATTGGGCTTCGTCGCTGACGTGGAAAGTGGAATTTTGAAGCCACTTTTCGATGTGAAAGCTGTACTTGCTGTCTTGGAATTGGTTTGGTGAATTGCTTTGACTGACTTTCGGACTAGACTGCCAAAAAGCGTTGTGACAGCGACGTTTGCGTCAGATTTTTTGTTTGCCGTCGACTGATGGCTTCCGTTTCTTGCGTAGGGCGATTCCGATATCAGTCAGTGATCGGAAATCGAGGAATTGCTCTTCGAACTGCTCTTCGAATTGTGTTCATGACTTCTCAACCCCTGGTTCAATATGCTTCTCGAACAGACGTAGGAATGCGTCGGGCGGGTAACCAGGATTCCCTTGCGATTCGACTTTGTCGTGAGCAAGAAGAATGGCAAACCTGCGGTCATTTGTTTGCAGTTGCCGATGGAATGGGTGGGCACAGCGTAGGAGACTTGGCTAGCCGTATTGCTGCTGAAGCGCTTCCTCAGGCATACCACAAGTGCGATGCGGATAGTATTCCTGATCGTTTGTCTCAGGCGATCTTGGCGTCGAATCAAGCGATTCACGATAAGGCTCGCGAGAACCCCGAATTTGCCGACATGGGGACGACTTGCTCTGCGTTAGTGCTAAGTCCACAGGGAGCCTATGCGGGCAACGTAGGTGATAGTCGAGTTTACCGAATCCGTGACCATGGGACGGAGCAACTGACATTCGACCATAGTCTTCAGTGGGAAATGATTCGACAGGGGCGAGCCACGATGGACAACGTGGACGGTCTGCATCCTCGCAACGTGATTACTCGCTGCCTTGGGCCAGATCCAGCCGTTGAAGTTGATGTTGAAGGGCCGTTTCCCATCGCTCCTGGCGATCGATTTGTAATTTGTTCTGATGGTCTGACGGGGCATGTGACGGACGAAGAAATTGGGGCCATTACTTCTGCGTTAAAGCCACAGCAGGCTTCTCGATTGCTGGTTGATTTAGCAAATTGTCGAGGCGGTGCGGACAATGTCACCGTGATTGTTGTGCATGTTGAAAACATCGCTCAGGCGCCCACAACTGCGGTTTCAAAGGCTGGCCAGTCGCCGACCGCGAAAACGTCTCCAGCGGCTCGCCGACGTTTTTGGCGATCATTGCTTAGCAAATTGTCGTTATGGCTGTTTCTGATGATGGCTCTTGCTGGGCTGGGAGCATTGGTCTTCAAGCAGATCGCTTTGGGCATGTGGCTGATTTGTCCAGCCGTGGTGATTGGCTTCTTAAGAATCGTGTTATTGACGGGCACCAGCACAGCAGAAGAAGACGCGGGAGAACGTCGGTCAAATTCCAGAATGCGACGCACGGCGATTCAGGAAACGAATCGCCCAGCTGCGACTTCCCCATATCGCAAGTCCTCGGCAGAACTGACAGATACTTTGCTTGCTTTTCTCGCGACAGCTCAAAGCGAATTGACTCAAGCTGCTCGAGACAATGGTTGGAAAACAGACTTTTCGGCTTTGGAAGATCTTGATCGTCGGGCGGTCACTGCCGAGCGACAGGATCAGCGAAGTGAATGCTTGAGATTGCGAGCGGAATCGATTGATGCGTTGATGAAAGAGCTTTACGCATCGTCACGACGATCTTAAAGCCCGCCATTTTCGAACCGTTTTGGCGTTTCGTTCCGGCGCGTGAGCTTGATTTTGGTGCTTGTCGTCGCTGGTTGGTGGTTTGATTGGAGGGCGCTGGTTTGTTGGGTGGGCCCTGAATGTTGGCTTTTTGTGGTCACCACGACATGAACTGTCGGGCCCAACAGGCAAAAACTGCCGATTTCGTCTACCGTGAAGTTTGCTGGCTTCCTAAACTGTCAGGTACTGCTGGACATCTGATGGTTGGTTCCGACAGTTGTCTGTCGCCATCACCGCTTCGGCTTGCCTCGAGAAACTTTTTCTCGCAGCGTAAACATGGAGGTTTGCGTGTTCCTGTTTAAAAGTATTCGACGTCGCCTCGTCACCGGATTCAGCATTTCATTTTTGCTGTTCTGCGTTGTGGCGGCGGCTGCCTGCTGGGGTTTGCTCAGGCATCAATCAGCATTAATGGCGTTAGACGACACGGTCCACAACAGCCCCGATAAGTCGGAAATGCTGCAGCATGTGGATCTGATTATGCTGCCGTTGACTCAAGCGATTATTTCAGATGATTTGAATTCTGAAAAAGTCAATTTAGAAGACGACGCGGTTGTTACTCGAATTCGAATGGCGGTCAAATTCCAAATCAAACTGGCAAAGGAAGCGGCTGATGAATTTTGGCGGCGATGTGATGAAAGTCGTCGAGACCCGAGAAGGCGAGCGATGGGTTTTGGCGGACGCCATGACGTGCTGTTTGCCAACATGAATCCCGTTCGAGACCTTCTCGCTAAGTTGGACAAGAAGGCGGATGAGATCAACTTTCCAGAGTATTACACTCAGGCAGATCGATTCAACAACCTGAGTCAGTTAAGTCTTCAGGTGCAGGGCTACATTGCTCGAATCGTCAACAACGTTCGAGTCATCCCGGCGTATGACAAAGAGCTGCATGTTGTCGCACCGTTAAAAAAAGAAGCTCGTCAGTCCGAAGCGTTTCTGCGATGGGTTTACATTATCATCGGCATTGCGATGGTCACATTTTCGGTGACTTTGTATTGCGCCTTTCATTGGGTATCGATTCCCCTGCGACATATTTCCAAGGGCGCTTCTCGAGTCGCCAATGGAGACTTTGGCTATCGATTGCCTGAAGTCTGTTGTTGGAAGGATGAATTTCATCGATTGGTCACCGACTTCAACCGCATGGCAGATCGCTTCCAGGAATCTCAAGAGGACTTGAATAGTCAAGTGGAAGAACGCAGCAAACAGCTTGTTCGCAGTGAGCGTCTTGCGGGTGTTGGAATTTTGGCGGCCGGTATGGCTCACGAATTAAACAGTCCTCTGCAGTCGATTGGCATGAGTGCCGAATCCATTCAAATGCGTCTGTATGATCAGTTGGAAGACAACGACGATGAAGAGGTTCAAGAGATTTTCGAACGACTGGGCATGATTCAAAAGGAATCGCGTCGGTGCGGTGAAATTACGCAGAAGCTGTTGAGCTTTGCTCGAGACGACAATTCTGGGAAATCTCAGTCGGCCATTCCAGAGACTCGGCGAGAAGACGTTACTCGAGTAATCAGCGAAGTCGTGACAATGATTCGGCCGCTGAAAAAATACTCGGGCCACGACTTAGTTTTCGACGAAAATCGGCCGTTGATGGTTGAAATCAATGCTTCACGGATCAAGCAAGTGATTTTGAACTTGGTTGCAAATGCTCTGCAGGCGACGGGTGATCGGGGGCGAGTGGAGGTAACCGTCCAAGATCGGACAGATTGGGTTGTGATCCGAGTCACTGATGACGGCCAAGGAATGACGGCTGATGAAAAAGAGCATCTGTTTGACCCGTTCTTCACGACGAAAGAAGCGGGTAAGGGCACAGGCCTCGGGCTCAGCATCACTCACCGAATTGTGGAAGAACACCACGGAACAATCGACCCGATTAGTGACGGGCGTGGCCAAGGCAGCACATTCGTGGTCAAGCTGCCGAAACGACAACCTCAGCAGAATGCCGCCTGATTTCCCAATTTTCCGGCCGTTCTTTGATGCAGAATGTGGTTCTGAGACCGCATAATGCAACTTCCGAGGCACGAACATCAGGTTTCCGACTTCGGCGGGCTTTCCTGCTGGCATCGGGACGAGAAAACGTCCTATACTTTCGCCTCTTGCCGCAGTCTTTTCCTTACCGAAACAGGTCGTATTTATGTCGGGGCTGACCCTAAACGTCGTTTACGCGTCGCTCGGAATCGCAGGGCTGATCGCTGTCGCCTGCTTAGCTGACATCATCATCGGGGCTCCTTTTGGTGGCCAAACGATGTACGACATTTTGTTCATGCTGGCTTCAGGGATCACGATCTACATGGGAATTGACTGCCTAAAAGAAGGCTAGGGCCTACTTTGGGCGATGTTTGGCGGGCCAATGCCTTTGCTGATTCCACTGCCGTTGTGTGGCAACGCTTTGTGGGTCTTACCCCGGGCCAGTGCAGGGAACTTAGGGTTTGCCTTTGACCGTTCTGCGCCCCACCCAAACGCTGCGATCTGCTTTTGCCCAGAATACTGGCACAGCAAATACAACTCTTTCAGCGGCTACTGGCTTCGCAGTTTACCTGATCGGAACTTGAAACTGCCGTGCTGAGCTTCATTCTGGCCGTTGTCTTTCCGTAGTCGGTACAGTCTGCCTAACTCAGGCATCAGGGGCAGAAATTCCGTTCGCGCATTCATGTACAACTGACTCAAGCAGTCAAATCTGACTCGTCGATAGCTTCGAGCAGACCGGTACAGAGTGGTTTCAACCACCTGCCGTTTTGTTCCCATCAACTTTGCTCATGGCGATCACTTTTTTGTGGTCTCGTTGTCTAGCACGACGATCCCCCGGCCAGAGTTTCCCATAGTGATCGGCTGATGCTGTCTGGAGATTTGAATCATGAAGTTTACACTCTTTACGTTCCTTGTTTTGTTAGCGGCTGATGTTTCATCAGCTGGCTTGTTTCGAATTCATAGCAAGGGCTGCAGTGACGGATGTCCGCAATTGGCTTGCGAACCCGTGATTGCTCGACCGACTTGCACAACGATTTACAGTCATCAGCGTCGAGTATCAGGAACGAAATGTTGTGGGCAAGAAGCCTGTGGTCCTGCTTCGTGTTGTGCTCCAACAGCATGTCTTGGAGCCGACTGTTCTGCTCCTGAGCTCTTTTGTTCGTCTGAACCGTCGTGTTGTGTTCCTAGTGATTCGTGTTGTGTTGAACCAAGCTGTGCGGCGGCAGCCGGGTGCTGCGTCGGTGCCGATGGCTGCGGTGATGGTTGCGGCAGTGGGGCGGCATGCTATTCGACGGAAGACTGCAAAGTGATTGCCACACTGATCCATCGCTCGATGACAGGCTGCTATGCAAAAGACCGTCGCAGGGCCGTTCACCGCTTGGGCGACCACTTTGATTGTGTGTGCCATCCCGAGATCATGACAGCGTTCGTGCACGCATTAAACGACAGTGACGAAAGTGTCCGCCAAAAAGCGGCTGATGAAATTGGTGACCAGATTCGTCGGAACCGAGTGTGTATCGGGCAACCCGTCATCAAAGGCTTGCAGTGTGCGTTAGCCGATTGTGATTGGGCCGTTCGCCGCCAAGCAGAAGAGGCCTTGCGACTGGCTGGCTATCGAGTCGTGGATGGGGCATGCAGCTCGTTCTCACCCGCTCACCACCAGGTCCTTCCTACATCGTCACCTGCGATGTCTTCGCCTGCCATGTCTCAACCTGCGATGTCTCCACCTTCGATGTCTCCACCTCAGATTCACCCCGAATTTTCAAGTGAATCAGATGTACCGACATTGCAGCTGCTGCCTGAAGAATCAGAATTCAGCACCGATTACAAATCTGACTCTTCGTTGAAAGTCCTTCCTGTTTCATCCCGCTTGGCCACGAAGTTGAAGCCGATCACCGCAAGCATTCTTGGCAAGCAAAAGACGGCCGCTTTAAACACTGTCGTGCCTCCTCCTGTACCCGCATTGGAACCAGTAGACTACCAGCCCACTGAAACGGAAACTGCAGATGGCGAAGCAGTGAAACCTCGACGCAGTCTGATGAAACGCTTATTCGGTGAACTCAGAAACTAGCGATCCGTTTCAGCTTTGTTCGACTGCTTATAATCGCCACGCGATGCAGAGGCAGAACGATGGCTGATTCTGAAATGAAAATTGCTACTGCGATTTCATTTTGGTCGAACGTATAAGCCAATAAGACGTAGGTCTTGTTGGCTTATTCGCGTTCTGGCCACGTCGTTCTGGCCACGTCGTTCTTTTTTTCAAGTTTCTATTCCATTCAAGTTTATCGACTGGTCCCGAGATATGGTTGGCAACCCGGATTCCACAACCAAAAATTCGGGTGAGGCGAATTTGCCGGCAGTGACTGCAACGTGGAAGCTTGCACTTGCTGCTGTTTGGCTGGTCGGATTTTTGTGGCTGTTTTTCACTCAGTTGTTGCCGAACAATTCGACCAATGAAAACCCGATCAGTCGTCTTAATATCTGGGCGGCGATCATCTCTGACCCATTGTCTCTGTTAAATCCTCTGGACTATTCGTGGTCCAACCCGCGGGCGGCGTGGTCCAATTTCAGCCAACGGATTCCGCATTTATCGACAGCCGTCATGATTTGGTTGAGCGCTTGGGGGATCGGTGCTTTTGGACGTCATGTTTTGCTTTCCAAGACTTCGCTCAGACGTTCTGAATGCTTGGTGATCGATGGGGGCGTGGGGCTGTCGTCGCTTTCGTTGTTGGTGCTTTTCTGTGGAGTGCTGGGAAGCTTCAATAAGACCATCCTATTGGCTCCGGGTTACATCCTTGGCTGCGTGTTCATGGGAATGGCCTTTCGGCGTAAGGTCGCAGGGCACCGTCATGCGATAGGAACTTCACCTGCTGCGAACTTAGATGCTGAGTCTGAAAAACAATTCAGCCTGCCTTTTGGCATTGTGGATTGGATGCTGTGTGTTGGTATCGCCATGTTTGGGCTGCACATGTTTCTAGGGACGTTTACTCCGGCCTTTGACTT
This sequence comes from Fuerstiella sp., assembly GCA_039974975.1. GTDB lineage: Bacteria > Planctomycetota > Planctomycetia > Planctomycetales > Planctomycetaceae > Fuerstiella. Next base: position 193,617 of record JBDWHY010000132.1, on the reverse strand, counting down.
TGATGTGCGTGAATATCATTTGCATGGACCGCGAGAATGGTGGCAGGCGGGACGCATCAGTTTCTTGTCCCACAATGCTTACACCAGCTTTCCGTTTCTCAGCGAAATGCTCAGCCTGTTGGCGATGGTTGTTGACGCTGATCCTTGGAGTGGAGCGATTTCAGGCAAAGCCACATTGGGGGCGTTTTCGTTTCTGTCAGTGGTCGCGGCCTACGCGATTGCAACTCGCCGATTTGGGCGTCGTGCTGGTTTATTGGCGGCCTTAATTCTGATTTCTACGCCGTGGCTCACCAGAATTTCGATCATTGCCTATGCCGAATCTGCAATCACTTTTTATCTAATCGCAACGGTGATGTTGATGTTGCGACTGTCTGATTCTGGCCAACAAATCTCACAGCACCAACTTGTTGGAGTCATCGGTTTTTTGGCGGGAAGCGCCATGGCATCGAAATACCCTGGAATTGTTTCTGTCGTGTTTCCAGCGGGCTGTTTTGTGATATGGAGTCTATGGAAGCGCCCCTTCGCACCAAATTCGGACGAAGCAGTCGTCAGTCATCCGCCGCATGACTCTGGTGCAGGGCTGAAGTCCAATAAAGTGCTGCTTGTTTCAACCGTTGGAATCTACTGCGTGGGCGTGTGCTTGGCAGTCGGGCCTTGGTTAATTCGTAACGTTGCGGACACAGGCAATCCTGTTTATCCGTTGGTTTGGTCGGTCTTTGGCGGCACAGATTGGGATCAATCGTTGGATCAGAAGTGGAAGGCCGCGCATAGCGCTCCAGACCACAACGTCTCTGCGATTCCTGCCCATCTTATCGATGTGGCGTTGAAGAACGATTGGCAGAACGGCCTATTGTTTGCCTTAGCAATTCCGGCGATCGTGATGTTGTGGAAACGTCGAGACGTGCGCTGGATGGCCATGCATGCTGGGTGGCTTCTTGCTTCTTGGTGGCTACTGACTCATCGTATTGATCGTTTTTGGGTGCCTTTGATACCCGTGATGGCGGTTTTGGCATCCGGAGCTTGGGTTGCGAGTGGGTCTCAGATCTGGCGAAGGTTTTTGCTGTTGGTCGTCGGAATCAGCTGTGCGTTTCACTACGGCTTTTGTCGAATGGACGTCATTGGTTTTCACGTTGGGCTGACAGAATTGAACGCGGCATCAAAGCAAGTGGTTCGAGATGACTTGCGATACTTAAACGCCGCTTTACCTGACGGTGCTCGAATTCTGATGGTGGGTGAGGCGGAAGTCTTCGATTGTCGTTTTGAAACGATTTACAACACGGTGTTCGATGAGAGTCTTTTTCAACGATGGACGTGTGCTGAGGATGATGTTTTGGCAGGGACGACAGCGTCTGCAAATCTGCCGATGAAAAGCATGGATGAAATTCATGCTCGATTGGTTTCAGAAGGTGTGACTCATGTGTACGTCAATTGGTTTGAGATTCTGCGATACCGACTGACCTATGGGTATACTCAGTATGTGGTTCCTTCTCGATTGAAGGTTCTGGTTGCTGAACAGGTTTTGCTGCCAGGAAATGTGACTGCAGCAGGCACTTGGGCGACGCTCTCGGAACAGCAGCAAACAGAAATCCTTTCATGGGACGGGCATGATTTCCTGATGCAGTCCGATGGGACTTGGACGGGGCGAGTCGTGTATCGAGTGAATCGCAAATTCACTGATTGATCTGATCCAGACGCTTGGTTGCATGGGAAGCGAAACATTGTTTGTCGCGCATGAAAAAGCCTGATGGCTTACCATCAGGCTTTGTTGATAGGTGTTGTTAATCGATTATGCGGTGAGACGTCAGACGATGGCTTGAGTCGATTCTTTCACCCCATGGTCGACTCGTTCCTGAATGCTGTAGCTGTCTCTAGAATTGCCCGTATACGCGACAACCAGTTCGGCCAACAGTCCCAAAGACATGGCCTGTCCGCCAAGCAAGGTTGAGGCAATCGAATATGCCAGCAATGGGCGATCTCCAATTGGAGCAGGAGTCACGACGGGAACGACATTCATCAGACCCCAAAGCACGCTTAAGTATCCGAGTCCCAGCATTCCAACGCCGAAAAAAAACAAGCCAACGGCTCCGAGTGCGTGCTGCGGTCGACGCCCAAAGCTGATTAAAAAAGTGACCGTCAGTAAGTCCAACAAGCCTCGCATAAAACGACGGACGCCGTATTTCGAATAGCCGTGTTGTCGACTGCGATGGTGGACGGGAATTTCTGTGACTTTGAATCCTCGAGCAAATGCCAACACGGGAATAAACCGATGCAGTTCGCCGTAGATGTCAATTTCAGCTGCCACTTCGGCTCGAAACATTTTTAGGCCGCAGTTGTGGTCGTGTAACGTCAGTCCAGTCATGCTGCTGACCAACCAGTTAAAGACCTTGCTGGGATAAACTTTGTGCCATGGGTCCAACCGGCGAATTTTCCAACCATTGACGACGTCGTGTCCGCTGTCCAGCACTTTCAGCATCTCTGGAATTTCAGCAGGGTCGTCTTGGAGATCGGCATCCATCATCAACAACAGGTCACCATCAGCAGCTCTCATAGCGGCTGTGAGTGCGGCTGCTTTGCCAAAGTTTCTTCGGAACCGAATTCCACTGATTCGTTTGTCGCTGTCTGTCAATTCGCTGATGACGTCCCACGACCCATCAGTGGAACCGTCGTCGACAAAGATGACTTCGAACGCGGGGACAGCTGTTTCTGCGACAGCAACAATTTCTGTCCAAAGCTGTTTCAAGCTTTCTTCTTCGTTCATCACAGGAACGATGATCGATAGCATTTTCATGGCGGGGTTCCTTGCGGAAGTGAGGAAGGAATGGAGAGCACATTGATGATTGTGCGCCACTCAGAAATCATACCGTGAATACGTGGCGATTTCCCAGTGTTTTCAAATCACAGAAAATTCGGCCAGAAATGACTCTCTGAAAGAGTGCTTTTGGCCATTGGGGTGCTGCAAACCGAACCTGCATCGTGCGAAATAGGCCAGTGATTTTGCGATCAATCTGCTTTGGCTTCCCGAGATTTTAGATCGTTGCGTTCTCGGAGTGCTTCACCTGAAATGAGGTGCACTAATTCTTGGCCTAGGTGGTCCATTTCCATGACCAAACCGTCGATTCGTCCGCTTAAGTAAAGGTAGGTTGCAAGTGCGGGAATTGCGATAAACAGGCCAGTAGCTGTTGTAAGTAACGCCATCGCGATGCCTCGAGCCAGTTGCTCTGCCTGGCCCATGGCGTTGCTTTCGGCAATGTCATTGAATGCTTGAATCATTCCAATAACGGTGCCGAGCAGTCCAACCAGCGGGCTGAGTGTTGCGACTCCGTTGAGGACTCGCAGGCGTTTTTTTAACTGGCTGATTTGCCGTTCGCCGCCATCGATCACTGCTTGCTCGATCTCTACGCTTGGCTTGCCCCACTTTCGTACTCCGTGAAGATAAACGTCTGCCATGGGGCTGTTATCTTGTTGGCAAACTGCGATTGCATGAGCCTTATCCATTCTGCCGGATCGCAAGTGTTGCAGAAAACGATCCGAAAATGCTCGTGGAATCACGCGTCTTCGTCGCAGCAAAACTAGTCGCTCGACCGCACAGAAAACAGACACGATCGATGCGGCACCAAAGATCACGGCGAAAGGCAGGCCGATGGCGCGAATGATTTGTTCAGGAGTCTTCGGAATGGCGGGTTGGTCGGCTTTCTGTGCGTCCGCTGATCCTTGGGTTGTGGGAATTGCCGAGTCCGTGGCTGCAGGCAGAACTTCGGCCCCGGTGCCGGTGCCGGTGTTTTTTTTGGGGGGGGCTTGGGAGTTGGTGTCTGTGTTGACGTCTTGGGAGTTGGCAATTTGCATCGTGACTGCAAAGATCAGCCCGATCATGAGCGTTGCCGCAATCGCTTGGCGCAATCGAGTCACGGCTGTGGAATTTCGTGTTGGGTCCGTCATGAGCTACAAGGTCCAAAGAATGACCGATTCGTCACTATAAGAGGAAGGTCCGAAGTGTAGCAGGCGGCGCTGGAATTACTCCGCCTGATGAATCCAAATTCGGACTCGGTCAACGTCTGCTGATTGTTGTGGTCTTCCTACCTTGTGTTGCCTGTTTGGCCTGCCGAATTCAAAGCTTGGAGTCGATCTTTTGCCTTTTCGGCCAATTCGTGCTTTGGAAATTTTTCGACCAGTTCTGAATAGCTGCGAACGGCTTCGTTGTTTTTTTGTAACCGCTCTTCGCATCCTGCTGCTTGATACAGTGATCGAGCTTGCCATTCTGGAACGTTGTAGATCAAGTGAACTCGATGATATTCCCGGGCCGCATTATCGAAAGCTTCTTCAAGTAGGTAAGTTTCTGCGATTTGGAACTGGCTTCGAGCTGCCGTTTCGGTTCCCTGAACTTGGTCGTCGGATGTTACTTCTTGGAAGTACTGACGAGCTCGAGCAAAGTCTGGTGGTGCCTGACTTTTCCATCGTCGTCCTTGGAGGAATCTGATTTGGAAGAGCCACTTTGAATCGGGCAAATCTTGCAGCATTTCAGCGGCAATGCGGTCGACGTCTGAATATCGTTTTTCTGCCAAAGCAACTTCTGCCAGCATGACCCAGATTCGACCCGACCAATCTGACTTCACTAAGTTTTGATTTTGGACCGCCTGCTTTAGCGCCAGCAACCGAGTGTTGGCTTGCTCATAGCGTTTTTGGTTAACGAGTGCTTCAGCCGATAGCAGTTGGATATCTGCCGTTCGGTCGTGATTGGGATAGTCAGTCAGAAATCGTGTGGCCGACTCGAGCACGGTATCCCATTGTTGGCGTGCCGCGTTGACATCGACGATGTGGTACAGCGCAGCCGCTTTTTCGGTTTCCTTGTAGTTGGGGGTTGCCACGATCGCCTGAAATTCTTCCAGAGCTGCTTGAAGCTGATCTTTTTGCATCTGACTTTCGGCGAGCGATAGCCGAGCTTGCCCGGCAAAGGGGCTGTTGGGAAAACGATCCATTAAGGTTTGATAGATTTGGTCTGATTGTTCGAAGTCGGCCGCCTGCAAATTGGCGACTGCCCACTCGTCAAGAATTTGATCAAGATTCGATGATTGATCGAACAGGTCGGCAAGCTCTTTCCATGTTGCATTGGCATTTTTGATTTGCCCTAATCGACTTTGAAGCTGAGCAGAATATCGCCCACTTGAAAGCAGATAACGCACATCGTCTGGTTGTTGTTGATTCTTCTTTAACGAATCGCGAAGAGTTGCAAAGACAATTTCGAACTGTTCCGCGGCGGCGGCGTTGTTTTGTTGATCAGTCAAGATTCGACCGAGTAAATATCGACCCTCGGTTGTCTCAGTTGCGGTTGGGAAGTCTTGAATCAACTGTTGCAATCGTTCTGTTGCTCGAGCCGAATCGTCTAACCGAAAGTAGCTCCATCCTGCTCCAGACAGCGCCATTAAGCGAATGCGAGGCACCATTTCTTTGCCGGTGGCAAGGTCGAAAAATTCAGCTGCTTCCGAATACTGTTTGTCTGCCCATGCGGCTTCTGCAGACTGCAACACGGCGATCCAAGTTGCGGGCATTGTGTTAAAATTGGAAATCAAAGTTTGCAGGTCAGTTCGAGCAGAATTGAAATCGTTGGTGCGACTGGCTGCGATCGCCCGAGCTGTTAACGCATCGGCTTGTGTTTTGACATCGGTAGAAATTCTTAGAAAGCGATTCGCCAGATCAAGTGCCGCTTCATTGTCGTTCAATTGAAGGCTGCTGATCGCGGCCAGTGACAACATTCCTGCGACATCAGAATCATTGGCTTGGTTAAGGTCTGCTGCGATGGGCTTCACTTGGGCCAGTACTTCCTGATGTTTCCCCGCTTGATGCAATGCTCGTACAAGATGGTAGGTACGGATGTGGGACTGAACTTGGGAAGCTGCTGGATCTGCAGCGGCTTCCGTCAGCAATTCAATCGCTTCAGGGATTCGATCTTGTCTTAGCAACAATCGGCCTCTTACGGTCAGTAGGTCTGGATCGCTGGCTTTTTCAGGAGTCGAATTTAACAGGCGTTGCACGGCGTCTTCCGCGGCCGCTACGTTTCCTTGCTCAAGTTGCAGGTCTGCGACGTTGAATAGGCTTTGATCAACATAGCGTGATTCAGGCCAACGATCGGTCAGGTCTTTGAACATTGCAATGGCGGCTGGCATTTGCCGGTCCATCATTTCCAGTTCCGCTCGACGAAATAGAACTTCTGCAGAAAGCGTCGGGTCTTTTGTTTGCTGGTAGATGTTTTCGAAGACTTCGCGGGCCTCTTCGATTTTGCCAGTTTTGGTGAAGGCCAGGCCCGTCCAAAGCTGTCCATAACCGTTGGCTGGATCATCGGTTGGAATTTGATTGAAGCGTTCGATTGCAACGCCGTATTTTTTCAACTGGTAGGCTGCGATTCCAGACTGAAGGGCGGCTGTGTTCGTTCCCGGTTTCTGCGGATGATCTTCAATCAGGCGATCATAAAACGCAGCGGCCTTCGCGTAGTCTTTTTCTTCAAAAGCCATTCTGCCAAGACGAGCTAAACCTCGATGTTCGAATCGTTTTGACTTGCGATCGACAAGCTTCTGGAATTCGGCTGCTGCGGCTTGCAGCTTTTCTTGTCCTTGCAGCGAAACTCCAAGGGCAAATTCGACATCATCTAAGATGCCATCTTTTTCAGCGATTGCCAGAACGGGGGTGAGAACTGTTTGGGCTTCGTTGAATCGTTTTTTTTGATTCAGGCTTTCTCCAAGCAGCAGACGTCCCCAACTGTTCAACTGATGTCCATCATGTTTTTCGAGGTACGTTGTCAGCTGCGTAATGGTGGCGTCGTATTGCTTGAGGTAGTAGCTACATTCGCCGATTCTGTAACGGGCGTCGGCCGCGTTGCGATTGTCCGGCGCGTCTTTTAAGAACTGTTGCAAATTGGTGCGAGCAGCTGTGTAGTTTTCCAATGAATTGAGACACAGGCCGACATATAACCGGGCCAATGGAGCTCGTTCGCTGTTGGGATAGTCTTTCAAGAATTTTTCGAAGTCGTCGGCCGCGTATTGCCACCGCTGTGCTCGAAAAAAAGCAGCGGCAGCTCGGAAGTCGTTGTCTTCATCTGCGGTCGCCCGGTTCAGGCTCAGGCAGGCCAGCACGGCGATGAGCGAGTATTTCCATGTCGCAAGAATTGAGCTTCTGCATGATTTCGCAAAGGCTTGTTTGGTATTGGAAGTGGTGCGATTAAATGACATCGGCATTCCGGATTCGAATCAAAGAGGAACGCAGAAGGGTGCTGAAGAAGTGTTTGAAAAATCGAACAATGACAGCACAGGCTTTCGCCTGAAATTGCTTCTGCGGGTCGCTTATTTTGTGAGGCACGCGGATGGCGCGTGAGCTGAATACGATTTTAAGGCGACAAGATTCTGAATCGACAGTTGTTTGGCGGCTTTTCAGTCTGCAATCATAGAAATTCACTTGAAAAGGCAAAGATGCGCCCGCCGCAGCTTTCGCGACTGGCTCAAACTACCATGATTGTTTTGCTTGGCCGCTGGTGCCAATCTGAGGAAAGCGGGCTGGGAATGCCTGAAAATTTCGACCACAGGTTGTTTCAAGGTGTGTCGGAATCTAAGAATCTCTTTCCTTCCATCTGAATGATGGATCAGATCGAACAAGTTTGTTCAGATTCATAGTGATGAAAAAAACGGCGGACATAGTAATCGTGGGAGCAGGCGTCATTGGACTATCCATGGCCCTGCGGCTCGCGCAGAAGGGCATGCAGGTTCTGGTCGTTGAACGGCGTGAAGTCGGGCGCGAAGCGTCTTGGGCCGGAGCTGGAATGTTGCCTCCCGGTCATCTGCCTCTCGCTGCCACTCCTGAAGCTCGGCTTCGATCTTACAGCCATCAGCTTTGGGATGATTTTGCCCGTGAACTTCATGAGCTCACTGGAATCGACACAGGTTACAGCCGATGCGGTGCGGTTGAACTGAATGATCCTGTGAATTCAGATCACCTAAGTGACTTGCGTACCCAGTTGCGGTCGGAAGAAATCGTTTTTGAGGACTTGAATGCAAATCAACTTCGCGAGTTTGCACCTTATCTGAATCCTTCGTTTTCTGAAGCTTTGTATTTGCCAAACTTTGGGCAGATCAGAAATCCTCGCTACTTGAAAGCTTTGGACACTGCCTGCCGTTTGAATCAGGTTCAGTTTCTTCAGCATGATCATGTGTCTTTGCATCGCAGCGAGTCTGGGATCGTGACCGTGGAATCCACTGAATCAGCAATTGTGGCCCACACGGTTTGTGTCGCCGCAGGAGCTTGGAGCCGTGCTTTGTTAGAAAAAGTCGGCTGCTCGATTTCAGTGCACCCAGTGCGAGGACAGATTGCTCAGTTACGGCCGATTGATGTGTCCTTTGATCATGTCATTCAAATGGGTCGCCGCTATTTGGTTCCTCGAAAAGACGGTCTGGTCTTGGTGGGTGCAACAGAAGAATTCTGTGGCTATTCCAAGCAGGTGACGTCTGCTGGCGTGAGGGGGTTGCTTGAATTTGCTGAAGGAATTCTTCCATCTTTGGCAACGGCGGAAGTCGTTCGTCAGTGGGCTGGATTAAGACCCGGATCTGCCGACGAGTTGCCTTTTTTGGGAGCCGTTCCAAATTGCGAAAACCTGTATGTTGCGGCCGGCCATTTTCGTTCGGGCCTGCAGATGTCGATTGGCACAGCAGAAATTATGTGTCAACTGATCATGGGGCAGCAGCCTGAAATATGCTTAGATGGTTTTGAAGTCGATCGAGTTCCGGGTGAAGTTTGCCAAGCCTAAACGTCGCATGTGTGAAGCAGTGAGCATGCAGATTGTGCCCCACCTTTGCAGTTCTTGCATCGTTGACCCTCAAGGCCGCGTTTGAAAGTTGCTTGCGTATTGCAGGCTTTCCGATGCGCGCTTTGCTATCATTTAGAAATGATCATTGAAGGACTCATTACCACAGTCAGTTCAGAAAAAGTGCCCAACCTTGCGCCGATGGGGCCAATCGTGGAAGGTGATTTCGAAACTTTCTTGTTACGTCCATGGAAAGGTTCGACCACCTACCGCAACCTGTGTGCTGTTGATTCCGCCGTGTTTCATGTGGTTGATGAAGTTGATTTGATTGCAGAAGCCGTCATGAAGCGTCTGCCGGCACGTCCGCAAATGCAGCCAGCAGAACAGATTGACGGCTGGGTTTTGGAAGACTGCTGCCGGTGGTTCGAATTGCAAATTGTTGATCGAGATCTATCGCGTGATCGAGCTGAAATCCGAGCTCATGTCGCGTATTCCGGGCAGCGACGACCGTTTACTGGATTCAACCGAGCGCGGCATGCAATTCTTGAGGCAGCGATTTTGGCAACTCGAGTTGAGTTCCTTGATCAAGATGAAGTGGAATCACAGTTCGCCTATTTTCGTTCGGCCGTTGAGAAAACGGGAACAGATCGGCATGGCCAATTGTTTCAAATGCTGTGTGAATTCGTAGCAGAACAATACGACCGGAAGGCATCCTGCAATGCGGGTTGAAATCGAGACCGGTTCACGGTTGCACTTTGGCTTGCTTTGTCCGACAGCGGATCAACGCTGGTACTACGGTGGCCTTGGGATGATGATTCAAGATCCCGGCTGCCGCCTAAGCCTGTCGACCAAATCGGCAGAAAAGGATGACGTTGGTGCAGATCAACTTGACGTTGATGCAGGAGTAACAATTCGGATTGCAAAATTTTTAGCCGACTACCGAGCTACCGGGCAGTTTGATTTGCCGCCTGTTGTTGTGAAAAGTCATCGTGAAGTGGCTCTGCATTCTGGTCTTGGAACCGGAACACAGTTGACTCTGGCACTTGCTGCTGGATGTCGAATTCTAAGCGGGCAGGGCATCAGTCGTGACGTTTCTGGGATGGCTCGACAGTTTGGTCGCAGTCGTCGTTCGGCGGTGGGCACGATGGGTTTTGCGAGCGGCGGATTCTTGGTCGATTATGGGCGCTGGGAAGATCGCGTTGAACGCCTTGAATTTCCTGAAGAATGGCAGTTGGTTTTGATTCGTCCTCGTCAATCTGCTGGCCTGTCTGGGGATTCTGAAGAAACATTTTTTGGAGACAGAAAGCCGCTTACTCAGACGACGTTAACGCAGCTTGTGTATCAGATCGAGCAGCAAATTGTTCCTGCAATTGAAGCAAAACGTTTTGCTGATTTTGCAGCCGGACTTCAGGCCTACGGTGATTTGGCTGGAGCTGATTTTGCGGCGATGCAAGGTGGGCTGTTTTCCAGTGCCGTGATGCGAGATGTGCTGCGGCAATTGAAGTCGGTCACTGAATTCACCGCAGTGCAATCTTCATGGGGACCAACCGTGTGTTTGCCAACAGAATCTGAGTTGGAAGCACAGAGCTTGGTCGGCAAGTTGCGAAGTATTGTTGATGATTCTGTGGCCGAAATTTTGGTCAGCAGCGTCAGAAATCAGGGTGCCTCTATTCGCACAGATGGCGACATCATTCAGCGGGCACTGGGGTAGAACTTGGCCAGTCGGCTTGGCGATACTCCAAGATGCGCGGCAGCGATGATGGTCCAGTTTCTGAACGTCTGAAGCAGCATCCCTGTTTTTTGCCATCGTCTTGCCGAAACAATCAATGGAGCTTGAAGGACGGCCAATCGGCCTTCGCGGCTGAGAGACTTAGTGAAGTACAGGTCTTCCAGAAAATTAAGTTCTGGAAAGCCTTCCAGTTTTTCGAACACGCTCTGTCGTACGAACAAACCTTGATCGCCATAGATCCATTTCAGAATTTTGACTCGCAATTGATTGCCACGTTCCATGATTCGGTATCGAAATCGCGGATCTGCAATGGCCTGTTGAAAGCAACCTCCCACGCAGTGTTGGTTTTGTTGAAGCGCAGTGCGTATTTGTTGAATGGAATCAGGGTGTAGCTGGCAATCAGCGTGCAAAAAGAGCAACACGTCTGCTGCACAGGCTGCTGCTCCCACGTTTTGCTGAATGGCTCGGCCGGGTTTGCTTTTTAGAACAGTTGCTCCCAACGTCGACGCAGTTTGCAGAGTGTTATCTGTGCTGCCTCCGTCCACGACAACAATTTGATCAGCGCCGGCATCCAGAGCACTTTGGATGGCAGCGTTGATACTTGCTTGTTCGTTGTACGTCGGGATGACAACGGAAATCTTCACACAGATTCCAAATCGGGGACGGTAGAAGTTGAAGGCACAATGAGCAGCCTTTTGTAGTGTAGCAACCTGAGATTGACGACGCGGAAAACGTGCCGTTTCAAAGTCTAGCCTGAAAGCCAGTGATTGTTGCCCGATTTGCAGCCTTAGTCCTGCATCGTTTTCTGCAGCTGAACCAGCTCTGTCATTAAATCGTTTTTCAGCTTTTGCAGAAGAGCGGGGTCTTTCAGTTTCTCTCCGTCCTTTGTGTTGACGTAAAAGACGTCCACGACTTGGTCAATATTCGTGGCGATGCGAGTGAGTTCGATCGATAGGTCATGATCGAAGAGTGTCTTTGCGAGTGTGTACAGAAGACCGGGTGAATTGTGTGCAAAGACATCAATGACGGTATGCAGTTCGGCTCCGTCGTTGTCGATGGAAATGTGTGGTTCCGAATTTCGGATCACTTCTCGAACTTCAGTTGGCTTGGTTTGAGATCGAATTAAACCACTCCGACGAAACAGAGTGTCAACGGTGGTTTCACCAACAAGAACTCGTTCGATGGCTTCGCTCACTTCTTTGATGCGAAAGTCAGAAACGTTGCCAATAAAGTCGTTGTCGCTGACTCGAAACGCGCCGATCAAAGTGCCTTCGGGTGAACCACACGTTTCTGCACTCAGAATGTCCATGCGCAAACCAGAAAGAACTCCGGCGACTTTGTGAAAACTGCCTTGCTCGTGGCGTTTCGCAACGAAGATTCGATACGTCATCGTGTCCGTGTCTTCTGCGTATTCACCTTCGACCAAAATTCCGCTTTCAGGCAGATTTCTGATGGTCTGCATGTCCTGAGCAACCCGATCAGGGCTTTCCATCATCAAGTAGAAAGCAGGCAGTGCATCCAATTGACTTTCGATCCATTCGACGACAGCAGGAGTAGCGGTTGCTTGCTCTGCAACCGGTGCTCCTGGTGGGGTTGGTTCTGCATTGGGCGTTGGGACCAACTTTGAACGCACGTGATTTCGAACAAGTTTTAGCCGTTCTTCTTCAAGATGCCGGGTTGGGCGTCCACTTAGGACAACCATCGTGCGGTCATAAAGATCTGCCAGCAGTTCGCCTTTCCAGTCTGTCCAGACATCAGGACCAACGGCTCGAATGTCTGCGACAGAAAGCACGTAAAGCATACGAAGTAATTCGGGTGCTCCGACTAATCGAGCAAAGTCATGAAGCAATGCTTGGTCAGTGATGTCTCGGCGGAAAGCCAAGTCGGGCATCACCAGATGGTGACGGACCAACGACATCATCATTTGACGTTTGTTCATCGTCATTTGCAGTCGCTCGCCGATTTCTTCAGCGACCTGTTCACCGACGATGCTGTGATCACCATCTCGCCCCTTGGCGATGTCGTGCATGATGATGGAAAGGTGTAATGTGGCTTTGTGGCGCACATTGCGATAGGCCGTGCCGACTTCGCTTTCTTCATCTTCGAGAGCCACCATTTCGTCGACCGCTTTCAGCGTGTGCTCATCGACTGTGTAGCTGTGGTACTGATTGAATTGCATCAGGCAGCGGATTTCTGCCATTGGTGGGACTAGCCATTCCAGTACTCCGGTTTCGTAGAGCGAACGAATGATGGTCGGCAGACTTTCTCCGTTTCGCAAAATCGAACGTAGTTCGCTGCAGTTTTTTCGAGTCGGTTCTTTGGGAAGATGATCCACCGTCTTATTGATGATGGTTTTTAGATCAGCACAGACTTCGAGATTCTGTTGTGCGGCTTTCACGAACGGTTGCAGAATCAGATTGGGTGTTCGCTTTAAGTCCTTCAGAAAACTGGGATTTGCCTGAACCAGTCCATCTCGAAAAGAAAAATTTCTTGTTCGCCGAAAAGGCATAACGGCCTTTGAAATTCGGGTCAGCAGGTTGTCTTGTTGATGCGATTCGGAAACTCGTCGTGTGATTTCAGAGACCTTGGATGTCTGCTGAAAATATTCCTGCATGAAGTCTTCGATGGGTTTTCGGAAGTCGCCTTCGAGAGGGCCTTTGGAACGAACCAATTCCAACTGTAAGTCTCGAGTCAAAACATCTTGTTTCAAACCGGCTCGCAGATGCAAATCGTTTCTTAGTGCGGTCAGAAATTCGTCTGCCAAGTTCAAGATGGCTAGCTCATGAGTGCGGACTTCGTTGTGTTCTAGCAATGAAGAGGGGTCGCCGTCGGCGAATCTTGCAAACGTGATCCAATGCATCAGATGCAGATCTCGAAGCCCTCCCGGACTTTTTTTCACGTCTGGTTCCAGTTGGTTAACGCTATCGCCTCGAGACGACCATTCTGCCTGCCGAGATTCCACGCATTCTTCAACGAACCGATCGACGGGCTGGCGAAAGACGGTTTTCTTAAGCTTTCGACGAAGGTCGTGAAACATAATGTTCGACCCAACCAGCAAACGCATATCAATCAGTGATGTTGCGAACTGAATATCATCTTTGGCGAAGGCGATGACGTCTTCGGGGGTTCTTAGACTGTGTCCCAGCTGGAACCCAGTATCCCAACAATCACGCACGAAATCGGTGAATGTTGCTTCGACTTGTGCGAAGGCAGATTTTTCTGCAACCAGCAACATATCGACATCAGAAAACGGAGCAGGGCGTCGACGTCCATTGCCTCCGACAAACATCACACAGAAGGCTTCGTTTTCTGATAACCCGTTCGTCTGCATGTTTTGCCGTAACAAAGCAAGCAGCAGTTCATCCAGTCGATCAGACAGCCACTCGCAGGCTTCAATGCCGCTTGTTGCAGCCTGTTGGGCGGGTATCTTGTCTCGTAGCGACTTTAGGTAATCTTTGCGTTGTTGCAGATCGTCTAACTGGCAGTCGGTTATGTTCACGCTGTCCTTGGCACTTTCGTTGTGCTTGGTGTTTGCTGAATCACTGATTTGCTCTGACACAAAATCAGGTCTCCTGTGGATCGTTTTCTAACATTTGAATTCAAAAGAACCAGAGCGGCTGGGTGATCTTTTGCCGTTGATGAATCACCTTGCCCTCTGGATTAGCGTCGACAATTCACACGACAACGCCAGAGTTTCGTTGTACGAGTTCTGCTTTTGTCACATGTGAAGCTTGTTACGGAATCATTTTCTATGAATCTGAAAACGCATTGAACGGTGTCCCGAGTCACTGAAGACCGCAGTCTGGCGGCTGCCGCAGACAATGAAGGGAGCGGAATGATGCGGCGACCTGATGTCTGGCTCATCGAAACCCGCAATTCATTGTTTGAGCCCAAATCTTTGTATAGCAAGTGACATGCCGCCTTGGAAACTCAGCGATTCTTCAGGAAAATTTGGTCCGCTCGCTCATTCGGCGCGCAGAGTGCTTGTTTTTTGTTCAGCTTCCCAACGAATTTGCGAATTCTATCTTTCGCGGTCGGCCCGACGCTTCGTAAGGCTGGTGTCGATCATAATCATCGGAATTGGTTGTTTGTGTAGGGCTCGCGGAAAATTCTCTCGGCCGCCATTTTGCGGTCGGTGATTTACGGCCGGCATTTGACTGTCGGCATTTGACTGTCGGTGATTTACAGGGGCTGTACCGGCTGGGCCCCGAATATATGATTTGTTTGCAGTGATCTATCAGCGATGGAACACTGCTTCAAGGCGAAGTTTTCTGGCCTCTGCATGTTGGTTGCCGAATCCATTGATTTAAAATCGAGATTTGGTGATCGCTGTTTGACCCTCGTGGAATGAATTGACTTGATAACCGTATTGACGATTTGTGGCGTGGTTGGGTTCTTGTTGGGCAGGTTGGCGGCGGGATGGTCTGCTGTCATGCTGCACGATATGAATCATGGCGGGTTAATGCAGTGCACTCGCTGCCAGACGACCATTCCTTGGGCATCGCGTTGGTTGGCTTTGCCATCTGTGAAATGTGGGCAGTGCCGACTTCGTCAGAAGTGGCCGTTGTGGAGCGCCATTGGTCTTTCGGTTCTTTTTGTCGTTTACACATTTTGCCTTTTGGATCCTTTGGTGCGAGGGCAGGGTGTGCATGAAGTTCGACCCGATGGTGACTTACTATGGGCTCGTCTGCCGTTTCATCTCAGCTTGATTTTTTTGATCTGGACGGCAACAGTCACAGACTTTCTGGATTACATGATTCCAGACGCGATCATTGGAATGGGACTCATCATTGCGATCGCCGGAGCGGTTTGGTCGGGCGAGCTGCAGATGATTCATATTTGGGTGGATTGGGACGAAGCGTCCGTCAGTTTGCAAGGTCCGTATCTGCCTGATTGGATGAAGAATCATCATCATTGGCATGGGCTTGCATGGAGTCTTGCGGGAATGCTGACCGGAGGATTTGTGACTTGGCTGGTGCGCTATCTGGGAGGAAAAATTTTGGGCACCCCAGCACTTGGCGGCGGCGATGTCACGATGATGGCGATGGTGGGAGCCTACATGGGGTGGCAGCCCACGTTGTGTGTTCTTGCGATTGCTCCGATCGCCGGAGCCATCTTGGGAATTGGTTGCCGAGTCATCACGGGAAGGACGTTTGTTGCCTTCGGTCCTTACTTGGCATTTTCCACTTATATCGTGTTGTGTTCGTGGAGATTTTTGTGGGCCGACTGGTTAAGTCTCAGAGACATTTTTAGTCATTGGCCCACAGTCTGCGGCTTGCTATTTGGCGCACTCTTTGGAATGTGCTTTCTGCTGTTTCTGCAGAGAATTGTGCGTAGCCTGCCAGCGAATCGGATTGGACGCGAGTAGGCCGCAACATGGTTTTGAGCTGCGGCTTTAAAGATGCACAGCGCTGCCATCACATGTGATGGAGCGGTGTGAGCGGGCGACAGAGTACTTATTTCATTGACGGTACGGTCGGCCTGCATTTTTTAGATCATGTCTAATCGGCGATGTCGTTGAGGCTTAGCGCAGGCAGCGCAGATGCCGTGGCCTTCAAGGCGGTGACCGCTGAGTCGAAAGCCAGTTTCCATAGCCACTTTTTCGAGCAGAGTCGTGATTTCGCTGTTGGTGAATTCAATCAGAGCTTCACATTTTTCGCAGATGAAGTGGTCGTGCTGCGGATAGCCGTAATCGTGTTCATACACTTCTCGATCGTTGGCTCGAGCGACACGACGGATCAAGCCCGCTTCTTCCAGTTGTGTGATCGTTCGATAAATCGTAGCTCGGCTGACTCGTCGGCCATCCCGAGGTTTGTCTAAGCGGGCGACGATGTTATCGACATCGAAATGTTCGTGGTCGGCAAAGACTTCTCGAACGATAATTTCGCGTTCCTGAGTCAGGCGTTTGTCTCGAGTCGTCAAGTATTCACGAAACTTCTCGACCGGAGTCACGGCAACTGGTTGGCGAGCAAGTTCAGACATTTTTACTTTCGTACTTGGTCCACACAAATGAACAAATTGTTGGCAGTGTGCGATTAAGCCTGAGACTGGCGACAAGAAAGGCGGGCATCGGCAAGGGAATGTCGACCGGACATCTGGTGTTTTGCCGAATTCTGATGGATCCAACTATAGCGAGGAACAGAGCGGCTTCCCAGATAGAACCCGCGTTTCCTGCACTCAGATCACCGTTCATTCAATGAAATCTGCTTTGAACAGCAAATTTCGGCCGTTGGATCGAAATATCTAGTCATCGCGATCGCTTGGCAGCCGTTGAATCATCTTGTTCAATGCAATTTCAAGCATTTCGTCCGAGTCATATTCACCCGCATCAACTGCGGCCTTGATCGCCGCTAACCGGGCGGCTCGAGCCGCTTTGGGGTCAGGTTCCGCAGCCGATTTGCCAGCCTGATCGTCCTCACCGTGTTTCGGGATCGGGTCGTCTGGCTCAGAATTCGTCCTGTCTTTGGCCATGGTTTCCCTTGGAGATCGGTTTGGTCGAAGTCTGAAAAGCAAAAAACAGCAATACCACGTTGGCTCATGTCGGCCACTGTGCTGCGGTGTGAAGCTTATTTCCCCGTGACATGGAAGGAAATGAGCGACTTTCAGGTTTCTGAGATTCGGAGCACGTTTTTTCAGTGCTCAGACATCAACTTTCGAGCTGACTGGAGCAAAACTAACGGAAAAGCCCTTCATTCGCCTGCTTAAAGCGGCACGAACCATCCCGCCATCATGTCGAGCATTCTATGCCTTTGGCTGCGATTTTATTCGAATAACGGCTGGCCCATTTCCATTTCAGGCCCCCAACCTAGTTTTTTGAGGTGACCACGGTGTTTGATTGGGTGTGCCGAGTCACTTTTCTTGAGACTGAATTCATGTTCGACAGACATTGTCTTGTCACTTGGTTTTGTCGTCCTCATCTGTCTTGGCTTTGATTCCGAAGACGTTCAGCATGGTGCCTGAAAACTGAAAGCGGTCGGCCTTCTTTTCGATCTTCGAGTTAATTTTCTGTGGCAGTTTCTGACTTTTCTTCTCGACCACTTTTCGAACGAGGCCTTCAAACAGACTTCCAAATTCCTTGACGGCTCCACCTTTTGCATGACTGATTCTGCGAATCAAAAATCGATCGATGCTGACATTCGCCGTCTGGATGTGAGGCAAAATTTGAAGTCGTTGTTTTGATTCGATATTGACGAGCTTGCTGCGAAAATCAATCACCGTGTCGACCGAAACATCCGTCAGGATATCACTACTGACGCTATAGACTTTCAGGCCGCGGTTCCATTGTTGCTGACGCACAGTGATCGCGATTCGAAGATGAGCCGAGATTCGGTAGCGAGGCTGGTTATCATTGGTCTTGGGCAGCAGCCAGATTTGAAGATCAAAGAATTTTAAGGGGTCAATCAACGTCGCGTCGACTCGTCGCCAAAGACCATGTTTGACGTCTTTCCAGCGTCGAGACGTCTTTAATTCAAAGCCATCGAGCTTCATGTTCAACCCAGACTGAATTCGCTTTGTGTTGCCCCAGTCATCGTCGTCTGTGAACGTCGGTGGCAGCAAAATTAAAGCTAACCCCTTAATGAATTCAGTCGCCGCGGGGGTCAGTTTTTGAGATTCAGAAGTCGTTGAGCCCAACTGTGTTTCAGGCGAAGCGGCAGGTTTTGATGGAGCTGATTTGGCTGGCGCCGAAGGGATCAGAAGCGGTGCATTTTGAGCCTGTGCAGTTTGAATATGGGTGCAAATAATCATCGCTGCGACGACGAAGTGTTTCGCTTGACTTGCTGCTGTGATACCGATTGATGTCTTCAATTTTATGCCGTCGGTTTGAAAAGAGCAGTCTGCTTTGTGACACGTGTTACCGCGTGAACGTGTCAACACAGGCTTCGACAGCATCGACGGCATTGGGAATGTCGCTTGTTTGAATATCAAGATGAGTTACCGCTCGTAGACGTTGTGGTCCAAGGTCAAAAAGTTTGACACAGCGTTGGCTGAGTTCCGCGGCCAGTTGTGCGCCGGTCGCAAGTTCTGGATCGACTTCAAAGTAAACCAAGTTTGTTTCTGTTTCATCGACGTTGGCGCTGATGCCGTTGATGTTCTGCAGGCCTCGAGCCAGTTCCTTGGCATTATCGTGATCGAGCTGCAATCGGTCTACGTGATTTTCCAGAGCATAGATGGCTGCGGCGGCCAAGAAACCCGCTTGACGAAGAGAGCCACCAAACATTTTGCGGGCTCGACGAGCCTTTCGCATCTCGGCTTTACTGCCCACGAGGATTGAACCCATCGGGCAGCCTAGGCCCTTGCTGAAGCAAATACTGACCGTATCAAAACAGTCGGCTAGTTGTGCTGGGCTGTACCCCGCCGCAATCGTGGCGTTAAAAAAGCGGGCTCCGTCTAGGTGTCGTTTCAGTCCATTTTCGGTCGCCCAGTCGCTCAGCTGTTGCAGCTGATCTAAGTCGTAAACGTATCCACCACCAAGGTTTGTGGTGTTTTCGAGACACAGAAGTCGAGTTCGGCAGTAGTGTTGATCGTCGGGACGGACGGTTCCTTGAAGGTCGTTTACGGTCAGAAAGCCCTTTTCTCCGGCCAACTGTCGCACGCTGACTCCGCTTAGCGCTGCAGGGCCACCTCCTTCGTAAATCCCAATATGACCTTGAACGTTAATCAGCAGCTCGTCGCCAGGAACACAGTGTGCTCGAATGGCCATTTGGTTGGATTGGGTGCCCGAACAAGCGAACACAGCTGCCTCTTTGCCTAGTAATTCTGCGACCATTGATTCTAGGCGGTTAACAGTTGGGTCTTCTCCCATCATGTCGTCGCCTACTTCGGCGGCCATCATTGCATTCTTCATGGCTACGGTGGGGCGAGTGACGGTATCGCTGCGCAGATCGATCATGGATCAAGAATTCTGTGAAGGTTCGGGTGGCCAGTGCGGTTTCCTGAGTTTCGCGAAAGCAAAAAAACACACTCGCAATGTCGCGATTCCGGCCAAAATGCTGTGTCGGGAACTGTAATTCGCGACGCGATGCGGTTCAATCGGCATCCAACGTTCCATTGCTTTTAGGAAGCTTCGATCAGCTATGACCACTGCCGCCACGACTACAGCCGCTAACGTGAACTTGCAACGTATTGACTGCCGACAAAGTGATGCGTCTGAATTGTTCGCCGAGCTTCGAGACAAACTTAGCCCTCGAGGCAACGTGGTTTCCGAAGCTGGTCGGCAACGTACGATCGAGCTATTCGGAGAACCACTGAGTCCTCAGGAAGTGGTTCACAAAATCTGCGAAGATGTCCGCTCGAAAGGGCTGTCGGCTTTGTTGTCATACACCGAAAAATTGGATGGGAAAGCCTTGGATTTAGCGTCCATGAAGGTCACTGCAGATGAATTGAAAGCCGCTTCTGAGGCGGTGTCTGACGAATTCAAAGCCACTGTGCGGCAGATTCGTGACAACGTGCGAGAATTTCAGGCCGCCATTCTTCCCACAGATGCCGAAGTGACTCGACAGCTGGGGCAGGGCCGAGTGCAACTTCGCCAACGCCACTTGCCGATGAAGCGAGTCGGAATCTGTGTTCCTGGCGGAGCCGCCGCTTACCCATCGACCGTGCTGATGACGGCTGTGCCAGCCATGTCAGCCGGTGTTCCTGAAATCGCTGTCGTTGTGCCTCCGACGGATTTCGGGGGATACAACAACGATATGTTGGCGACATGCTATGAAATTGGAGTCACTGAAGTTTATCGAGTTGGCGGAGCTCAAGCGGTCGCGGCGTTGGCTTACGGTGTCGAAGGCATTCAACGAGTCGACAAGATTGTTGGGCCCGGAAATCTGTTCGTCGCGTTGGCCAAGCAGTATGTGTTTGGAGACGTCGATATTGATAGCATCGCCGGCCCCAGTGAAGTGATCGTGCTGGCTGATGAAACTGCCAAGGCTGAATTTGTCGCTGCAGATTTGATTTCTCAGGCGGAACATAGCCCCGGATCTGCCGTGCTGATTACATGGCATGAACGGCTGTTGGACGCGGTTCAAGAGGCTTTGCGAATTCAACTGGCCCAACTAGAACGAGGCGACCTAGCGGCTCAGTGCCTCCAGGATTATGGAGCCTTCATTCTTGCGAGAAATGCCGACGAAGCGGCTGAGCTAACCGACAAGCTGGCTCCCGAGCATCTGCACATTTCCATGGACGATGCGGATTCCATGTTGGCCAAAATTCAGAATGCCGGAGCCATCTTTATGGGGCATTACACTCCGGTCGCATTGGGAGACTACATCGCTGGTCCGTCTCATGTTCTTCCTACTGGCGGCACAGCTCGCTTTGCCAACGGTTTGGCTTCCACCGATTTCTTAAAACGCAGTTCAATTATTCACTACGACCAAGCTGCCTTGATTGATGAAGCGGACCGAGTTCGCATGATTGCAGAAAAAGAAGGCCTGACGGGGCACGCCGCGAGTGTCGATATTCGTTTGCCGACGAATTAGCAGTGTGGTTTTGCTCGGGCCCCGTTTCTGAAGACAAGCTGAGTCTGCTAGGCTTACACCTGATGGAGCCGAACTCGCCCAGAGTTCAGACCAGATTCCATCTCCCTCAAAGTTCCTTTTTACCCACCTCAGAAACACAAACCATGGTTAAGTCTGCCGTCACAATTAGCATCGTTGCCGAAGCAAAAAAAGGTCCTTTCGTTTATCACGACGACGTTGCAGAAGGGTGTCGTAAGGCGGCTGAACTTGGCTACGACGCTGTCGAAATTTTTGCTCCGTCTCCCGAAGCGATCAGCGAATTGCCACTGACAGACTTGTTGCAAAAACACGGTTTGCAACTTGCGGCTGTTGGAACCGGTGCCGGCATGGTGAAGCACGGATTGCATCTTTGTGACCCAGATGCCGATCGTCGAACAAAAGCCAAGGATTTCATCAAGGGCATTATCACAGCCGGAGCACCCTATGGTGCTCCAGCGATTATCGGTTCTATGCAGGGCAAGTGGGATGCTGTGACTGATGAAACAACGGCTTTAGGCTATCTGACGGCGGCTTTAACTGAACTGGGTGAGTTCGCAAAAGAGCTGGGCACAATTCTGATTTACGAACCACTCAACCGCTACGAAACCAACCTTGCAACCACGATGAAAGCCGGAGTCGAATTGTTGGCCGCTGTCGACAGTGACAATGTCAAACTTCTGGCTGACCTGTTCCACATGAATATCGAAGAATCGTGTCTTGCTGAGGGACTTCGAGATGGCGGGAGCCACATCGGTCACGTCCACTTTGTCGATTCCAATCGCCAAGCGGCTGGTCGAGGTCACATGGATTACGCCCCGATTGTGCAAGCTTTGAAAGACATCAATTACAACGGCTACGCATCAGCCGAAGCCTTCCCAATTCCAGATTCAGATGAAGCCGCTCGGCAGACCATCGAAACTTACAAAGCCGTTTTTGGAGCCTAAAACTGCCTCTTTCAGCAGAAGTAAGTCGTATCGATTAAAGCCAATTTCGCCTCTGCCGTCGCTGGACTCATCAAGAGTTCGGTGATGACATGAGGCGTTTTTTATTTGACATCTCTGGAATTCGACCGCGAGTCGAACGCGTGCATCATTCGGAAAAATGCCCATCGAAACTTAGACAAATTGGCTGCTGTCGATGGTCTGTTTTAGAACTGATCCACTGAGTGCGATGTCATGATGAGGCTGGCGTATGAAACGGACGATTGTTTTTTGCCTTTTGGCAACCCTTGGTTGTGTTGCTGTATTTGTCGCTTGGAACATGATCCGCGCTGCCAGATTTGATCTTGAATCAAAGCAGGTTCGCAATGATCTGAAACTCGTGATGTTGGCTTTGCACAATTATCATGATGAATATCGTTCGTTTCCTCCTGCCTTTGTGGTCGGGCCGGATGGCAGACGTTGGCACAGCTGGCGGTCGTTGATTCTGAAAGATATTGATCCCCAGCTGGCAAACAGGTATCGATTTGATGAACCTTGGAATGGTCCGAATAACTCGAAGTTGCACAAGCAAGCTCCGGCCGCATTTCAATCTGATCTGGCGGAATCATCGGATTCGGCGGCACACTATCTCGCGATCATCGGGCGACGAACGGTGTGGCCGGCGGATCAAACGGTTGGTTTTCGAGACATTGTGCATGGGGCATCCAACACACTGATGTTGGTTGAAAATCGCGAATCTGAAATCTGCTGGCTGGCTCCCAAGGACATGCTTGGCATGGATGCTTTGCGAATGCTGGACGACAGCCGAGATGAGCAGCCAAATCGTGGAGCTTATTTTGCTTTGGCGGATGGCAGTGTTCGGACTGTTGGCCCAAAGGTGAGTCGCAATGTGCTTGGTAGCTTGATGACAGCTTCCTCGTGGGATCTGTATCAGGGAGACGAATGGCCAACGGATTTGATCGCATCGATTCCCAGTGGAAGGCTAAGTGAACCTCGAGATGCAAATGAACTTTCTGCAACGGAAATCGGCGCCCTGCGATCCACGCCGTTTGATTCGGATATGAATCGCCTGTGGTGTGCGTCGTTGCAGCTTGCATGGGATGATCTGAAACAGTCTCTTGGTGGAGACATCATTCCTGTTACACCAAATTCGCACATTCAGGCGATGAACAAGGAAGTCTTGAATGGCAATCTTGTCTCGCCTTCCGCTTTGTTCCAAGGAACTTCAGATGGCAGCCCTTTGGCCGAAGCGCATCTTCAAAGAAGTCTCGACCAACGTTTTCCAGATATCAAGTACAGGCTTCAACTGACAGATCGTCGTCCGGTGATTCGAGTTGTCGCGGCGATTCGAAAGCAGATGCCCTTTGAAGAAGAATTCAGCCGGTTGGACACCGGGCTGATTTTCCAAAATGGCAAACAGACTTCGGTCGTTGAAAATTTCGGGTACGAGCCAACGGGAAATGGCGTGGGGCCAGTTTACGAAAGTCAGCTGACCATCGTAGACGACAAAGGAGACGACAATTTTATCGTACGGTTAAAGACAGTCGGTCCTCAGCGGGACCAAATTTACCTTGCCATGATTCCGCCCAAGCCAACGTTGGATGCCACTTGGCGCGAAACGAAAAGACGAAGTCGAGTCGCGAGTCCCCGGTCGACGTTAGAAGCGAATGAAACATTTCGAGTCCCGGTCCTCGATTTTTCTGTGTTTCAAGAGTTCCCCAAGCTTCAGGTGCCCATTCATGTTGGTGACGAACAGGTGCTGATTTCAATCGTCTATCAGGATGTTCGCCTGCGACTGGATGAGACGGGAGCAGACTTTGCCAGCGTTGCTGAAATTGCTCTGATCGCCTCATTCGAGGACGAGGAACCAATCTACGATCCCAATCGCATCCGCAACCTAGTCTTTGACGAACCCTTCTTTGTTGCCTTTATCGAACCAAACGCTGAAGAGCCCTACTTTATGGCTTGGATTGGTAATGCTGACTTGATGGAACAATCAAGTCAGTCTGAGCGGTAACGGCGGGGCAGGTGGCAGTGCGGTTTTCAGCTGACTGCCGTCGCAGTTGCGATGACGGCAACAAATACGGCTGCACCAGCAAATTCTAAAACAGCTGCTTCACACAGCATCCAGGGCAACGACTGAAGCTGCACTTTGCTTCTGGCAAGAGTGTTTCCACTTTGCGATTGAAATGGGTTGTTAGGCGGCTTCTTGTACGTCGGGGCCGATGGAAGCTGAGCCATCTTTGGTGCGTTTCTTTAGGTCGAATAGGCCGAAAATTTGAGACGCGTCCATGCCCAGCGACACGTTATCGTTGTCACCTTCGCCTAAAATGGCTTCTGCCATTTCTCGCTTTTCACGCAGAACCAAATCGATGCGTTCTTCAATCGTGTCTTTGCAGATAAATCGAGTCACAATGACGGGCGCTGATACTCCGATGCGGTGTGCTCGGTTGATTGCTTGATCTTCGATCGCAGGGTTCCACCAGCGGTCATACAAAAATACGTAGTGAGCAAACTGCAAGTTAAGTCCAACAGCTCCTGTTCCGTAGCTCATCAGAATGATGTGAGCGTTGGGGTCTTCTTTGAACTTGGTTAGAATGGGTTCCCGTTTTTTGGTGGGAACTCCACCGTGATATACCAATGGATTAAACTGTTGCAGGCGTTCGGTCAGCCAGTCGATGGTCTTCGTCCATTGGCTAAATAGAATCGCCTTGCCACCGCTCGCTGCAATTTCTTCCATGTCTGCAACAAGGCGTTCCAGCTTCGCGCTTTCGTTGGTGAGCGGGTCGTAGTTGGTCAGCTGCTTTAATCTCATGACCAATTCAAACACGTGTTGCACGCTGATGGAATCTCCCAATTCATTCAGCTGGATGACGCCCTCTTTTTCGGCGTACGTGTAAGCAGACTGTTGCGCGGGCGTGAGCTCCAATTCGGCATCTCGATCAATTCGAGGTGGCATGTCTTTCATCACCAAGTCTTTGGTGCGGCGTAGAATATGTTCTTCTGTCAGCTTGGCCAGTTGTTTGATATCTGGAGTGGCGCGAGCGGGAATGACTTCTAAAAATTCGAACAGCGACGCGAGTTCATCCGGACTGTTTTCGATTGGAGTTCCCGTGAGAGCCCAGCTGCGACGTCGATTGATACTGCGAGTGACTTGAGCCGTCCGAGAGTCTCGGTTTTTGATTCTCTGTGCCTCATCCAAAATCAGTAGGTCAAATTTTGGCTGTTCTTCCTCGGGCATCTCTGCGATGTCTCGAGTCATTGATTCGTAGTTGGTGATCAGAATGGGAACGCCCGGCATGGTCCACAGCATCTTGCGGCGAGCCCCATTGCCTTCGATGGTGACGATGGGGAGTTCTTCGGCCCAAGTTTTGAATTCTCTTTGCCAGTTAGGAATCAATGGCTTGGGGCAAATTAGCAAAATGCGATTCACCTGTCCGCTGCGCAGTAGCAGTCGAACGCCAGTGATCGTCTGCATGGTTTTGCCCAGTCCCATTTCGTCTGCCAGCAGGGCGGAATGCCGAGCGAACATCCAAGCAATGCCTTCGTACTGGTAGGGAAACGGTTCAAAGGGCATGATCATTTCCTGCCCAGCCAGCCACGATTCCAGCGGTGGTTGCAGCAGATAAAACAGACGGTCCTGCAAGGACAATGCGTCTCGAGGAGCTTTTACGCGAGTACGCGTGGGGCGTTTTTCGGGATCGCCGTCTTCTTGCTTTGCCTTCTCTTTTTTCGGCTCGATCTTTTTCAGTTCGATGCCGTCCGAACTGGTTTCCTGCTTTTCTTCAGGCGGATCAAAGTCGATGCCTTCTGGCATTTTGAGGCCGATGCACTTGATCGGAATTCGTCTTGATTTCCAAGATGGAACGAATTCTGGAACGGTGGCAAAGGGGATCGGTTGAACTGAAATTTGCGGTTCGCGTTTCAACGCGGGGTTAAAACCAGTGCTTGCGATATCAACTTTTGCTGACAGGCTGACTGATTGGCATTCCGGTTCTGAAATCAGAGGGAGGTCGTCGTCCATCATTGTGGTTGAGTCCCTTTGAGTTAGCGGGCCATCACTGTTTTAACTGTTTCACTGAGTGCTTCGTTGACTCGTTCTAGCGGTTCTTCCAGGTCGGCTTGTCCGGGAAGTTGATCGAGCTTGTCGGCCACGAAATCCATGTCTTGTTGGTGACTATCGTGGAAGGTCAGGATTCGCCCCCCCAGTCGCTGATTCATTTCTTCCGATGATTTCATCACCTTGTCGGTGCTAGTACATGCCACCGGAGTGTTCGTGTGATTTCGCAGTTCCAAGATGTCTGCATCGGTTGTGAAAACGACATCCGGCTTGATGGATGTTCGTGCCAGCAAAGTCTTGCCAATCAATTCGCCCAGCAACCATGGTCTGAGTGATTTTCCATACAGAATTTCCTGAGTCCGATCTGGTTTCACGGGAGTCGTACACTGGAATTCCAACGGCCGTCCGTTGTGATTGGTGACCAGTAAGCCTCCCACGTGTCCTCGACCTTCCACTTCAACAGCGGCAAGGAAACCGAGTTTGAGTCGATCAGATTTTTCCTGCTTCGACATGAAGGGGCCTTCGAAAAGGGAAGTCGGGCATTTAAATTCCGGCAAGATTTGCCGGAAAGTTCAGCGTCGTGCTTGATTGGTTCGACCTGACTCATCGACTGATTGCTTTGGTAGACTTTAACGATCATCGGGAACGTTTGGTTGGGGGGGAATTGCTTGAGTTCGAGTGACTGGTTTCGGCTTTCGAGAGACTGCCTGTTGAAATGTGTTATTGCTTGTGTTCTGAAGTTGGAGCACGAAAATTGGGTTTTGCAGACAATCTGTTGCTGAAGTTTAGATCACTCTCTTCATAGAAATTTGCCCGCCGTGGAAACCTACAAGCGTGAGTTCATTGATTTTATGGTCCGAGCCAACGTTTTGACGTTCGGAGACTTCACGACAAAGAGCGGCCGAAAAACTCCCTTTTTTATTAATACGGGTCGGTATCGCACGGGCGAGCAAATGAATCGGCTGGCTGGTTTTTATGCTGATGCAATTCAGGCTCGAGGAATCGAATTCGATTTTCTGTTTGGTCCTGCCTACAAAGGGATTCCGTTGGCAACAGCCATCAGCATGGAGCTTAGTCGTCGAGGCACCGACGTGCCATTTTGCTTCAATCGCAAAGAAGCCAAAGACCATGGTGAAGGTGGCTCGTTGGTCGGTCATAAGCCAGAAGCTGGGCAACGCGTGTTGATTGTGGAAGACGTGACGACAGCCGGGACTTCGATTCGCGAAACTGTCCCCGTGCTGAAAGCGGCGGCCGACGTTCAAATTGCAGGCTTGGTGGTTTCTGTGAATCGCATGGAGCGAGGGCAGGGCGACCAGAATGCCTTGACTGAACTGCGACAGGAATTCGAAATGGACACGTTCGCGATCGTGAACGTGGAAGAAGTGGCTCACGATTTAAAAGGCCGAGAAGTCGACGGCAACATCGTCGTGACGGACCAGCTTTTTGATCAAATTCAAGCCTACCGAAAGCAGTACGGCGGCGTTGAGTAACAGAGGGGCGACGTGAGATCGATTCACAGAGCCAGCTTCGCGAATGGGGGTTTGGGCCGGCTGTGCTGTGCCTAAGCCACTCGTTCGACGCTTTGGATGTGATCGATGTTCATTGGGGGTGTCAGCAATGTGGCTCCGGTTTCGGGGTCTCGGCGTACCAAGACCAGTTCGCCTTGTTGGCTTCGCCGGGCGTCTGGAAAGCCTTTGCTTTTCGTACCGTCGATGAGTGTGACGTCAACTTCGTAAGTTTCGTTGACGAGTGACAAGTCTGGATGAGTGAGGATAGGGAATCTTTCCCATGCCCATGTCCAAAGTGTGGCATCAGCATCAACCTTGCCAGCGATATCGAGCCATTCGGCATTCGCCTTCAGTAGCTCTTTACGAGCCGCCGTTTGGCACCAGGGTTTCAGGATCGATGTGATCCAGTTTCGACGAGCTTCGGCAAGGTCGTCGAAAGTTGATGGCTGATGCAGAGAATCCATGACTGGCTCGTTAAGGCGGTTTTCAGTTTGGCCATGCAAAAGCAGGCTGTCACTTCTGCTATGAAATGACAGCCTGCTTTGTTTTTGAATCAGCGAAGTTCGACTAGCGAATTTGTCGATTGTTCAGTTTTGGGGCGGCGTCTGATGTTCGAATCGTTCGAGCTGACGCGTTGGCATTGCTTGTTGGAGGAACGGGAACTGTTCCGTTACCTGCTGCCGATTGACCTCCAGCTGCAATCGCTGGTTGTCCGGGAGTTACTGGAGACCACTTTGCGACGGACCAGATCGGGTATTCGTCAGCGACGCTTACGGCAAGATCTTGAAGGCTGTCCATCATCTTTCGAGTTGACATACCGTCGTTCTTGATGACTCGTTGCAGTACGAATCTTTTATTCGTGGGGATGTAAGCAAAGAACTTACCGTTGCCAAGTCGGTCGTTGGCTGCCAGAAGTTTGAGAAGCGCTGTTCGCGGAACGTTGCTGCTTTGAGATGGAATTTGGTCGAGCCATGCCATCAGCCAGACAGATTCGCTGTTACGTGAAAGCACGGCGGACATGCTGAACTTCCATTCTTCACCACGAATGGTTGTCTTAAATGCAAAGTCGTAGCGTTTGTCTGTCTTGATGGGTTTTAGCCCAATCGAAGTCAGAATGCTTCCCAACGATTCTTCGGTAAGGCGAGCCGCGTTCGATGCTGCTGTGACTGGCTCTGACTGAGCCATCAGAGGCGACGTCATCGCGCTCAAAGTGATCGAGACTAGGATCAATGATTTCATGACAGGCATTCCTTTGCCGTGGTGCTGTATGACAGCATTGTTGTCGTGTTGGCTCAGTCGAACCACTGGCTGCCGATCAGGTGTGTTGGCAGCAACGATATTGAAGACTGTGACCTAGAATTTGTTGTTTTACATTTTGGGCAGCTTGGTGTGATTTGGCACCGCGACCCTTCAGAAATTTCAAGGTGTCCTGTAGAAGTAACTGGTTTTATCGATTGTTGCCAGAGCGGCTTGCGAAGGAATTGGGAGACTTTGCAACGTCATTTCAGGGGTCCGGCGGTTCTTGCCAGATGTCACGAAATCCGGCAAAAACCGTGGATGTTCAATCGTTAAAGAGAGCCTTTAGGCAAATTTGAGACCATGTTTCGTAGGCCTCAAGATCTGCAAGCATCTCGGCTGGCTGCCGAAAGCCCGAATCCAGCATAGACGCTTCTTTGGGTTTAATATCTGGCGTTTCCAGATCGAACACATGGACGACTCCTAGGTGGACCTTTCCGACTTCGGATTCGTCGTCGTTAATTAGGCCCACGCACTGCTGTGTCCATTTGGCTTCCAGAAAAACTTCCTCTTCGATTTCTCGATTCATGCCTTCCGTATATGCACAACCTTTGCCGTTAAGATCAAGAGTCGAAACGTGTCCTCCGACTCCGACAGATCGTTTTGCGTGCAGTCGAGCTTCGCCCTGGGAATTGCCTCGTTGATACTGAAAGACTTCTCCATTGCAACGAAAAATGCAGTAGGGAATCAACTGCTTAAAAGATGGGTCTTCTTCCATCAAGTTTCGAGGACGATAGCTGGCGTGTTGTGGATCAAGAATGACCTTTAGGTACTGATCAAAATTGGGGCAGAAACCTTGAAAGTGGCCCACATCGTGGAAGACCGATGTGGGAATGACTAAGACTTGTTCAATTGGAGTGTCTGGTGATGTTGAGTCTGTCATGAGTTCTATTTTCTGTTGAACTAAGGTTGGAATGTTGTTTGATCTGCGATTGGCGTAAAACGAATTCGTTGCAGAGTTAGGAGCCCGTCATCAGACTTCGTACAGCCGCAGCGATATCTGGTTGTCGCATGAGTGATTCTCCAACGAGGACTCCGGCGATTCCCGCTGAAGCAAGTCGTTCGATATCTGCGTGGTTCTTGATTCCACTTTCGCTGACTAATGAAACGTTGTCGGGCACCGAAGCCTTTAGTTCAAACGTGTGTTCTAAACTGGTTTCGAATGTTCTTAGGTCTCGATTGTTGACTCCGATCAACGTGGCTCCGGTCGCCAGAACTCGAGGCAAGTTGGAAGGTTCGTAAAGTTCAATCAGGGTGTCCATGCCCAGCTGCACGGCAAAGTGGTGCAGGTCGTTGAGTTGTTGGTCGTCAAGGCATTCGGCAATCAAGAGAATGCAGTCGGCACCGACAGCTCGAGCTTCCAAGATTTGATACCGATCGATGATGAATTCCTTTCTCATCACGGGGATATCAACTGCTCGCCTAATCGCTTCCAAAAAATCTAAGTGGCCTTGGAACGACGGTTCATCTGTCAGCACACTCAGGCAGGTGGCTCCTGCGGATGCGTACGTTTGTGCGATTGTGACTGGATCAAAATCTTCTCGAATGATGCCAGCAGAAGGCGACGCTTTTTTGACTTCTGCGATTAATCCAGGAGCCTTCGCAGTCTGTAGGGCTTTTTGGAAACCTCGAGACGGAGGTGCCTGCTGTATCCGTTTTTCTAGCTCGGCTGCGGTCACGATTGATTTGCGCTCCGCGATTTCCTGCTTCTTGTAAGTGATGATGCGGTCGAGAACAGTTGGCACAGCTGAGATTCCCTGAAGGTGGGTGCGTTGAATTTGTAGGATAGCCAAAGAACACTGGATGGCAGTCGATCAGTGTCAGCAGGTTGAAATCAACAACAGAAAGTCTCTCGAAAAACGATTAAGGATCAATCACAGAGGGAAACCAGTTCTGACTTTCTGAGACCTTCCCCGCGGAACACAGGAATTGAGAGCTGAAGGTGCTTAGGATTGGACGATGAAACTGAGTCGGCAATGAACTGAGATGGTCGTTTTTGCGGAAAGTGTGTGATTCTGTGCTAAATTCGTTGTTGCTGATTGCTCAAGAAAAAGCTGCCAACCCGGAATTGGTTCTTACGACGTCAGAAAAATTGGTAGCGGCCGTGGCCATGGTCGCGTTCTGCGCAAGCTTTGTCACTGTCGTCAAATGCGCCCTGCGATGGCAAAACGGTGAAGTGGTCATACCGGTTGCAAAGCGGCGTTGCTTGCACGTGCCGACGCCGGTATCCGTGATTGGTGTGATCGTTGTTGCGTTTCTGGCATCCGCAGCCATGACCATCAGTTTCGATGAGTTGTTGGCCGTCGATGGTGAACCACTTCAAGCCGATCCAAATGCCGAATTGGCCGAGCCAGATGCCGAAGCAAAGAGTGAGCAAGAACCTGAGGCGACTGCAGAAGAACTGGTCGACAAACAAGGCAATGCCGAAGATCTTGCTTGGAAGATGATTACTGGAATCGTCAGTAGTAATGGAGTGCTGCTGTTTCTGTTCGGAACGCTGATCTGGCTGACTCAAGCTGACGGCCCTGGGCGATCTGTTCCGGTTTCAGAGCCGCAACAGGACAATCTTGAATTGGCCTCAGTGATCGTATCAACACATCAAGCCAACGCAGATCTGGAATCATCACAGGAAGTCACTTCTGCCGTCGTCCACGAGCGTTGGAATGTGTGGAGCGAATTGAAGTTTGCCGGATTCGCATTTCTGATGGCTCTGGTCCCCACCATTGCGACTCGGCTGATTGTTGTGTCCTTGATGCCGGAACCAAAGTCTCATCCATTTATTGAAATGATGGATGGCGGAGGACTTTCGGTCCAGTTGCTGGTTTTGTTGATGCTGATCGCCACCATTGTGGCTCCCGTTGTGGAAGAATTGCTTTATCGCGTCGTCGTTTTAGGCGGCTTAGCAAACCGTCGTGGAACCAAAATGGCGATTGTTGTGTCTGCAGTGTTATTTAGTTGTGCTCATGGATTTCCAGATTGCATTTCATTACTGCCTCTGGCCATCGTTTTAGGGTACACCTATGTTCAGCGTCGCAGCTATCGAACGGTGATGTTGGTTCATCTGATGTTTAACGCTTTTAATATGTGTTTGGCATTGTTGCAGACCGTGGGTTAGCCAAAGACTTGCCGTCTTTCAGCTGACGAGAATCTGCTTTGGCGTTTTGGGGAAGCTGGCAGTTGCCGAACCAGAATGATAAAAATCGCTTGTTAAACTGCGTGTCTTGTTTTCATCGACGAATCTTGTTTTAGAAGTCTGCTTACGTGTCCAGCTTATTCCCACCTGTCGCCGAACAGCTCGCCATCATTCGTCGGGGGATCGAAAAAATCGTGCCTGAACAAGAGCTGGAAAAGAAGCTGCAAGAAAGCTTCGATTCTGGAGTTCCGTTGCGAGTCAAATACGGCATTGACCCCACGGGGATTGACGTCCATTTAGGGCACACCGTGCCTTTGCGAAAGATTCGACAGTTCCAAGAACTGGGGCATCAGGCAGTGATCATTATCGGCAACGCGACCGCGATGGTAGGCGATCCCAGCGGTCGGGATGAGGCCCGCAGCAAACGTTTAACGACGGAAGAAGTTGAATCGAATGCACGAGACTATTTGGCTCAAGTGGGCAAAGTGGTCGACATGGACAAAGCTGAAGTTCATCGCAACGGAGACTGGTTTGCAAAGATGGGGCTGACTGAAATTCTGCAGCTGTGCGGACGAGTGACCGTGGCTCAATTGCTGACCCGTGATGACTTTGCCAAACGCTACAAAGACGAAAAAGCGATCTACTTACATGAGTGTCTGTATCCGGTCATGCAGGCGTGGGACAGCGTGGAAATTAAGTCGGATATTGAACTTGGCGGCACGGAACAGCTTTACAGTTTCATGTTGGCTCGAGACCTGCAGGCTCAAGAAGGTATCAAGCAGCAAATTGGCATGATGTCTCCCATTCTTGTCGGGCTCGATGGAGTCAAACGCATGGGGAAAAGTCTGGGCAATTACATCGGGATTAGTGACTCGCCTTTTGACATGGTGAAGAAGTTTATGATGCTTCCCGACGATGTCATGGAGATGTACTTTGAATTGCTGACTGAAGTTCCTTTAGATGATGTCAAAACCCTTCTTGCAGGGCATCCACAAGAAGCCAAATTTACTTTGGCCGAAACCGTCATCGATCAGTATCACGGCGAAGGGCAGGGGCAGAAGGCATCTGACAGATGGAAAAAGGAAATTCGAGGAGGCGGACTTCCGTCTGATATCCCCGTCGTCGAACTCGCCGCGACAGACCTAGATCACGGACAACTGCCAGCCTATCTGCTGCTGGTAAAATTAGGCCTGCAATCATCCAACGGAGAAGCTCGCCGCCTCATCAAGGGTGGCGGAGGGAAATTGGGCGAAGACAAGGCTGTGATCAGCGACGCCAACGATCGGGTTGATGTGACTGATGGAATGTTGGTTTGGGCTGGGAAGAAAAAATTCTGTCGAGTCAAACTGGGATGATGTTCGCAATTCGGATTGGGTCTTATCTGGTTTCTGACATCACGTCTGTGATTTGCCTCTGTGATTGACCTCTCTCAACAGCCTCTGCTTTTGGCACTCTTGCAACGTATTAAGCGGCAGGGCTGCTGTCGACGGCCTCAGACGTTTGGACGCAGTTTGTGTCATTTGTTCCCGGCTCTTCAACGACTACAATGTCAGCTTCGCACCGATTCTTAACAGAAGAGAAAAAATCACATGACCACCGGATTTGCCATTGTTGGCACTGGAATGATTTCTCACTTTCACGCCAAAGCCATTCACGAAATTCCAGATGCAGCCGTTGTAGCGTGTCTAGACCGTAAGCAGGAAAATGCAGACGGGTTTGCCGCTGAATATTCTTGCAAAGCCTACACCGATCTAGACGAAATGTTGGCAGACCCTGCCGTCCACATTGTTTGCGTGTGTACTCCAAGCGGCGCTCATCGAGACCTTGCAGTGGCTGCCGCAAATGCTGGTAAGCATGTTGTGGTCGAAAAACCGCTTGAGATCACTTTGGAGCGTTGCGATGACATTATCAACGCTTGCGAAGCTAACAACGTGTTGTTGTGTGCGATCTTTCCTTCTCGTTTCAGTGCTGTGAATCTGGCGTTGAAAGCTGCCATCGATTCCGGTCGATTTGGACGACTCACTTTGGGCGACACCTACGTAAAGTGGTGGAGAACTCAAGAGTATTACGACAGTGGTGGATGGCGAGGAACTTGGGAATTAGATGGCGGCGGAGCCTACATGAACCAAGCCATTCATCAGGTTGACGTGTTGTACTGGTTGATGGGTGACGTCGTCGAAGTTAACGGGATGACGGACACGTTGGCGCATGAGCGAATCGAAGTGGAAGACGTTGGTGTTTCCACGTTGCGATTTGCCAACGGGGCCATCGGAGTGATCGAAGCAACCACCAGCGCTTGGCCTGGTTTGCTGAAGAAGACAGAAATCCACGGCACATCAGGCACAGCCGTTATTGAACAAGACGATATCTTGAAGTGGGAATTTGAAACTCCTGCGGATAACGACGAAGACTTAAGAAAGCAGTTTGCTCCGGGATCAGCCAACACGGGCGGAGCTGCCGATCCGAAGGCGATTTCTCACGAGGGCCATCAGGCTCAACTGCAGGATCTAGTCAACGCCATCAAGGAAGGGCGTGATCCCATTGTGGACGGCAAAGATGGTCGCAAGAGTGTCGAAATCATCTTGGCGATTTATGAAGCCGCCAAGACGAAGAAGACAGTTTCGTTGCCGCTGTAGGTAGTACGGCGCAGGGTTCCCCAAAGACGATGCCCGGCGTCTGGGATCTCCGGAAGCAAGCTGTTTGGGTATCCATTAAGTCTTCGTGACCGGCCTGCTTCCCGACAGAATTCACTTGGGCGATTATCGTTGAAGAGCGTTTCGTTGCCGGAGACTCTTATTGCCGAGGCTCTTACTGAGGGCGCGTGTAGACGGCGGGTAGAGAGTTCACTTAGAAACGTTGCGAACTTCGCAGCGTGGCCGTCGCATTTTGTATGGCCCTCGCAATGTGGGGGCCGCAAGCGGCTGCGAGGACACAGCAGAAAGTTCTTGCTTGTGTGTCATTCTGCCTTGGTGTGTTCTTCGGATTTGGGGTGGCAGATTTTAACAGTTCACAAAAAAAGCCCAGTCGATTTCGACTGGGCTTTTTTTAAGGGTGAATAACCGGACTTGAACCGGCGACCTCCGGAATCACAATCCGGCGCTCTAACCAACTGAGCTATACCCACCATGGTGTTGCAGGTCAGGATGATATCCCCAGAATTTCGGGCATTCAAGCCTATCATCTTGCTTTCGATGTGCAATCGGTCGGTTTCTTTTGATTCCCGAATCAAAACCATCCGAATTCACGTTCGCGGCGGAAATATTTGATCCAAACGCCAGCAGTTTTTCTACGATCGAAAAAATCGATACTCAACATAGCCCAGCCACCGGAAGACCTGCCTTGTGGTGGCTGACGTTCATGTTTCAAGCTCGCGGCACATTCTCTTGGACTCATCCTGTTCTTGAGGGTTCGTTTTTGAAGTGAATATTCGACCCAGTTCCAGTAAATTCAGTACTCTGCAGTCGGCAGTTCTATACAACTAGACAAAATTGAGTCTTTCCGTGATTACAGTGAATGGCGAGAAAGTTTTGAGATTTGTTCCATTCTGGATCGTTCCATTTTGCCATTAAAGGGTGGGCCATGTTTACCGCAAGACATCCATCGACAACGTGGGAAGCTTTGCCAATTGCTCGATGTCCGGGAATGGCTGTTTGGGCGTGGTTTCGTCCGGCTGCCATGCCGTCAAGTGTGACGGTGATGGTTCCTGTGGAAGTTGCCAGCGCGTACCCGGCGGGATTGCCATTTTCGATCAGTGATTTGTTGATGGCAGCGGGGATCGATGGATCTCAGTTTCTGGCGGTTTCCCTTTATGGTGCTCCGTGGCAGCAAGCTCAGGCGTATTTTCCCTATTTGAATCAGATAATACCGTCTCCTGTCCCAGGGGCTTCATCCGAAATTTTGCTGTCAGTCTACGAAACGGCTTACTCTGCATTTCCGGTTGTTCAGCCAGCAGTTGTTCAGCCAGCAGCGGGGCAGCCAGCTGTTGGGGCAACCACCGATTGGGGGCAGCATGGAATTGCGCCGATGCCGGCGGCGATCGAAGAAGTGCCGAGTGATGGTGGCGACGAAGAAATTTCCGGAGGCAAGTCTCTGTACGATCGCATTGAAGCGTCTTGGAATGCGGCCGTACAGATGGAGCGTCAGATGACGGGCCTTCGTCAGAAGCTGTCGACATTGGCGAATACTTTAAGCAAGATGGATCGTGATTTGTCTCCTGAAGAACGCTTGGCTTCAGATCGAGAAGACAAAGATGGATGGGAGGATGCTCGCCGATGGGTGAGGGACCTGGCTGGAAAGTGTCACCGAGAAGTGAAGGCGTTCGATATTGGAATGACGAGTTCTGCGGGCAAGCGAACTTGGATGGAGCAGGCCTATCAAACCGTCATCGAACCTCGTGCTGAGTCGGCCGAATTGGAAACGTACCGCCGTGAATTTGAGACGTATCGCAAAGACACCATGAATCTGCAACGGGCGATGAATTCTGCGATTCAAGCTGCGACTCAAAATGGCATTTCTCGTTCTCAACGGATTACAGGAGCCATTCAGAAAAAGATTCAGGCACGGCGTCGTCAAATGCGAGAACCCATTGGTGGTACGAATATGGATCGGTCCTGCCGTCGTCGTCGATAGTTGGCGCAATTGCCTGCTTTTGATTTCTGTTGTCAGATCCAATTTTGTTCTCATGGGATTCGTGGCTACAATACGGTGGCCAGCCCACCTGTGATCTCTGAGAACATCTTGCAATGAGTTCGACGCTCGTCTTTCTTGCCGTTTATGGGCTTCAGATGCCCCCTTTGCAGGCGACGCAGCCGATTCACTGGCAACCCAGCTATGTGGAGTTTGAGCAGGTTGAAATCTGCAGTGAAACTGTGGGCCTCTTTACTCACTGTTCTTGGGCATTTGATCCGCTCGGAGTCACGAAGCCCGGCCTAGAAAGATCTGCAGCTTTGCTGAAGTCTTCGGGGTGGCCGCTGATCTACTTTCATGATCGCTACAACTTTAATAACCCAGCTTGGTGTTATCTGTATTCGGACTGGAATCCCAGAGCTTTTGTTGGGTCAGACATTGGTCATTTTCGGATCGATTTGTCTGGAGTCCGCCATGCGGTTTGCCACGGTGGATATTTTGGTCAATGTGAGCGAGCGACGGTGGGTGATGTTGTCCTGAATTGGCAGTTGGGTAAAGCTCGAGATGACTTGCGAATAACTCAGGTCGTTGATTCTATTTTCACAGTGGCTCAATATCTTCCCGACAATCAGCCTGTGAGTTCAAAGATTCGAGCCTCGCTGGTGCAGCGGCAGCAGACTCACCCGAAAGCCGTCATGACGGTTGAGGAAGTGATGCAAAGGCTTGAAGACCCGATGTTACAGGTTGAGTACCTGAGGCGTCAGTTGCCACCACTGCCCTATGGCGTCAATGTTGTGATGGATCTGCGAGGCGAAATCACTGAACTGATTCGCCACAGCGAAAGTTCGCCGACGTTGACATTTGCCTACTGCCGATCAGACCAAGTTCTGAACTTCACGCCTGTGCAGTTAACTTGGATTGAACCAGCGAAAGCCAGTCTCAGCAGTGAAGTCGGCAATCAGTGATTGGTGCAGCAGAATGAGCGGTCAAGCAGGGCGCCACAACGCAACGAATGGTGTGCGTAATCGGTGAAATCGCAGAGCTGCCGGTCTTGATTTCGTGAAGGCATGCTGGCTTGAGAACGTTGCAGCGTCGCTTGTGAAAACAGCTAGTTGATACTTACTAGCTCGACAATAAAGTGCAAAGTTGCGTTTGGAGGGACATTTCCATTGCCCGTCTTTCCGTAGCCCAAACGAGCTGGTACCCAAAGTTCAATCATGCCTCCTTGGCCGACCAGCTGCATTCCTTCTGTCCACCCCGCGATGACTCCGTTGAGAGGAAACGAAGTCGTTTCTCCTCGAGAATAGCTGCTGTCGAATTCTTTTCCGCTATCCAACCAGCCTCGATAGTGGACTGTCACAGAATCGGAAGCCGTGGGTTGTCGTCCACTGCCTTTGCGAAGAACTCGGTAACGCAGCCCGGAAGCCGTTATCTGAAATTGACTCGAATAGCTTTCGTCCATTGGGCCGGTGCCCGATTGGACGGCTGAAGAATCCAAGAATGTCACAGGTGCGTCGGAAGACGAGCTGACTGTTTGAAATGCATCCGATTGGCCGGGGTCATTCACATCGGCTAATGCGGCGCTCTTGCGTGAAAGAGGCGATGTGCATCCGGTCGCAGCAAATAGGGCGGCGACAGTTGTAATAATTATGAGTTGAGATTTCATGGATTCGTCCTGAATCAGCGAGAGACATCCGTGCCTGCAGTTTATCGGCAAAGCGTTGATGCTGCTATTCTGTTTCCGGCATCGGGGGCTCGGCTTCCGAAAGGGCTGCAATCAGTTCGGCGGTAACTGCCGAACCATCTTCTTCTCGAGCTTCCAAGGGCCAATAAGCGTCGTGAGCATCAACGATTCGAAGGTGTCCTTTGTGCAGAAAACTTAGCATTTTGATCAGTTTTACGTCTCGATATCGCAGCACTGCATATCCGTCTTCTAGGTGGATGTTTTCGATCTTCCATGAGATCGCTCGCAAATTCAGCTCTCTTAGAAGCAGCATTCTTTTGGCAGGAGTTGGAATGGGACCGAATCGGTCGCGCAATTCTTCTTCCAGTTCGGTCAGCTTTTTCAAGCTATTGGTCTGTGAAAGGCGTCGATAAATTTCGATCTTAAGCTTCTGTTCTGCGATAAAGCGATCTGGTAGATAGGCCGAAACGGGGAGATCGATCTTGCAGTGGCTTTGGTATCTCAAGGGTTGCTTTTTGAGTCCACGAACCGCGTTTTCCAGTAGTTGGCAGTAAAGTTCATAGCCAACAGCCGCGATACTGCCGCTTTGTTCTGTTCCAAGCAGATTCCCTGCGCCTCGAATTTCAAGGTCTCGCATGGCGATTCGAAACCCGGCCCCGAGTTCGCTGTATTCTTCGATTGCTGTGAGCCGACGAGTTGCTTTGGTGGTAACGATGCGTCCCTGTTCCAGCATCAAATAGCAGTAGGCTCGATGCCGATCTCGCCCGACTCGCCCACGCAATTGGTGGAGATCTGCGAGTCCATAGATGTCCGCTTGATGGATAATCATGGTGTTGGCGTTCGGGATATCCAGTCCACTTTCGATGATGGTTGTTGCGAGCAGGATATCTGCTTCGCCTCTGACAAATCTCATCATCTCGTATTCGAGTTCGTCCGGGTTCAATTGCCCATGCACGATAGCCACTGAGGCTTCTGGTACGATGGCTCGAAGTTGATCGGCGATCTTTTGAATGTCGTGAACTCGATTGTGAACAAAGTAAACTTGTCCGCCTCGGTTTAATTCACGAACGATCGCGCTGCGAACAAGACTTTCGTCGAAACGACCCACATGAGTTTCGATAGGCATTCGATCGCGAGGCGGAGTTGTCAGGCTGCTGATGTCTCGAATTCCAAGCAGAGACAGATGGAGTGTTCTGGGAATGGGGGTCGCCGTCATTGTTAGGACGTCGACTTCGAGTCGCAGGTGTTTCAGTTTCTCCTTAACCTTGACTCCGAATTTTTGTTCTTCGTCAATAATCAGCAGGCCAAGATTTCTGAAGTCAACATCTTTGGAAACCAACCGATGAGTTCCAATCAGAATATCGACTTCGCCTTTGGCAAGACGTTCCAATATTTGTTTTTGTTCTTTGGCCGATCGAAACCGAGACAGCATTTCAACGGTCACGGGGAATTCTGCCATGCGATCACAGAACGTGCGAAAGTGCTGTTCGGCAAGAACGGTGGTTGGGACAAGCATGGCGACTTGTCGACCGCTATCGACCGCTTTAAAGGCGGCTCGAATGGCGACCTCTGTCTTTCCGAATCCTACGTCTCCGCAAATCAAGCGATCCATAGGGCGAGGCCGTTCCATGTCGACCTTTAGGTCGGTGATCGCCGTGGCTTGGTCGGGAGTTTCGGTGTAGGGGAATGCCTGTTCGAATTCCGATTGCATTTCTGAATCTGGCGGGCTTTGTAATCCAGGTTTGGAATCTCGTTCCGCCTGCAGCTTCAACATGTCCGACGCCATATCTGTGACAGCGTCAGCCACCTTTTCTTTCTTCTTGTCCCACGCAGTGCCTCCAAATTTTGAAAGTTCGGGGGACGTCTTGGCCGGACCAATGTACTTTTGGACAAGATGAATCAAGGATGCTGGAACGTAGACCACCAAAGTGTCACGGAATTCTAGCGCCAAGTGTTCTTCTTTTTCCCCTTCACTTTCCATGAGCGACATGCCGCGGTAGCGAGCGATGCCTTGAGTCACATGGACGACAAGATCGCCGTCCTTCAGGTCGAGGAAACTGTCGATTGCTCGAGTATCACTGGATCGCTTACGCGACTTGACTCGACGAGCTTGAGCTCGAGAAAATAGCTCGTTGTCACTGACGATTAACAAGCCGCGTTCGATGAAGCGAAAGCCGCGGCTAATCCGTCCGGTACACAAAGTGACTCGACGGCTTAACTGAATGTCGTCCGTCTTTTCTGTTTCTGAAATCAGTTCGCGAAGTCGCTGCTGCTCTGCATCGTTGTGGCAGGCCAGCAAGACTTGATCGTCTTGACCAAGTGAATCTGCAAGATCGATCAGTGCATCAGAACCAGTTCCGGTGAATCGTTCCACCGATTCAATCTTCAGGTGGCACGTCTTTTCGAAACTGTCGGCAGCGAGACCGTCGATCGTGACAGAAGGAAATTCGACCAGTCGAGCCATCGTTGGGTTGACGGAAAACATGCCGACCGGGTTGGTCAGTCGTTGAAGATACAGCTTGCCTTCACTGATTGCTGACGCCATGTCGCTGAGAGCAACAAACGTATTCTTGGGCAGAGAATCAAGGAGCGATTCTGAAGCTTCGGCGATCGCTGCGTGCGGTTTGACACTGTCGCCGGGTTGTGGTTTTTGATTTGCGCGAACGGGTTTTGTTGCGGTGATGGCTACGGAATCAAGGTCACTGATTCGGCGTTGAGTCTCAACATCAAAGCTTCGAATCGATTCGATTTCGTCGCCGAACAATTCGATGCGAATTGGATCAGATTCCGTCGGTGGATAGATGTCGAGGATGCCGCCGTGGACGCTAAATTCACCGGGCAGTTCAACGGCAGAAACTCGATCAAAAGCTCGTTCGGTGAACCAGTCAAGCAGGGATTCTAAGTTCAGTTCATCGGCGACGCTCAGCTTGCGAGTTGCCTTTTCGATGGATGCTCGTGACGGCACAGGCTGCAGCAAAGCGGGCAAGCAGGTGACGATAATTCGGTTGGATTTGGCCGACGATTTGTTCGATGGCTGGCGAGCATCAGGTGTAGCAACAGCTGTGTCTATCGTCGACGTATCCCCAGTCGACGTGTCCACAGCCGACGTATCCATGGAAAAACTCCAAGGATCAGTGGCGACCGCTTCTGTTGCTTTGGGTGAGCCTGAATCTGCTTTGGGCTGAATGTTCAAGGATCTGACAACACTCAAGCGATTGGCAAAGACAGCATCGGTGACGTCATGTTCTTCTGGCAACGTTTCCCATGCCGGAAACAGCAGCAGTTCGGCTGTGGGCGGTAGAAATTCAGTGAGCTGGTCGGCGAATTCTTCTAGGTCTCGAATGCCGGGTAGCACCACGAGCAAGTTTTTGTCGGGCTGTTGCTGGTGCAGGGCGGCTGCAGTGAGGGCGCACGATGATCCCCATGCTCCGTTAATCGCCGCACTGTTCCCGGCTTGCAGTTCGCTGATCACAGCGGCAAATTCAGGAAAGGTGGCGACGAGCGAGGGCAGTTCAGCAAGCTGAGTAGGAAAATCCGACGCACTGGTCATAGCGTCAGCATTGTAGACGCTTCGTGCAGATCGAAAAGTCAACGAAAACGAGTGGCAGTCAGTAGCCTCTCAATGACATCGGTTCGTTCAGAGCCGACCTGACAGAGGTCGCCGGAAGTCTTGCGGTGTCCAGACACTGAACGAATGGCTTTGCCAGCTCAGATATTGCTCGATCGCGTCGCTTTTGGCGACCGCGCAAGCAATAAGGACAGGTGGTTGCCTGTCCTTATTCACTGGTCCACTTCGTCGAAACCCGTTACGGGCCAGCGACTCCATTTACGATAATGGCACCATTGACGTTGCCAGCGAAGAACGCGACTGTATCAATGTCACCCGGAGTGATGAGCTCGATGATATTGTTTTGAGCACCGAAGATCGTGTAAGCCCCACTCGCACTGCGGAACACAATTCCTTCTTCCAGTGGTGGATCATTAGGCAGCGGGAATGCTCCAGCTGTCAATGTGTCGCTTAATTGGATCAGGTTGCCACTGATCTGGAACGTGGCAGTTTGAGTCAGTCGAACGACTTCGATTCCAAGGCCACCTTCGTTTTCGAATGCAATTGCGTTACCGATCAAGTCAAGGCGAGTATCGGCACCCAATGTAAATCTCATTCCTTGGCTCTCAAGTCCTTGGAAGATAAATTCATTGCCTTGGAATAGCGAAGTGGAAGGCCCGGCCGTCATCAAGTCGATGCCAAATGCACCCGGTTGGACTGTATTGCCAATCTGATTCCCCACAACTTCCAATTCAAGCAGGTCGGTCGATGATTCCAGATCGAGGAAGATCGCAGTCTGCGATTCGCCCACGGTTTGCCCTGACAAAGTAAACTGGTTGGATTCCAGTTGAATTCGAGCGGGACCATTCCAAGTGATTTCGAAACCACTTTCATTAAGGTCTGCTGCATCGAAGTCATTTGTGTCGTTCAGGAAGAATTGGTTCTGATCAGCGTTCAGGCCCAGATGTGCTCCGATTGCAGTCGCAGTGTTAAGAACGGTGATGACGTCATCCGAGTTGTCTGTGAATTGGTTACGTTCAAGATTGATTGTGTAAGGAGTCTCGTAGTCCAGAAATTCTTCGGTATCTGGATCGTTGGGAACTTCTGTGAAGGTGGCAAGAATCGTGTTTCTGGTGGCATCGGCTCCGGCTGCTGGAGCCAAGTTTCCATTGTCACCAAACAAACTGTCTTGAACATCA
Organism: Fuerstiella sp.; assembly: GCA_039974975.1. Lineage (GTDB taxonomy): Bacteria > Planctomycetota > Planctomycetia > Planctomycetales > Planctomycetaceae > Fuerstiella. Next base: position 150,628 of record JBDWHY010000132.1, on the reverse strand, counting down.
AGTTCAGTGAGGTTGGTTGAATCGATGCCTCGAATTTCTGATTCGAAGATACTGGAATTAAACAATCGCAGGAATTGATCATCTTCTTCAACGATGCCGCTATTCAAAACCACAATTCCGTTTTGGTTATCACGAATTTCCATTGCCTGCAAAGTGACTTGACCCGCGTTGGCAAGCGTCACTCCATCACCAACAGCCGCTAGGATCTGGCCACCAGATAGGGCGGTTGGATTGATGAGGGCGTCCCCTTCAACTGTAAACGTCTTTCCAAGGACAGGATGATTGGTGAGGTCTTTGTTGGTTTCGACCAATCGAATACCGAATGTTGGTGATGCTGTGCTATTCACCTGTTCGAGCGTGATGTCGATTCCTGATTCTTCGATATCTACAGCAGCGGAACCCGTTGAAGTGATGGTTCCTGTTCGAGTGCTGATCAAGGTGTTGTTGTTACCAAACAGGCTTGTTCCGCCCGTCGTCACGATGCCCAGCGTGTCAAAGATAATCTGTCCCTGACCGTCAACTGTGCGAACGTTGTCGACAAGGTTGACACCAATGTTAGTTGTGTTGGCCAGAACCTGAAGGCTGTCGAATGAAACGAAAGCAGATGAGTTCTGAATATTCACTAGTGGATCGCCAGCGTTCAAGTTCTGAATGACGTTGGTCGCGTTTTGGAAGGTGATGGTGCCGCTTGCATTATCGATTGCAATTCCTGAACCAGCATTTTCCTGAACGGTGAGTCCACCGGTTGTCATGCTCCCGAATGAAATCGATGAAGCATCGTTTAGGACGGAAACGCCTGGGCCACCGATTGATGTAATCGTTGTCAGGCCTGTGGCCGCAAAGCTGCTGCCTGCAGCGTTGTTAATGAGTTCGATTCCGGTGCCACCGCTTAATGCGGGTGCTGCTCCGCCGAAGATATTGATGTCTCCAGAGAATGTCACTGAAGCACCGTCGAGTGAACCGTCAACGCTAATGAATGGAGACGTACTGCCCGCAGCAGCTGCTCCGATCGTCAGGTCTTGGGTGAAGTTAAACTGTCCGGCAAGATTGTTGATGTCAATACCGCCACCTTGAGGGGTGACAATATCTAGGTTTTCAAAGCTGACTCGGCCAGTAGTGGCCAGTCCGTCGATGAAGACAGATGCTCCTGTCGCATTTTCGATTCGAGTTGAATCTCGAATGGTGTCTCGGAAGGTATACTGTCCGGCACTATTCGTGACAGAAATTCCGTTTCCGATGGCATTCACAATATTCGCATTGTCGATGACTGCATCCCCCAAACTGTCTCGGATAATAATGCCGGCACCACCCAAGTCATCGATCGTTGAACTCGACATGTTGACTGATCCGCCAGTCGTGTTTTCGATCAGCACAGCTTCACCTGCAATGTTGTCGATTGCACCGAAGGCTGGATCAATTCCGACGCTGGTGGAAGTAAATCCAATATCCGCTCCGCCACCATTGACATGGAACGCGGCACCGGCTGCGTTGGTGATGCGAGTATTGATCACACTGGCAGTATTAATGGAATTGGTCAGCAGAATTCCGTCTCCCGTGACGTTGGAAATCTGAGTGTCTCGAATCACAATGTCCTCTCGGGTATCGGCGACGATTCCGTTGCCCGTAACGTTGTCAATGACGAAGCCTCCGAAGCGGCTGTTGTTTGCCAGCACAACGGCATCTCCGACTGTGTTTGACAGTTCGGGGCGAGTCAATGTCATGTTCGCTGCGAAGGTTGGTGATTCTGGTAGAACTAGGTTTTCGCCACCCAGCAATTCGACTTCGTTAATCACAACTCGATTGCCAGATGCGTCTGTGATTAGACCTTCGCCAAACAGGCTCTGGTTGTCTGACAGAGTAATTTGATTTTCTGGGACGGCGTCAAACTGACTTCCAGCATGCACAAACACGACATCAGATGGAGCGGCCAATCCTGTCAGCAAGCTGTCGAATGGATTTTCGACTGTTCCTGCACCGCCGGGGCCTGCGTTACTATTGACGTGGACGATGTTCAGCGGAGCTCCGCCGGCTCCCAGTCCAACTTCGCCGCCAACGACAACGTCAGACACGGCCGTGACAATGTTCAAGTTTCGTCTGACTGGTTCAGCCAGTCGTTGAATGGCACTTCGTCGAGTATGTTCTTGGCTATTAAATTCACCGAAGTGAACAATGGCGTTGAAAGAAACATTTGTGTTAAAGACTTCGTCGTCTGTAATTTTTAGACCCAGTTCCAGCCAGTTAGCAATGTCTGCCTGTAGCCGAGCACTGAAACCCGAGAAGCCAGCTAAGCCGTCGCCCTTGTAGTGGTAGCCACCGCCGAAGGCTCGAACATCGAAGCGTTCTGAAAAGTCGCCCGGTAGTAGCCAACCGATTTCCGCGTCGTAGCCTTCCAGAGCTTCGGCGAAGGTATTGATTCGATTGAACAAGACTTGATTGCCCGAAAAGCTTGCGCTGTCCGTATCAATCCGAGTTCCGGTTTGAGTTGAAGTGTTGCCTGAAGGTGAATAATAGTTTCCTCGAGCCTCCCAGTTCTGCGTTAGGATTTCTGCTCCAACACTGAACTGATCGAAACTTCCCCCCGTAATTTCATCTCGATCAAAGTAACCGTAGCCGCCGATGACAGCATCCCAAGCAGTCACGTATTGGCGGTATCCACCACCGAAGCTCCATGCGAGGCCACCATCGTTGGTGTAAGTCAGTCGAGAATCACCGAACAGCAACCCGTCACCAATATTGACGTAAGGTGAGAGTCCGATGATCGACGCACTGTCGTTTCGCCCAACAGTGCCACCCGCGACGTGACCGCCTCGGAAAGTGAAGCCAACACCTTGACGGTTTGAATCCACAACTGTTCCACTCGCACTCCCGGAAGGCGTGCTTCCGATCGGCTGTCGACCATAGGTGAATTCATCCTGCGCGAAAGCGAATGACGACGTCAGTACGATGACAAGCATCGAGGCCAGCGATGTCAAAAGGCGCTGAGTGCTGCGAGATGCAGTGACATGGGCTGCAATCGATGATGTTGTATCTCGAGATACATTCAGCGACCGGTCATGTCGGAAGTGATCAGCATTCGTCATAATATGACTCAAAAACAAATGATAAGAGGGTGCGATGTCGCAACACTCGGAGTCGTCCGGGGGGCCGAAAGGCTCGCGTATCTGAATTTCTGAAACCGTCCCGGTCTTGATCGCGGGTCGCGTAGTGACGACCGACAAGCTTGTCAGCACAGTTTCACTGCTGCGAGAATGCCGCTTGCTGCGAGAATCCCCAGACAGTGTCAGCGTTTGTAACTGGGGCAAAAAACTGCAGCAACAGAGCTTCCCGCTGTTCCGGGGTCGTTTTTCTTGGCACTTTGACTTCACAGATTGCCAAACTGCGAAAACCACAACTCGAGAGCAAACAGGCGGCAAAAATGGCCATTCGCCCTCACGGAGTTCGGCAAGAATGCCTCAAAATATCGAAAATCACCCTTAAGACCCGCGTTTCGCACCAGCTGGTGTCGTCACTTCATTCAGAGACGTTCAGCAGGTGAGACTGAGTTTGAGACGTTTTTACGCCTCCAAATTGCTCACAAACCCAGCATTTTAACGGTCCATCGGCACGTGGTTCAATTTGCCCGCCTTCCAACTCGGAGCGGACCAACGCCTTACGAACAACACCAACTGGCAAACAATTGCATTCGGCAGTGTTTGGCGTTGCCCGCCGACTGCAGATGAGACTCAAAAAATCGACACTTTGAGAGTCGTTCAGGGTTTCTACAATCTGGTCTCAGAAAGGCAACATCCGGATTGGTTTTGATCTTTTGGCTTCTGTTCCTCTAAGACTTTTCTGGTGTTCGCGAACCATCTGACCATGTCGTCAACGTGTTAAGCGAGTTTGTTTTTTGAACCATTGTTCCTGCCCTGTTTACATCGAGCAAATCTCATGACCCCGCCTATTGTGATCCCAATGCGACGGCTTTCTATTGCCTTTGCCACGCTTGTTTTGGCTGTGCTGACACCAGTCACCGCAAAATGTCAGGAATCGGGTGAAGCCCCGGTTCCAATGTTTGGGACGGGATCCCGTCCGATCGCCACTCTGAATTTTGCCAGTGCCAATCGTTTGAAGGAACAAGCTGAGTTTCTGTTTGAAACAGCAGGCACACCCGAGGCGATGGACAACATCCTGAACACGTTAGAAGAAAACGTGAATGGACTTGATGGCTTGAACTGGGATCGTCCCGGTGGAGTCATGGTTTTTCTAAATAGCGTGCTGCCTCCTGCCATGGAATTTGTCGCCTATGTCCCCATTTCAAGCGTTGAAGACTTTCAATCAATGGTGGAACTTGGGCCGGTGATCATGCAGAAGGACACAACAGTTGAAGGTCGCTACGAACTGATTGGTCCTCGTCAAAACACGCCCGTACGCATCGAAGGTAACTATGCGTTTATTCAACTGCCTCCGATGAGTCCAGATCCTGTGTTCGACCGAGACTTACCCAGCCCTCTGAATTTAGTGGCTGGACTGAGCAACGAATTTGATCTGTCTTTGTCCTTCGATGTCGATGCAGTTCCGAAGCCCACTCGAGACTTGCTGTTCAACATGCTGACCAGCTTCTTGTCGACTCAACACCAACAGCGTGATGACGAACCAGATGCCGTTTACGCTGTTCGTGATGCGTGGCAGCAGCGCGACATTGCTGCAACGAAGATGTTCTTCCAAGATGCAAAACGATTTGCAATGGGAGTCAGTTTGTCTCAGGAAGAAGCCTGTGCCAACTTGGACTTTGTGATGGAAGCTCGAGACGCTTCTGACATGTTGGAAGAGATGTTTTTGTCCATTTCAAAGCCAAGTTACTTTGGTGCGATTGCTTCAGATGAAGCTCCGGTATCCGTGCTTTATTCAACAACCATGGCCGAACGTGACGCCATCGCGCTTGCTGACGTCTTCGAGGCGGCCAAGGGATGGCTGGCGTTTCAGATTGAAGAAGACGGGATGGGAGATATTCCGCAAGAAGGCAGCCCCCTGTTTCAGGCGTTGACTGCTTTGTCTGAAACCGCAAAAGCCGCTCAGTTTGACGTGTTTACTCAGCTCTATCAGGATTCATCAGACAAGCTTGCCGTTGTGGGTGCGTTCCGCGTTGAGGATGGAGAAGCAATTGCATCTGGTCTGCGAGACGCACTCAGCCGTCTTGTTGGCCGAGATGGACTTGGGGATATCGAAATTGATGCAAAGGATCATGCGGGGATGTCTTTCCACACGATTCGGTTTGATGATACTCCAAGCGAGGCGGTTGATATTTTCGGGAAGTCTCCCGGCGTAACTGTCGGTGTGGGAGCTCGATCACTTTGGTTCTTGATCGGTGGCGAAGACGGATTCGACACGTTGTCAGGAGTCGTTGATCAACTGGAATTATCGTACGAAAATCCTTCAGCCGCACAGCTTGTTGCGGCAGACCGAGTGGTGGTCAACATTGGAAAGCTTCGCGAAGTTTTCGAAAGTCCAGCATCGGTAAGTAATGGAGCGGACGCAGAAGAGGCGGCTGGCGATTCGAAAGATGCAGAAGAATCAGCGAACCGAGGTCGAGGCCAGCGGAATGCTCGCGGCGGTCGAGGCTCTGAATTTCGCAAACGCCGCGAGGCAGCCGGCGGTATGTTTGTTGAGGCTTTAGAAGAAGGCCAAGACCGGATTGAAATCAGCATCCGTCCCACTGATCAGGGAGTTCGCATGCGAGCAAAAATGGACACAGGTTTCATTCGCGGGGCAGGGCGGTTTGTGAATTCAATGATGGGTGGTGACGAATAGTCTTGCATCCCAAGATCATGTCTCGTGATGAAGAGGCAGGTTTAAATTGGTCACGAGCCCACGAATTCGAAAGAATTCGTGGGCTCGTTTCGTTTACGATGTGGAATGGCTACGCTTCAGCACAACTGGCACACACAGCATATTCGTTTCAACCCGTCAGGTTTACCTGGTCGGCGTGATGTCCCGGAGGCCTCACTACAACCGGCAAAGTCAATGATTGCGGTGTCAAAGAACGTTGTTGAAAAGGGAAAATTAGAACGAACAGAAGATTCAGGAAACTAACGTTGCTTTATGTGAACACCGCAGGCGTCACAGTTTCTCGCTCTTGTATTCTTTGGACATCACTCCCGTGTTACAGGTTGTTAACAACCCAATGACGAATCAATCGCTGGGACATGCTGATCAGACACAGCACGTTCTGACGGTGAATGTTGAAGACTACTTTCAGGTCGGTGTCTTTCGGAAATTTATTTCGATGGACAAGTGGACGCGTTTTGATTCAAGGTTGGAAGCCAATTTGAATCAAGTGCTGGAGATGCTGGAACAGCACCAATCGACGGCCACGTTTTTCGTACTTGGTTGGACAGCAGAACGCCATCCAGAGCTGATTCGTAGAATTGCAGACGCTGGGCATGAAGTGGCGAGTCGGGGGCATTTGCATCATCGCTTGGATCGCCTGCCTCGTCAGCAAATTCGGGAAGAGCTGCTTCGGTCTCGATCGATCCTGTCAGAAGTGACGGGTCAGGAGATTCGAGGCTTCCGATTGGCGGACGGATGGTTGTCGAAAGCAACTCTCTGGATGCTTGAAGAAATTGCTGATGCGGGATACCAGTATGATTCGAGCCTGATGCCAAAGCAGGCCGACTTTGCATCAGAACCAGAGTGGCGGAAAATTCAAACAGTTCAAACGGCGTCAGGACCACTGATTGAAGTTCCCCTCACGACATTGCCCGTGCCCGGAGGCTGGTTGCCTGTCGCTGGCGGCAACTATCAGCGTCAGCTACCCGATTTTCTGATGAAGCGGCTGGTTGAACGAGCACTTGCTGCAGAAAACGATCCGTTCGTAATGTACTTTCAGGTATGGGAACTTGATGAAGAGCAGCCTCGATTAAGTATGGCCGATCGACTGACTCGACTTCGCCACTACCGTAAGCTGGGTAAATACCGTCGTATCCTTCCCGAGTACCTCAAAAAATACTCTTTCTGTTCGGTCAAAGACCACGCAGCATCAGTCGGCAGCCCGCTGGCAGACCTGACTGTGAGAGATTCTTCTCCTGCCAGTTTGATTCATCGATCCACTCAAAGCGAAGTGCATTCAGCTCAAGTCAGTCAGCTTGCTGAAGAAAATAAGACAGCGGTAGATCTTCAAAAGACAAACATCACGACTCCAGTTTCAATCGTCATTCCTTGCTTTAACGAAGAGACATCTGTTGGGTATTTGTCGAACACGTTGACGACCGTTCGACAAAAGCTGGCAGCCAATTGGCAGCCTCAAATAATCTTTGTCGACGATGGCAGTCGTGACCGTACGTGTGAATTGCTGAACCAAATGTTTGCAGACGATGATGCCGTACAGGTCCTTCGTCACGACGTGAATCAAGGCGTTTCAGCTGCCATTCTTACGGGGATTAATCACGCGAACACAGACATTGTTTGTTCAATGGATTGTGACTGCAGCTATGACCCACACGAACTTGATCAGATGCTGCCCCTGCTGACCGAAGGTGTATCGATGGTCACAGCGTCTCCTTACCACAAAGATGGTCTTGTGAGGAACGTGCCGGGTTGGAGACTGTTTTTGTCTCGAGGACTTTCTGCCATCTATGTGCGATTGTTGAAACAAAATTTGGCCACCTGGACCAGTTGTTTTCGAGTCTATCGGCGGCAACACATTGTGGAACTTCCACTGAAGGAAAAGGGGTTTCTTGGTACGGCAGAACTCGCCGCTTCGCTTGTGATGAACAAACGAAAGATCGTCGAATACCCAACGACTTTGGAAGTCCGCCTGTTTGGACTTTCGAAGATGAAAACCATTCGAGTGATCTGCCAACATCTTGGCTTGCTTTATCGAATTGCGACTCGCCGCATGAAAGGGCAGGGCAGTTCAAATTCTACATCTCAGACTCAACACGATCTTCCTACCTAACAGAATTCGCTGCATTAGGGCCTGACGAAAATTCGTCATGCTGAATGAGTACACCGATACTTGATTCAGCGCCAGCGTTAATTCTTGACTCACCTCTCTTAAGAAAACACGACGATGCAACTTCCATCAGATCAGAACTCAACTGGACGTACTCTTGGTGCAGAAGAAATGGCATTGCTTCAGCAAGTCATTGATTCTGGAACACTCACGAGCACCAAAGGGCAGTTTGTGAAGCAGCTGGAATCAGACTTCGCTAAGTTGATCGGCAGCAAGTATGCCTATGCATGCAACAGTGGGTCAGCCGCCGTTCATTGTGCGATTGCCGCCGTGAATCCAGAGCCTGGCGACGAAATCGTGACGACTCCGATCACCGACATGGGAGGCATTACTCCGATCATGTATCAGGGTGCGATTCCTGTGTTCGCAGATGTCGATCCGGAAACACTGAACGTCACAGCTAAGACGATTGAAGCGGTGCTGTCAGACAAAACCAAAGCCATTATCGTGACGCATTTGTTTGGGAATCCATGTGATATGGAACCCATCATGAAGTTGGCGAAGTCTCGTAATATCCCTGTGATTGAGGATACGGCTCAGGCTTTTCTGGCAACCTATCAGGAACAATATGCGGGCACGATTGGTGACATCGGTTGCTTTAGCCTGCAGCAGGGCAAGCACATTACGACAGGTGAGGGGGGGATCGTTGTGAGCAACGACGACAAGTTCGCTCGCCACATGTACCTGTACATCAACAAAGGCTGGGGCTACGGCGACGAAAAGCCAGACCACTATTTTTCTGCCTTAAATTATCGCATGTGCGAATTGCAAGGAGCAGTTGCAGTCGCTCAATTGAAGAAGCTTTCAGGAGTCGTCAATAGTCGAGTTCGTTTAGCCGATTCATTGACCACGAAGCTAAGCGGGCTTCGAGGAATTTCGACTCCTACAGTGTCTCCGGGAAGCGTTCACAGTTACTGGAAGTACTGCGTCAATGTGGATGAGAACATCATCGAAGGTGGTTCAGTAGGTCTGGGAGCCGCTTTGAGAGACAAGGGCATTATGTGTGCTCCACGATACATTCAGAAGCCGGCGTTTGAATGCCAAGTGATTCGTGATCAGGTGACCTTTGGCAACAGTCGGTGGCCGTGGACTTTGGCGAGTCCTGAAGCGGTGGATTACAGCCGCGAAAAATTCGCAGGATCTTACCAAGCGTTGTCTCATGTCTTGGTTCTTCCTTGGAACGAACTTTATACCGACGATCACGTGGACTATCTGGCGAGCCAAATTCGCGAAGCAGTTGCCACTGTGACAAAGACTGTCTCAAGTTCGTCCAATTCATAGTATTAAGTCGGTGAGGTCCTTCTGCTGAGTGACTTCACGGCTGTTTGGTTTTGTTGATTGAACAATGACAGAGCAGGGTAGTCTGCTCTGGATTTTTGGTGCTCGGATGTACCTTTTGCCCCTCATCACTACCAACATTTTCATTCTTCAGACATTCAATTCTGGTCTCGCAAATCTGCCGAGCCTTTTCAAATAAGCAACAGGTAACTTCATGATCTCTCGCACTCGACCCGCTTTCGTTTTGATTGGTGCTGGTGGAATTTCAAAAGCTTATGCTCAAGCATTCGCCGATGGTCTTCCGTTTGACCTGATCGGTGTTGCCGATATTCGCATGGAAGCTGCTCAAGAAGTTGCCAGCATTGTCGACGCCGTTGCTTTCGATGACATCGAAACAATGTGTGTTGAACTGCAACCAACCGCAGCGATCGTTTGCACACCACCCAATACGCATTCCAATATTTGCATAGACTTGATGTCTCTTGGCATTCACGTCTTGTGTGAAAAACCTCTGGCTCCAACTGAAATGGATGCTCGCCGAATGATCTCGGCCGCAGAACACAACGGTGTTGTGTTTTCAATGGGGTCGAAATTTCGATTCGTTGAAGATGTTCAGAAGACTCGCGACATCATCGATGAGGGACTTCTGGGTGACATTGTGTTGTTCGAAAACACGTTCGCCGGTTTCGTTGACATGAGCCAACGCTGGAATTCCAATCCCGAAATCAGCGGAGGAGGAGTGTTGATCGACAATGGGACTCATTCCATTGACATCATGCGTTTTCTGTTGGGATCCATCACAGAAATTCAGGTTGTCGAGGGACGACGTGTTCAGGAATTGGACGTCGAAGATACGGTTCGCCTGTTCGCAAAAAATTCTGAAGGAGCCATGGGAAGCATCGACTTGTCGTGGAGCATGAACAAAGTTCAACCTCACTTTATCAGCATCTATGGTTCTAAAGGAACGCTTCAGGTTGGCTGGCAAGAATCACGATACAAGCTGGCCGACGAAAAAGAATGGACTGTGTTTGGAAACGGATACGACAAGGTTCAGGCTTTTTCAAATCAGCTGAATAACTTTGCTGCTGCCATTGTCGGCGAAGAAGAACTGGTCATCGACGCCAAAGATGCGTTGGCTAGCGTTGTGACCATGGAAACTGCTTACGAAGCCATGAAGTCCAGCAAGTGGCATCCAGTCGGACAATTGGGAGCCGACTGGAAACGACAGACTGAACACGCTCCTGTGGCCTAGAGCTGATCGGATGAATTTCAATTTGCTTTTGTTGAATGCTTTCTCAATTCACACAATGCAACATCGAGGAAATGATGTCGAACAAGATTCATCCAACGGCAATTGTTGAAGACGAAGTAGTTCTTGGCAACGGAACGTCTGTCTGGGACAATGTTCATATTCGGCATGGCACAGTGCTTGGTGACGAGTGCATTGTTGGCGGGAAATCGACGATTGCCTATGACGTTCGAATTGGGCATCGAGTCAAAATCAACAGTGCGGCTTACATCTGTCATGGGGTGACGTTGGAAGATGGCGTCATGATCAGTGCGGGTGTCATTTTTACCAACGATCGATTTCCAAGAGCTACGACGCCAGACCTAAAACATCTCAGAGATTCTTCGCCTGACGAGCACACTTTGCAGACCTTGGTTTGTGAAGGATCAACAATTGGTGCCGGAGCGATCATTGGCTGTGATCTGACGATCGGAAGATTCGCCATGGTTGGGATGGGCTCTGTTGTGACGAAGTCGGTTCCAGATTTTCATTTGGTCGTTGGCTCCCCCGCTCGCTCGATCGCTGCTGTTTGCCGGTGCGGTCAACCAGTTCACCGGTTTCATGAAACTGATGACGGCGATGATGAATTCGGCGTTCAATGCTGTTGCGGCCGCTCGTATGCGATAGATCAACGAGTTGTAAAAGAAGTGACCGAAGAAGTAGGAGATCAACGTGAAACAGACTGACTCAAATTCGATTCAACAGTCATGGGCCGTAATCGGAAGCGGCATGCTTGGCATGACGATCGCCCATCGCCTTCAACAACAGGGCCATGCAGTCACAGTTTTCGAATCTGCTGGCAATGCTGGCGGACTTGCAGACGCGTGGCAAGTTGGCGATGTGACGTGGGATCGTCACTATCACGTGACGTTAATGAGCGACTTTTTGGTTCGTGATCTGTGGAAAGAACTGGGTATCCACGACCAGATGAAATGGGTCGGAACGAAGACGGGGTTCTATACCGATGGCGAATTGTATTCGATGTCGAACTCGGTTGAGTTTCTGAAGTTTCCACCGCTGCGTTTGGTGGACAAGCTACGACTTGGAGGCACAATCTGGACAGCTTCGAAGATCAAGAATTGGAAGCGTTTAGAACAAATGTCTGTTCAGGAATGGCTGACAAAGCTTTCCGGAAGACGCACGTTTGAAAAAATGTGGCGGCCGTTGCTAGAAGCCAAGTTGGGTGAAAGTTGGACAAAAACATCGGCCGCGTTTATTTGGGCGACCATTGCCAGAATGTATGCGGCTCGGCGATCAGGTTTAAAGAAAGAAATGTTTGGCTATCTGCAAGGTGGCTACGATTTCGCACTGAATACTTTCGAGCAAAGTTTACGCAGTCGTGGAATCGACTTTCAGTTTCACTGCCCTGTCACGAAGATCGAACGAAATTCAGACAGCGAAGTGACTGTTGTGAGTTCGGCTGGTTGCCAGTCATTTGATCGAGTCGTTTCAACGGTCCCTTCGCCTGTTGCAGTGAAGTCAATTCCTGCCATGAGCGCAGCCAGTCAGGAACGCCATCTTGGCATCGACTATCACGGGATCGTCTGTGCATCCGTCTTGCTGAAGAAACAAATTTCACCGTACTACGTCACCAACATCACTGATCGAGGTGTTCCATTTACAGCTGTGATCGAAATGACGGCTCTTGTTGATCCGGATCAGTTGGACGGCAATCACTTGGTGTATCTGCCTCGTTACGCCGAGCCCACGGATGCGATTTTTGATGAATCAGACGAAGCGATTCAAGATCGCTTTATTGATGCTTTAGATCGCATGTATCCGCATTTCAACAAAGACGATGTGGTTGCCTTCAAAGTATCACGAGCGAAGCATGTGTTTGCCTTGCCGACTCTGGGATATTCAGAACGAGTGCCCTTTGTCGAAACGGGTGTGGATGGTGTTTACACCGTGAATTCATCACAGATCGTGAACGGGACTTTGAACGTGAATGAAACAGTGAAGTTGGGCAACGACTTTGTATCTGCCTTCGGTGCAGTTTCACCAACACCGGCGATCCAAGACAGTCGAAAAAGCAGCCTGACAGATCCCGTCTTGGTGTGATCGAAATCAGATGTTTCATCGTCGTCCGGTGACCGCCATCCGCTCACAAATATTTGCTCGCACACATCCACACGCTGCTGCCGTTCAAACGGTTTGATTTCAGGAAGTAGACCATGTCAAAGGCTTCGCCGAAAAAACCAATCGCCAGTTTGTCGCTGGATATGGACAACAAGTGGTCGTACATGAAGACTCATGGCGATCCCGGTTGGGACAAGTTTCCAACCTATCTGGACACCGTTGTGCCTCGGTTTCTTGAGGTGCTTCGGCAGCGTGATTTGCACATGACCGTGTTTGTGGTGGGGCAAGATGCGGCTCGCGAAGAAAACTTCGAAGCCATTCGTTCGATCGCAGATGCGGGTCACGAAATTGGCAACCACTCATTTCACCATGAACCGTGGTTGCATCTGTACAGTCACGAAAAGTTGGTGAGAGAAATTGCCACGACTGAAGAGCATTTGGAACGAGTCACAGGGCAGTGCCCCATTGGGTTTCGGGGTCCCGGATTTTCGTTTACTGAAGACTTACTGAAAATTTTGATTCAGCGGGGATATCGATACGACGCATCGACGTTTCCCACATTTTTGGGCCCATTGGCTCGGTTGTATTACTTTATGTCGACGCGGCTTGATCAAGGCCAACGAGAAGAACGTAAAGAGTTGTTTGGGCAGTTCAGTGAAGGGTTTCGAAAGCTGAAACCCTTTGAATGGAAATTCGATGAAGGTGCGTTGACAGAAATTCCCGTGACGACGATGCCTCTCTTCAAGGTGCCCATTCACGCGAGCTACGTGCTGTATCTGGCCGAGTATTCTGAATTCGTTGCGAAAGCATATTGGAAATCCGCGCTATCAATGTGCCGGCTGTTTCACGTGGGGCCTTCGTTGTTACTGCACCCTCTGGATTTTATGGGGAAAGACGACGACAGTGATCTTGCCTTCTTTCCTGCTATGGGGTCTCCTGGCGAGCGCAAAGTTGAATTGACCGCGTGGATGATTGATCAGATGGCGAAGCACTACGATGTGCGACCGATGAAAGATCACGCCGATGCCTTGTTTCCCCGCGAGATCGAGGGTGGCAACGAAATATGTGGTAACAAGGCAAGCCGCGTTATGCCAGAACTTACAGCAGCGGCAAGGTCTTAGTCATGTTGAAAAGTTCATGGGGGGGATGGATTGGACGGCGAAAGTTTCCGCTAGTACTGCTGGGACTCCCGCTGATCTTTCACCTGCTGGTGGGGGCTGCGTCCGAGCCTGTGTTTAACGGGGATGCAAATCGTCATGTCATGACGTCCGTGTTTTTTCATGACTTCTTTTTGGATCTGCCTGTTCAGGATCCTAAAGGCTACGCACAGCAATATTACGAACAGTATCCAGCATTGGGTTTGCTGATCTGGCCGCCCCTGTTTCATGCAGTGACGGGGGCTGTCATGCTGGTCGCCGGGATATCCGCGTGGGTTCCTCGAGCCATCGTTTTTTTGTCGGCCGCTGCGAGTGTCTGGTTGATCTATCGAATGGCAAAAAGGCGCGACTTCGCCATCGAAGGTTTGGCGGCTGGGATCCTGTTTTCATTGCTTCCCATGGCATTCACATATAGCCGTTATGTGATGTTGGAAATGCCCACTCTTTGCCTCTGCTTGTGGTCGATCGAAAGATTTGATCTGTGGCTGCAGTCAAACAAGTCAGTCGCCCTGTACCTTGCCGCATTTGCCGCATCAATGGCTGTGCTGACTCGGTTTGACGGAGCCGTATTGCTGCCGACTTTGTTGTTGATGAGCATTTTTTCAGGTCGGGTCAAGCAGCTGTTTTGTTGGCATGCTGCAGCGGCCGTCGGTATGGCGGCATGTCTTGTTGGGCCAGTCTATCTGTTGATTTGGAAAGAAATGGGCGCTTTACATGTTCGTCAGGCAACGGAAAGTGTGTCCGGGGAAGTGAGCCAGTTTTTGGCTCCAGGAGCATGGTCTTTTTATCCATCGTGTTTGCCTGATCAATGTGGATGGTTGGTGGTGGCCTTGGCCATGATTGGGCTTGTTTTTGGCTTTCAGAAAAAGCTACGGTCGCTCAGCTTCATGTTCGTTGCGTTGTGGCTGGGTACCTATTGCATGTTTACTCCGCTGGCGGAACTAAGTAGCCGTCATGCGATTTATTGGCTGCCGTCAGTCAGCTGGTTTGCAGTGGTGGGGCTGTTGTCGCTGAGTCAGCGGATGGCTGCAGCGTTCGCACGCAATTCGACGGTCGATCAAATACAGCGGCTCAGTTCAGGAATTGCGATGTCCGTCTGCTTTTTGGTGACCGGGGCGTGCTTGTTTTCGATTCCCGTGCGCTATGTCAAAGGTTATGAAGACGCTGCGAAAGTGGCTTTCGAAATGACGTCACCTGGCGACACCATTTTTTTAGACGCGTGGTGGGAAGGTAATTTCATTTACCAGGTGCGACGTCTTGATGTGGAGCGGAACCGGTTTGTGGTTCGAGGCAATCGATTGCTTTATGACTTCACCAACGTGCCGACCGTGGATATGCAGGTGTTCGTCGAAAATGAATTGGAAATGCTGCAGGCAATTGCTGCAGCAAGACCAACCTGTATTGTGTTTGAATCGCCTCAGCCGTTTGGCAACATCCCAATGGCAAGGCGTTTGCGAAATCTAGTGATCGACCATCCGACGGCGTTCCCTCAAGTGAAGCGGATACCCGTTCAGTCAACGTTTCCGGAAGCAAGGCAGTTTTCGCTGTACGTGTTTGATGTGGATCAAGAAAAACTTGAGCAACAGATTCTTAAGCAGCAGTCGGCCGACGTGTTGACGAAGGATTCTGAAACAGCCGTCTTTACGGAACCGATGGCTGCGCTGCATCATTGATAGAGGTGCCGAAGCAAATCGACAGCTCGATTCAGGCTGTTGAAATACGTTCTGAATTGTTCACGCAGAAATGAAACGCATGAAGTTGTTGATCGTCTATGGAACTCGGCCGGAAGCCATTAAGATGGCACCGGTTGTTCGAGCTGCTCAATCTGATTCTCGATTCGAAACTGTTGTGTGTAGCAGCGGCCAGCATCGAGAAATGCTGGACCAAGTGAACGACTATTTTGAGATCAAGCCGACGGTTGATCTCGCATTGATGCAGCCCGGGCAGACACTCTCAGCTTTGACAGCTGGTTGCCTGACAGGATTGGCATCGGTTGTTCAAGAATTTCAGCCTGATGTCGTCGTTGGTCAAGGAGATACAACGACGGCGATGTGTTCTGGGTTGACTGCTTTTTATCACCAGCTGCCGTTCGTTCATGTTGAAGCGGGTTTGCGAACTTCGGATATTCACAGTCCGTTTCCTGAAGAACTGAATCGTCGAATCTGTTCACTGACTGGAGCTTTACATTGTGCTCCAACTTCTACTGCAGCTGGTCATTTGGTGCGAGAAGGCTATCCAGATTCCGACGTTGCCATCACCGGAAATACGGTGATCGATGCATTGCAGTGGGCTGTGCAAAAAGAGCGAAGTGATGGTCAGCAATGGTTAAAGAAGTATGCGCAGTTGGGCGATCATCGGATGGTTTTGATCACCGCTCATCGGCGTGAAAACCATGGCGAAGGAATCCGCCAGTTGTGCGATGCGTTTGCCGATCTTTCGAATCGGTATCCGGAAACAGAATTCGTTTACCCCGTGCATTTGAATCCTGAAATTCGACAACCCGTGCATGAGCGACTCGGAAGCATTTCCAACATTCATTTGGTTGAGCCAGCGGGTTATGCTGAGTTCGTTTGGTTGATGGATCGCTGCCATTTGATTTTGAGTGATTCGGGTGGAGTTCAGGAGGAGGCTCCGACTTTGCGAAAGCCAGTTTTGGTGACTCGAGAAAGTACCGAACGTCCAGAAGCTTTGACGGCCGGAGCAACTCGTCTTGTGGGAACGGCTCCTGACATTGTTGTCGCGGAAGCCAGCCGGCTATTAGATGATCCTGTGGCCTACCAGCAGATGTTGGTTGCCGAAAACCCGTATGGTCAAGGCGATGCGGCGAATCGCATTTTGAATTTGATTGCCGACCGTTGGGCCCAATGAAATTGGCAGAACGTGTGTCGCAGCCAATCGGCTTTTGTTTGAAGCTTGGCGGGCAATTTAGGTGAGTTCAGTGACCGGATTGGAACTGAACCGGCCGCACTGCTCTGGGAGAGCTTGGAATGCGATCAGCTGCTATGCTTTCGGGCTGAATCATTTTTTCCACCATCCCGTCAATGTTGAAAGTCTATGCGCGCGGTCGTCCAACGAGTGAGTCAGGCGTCGGTTGTTGTTGATCAGCAAACCGTTGGTGAAATTGGGCTTGGGTATCTGATCTTGCTTGGAGTGGAGCAATCAGATGAATCGAAAGATGCTCAATGGCTCGCGGCAAAGGTTGCGGGGCTCAGAATCTTCGAAGATTCCAACGGCTTAATGAATCTGGACATTCAACAGGTGGATGGTCGAATTTTGGTTGTCAGTCAGTTCACGTTGCTGGGCGATTGTCGTAAAGGTCGCCGTCCGTCTTTTGTTGCTGCCGCTCGTCCTGAAAAGGCGGATGTTTTGTATCAAGAATTTTGTGATCGACTGCGGCAGATTGGCATTGGGGTCGAAACGGGTCAGTTTCAGACCACGATGCAGGTGTCACTCGTGAATGAGGGGCCAGTCACGATGTTACTGGACAGCCAAAAAACGTTTTAGGCTGTCGTAGCGTTGATTTTGGGTACGGGAAATCGGGCTTTGCGCGAAATGGTGCGGCCACCTATAATCCGAGGTTTATCTGGCGGCTGAAAGTTTCAGTGATCCGTCAACGACCGGAATGCCTACAGAATTCTGGTATTTATGGTCAGCGGGCATCGCTCGACTTTTAGAAATTTCGGTGAGCTTCAGCATGGTTTGGTACGACTTCGCAATTCTGGCGTTGCTGGTATACACAATGTGGTCGGGTGCGCAGCGAGGCTTTGTGACTCAGTTGGCGTGGATTGTTGCGCTCGTCTTGTGCTTCAAGTTTTCAGACAAGCTGGCTCCTGTTATTGAACCTCAGATCAACGTCGAGCAACCTTTGCGTCACTGGATCGCAATGTTGATTCTGTATCTGGCGTTTTCGCTAGGCAGTTTTATGTTGGCCCGAATCCTGACCAGTTGGTTGGAAAAAGCGAAGCTGAAAGATTTCGACCGCCACTTGGGCGGGCTGCTTGGCTTGGTCAAGGGAGGGATCATCGCAATGGTGATCACGTTTTTTGCTGTGACTCTTTCGGAGTCTCTGCAAGCAACGGTCATGAAATCCTACACCGGTCCAGTCGTCTGTAAAATTCTGGATGGAGTTGAGCCAATCACTCCAGACCACTTCAAAGAGTATTTTCAAGAGTATTTGGATCGATACCGTGAGGGGCTCGGCGATGTTCACGAAGGTCATCTTGGTGAATCGGGCAGCTTAGACGAAATCTTTGGTTCCGATGACGGCTCGATGGTTCCAAGACCTCCGGCGGATGATGGTGGTTTTGTTCGAGACATCTTTGATGGGCTTGTCAATTCCAGCAACAAACCTGATGGCTCGTCGTCTTTGAATGGCTCTGGTTCGAATGGCGGCAGTTCATTTCGAGATTTGCTGGGAGCGATTCCAGGACAACTTACCAGTGCAACTCAACAGCAGCTGCAAGATCGCTGGCAGCAATCGAGTCCTGCGGAGCGTCAGAATCTGCTGGATCAAATGGATAATTCGTTCGGCAACCAAGTTCCCGATGTGTTGAGAAACTTTATTGGGAGAACGGGACAGGGCGGTGCGAGTTCAGATTCTGGGACGGTCGATACGGCTCGGATGTTGAACACATTGAATGCCATTGGAGACATCTATCAAGACCGCGACTACATCGTCAATCAGGCATTGTCTCGCCTTGATGGAGTACCGTTGGAAATTCAGAAGGCTGTCATTGATGACTGGTATGCTGACTGGAGTTTTCAGCGAGTTGATCCTGATCCGGCAACAGCTCGTAACACGGGACTGGATGAGCGGATTCTTAGTCAGTTGCAAATCCAAGGCGGATGGGACAAGCTGAGTTTGGATCTGAAACGAAGGCTTGCGAATGCACGCCAATGATCCCTGCTTTCCAGCATCCGCATTGATGCGAGATCTTTGGTTTGAAACATTGTTGATGTGGGAGCCATTTAAGCGGCCGAAAATCGGGGCCGTGAAAAGCACAACGTTTTCTGCGTTAATTCAACATAACGGACATTATCGGACGTTGGGTGGCCTTGGTTTTTACTGCTTGAGATCTGTGTTCGTTCTCTGCTAACGGATTGCTGCGTTAGCGTGTGGCACCTTGAGGCGGGGTGCCGGTGAGTCAGCGTGCTGGACTGCCCCGTCATACCTGCTTGCGTATGACGAGGCTGAAGTCTGGATTCTTTTCTTGGCATCCAGTCGAATGTCTCGAGCGTTGAAGGCGTGTCGAATATTCGGCTGCCTCGGGCGTGCTAGCTAGCCGCGTTTTCTTCGAAGGTTCCAATGCGTCGAAAGCGATCGTACCGGTGATTAAGTAGTTCTTCTTTTGACATGCCTTCCAGTGATTGAATGGCTGCGACGAGTGAGCCTTTCAGGCTGGTTGCCATCTGTCGATGATTTCGGTGAGCTCCTCCAAGTGGCTCTGGAACGATTTCATCGATGATGCCCAATTCCTTCAGGCTGGAGCTGGTGAACTTCAGGGCCTTCGCTGCTTTGTCTTTGTGTTCGACATGCTTCCATAAAATGCCCGCACAGCCTTCCGGGCTGATGACAGAGTAGTAGGCGAATTCGAGAACGGAAACGTGATCGCCGATTCCAATTCCGAGTGCTCCACCAGAACCGCCCTCCCCGATCACGACGCACACGATCGGCACTTCGAGTGATGACATGTCTCGCAGGTTGACGGCGATGTTGTAAGCTTGGCCTCGTTCTTCAGCTCCCACTCCTGGGTAGGCTCCTGGCGTGTCGATTAAGCAGATGATTGGCAGGCCGAATCGCGCCGCCATTTCCATTTTCTGCATCGCTTTTCGGTAGCCTTCAGGATGGGCACAGCCGTAGAAGCATTCATTGCGTTCTTTAAGTGTGCGGCCTTTTTGGTGGCCAACCAGCATGACTTTGCGACCGTCCAGTTTGGCGAATCCCGTGATGAGGGCTCGGTCGTCTCCGAATGCTTTGTCTCCGTGCAGTTCCACAAATTCGTCGAATACCAGTTCGATGTAGTCCGGCGTTTGAGGGCGTTCTGGGTGCCTTGAAACTTGGACGACTTCCCACGGGTCGAGATTTTCGTAGCGTTCTCGCGTCATTTGGGTGAGTTCTACCCGCATTCGGCGAATGCTTTCCTTGACCGCTGGCCCGGGACTTGGTTCTGCCTCCATTTTTGAAAGCTGGTCTTCGAGTTCGTAGATGGACTTTTCGAAGGGCAATTTATGAGCTGGTGCCATGAGACGCACGGTATCTGCAAATGAGGGGCGACGAGTGTGAATTCGAGTTCCGCAGATTTTAACGGCTGGCTATTCGATCAAGAAGTCATCGAAGGTTGCTTCTTCAAGGCCGCCATCCTTTTCTGGGTCTGCGGGTCTTGAAATGGGCTTACGGCCGCTGTCTTCTTGGTTTTGAGGCAGTTGTTCTGTGGGGGGCGGTGCCTGCGTGTTTCGTGCCACAGGTGCAGGCGCAGGTGCAGGCTGCTGTTGAATCGGTTGGGGTTGCTGGGGTTGCTGTTGAATTGGCTGAGGGGGCGGGATTTGCTGATTTGGCGGCATTTGGCCCGGCATTGGCATCTGTTGGGGGGGCATTTGGCCAAATTGTGGCTGCTGATTGGGCATCATTTGCCCGGGCATCATTTGGTGTGGCATGGGCATTCCCATTCCGGGCATCATTTGGCCCGGCATGGGATGCATGGGCATTCCTGGTTGAGGTACCTGAATCGGTGGAGCGGGGTAGTTGGGGGCTTGGGGTTGCTGTTGTGCTGCGGGCGCCGCGTCGGCCGGCCCAGGTGTCCCTTTTCTTGCATCCTTTTCAGCTTGTGCTTTTGCCCTAATTGCCTCATCTCTCTTCATTGAGGCAGTCATTTCCTTCTTTTTCTTTTCTCTAATCGGAACAACAATCCCTTTTTCCGTTCGATCGGCATCTGCCCGGCTGTCGAGCCGCTTGTCGACAGATTGTGCCGCCAGTTCTTTTTCCTTCCTCAATTTTTCTTCCAGCAGCTGTTGAGGATCCACTTCGAAGCATTTGACGCTCCGCAGCGCGGATTCCAGTTCTTGCATGGTTTGAAACCGATTTTCAGGCTTCTTGTCCAGCATTCTTAAGACGATCCGGTCCAATTCCTTCGTCACATTATCGTTGATGTAAGAGGGAGCTGTGGGGGCTTCGGCCAAGTGTTTCTTGAGTAGAACATTGGGTGTATCACCGGCAAATGGCGGTGCTCCCGTCAGGATTTCAAAAAACGTGACTCCCAAACTGTACATGTCCGTTTGTTCCGTTGCAGGCTTGCGCAAGATGGTTTCCGGGGCGATGTATGTTCGAGTCCCTTGGATTTGCTTTTCCTTGCCCCCCAGCATTTTTCCCAATGCCCCTTTGATTCGACTGGAAAGCGAAAAGTCGATCACTCGACATTCGCCCGCTCGGTTCATCAAAATGTTGTCAGGTTTGATGTCTCGATGCAGCCAACCAGATTCGTGCATTAAGAAGTAGGCTTGAGCCAAAAAGGCGGCGAGTTTGCTGAATGAAGCCTGTACGCCAATCAAATTACTGGTGATTTGATTCTTCAGGCTTGGCGATCGAAAGTAGTCCATCACAAAAAATGCGTGATCACGATTCATTTCAATATCGTGAAATCTGAGAAACGACGGATGGTCCAACGAGCTTCCGACCTTGTATTCGTGCTTCAGAATGGCCTTCTGAGCTCCGTCTTTTCGTGACTCGTCCAGCATCAGTTTCATTGCCAGTTGCATGGGGGATCCCATGGCGGTCACCTCCCAAATCTGGGTGTGAGATCCGGATGCAATGCAGTTTTTTAGCTGGTAGCCACCAACCGTCATATCACCTTCAGACACTTCTGTTTCTCCGCCAAGAGGCCGTTCGTTCAGTTCTGGTGGGGCAGTGTCCGCCGAAAGTTGACATTCCGCGGCAACGCCGGTCCTGTCCAGTGAATCTAACGATTGACGAGGACAGTGGGGTTCGTGAAAGTATAACGGATAGAATGGCGGGAATGCGAAGTGATATTTCCCACAGGGGAGAAGGGCGTGCGGATATTTTCTGACAGGCCTTACACACCGGTCGACTTCTATCGTCTTGCTGCCTGTGCCCTGCTCCGTTCGCGTCCCTTCCCCTTAATCGCTTCCCTTTGATCACTTGGATCTGAAATTTGCCATCATGAAAATCTGGAAAACGCAGTTACTCGTGATGCTGATGTTCTTTTTGAGCGGAAGCTTTGTTGATGCCGATGTTTCCATTTTGCGATTTCAGGGCCAGTTGGTTCAGCCTGATCCATCAGGGCAAAACGTCAGTCTGCGAGAATTTGACTGCGTGTTGATTGATGACCCGACAGGCAGCTTTTTCTTCGTGCTTGATGATCCGAGTGGTTGCCCGTGGCCAGATTCCTACGGGGCAGCAGTCAATTCCGCCAGCGGTGACGTTTCTGCTCATCTGCTGTATCGGTTCGATGGAAATGCCTACACGATTTCCTTGCCTGATCTGAAGATGGAACTGCCGTCTGACGTCAACCAGCAATCAACGTGGCAGGTTGGAGATTGGGTCTGGGCAGTCAAGGATCTGCCAGAATCTCAAACCAGTCCGATCACGATGAAGGCAACCGAACGTCGTGGCCGCAAAAAAGAGGCCACGTTTGATCAAGCAACGGGCTGGCTTGTTAGCGCCAACCTAGATGTCTTTATGGGGCGTGGCGAACAGTTTGAGCTGCAATTGAAACGTACGTCGGTCGACACTTTGTCACAGCCGCTTTCGAAACGTTGGCAGTCGGTCAAGCAATCGCTGCTGCAACTGCAGGCTAAGTTGAATCGTCGACCTGACAGTCAGCGGACTGATTTATCCGCGCGGCAAATCGCATTGGCTAAGAGTGCGTTGGTAGAACTGGACAAAGTGTCGGAAGATCTTCCCGTACGTCCTTTGCTGAATCGAATTTCGCAGCAGGTTGCTTCGCAAGCGGAAGTCATGAAGGCCTCGCTGCTCGCCAAAAAAAGTGTGCTTGGAAAGACTGTCGATTCCGTTTCGCTTGTGGATTTCAACGGCCGACCATTGGCTCCCAATCAGTTCGCTGGAAGGCCATTGGTGTTGCATTTCTGGACTTACTCTCAGAAAGCGTTGGAAGAACCGTATGGTCAGGTCGCGTATCTGGAATTTCTGCATTCCAAGTATGGCAACCTAGATGTCAGCGTGGTTGGAATCATCACCAATCCCTTGCTGAGGTCTGCTGATGGTGAAGTCAGTGCGCTGCGTTCTGCCAAGAAGGCCGCTGAATTCATGAACTTGAGCTACCCCGTGGCGTATGACGACGGGGGGCTGCAGAAACTGTGTGATCCAGAATCTGCTATTCGAGATAACTCGCCGCTTTGGCTTGTCTTGGATTCAACGGGAAAAGTGGTGCATTACCATCAGGGGTTTTATGAGATCGATCGTCGCGCTGGTTTGAAAGATCTGAACGCCGCAATTGACGATGTGCTGAAAGGGGCAAATTGAATTGCCCCTCGCCTATAGCACTCGGCAAACAAACACTTTTAAGTATTCGGTTTCCGGACAGGACACGCTGATTGGGTGATCGGCTGGTTGTCCCAGTTGCTCTAAAACCTGAATCGGCCTGCGCTCTGCCCTGCTGGCTTCTTGCAGCATGTCTTGAAATTCCAAACGAGACACTAAGCCTGAGCAGCTGCAGGTGACCAAAATTCCATTTGGCTTTAAGACTCGAATGGCCTGCTGGTTCAGCTTTGAGTATCCCTTGATCGCTCGGTTGAGTCCGCCTCGAGTGCGCGCCATTCGCGGAGGATCGATGACAACGGAATCAAACTTGCGTCCACTGTCTTCCAAAATGGCCAGCGCGCGTTTGACATCGTTTTTTTCGAATTTCATACGGTTGGCGACTCCATTGAGAGCTGCATTGGCTGCCGCCAGAGTCAAAGCGGATTCTGATGAATCAATGGCCAGAACGGATTCAACAGCGTTTGCTTTCAAAGCCGTGATTCCAAAACCTCCGGAAAAGCAAAACGCATCCAGCATTTCTCCCTGCATATATTTGGAGGCAATGCGTCGGTTTTCGCGTTGGTCTAGGTAGCAGCCCGTTTTTTGCCCCTGCTGGACGTCGACACCGTATTGGATGTCGTTTTCGGTAATAAACAGCGGGCGAGGTGGTTCGGTGCCATAGATCAGGCCGTCTTCAGCAACCAGTCCTTCGGCTTCCCGCATTCCCTTTTCGGTACGCAGCCAGATTCCCTTTGGTTGCAGTTCCTCTTTAAGAGCTTCAATGAAGTCTTCGCGATACTGATACAACGCGTTACTTGTGAATTGCGCCAGAGCGTAGCCGTCGTATAAATCGACCGTCAATCCCGACAAAAAATCGGCCTCACTAAAGATAAGACGAACGCCAATTCCAACTGAATTTAGTGGGTAGGTCCGATTTCGATTACGCACGGCAGTCGAAACACACTGCTTCCAGAAGTCAGCTGTTAAAGGAATCTCTTCGTCCCATGAATACAGGCGAATGCGAATCTTGCTGGCTTCGTTCCATAGTCCGTGAGCAATAAATTCGCCACTGCTGGAATACAGTTTTACGGCAGTGCCAACAATGAGTTCGTGCTGGAGTGCTCCGTCAACCCGATCGATTGCTGACTCGAACACCCACGGGTGCCGACTGAAAAACGGCATCGCACGTCGAGGCTTCAGTGTGACTCGAATGGATGTGTCTGTCGCTGTTTCATCTGAAACGACAGAAGCGTTCGATTCATCGACAGGTTGTTCTGAAGGCGTCATGACGAGCGAACTTGTTTGAAAGGTTGGGTCGAGCACATCGTGCAAGCCAGATGTTGACAGTTGAACGCAGTGCGAGTTGTTACTGCTGAGCGGCAAGCGATGTATCGGTGTCGTGGATCATTGCGTCGATCCACTGTGTGGGTGATCCACTGTGCCGATCCATTGTGTGGGTGATCGACTGTGTGGGTGATCGACTGTGTGGGCGATCGACCGTGGGGTCGCAGAGCGATCCACGACAAACATTGATGCCTGATGCTTGAACAAGCCGCCGGCGACATTGAAGAAATTTTAGCGTTGAAGTAAGCGAAGTGTGTCTTAGCGCATATTGAATCCCAAAGTGTTGGAGACTTTGGCACTCTTAAACTTCAGGCTGTTCAATCACACTCGTTGATGAGGCTATGAATTTGATGGAAGAATTTGCTGTTCCATTTCTTCCAAGTAAGCCAGTAAGCGATCACGTTCGTTGGACAGATGACGAACTCGAAGCAGCGAGCGGACTCGGGTTTTAAGCTCAAGTTGATTCACCGGCTTGGTTAGGAAATCATCGCAGCCAGAATTGACTGCCTTTTCGATGTCTCCCATTTCATTAAGGGCCGTCACCATTAGTACTGGAATTTTCCGTTTTTCGGCGTCTGCCTTCAGCTTTTCGCACACTTCATAGCCGCTCATGCGAGGCATCATGATGTCCAGAAGAATCAGATCTGGTTCGTTGGCATCTACGACTTCCAAAGTTTCTTGACCATCGGCGGCCATCAAAATTTCAAAGTCTTCGTCCGCCAAATAGGCGTCGAGTAGTTCGCGATTCTGTTCGTTGTCATCAGCGATCAGGATACGAGAACCAGAAAGGTTGATTTCTTCTGACGACATGGGAAGCCTTTTCACAATAAACGGGCCCAAAACGAAACGGGCTGGTGCGTGCGGATTATAGAGGTCTTGGGTGGGGATGGAAGGCTCAGAAACAGTTCGTGGTGACCTGCTGCTACATCAACACTGATCTTGCTGCTGAAGGCATAATTCGATGTTCGGCCAGTATTTCTGCAGGGTGTCGAAAGTTTGAGGGCAGCTGTTTCTGACCTTCAGATCGGTTCGCAACCTGGATCTCAGCAGACTTAAATCCTGTACTTCGTCGACGTCGTACCACGGATCTAAAAGCTGGCAGGTCATCCCCGCCGCCTGAATCGCATCGATTGATTGGCTCAGAGTTCGCAGCGAACCGAATGCCACATTGTCGAATAGATTTGCATGCAGTTGATTCATTCCAACCAGCGTATAGCCACCATCGGTCGCCGGGCAAAACACGACATCGGTCTGCTGAAGCAGAATCGAGGCCTTGGAAATCATGCTGGATGGAAGGTCTGGGCTGTCGGAGCCGATAAGGATCGCAGGAGTCGTTTTTGCTTCACCCGAATCGGCAAATGCCGATCGGAAAAACCAGTCGATGCGATCTCCCAAGCTGCCATCAGGTTGAAACAACAACTGAATGTCGGTTGGTGCATGAGTCTGAAACCAGTCCAAGGATTCTTGATTTTCCGGCGTTGCACAAAGCAGAAATCGATCGGCGTGGCTTGGCATTCGCTTGAGTAGGTCATGCAGAAATGCCGTGGCAAACTGAGCAGCAGCTTCGTTTCCAAGACTCTTGGCCAATCGTGTTTTCGTTTTGCCCGGAACTGGGTGTCGAGCAAAGAGTCCCAAGGTTGTCATAAAATGCCTTTCTGCTGTTCAACTGAATCTGTAGGTTCTTTCACAACCACCGAAGCTTTTTGATGCTGCCGACTATGAATAAGTCGCTCCAGAACTTCTCGATTCACTCGTCCTTGAAATTGTAGGACTCCATCCATTTCAACGACCGGAACTGATTGGCCAAAACGGGTCAGCAGTTCTTGGTCATCCGAAATGTTGACTTCGTTGATTTCAGGAAGCCAACGAGCATAGTCTGACAAGGTGGCGAGAGCTTGATCACAGAGCGAACAACCTGCGGCCGTATACACGGTCACATCGTCAAACACGACGCCTCCTCCTCGTGGTAAAAGCCCTACCGACGATGAGCGGTGGCAGTACCAACCTCCAAGAAAGCAGGCCGCGCACAACAGCGGGTGAAGGCTGCGAGAGGTATACCAAAAGGAGGGAAACGACACTTTTAAGTCGGTCCAGTGGTCAACGAAGATCGCCACAGCGAACACCGCGCCCGCAAGCATCAGTAGACTGCCGCAGCGAGACAGAATTAAGTCTTGTGTCGTCGTTTGATGAGCCACAACGATTGCCAAAGAAGGTGTTCAGGAAGGATTGGAGAGCGAGTTGCTAGAACGACTCGAACAGGGAAGGAGATCTACAAAAAGCGAAATCGATGAGTTTCCAGAGGCAACGGTGACCTAAGGTTAAGGCCTCCCCCTCTCATGCTCCCGGCGTGATTTCATGTTTCTATTCGCATGTTGATCCCGACCGAGCTGTCATGCAATTCATACAACGATTAAATCGCGTGCAATCCCACTCTGTGTGGGGTGATTTAGCACGTGCGCCGTCCCAAGTCGGATCGACGCTCTTAGTGGCTTTCGTTCAGCGATCTGCTGTTGTTTGCTGCTGTTTGTTGTCACTTTCTGTCGTCCATGCAGATGGGCTCGTGCAGATTCACGACAAAAATCGGCAATACGAAGGAAAAGTGGTTTCCCTGTCTCAGTCAGAATGTTCTTTGATTGATCGACAGGGCCAGCTCATGCGGCTTCCTGTTGCTGAAGTAAAGTCCGTTAAGAAACTGGCTCCGCGTTTTCAGCCTTTGCCAGATAGTGCATTTCGAGCTCAGCTGCAGGAAGAATTTTCGTCCGGTTACGAAGTTTCAGGCTCAACACACTACTTTGTTTGCGCACCAAAGGGGCGAGCAAAACAGTACGTAACGCTGTTCGAAAATATCTATCGTGACGTCGAGCAATTTTATCGGGTGAGAGGGTTTAAGGTGACTCAACCCGAGTTCCCATTGGTCGCTGTCGTCTTTCGCTCGCAAGCCGAATTCGCGCAATATGCGATCAAAGATAAGGTGCCCGTTTCTGGTGGCCTGATGGGATACTACTCACTGCTCAGTAATCGAGTCGCGTTGTTTGATAGTCCGGGATTGGTCCAAACAGATTCGGCGGCTGGTCCCACTTTGCCGATTGATACTTCAAGCCATACTGAAATCGTGGCGTCCAACAAAGATGGCATCAGTCCAGACACTTTCGCCTACGCGTCTGCGATTGCGGGGGAAACCACCAACACCGTTGTGCATGAAACGATTCATCAGGTGGGCTACAACATCGGGATCCATTCTCGAGTTGGCGGAGCGCCTACTTGGATTGTAGAAGGTTTAGCCACCGCGCTAGAACCTTCCGGCATGCGAAAGCGAAGCGGTCGCAATCTGGTGGCCGATCGCTTGAATGGTGAACGGTCAAAATGGTTTCGCGACGTTTTTCGAGAGCATCGGCCGATGGGTTTTTTGCCAGCGATTGTCGCGTCGGATTCGAACTTCCACAAGAACCTTTTGCATGCCTACAGCGAGTCGTGGGCGTTCACATTTTTCCTATTGGAAAATGGCACTCGCCGAAAAGATCTGGTCGACTATCTGCAGGTACTCTCGAAACGAGATCCCACGAAATCCTATACGGCCAAGTTGCGGCTGGAAGAGTTTGAACAAGCGTTCGGGGATATCAGCCGTTTAGAAGTTGAATTCATTCGCTACATGGATCGAATGTAGTGAAACAAATTCGAAAAATGGAATCCCCTGCCCTGCTCAATCATCATCGCTGGCACGGAGCTGCCCGGCACGGAACTGCCCGGCTGTGGGCTGCCCGACGGTGAACTGCCCAGCTGCTAAGTTGTCGGGCGCGAAGTTGTCGGTCGCGAAGTTCAACTTGCGTCCCAGAAGATTTTACTCTGCGTTCACTGTCTGGAACCAAATCCGTCGCGAGCGAACTTTGCCGGGAGCCGCTTCTGCGATCCGCCGCCCTGCTCTGTCTCTCTGGTTCAAGTCCACCCGCGCCAGTCACTGACTTGCCCTGCCCCGGACGCACTTCTCGAAGGTCACGGCGAGCAAAGTGATTGACCTAAGTCAGCTTCCACAGCGCCGTTATCTGTGAGACGCAGGAAAGCTTCCATACAGTGCGTCGCTGTTACCAACGGGGCGCTGTGGCGAACGGAACGCTATTGCGAACAGGGCGAAGTGCGGCCTTGGCCCACAAGCAAAGTGCGTTAGTCCAGTAACTAGGCGACATTCTTACGATCTCTTTGTTGTTCCAGTTGACCAAAGATCAGTAGGCCACGTAGCACGGCTGTTTCAGCATCTTCACTACACTGAATCGACAGGATGTTTTCAGCGATGCCGTGCTCAACAAGTTTTTCTGTGAGGCAACCAGTGAATCCATCGACTTGTATGGCTCCTCCACCACACAGCAGGTTCAGTCTGTTATCGCCAAGAGCAGAACGCACGTTGCTGGATTGCATCAGTCGTTTTAGACTTGCTGCAACCCGATCTAGGACAACTCCGTAGAGTCGAGAAAGTCGCCGACCTTGTTCGTCATACGAATTTCGAAGGTGAGGTTTGCTATCGACCTTCCATGAACGAATGGCATCGATATCTAAATAGCAGTCACCGGATGCGTCGTACACCTTGCTTTCGCCTTGACGAGCCATTTCTGCGTCGATCCAGTTCGACCCAATGGGGATGACGTCAGTAGCGACAGGGATGCCAAATCGGCTGACCCCCAATTCACAAACTTCGGCTCCGAAAACCATCGAAATTCCAGTGAACTGAGTGGCGTGTCCGTTCGCTAAAATCAACGCGTCCGTCGCGCTGCACGCCAAGGGGATTTGTTGATTGATAGTCAGTAGCTTCGACAGAAACTGAACGTTGCTGGGTCGGCTTTTGCCGCCGGGGCTCGTAAAGCAGCAAAGGCTGTTCGGTTCACCCACGTTCTTCAGCATGGCTGCGGTAATGACATTCAAAATTTGTCGCGCCGGAGCATCTGCTGTTGGAATTTGTCCATCCAAAAACAAAGGAGCCGAAGGCAAGCGACTGAGCCACTTCACCTGCCCTGCTTTGTTGCCGAATACAACGAAGCTGTCTTCGCATTCCGCATAGCCAATCTGGTTGGCTTCCAACATCTGTTGATACCGATCAGTGGCCGGCAGAACGACATATTCTGAACGCTCATGGCAGCCTTGAACGACATCCGGTCGCTCGGGATTTCCTGAAGCAGCTCGAATTGTATGGCATCCAAAATCAATGGCAGTCATCATGACTTTGATTGTTCCTCAAGAAAATTCAGAGCCTTGTCGAGGCCACTTGTTGGATTCTGAGACTGGCTTGGAGTGATCGAAGAAGTCGCTTCAGAATTCTGTAATTGGGATGCAGCTACAGAGCTGTCCGTCGTTGATACCGGCTGGCTTGGAGTGGCTTGTTCAGTGTTTGAGCTTTGCACATCTTTGTTCATTGCCATCGCTGGCTCACGACGCTTTGCTCGAGCTGCCGAGCTGGCCATATGTGGCGGAGCAATGGTGGTATGTGCCGCGTCGATTCGCAAACGGCGGGGGCCTTCAGGTTTTCCAAACAGATTAATTCTGAGGGGAAGGTGAGTTTCTGAAAGCTCCATCGGAAGGCGGTTCTGGATAAGGTCTTCCAAGTACTGGGCTTCAGCCTGCGTCATTGGCGGATGAGCCATAATGTCTTCCTGATCCTGAATCGTTTGCGGGGAATCGATTACGTCTGCTTCGATCGACGTGTCTGCGAATTCAATCTGATCTGCCAAGGTTGCTGCATCAGTCACAACAGATTCCTGCTTGGCCGTCTGTTCTGTGATTGCCAATGCAGTTTTCAAAGCATCGACATCTGGGAGCTCCAAAATCGGATCGTCAGAATTGAAGTCCGGCGATGAACTCGCTTTCGCATTTCGCAGTTGCAAAGTCTGAGTTGAGTTTGAAACTTCTTCCACTGTCAGTTGTTCACTCGCTTCGGCGGCTACGTGTGATTCAGTTTCAGATAGGTCAGTAGCAGTTTCGTTTGCCACTTGGTCTGCTTGTTGAATGTCTTCTACGTCACTGTCGGCCAAATCACTGTCGGCCAAATCACTGTTGGCCAGATCATGGTCGGCCAGATTACTGTCGGTCAAATTACAGTCGGCCAGATCATCAGTAAGCCACGCCGATAAATCGACGGCTGAGTATGCCGAAACGTGAGTCGATGCGGGTTGACTGTCGAGCAATTCGTTGCTTGAAGATTCGAACAGTTGAACCTGCTTGGCGTGTGTTGATGGATTGGCTGGCTCAACCGTGATTTCAGGTTCTTTGAGGCCGACTGACAGCACGGGACAGTTTTCCAGTTCAACGTCGACTACGGATTCGTCGACATTGGATTCATTTTGGGTTGATTCGCTTGGGGTTGATTGTTGCGCAGATTCAGATGTTGCTGCAGGGACAACTGAAAACAAGATCTGATCTTGAGCTGCTGGTGCGTCAGCTAATGTCGCTTGCCCCTGCTGCTTCGCCGTGATCTCGCTTTGAGAATTTGGTGAATGCCGAGTCGTCGTCAGGATTTGCGATTCCAGAGCCAATCGTTGTTCCTGTCGAGTACGAACAATTCCGACCGTGATCAATCCAATGGCCAGTACAAGTCCGAACAAAAACACGCCGCTTAGGAATGATTGCGTCGCTTGATTTTGCTCGTTCGCATTTGGGTGACTTGCTTCTTCAACAAGTTGCTCCAGATCAGGTGTTGCTGCAGATTCGAAAGTGTTCGATTGCAATGGGCTTTCTACGCTTTCGAAGAAGGCTAAGTTTGAACTGGTTGAATCTTCGGAAGAATTCAAGTTGTTCGTTCGATCGAAGGGAGCGTTTGGGATTTGCAAAGCATTGTCCGCGTTTGGCAAAGCCGCAGGGATTACAAACGGCGAGGTGTCTGCTGTTTGTGGAGATTGAGGGACCGGTGGGACCCGTAAACCGCCTAGCGGAGCTTGAGTCTGTGACTGATGTTGCGTTTGCAACGGATGAGAAACTGGTCGGACAATACCAGCTTGTGACCGAGGTTCAGGCTGAGTTCCAGCGACAGTATTTGTTGCAGAATATCTGACATCGTGTTTTGCCATTGCAGTCTGCAGTTTCTCAGTCTGCAGTGTCTCAGACCGTTGGTTTCCAGCAATTCGTGTCCCAGTGCTTCGTGTCCCAGTGCTTCGTGTCCCAATGCTTCGTGTCACAGCAGCTCGGACGTCCAGCACGTCTCCGTGTTTTACGAAGACCGCATTTGACTGCATTGGAAACGAATGCTCGTTGCCCCAAGTGTTGCGATGTGCGACCACTGGCTGGTCGAATCGAAGTCGGGCGGTTTCCAACAGTGTTCCAAGATCCACACCTTTGATAGGGATCGCCTGAAGCCGTGGTCCTTGGTCTGTCAAGATTGCGACATGGCCGCTTTTCAGTCTTGAGCCCTTAATGCTTCGCCAAACAACCGTGTCGCCGGGGTTCAAAAAAAGTGGGTTTGCCGCATTCAAGTAGGCTGAACCGGGGATGATTCGATCTGGTTGCAGTGCCGTTCGAACAACGGCGGTGCCAGAGGGACCATCGAACCCAGCTTGTTGCAGGGCCATTTGAATTGAAACTCTTTGACCTGGCGGCCAAGGATACGTGTTCGGATGAAGGACGTCGCCAATGACCGTGTAGGTGTTTGAGACGAAAACTTCTTGAGCGCGAGCCTGCAAACAGCAGCTGGTGACCACAATGACAGCGACAACGAATTGCAAGGTCCGTTGAAGATGGGTTTGAATTGAAGTGTCTGGCCGATCCATGGCACCACTTATCCGCTTAGCTTGTCGATTGCCTAATGTCTCAGACTGAATTCGCATCATGCGACTTCAGTGCTTGTAGACAGAACCCCATTGGACGACCTCGCGTTCTTACAACTTCAGCGCAGCGTTTGGTCCGGAGTCCTCTCTTTTCATCGGCAAGTCGTTGTTGAAAAATCACCCTTTCCCAATTTCTCGTCTCAGCAGAAGACATTTGTTCAAGGCTTTGATGGTTTGCTCATGAATCGTCCAATATCATCTGTGACGATATCGAAAACACTGATCGGGTTTCTGTTCCTTGGTAAAGGGACGGCAACAGGTTGGCAACTCTTTTGCTGCTCGATTGGAATCAGTAAGCCTTGAACCAATGAGGCTGCGCGAAAGCGCTTGACCCACCCGGCACCACAGTGTTCGAACTTGATGTTTTTTGACACTTAGAATTGGTTTTGATGAATTGAATTTGAAGCCGCCCTCCTGTCCGGCTTCATTCGCCCCAATTCGCTTGATCCGAAAAAGGGGTGGAGTCGTGTCATACTACCATCCGATACCTACCCCCAAGGAGTAGTAGAGAATTGCTTCAAGCCAAGTTGGCCTGAAGCTTTTGGGTGTCAGAGTATGGCTCTGGCCGTCGATGGATTCGCTTGAAGGGGCGAAAGATGCGATCGCGTCTGAAGTTGTTTATTGAAGATTCTGAATTAAGCCGCCAAGACCTGACACCACCTCAGGTTGAAATGGAACTCGGCGAATTCACGAAAATATTGAAAGATGCCGTTGTCTGGGATCGGACGTGGCTTCAGGACATGGGAGATGAGCGGATTAAGATTTCCGCTGATCTGTACGAGTTGCTGACGGCCTATGCTCAGATGCGACCAAGTGCCTGAATCGTCGGTCCATTGACTTTCGAGCCGGTAAAAATCTAAAACCTCACTGTTGTTGACAGTGAGGTTTTTTTGTGCCGAAAATTTCAGCTTTGCGTTTCCAAAGGACTTAACTTTTATGCCGTGCTCCAGCATCTCGAAGTCAATCTGGCAGGCCGGAATCGATGCGGTGAAATTAGATCGGCTCCTTCAGAATGTCGTTCGCTGCAACGCAAACGAACTGCAGATTGCTGAAACGACTGTAAACTTGGCCACCATTGGACACATTGAAATTTTAGGGTGTGGAAAAGCGGGACGAGGGATGGCAGTTGGGTTAATACATGCCCTCGCGAACCTTCCTGCAGAAATTTCAGTTTCAGGATTCATCAACGTTCCGGCGGACTGTGCCGAATCGTTGGCCGTAGATTTTCCATCATCAAAATCTCCCAATAGTCGTTGCAGCGAAATCGCCAACGCGATCACCCTCCATGCTGCTCGTCCCGCAGGCGTGAATGAGCCGACTGAAGCGGCAATTTTGGGCACTGCTGAAATTCAGCGGCGGTTGAAGAAACAAGGGAATGACTGCCTGACAATATTTCTTGTAAGCGGTGGAGGCAGCGCCCTTCTTGAAGCTCCTCGCAGCGGCATTTCGCTTGAAGATTTGCTGGCCGTTACTCGACATTTGGCCCGGTCTGGAGCCACCATTGAAGAACTGAATACAGTTCGCACACAGCTGTCTGAAGTCAAAGGTGGAGGACTGTTGCGCCAAGCGAAACAAGGACAACTTGTGTCGCTAATTGTGTCCGACATTATTTCAGATCCCCTGCCCTTCATCGCGTCAGGACCATGCGTTCCTGCGCAAACGACTGCTCAGGATGCGGTCGACGTACTGAAAAAATACGCGATTGTTCCAGACGTCATTCCAGATCGCATCCACAAGATCTTGAAAGACGAACCCGTTCGCCAAGACATTGCAATTCGATACTCAAACCACTTGATTGGCACTAATGCGGTTGCATGCAAAGCGTCTGCGGTGAAAGCACGCGAACTGGGTTTTGAATTGATTTTGCTGGGCAGTGAAAATTGCGGGGAAGCAGCAGATTTCGGGCGTTTATTGGCAAAACAGCTTCGCGAGCTACGGCAACAGGGCAGACCGAAGGGTAGTCGGGGTTACTGCGTGATCGCGGGTGGTGAAACCACGGTCAGCATGTCTCCAAACATGGAACTCGGTAAAGGAGGTCGCAATCAAGAAGTCGCGTTGGCAGCACTCCACGCTTATCCAAAAGCAGAAGACTGGCAGCAAATTTGTCTGCTTTCTGGAGGCACTGATGGTGAAGATGGGCCAACTGATGCGGCCGGAGCATTGGTTGATGAAACAATCGCGTTGTCAGCCACCACGCAAAATATCGACCTTCATCAGCATCTGAAGAGGCACGATTCGTACCCCCTTTTCCTCGCCATAAATGGCCTGCTGCAAACCGGACCGACTCATACAAACGTGATGGATTTGGCCGTAGGAATCGTGTGCTTCGACTAGCAAGCAGGCATTGCAGCGCAAATCTTTGCGGCCAAAAATTTGGGTCGCGACAGTCAGCAGTGCTCGGGAAGGTGTAGCGAATTTCAAGACAAAGCCTGCAAATCTA
The DNA here is from genome assembly GCA_039974975.1 of Fuerstiella sp. GTDB lineage: Bacteria > Planctomycetota > Planctomycetia > Planctomycetales > Planctomycetaceae > Fuerstiella. The sequence goes on along the minus strand of JBDWHY010000132.1, from coordinate 115,760 downwards.
AGATCTCTGGCTTTGATAGATTTCGGACAGCACGTCTTCGACCGATTTGTACTTCTTCTTGGATTTTTGAGCTGTTTCGATTCGAGAACGAGCATCCTGAGGCGTGTGCCCCACACTCAACAGCGCGTCATAGGCGTCCGCCAATACGTCCGAACCTTCGCCGTCTGGAATTTCGCTGCTGGCCACCATCAAAGCAAACTTTGCCATCTTGCGTCTTAGCTTTGCGACAATCCGTTCAGCGACCGCTGGGCCGACTCCCGGAAGAGTGCTTAACTGCTTGATGTCTTTTTCTTCAATGGCTGTAGCCACTTCTCGGACTGGTCGCACCATTGCTCGCAAAGCTTTTTTGACTCCCACACCATCGACTGAACAAATCAGTTCGAAGAATTCTTTTTCTGCGTCGTTTGCGAAGCCAATCATTCGTGGAGTCAACCGGCCTTGCTGAGGATTGCCATCCAGATATTGGATTGTCCGCAGGCTGATATCTTCACCAAGTTTGTTTTGAAGCTGTCTGCGAACTAAGTCTGGTAAAAGCACTTCATAGTCGAAGCCAGAAATTTGAATCGTGCAACAAAATTCGTTTAGGTCAACCAGTTTGCCAGTGATTCGAGTGATCAACGTTTTGCTTTCTGTCAGCAACTAGGCGCGACGGTTAGGCCGCGACGGTTAGGCCGCGAATTTCACAGAGTGATACAAACACAGAGCGAGCGCTGCAGCATCTGCAACATCATTGGGTTCAGGAATAGCCGACAGCTTCAGTTCATTTTTGACTGCGTGCTGAATTTGTTCTTTGGGTGCTCGACCACTTCCTGTTAGCAACTGTTTTAGTTTGGTGGGGGCATAGTCGACAACCGGAATCGCAGCTTCTGCCAAGGTTAACAAAATGGCGCCTCGAGCGTGTGCCATTCGGATCGCAGTCGACGGGTTTTGGACGTGCGAAAATAGCTGTTCAATCGCGACAACTTCGGGCTTCAGTTCTTCCAACACTTCTCGAAGGCCGGTGGCGATTTCGTAGACTCGATGATGCAACGTGGCTCCCCGGGTTGACTTCAGAATGCCGCCTTCCACTAAAAATGGGCCTCCCTTGCGTCGTTCAATCACCGCGTAACCGGTTCGGTTAAGTCCCGGATCGATGCCCAGATACCGTTCATGAGTCGTGGAAATGTTGTGTGAGTTTGCTGCGAAAGACATGTCGGCATCCATACTTGAAGTCATCAGGATGGTCCTTTCATCGACATCTGAGAAAGTAACACGACAACATCCGCCGAAATTGCTTCGCCTCGACCAATTGGCCCCACCCGTTCTCCCGATTTCGCTTTGACATTAATATCCTGCTCTGGGCAGGCAAGCATTGCGGCTAATTGCTGGCGAATGAGAGGCTTGACGGCCTTCAGACGTGGTCGTTCAGCCGAAATCGTGCAGTCTAAATTCACGAGCTGCCAACCATCTGCTGTGACGCTGTCCCAAACGGCATTCAGAAGTACGGCCGAATTCGCATCTTTGAATTCTTCAGACGTGTTTGGAAACCACTCACCAATATCGCCCTTCCCTGTGGCTCCTAGCAATGCATCGATGATGGCATGCAGCAGGACATCCGCGTCGCTGTGCCCGTCGAGCCCAAATTCGCAGTCAATTGTCACTCCACCGATGACGAGAGGTCGCCCTTCGATCGTTCGGTGAATGTCATGGCCTTCGCCAACTCGAATCTTCGGCAGCATGTGCTGGTCTTTGGTGGTGGGGAAAAATCGATTCGGCAATTCCTGCGATCTCAGCAAGAAACCGCGGTTTGGCCACTGGCTCTCCTGTTGACCCTTGTATCACAAATGTCTTACTTTTGCCTCAGCAAACGACATGGATGTCGTTTGCAAATCAGTCACCTTTCGGTCTGCACAAGATAGATCTTCGGGTCTTCAGTGCGGCAACCGCGTATGACTTACCTACCAAAAACGACGATAGCCCTTTGCACGGTGGTTTCCACCTTGTTGTGTGGTTGCACGTTGTTTGCTCCGAGGGAATCAGAACTTCCTTCGTTTGGAAGTCGTAAACCCGCCGCTGAATCGACCGACAATGCGCCCATTCGTCACGTGGTTCGTTTGCAAACGGCCACAGTCACGTCTCGCCCATCCGAAGCTCGACTGCGAAGCTTGATCTGGGAAGAACTGGACGAAAGCGGCCCACTCCCTCCCGAAGATCGCATCCGGTTAAATCAAAGTGGTATTCGAGTGGGCGTTTCCGGCGGAACTCTGCCATGGGCTCTGCATGGGTTGATGCCTCAATCTGCAAGCTCATCTTCTGGATCTGGGACCGGATTGGTGATTCTAGAAGGCAATCAATCTCGGATTGAATTGCCGCTGAAGGAAGATCAGATCGTGATACCGCCCGGTCAGTTGGCCGGCCTGAACAAAGGTGGCGAACTTGGCGAAGCAGGTTGTGGATTCCAAGTCGAGCCAATGGAGTATGCAGACAGCTGGGTCGTTCTAAAGATCGTCCCCGAGCTTCGCTACGGAGCCATGACATCTCGATACAGCTTTAACGATGACGGCGGGCAAGTTGAAAAACGCCAGAAGCTGCATCCGTTGTACGAACAGCAGTTTGAAGTCAAATTGCACGTCGGCGAATCCATTGTGATTGGCTATCACGACAACGAAGATTGGACGGTTGGCCAAATGCTAATGCAGTCCGAACAGTTGACGACGGTGTTTGAAAATTTGGTTGTCCTGCAACTGACCGGCGTTGAATCTGTCAAAGGCGAAAAATCCTTGACCGTCGACTATCAACGACACGGATTTTAGTAAGCGTTCCAGTGTCCGCTTATGCCGTCGCTGCTGCCCTGCCCTCACTGCAAGCAACTTCGCCGTTGCTTCTGCTTCATGCCAAAACAGTGCACACGTGATCGCAAGGCAAGCGATCATCCTTCGACGTTGTTTGTTTGCCTCGCATTGCTCGGCTGACACGATGCCGTCTCGATCACAGCTTTGATCTTCACAGATTCTTTCAGTGCATTCGGCTTTGCTGCCTGGCAACGCAATCTATGACACGAATCTTGCACGAGGCATTCCATCAGAATGGTGTCTCTTGGCAATCGATGTCATTTACAGTTTGTTGTTCCTCAGGTCTGACACAAAACTGCTTGCTGTCTTGATAAATTGGCGTTGAAACGAATTTTGCTCGGTTGTTCTTTTTAAGTGTTAACACACCACTTAAGTGTCACGGCGTTCGTTTTGAGGTATTGTCAGTGAAGACGTATTGGTCGTCTCGTCGGTGAATACGCTTTGAATCAACAAAAACTCAAGCCGGCCACACTCCATGAATCCTGCTCGATTGAATTTGGATCGAATTGAGTCGCAAGCCGAACCGGTTGCCATGTTTTCGGTTTCCCATCGAGCAATCGTGGTGCTGTGCATTGCTTTCGCATGGATAGCGGGTTGCAAATCGAAGACTGCATCGCCGTCCGCCGTTGAGGAAACAGATTCGATTGTGAACGACAATCCTCAATGGATCGATGTCGCCACTGCTGTCCCTGTTGCCATTGCCGTCCGCCCTGATGGACGGCAAGTGATCGCCAACGCACCGCCTGTGACTCATGCTTACGAACTGCCGTCGGGAAAGCTCTTGCACACTTGGCCACATCAGGTTCAAGTTTTCTACAGTGGCGATGGTAGGTCGGTTCTTAGCGTGTCAGATTCTGTGACATCAGTATCTGAGACCAAATCATTCCAAGTCCAACAGACCTTTCCATCTCCGTCGCCGCCCTACAGGAACAATCGACCAGTCTTTTCTGCAGCCATCAGTCACGATGGGTCAAGAATCGCACTGACTGATTATTCTGATTCAACCCTCTCGAATTCATCAGGTGTCGTTCGAGTCTATGAGCGTTCTAGCGGCGTGGAATTACTTTCCATCATCATACCGCAAAACAATGGATTGCATTCGCTCCAGTTTCTGTCTGATGCCAAAAATTTGCTTGTCCAGTACAGCCGCTCGAGCGACGAAACATTGAACGAAGCAAGGCATCTGTGGGACATAAAACGTTCCAAGGTGATCGCAGAATTTTCTAATTCCGCCGATGTGATCGTCAGCGACAGCAGCGACCTTATTGCTGTTGGGAAAACGGGACTAGAAACGAAGATTACGATTTATGACGCCCAAACAGGCCAGCTGCAAAACCAGTTTCAACACCCTGGTACCTTGAATGGTTTCACCTTTCGACCGGATTCCAAACAGATTCTGGTTGCCACTGCAGTTCCACCATCACAGCAAAAAGCAGGATCAGCTTCAGGTACAGATAAGAGGTTGGCGGAAGCTGCCATGAGTCACATCACACAGTGGGATATTGCGACTTCCAAGATCACCTTTGAACAAACTCACAACGAATTTCCGTTTGCCCGTGTGATGTATGATGCCGAAGGAGAGCGAATTTTTGGAGCTCTGGCAAAACCAACTGGACTGGATGACGATGTTGATTACTTTCTATCCGGCTGGAATGCGAAGACGTCAGCACCAATCAAGACTCTGGCGAAGCCGTTCTTTATTTACGAATCTGGTGATGCGTTTTTCATGCCTCAGTCGGACAATGCGATTGTGTTGCAAAAACCACTTTCCGTTCGCAACATCATGACAGGTGCTGAAGCCTGCCCTGTAGAACGCTATCGAATTGCTCAATCCCATGTGCAATTCAAACCAAATTCGAATTCAATCTATTCGGCCTCTTCTCTAATCAACTTGCGCACAGGCATTGCGACTCAATCGTGGCCCTTCGGATCGCAAAGTCACTTTGTTCAAGATGGAAGGTCGTTCCTGAATTTTCGGCATCCCACTCTGAATCTGATCGACAGCGAATCTGGTCAACAGTTTTGGAATCTGTACATCACGTGTGGAGGCTATGCGGCTCGTGACAACAAAATTACTAGCGATGCAAAATACATTGTGCGTTCGCAGCCCACAGAAGACGATTCAATCGCGAATTCTCGGCTGATGATCATTCGGCCCGATCAACCAAGTTCGCCGCAGATCTTGCATCGGTATGCGTCTCGGCTGGCCATTCACCCGTCAGAGCAGCAGTTTGCGGCGGCTTCTGATCAATCGATCGAAGAAATCGATTTCGCCACGGGGAAACTGATAAAGAAAGTCGGTGACGTTCCGGGAAGAGTACTGGACATGGTCTATTCATCCGATGGAAATCAAATTGCCGCCTGCGGTGTCATCGACCATCAACATCCGCAGACCCAATTTCATCACTCACATTTTGGATGGGTGTGGCTTTATCATTGCGAAACTGAACAGGTCCGAAAACTGTCAGGGCACACCGCGGTCGTTACATCGCTCGCGATTGATCCGCCTCGTAACCGTTTGGCCACAAGTTCTCTTGACGGGACCTTGCGTTTGTGGGATCTCGAAACCGGAGATTGCCTGCATGTGTACAGAGGACATCACAGCGGCGTTTACCGAGTTGCTATCAGTTCAGACGGAAAACTGCTGGTGAGTGCCGGGGCAGATGGAATCGCTGTTTGGAACGTTGCCAAGATTGTTGATTCCGATGTGGCTACGATTCAGATTGCTGAAAAACTGACGTTTGTAAAGACAGATCAGCAGCCTCTTCAGACAACCGATCAATTGAATCTATCGGCTCCAAACCAAAGTCCCTTGCCGAGCCCAGCAAAAGGGCGAGCGACTTGGGATGTTGTCACGGTGGGCGACACGAGCCGCGTTCATTTTAACAACCGGTCAGTGAAATTGTGGTTGCAGGAAAACGGTAAGCCTGAAGTCATATCAAAGGTGAATGAAATTTCTCGGCCACAACCTGATGTCCCTTCAGCCTACAGTGGCCCGTCTTGTCAAAGCCGGGATGGCGGGCGACTCTTGTTTACAGATTTTCGAGAACCGGTTGTGAAGGTTTTCGATTCAGACTACCGAGAAGTTCAGAGCTGGCCGATTCGCGCATCCGAACGCTCGGCCGTCATATCGCCCGACGGTCAAAGTGTGATCATCGAGCGTCATGACAATGAACATCGACCGGGAACCGTTGAAGTCGAGATCTACGATGTTCAGTCAGGAGACCTGGTTCGGACAATCCAAGACCTTGATGCTCGTTGGGGCACGAATCTGAAGGTCGATCCATTGAACCGAACTGTGTTGGTGCAGTTTGATAACAGCAGTTTCGATCTGCGTGAGATCAGCACGGGCAAGTCGCTTGGTATTCTAAAATCAAAACCCAGTGGAGCGGGACGCAAAGCAGAATACAGTCCTGACGGTCGATTGATCGCGATGGGCAAATATCCAGAGACAGAAGTGCAACTTTGTGATCCGCTGTCCTTAAAGCCGCTTCAAACGATCACCAACGACTTGCCTGTTCGATGGTTCAAATTTACACCGGATGGAACCAGACTTCTGGTAGGACAACCGTACGCCGAATCTCGAACCCTGCTCACGATGTGGCAGATTGATCATACCGATCTAACGAAAGTTCGACGGCTTTGGAGTCATGCTGGACCGACTGGCGAATTGGGCATGTTTTCTGATGACGGTCACCATTATCTGTCGCCCGCGAATTGGAATATGTGGACGCTGTGGGATACCGAACAAGGGCACATCGAGGTGGCAATTATCACCAGCGGCAGTAACTTGAAAGATCACTTTGTGCTGTCTGCGGATGGTCGGTCGATTCACGCCTATTCGCGTGATGGTTCACAGGTTTGGCGCAAGCAATAGTACGGCCGTCTCTCTCACAGTTGTCTCGCCGCTGATCGGAATCGTAACGCCAGCTCTATTTGCTTGTTGCCTAAAATTGTGCAACTGTCCGGAGCCAGCAATGAAATCGATCGATTCATTCTGATTTCCTGAAGCCACCAGAAGTATCAAAACACTGACGCGTTCGAATCACAGCTCAGCCAACACCTACGAAATACACGAATCGATTTTTATGCCATCAACAGTCTATTCATGCGATCGAGTTGCTCCGTCCGACACACGCCGAATCCTCCTCGGCCTGTTCAGCATTCTGGTGATGATGCTATACGCAACAGGAACACTGTGCCGCGGAGGCGAAGTCAAGCCCGTGCAAACGACACTGGATCTGAACAATCCCCACAAAGGTTTCATGCTTTGGGGCACCGATTTCGTCGCAGGAGCTTCTGGTAATTTTCATGGTTCCACCATTTTTCACGTCTATGTCCCTTGGCGAGAAATTGAAACTTCAAACCAGAATTTCGAATGGGATCGCTTCGAAGCCAATCATCTGCTGCCGATTCTGAACAAGTACCCCGAAGCGACTTTTGTACTGCGTCCTGTCGTTGACTATCCGAATGGATGTCATTCTGGAATCACAAATTTTTATCAAGGTGATGAAAGACAACGCGACTATCCCAAGTTCCTTGAAGAACCACCTTTGGAAATTCACTTCACGGACTACAAATCATGCAACGGCGATGGACCGGGCAAAACGCCCGATTGGAACGATGCCAAAATGATTCTTCAGCTTCAGGAATTCGTCGCTGCGTTCGGTAAAAAATACGACGGTGATGCTCGAATTACCTGCGTCCAAGCTGGATTGCTTGGACTGTGGGGAGAATGGCACCAATCTGGCTGCGGCAATTTGGGGCCGGATATTCCTGTGAAGGAAGCTGTTCGAGATGCCTATGCTGCGGCATTTACCAAGACTGCTGTTCAAACTCGCTACCCTCGAAAGCCTGATGCGGTGGGAGTGGAATTTGGCTTCTACGAAGACTTCTTTCCATCATTCACGGCGCCGTGCAGTTACAACTTCCCCGAATGTTCTGACAGCGGCAATTGGAATATGGACTGGTGCTTCAAGAATGAAACGCCAGGTTCGAAAGACAACTGGCTGACCAGCCCGATATCGGGAGAAAGTCCTCTGAAAGAACAAAAGGCTATTTGGGCAGGCCAAACGAAGGTCATCTTAACCGTGCTGCGTGACTATCACTTTTCAATGCTTGGCCCCGGAGGTGCTCACGAATGGGATCAAGATCGCAGCGCAATGGCGATGATTAAAAGGCAGTTGGGATACAACTATCACATCGATTATTTACGGTGGCCGGATCAGATTGTCACAGGCCAACCGTTTGAAGTGACTCTGCAACTTTCAAACACTGGTTCGGCTCCTTGTTACCATTCCATGCCCGTGGAACTTTCGCTGTGTGGCAGTGCTGATTCGGCGATTTGGAAACAACGCTGGCAGTTTGATCTACGAAAAGTCATTCCCGGTAAACCCTTCCGAGTCACTCAGAGATTCACCGTCAATAAAGTGACGACGGGGGACTATTCACTTCGCTTGGGCATCATTCATCCGAGACGCAACGGCAAGCCCGGAGTCTTGATTCAAAGTGCAGGTCGAGACTCCAACGATCGGTATCAAATGGGGAAGATCAACGTGGCGAAGTAGAGTCGGGCGAAGTAGAGCCCGATGGCGTACAGCCGGATGGAGTACAGCTGAATGATGGGTGCTATTTCCGCAAGGTGACAGGCTGCAATTTGACGGCCATAAGGAATCACATTGCCATGCCCAAGTCCTGCTTGAACGGCATTTGCTGAGACAGTTTGGGGGGGCCGCCCAACACAATGTGAGTCAGTTTGGGGGGCCACCCAACACAATGTGAGTCAGTTTGGGGGGCACTCAACACAATGCATGTTGACGTGTTTCTAGAAAAAAGTTATTCCCTGAGACATGGATGGCCACCAGTTGGAGCGTCGCATGCGAAAACACACATTCGGGATTGTCTTCATCATCTTTTTGCTTAGCAGCATCGGATGCAACGTCTCACGCTCTCAAGATGGTCGCTGGGCCACAAAGTGGCGTATCTGGGACTCCGTTTTTGACTCCCTAAAACGCGAAGACCCCCAAAGTTCAAGCACGAATCAGTTGTGGCGTAACGGCTACGGATTCAATAATCCGAATGTTGACAGAAGGCGGCAAGGCCTTCCTCTTGAAAACTTTGATGGTTCCATATCGAGCAACTGATACCGACGTTGACCCATCTTTAGTAGGCACCGATCCGTGTTTCAATTCGTGTGTTGATTCAGAAAATCTATGATGTCAGATACGGACATTCAGTTTCGACTCGCCATTCGCGAAGACCTTGCGACGATCGTTGGTTTACTACTGGACGACCCTTTGGGCTCTCAACGTGAAACTGCGAGCCATAAGTTGCAGGCTTGCTACTTGGACGCTTTTGATGCAATTGAAGCAGACCCTGGAAATGAATTGATCGTCGCCGAACAGTCAGACGTTGTGGTCGGCACTCTTCAAATCACGTACACCCCCAATCTGACTCATCAAGGATCGATGCGAGCAACGATTGAAGGTGTTCGAGTCTCTTCCAAGCTTCGAGGTTCTGGGATTGGTACTCAGATGTTGCAATGGGCCATCCAGCAGTGCCGTGCTCGTGAATGTCGGATTGTGCAACTGACATCAGATCTTACTCGGGATGACGCCATTTCGTTTTACAAGGATCTTGGGTTCGAACACACTCATGCGGGAATGAAGCTGAAGCTGTAGTTCATCATTCTGGGCGGTGTGGACTGCGTTAGCTCATGATTGGTGGACTCCCGAATTTTGATTCTGTGGCGAATCGAGTTTCTTGCCACTGCTGTGGTCGTGGCAGTGGCAGTGGGAACAGTGGCTGCAATGTTTGTGATCGCTTGAGACGATGAGCAAGTTCGGTTGCTGTTCGGAATGAACGAAGATTGGCGCATAAAAAAACTTCCAGCAACTTGAGCCGAGGCAATTCGTTGATGGAAGTTCTTGTTGTTGTCGACTTGGAAGCTGACAAGAGTCAGGTTCAGAATCGTCTGTTCAGTTTTTTGATTCTATGAGTCTCCAACAGAGTGGGCTCACAGAAGGGCCACCGCCAAATTTTAAACCTAGTTTACACAGTTCCAAAGATGGTATTGCCGGTGCTCTTGAGATCGTCGCAGGCTCGCATCAGGCGATTGCAGACGCCCTGCTCTGCCAGTTTCAGATAGGTGCGTGGGTCGTAAGCACTCTTGTGGCCAATTTCACCATCGATCATCATTGCCTGATCATAGTTCTTCATCAGGTGATCGATCACAGGGCGAGTGAATGCGTATTGAGTGTCTGTGTCGATGTTCATCTTCACGACGCCGTATTCTAGAGTCTCTTGCAGCTGAGCTGTTGAGGTGCCTGAACCGCCGTGGAAGACTAGATCGAACTTCGCTGCGTCGCCGTGTTTTTCGGTGACAGCTTTTTGGCCATCTCGCAGAATTTCTGGTCGCAGTTTGACGGCACCTGGCTTGTAGTGGCCGTGAACATTTCCGAAAGTGGCTGCAAACATGAATCGACCAAGGCCGTTCAATGCTTCGTAAACCTGAACCATGTCTTCAGGCGATGTGTACAGCTTGTCGGCTGGTACATCTGAATGGTCAACACCGTCTTCTTCTCCACCGACGACTCCGGCTTCAACTTCCAAGATGATGTCATTCTTGGCACACAGTTCAAGCAGCTCTTTGCTCTGAGCAATGTTCTGATCCAGAGGAAGTTCTGAACCATCATACATGTGCGATTGAAACAGGTTGCCCTGCCCTGCGGCTCGTCGTGCGGCTGTGGCTTCAATCAGAGGCTTCATGAAGGAATCAACTTTGCCAGGTTGGCAGTGGTCTGTGTGCAGACCGACAAGCACGTCATACTTTTCGGCTAGGCGGTGAGCTGCTTCAGCCAGAACAATGGTTCCGTGAACAGCGTCTTTGACGTTCAGGCCCGAAGCAAATTGACCGGCTCCGGTGGAAAACTGGATGATTCCGTCCGACTTCGAATCAGCGAATGCTTTCAACGCTGCGTTGATTGTCGTGATCGATGTGACGTTGATGCCTGGGTAGGCGTAGTCGCCCTGCTGAGCGGCATCAAGCATTTTGGCGTACTGTTCGGGAGTTGCGATCGGCATCTAGACTGAATCCTGTTCATCGAAGGGAAAAGGTTAACCGCGGAACCACGGTTTCGATCGCGACGACGGACCAGTTCATCCTGCCGCGAAACGCCGCAACGGTATCGATTCGAGCGTACGCTGCAACCTTCTGTCGGATCGGATTGGCCCTCGGAGAAACATTCTCAGGGAAACGACGGTCCAGAAGAGGCTGCGCCCTGCGGTCGAGAAGGTTTTTCGGGTGTTTGATAGCCGACGGGCTGAGTATTTGCCTGATTTTTCTGTTTGACCGTCGCTCCCATCGTGCCTCTTTGAGAGACTCGAACAACCTTGAGGTCATCTAAGTAAACTTCTCCGGAATCTTTCAGTCCCAGCCAAAGTCGGACATCAGAGTCGCGAGAAATCTGGCGGTAGAATTGAAACGGTTTCCACGACGTCGAGAGTGATGGAGAAACAGAAAATTCTGGACCCAGATCGTCGTCAAAAACAACGAGAGGATTCTGGCTGGTGGATCTCAGGTTTGGCCCCAACCGAGCTCGACCACTGACAAGAATCACATCGCCCTTCATCATGGGCATGGCGGTTGATGCAATTAGCAATGCGGTTTGATCTGTTTCGATCGATGTTTGTCGTTCTGATGTCCAGCTACGAATTCTGAGTGACTGGCCGGAACCACGCGAGTCATAAACGATGTCTGCGGAAGTTTGAAATTGTTCAGGGTTGGGTTCAATCTGCTTCCATTCCCCCTGAAACAAGGCTCTGTCATTTTCGAAGTCTCCTGATGTCAACAGAGAGGCTCGTTGAGCGGGTTGAGTTGCCTGAAGCTGTTGCATCATGAGCCAATGGTCGGGCAACGAACTGAAGCTGACTGAGTGCGGACTGCAGGTCGCAGAAGTAAGCTGCTGCACGGCCTGCTTCCAGTAGGTTGATTGAATGACTCGTAAAGACTGCAAGCATTGTCGAGCCGCCCTTTCGCAGCCCGAGAAGTCTCGTCGCTGCAGCGATTCTTCTGCCTGCTGATTGAAGCGGGCCGCTTTTTGCAGCCAAGGTGAAATTCCGGTGGGCGGACGAATCAATCGATCAATTTGCTGAATCGTTTGTTGAACGCGAGCCAGTTTCAGTTTTGCCAAAGATGCCCACAAGCCGGCCGCTTCTTCGGCAACTTCGCGAATCCGTTCTTCCAGCTGTCGCCGTTGTTGGACATCGGATGTGACAAACACGATCGCATGTTGATCAAAGCCAGCTAGGTTCACCTGCAGGCCGCCTGCAGTTGGATTGCGGCGAAGACCATTCAGGCGCGTCAAAGACATTTCCCACGCTGCCGATGTTTCGGTTGTTGAGACGATCATTTGAGCAATCTCGGAACTCATGCGCTGCGGAACATAGTGGCTTTGATGATCCCACCAAGCGGCAAGGATGATGGCAGTGCCACCAGAACGAATCACAGCGGCGTCAGGCCCGGAAGGAGATTGCTTGTAGCTAAAGTCTCGGGTGGGGCGATTGATCGTGTCTCGAAGGCTACTGGTTGCAGCGACGGTGGTTTGCACGGAAAGATGGCCGTCGAGGTTACCGTTGGTTAATTGAGGCTCAAGAACCTGCAGGTACAGTCCGGCCAACTGCATTGCGGCACGAGTTTCTTGATCGTTGGCGTTGTTAGCGTTGAATGCTTTCGACTTCCAAAATCCGATCCCTTTTGAACCTGCAGAAAGGCACGCAAAGAATTGTTGGAGAATTTGTTCGGGCTCAACAACGATGGCCGATGAATTTGATTCTCGACGCCAGTTGGCGATACCGGGGGCGATTTCTGTTTGCACCCATTCCCAAGGCAGCGTGATTTGAGCGGTTGTGTTTTGACGAAGGTAAGATGCGTTTCGAGCTTCGCCAAATGGTTTGAGTAAACTGGCCGTGTGTTGGCTAATTCCGATCGCGTCAATTTGTCTTGAAGCGACTCCTTCAGATTCGACCATGTCGGCAAACAGCGGACGGTGCAGATTCTTGTCAGCGCTGCGAACTTCTCGAGCCCATGCCAATAGATGTGGCAATTGATCGGCAGCGATTCCTGTTCCCAAAATCCAAGCACTGGGTAGCGGGTGCGAATGTTGAAGTGGCGCTAACCCTTGCAACGGAGTAGAAAAATCTGCGGGATCGAATTCCGGGTGCGGCGGAGTTGCAAGAACGACGTGTCCAGCATCGAGAAGGTGCTGCATGCGGTCGAAGTTTTGAGTACTTGATACCCAAACCATGTTGCCGTGGATTTGACGAAAGAAGTCGAGCGGCTCTCCGTGATCGGCTACGATCACAGGAAAGATTGGTCGACCATCGACTTCGACACGATCGCGTTCGATCTTCAATCGTGTTGCTGGTGGCAAGTCATTCGTCGGTTGCAATCTGGATGACGCTGGCTGAACGACGTTGGCAATTTCATTCTTACTAGCGCGAATAATGGGACCGTACTTGGCTGATCGGATGTCAACAAAAGTGGGGCCCGAGTGGACTTCTAGCAGCAGCCCAATTCCGTTGAAGTAGGCGTTGCTAAAATCGATATCCGGAGTCTTGAGTTCGCTGCGCAGTTGGCGAATTCGCTGGATCAGTTGTTTCGGACTTCCCGCGACTGATAGCCGTTGCCATTTCTGGTCTTTCGAGCATTTTTCACCGCGAATCCACGTCACCAAAGGCTTTGATGTTCGTGGGTCGATGTAGTTCGGTAACACGACTCGAAGAGCAACTGTAAGTCCTCGTGTTGATGAATTGACTTCGACGCTGGCCTTGAAGTCTTCAAAGACAACTGCCTGAGGTTGTACGGACAGTAGCGCAATCTTCTGAAAGTTAGCCGAGCTGCGAATGCCACAGCGATGATATTCGCGACCTTCGAACCCTGATGGTTGAGACCGTACTGTGACTCCAGAAGGAAGTGGCTTTAATTCGGTCCAAGTGGATCGGGGGGCTGCGTCAGATTGATCAGACTGGGCCAGCGCGAAACAGGGACAGAACATGATCATCACGACCAAGCCGGCAAAGCATCTTGTCAACATCAGTTGAAGACCCGTGTGGTGAAAACCAAAGCACGCAACGATCACCGAATTGAAACTTTGACGTTTGCCTAGTTTGCCCATTTGCTCATCAAGTTCGGGGCCGATCGAAATTTGGCGTGCAGTTGGAATCGTAGTGAACCTTGCGAATGAGCCAAAGATGCGTTGAAAGCGAGCTGGATTTGTCGTGATGCACAAATGCAACAGCCGTCATCAAGTCGTTATGCCTGTGTGTGGGCTTTTAGAAACAAAACAGATGCCGGAATTGTACAAAACCGTGGCATTTAACCCGATAGCAATTTGAGAAGGCTTTGATGCTGGTTGGTAGATTTGCAGGTTTTGTTCGCTGCCAAAGGTGGCGAACAGCTTGACTTTCGAATGGTCGCTTCGAAAATTGAGTAACCGGTCATCAGCCTGTTTTGCAGGCAGTGTTTGGCGGATTGAGAGTCGGGGCGATGTGTATCATTTTGGCATCACCCAATTGCCCAGCTTTTCACGGAAATAGCTGACAACGACACGAATTTCGGGCAAACTCGAAGAAACCACAGTTTGCTGAATCAAGCCGAAGCGATCAGTGACAGATTTGCATTGAGCGGCCCAAACAAGCTACTCGGTAAATCGCATCCAATGGGCTAGCGGCGATAAGCCAAGAAATATTGATATGACATCTGAAAACCCCAAGGAAGCAGCAACAGCTCAGACTCTTCCCGCGGAATTGCAAGAGCTTGGTCGGCTGTTGGAGAACCTCGATTCTCCTCAGCATGACGAACTGAAAGCCTGCTACGGTCGCGTGGCAGAATCTGTGCTGCGTCGCCGTCGCATTTTGAATCTGGTTCAAGAAGCGTTATCTCAACTGAGACTCGACGTTAAGTATCTGATGTTCGACCTCGAAATGACACGCCGAGAACGAGACGAATTGCAGCAGCAGATTGAAGATGAAGAGAGCTTTTAGTTCATCTGGCAATATGAATTTGAATTGCTCGGGGCTTCGCACTGTCGGCTTCGCACTGTTGGCCTCGCCCCGCTCACGATTTTCTGAATCTGCAGACCCCCGCTAATCGGCTCTCGTTTCGAAGTGGTCTCCACAAAAAAAGGCTCTGTGACTGATGTCACAGAGCCTTTTTTATTGAATCCATCGCCCGTGTTAACTAAGCGACTTCGAATTCTTCTTCGTTGCTATTTTGCGCCAAGCTGTCAACAAACAGATTGCCAACACTGCCTGGACCGTGGTCGTAGCAGTCATCTGAGTGCCACAGTGGAAGACCGGCAGCATAGCGTGCTGCCAGCATCATCACTTTTTCTTCCGAGCCCGGCTTTGCGGCGGTTGGAGCACCAGGATCGACTCCCAAAGATTTGAGCTCTTCTTCAAATCCGGCATCCAGATCGCTCAGGAATTCATAGCCTTCGATTGCAGACAGTGATTCCAGACTTCCATCCACGTCAGCGAAAAATGACGACATTCAGCGGCTCCGATATAAGCAAAAAGTTAAGTGCTTCAATTGACCGCCAATCCTTTGGCTCCCGAATCATCCACTTTGAATTGCCTTGTTACTGGACCGTTTCTAAAACGATAAATTGAGTAACAAACATTTCAAAGAGACTGAAATTGGGTCGCATCCCTGCTGCATCGATTCTTCTGTCACTGTGTCGAATTGTCAACAAAAAAGATGAATCCGCATCGTTGTTTCTGAAGGAACAACCAGAAGCGGAACTCGGCTTTTCGACTTTGACTCGTGACCGTGACAGATCCTTTTCCGAGTCGGGAAAAACCTAGTCTGGTCTTGACACGTGATACAGCTTCAGTTTTCGATCGAGTGTCGAGCGTTCGATCCCTAGGATCTGCGACGCGCGTGATTTATTCCAGTCTGTATGTTCTAAAGTCGCCAAGATGTGATCACGTTGGACGTCTGCCAGCGACGTTTCTCGGTATTCGTTTTGAGGAAGACGAAACACGTCGCTTGTCGAAAGCCGACTGGAAAGCGTCGAAAGCTGAATGTCGCCTGCTCTGACCACTTCGTTGCGGCAAAGAATGACTGTTCTTTCGATTGTGTTTTGCAGTTCCCTGACGTTGCCGGGCCATGAATACGATTTCAGCAGGTCCAATGCATCGTCCGTAAAGCCAGTGATGACTCGGCCCATTTTTTCGACAAACTTCGTCAGAAAGAACGTGGCCAGCATAGGGATGTCGTCAGTTCGGTTTCTCAAAGGCGTTGCAATCAATTCCGCCACATGCAATCGGAAATACAAATCTTTTCGGAAGTCACCTTCTTCGACCGCTTCTTCGAGGTCACGATTCGTTGCCGCTAAAAGGCGAACATTGACTTCAATCGATTTGGTTCCCCCAATTCGCTCAAAGGGGTGCCCCTCGAGTACTCGAAGAAATTTTGCCTGAATCGAAGGACTCATCTCTCCAACTTCGTCCAGAAACAGAGTGCCTCCATCGGCTTGTTCGAATCGTCCGATTTTGCGATCTGCCGCCCCCGTGAAGGCTCCCTTTTCATGACCGAACAGTTCGCTTTCCAGAAGGCTTTCATTCAATGCTGCACAATTCATGCAGACAAAGGGGCCATCCTTGCGAGGACTGCTTAAGTGGACGGTGCGAGCAATAAGTTCTTTGCCGCAACCACTTTCGCCTCGGATCAAAACGCTGGCATCTGTTTCACCGATCAGCTGAATTTTCTCGCGCAGTTCCGCCATCGCTTGGCTGCTGCCAATTAAGCGGAAGTCTTCCCCCATTTGTTTTCGCAGCGATCGATTTTCGTTGCGGGCTTTGTCTAAGCCGGTCTTCAGGCTCTCTCGTTCCGTCAGGCTGTCCAGTGCCAACGCAAGTTGCCGGGCAACAGCAAGTGTGTACTCCAGATCGTGTTTATCCAGAGGGTTATCTGGGTTGGTTGCGTATAGGTGAATCAAACCTCTCACACGATCATCACAATGAATCGGAGCACAAATGACGCTCATCGCCCGCATTTCCCCAAGGCTGTCGAAGACGGCCAATTGCTGATCATCACCCACGTCGCGAGCCAAGACGGCCTCACGACTGGAAAGTACGACTCGAGACAAATTGTCTGAGACACGACGATAAGGCAGATCCCTTTGACTGTCGTAAGCAACCACGAGCAAATCCGCAGGAGCCGGATTGACTGACGCTTGCGGTCCCGCCAACAAGATGGCTGAAATATCCGCTACGGTTTCTGCCGCAAGGCTTTTTAAAACCACGTCCGTCAATTGTTGACGAGTCTTAGCGGCTCCCATTTCTAGTCCGAGTCGGTAAAGACGAGATAGCTCTTTGGGGTCTGTTGCTTCGCGGTTTTCGCTCTCAGCGAGAATTTCAGGCGCGACAGAGCGATGCAGAATGGCAGGTTGATCCGACGAATCGACGTTCAATCCAGCTGACGTCTCGCGATTGACTGAAGTGGTCGTGTTCGCTGAAAGCACGTGAGGCTGCTCGTCGAGCGTTTTTGTGAACGCTAGTCGACATTGTCCAATGCTAATGACCGCGCCGCGGATCAGCTTGATGTCGCCAGAAATTCGTTCGTTGTCGACCATTGTGCCGTTACGGCTGCCAAGGTCTCGCACAATCCAGCCATCGTCAGCCAGAAAGACTTCGCAATGATTACGGCTGCAGGAATCGTCATGGAGGACAAGTCGGTTGGTCGCCGCTCGTCCAATCGTCACGACTTGACCTGGCCGCAGCCGGATGACGTCACGCCAAGCGCTACCGTCCCAGCTCATTAAATAAGCGTCATTGCTGTTCTCGTCGTCCATTGTTGAGCCGAATGAATAGTTGGTTGGCTGGAATTGATGGGACATCAATCGCTTCTTTCCGCCTCATGGTGTGACGCAAATTGATACACCAGAAAGGTGCTGTGCTGATTTGTCGAATCGCACTCTTGAAAAGCCTGAAACTGCAGATGAGATGGCCCTCCTACACCTGCAGTACCAATCGCAGTTTTAGCGTGGCGAGCGAAGTTTAATAGGTGATACGCCTGTTTTCGACAAAATCCTCGGTAAGGATTCACATGTTCGTCCAGATACCCGCTCCAAAAAAGTCTCCACCGCTCTGAACACAACGAATGACAGTACTCCATGTGGTGGTATGGATTTCCGGGGTGGGAGTCCAAACCACCAGTTGGGGCATAATCACTCACCCTGTGGGCTTCTCGAGCTTGCACGTCTTTTGCTCTAAGCGATGGTTTCAGGGGGCTGGCGAGGTCCGATTCTGACTGCCCCTTTTCCTGCTCTGTTCCAGCAAAAACGATTGAATTCGAACGCAGGTGTGCAAAACGGTTTGAAGATTTGATGAATTCCGGCCATAGTCTCTCAGCAGTTCTCTCTCGTTTTTCTTGGCCAATCTGTTACTTTTGCTGTCGAAAACGGGCCCCCATCACGTCTCATTGGAAGCCGTTTCACGTTGCTTTTGGGCAGGGGCTCATGATTTTCCATTCCTCAAATATGTCTGACGATGCGATCACAAAAAATGGTGCTTGGAAAGGCGGAAGTTGTCCAAGCTGCGGCGAAGATATGCCGGCGAACGTCGTCCATTGTATCTCGTGCCGGGCGTTGTTGAATTCCGAGCTTACCGAAGATACGGTTGAAATTCCGGAGTTTGTTCCCTTGCCAGAGATTCATGAAATGAAGTCAGTCAAGGCTCGAGGCCACTACATTCGCTGCGAAGGTTGTGGAGAAGAACTACGGATTAACAGCAAATACTTGGGCGCCAATGTCCAATGTCGGCACTGCAGTCACACGTTTTCGTACGAAACAACGGCAGATCGGCTCGCACTTTATTGCCGTTGTCCACACTGTTCGGAAGAGCTTCGGGCTAGCATGAAGTACATCGGACAAGCTGTCGCATGTCGTTTCTGCGAAGGCCCCCTTCAATTCACCGACGAATAGTCAGCCAGCTACCACAGGCCACGTTGCTTTTAGGAACATGGGTTTGGCGGTGATGAAGCGGCCAAGCGACAGCCCGCTGGCGTCGTTAAGACGGAATGATGCCGAGCGCAACGGCGAGCAAATCCGCTGGTCCCTACTTGGTGATCCCTGGTTGGCGATCCCTATTTGGCGGCCGACCAGCTGCAGCCTGACCGTTCATTTTCACTTAAGCTAAATGCCGAACGTGTGGTTGCAGTTTAAGTTACCTGTTCGTCGCCTGATTTTTGTGACGACTAGAACTGAGACAGGAAGCGAACGTCATTTTCGTAAAAGCGTCGAATGTCGTCCACGTTGTAGTGCCGCATGCAGAATCGCTCAATTCCTAGTCCGAAAGCGAATCCGCTGACTTCTTCAGGGTCGTAACCCACTGCTTTGAACACATTTGGGTCAACCATTCCCGCTCCGCCGATTTCCATCCATTGATCTCCCCATTTCATGTCGACTTCGACTGAAGGTTCGGTGAATGGAAAGAACGAAGGGCGAAATCGGATTTCAACATCAGGGCCCAAAAACGAACGAGCGAATAGGCTTAACACGGTCTTTAGTTGAGCCATCGTGACATTGCGGTCGACCATCAAGCCTTCCATCTGATGGAACATGCACGAGTGAGTGGCGTCCATCGTATCAGGGCGATAGACCCGACCAAGCGACACAATTCGAATGGGGGGCGGTGTTGTTTCCATTGTCCGAATTTGAACGGTGGACGTCTGGCTTCTTAGTAAGACGGGGCCCCCCGCACCGGTCTGAGCGGTTGCTGTATAAAAGTTGTCGAGTGGGTCTCGAGCGGGGTGGTCGTCTGGAATGTTTAACGCTTCGAAATTATGAAGCTCATCTTCAATTTCGGGACCTTCAACGACTTCAAAGCCAAATCGCCCCATCAGCTCACGAAAATGAGCCAATGTACTTGTGATGGGGTGCATGCCTCCCATTTTAGGACGATGTCCAGGCAGCGTTGGGTCGAAGTCTGATGTTGTTTCTTCTGCGGCGCCACTGAGTGATTCAACGGCCGAATTCAGCATGTCAGAAACAGCCGTCCGGACTTCATTGAACTTCTTACCAATGACGGGCTTTTCTTCTCGAGGTGCCTTTCCAACAAGGCTTTGCAGGGTTTTCAGCTTCCCCTTTTTCTGCCCTAAAAACTCAATGCGCACTTGCTCAAGATCATCCGCAGAGCCCGCACTTTTGATGGCGGCGGTTGCGTCCGTGAGGTAATCGTTGAAAGCTTGCAGGATGTCCATGACGGAATGTTTTTATAAAGACGAATTGAGAGAACAGCAGATTCGAAAGTGTACCGCATTTCAAAACTCGCTTCACTGTGAGCAGTTTCGAATTCGGACTTGTCACGAAAGTGGCAGCAAAATTTTGGTACTGGGCACGATCAAAAGTGTCTGATGAACGCTGACTGCAAGTCGTGACAAGATGATAGATGCCGCGTTCAGCTTGTGTGGTGCGGAGTCTCGGAGAGGATCATCGATAGGGATTTCGCGCACAAAAAAACGACCTCCGAAGATTCGGACGTCGCTTTGATTTGCTTCGATTCAGATCTTGCCCTTCACGTTGCTGAGTGGCCGGCGTTGATCGAATGATTGAGCTTACGCTGCAGTCGCTTCTTGGACCTGCTTGAACACTTCGTCAAAGATCTCTGGGTTCACGATCGCCAGTTCGCTCAGGGATTTTCGGTCGAGCTCAATTTTCGCCAGCTTCAAGCCGTTGATAAATCGTGAGTAGGACATGCCACGTTCGCGGCATGCAGCCGTCAGACGAGTGATCCACAGTTGACGAAATTCACGCTTGCGAACTCGTCGGTCACGAAATGCGTAAGCGCGAGATCGGATAACCGTTTCTTTGACGGTTCGCAACAGCTTGCTGCGACCCCCAAAGTTTCCTCGGGCTTCTTTGAACAGACGCTTTTTAGAGCGTCGTCGTGCTTTTCCGTAACGAACTCGCATGGTAACTACTTTGACTGAAAACGATGATTCCGGGGTGTCGGCAGCTTGGCCTCGGGATCATTCCCGAGTGAGTCCGACGAAACCAGTATTTAGAAGTGCGAACATCGGTCGCAAAACTTCTGACCTTCGAACCGATTACGGTTCGAAAAGTGGGGATGAGCTACAAGGACGGACGCAGAGCATCAAGAATGTTCTTGGCGTCTTTGCCTTCAGCAACGCCGCTGTTGCGAAGATGGCGTTTGCGTTTGGAAGATTTTCCACTCAGCAAGTGACCTCGATACGCGCTGCGGTGCTTTGCTTTGCCCTTTGCCGTGATCTTAAACCGGCGTTTCATCCCTTTGTGAGTTTTTTGCTTGGGCATAGTGATTGACTTACAACAACGGATTCAGGTGTACATTGCCTCGAAAACTGGAAGTCGCGGAGTATATCTGTGGAACTTCCTTGAAGTCCAGTAGTGTCGGCACGATTGGTAAATTTTCGCATCGACGGGGTTGGATTGCCCCATTTTCCACGTTTCCAGCTTCATCAAGACGGAAATTGTCCCGGATCTATCGTCCGTTTGAGCTGCGCAATTGAGAGATCGGCCAGATTTCGCCCACCTTCCCGGATGATTTTGGGCAATTCCAGTGTCCGAACGACTATCGGATTTGTCCATCTCCATGAACAACATACTTGTAACTCATGATTTCTTTCAGTCCGCAGGGACCGCGAGCATGAAATCGGTCGGTACTAATTCCGATTTCGGCTCCTAGCCCAAATTCGCCTCCATCGTTGAATCTGGTGCTGACATTGATCATTACAGCCGCCGAATCGACTTCATTCTGGAAGACTCTCGATGCCGAAAGACTGTTGGTGACAATGCTTTCCGTGTGGCCCGAACCGTATTCTCGGATATGTCCAATTGCCTCCTGAATGTCGTCAACAATTTTTACCGACAGGATTAAGTCGACATATTCGGTATGGAAATCCAGATCGGTCGCAGGTTTTGCTCCGGTGATTCCTTCAATGCTTCTTGGGCAGCAACGCAGTTGAACTCCGCTTGCCAGCAGTTTTGCGGCCAGTTTTGGCCAAATTTCGGCCGCCGCTTGTTCGTGAATCAGCAGTGTTTCTGCTGCATTGCAGACTCCCGGCCGATGGCACTTGCTGTTGACCGTGATTTCAATCGCCATTTCCGGGTCGGCGTATTGATCAATATAGACATGGCAAATGCCGTCGAAGTGTTTAATGACAGGCATCGTGGCTTCTTTTGTCACTCGTTCAATAAGAGAACGACCACCTCGGGGAATCGTGACGTCGATTTGATCGCCCATCGCTAAGAATTCGCCAACAGCCGCTCGATCCGTCGTCTGAACCAGCTGAACAGCATGTTCCGGGAGTTCTTCCGCCAGCAATGCTTTGGTAATTAGCTTGTGAATGGCGGTATTGCTGTGAAACGCTTCACTGCCACCACGCAGAATGACGGCATTGCCACTTTTGACGCACAGTGCGGCCGCGTCCATTGTGACGTTTGGCCGTGACTCATAGATAAAGAAGACGACTCCGAGAGGCACTCGCACTTTTGTCACCAGAATTCCATTCGGTCGGCGACTGCTTTCTATGACTTCGCCAACCGGTTCCGGCAGCGTACCGATTTCTTTAACGGCATTCGCCAAGCCTTCGATTCGCTCGGCATTCAGCATTAAACGATCCAGCATCGCTGAAGACAGGCCTTTTTCGGCGCCTGCTTGCAGGTCCTTTTGGTTTTCGGCGATCAACAGATCCGTGTTTTGAATCAGCAGCTTCGCGCAGTGGTTCAGCCACTTTTGCTTTTGGGTGCCAGTGATCGTCGTGAGTTGTGTTGATGCCAGTCTGGCATTGCGGCAGACGTCGAGTGCGTAGTCGTTAAGTTCTGTCATTGCTTGTCTGAAGAGTTTTCAGGCCGTTTTTGAGGTTGCTGTGGGGCGTTGCGTTTTTGTTAGAAACGGTGACTTAGAATTTCCAGTTGGTATAGACGGCCGATCGGAAGCTTTGCCATTCGTCCTTGTGATCAATTCCTTGCGGAGTGTCGACAAGATCACAGACCCAGTTGTCCATTCGGCGAAGTCGTTCGGCCAAGACTGACGCGATGTTACCATAGATCTGACACGCAGCTTCGGCGTTGGATTCAAAGAGCTTTTGAAAATCACTGCGGCGGTACGCAGCGACTTTGACTGACGAACGAGTTTGAATGGACGCAGAATGAGGAGCTGTTCGGACAAAAGACATTTCGCCGAATACGTCCCCCGTTTCCAGTTCTGCCAGAACCCGCTCGTTTCCCAGACGGCAACAGCGACTGACCACGCACTGGCCTTCCAAAATGATCCACAGTGCTTGAACCTGATCGCCTTCGTTCAAAATGGTGTCGTTTGCAGAATAGTCTTTCACAATCAGAGCATCACAGACGGCTTGAGCGGCTGCTTCTGGAAGTCCTTCGAAGATCTGCAATTTTGCTAACGCAGTGATATACATTTTCGCTTTCGATTTTTTTTGACACAGTAGAAACAGAATCAAAGGCGTAAAACGTCTGGGGCATTAAATGCCGGCCAAGACTGTGGCACGCCCGACTCGGCCAATGCCGAGCAGATAGGCAGCGGTTCTCATTGAAATATGCTTTTCTGTTGCGAGATCCCAAACACTGACGAATGCTCGAGTCAAAGTCTTACTGAGTTCTTCTCGGACGCGTTCAAGGTCCCATTTGAAGTACTGCTGGTTCTGCACCCATTCAAAATAGCTGACAGTTACGCCACCCGCATTGGCTAGAATATCTGGAAGCACGGTGATGCCACGTTCGTGTAAGATTTTATCGGCTCCGGGTTCGATTGGGCCGTTCGCCGCTTCGACAATATAAGTCGCTTGGACTTCGTTCGCATTTTCGTCTGTGATGACACCACCCAATGCGGCGGGAATCAAGACGTCAACTTTTAAGGCAAGTAGTTCTTCGTTGGTGATTCGTTCGCCACCGTCAAAAGTTTCGAGCGATCGATGCTTTTTGATATGCTTGACTGCTGCCGTGATATCGATGCCTTCTTTGCGATAGATGGCTCCGCTGATATCCGAAATCGAAACCACTTTGGCTCCACCGTCGTGTAGGTAGGCTCCTGCATAGGAACCCACGTTACCAAACCCTTGAATCGCAACCGTTGCATCTTTAATGGAACGATCAAATTTCGAAAGCATGGCTTCGGTCAGCAGCCCGACTCCACGTCCCGTTGCTTCTTCGCGACCATCGGCTCCATGAAGTTCAAGCGGTTTGCCCGTAACACAAGCTGGGTTAAAGCCGTGATACTTTTCATATTGGCTGACAATCCAAGCCATCGTTTGAGCATTCGTGCCCATATCTGGAGCTGGAATATCTTTGTCTGGCCCGATGACATCTTGAAGCTCGTCGATGAAACGTCGAGTCAACGTTTCCATTTCGTTTTCGCTCAGCTGTTTCGGAGAGACCGTAATTCCTCCTTTGGCTCCGCCGTACGGGATATCGACAACCGCTGTTTTCCAAGTCATCAATGATGCCAACGCCAGAACTTCGTCGCTGTTGACTTCATGGTGGTAGCGAAGTCCGCCCTTCATAGGGCCTCGGGCACTATTGTGCTGAATGCGGTAGCCAACAAACGTCGCGATTTCGCCATTGTCCATCTTCATGGCAACCTGCACTTTGACTTCTCGCTCGGGAGTCAGCAGCAGCTTTTTCATGTTTGATGAAAGGTCAATGACCTGAGCTGCGTTTTCAAAGTAGTTGCAGGCGTCTTCGTAGGCGCTCATGGATTTTAGCTTTCGCAGTTCTGAAGAGAATGGATGACCAGATAACAACCGTCGCCCAGCGAGCCGGATTTGCATCGCCTACCGGAACTGTGGCTTAATTCGCCGTCGGCCTCAAGCATGCTGATGATTTCGATTTTGAATCGCTGCATGTGAAAGTGATTCCGTGTCAGTTTCGTCGGAGATGAATGCTTTGCTGTGGGGTTTGCGGTGGGGTTTGCGGTGGGGTTTGGTTGCTGAGTTCATTTCTTACTGAGTGATTTTTTCGCGGTCGTATCCGTTGGGAATGCTGCCCTGGCGGCTGGCGACTTCAGCTGCCGTTTTGCGTTCTTGATATGCCTGTTGTTTCAACAGAAAACCGGCCAGCTCCCGAGCATACAACAGTGCTCCGAAACGCGAGAGTTCTACTGAATCATCTTGATACAGTCGTTGAGGCTGACTGAACGCGGCAAACTGATTGGTTGGGTTACAAAATGGCAGGTCTAAGCGTTGTGCCATTGCTTGCAGCAGCAAGGCTGCGTCGTTTGAACTGCTCCAGGCAGAATCTGGAACCTGTGATTTTAGGTGAGGGAACTGATCTGGCGTGCCCACTTGCCACGGCAGTGGGCTGCAGCTCAACAACAGGACTGCGCCCTGCTGTTCGACTTCGACAGCTAATTCTGCGACGGGAAGAAGGGCGTGTCGGATTTGCATCGAAACAGATTCCGACGCCCTGTTTGGCAAAGTCCACGCGTATTGTTCGGTCACCCGTCGAAGAGGTGATTCGATGCTGGCATCTCCCAACTGCCCCTTCACAAACTGGGCCAGCTTGGATTGATTGGCCAACTCCACGAGTCGATTTTTTTGCCTTGCAGCGTTCTTGAGATCTGGGTGAGTGCAGGCGGCTCCAGAATCTGGGTGCTTCTTTAAGTAACGACGAAAAATGGCATCGTCGGCGATGTCTGAATAGTCGACATGCAAAATCACAATGTCTGGCGACTGTTCTCGAACATCTTGTCGATATTTCAACAGGCTTAGCAAAGGGCAATAGCCGGGGACAGCAGCGTTAATGACTTCGACATTGGCTTGAGGGTCAGAATTCAGAAACCACTGCAGACGACTTGTTGAACAATCTTCGTCATTTAGGCCAACGCCAAAAATGCGTTCGTCGCCCAGGACCGCAATTTTCAATGGCGACGTAGAGCGTCGTGATGTTGTCGGAATGTGTTGGCTGCCAGCATTGGAATCTGCTGCCAGGAGGTCACTTTCTTCCGGAGTCGTGACTCGAAAACCGGCAGCATCAAATCGATAGACGACATCGCCGATCGTAATTCGATCAAGGCGTGGGTTGTCGTGATGTACGGTTGGGGAAGGAACCAACAAAGCCTGTTGTGTATGGCAGACATGATCGCAAACTGCGCGAACACTGTTTTGAGCATTCCACTGCATCACTGCCTCGACACCAATTAGCAAAACCACCAGCAGCAAAATCGCTGTGAGGCCTTGTCGAATTGACTTGATAAGAGGCTTAAGCATGCGGGCGGTGTTAGCGGAACAAGACAAGATCTTGAAGAAAAGAAGAAGCAAGACTGCCTGAGCGACCAGTTTGGCCAAGGACCCTGCAGTGATCCATTCGTCGTGTGGCATTCAGTGGGCGGTATGGTACTGCAGAATGCCAAAACGCAGAAAGGGCGAGTCTTGTGTTTCAAAGACTCGCCCTCCTGTTTTTTTGATTCTCACCGTCGTTGCCACAGTTTTTTGTGGCATTTCATACGGTTGCCGCCATTAAGCAGCTCGTCGCTCCACGATTGATGGAGCATGAATTTTCAGATTTGATCCGGGACCTCCACGAGGCGGGTAACCGTATTCTCTGAGCTTGCCGCTTAACGTTCGCAGGCCAATCTTCAAGATTTGAGCCGTACGTTCTCGGTTGCCGTTGCAGCGAGCAAACGTGCTTTCGATCAACTTGCGTTCCATTTCTCGAAGAGTCATGCCGACTGTTTCGACTTGGCTTTCGTCTTCATCGTCGTTCTTCAGCCACGGACGAATGTTTTCTGCTGCGATCTGGCCGCCCACATCAACCGTGCAAGCTCGTTCAATGACGTTTTGCAATTCTCGAACGTTGCCTGGCCACGTATGAGTTTCCAGAAGTTCGAAGGCTTCTCGAGAAACCTGTCGAGGTGGTCGGCCTTCTTTCAGGCTGATCTCACTAATAAAGTGTTCGACCAACAGTGGAATGTCGTTGCGACGAACTCGCAGTGGAGGAGACTGCAAAGTGATTCCGCTAAGGTGTTGCAGCAAGTCGTCTCGAAAACGGCCTTCCATGGCGAGTCGGTTCAAGTCGCAATGCGTTGAAGCGATAAAGCGAATGTTTGGTCCGTCGCCGTTGCCGTTAAGCAGTGCTGTGGCACGCTGTTCCAGCAGGTTAGATAATCGTTTTTGAAACGGCAGAGCAACCGTTTCAACATTATCTAGAAGGATTGATCCGCCTTCAGCCATTTGTAGGTAGCCGGGGAACCCTTCGGTTCCGGGGTCACCGTACAGTTGGTGTTCCAACGTTTCAACGGAATGCAAGCTGCAGTCGATTCGCAGGAAAGGTTTTTCAGCTCGACGGCTGCAGCGATGCAAACCTTCAGCAATCAAAGTGGTTCCGCTGCCAGCTTCGCCTCGAACAAGTACCGTTCGATCATCGTCAGCTGCGATGCGAATACTTTCTCGCAACGACTGCATGGCTGGCGTACTTCCCACCAAGTCCATCAAGTTACGATTAAGCAACTGTCTTTTTAGGTCTTCGTTTTCGCGAATCAGATCTGACTTCTGAGTCGAAGCCATCAAGGCGGCTCCGAAACGAGTCGCAGAAAACGGTCGTTCGATGACTTCGCATTCGAAGCTTGGAACGGTTTCGCGGCCCCAACGAGAATCTTCCGAAACGATGCAAAGCACTTGTGCTGCTTTGCTGTGGCTGCGAATGGCAGCGTGTACTTCTTGAAGTCGTGAAACCTGATCTGCATCATCGATGATGCAAATCTGAAATTCTTGGCGACTTAGGTGAAACAGCATTGCGTCGGGGCTGTCTGTTTCACAAACCGCCATGCCGCGTTTGCGGACATCGTCTGCCAGCAATTGACGAGCACCGGGGCGAGGTGAAAAAACCAGTACAGACTGGGGTGTCGGTGCTGACTCGGCAGCAGGAGCGGCCGCTTGGGGAGCGGCGAATGTATCTGGGGTCACGGTTGAACCCGTGGGCGATGAACCACCTGGAAAACGCAGGATTTGTGGTTCATGATGAGTGCCTGAGGGGTACTCGTTCATGATGTCCTCAACTTGAGATCAGGTCGGAAGAAAGAGAGGCTGTCTGAGGGGTTGAACATGACGGGCCTATGAATTGAGAGTTCACGATGCCTTTTGATCCAGAGTGCTTGGATCGTCGTGCTCAGATTTCCCCGAAGGGAAAGTGAAAGGATGTTGAGATGGGAAAAAGTGTGAACTCAGAACAGAGTTCGAATCGAGAGACCGAGTGATATCTGTTCTTAACTTTTTATGTCAACACGTGATTCCGGCAAAAATGCGATTTCGAAGTTGGACTCAGGATGAAAATGTCAATGCAACCCCGGAATGGAATCTTTTTTTCCTCAAAGTCGTCTCTCACCGGCACAAACTGCGTCAACTCATGCCCTGCTTCGGCAGGTGTTGAGAGCTCAGCGGCAAACTTTTCTTTGCAAGCGATGGCCTCTTTCGGCAATTTTCAATCAGTCCAAAATCGATTTCCAGCTCCCTGTGTGGTTTTGAAGCGAAGCCTCAGATTTCCTGTTGCGTTGAATGCTGATCTTCGCATCTGAGCCTTCTGAACAGTTCTGTGCCCCCAGTTTGTCTTAGTTTCAGTTGCCAGCGCGCAAAGAAACACGCGGCGATTTTGGTGTAACCAAAATGACCGCGTGTTCTAAAATTGAAGCATTTGCATCCACGTGACTCAGGCCGTTACGACCTCCGTCTGCCTGTGGCGATGCGTCAAAATGCTGCTTAGTACTGATTGGCGAATTGAGCTGGATCAGCCGAAAAGATGGCCTGAGTTTCACGCGAGCGGAACATATACAGCCGATCACGATACCACAGGCAGAAGTCCAGACTGCCTTCGGTTTCTTCACCCGTGTTTGCCAGCAAGACAACATCACTGCCCCCAGCTGCCGGAGCATATCGAGCGGGATCTGCTTCAAACTGAAGTCTTGCATCGTCTGAACTGAAGTAATAGGTCTTCAGGCCAAATCGAGCTGCGTGATTTGTGCTGCTGTCTCGAAGCATTCGAGTTTGTCGCAGAGCAACCGGGCAAAAGCCTTTAAAACCACTTCGGCCCGCTCGAGACAAAATGAGATATCGCTGCTGCTGCCGGCGAGCATTTTCTTCCTGAACCGACAGGCGTTGCTTTTGGGCAGCCTGCGTTTTTGCGTCCGGTTCTGGTTGCTGATGATCGTCTTGTGCTGCAACTGTCGCTTCAGCGTCAACGACCTTGGTCGGCGCGACCTCGGATTGAATCACCATGACTTCTTCTGATTCCACCGATTCTTCAATTTCAGCAACTTCAACTTTTGGTACAGGTTCGGTCTGTGCCGTGTTTTCATTCGGTACTGAAACTGTGTTCTGCTGCTCAGAATCAATTGTCTCAGCAACATCGATGGCAGACGCCTCGATATTCAGCAATTCGGCCATCGGTTCTGCTTGCTCACGGACAGTGTTCACTGATTCCGATAGAACAGCATCGACTGCTGGCAAGGTGACCGTGTTGGCTTCAGCCAGCGGATCTGGTGCGACCTGTTTCAGGGGAATTGGCAGCTGAATTAAACGTTCAACCGCATCTCCTTCAGTTGTAATTGGCATCGCTTCAGATCGATCCGCGGGACGATCAATCAAAGAATCGAGGTCCAACACAATGTTGCTGCGTTCCAAAGATTCGTCATCGATAAAAGGGCTGACAAACGGATCGATCTCGGTTGGCTTCAACGTGTACTGACCGTCAGCAATGTGTCCCACGGGTGGCACACCGGGCGGCGTTGAAATTTCTCTTGAAAGTCCAACTGTCTTAGCACTGATGGATGCTCGTTTCTGAGCACGCTGCTGCATCGCAAAATCAATTGGGGGTGGTTTGGGCACAGATGGTGCACGATTTGTGCTTTGAGGATTGCTTCGAGTCAACCGATCCTGTTGACGCTTAGCGCGTCGTTCTGCCGCAGTGCTGGTGCCAAAAATCTGACGAAACAGCCCCGGGCTCTGCCCCTCGGACTCGTGTTGAATCTGCCGAACCGCTCCTGTTGCGGCTGCTGATTGGTGTTGAGATGTTTGGACCTGCCCTGTTTGGAATAGCTTCTGCAGCTCTGCCTGAACGGATGAGGCTTGTCCTTGAGGAACAGATTGCGTGGTTTCGGCACGCCGACCTGTAATCAGCCCCTGAAGCAACCCCATGTTGTCTGATTGATCTGCAGCCGAAGCGACGGCTCCAGATGCCAATAAGACAGAAGACAGCAAACAGCGACGCAAAACTTTTGTGCGGGAGAATCTCATAACACGGCTTCCTTTCCGAGAGCGGCAGACGACGCCATCCACATGATGGTCATTTCGGTGCTCATGAGGACATATCGTCCCTTGCCGTTCGAAAGTGTGTTTTCAGAACAGGAATCACGATCCTTGCGATGGATGAAACGGGCAGGAAGTGGACAACCCAAAGCACTGATAAATTCACCGTTGCTTACCTGCCTTCACATTCACGGTGACATTCGGCAGAATCCGCCTCGCCGTGTGCCCTGTGACGGATCCTGCGACGGCTGTTTTCATCTTCGAAAACGCTCTTTTAGTTTGCTCTGGCCTCCAAGGAATCAGATAAATGCCTCCCAGCGAAACCATGAAGCCCGGTGATGTGCGGCCCATCAAAGGAACGGACGTTACGATTCGAGTCGATTCTGGCGGTTCCGGATTTCGTTCGTTTGGCCGCCGTCTGCTGATTGGCTTTTTACTGGCGTCGATCATGCTCAACCTGTTGCTTGTGCTTTCCGTTGGCATGCAGGCCGCGGGAGACGTCAGCAGTGTGCCGAGCCGTTTTCATTCGGGCGATAAGGCTGCGTCTGATCAGCTGGCCATTATTAATATCTCTGGCACAATCATGCCTCCGTTTACAGAACGGTGGCGAAAGCAGATCAAGGCGGCGATTGAAGATGATCAAGTGAAAGGCGTGTTGCTTGTCGTCGATAGTCCCGGAGGTCTTGTGGCCGATAGCCATCAGATTTATCACGACCTTCAAAAGCTAAAACAGAAGAAGCCCATTTATGTCTCCATGAAACGACTGGCTGCTTCGGGCGGCTACTATGTGGCGATGGGTGGAGGAACCGACACGAAGATCTTTGTTGAACCGACAACATGGACGGGGTCAATCGGAGTCATCATTCCTCGTTACAACGCGTCTGAACTTGCGAAACGAGTGGGAGTGAAAGTTGAACCGTTAACGACGGGACCGCTTAAAGACACTCTGAGTCCCTTCCGAAATCTGACCGACCAAGAACGTGATGTGTGGAAAGCCATCATGGATGATTCGTTTGATCGCTTCGTCAACGTGATTCATGAAAACCGAACGCCTCTTACGGAAGAACAAGTTCGAGCCCTAGCGACGGGCCAGATCTATACGGCCAATCAAGCGATTGAAAATGGTATGGCGGATGAAATCGGCTATGAAGAAGACGCACTATCTGCACTCGCAGAAGCCGCTGGCCTAACAACCTATAAGACCATTCAATACACGTCTCCTACTTCTTTGGTTGACGTGTTTCTTGGCAGCTCAAAAGTGCAGACGTCGCCGCTTGAGCAGCTGTTGGATGCGGCGACTCCGAAGGCACTTTATTACTGTTCGTGGAATCCGTGGGTCCCGTCCGTGCAGCGATAGTTGTCGTTTGCCATGGCCCAATGTTGTGCAGTCCAGCTATGCAACGCGTGCTTCTGTCGTCGGATGTGTTCAGCCCGAGTGATTGCGATTGGCTTTGCAGAAGCCGACTTCACGCTTTTAGGGGCGGGCATTTGGGGGGCGGTTTTTGAGGGGTTCAGAGATTGTCTTGTGTTGGTCGTACTTCAGGCTGACCCAACTGACTCTGGTCCCCACTGCCCTACTCTGCCTTCGTTCGCTGAATCTGTTCGTTCAGTTCTTTGCGAGCTCGAAAGATTCGGCTACGCACAGTGCCCAATGGAATTTGTAAAGCTTCAGCGATTTGTTCGTACGACAAACCGTCAATTTCCTTCAGGATCAAAGCAGCTCGAAACTCTTCCGCAACGACAGCCAAGGCGTCTCGGATTTCAAGCCTGTCTTCTTGTCGCTTCAACTGATGATCAGGAGCTGCAGCAGGATCTTTATCTGTTGGGTCGATCGTCTGATCGTTTGCCGATGTCGTACGATTTAATGACACGGTGGGCAACGTCTTGCGGCGTTTGGTCGTCATGGCGGCATTGTGAGCGATTCGATACAGCCACGAATAAAATGCGGCATCTTTTCGAAACGTGTCTAGTTTTTGCCATGCCGAAAGAAAAGCTTGTTGAGCCGCGTCCAGAGCATCTTCGCGTGAATTCAGAGCCAGTTCCAGACTGTGGACCAGTCGGTTTTCGTAGCGACGAATCAATACTTCGAAAGCGGCGGTATCCTGAGCAATCGACTTCTGAATCAGTGCTATGTCAGATTCGTCGCGCAGGGGCTCGACCTTTGTGCAAGAAAATGGATTGTTTGCTTCAAGACGCAGCCGGCGCGGATTTTGTTCCCGGCTTCTTGCTGCAATTTTTATGAAGCCACCACATCAGAATGCAACCGCACACGCAAAGTCCAGCACTAAGCCATTGAGAAAATGTCAGTCCGGTTCCCAGTCGTCCGGGTTCATCGTTGCGGATGATTTCCAAGATAAACCTGTTAACGGGATAGAGAATGCAGGCCAGGGCGATCACGCTGCCGGAGTAGGGACGTCTTCGGAAAAACCAGATCAGCAATCCCGCCAGCAAAAATGCCAACGTTGAACTGTATAGCTGAGCTGGATGCAAGGGCAGCGTGGAAACAACGGCTTCGGCAGGCAAACTGGCCAACTGTTGAACGTCAATCAGCACTCCGTTCGCATCAAACAGCTTTTCCCCCGTTTTTGTGGATCGATCTAAAAATCTGCCAAACGTCATACTGTCTGCTGGAAACTGAACGGCCCATGGCAACGAACAGGCGGCTCCGTAACAGCATCCATAAAGGAAGCAGCCAATACGGCCAAAGCCAAGTCCAATGAACAACGACGGGGCCACCACATCAGCCAATTCCAAAAGTGGAATTTGTCGCTTGCGGCTGTACATAAACAGGCCCACGCTTCCGCCAATCACGCATCCGTAAAACACAATGCCACCATCCCACAACGCAACGGCGGCCATGATCAGTTCAGCTCCTGACTTACCTGCAAAGACAATGTCGCCGTATTGCAGTAGGTAAATAATTCGTGCTCCCACAATGCCGGGAATCAGTAGCCACATAATCATATCCCAGATGACTTCGGGATCGATTCCCACCGATGCCGCTCGTCGTGCGGCCAGCCAAGTGGCCGTGGAAAAGCCAACAAACAGCATCATGCCATAGCCGAAGAGCGGAATGCCTGTTTTCGCGATGGGCAAACTTGTGAAAGGAACCACACAAAGCACGGCGGGAATAGCGCACCAAAACACGAGTGATGAAAGCGCGTTGCTTTTATCTTTGGCCATTGCGGCCATGATGGAAATGCTGATGGCTGCCAAAGCCACCCAAATCGTAGCCGCCCAGCCGTAGCCCACCAGCAGTTCGTTGCCGACAGATTGCCAGCCCCAAGCGTCTTCGAAAATGATTCTGAGTAAAACCTTGCGCATCGTGATTGGACTTCGGTCAGGATTGGGTGAGAGTCACTTTGGGAAGTCTAGCGGGTCTGGTTGTGAGACCGGAATCCCAGAATCTGATTGTCGATGAGTCGAGTGGTTCCGACCTTCGCTGCGATCAACGCAACCGCCGGTTCGCTAACAATATTTCTGTTCCAATCTGCATTGGAAATGGCTTGCAGGCTTTTTGAATGAACGACAACTGCGTAGTCCAAGCTCAGGCCGTCGACATTCGTCAGCCGCTGAATCATCGTTTTTTCCACGTCAGATGGATGTGCCTCGTGGTGTTCTGAGTCTGCTTTCGCCTGATTCAAGGCGGCTGAAATGTGCAAAGCTGTTTTGCGTTCAGAGGTCGACAGATAGCGATTGCGGCTGCTCATCGCGAGTCCGTCTGATTCTCGAACGGTCGGACATGTGACAATTTCCAGTCCCCAATTCAGATCTGCCACCATCTGTCGAATCACTCGTTGTTGCTGAAAATCTTTCTGCCCGAAGAAAGCCTGATCTGGTTCCGTGATTTGCAACAACTTCGCGACAATGGTGGTGACTCCATCAAAATGCCCTGGTCGATGAGCTCCTTCAAGTACATCTGTTAGCTTTGATACTTTGACAATCGTCTGGCAATCTGGTGGGTACATTACGTCGACTTCGGGCAGAAACACGACATCTGCACCAGCCGCTTCGCATTTGGCGAGGTCGTCTTTCAGAGTGCGAGGGTACTTTTCGAAGTCTTCGTTGGGGCCAAACTGAGTTGGGTTAACAAAAATCGTGGTGACCACGAAATCACACTGTTTGGCGGCCGCTTCGATCAAGCTGATGTGGCCCTGATGCAAAGCACCCATGGTTGGAACGACGCCGATTCGTTTGCCCTGTCGACGCTGTTGCCGAACTGTGGACCTGATGTCGGCTGGCAGTGCAACGGTTTCCATCTGACTGATTTTGTTTAAACGGGATGGCCAAGCTAAGAAGATTTTGAGCGCAGAAAAAATCCCCGCTCTGTCATCACACAGCTGGGATTTTAGTAAGCACGGTTCAGCCTGAACACGCTGGCGTGTGGCTTTCGCGGATTTGCCGTTAGAAGCTGTACTTACTGTTATTGCGATCAAAGTCGACATCCGTCAGACGCACTGACGTGTTGATATCTGTAAATGTGTAGTCCTCGATGATCGGAGCTTCTTGGCCTGCTCGAGCTGGAAAGCCATACTTGCGAATACGAACCGGGATTCCATCGGCGTCGTTGATCCACAGTTGCACTTTGTGATAAGTGAATTGCTTGCGAGGTTGAGGGTGGCTGCTTTCGATGACTCGACACGTCATGCTGCCAAGTTTTGCGTCCTTGTAATACTTCACGTCTGTTTCGCCGTATTTGGTTTCTCGTTTCCATTCGACCAAGAGCTGCCGGATGGCTTTGGCAATGCCTGCTTCGGTAATGGGGTAACGGCTTTCTTTTAACGCCATTGGATCGGTAGGCGACAATTCCATTGATCCGGCAAGGCTCAGCAATCCGGATTCATGGGCGATCAGTTTTCCGTTGTTCTTACCTTCGACATACAGCACTTCGCGTCCAGCACTGGGTTCTTGGAAATACAGGTAAACACTGAACGGTGAATGGCGGATCTTCAACTTCATCTTTTGGTTGACGACGCTGCGGCCGATGATTTCGCGTTTGTAAAACGTGGCCTCGTAGCCGGGAAAGGCTTCGACTCGGCCAAGACACGTTTCGGTAAAACGAATCGCGGGCACCAACGGGTGTTCTTTCGCCTGAGCGGGGCGCTCTTGAGCAAAAACACTTGCTGATAAAACCGACATCGCAAACAGGCTTGCGAATTTGAAAATTTGTGCGTTCATGATCCTAGCTCACACTCGGGAGGGCATCGCTGCGGGACAGATCTGATTGTAAGATGATCTGAGCGGCGAGCTTTTACGAGAAAAATGGGGCTGGCTAACCGAACATGGTGCCAACGATTCCCGGCCCGTATTTTAGATTCTTCGCCGAGAAGAAAAGCCTGGTTTGTCCACAGACGCAGGTTTTTCCCGTCTTCCCTGAATTCTGGACACCCAAATGGCCGCGTTTCCGCAGGACACCCCTGTTTCATTTTGCTTTGGTAAAACTGAGATTGCCGCGAATTGCCGCAATGCGTAGACTTCGGCAATAATTGCCATCTCGGAGTAGGATACTCCTGAATTAGCTGTGGAAGTCGGAATGGAATCCTCACGCGGCGGACCGCTCACAACATTTATCATGATGCTCCCTCTGATCGTCGTACCGACGGTTGCGATGCTGAAACCTGCTGGAAATCCAGTAGGCATGGTGACAGATTTTCTATCAGCATCTCCGGAAGGTGACGCCGCTGAAGCCGATGCAATGGCTCAGCCCGGAGACTTTACAGACGCTGATGAATTTTCAGACTTCTTCACCGACGAAGGCTCTACGTCGCCTCAAACGGTGGGGCTTCAGGCTGACGATTCACCCTTCCATGAAGATATTCCTACCGGCAACGATGCCGCTTTGATGAACGAAGCGATGAACGGCTTCGCTCCCGAATTTTCTAACGATTCTGGCCCGCTTGGAGACGGTTTTCCATTTCCAGACAGTTCCAACGACGTGTTTACACAACGTGATTCACGTGACGATTCACGTGGATCTGGAACCCAGCCTGCTGGTGCAAACACTGCGTCTCGGATCAATCGACTGCTTGGACAAGTGAAGCAGACAGGAGCATCCGAAGTCATGTGGTTTCAGCCTGGCCCGATGTCTCACGGTTTCATCGCCTTCTTTCACAACATGGGCGACGGCCGGATATTAAGATTCGAAGGAGTGGCATCCACCAAGGAAGCCGCTGTGCAAGACGTTCTGTTTCAGATTCAGCAGCGTCAAGGACCCTAGTGGTTTCAAACGATGCAGTCCTTAAACAACGCAACTGGTCGAAAGTGTCAGTTGCTGAGTCAAAAACACGCATCGAAATGAAGCTGCACAAGTTGACTTCCGTCACGGCTGTTTGACATCTTCAAAAGCATTGCCAAGGCAAATCATTCGGTGTCGTTATTCGCAAAAAATTTGGTCGCCGAGAAACACTGATGAGTTCGACATTTGGACAAAAGGGGCCAAGCCGAAAGTCCCTAGGCTCGAATTTTGGCCTGCGGCTTAAAAAACAGAATTCTGGTGAGCAGCTTCAAAGATCTCGTCAGCGTTCCGGATCTTTGTATGAACTAAAATCAACGATCGATACGTCTCATCTGCATGAAGATGGACGCTTGGTGCGTTCAAAAAGGTTGGGCCGGCTAGAAGCATGTTTGCTGATTTCAGGCAGTGCGGTCTCTGCATCGAAGTTGGCGTCATTGGCGGGTTTAGTGGATGCTGCCGAAGCTGTTGAACTTTTGGAATTGCTGAACCGCAGCTACGACTTGTCTGGGTCGGCATTTCGCGTGGAACGCACGGCCACCGGTTATTTGCTCATGACACGCCCTGCTCTTGTCGATTGGTTAGACCGACTGCACCAACGCCAGGCGGAAATGAAACTGACTCCGCCGATGATGGAAACTTTGACGATTATTGGATATCAACAGCCCATTACTCGGGCTGGAGTCGAATCGATTCGCGGAGTTCAATCTTCAGAAATGATTCGACAGTTGGTCGAACGTCATCTGGTGAAGGTCGGCGGTGAAGAAGATTCACTTGGTCGCCCGTTTCTGTACATCACGACTCGGCAGTTTTTGGATATGTTTGGTCTTGGTCGAGTCGAAGATTTGCCAGACTTCGACACCATTGGCCGCAAACCGGACACTGTGAAAATGCCCGGAGTTGATGAAGAATCATCGTCGGCTGAAACGGTTGAATCTGAAGATGTCGCAGCGGTCGCTAGCGAAGCCGATGATCAATCAGCAGCTAGTTCGCAGACGGATTCAAATGATCAACAAGCGGCTTGATTCGACTGTAGATGTCGTTGTGAACGTCTTCGACCGACTTCAGCTTTCCCGCTTCATTGATGCTATTTACAATCGCCCAGTCAGACCGTTGGTCGGCGACATCAAGATAGCATCGCCGGACTTTTTCTTGGTACGGCACATCGGCTTCTTGAATATCTGCTTCCTGTTCTGTGTAGTCTCTGGCGGCTTTGCGGCTGACTAACTGTCGACTCCAGTCTGAGCTGATGTCGATCAAGATATTTAGGTTGGGCCGCGGTAGTCCAAAGACCGTGTGTTCGACATGGTCGATCCAGCGAGACAATTCTTGGCGTTGTTGGCCTTCCAGTTTCGCAGCCTGATGCGCAAGATTGGATCCCGTAAAACGGTCTAAAACAACGACGTCGTTGCAAGCCAGTCGTTCAAGAAGCACATCTTTCGATTCGAATCGATCTCCGGCATACAGGACGGCTGCCAGCTGAGGATGCACTTGGTCCAAGGAACCAAAGCGACCATTCAAAAAATCGCCAATGGCGGCTCCGAATGTTGTTTCAGAGTAACGAGGAAACTGCAAGGTTCCGCAGCGCAGGCCTGATTCTTGCAGTCGTTTTACGAGCGCCTGTACCTGAGTGCCCTTGCCTGCTCCATCAATACCTTCGACAGCAATAAGAATCGTCATAGTTTGTTTTGGGCCTTCGTAGCCGATCTCGCCAAGAGTTCGGTTGCCTTTGATTGGATGAAAACTAGATACGTTCGGAAACTGCTCGTTCGCGGTTTGCATCTGTTGCGACGCAGTCAACAAAATGGCCTCGGTCGGCTGCCGTCCCCCGCACTTCTGTGGGGATGTACCACTGGTCTGAGCCTTTTACCCAGCCTTCTCGGCCATCACAAACACGTTCCACCAGAACTCTTTGCTTCTGTCCCGATTGAATTCGAGACTGGTAAAACTCTAACGCCAGATCTCGTTCTAGATCACTTAAAGCTTTCACACGCTCTTTGATAAGACCGCCTGGCACTTGGTCTGGCATTGTTGCTGCCGGAGTACCATCTCGGCGACTAAATGGGAACACGTGCACTTTCATAAAACGAGCCTTTCGGCAGGTCTCAAGTGTCTCTTCAAATTCTGCGTCAGTTTCTCCGGGGAAGCCAACGATAACATCTGTTGTAAAGGCGGGATCGTTGCCCAACATGTCTCGAATTTGCTCCAGCCGATCCAGAAAACGGCTGACTCGATAACGACGTCGCATGCGTTTGAGCACGCCTTCCGATCCGCTTTGCAATGCGGGATGGAACTGAGGGCACAAGTGTTCGCAATCTCCCGCAGCTTTGATGAAGTCGTCATTCACTTCCACCGTTTCGATACTGGATAATCGCATTCGCCAATCACCCGGGATGCGATCCAGTCGCCGAAATAGATCCCAGAGACGCTCCGGTTTTTCTCCGGCGGGAAGGTTATTCGTGTCGACTCCGAAGTGCCCCACATGAACGCCGCTAATCACAATTTCTTTGTAGCCGCCATCAACCAACCGTCGAATTTCATCTTCGATATCAGCAGGACGCCGACTTCGAAGGCCAGGGCGAACAGTCGGGATAATGCAGTAGGAACATTTCAGGATGCAGCCATCCTGGACTTTTACGAAGGCTCGGTGATGTCCTTCGAATTCGCTGATCCCGGCGGGCATGTCAACAATTCCGAAGCGTCCGAGCACATCGGGTAGTTCTCGCTTGTCCGTGATCACTTCAATGACGTTGGGCAGTTCGCTGACGGCTTGAGGATCTCGAGTCGCATAGCAGCCCATGACGATGGTTTTGCTACTTGGGTTCTTCTTTGCTAATTGCCGGATGACCTGCCGAGATCTGCTGTCGCCGTTGTTGGTGACCGTGCATGTGTTGACAACGCACAGGTCGGCTGATTCTTCCTCGGCGGCTTCGCGATACCCGTTTTGCTGCAGAGCTTCGCGGACGAGCTGAGTTTCATACTGATTGACTTTGCAGCCCAACGTCACCAGTTTGCAGGTTCGATCTTCTGAATTCACGTCAATCCTCGATGTCAATCAATCAAATTCAGTGAACGACCGCCGTGAGGCCAATCGGTGATGGTGCCGCTTCTCGACTTTGTATCGTCCAGCGAATGGATTGTGACTGCAATTGGATCGTGAATTCCGGTCACTGATTCTCAGATTTCGAGGCCAATCGATCTGAAAACTGAATGGAAAACGACGATTCTGCACTGCGGCATTCGCGCGAAACAGTGAACCTGACATAGTTCGTGAATACCTTATGGAGGCAGGAAGTGGCTGATCCGAAAGAAAAATTGAAATCTGAACCCGAAATACGCCCCGCAAGAAGAGGCAGTTTTGCCTTCGCCTTGGTGGTGATCGGCGTATTGTCGTTAATTTGCTTTTACTGGTTTCGTACTCGCTTACCCGACACGATTCGAATTGCCGGAGGGCCAGAAGGCGGCCGCTATTCGCAACTCGCGAACGCCCTAGCCGACGAACTACGGCTGAGGCTGGATGTCGAAGTCGATGTGGTTTCCACGAAAGGTTCGATGGAAAACATCAGCTTGATGGAATCCTGCGATGTCCAGTTGGCTCTGTACCAGCCTGAAACGATCGAGATTCTGCAACAGGCTGATCAGCCTCCGGTCAATGTCGACCATGTGCGTTTTATCAGCAATCTGTATCCAGAATATCTGCTTCCGATTCAGTCTGTTGTCGGAGATCAAGTTGCCCTTGCTGATCCCAGCAGTCAGGTGTGGAGTTGCAATGATCGCATGTCGGGCGATTTTGCGATGGCTACGTTGTTGATGAGACACCTTGGTCGATCGCATGAAGATGTCGACGTTCGATCGGTTCCCTATGGAAAATTGCAGCAGCATCTTTCTGATCAGCAAATCGGAATAGGAATCGTGTGTTGTGGCCTTCAGGCTCCGGTGCTGAAAGATGTGCTGAATGAAACGGTAGGCCAGCTTGTTCAAGTGCCCGCTGTCGATGCACTCGCCGATCGGAATTTATCGCTGGAACTCGGGACGATTCCCCAAGGCTTCTTCAGTACTGCCCCGATGATTCCCTCGCAAGACTACCAAACGGTGAGCTTGCAGGCTCAGTTGCTTGCTCGAGACGACACATCCATCCGACTGGTGGAAGAAGTCACTGAGATTCTGATGGATGCCGGTTTTCAGAGGCAGCAGGGCTTAGCCGAATTGTTCAATTTTCGGCTCAAATATGCGACGGAATCACCAGAATTTGAAATGCACGTCGGAGCATCTCATGTGTTCTTTCCAGACCTAAAGCCGCTCGTGAACCCAGACTTCGTGGAAGGCACAGAAGGTCTTCGCAGTTTCTTTGTTTCGCTGGCAGTTGCGATCTGGCTGCTGCATCGTTGGTGGGTTCGTCGAGAAGCTTTGAAGTCTGAACATCAGCTGGACCGCTATATTCGAGATGTTTTATTGCTGGAAGAACAGCAGATGGAAATCGATGGCGAAGGAGGTCCAGAGGAAGCTGCAGAATTGCAAACCATGCTGGATAAAGTGACTCTGCTACGCAAAGAAGCTCTCGCCGAATTTACAGCTCACGAATTAAACGAAGACCGCGCCACCGAATGTTTAATCGGGCTATGTCACGCGTTGAGCGATAAAATCAACGCCAAGTTAACTCGGCACACGTTGGCCCAGCTGACACACGCGATTCAATCCAGCCTAAAAAAGTAGCCATCCCTGTTGCTCAGTGACGTCGGCCCCATGATTTTGAAAACCACAGGTGGCAAGCCGATCAATCAACGCGAAACTGTTCACGATAACTTCCGCGTGTTGATCCAGAGACTACTCTTGCGAACTTTTTTATTGGGACAGTGAAGTCTACCTTTTAGGCTTCGGCCAAAACATCTTTGACGACGTGCCCATGCACGTTCGTCAATCGGCGTTCTAGTCCATTGTGGTAATACGTTAAGCGTTCGTGATCTAGACCCATCAGGTGCAGCAGAGTCGCGTTGAAATCGTAGACGCTGGTTTCGTTGACAGCCGCCTTGAATCCAAACTCGTCGCTTTCACCATAACTGAATCCCTTTTTGACTCCCGCGCCTGCAAGAAAGCAAGTAAACGCGCCGGGGTTGTGATCTCGGCCGGTCCCATTGGCCTGAAGAAATGGCATGCGGCCAAATTCCGTTGCCCACACAATCAGCGTATTTTCTAAAAGACCTCGCTGCTTCATATCTGCGATCAACGCGGCTGTCGGTTGATCCATGATTTCAGCCTGCATCGCGTGAGTCTTCAAAATGTTTGAATGTGAATCCCAGTTGGTGATTCCATTGCCTCCTGCCGGATCACTGCCGTTAAACAACTGCACAACTCGAACCCCTTTCTCAAGGAGTCGCCGAGCCAGAATACAGTTCTTCGCGTATTCACCTCGGAGCATGCTGCCACCTTCGACTCCGTACGCCTTCAACGTCGATGCAGTTTCGCCAGCCAAGTCCATGACATCAGGGACGGACGTCTGCATTTTTCCGGCAAGTTCATAGCTAGCGATGCGCCCCGCAAGGTTGGCATCACCAGGAAATTGTTCCAGATGACGAGCGTTCAGTTGTTTTAACAGATCGATCGTTCGGCGATCTGCCGATGCTGAAAGCTTGTCAGGGCGATTCAAGTTATTGGGTGGGTTCTTTGCGTTGAAGTCGGTTCCTTGAAAGGCGGCCGGCAGAAATCCGTTGCCAAAGTTGTTTTTGCCACTACGAGCGAGACCTCGAGGATCATTGATGGCGACGAAGGAAGGCAGTTCTTGATTTTCCGTTCCTAACGCATAGGTGACCCATGATCCAAACGATGGAAATCCTTCCATTGTGAAGCCGGTGTTCATGAAGTTTTCACCTTGAGGATGAGCACTCGTGCTGGTGGTCATCGCATGAAGAAAACAGAAATCATCAACCTGAGCTCCCAGATGAGGCAGCAAGTCGGAAACCATTTTTCCGGTTTCGCCTCGAGGTCTAAAATCCCAGAACGGTTTGGCGATATTTCCACTGGGGCCTTCGAAGGTGACGGCAGGTAGCCCCGGCGGTTTTTGCCCGTGCAGCTTTGATAGCGCGGGTTTAAAGTCGAACGTATCGATGTGACTGACGGCTCCGGGGCAGTAAATGACAAGTACTTGCTTTGCCGGCGTGTCGAAGTGAGATTTTCGAGGGGCGTACGGATTGTTGGAATCAACGTTTGGGCGAATCGGAGCCTTGCCACTGAATTCAGCAGGGTCGTCTGCCAGCAGGCCATCGGAATTCAATAAGCTGGCCAATGCCAAGCTGCTCGTGCAAAGACCAGCTGTGCCTAGAAAGCTGCGACGGTCAAGAAGTCGGCGGCCAATGGCTGAGATGTCTTCGGGGTTCATAGTTTTCATCCTGTCAGCCGACGGCGAAAGCCGTGGAGCTAAGTTTTCAAACGTTGTCTGGGTCTCTCACTTGTTCGGCGTTTTCAATGGCCAACTGATCTTGCCTCTTTCGGTCTTGGGCTGCGGTGACATCCAGAACAGCGATGTTCAACAACGTGAAGGTGATTAAGGACGGGTGTTTTGGATGACGGGTTGTGATGTTAAGTCGACCGCATATCTGCTCGCGGCGTTGGCTCACAGGGATCTAGGGTAGAAACGCGAATTCATTGGAATTCATCAAGGCTCGGCAAACCAATGGCAGTTCGTCATCGTGGGCGAGTTTTAAGCATGAGGCAAGTTCATCGGACTCGGGTTGTCGGTTCAAGAGAAGCTGAAAGCAACGACGGACGGCAGCGACTTTGTCGCCGTTCGAATTCTCGGTAGCTCGTTCGGCGATTTTTCTTGACTGTTCAATCACGAAGTCACTGTTCATGAGGTTCAACGCCTGAAGTGGAGTTGTTGATACCGGGCGTTTTGCTCGAACCTGCCCACAGTCTGGAAAGTCGAATGCAGTGAACATCTGATCGTCAACGCGTCTCATCCGTTCCTGATACAGCATGCGGCGCCATGTCTTGGGGCCATAATTGTTGACCACTTGCCACTGAGCGTACGTTTTCTTTTCGTTGTGAATTCGAAAACTGCGGCCACCGATGGTGTGGTCAAGCAAACCTGACGCCTGCAAAATTGAATCTCGAATCACTTCCGCTTCGACTCGTTTTGGAGGGAATCTCCACAGCAGAATTGAACTGGCGTCAATCTGAAGTCCGGCTTGCTGAGGCGCGTTGGATTGACGGAACGCTTCTGACATGACAAGTCGTCGAATCATGGACTTCATCGACCATGGTGTCGCCACCGAATCGTTGGACGCGGTTGGGCTGACAAATTCTGCCGCCAGCCAATCCAGTAATTCCGGGTGACTTGCAGCAGCTCCGGCTCGACCAAAATCGCTTGTTGTCGGCACAATTCCAATTCCATAAACATGATGCCAAATTCGGTTCACCATGACTCGAGCCGTCAATGGGTTTGCTGGGTTCGTTATCCATTTCGCGAATTCGGCTCGGCGTTGCGAACCGGAGCTCGCCGAAGTTAAATTCAAATCGCCACCCAAAACTGCTGGCCCGGCAGGCATTACTTCGTCTCGAGGATTTTCTGGGCTGCCTCGCAGTAGAACTTTGGTAACGACCGGTTGTACAAAACGTCCGACGAAGCTGGGTCTTGGTCCTTCTTCGGCAAGCCCCTGAATGGAATTCTGTATGGCGGCAAGAGCCTTTCTTCGTTCGGGGTGCTGTTCATTCAGCTTCTTGTTGACGAACCAAGTGCCAACCCACGGTTGCCAGCTTCCATCTTCCTGTAGAGCATCGACGTCGAATTCGTATCGAGGAAGAAAGGGCTTTTTCGTCAGGTAGTCGGTGTCGTAGTAGTACTCTCTGTTGCTGCTGAGTCTGAGTCGATTGACACTTTGAGCTTCTTTAAAATTGATTTGAACCCAGGGTTTGTCTGATTCGGTTTTGGCTGCGTTGTCTTTCGATTGATCAGCCGCTTTGGCTCGCCAAGTCATCGTTCCGTATTCGCCATCAGTCAGACGGCCAACGGGAAAGCGACCATCAAT
Source organism: Fuerstiella sp. (assembly GCA_039974975.1). Classification (GTDB taxonomy): domain Bacteria; phylum Planctomycetota; class Planctomycetia; order Planctomycetales; family Planctomycetaceae; genus Fuerstiella. The sequence goes on along the minus strand of JBDWHY010000132.1, from coordinate 71,381 downwards.
GCCCATCGGATGGTTGCTGGTGACTTCAGTCCCATTTCGATGATGAGCAAGATTGGTGCGGCGGTTTTCTGGGCCAAAGACTTCCAGTTCATCCAATCCGACGTTCTTCATCTTGAAGCGAATTCGAATGGCCTTGGTCATCACTGGGTTAAAATTCAGTTCGCGAAATGCTCCCCAGTTTTCTTCCCAGCCACCGAGTGGACGCAAAATGTTTCGTTGCTTGCTGATTTGCTGACGAAGCTGTTGTCCTTTTTGTTTCAAGGGATGGTCGTCTGAATATTCTGGAAAGCGACTGCCGAATTCGATGTCCTGAAAAATTCCAGTCATCGAGTAGTAGTCTTTGATTGTGATTGGGTCGAACTTGTGATTGTGGCAACGAGCACAGCCAACCGTCATACCCATCACCGATGCACCAACGGTTTGCATGACTTCGTCCATTCGGTCGGCTCGAGCCTGTCGAATTGCCGTGGGTTCGCGACCTACTGTCGCGGCAGGAACATGTGGACCCGCTACGAGAAATCCGGTTGCTTCGCCGACTCCAAGAGAATCGCCAGCAAGCTGTTCTCGAACAAATTGATCGTAGGGTTTGTCTTCGTTGAAGGATCGGACAACGTAGTCACGATAGATCCACGCGTTCTTGCGGTACAAATTGGCTTCGGAACCATTGGTTTCCGCCCAACGAATGACATCCAGCCAATGCTGAGCCCAACGTTCTCCGAAGTGAGGTGAATTCAGTAGGCGATCGACGAGATTGGAATAAGCTTTCTGAGGTGTTTCTTGATACTCCGTCTGAAAAGCGGCCGTTTCTTCGGGCGTTGGCATCAGTCCTGTTAAGACGATGGATGCTCGGCGAATGAGGGTTTGAGCATCGGCTGGTTGAGAAAACCTGAGCTTGTCTTTTGCAAGACGCTTTCGCAGAAAGGCGTCCACAGCCGTGGCGTGATTGGCAAGTTGGTCTGCTGGCAACTGAGGCACTGCTGGTCGCTTCACAGGTTGGAAGGCCCAGTGATCGGACGATTCATCCAAGACGGCGTCCATCTGGCCGGGCCATGTGGCTCCTTCTTGGATCCAGCGAGTAAGCAGCTCGATTTCGTTGGGTGGCAGCTTGTCTTCATCGGGAGGCATCGCCATGTCTTTGTCGGCATGGTTGATGACTTCAATCAGGTAGCTTTTCAGTGGTTGTGCGGGAACGACAGCAGCTAGTCCAGAATCACCTCCACGCAGCATGTTGGGACGCAGATCTAATCGTAGTCCAGATTCCTGCTCGTCCTCGCCATGGCAGTGCCAACATCGCTCTTCCAAGATCGGAGCAATGTCTTGTGCGAAGTCGATGTGATCTGCTTGTGCTGGGAACGACGTATCCAGCAACACGCAAGCCATGGCAAACCATCGAACGGATCTGTTCTTGAGAAATTTCATAGCGGAATCCTGTTCACAGAATGATTCTGGTTTGCGATCGCTGACGATTTGTTTGAGGGCACGTTTTAGCAGCTGGAATTGGCTCGCTACAGAGCAGCCCTCCATCCTTGGTTGAACAGTTTCATCAGTTCCATAACCAACTTCGGACGATCCTGCGCGATGTTCTTTGTTTCTTGGGGATCAGTTTGGTGATCGAAGACTTCCGTGTAGATGGGGGCAGCGGTTAAATCGCGGTGGTCTCGCCAAACAACCAATCGATATCGATTGGTTCTCATGGTGTAGCCCATGAGATGTTCTTCAAACAATTCACGATCCCACGCGTCGCCCTGCTGTTCAATGATGCGACCTTCGACTTCTTTGATCAGAGGTCCAAACCAGGTTTCTCGCATTCCAGCAGACAATGGATTGGCTGCCCATTCTCGCAACGCCGGATTGGGATACTGGCTGAAGGCAGCTTTCTTCCAAGCTTGGTCTGGTTTGTTGAGCAATGGAACAAAGCTGTGGCCTTCAAGATGTTTGGGGAGAGGCACTTCGGCAAGCTCACACAAGGTTGGGTAGATGTCGACCAGTTCGACCAATGCGTCTGTTTTTGCACCTCGCACTTGGCTGTTTGGAGTCCAAATCATCAGGGGGACTCGGGTTGCAATTTCGTAGTTTGTTGCCTTGCCCCACACTCCCATGTCTCCAAGATGCCAACCGTGATCTCCCCAAACAACAATAATCGAATTGTCTCGAATCCCAGCTTCTTCCAAGGCCTGAATCATCAGTCCGATCTGGGCATCCACATAGCTAGTGCTTGCCAAGTAGGCGTGCTTTAACGTGCGAGAAAGTTCGATGCCCAGTGGCCCGTTCTTCGGGATACCAGCTCGAGTTCGTAGCTCGAACGACGCATGCAAGCCCATGGCAGCTCCGTTTTGTGGAGCAGATGTTTCCGTTGCCATTGGGATTTTAGCTCGGTCGTATAAGTTCCAATATTTTGAAGGAGCACACCAGTTCAGGTGAGGCAACTTGTATCCCATGCCCAGAAAGAAGGGTTTGTCAGCGGCCGCCATTTCTTTCATGGTGGCGATGGCCAATTGAGTGTTGTAGCCATCGTGGTATGCAGTGTCTGGAACATCCGCCTTTTCGTACGCGGGTCCTGCTGCAAGTCCTTGGCGAGCCGCTTCTCCGTATTTGGCTCGCATGGCCTTCATGTTATCGGCCTTCATTTTGTTGTTTTCCGGCAAGGCGTATGGGCCGGCCGGCTTCTTGATGCCTTTGATCCATTTGACTGGTTTTCGGCTCCACGATGTTCCCTCATCGGTGTCGCCATTGTGAAAGATTTTTCCGCAGTAGGCTGTTTCATAGCCGTTGGCGATGAAGTGCTGAGGCAGCGTTAGAATGTTTGGTTGAAGTTCTCGAAGAGAAACATAGTTGTGAAACAGGCCCGTGGTTTCTGGTCGAGCACCCGTCATCAGACTGGCTCGAGATGGCCGACAAATCGCCTGTTGACAGTAGGCTCGATGAAACAGCAATCCTTGCTCTGCAAGTTTGTCTAAGTGAGGCGTCACTGCTATGGGAGATCCGTAACAGCCAAGTTCTGGCCTGAGATCATCCACGGCGATGAAGAGGATATTTGGTTTGTCTGCAGCGTTCACGATTGCCATGGAGGCCAGAACGCAAATGATTGAGTGAATGAATTTCATCTTGAGATGATTCTTCCGCTGAGGGAATGAACGAGCGTTATTCAAATCTTTGCGATCGCTGGGTCTCACAGAGCCCGGCTACAGACGGGTATGATGTCAGTTGCCGGCTATTTCGGATTGGCGAACGTTGATTCGTACATGGGCATGTCATGCGTTTGCCATGCTGCCTCTGCTTTCTTGTTGTCGAACCAAAGAGGCTGAGTGTGTGTTCGGCTCCATTGTTTTGCGGCTTCGACCAAACGCTCGGTCATCAATGGGTGTTGTTCGCTGACGTCGTTTTTTTCTCCGATATCTTGATTCAGATTGAATAGTTTCCAAGCTGCTTTTGGGCCTCGCTTTAATGCTTTCCATTGGTTCTGTCGAATTCCAACATTGTGAAATCCATTCCAGTGTCTCAATGCGTAGATCGGCTGGTTTTGTCGAGCGTTTGTTCCAGCCTGAAATGCGTCCCAAATATCTATTCCGTCAAGCTGCTTTGTCGTGGCCGTTTTTGCTTCAGCGATTCGCGCGAGTGTCGGGTAAAAGTCCAGAGCGGAGACCGGATGGTCATACGTTTTTCCTGCGGCGACTTGAGACGGCCAGTGGAACAATATGGGCACTCGAATGCCTCCTTCACACACACTGCCCTTGCCTTGTTGCAGAGGACCGTTGTTTGAACCGGCTCCCATTTTTCCTCCGTTATCGCTTAGGAAAATGATCAGCGTGTTTTCGAGTTCTTCTGTTTGCTGAAGAGCTTCTACGACTTGGCCGATTCCTCGATCAACCGCATACACCATAGCGGCATACGTTCTGCGTTTTTCGTCTTCGATGCTGTCGAATTTTTCGAAGTCTTCAGGTTTGGCTTCTAGCGGTGTATGAGGAGCGTTGTAGGCCAAATAGAGAAAGAAGGGTTCGTCTTTTCCTGATGCATCTTTCACAAATCGAACGGCCTCTCGAGAGAGGCCGTCTGTCATGTATTCGGTTTCTTGAACTTGTTTGCCGTTGTGTTCTAAAGGAGCAATGTAGTCGTTGAAGTTTGCTTTGCCGGAACGCTTCTGACGTTCGTAAATGGGGCCGTACTTTTCAGGAAAGTACATGTGGCCGCCGCCCAGAAAACCATAAAAGTCGTCGAAGCCACGGCGGTTGGGATGATGCTTTGGCTGAACGCCCAAGTGCCATTTTCCGATGGCTCCGGTGAAGTATCCGGCATCCTGTAAAACGGTGCTGATTAGTTCTTCTTCAATCGGAATTCCCTGTTGGTTGAAGTCTTCGATCCCCAAACCGCTGTTAGGCAGATTAAACGGGGCTCCAAAGGTATGAGGATATCGGCCTGTCATCAGGCCCATGCGACTTGGTCCACAAAAGGGATGGCAAACATAAGCGGACGAAAACACGGTGCCGTTGGCAGCCAAGTCGTCAAGGTTTGAAGTAACGATGTCGGATGATCCGTTAAAACCAACGTCTGCGTAGCCAAGATCGTCACATAGAATCAGAACGATGTTGGGGCGTTCATCAGCGTTGGACACTGAGACGCATAGGCACAGCAAAAAAAACGTGACCATGATGGGGACGGTTGCGAAGAATCGCATTGCTCGCCCAGTTGTCGGTTTAGTAGCCAAGAGGTCGCCCTTGTTCATAGAGACTTTTGATTTCATCCGCAGAAAGGGGGGCACCGAATATTGCCATTTCATCGATCGAACCGTTTAGGTTGCGCACTGCAAATGATGGAGTCTTGCGAAAGGGTTGCCCCCAGTTTCCAATTTCAGCCGGTCCAATTCGAAGAGTGTCGATGTAAAACTGGTCCTTGATTTCTTCCGCACCCATTCTTTCGCCATTGGCGTATTGAACCACGATTCGATTTGCTGGGTCGTAACTGACAGCCAAGTGAATCCACTGCCCACTCTTGGAGACGTCCCAGATGGGATCGGAATAGTACACTCGAGCGAGACCAGCTGTTTCTACGATGCGTTGTTCCACTTTACTGAAGTGCTTGCGGCTTTGGGTGTCATCCACCATCACGGAAAACATGACTCGCCCATCATTGCGAATTTGCCAATGCAGTTCTCCGGTTTCGTATCCGTCACTCATAAACAGTGCGTTGTAAGTGTGTTCTAAACTGTCAATTCGAACCCAACAGGCGAAAGTGAGAGCTGTAAAATCACCATCGATCAAAGTACGAACTCGTGATCCAGGTCGGTTAAAAGTCAGCCCCGTTGACTCAGGCCCAAAGCGTCCGTGTTCAACGCCAACAGGTCCGACTAACTTGCCGTCGAATGCTGTTCCCGCGGAAGTTTCGTTTGGAACAAATCGATTCAGTTGACTACGAGCAATTGGAAAATAGGCCACCAAGCGTTCGTCGTGACTGAGCCGTTCTGACAACGCTTGCCATTGGGAGAATCGAGCGGCTTCTGCGTCTTGTCGGCGGACCTGAAGTTCGGCCAATGTGCTGAGCTGTTCTGTTGACTGTTGAGACTCAGATCCCATTAGCCTCTGTGTTTGTCCAGTTGTCAGATGATTGCCATCGAACTTGCCACCTTGAATTTTTATTTCGCCATCAATGACTTCCAGCTGAGCATTGATTGAATCAACAGACAAGGCAAATTCGGTACCCAAATCAATGATGTCTGATCCCGCTGCTTTCACAATGAAACCACGTGCAGCCGGTGGCACGTTGGCTCGAAGTCGCCCTTGTTCTACGGCGACCAACCAGTCGGACTTTACATCTAAAATGGCGGGTCCCTCAACGATCAAGGTGGCTCCACAAAAGAAGTCAATTTCCATGACGCCAGCTTCGAACTGGAGGCGACCATTTGGAAGGATTTCTCCGTCTCGATAGGTTTGTGCACCCTTCGACCACTGCAAATCAACAGAGCGTCGTAATGTCGCATGACCCGCCAAAAGAGATTCTTCGGTCGTGTCTTGCGCAGCGGCGATGGGATTAGTCGCGGGGACGACAGTGCTTTTCCCAAACCAATATCCTGAAAGGCTGACCAGCAGTAAGCAGGCGATGGCCAACAGTACCTTGATACTGAATGCAGAACGCGTTGACCGGCCATTTGCTTGAACGTGCTTACTGAAGGCTAGCCCTGAAACTGCTGTCGTTGATTCAAGGGCTTCAGGTGCGTTCGCGATTTCTGACAGCGCTTGTGAAAGCGAAACAGCGGCTAAGTATTGGTCCCGAACATCGTCGTGGTTTTCAATTGCTGATTGCAGCTGTTCAAATTCATCTTCCGTGATTGTCTGATCAATTGCTTTGAAGATCAGTTGCTGGAGAGCTTCATCCATTTGATGTCTCCGTTGCTAGCTTCTGTTGGACGCAGTTCAGGAGTCGTTTTCTGATGGCGTTTAAGTTTGAGTAAAGCCGTCTGGCAGACTGACCGGTTTCGATTGCGATTGCAGCAACAGACTGGCCCGGAGAATGAGTGCTTAGTACCAGTTGCCGTTGATGTGTGGGCAATGACTGAAGGCATTCTTCAATAGCATTGCGTTGCTGTTGACATATTCCATCAATCGCGGCAGCGGCCAACCGTTCAATGACACCTTCGGTAAATATCAGACGATCACGTTGCTGATCTCGTTGCCAACTAAGCACCTTGAATTTCGCAATCACACAGGCCCAACGAATAAATTCTGCTTGAGCATGGTCAGCATTTTCAGGTTGAAAGTCTGCGAACTTTTTCCAGCATTCCAAGGCCGTGTCCTGCACAACATCATCGACGGATGATGCTGAAGGTAATAGAGAGCGAACGAAACGTCTGATAGAGGCTTCATGTCGCGACAGCAGAGCTACGAATTCGTGATAGCGTTGCTCTCGATCATCAGATTGTGAATCGATGGGTGTCATTCGCACACGATCTTTGAAGACGAAAAATATATGGCAATTGGTTATTCCACCACCTGTCAGATTTACCGCATGAAAAGATTTGCTTTCCAAAAATTGTGCAATGTTGAGTCTGTGCCCTTTCTGTAGTCGGCCAACTTTCTGCCAGTTTGACTGTGTTTTGGGTTCGTCTCGGTCACGAAATGGGCGAGCGTTGTGCGGCTCACTAGATTCCCGATGAAGTTCGAATTCAGGGACAGAGCCTAAGGAAAACGTGACTGGCATTCTCACAGGCATATCGAATGCTGCGCATAAAAAAAGATGCTGCCTTCGCGATTGCGAGGACAGCATCTTCTGCGATTTCAAAAGACTCAGCGTTTATGCTGGAGTCGATTCTGACTTTTCATCAGCGTTTTCCGGATTGACGTCTTCTTCTTTTGAGCCATCAAGTCGAATGACTTTGTAGCCGCCAATTGATGCGAAATACACAAGAAGTCCAAGGAAACCAACTGCCATCGCTGCCGGAATGACGGCCGTGTCATAGAGCGCAGATCGGCTGCCGCTTAGATTTGCGGCGATGACTTTGGGAACATCTTCTTCCCAGTTTTCCTGAAGGTCTGTTCGAGTGGCTTCCGTCAAGTCTCCATCGGAAAAGTCTTCGGCTGACGGATCTTTGTCAGTGACTTCTGCTGTCGCAAAAATTGCTTCGACTTTTTCGACTTCCTTTTCTTCACCAATCTTGTTGGCCAAGCCAAGTCTTGGTGGAGCAATACGATTGTATTCATATCCCCAAGCGCTTTGTCCGTCTCCAGAGTAGCGTTCGTATGTTGCAGGAGCGTTGGTTTCCAGGCTTTCAGCCATGTGATATCCCTGCTGCGTTCCGATTCGTGAACCGGCAATCTGTCCAACAGTGATCATGCCCACGGCGCCGAGAGCACCCATCGCGATGGATCCTGACTGCGGGTAGCGTTCGCCTGCGACGCCCAGCATGGTTGGCCACAGAAATGCTTTTCCAAGACTATAGAAAGTGGCTGCAACAAAAATCAGCACAAGGCTATCGATCGGTTGGCTTAACCAAACCAGACCCAAGGCTGCAATGACAGAACTGCCGAATAGCAATCCAATCGGATTGACTCGATGAACAATCGGACCTGCAAAGAACCGCAGAATGAACATCAACGCGGAAGTGTAAACCAAAACCAAGACTGCATTTGGCAGCAGGTTTTCCATTAACTTGGTCATCCAAGAATCCACGCCAAGTTCCATGTAGCCAATTAAGCCATGCAGAACGAGCAAAACGAGGAACGGCAGTGATGCAAAGCAGGAAAACAACGTTCCGAAGTCAGACGATTTTTCGCCAACAGTTGCTGGGAACTTTTGAGGCAGAGCAAGCACACCGTAAACGAGCACGAATACGACAAAGAAGGACATGGCGAATGTCCATGGAATCGCCGTGATGAAAGGCGAATTCCCCATGAAGCATGCTGCGAAAAGTCCGCCGATGATCATTCCAGCTGGCCAGCCGGCATGCAGAATATTCAGATAGTGGGTCTGTTTTTCGGGGTACAGCTGAGCGATCATGGGATTGATCACCGCTTCATAGAGGCCTTGGCAAATCGAGAATGCAAAGGCGCTCCAAAATAGAATAGTGAATGCGTTGTCGGGTGTTGCCATGAACAACATTCCGGCACTGGCAAGATGTAGCAGGAACGCAACGCATAAAAGCTTTTTGTAGCCGAACGCTTCAACAAGGATCCCGCCGAAAAAGATCATCAGGCCAAAGCCGAGGAAGCCGGCGCCTAAGATCTGTCCGAATTGTTCGCCTCCAATTCCAAATTCGGCTTCCCATGCCGGACCCGCTGCAGTTCGTGTTGCGAAACCGACTCCAGATGCGACCAGAGTCAAAAAACTCGCAAACATCAGTTTTCCGCGAGCGTTCGGCGGCTGTTCCATGGGGATCTCCGGTTTCGCAGCTTAAATGCTGCGTTAATGAAATAAAGGTGGGCATACGCACAGTCACGACGGTGCGTTTTCGAACGCTGAAGTATGCCAGGGATATGCTCGAAGTTCCATGCAAAGAGCCCGTGTTTCCTGACAAACTGCAAGTCACTTGTCGAGCGGAGGTCGTTATTCCACGAAAATTTCAAGCTCCCCATGCGGAAGTCTTACGACGGAATGTCAATCACCAGCCGTATCCAAGGGCCGATGCGAATGACGTCGACCCTGCCCGGCAGCTGAAATCTGGGAGACGCGGGTGCTGCGATTGCTTCAGACAGCTTTTGCCAATGAGGCGATGTCATTTTTTGACGCGGCCAAGCCTGCTGGATCCATAGCCATGTAAAAAAATGTGATCGAATCAGCTGTGGCCGTTTTTCGATGGGCTCGATTCGAAGCAGTACGTGGTTAGCAGTGCGAGTCACAATGCTGGCGTCAGCTAAGTTCTGACTGATTTGGTCAAGAAGGGACACGGCTTCTGCTGCAGATGACGCAAGTTGATTGACGATTGCTGGGAAACTTGGCTGGTTCTCGGCGCTGGCCCGAGGGATCAGTTGGTGCCGGATCTTGTTGCGAGTGAACGCGGTGTCGGTGTTTGTTGAATCGTCTCGGAATTCAACCTGCCACAAATTCGCATAGGATTGCAGCTGGCGACGCGAAAACGCGATTAAGGGACGAAGCAAACGGATTCCGGTTGGCAGCTTTCTGTCAGGCAGCATTCCTTGCAGGCCGCGCAAACCGGTTCCTCTGACCAGATGATGCAGCACTGTTTCCGTTTGGTCGTCCGCATGGTGCCCCGTGATGATCGCCGCCGATCCAGCCTTTTCAGCAACGTTTTCAAGCCACTGATAGCGAAGCGATCGAGCTGCTTCTTCGATCGTTTGCCTGTGAGCATTGGTGATCGTCTCTGAATCTAGGGTTTCGGTGACAAATGGCAGTCTTGATTTTTCGCAGATCGATTTGACCAAGCGTTGATCTTCCGCGCTTTCAGAACTTCGCAGGCCGTGATTCAAATGTGCGACTGTCAGCAGAGGGCGGGCATCCTTGGGAAGATGAGACAGCAGGTGCAGCAAAACCATGCTGTCGAGCCCACCGGATGCGGCCACGATCAAATGAGAAGTCGGCAGAATGGCGAGTCTGCGCAAGTGAGCGACTACTTCTATCGCGAGTGTTTCCGGGTCAAACGTCATGAAATGGCGGCCCGTAATGACTGTTTTTGGGGTGCTGCCGACCAATGAATCGCTTGGAATTCCGACGTCTGGCAGCAGGTTGAAGAATGTGAACGCTTTGTTAGCATTTCGCGGCTGCTTTTGTGGCAAGAACAACTTTTTTATGTGACTCGGGCCCTTCTCGACCTCACGTCCGTTCAGGTTACCGGCTTTCTCCCTTTCGTTCGAACGAGCAGCCTTAGTACGATATCACTGAGGCTTTTGTGCATGTTGACTGTCTTCCTCAAATTCCTGCTGTTCATTTGGAATCATCTGTTGATGAATCTTCGTGAACCTGCCAGCACAGTTGCGAACCGTGTTGATTGCAGAATGTGCAGCCTCTTCCTACCCGTAGCCTGCCCCATGATGGGTTTGGTCGAAGGTCGGTCTTGGTTTGAGCGGCACATGAATCTGCGATTGTGTACTGTTGATTTCCAATTCAGTTTGCATTCTAGATTCTGTGAAAACAGTTCCATCGAACGGCGGCAAGTCGATTTCCGTAGAATCAAAATTGCACCGTTGTTCGGTGTTTTTTGGAATATGAAACGGGTGTGATTCGACGTTGGAACCGTCTGATAAACGGACGATTTTGATGGACAATCTTGCATATATTATCGGGGGCCTGATCGGTCTCGCGATTGGCTTTTTGATAGACCGCGCCATTAAAGGCGGTGCTTACCGAGCCAAGGCTCAGATCCTGTCCGATGCGAAACAGGAAGCTCAGACTCTTCTGAAAGATCAAGAGATCGAGCTGAACAAAGAAATGTTGAAGCGTCGTGAAAAGCTGGATAAGAAGCTTGACGATGCTCGTGACGTGGTGCGTGTGCGTGAACGTGAAGTTGATCAACGTGAGTCGGCGTTGAAAGAACAGCAGGTTGACATCACGAAGAAAGAGCAAATGCTTCAGGGCACTCAGTCAAAACTTTCCGAACGTTGGAAGGCGACTGAAGTGAAGCAAAAGGAACTGAATCGCATTCTTGCTGAAGAGCAGGAACAGCTTCGCAAAATTAGTGAGCTGGACCGAGAAGCGGCCAAGCAGCTGCTGTTGAAACGAGTCGAAACAGAGCTCAGCGATGAAGTGGGTGCTTTAATCATGAAGCACGAAGCGGAAGTCAAAGATCGTTGCGATCGTGAGGCTCGTGAAATCATTGGAATGGCCGTTCAGCGATATGCGTCGGCTCATACGTCCGAGATTGCCGTGTCCACCGTTGATATTCCGAGCGACGAAATGAAAGGCCGTATCATCGGCCGTGAAGGTCGTAATATTCGAGCCTTCGAAAAGGAAACGGGAGTCGATGTCATTGTTGATGACACTCCCGGCGTTGTCATCATTTCTGCGTTCGACAGTGTGCGTCGAGAGATTGGAAAGATTGCCCTCACGAAGCTGATCCAAGACGGCCGAATTCATCCGACTCGGATCGAAGAAATCGTCGTTGAAACTCAGAAGGAAATGGATGAGCATATTCGCAAGCTGGGTTTGGAAGCCTGCGAAGAAGCGGGGATTCGAGGTTTGCACAAGAAGGTCGTTGACCTGATGGGCCGACTGCACTTTCGGGTCAGCTACAGCCAGAATGTTCGACAGCACTCCATTGAAGTGGCCTATCTGACTGGGCTGTTGGCAGAACAGTTAGGTCTGGATGCGACGTTGGCTCGTCGATGTGGATTTCTGCATGACATTGGAAAAGCGGCTGACCACGAAATGGAAGGTGGTCACCCTGCTGTCGGAGCTGAATTGTTAAAGCGGTACGGTGAAGGAGAAGAAGTGATTCATGCGGCGGCTGGTCATCACGATGACATTCGCCCGGAACATATCTATACCGTTTTGGTGGCTGCCGCTGACGCGATTTCGGCCGCTCGTCCGGGAGCTCGTCGCGAGACCTTGGAAAAATATGTTCGCCGTCTGGAAGAACTTGAAGCGTTGGCGTGTGGATTTCCGGGAGTCGATCAGGCGTTCGCCGTTCAGGCCGGTCGCGAAATTCGAATCATTGCCGATGCGGATCAGATTAATGACCGTCAGGCACGCAAGATGACTCGAGATATCGCGAATGCGATTGAACAGTCTTTGACTTATCCAGGTGAGATCAAAGTGACGGTCATGCGAGAAACTCGGACGATTGAATACGCAAAATAGATTTCTGTGCGAAGCCGATTGGCTTTGGTCAGAAACTGGAACGTTACTTATGTTTCGCGTCGAGTGCTGTCTGTCGATTTGACGAACGGTTGGCGGCAAAATTCACAACACGAAAGCTTCGTTTATGTCTTCGTTTGCGATTGTTGGAATTGGTATCGCGGTCGTTCTTGTTTTGATTATTCAGTTTCGAGTCAATGCTTTTTTGGCGTTGATTGCGGCAGCCGTGACCGTCAGCTTTCTCGCCGACGGGGCAATGGCATCAAAGATGCCTCGCGTGGCCTCTGAATTTGGAATCGCCGCCGGCAAAGTGGGGCTTGTGATTGGCTTTGCGGCAGTGATTGGCGAAGCAATGATGAGAAGTGGAGCCGCCGATCGCATCGTGCAAGCGTTTTTAGCCGTGCTGGGTGTAAAGCGAGCTCCTTGGGCATTAATGGGCAGTGGGTTTGTTCTTTCCGTACCAGTTTTCTTCGACACCGTGTTCTATTTGTTAGTCCCGTTGGCACGTTCGCTGTATTCACGGACGAAGGAAAATTTTCTGCTTTACGTGTTGGCAATTTGCGCTGGTGGAGCCATTACTCACACGCTGGTTCCTCCGACACCGGGGCCGTTGATTATGGCGTCGACTTTAGGAGTGTCCGTTGGGCTCATGATTGTTGTGGGTGGGTTGGTTGCCCTGCCCTCGGCCGTTGTTGGAATTATGTTTGCGAAGTACCTGAACAAAGTTGTGCACGTTGAATCTTTGGGTGCTGATACAAGTTCCGCTGAATTTGCGACGGGATCTACAGCAGACGCTACGCAGGCGCCTGAAAATGCTGAAGCAGCATTTGGGTCAGACATTCCGTTATGGGAAGCTTTGCTGCCCGTGCTTCTTCCTGTGCTGATGATTTCAGGCAGTACGGTTGTCGATACGATGCGAGTGAAAGGTGAAAATGTCACCATTCAGTGGGTTGAAGACCAGACGGTGCATGTGAGCTACAAGGACAAGCACCTGCAGCAATTCGAATTGGATCGCGGTTTGTTTGCGGACAAAGTGGCAGTGGGCGATTCTGCCGAATTGGCGATCGTGTTTATGAAAAACGAATCTGCAGAAAAGACGGGAATTGAATCGGCCGAGCCGCTTCAGAAAAATTCGTTCAACGATTTCAAACAGTATACGGACGTTTTTGGCAATGCTGCCTTGGCTTTGGGGCTGTCGATGATTCTGTCGATCGTCACTTGGGTTCGATTTCGAAAGCCTGCGGGAGACGACTTTTCGCAAGGGCTTGAAACGGCTTTACTAAGTGGGGGGCTGGTCATTTTGATTACAGCTGCCGGAGGCGCATTCGGAGCGATGTTGAAGCTGACAGGAATTGGCGACGATATCGAAAAATTGTTCGCAGATAGCAACGCGGTGGGTTTGGTGTCTTTACTTTTGGCATTCGGCATGGCGTCTTTGCTGAAGGTTGCTCAGGGGTCAAGTACGACGGCCATGATTACTGTTTCTGCAATGATGGCCGCGTTTGGGCTGACTGAGGCTGAATTGGGTTTTAATTTGGTCTATATCTGCACGGCGATTGGTGCCGGTTCGTTGGTAGGATCTTGGATGAATGACAGTGGGTTCTGGATTGTGGCTAAAATGAGTGGCCTGACAGAAACGGAAGCATTGAAGACGTGGACGCCATTGCTGGCGGTGTTGGGCTGCACCAGTCTGCTGATGACGATTCTATTGACTCGGCTTTTGCCATTGGTTGGCTAAATGAGAATTCGCTAGCCGAATGGAAGATGGGCTTTTCATTCACGCGTTCCCTGTGACAATTCGCTTTTAAGTTTTGATCTTCACCCAAGAGTGCTCTGAATGTCCGCTTCCAATGCAGGGTCTTCATCTGCTTCGCTGCCTTATCGAGATTTGTTCGGCTACCTGAACTTTTCAGATGGTGCTCCCAATCCTCGATTTCGAGCGTGCTGGAATGAAATCTTTCAACAGTTGCCCGAGCCCAGAACGGTTGAAACGCTGCGGCAGCATTTGGATCAGCAGCTGGCAGAATTGCAGGCGACGGCAGATGGAGCCTTCGCGCAAATGGATCAGGCTCAGGCCGCATTAAATTTGGCGTTTGATCGAGTTGTGCCAGAGTATCTGGATTTCCACAAGGATTTGTTGTTCCACGTCGAAGCACAGGCTCTGTGTCAGCCGTTTTTTATTGCCTTGCTGCTGGAATCAACTTTAGCTGCGTTGTCGGATCGTGAGCTATCGAATGAGGATCAGCGAGCAGTGTCGGCTGTTCGGCGAGTCAGCACATACGTGGGCTATCGTCCGGTTGCTGTGCTTGAAAACGAGCGTCAGGCTGAAGTTTATGAGCACGAACGCTATTGCCCTTTGCCTTTGTACTTGAGTGGATCCGGAGTCGCCGAAGGCCGCTATCACACTTTGATCACGGCGATGCTGGGGTTCTTAAGAGCTCTGCCCGAAGATCTCAAAGATCCGGCTCACTTCGACTTAGATCGATTGGACGAACTGAGCTTAGACATTCGCTCACACGATCATCTTCATCCCGTCAACAAACGCACCAACTACATGTTTGGTGAATGGGATCCTGAGGTGATCGACCTGAACGGTTTTTATCGTCGCTTTGTGATTCGCAACATCATTCTTGATTCTCTTCAAGTCTGGATGGAAACAGAAAGCAGCATTCCACTTGAAGAGCGAATCTTCGACGCATCTGCGGTTTTGGCGGGCACGATCTTAATGGCTTCGGCGATTAGTGGTGCCGGCCCGGGAACGTTTGATAGCAGTGTTTCTTTAACGTCGTTGCTGCCTGTTGTTGCTCGGCAAAGAGACAATTTTTATCAAGCATTGATCAACACGGCGGATGGGCCAAGACGAGAACGACTGGTCGAAAGTGCAGAGCAAACTCGTCAGCCTTTTGGGCATGTTCGACTGCAGTTGAATATGCATCTCTCTCAGTACGGAGCTCGACAGGTTCAGCATCGGCATTTGAGCACGCTTTATGCATCGTTAGGGTTTCCTGAACCTGCTCGAGAAGAAGCTTTGGTGATTCCCTGCGTGTCGGCTCGCTTTGAAGCTGAAATTCAATCTCGGACAATTTTAGTGCAGCATTCTGTTTCCGGGCAGGATCTTTCAGCGGCACAAAACCTCGTCTTTGAATGCATTGATTTGCTTCGGCGAGGAATTCGTTGCGGGGCGATTGTTGACCCTTGGAACGTGCTGGGCTTTCAGGCCATGTTTCCTCTGTTTTCGGCTCGCGAAGATGCGATTCCGGACAATCGAGTCGAGCTACTGATTGATTTGGTCGAATCAATTTTTGATGCCGCTGCTGCAACGATGGCAGAAGCCGGGGCCAGCAAAGATTCGAAAACGATGCTGGCCGTTGAATCTGAATTTCGTGACTTGGCGGAAGAGTGGGATCAATACGCCACAATTGCGGTCGCCGAACTTCCTCGCGTCAGTGGCGCTGAATCATTGACAGCTGCTCAGGATGTCGCCCGAGCTCTCTTGGAATGGCGAAACGCGGGCGAAGCAGCGGGCGATATATCCTTTTGGAAGGGGCATGTTGACAACTTCCAGTCGCCCCGAAGTTTTGCCCGAGTGGTGAGTGCTTTACTGGATCGAGAAGACACGGTGGCCGCAATGGGGCTGTTGATGCAGTGGCTTTCCGAAGCGGAATCGATGGGACTGGAATCCGGCGCTCATAGCATGAACAGCCTGTTGCATCGGTTGTTAAAAGCGATTGCAGATGACAAGGATCAAGATCGCCGCTGGCTGCTGATGAGACGTCTGTTTGCGTTCTTGGAAGCGAATGCCGGAGACTTTTGGACCGTACCAAGTCTCAGCGAATTTGCTTCTCAGCTGACACCGCCTGAAGATAAAAAAACGGAAGACTTGGATCATCTTTTCGACGACGAAGATGAAGATTCTGATGACGACAACTTGTTCGGCGCGGCCTACGACAACGTTGTCTTTCAGGACAGCGCGGATGACGGAGTCGAATCGGATACAGCGGATGATGGTTACGGTGTTGGAACAACAGAATTTGAACAGCTGTATCGTTCGGTCGAACCTCGTTTAAAGTTTTTGCACACGTTGGGATCTTTGTACAGCGGAGCGGCTGTTTCGGTCGTTGAACTGGTCAGTCATGTCGCAGACGACGAAGCCGAAGCCAAGGCTCGATTGGAAAAATTAGAGCAAATTCAGGGTTGGCTGTCTTCGATTCAACTATTTCGCAGAGAATTAGGCAGACTGATTTCTGAAGTGCGAGCTTACGAAATCAAGACCCTGTCAGCCGATCTTGATGCAAACATTGAATACGATATTCAGGCTCAGTCACGTTATCTGATGATGCAGAACGTGATTTCTACGACGGTCGAATACCTGATGGCAGAACGGCTGTTGCTATCTGCTTTGTTGAATCATGACCCGGCGACAGATGATCCCGACAAGTTTGATCAAGACGTGGTTGCCGTTCTTCGTGCTGTCTTGGAAAACAACGTTGAAGAGGTTCGTACAAGCTTTCCTGCGTTCTGTGAATCTCTTCGCAAGCGGCCCCTGCTGTATGTTCCCTTTGAAAGTGGAGGACAGCCGGCTCGTATCTTGAAGGCTCGAACTCTGCAGTCTTTAATCCGCTTGCTACTCAGCCAGTTGCCACGGTTGGGGTTGATCGAAGAAACCTATCGTTTGTTGCAAACGGCATACGCGATGGAGCGTCATTCTCGACCGCTTGGCCAAGCGGTTACTGAATTTGATCGCTTGTTTCGCATGGGGCTAAGCTGTTCTGTGGAGGCAATTTTGCATGCGTCCAAACGATGGAAGACAGATACGACTCGGCAAAAAAAGAACGTGTTTCGCCGTATCGAACGACTGCTAGATGCGTACGGAGATCTGTGGACAAAACACAGCAGTTCGATGCGATTGTCGATCGTTGAAGAGCTTCACGATGATGAACGAGCTGAATCCATTGAAAACTTTATCGAAAGCTATGGTGATGATTTATTTCATACTCGTATGCTGACGTTGGGGAATGCTCGAGCAATCGTGCACCATGGAGCTGATTCGCTGTTGGATGAACTGGAGCAATCTCAAAGCCTGACTCAGACGGTGCAGATCATTGATGACATCAATGAAAGTCGATTCGATCGGGATGAGGCGACAGCAATTATGGAATTTGTCTACGAAGCTGTCGTGGATAATTTTGATCGGTTTCTTGAATACAACACGACGACCACTCATTCAGACTATGGGCATCGTCTGTATTGCCTGTTGGATTTTCTGAGACTGGAATCTCTTTACGACCGCTTCAGCTGGAATCATATTCCTCATCAAGTGGCTCACGAGGCTGCGACTCGAATTGACAATGTCGAAATTGCTGAAGAAATTGAAGCGGATTTAGCTTCCATGACTCGAGGAGTCGCCCAAAGCCTTGTGGAAGAATTGCAGGAACTGGAAGCCGAATATGGTGTGCAGTTGCCATCTTTGCATGATCGTATCCATGAGCGGATTGTGGGGTCGTTGAAAGTCAATTCCATGACAGCTCGAGTACGTCGGTGTAGTCTTCGTACGACTCAAAAATCAGAGCAAGAAGCGAAGCAGCAGTTTGAAATTCTTCGTCAGGAAATTGCCGACTTCATGGATTCTCGATTGGGTTCCGGCATTGAACCTCCCGACTGGATGCAAAGGCTTGGTCGAGAATTTGAGCGAGTCCACGAATTGCACGCTGGTGCAACTCCTGAATCGCTATCACAAATCGGCTTTGCAAAGATTACTCAGCGTGACATCGATCAGCAGTTGTCGAGATTGATGGAAGTGGAATAGCTTGTATCGAGATCATGAATTGGCAATCGCAAGTGAATCTGTTTTCAACGCAGGACACAGTGCTGGAAGTTGCATCATTCCAGAAAGAAGCTTGCTTGCTCGTGTTCGAGATGTGATGCAAACACGATCAGCTGGTCAGTGTCAGTGTCAGTGTCAGTGTCAGTGTCAGCTTACTGGACGAACTGGCCGCTTGGCACGGGCAGCAGAATCGCATGATTTTCTAGCATCACTCGTGGCCCTTCTTCGCTGATGAATGGCAGAAGAAAGATCAAGAACGCGTAAGCTGCCAGTAACGGCAGCATGACCAGCTTGGTCGGCCAGCGAATGATGCGTTTGGCGGGTTTTGATTTGTCTTGCCCAGTGCCGTACACCCATCCCATGAGAAGCCGAGTCGGATAGATGACGACGATGAACAGTGGTGTGAACATCCAGTAGGCATCGGCCGGCGGCAGCACGACCTTCGATAGATAAAGCGGGATCGCTAGGCCGTAAAGTAGAATGGTGGCAATGGCCCAACGGATGGGCACTTGACTAATGATCCGCCGAATTGTGCGGACTTCAAAGATGGCCATGAAGCGGTTTTCGACAACCTGATGGCATTGCAGCAGCGGCAACCAAGCTGCTACTGGTATAAACAAGATGCCTCCCAAAATTGACAGCGCTCCGGGGGCTCCTGGATTGATTCGAGGAACAGAAGGTGTCGCAGCCAGTAGTGCCACAGGGATGGCCAGCCAACAAAGAGCTCCTGCCGCCGCATAGAATGCAATCTTAAAGTGATGCCATGGTTTCAGGATCTGAAGACAGTAGTCACTCGCTGATTCAAGCTTCTTCGCCAGCAAGCCGTGCTTAAATTCTTGCCGAAGTGATCTGAAATTTCTGATGGGGCGAAAGAAGGCCGAAAAGCGGCCGCTATGAGCAATCGCCATAAGCAGGTGGACAAAGATTGTCACCTGAAAGATTCGAGTGATTACCGTCATGCCTTGTTCCGTTCGGCCAGACAATTCCGAAATCACAGTCTGACTGTTGGCCAAAGTTGACGAGCCCATGATGGGGAGCAGGAAGAGGAAGACCATCAACCCCGACATGCCTAATCGGGTTGAGATTGGTAACAGCGGAAAACCAGATCTGAGTCGTTTGTTGGTGGCCACATCGGCTTCGGCCTGCAGCATTAGTCCAAGAGTGATCAAACTGAACAGCGGAAATGCGGCCATGGCAGCAAGCAGCAACACCAAAAAGACGACGCCGATGAACACTTGAACCAGCCAGAATGAGCTTTCCAGAGGGCGTCTGATCCCCGGAAAATTTCCAGGTCCCGTGCGTGGTGTTTGCACTCGTTTGCGATTCGCCCAGCCAAAGCGATTTGCTCGTTGAGTCGTCGCGTATTTCGCCTTCAGTGTCGATGGTTTTTTGATGGATGCGGTGACAATGGGCATAGCGTAGACTTTGGAAAACCAGACATGGTTGATACGAGAGGCTACGGGCAGAACCTATGAAACGTCGATCCATCGACTCACTGATTCGTCGGTTGCATCAAAATCTTGGAAGAAATTGGCCAGGATTGTCCAAGCAAATTCGAATTGTCACGGACGCTTTTCCTTCTGGCCGCTTATCGAGTGCCTCGTGAAGCGTTGAGGTCGTGCCTTAAAATGTCTGTAAAACAGGTTGTCGTTATGAAACTTACTTCTCTGATGACATGTGGAGCTGTTGTTGGGCTCTTAGCGATTGTCGTTATTAAGGCCGGATCGGTTGAGCGGATTTCAGGTCTTCCTAAGCCGATTGCTAATCAGCAGCAGCGCGAATTGCAAGTATCTGTTTCTCGAGTCAATCAGTGGCTTCGGGATCACTGGGCAGAAAATGGTGTCGAACCGGCAGACTTAGCAGATGATCTGACAGTGTATCGCCGGCTATCACTCGCGTTGTTTGGTCGCATTCCATCATTGGAAGAAGTGAACGCATTTCGGTCTGATCGACGTTCGGATCGGTTAGAGCGTTGGCTGAGTCGCATGTTGGAAGATCGAGCTTACGGAGATTATTTCGGCAACCGAATTGTGCGGATGTTGACTGGAATTGAAGAAGGGTTGGTCTTTGTTTTTCGTCGCGACAGAATGAGTCAGTGGATGTCTGATTCGCTTATGGAAGACCGGCCTTGGTCTGAAATTACTGAAGACTGTATTGCGGCCGATGGGCTGTGGACGAGTCGTCCGGCTGCCAATTTTTTGACGGCCGCTTGGGTTGATGGCGAAGGCTTTGATCTGAATGCTTTGGCTGGACGAACGGTTCGTTCGTTTCTTGGCCAAAGAATTGATTGTGCTCAATGCCATGACCACTTTTTTGCAGAATGGACTCAGGGTGACTTCGAAGGTTTGGCAGCCTTCTATGGGCAAACTCAGCTTACGTTTAGCGGAGTCGTCGATCGTCCAACCAGCAAGGGGTTTGACGCTGAATACCGAATCGTTGAAGTTGGTATGATCGACGAATTGGAAGCGCTGGAAGAAGGGATGGAACCAGTGGGCCGGATCGTAAATCCTCAAGTGCCCTTCCATGAAGAGTGGATGTCGACCGAAGGTTCTCGTCGCCAACAGCTGGCATCTTGGGTGACTCATTCTTCAAACCGCAGGTTTGAAAGAGCCATCGCGAATCGCACGTGGGGACTGATGTTTGGTCGAGCTTGGTTTGACCCCGTTGATGACCTGCCTGATCCGCCAGAAGATGACGAACCGCAGGATCTGTTGGATGTGCTGGGGGCCGAGTATCGGCGGCATGATGAAAGTTTAAAGTCGTTGATTCAAATCATCGCTTTGTCGGATGCCTTCCGATTGAAGTCAGACGTTGTTGGTGTTGATGAGGAAATGTATGCCCAAATGGATTCTGCTTGGGCCAGATTTCCACTCGTTCGGTTGCGTCCTGAGCAAATGATTGGAGCCATGTTTCAGGCAGGGCGAGTGAAGACAATCGACCAGCAATCGAACGTCTTTCAAAGGTTTGCTCGCTTCTTCAATGAGAACGACTTTTTAAAAGAGTATGGCGATGAAACAGAAGATGAATTGATTCAGCAGTCGGCCACGATTCCGCAAGCACTGTTGAGAATGAACGGCAGCTTTACTCGAGAACTCACCAAAGCCGGTCTGTTTTCTGCGGTTGGACAGCTCGTCGACTTTTCTGCAGACGATACGACGTTAGTTCAGAACTGCTTTTTAGCGTGTTTGACTCGACTGCCAGATGCTGAAGAGCGTGAATGGTTCGTGAGTCAGCTCCGGGAACGACGTGATCAGGTGAAGAATGATACGATTTCTGAGGAAGAAAAAGGGACTGGTTCTCGCAACGAAATCGCAAGCGACTTGTTTTGGGTGTTATTCAATAGCCCCGGATTTTCATGGAATCGATAGCGAACAATCGATGTGCCGCCAGCATATCGTTTTGCTAGCAAAGACTGTTGTCAAAGTATGCTGTTGACCTTTTGGAAGTGATTGAAAGTGTTCCAATGATCGATGAATTCAGTCGCCGTCACGCCCTGCAAACAATGGCTGCAGGTGGGCTTACATTTTGGCTGCCGGGGCTCACGGCAAAGGCGGCAAGCAAGAGATCATCAGAGAGGCCAAAATCGTTGATCACATTGTTCATGGCTGGCGGAATGAGTCAGCTAGAAACATGGGATCCACATCCGCGCACTTCTGGCGGTGGAGATGTTAAGGCGATTTCCACAAGTCAATCTGGGTTAGAAATTTCTGAGTTCTTGCCTCAAATGGCAGAGCAAATGCATGAGGTCACGACAATCCGATCGTTGACGTCGATGGAAGGAGATCATGCTCGTGGCGCATCGTTTGTGAAAACGGGATACCGGCTGGATCCAACACTCAAGTATCCGTCTTTGGGCGCGATTGCCGCTCAACAATTGCCCTGCCCTGATCTGGAAATTCCAGCCCACATTTGCATGGGCACAGATTCTACCTTTCCTCGTGGCGGCTATCTGGGAAATCAGTTTGATGCGTTTCGCGTATTCAATCCAGGAAACTCAGTGACCAACTTAAAGTCTGAAGTATCTGCTCTTAGGCAAGACAAGCGAACTGAGGCTTTGGACTTAATGTCGCGGCGATTCGCAGCTAATCGTCCCGGTGCTATGAAAGAAACGATGCACGCCGATACGGTGGATCGGGCTTTTACGATGATGTCGTCAGAGCAATTGCGTGCCTTTGAAATCGATAAGGTATCGACCGAAGTGAAGGCCGCCTACGGAGACACTCGTTTTGGGCGAGGTTGTTTAGTGGCTCGGCAATTGGTTGAGACGGGAGTCCGTTCGGTTGAGGTTTCGTTGAATGGTTTCGATACTCATGTGAACAACCATGAAGGGCAGAAAAGTCAAGCTGACATTCTTGATCCAGCCTTCAGTACTTTGTTGCATGATCTGCGAGAACGCGACCTGTTGGATTCGACCGTCGTTCTTTGTATCACTGAATTTGGCCGTACACCGGAAGTGAATGCTGCCGGTGGTCGAGATCACTGGCCGCACTGGTTTTCCTGTGTCGTTGCTGGAGGCGGATTTCGAAAAGGCCTTGTTGTTGGCGAAACCTCAGGTGAAAAACCTCGCAGTATGAAGCCCAAACCTAAGCCCAAAGATCCCGTATCGATTCCGGAACTGTATGCGACCATCTTAAAAACGATGGGGATTAATGATCAGGAAGAAATCATGACGGCGGTTGGTCGCCCCATTCGTTTGGCTGATGCCGAAGCAAAGTCACGATTGCTTCTTGAACAGATCTAAGAATCTTCCGCTAGAAAATCAGCCGGTTGCGACTTCAGCAAGCTGTAAGAGGCCGTGGTTTCGCCATCAGATTCACAGGCAGCTTTGCTTGTGTTTTTCGCGTTATCTGCTGCCTGCATCTACACAAATAGGTGCGGTCAGTTTTCAAACATCGATTTTCAATTCGTGATTACGCTGGCCGATCGTCTCAATACCGAATTGCGGTCAGTACTTTTCAGCCTTATGATCGGGCTATGAGCGACAGATTTTCAGAAAGTAGAGTCTTCATCGTTGGAGTGGGTTTGATCGGTGGTTCGATCGCAGCCGCCTTGCGAAGTCGGCACGGTGACGTCCGCATTACGGGAGTGGGCCGATCTCGTGAAAGGCTGCAAATTGCTGTTGAACGCGGTTTGTTAACTGATTACGTCTCTGAATTAACAGCAGAGTTACTGTCTGAACGATGTGTTGTCGTCATGTGTACCCCTGTTCACGTGATTCAGCAGCAGTTAGTTGATTTGGCTCGGCTTTGTGGGCCAGATGTGTTGATCACGGACGGCGGAAGTGTGAAAGCGGGCATCGCAGCAACGGTTTCCAGCCTCCCAGCGTTGAGGTCACTGTTTGTTGGCGCTCATCCGATTGCTGGTGGAGAGAATTCTGGATTCGAACACTCGAAAGCAGATTTATTCGAAGACCGACTGTGTGTGTTAACACCTGTGGACAATTCGGAAAGTCAGACCTTGCGAGCTCAGCAATTTTGGGAAACGATTGGTTGTCGTTGTGTGATTTTAGATCCGGATGAACATGACCGGATTCTTGCGATGACAAGCCATTTGCCTCATGTTGTGGCAGCCTTGATGGCGTCTGTGGTTCGGCCTGAAAGCTTGGCTTTTGCGGGCACAGGATTTCTGGATACGACACGAGTCGCTGCAGGGGATCCTGAGTTATGGACATCGATTCTACGAGGCAACAAGCAACACGTGGTTGAGGGGTTGGCTTGTTTTGAGGAGGCCGTGAAAAGTCTGCGAGGAGCTCTTGAGGATGAGCGCTTTGAAGATGTCACGGCACTTTTGGGGCAGGCTGCAGCAGCTCGCCGATCAATGGAAGACGCCCGCTAAGCTGACTGGTCTTCGCCAATGCCGTCTTCGTCTGAAGCTCGCAGTTGAAACCGGGAATACCCGAATTGTTCCAAGGCGGTTAGCAGGTTTGAGACTTTTTGATCCATGCAGTCGCCAGTCGAAATTCCATTGACGATGACTCCGAGAGTGATGACGGCGACTCGACAGACCGACATTGGCAGTTGAAATTCGGTCAGGTCGGCGAAGAGTGAGTCTGGTGAACAGATCTCGCCAAATTTTCGACCCCGGTACAATAATTCCAAACCATGCAGATCTAGGCTCCATTGGTAGTCGAATGGGCCGAAGCTTTGGCCTCGAGCCACGATCCGAAATCCAGTTCTGTGCAATAATATTTCGTCAGAGCAACGTCTCATGGGGGTGAATCAGTGCTCGCGATAACGGCGAGTGGGTCTCGGAAAGTTGATGTCGTGGTCTCAGGTGTGCGGCGGTATTCGTGCACAGGCAGGTTAACGGAATGTGAAATGACGACCTATACGAAACTGGTCCTGCCGACTGCTGGAAATGAGGATTTTGAATTCAAAGCAAATTCATCGAGTGATGTGCAAGCATGCTCTTGACAGACGTTTCCCGCTATGAGTATCAAACGTCTTGAGAGTTCCTAATTATCCATCCTCCCGAATTCGATCTGCCAAGAGTTGAGCAACATGCTGCTATTGTCAAATCCCCAAGACATTGAAGAATCAATACTCACGACGGCTGCGTTGCCGCTTCGAGGTACCGAACATCCAGTCCATCTGTCAGACGACGACGAGTTTGATGATGACTTTGACGATGATTTCGACGACGACGACGATGAAGAAGACGACATCGACGACGATGATGATTTTGACGACGACGATGACTTCGATGATGATGATCTAGAAGATGACGACGACGACGATTTGGATGACGACTTCGACGACGACGACGACGAATTTTAATTCGCCCGTCTGTCCCGCCTGACGTTCAACATCGCTGGTCAGAATCAGTGCGTGATTCGGCTCAGTTTTCGATCACCGTTTTCGCTCACCGTTGCCGAGCATGGCCAACGGTCTGTGGTTCGAAGCATTTGTTCCCCACTCCGTTCTGGCAATGGCGGTTGTTTTTGGATTTGTTGCGGACTGAAAAGTAGAAGCTGACTCAGTCCTATGTGGAAACCAGCGTCTCGTTTTGCAAGGCCTGTTTTCTGACCAAAGAGCTCTCTTGTTTCGCGACAGGATGATCGAAATGGCAATCAGGGGGGCCATTCTGGCATCAAGAAGCGAATCGATGGCCACGTTCACAGAACGTGCCGAATTGATTTGCTAGGATGCGCCGACTTGCAGTCAAGTTGTCCTGTAAGTTCACCTGTTGCATCGCAGAATCGATTGGCGCAATCCGTTGCGATGCTGTACGTCGCGCATCCCCTGTTGCATTCTGCCCACGCTCGAGAAGACGGGGCTGAATTGTGCACTTTAGGTTTTGATTCGCCATGGAATCTATTCGAAAGAACGCTGCTGAAGCTGTTGAAGCCATCCGCAAGCAATGGAACGGTAAGCCAGCAGCTGGCATGATTTTAGGAACTGGTCTCGGTGGATTAAGTTCTCAGATCGAAGTTGCCTGTCGGATTCCGTATGAGGAAGTTCCACATTTTCCCAAATCGACCGCACCAACTCATTCGGGACAACTCGTTTGCGGTTCTTTGCACGGTGTCGATGTGGTGGCAATGGAGGGAAGGCTGCATTACTACGAAGGTTATTCGCTGCAGCAGGTGACCTTCCCTGTTCGTGTCATGAAAGCTCTTGGGGCCGAAACGTTGGTCGTCACCAGCGCTGTGGGCGGCCTAAATCCGGTTTACCAGCTTAGCGATATCGTGTGTCTTGATGATCACATCGATCTGCTGCCAGACAATCCACTTCGGGGAGTTAATGACGATGAGCTGGGCCCCCGATTTCCAGACATGAGCGAGCCGTATACTCAGGGACTGATCCAAACGGCGACTCAAATTGCATTGCAGCAAGGGATTCAGTGCCACCGTGGAGTATTGGCTGTTGTCGCTGGTCCAAACTTGGAGACGCGGGCTGAGTATCGCATGCTGCGTGGAATGGGGGCCGACATTGTGGGGATGTCCACAGTTCCCGAAATTATTGTCGCGAAACACGCTGGCATGAAGACAGTCGCTTTTAGTGTCGTCACAGATATGTGTCTCCCCGATGCTCTTGAACCCGCTGACATCGAAAAGATTATCGCTGTGGCAAACAAGGGCGGCCAGAAGCTGGAAGTGATTATCAGTGAACTGTTTCGTCAATGGTCTTAGACTGGCCAGCTGAGCAGATTTCGAAGGGCACAAAGCGACTGGTTCGGCTGGTCGTTGAGCTGCAGGATTTTAAGATGCAGCCCAGAGTGACGTGGCCCAGTAGCAACATGGCCCCGTAGTGGCACAGCCGAGTGAAAATGCACTTGGTTTTTTTGAAGCGTCACTTCTATTGGCGAGTGTCGGCCGAAATGCTCGCTCTTTGCAGCCTTTCTCGTGCGGTGAAGCAAAGTGTCGTTCGCTACCAAAGCCAAGGCATAAAAAAACCTACCTCTTCGAAAAGAGGTAGGTTTTGTCTTTTTGTTTTGATGCTTCTTGTCTAACGAGCTGGTGACGATGGGCCGTCATCATCATCGCCAAGAGCGAATCCAAGTCCTGCACCAGCGGCAGCACCAAGAAGTGCTCCAAGTCCGCCGCCTCCACCACCGAGACCGCCTCCGGCACCACCGCCAGAGCCAATTCCTCCAGCACCGCCTCCGAAACCACCCGGTCCAAACGGAGCGGCCAGAGGACCGACATCAACGAATCCTTCAGATTGGATTGGTGTATTGTCTTCAACGAATTGTGGTTGGAAGTTTCGGTATGTCACTGGAGCAACAGCCAGGTCGAGTGTCTGAGCAACAGATGTCAGTTTGTACCGGCTGTCTTCGTTTGCAGCGAAACTGGCACCCACTAAATCAATACCTATTGCCAACACGCCGTCTTGGCCGGTCGAAACAAGGCCATGAACCCCAGGTTGCAAGCCGTCCATTCGGAATTCACCGTTCGGGCTGACTTCAGTTGAGCCAACAACAGAACCGTTCTTGAGGAAGTGAACGGTTAGATCTTGAATGGAACGGTGAAGGCCTGTTCGAGGATCAAGCAGATTTACCTGACCCGTCAAAGAACCATCTGCTCCCAGCTGGACGCGGTGATGAGCGACAGCAGTTGAAGGAGTCATTGTGTCACCTTCAGGGTACTCGCGATCTGTGTCGCTGGCTGATTCTTGAAACCGCCATTCCTGATTCTGAACGCTTCCGTACACGAGTTGTCGTGCGAGTGTCGCGTTTTGGTTGGAGACGACAGCCGAATTCATTCCAAGTTCCTGAATGGCCAACGGTCCAGCTTGTTCAACGCGTCTTAGGTTGACGGCGTAAAGCAAAAAATGCTCGTCGTTGTACGCCAACATAGCAACGGTGCCGTCTGACAGGCCCGTTGCAGTGAACGATCCGTCTTCGCTGGTGGTCGTTCGAACGATTTCAACGCCGTCCTTGATTACCTTGACTGTCAACCCGCTGGCTGCAGTTGTGCCTGATTCGGTCAAAGCTGAAAGCCGACCGTTCAAAGTTCCTGATGCGTCGATCGCAAGAAAGTGGCCTCGACTGTTGAGTACGTCTTCGGCGGGAAGATTGTTGGCAGATGCCACCATTTCAATCGCAGCCGGGGCGTCTTCAACGATGGTCGGCAGTGGAATCGCACTGGATTCTTGTTGAGCTGCCGCCTGTACGGTGACGTAGACAGAACCGGCGGTCACTGTCGCGGCGAGTCCCAACATGACTGCTGGAATTGTTTGTGTTATTTTCATTGGTATATTTCTCCGATGTCAGGCCGCAACAAAAAATGGCGGCACACATCTGACAAGTATGTCGACTTCACGGGATTCAAAGCAAACTGATTCGGTTGTTTTCACGAATTCCGGAACAATTCCCCCAAAGCTCCCAAAGTGTTGCCATGAAAGCAGGCTCTCTTGAAGATTACGACTTGGAATGTGAATGGCTTAAGGGCTGCAATTCGAAAAGGTTTTGCGGACAAATTGCTCGAAATTGATCCTGATGTTTTATTGCTTCAGGAAATTCGAGTCCTGCCTGAACAGTTGGATCCCGAGTGGCAAAACCCGGAAGGCTGGCACGTTGTTTGGCATCCGGCTCAGAAGAAAGGGTACGCGGGAACCTCGGTCTGGTCGAAATACCCGATTGAATCGGTGTCCACAGGAGTTACGGCTGCCGACTCGGATGACGAAGGTCGGCTGTTGACCGTTCAGGTGAACGGATTGAAGATTTCCAGCGTCTACCTGCCGTCTGGTACTTCAGGCGAAGCTCGGCAAGCTGTGAAAGATGAATGGTTAAAGAAGTTTCGCCGCTGGGCGACAGCTCAAAAGAAAACAGGGCCAATGGTCGTTGGTGGTGATTTAAACATTGCTCATGAAGAGCGAGATATTTTCCATTCAAAGTCCAACACCAAGACTTCTGGCTTTCTTCCGCACGAGCGTCAATGGTTCGGAGATCTGCTGACGTCTGGTTGGAGCGATTTGGTTCGGGAATTCGCGGGCGACGTCGAGGGACCGTATTCATGGTGGTCGAATCGAGGTCAAGCGAGGGAACTTGATCGAGGTTGGAGAATCGATTACCTGCTGTGCAACGAACAATTGCGAGAACGCGTCACGGGCTTTGACATCAACCGAGAAGCAGGATTAACCATTAGCGACCATGCTCCTGTGTCGATCGATATCTCAGACGCCGACTGATTTTGTGGTGGCCATTCTGCAAGCGAGGCAACATGTGCAGCATTCACATGTGCAGCCCCCACGCGAGTAGCCCCCACACGAGTAGCACGGTGACACGCGAAGCAAGTTTCGCTGCCTCTCAACCTTAGGCTTGACGTTGGTAGGCTTGACGTTGGTTTTTTAGCCATCGCCTGTTGGGCGATGGCTTTAAGGTGCTGCGGGGGCCCGGTCGGCGACATCGTGGAGATAGCTTCCATAGTCGTTGTCGTACCGGTTGGCTAAATGGTGAAGCTCTTCTGCTGAGATGAATTGTTTTCGAAATGCAATCTCTTCTGGGCAGCAGATTTTTAGGCCCATTCGTTTTTCGATTGCTGCCACAAAATTCCCAGCATCTAGGAGTGAGTCATGGGTGCCTGTGTCCAGCCATGCAAAACCACGGGAAAGCAGTTCGACTGAAAGCTGATTCTGCTTCATGTAGGCTCGGTTCACATCTGTGATTTCGAGCTCTCCGCGAGGCGATGGTTTTAAGTTTTTACTAATGTCGACGACGTTGTTGTCATAAAAATACAGTCCTGGAATGGCCAACCGAGATTTGGGTTGAGGGGGCTTTTCTTCTAGAGAAATCGCTCGACCGTCAGCATTCATTTCCACAACTCCGTACCGTTCGGGATCTCGAACTTCATAACCGAAAATCGTGGCTCCCGTTTTTCGAGACGTGGCTTGGTTTAAGATTCCTTGAAACCCCCGACCGTAAAAAATGTTGTCTCCCAGCACCAAGGCAACAGGGTCATCGGCGATAAAATTGGCTCCTAAGATAAAAGCTTCTGCCAATCCAGCGGGGCGCTGTTGTTCGGCATATTGCAGCGATAGGCCCCAGTCTGATCCGTCTCCGAGCAACTGCTGAAATCCTGGCAGGTCTCGTGGTGAAGAGATGACGAGAATTTCTTGGATGCCCGCCAGCATTAAAGTTGTGAGCGGGTAATAGATCATCGGTTTATCGTAAACAGGTGCCATCTGTTTACTGATGCCAAGGGTCAGTGGGAACAGTCGAGAGCCTGTTCCTCCAGCCAGAATGATTCCCTTACGAAAGTGGCTTGTGACTTCAGTCATATCAATCGGTCTCCTGCTGTGGATTGCCCTGTTCGAATGAGCCGTGGTTTGCCCCGATCTGGTTGGTTGCAGGCTTGTTTAATCCAAGTCTTTGTCGTTTGTATTCTCCACTCTGAATTCGATGTACCCAGTCGGCATGGTTCAGATACCACTGAACAGTTTCGATGATGCCATTTTCGAACGTGTGAGTTGGCTGCCAATTAAGTTCAGAGGAAATTTTTGTGGCATCGATTGCGTAGCGTTGGTCGTGTCCTGGGCGATCTTTCACAAACTGAATCAAGTTGCGGCATGGCCGATGGTTCAGGTTGGGGCAAAGTTGATCGACGGCATCACAAATTGCGTGGACAACTTCAAGATTCGATCGTTCACTGGCTCCACCTATGTTGTAGCACTGTCCCACTCTGCCCTTTGCTAAAACTTGTTCGATGGCTTGGCAATGATCTTCAACGTGTAGCCAGTCTCGAACGTTCGAACCGTCTCCATAAACTGGCAGTGGCGTGCCTTCGATTGCATTTAGGGTGACCAACGGAATCAGTTTTTCGGGAAACTGATAAGGGCCATAGTTGTTGCTGCAATTCGTCATCAATGTTGGTAACCCGAACGTATGATGCCATGCATTCACGAAGTGATCAGACGCCGCTTTCGATGCAGAATACGGGCTATTCGGAGAATAAGGCGTTGTTTCCGAAAAGGCCCCGGTGGGTCCAAGAGATCCGTAAACTTCATCTGTGGACACATGCAGAAATCGAAACTGTTCACGGTTTTCTGGAGTAAGAGAATCATAGAAACTGCGCGCCGCATCCAGCAGCTGAACCGTACCCATGACGTTGGTTTCAACAAATGGCAGAGGTCCATCGATCGATCGATCGACATGAGATTCTGCGGCGAAGTGAACGATCGAAGTGGGCTGATATTCCGATAGAAGTTGCGTGATAAGATTTCGATCGCATATGTCGCCTTCCACAAAAATATGTTTGTCAGACGATGGCAGCGAATCCGTGTTTCCCGCGTAAGTCAGCTTATCTAAGTTGATAATTCGACAATCGCCAGACGCAATCTGACGTCGAACAAAACACCCTCCGATAAAACCAGCTCCGCCGGTCAGCAGCATTGTCTTCATCTGAAGTTTAACTTTCGTGCAATGAGGAAATGTAGGGCGTTAGGGGATTCAGATTAATGCGATCGTGTTTCTGGTACCCATTGCTTAAGAGCTCGTTCAATGGCATCTTCTACGGGCATCAGATGTAAGCCGGCCGCGATGGCTTTGGAACAGTCAAGGACACAGTTGGACCTTGGCGTCTTCGCGGCCATATTCATGAATTCACTTTCATCTGTGAAGAACGAAAACTGTTGTTGAGAGTTGCCATGTTTTTGAATCAGCTTCACCACTTGTTCAGTGGTGACCGCGCCCGGATTCGTCAGGTTGTATGTTCCCAAGGGAACCGAACGGTCGATGCAGTCCACGCAGCATCTTGCAAAATCGCCAAGATCTGAAAGGCTGTTGGTGGCGTTCAGAAGCTTGTTGTAACGCTGGAGTTTGCTGAGATAATTTCGATGGCTGTCGACTTCGCTAAATGGAATCCGAAGTCTCCAGATGTAGCAGTTTTTATCAGTGGCGAGCACTTCTTCGCCCAATGCTTTGCAGCCTGAATAAAAGCTGCAATTGTTTTGCCGAAACGTGAAGTTTGGAATGTCGGTTTCTGAAAACCCACTTCCATCTGGCTTGCTGCCGGTGAAAATACATCCGGACGAAACGTGCCCCCAAGGGATCCCCAAGTTTCCACAAACATCGGCGATGGTTCCTGGTAGTACGGCGTTACCTTGTAGGCATTCGGTCTTGTGAATTTCGCAAGCGTCGACGTTTGGTTTACCCGTGTAACCGGCACAATTGATGACGAACGTGGCCTTTTGTTTTTGCAGCGCAGATCGCAAAAACAGGGGGTGCGTGTAATCGCCTTCTGCCCGACTGAGTGACAGAAAGTTCAAGCGACGGGCTTCCAGTTCTTGTCGAAATGCGCTGCCGACGTAGCCGTTGCCACCGAGTAGGATAATCACAATGTGAGACTTCAGAAGGGCTCGAGAAGGACATCACGATGAGTCCTGTTTTTCCGGGGTTTCCAGACTTCTCTGGATTACGCTGTGTTCGCCAATTTGGTGAACTGAAAATGGTCTGAGCACCGGAATTCGGCCGATACAGGGTTGATGCCTTCTCGGGGACCCCGGAAACTGTGTTCTTGACGAGTGCATTTGGGCCGAAAAACTTCTGAATACACAAAGATTCTGGTGAACTATGCCAATTCTAAAGAAAGAACCGGAGCTGTTTCCGGAGAACTTGTTGGACAATCCGTCGGAATACCGTGAAGAAGCTCAATGGTTTGCCTTCTACACGATGTCTCGCCGTGAAAAAGATCTGATGCGCAAGTTGACCGCCCTAAAAATTGGTCACTATGGACCGATGGCGGAAAAGCGTTCTAAGTCGCCATCTGGCCGAATGCGGGTCAGCTATGCCCCATTGTTTCCCGGCTATGTCTTCGTGTATGGAACAGAAATCGATCGTTACGAGACCGTTTCAACCGGCTGCATTTCAAAGTGCATTCCCGTCACCGAGCCAGATCTGTTTCTAGAAGACTTGCGTCGCATTCGCATGCTTGCCGAGCATGGCGAAGACTTGCAGGCTGAAATACGGCCAGTGGTGGGACAGAAAGCTCGACTTGTCCGAGGTCCACTCAAAGACAGAGAACTGGTTGGCACGATTCTGAAGGTCAATAACCGGCACCGTCTTACGATTATGGTCAACTTCTTACAACAGGGTGCTTCCATCGTCGTTGATGAAGCCGATGTGGAAATTGTTTGACCTGACTGTATCGAATTACAGGCGACGCTGTTGCAAGTTGCCAGCGTCACTTCTTTTTCTTCGACGGCGTTTTTTTCTTCTTAGAATAAGCGTCGTTGTTTGTCGGGTTTGGTGGAGTATCTGGCACGTCTATTTTGTGGCGTCGTAACACAGCGATAATGGCTGCTTCTGTTGCGGCATCCGGCTTGAAGTTTCCCGGGCGAAAGCCTCTGGAAATTCGCAAAGGTGTCCAGCCGTACTCGTTCTTTTGATTCCAGATGGATGGGTCGGCTCCGGCTTGATCCAGCAGTTCGACGACCTTGGGGACATTTTTATAAGCGGCTCCATGCATCGCTGTTTCGCCATTGTCGTCTCTATGATTGATGTCGGCACCAAGATCCAGCAGCAGTTGAACGGCCTTCAGCAGTTCGGGCTCTGATCCTGCTTCCTCTTCAGGAGCCTTTGATCCAATGCCTGCTGCTGCCAATAACGCAGGGCAGTGATCGATGTTTGGTATGTTTGGATCTGCCCCCAGTTTCAGTAATTGCTGCATGAAAGGGACATCAGCCGTGTCTGCTGCAAGCAGAAATGGAGTGGCCGCTTTTTGGTTTAATGCCCCTCGGCCACCTCGACCGGATTTTAGTTGCAGATTCACGTCGGCACCATGAGCAACAAGTAACGCGGCACATTCCAAGCTTCCAATTGGGCCGACGCTTTGGGGTGGAGGATCATCGTTGGGGTTGTCGCCCTTGTTGGGCTTGCGAACCCATGACAGAGCATGCAGAGGGCTGAAGCCAGATCGAGTGTCGTTGGGATCAGCTCCGGCCTCAAGCAGTTGTTTCACTAATTCAAAATGCGCATTTTCGAGAGCCAGCATCAAAGCCGACATGTTCTTTCTGGGCAGTTTGCCCCCTGTGCGTTCAGAGCTCATGGCATCGTTGATTTCTCGGCCGTGATTCAAGAAGGCGAAGACCACATCAGAGTGCCCTGCTCTGGCTGCAAGAAAGTAGGCGTCGAATCCAGACTTCAATGTCACATCGTTGTCTGCATCGGCGTTCAGCAGTGTGTTTACGACATCGAGGTGCCCTTCAGCAGCAGCCCACATTAAGGCGGTTTGCCCATTTTGCTCCTTTGCGTTCGGGGCTGCTCCTGCTGCGAGTAGCTGCTGCACCACATTGGAATTGCCCGTGCGGCTGGCTGTCATCAGCACGGTTTCTTTTCCGTTTGAAGATGCATTTGCATCGGCATTTGCGGCCAAAAGAGCTTTTGTGATCTGCGAATTTCCGTTTCTCGCCGCCACAGAGAGTGGGGTGACACCATAATCATTGGCGAGGTTTGCATCGGCTTTCTGTTGCAGTAGAAGATCAACCAGTTCAGCTTGATCGTAGTACACAGCCCATAACAAAGCCGTCATGCCATCGGCTTGAGTCGAATTCGTGTCAACATTGTTTTTCTGCAAGGCCGTTTTTAAAGCCGCCCAGTTTTGATGTTCTGCGAACGAGGCAAGGCTTGTCGCGGCTGCATTGCGGGCTTTGTCTGTTGCTCCGGTGACCCCACAAAAAACGAGAGTGACTACGATGGTTGTCGCGGCACGTTTTGAGATACTTGTGAGTGACAGGCGGGCAGTCTTCATGGGGGCGTCCTAGTCGATCAACTGTTTGCTGAACCAGTAAAAAATGGCTTTGAACGGCAGATTTTGGTTTCCTTTTGTTTGATCACACCGAGTTCAACAAGCTGTCCATTGTGCCGTTGCTGTCGCCGAAGGATTCCAAGTCCAGTCCCGCTTTTTGCAGCAGAGTGAGATGCAGGTTGGCCAGTGGAGTGGGTTTGTCGAAGCGAATATGACGTCCCCCGGCGATGTTTCCTGCTGCTCCACCGGCAACAATAATCGGCAAGTCTGTATGGTCGTGCAGATTTGGATTTCCCATACCGCTGCCGTACAAGTAAAGGCTGTGGTCCAGTAGGTTTCCGTTTCCTTCTGGAGTCGCTTTTAGCTTCTTCAGGAAGTCTGCAAACAAAGAAACATGGAACTGGTTGATCTTGGCCATCTTGGCAATTTTTTCAGGATTGTTGCCATGGTGAGTCAGCGGGTGATGAGCATCTGAAATGCCGATTTCTGGATAGGTTCGATTGCTGGTTTCGCGAGCCAGTTGGAACGAAATGACTCGAGTGATATCGCCTTGTAATGCGAGCAGCTGCAAATCAAACATCAATGCGGCGTGTTCTGCATAGGAATCGGGGACTCCAGTGGGCCGATCTAAATCGGGCAATGGGTTTTCTGTTGCATTCATCGCTGCAACTTGAATTCGTCGCTCAACTTCTCGAATACTGTCCAAATAATCGCTCACTCGAATTCGGTCAGCCGGTCCAATTTCACGCTTCAGTCTCTGCATTTCTTCGGATACAGAATCCAACAAGCTGGCTCGCTTTTTTAGAGCCGCCTGCCGTTGGGCGACGGTTCCCCCAGAGCCAAACAGGTTTTCAAACACCAATGCTGGATGAGCTTCTGCTGGTAGGGGAGTGGTGGGAGAAGACCAGGAAAGGCAGTTTTGATAAACGCACGCATAGCCGTTGTCGCACTGCCCTGCTAAGGAAAGCAGGTCCATCGAAAGTTCAAGTGATGGCAGCTGAGTATTTTGCCCCAGCGTCTTGGCTGCTACCTGATCAGCAGTGATGCCAAGATAGTAGTCGTTGCTTTCGGTAACCTTTGCTCGTGCTGCACTCAGAAAGGCGGAATTGGAAGTTGCGTGGCTGCCCGGGTAGGCCTTCTGCAGTTCCATGCCTGATAGAATGTTGATGGAATCTTGAACTGATTCCAGTGGTTTCAAAATCGGAGGCAAATCGCCAAGCATTTGAGAATCTGGATCTGGAGCCCAGCGACTCATGTCGCAGCCCATCGGCATATAAACATAGCCCAGCCGTCGAAGCTTTTCTGCTGACGCCGCTGTTTCCGACGCTGCCGTCATTGCAGGAATCATGGCATCAAGCAAAGGCATGCTGACGCAGGCTCCTAGCCCTTTTAGAAATGTTCGACGTGGAAGGCTTTTGCGTGTGATCATCATTCGGCGGTCCTCATACGAAAAGGTTTGCTGTTTACGATACCCAGCACGATTTGCGAAAGCTGAAAGTCTGAAGCGCTGGCATCCGCCACGATTTGGCGGACTGCCGATCGGTCTTTGAACGTGGTGCCTCGACCCAAGGCGTAGGTCATGAGTTTTTCTGTGAAGGCGGCAACAAAAATTTCGGGTCGATCCAACAACCCATCTTCAAGATCAGCGACGGAATTGCAGATTTGTCCACTGGGCAAGCCACCAGACATATCGATTTGCCGCCCTTCCTGAAATGGACGAAACCTGCCAACAGCGTCATAGCCTTCTAGCGAAAAGCCGATTGGGTCCATCAAGTTGTGGCAACTGGCGCAGGCAGGGTTGGCTCGATGCTCGTTGAGTCGTTCTCGGACAGATAAAGTCGCGTCGACGGTGTTATCTTTCAGATCGGGAACGTCTTCAGGTGGTGGTGGTGGAGGAGTGCCTAGGATGTTTTTCAGAACCCAATTACCACGTAATACGGGTGATGTCCGAGTCGCATAGGATGTCACTGTTAGCAGACTTGCGTGTCGTAATAATCCGCCTCGTTGGTGTTTCGGATCCAATGCGACTTTGCGAAATCGGCTGCCTTGGATATGAGGAATTTCGTAGTGTCGAGCAAGCCGCTCGTTCAAGAATGTGTAGTCCGATTTCAATAGCGTTGTGATGCTGAGATCGTTTTGCAGAATGTCTTGAAAGAACAGTTCCGTTTCCTTTCGCATGGCGGTGCGAAGATTCTGATCGAAGTCCGGAAACAAGCGAGCATCAGGGCTCACCGACTTTAGGTTGTTCAGGTACAGCCACTGTCTTGCGAAGTTCGTGACTAGAGCTGCTGAGCGATCGTCTTGCATCAGCCGTTGAATCTGTGATTCCAGCACGGCCGGATTGAGCAGCTGTTTCGATTCCGCCAGTGAAAGCAATT
The DNA here is from genome assembly GCA_039974975.1 of Fuerstiella sp. GTDB lineage: Bacteria > Planctomycetota > Planctomycetia > Planctomycetales > Planctomycetaceae > Fuerstiella. The sequence continues at coordinate 34,762 of JBDWHY010000132.1, read as the reverse complement.
CATCATCTGGTAAGCTGCTCCAAAGGAAAAACGACAGCCGGCTGGCTAGTTCGAATGGGTCGACGGGATAGACCGATCCGCTGGTAATATCAGTCGGTTGCCGTTGAATTCGTAGCAGGAAATTGGGATTCACAAGAATTGATTCCAAGGCTGCCTGAATTCCAGCTTCGAAGCGTTTCACTAGATTCGTGCCAGCCGCCTGTTGGAAGAATTCCAACGGCACTTTCAGGTCTTCATCAGTGACTGGACGTCGATAAGCGATTCGAGTGATTCGTCTTAGAATGCGAGTCGCGGTGGCAACAGCTTGCTCTTGATGCATAGGGCGATCGCTGAAAATCTTTCGTCGGCTTGCAGTCGCTGTGGGTGCATCGGCCGCATAAGGTCCGACGATGGAAACCGAATACACGGCCGGCCCTTGGCGACGATGGCGATGGTGATTGAATTGGACATTCAGCGGTTGCCGCCGGTTTTCGATCACTGAATTCGATTTCGCCACGAAAGTGATTCCAAGCTTTTGTTGCCCCGCCGGAATTTGAATACGAGCCTTCAAATGCTGATCTGCCGTCAGGTGTTGTGACGGGTTCTTGGGTCGTTGAATTTTGAAACTGGCGAGTGACTTTCGATTTAACAACATTCTTAGCTCGTGTTCGCCCGTCATTCCTTCGATTTCTTCATTGCGATCACGCATAAGCCGTACCGAAATGTCGTACTGCCCAGGGACTGCGAAATATTGATCGATCAACAGACCTCCGCGGGTTCCGAGAGGCAAGCCTTGAACATGTTGTGCTTGAGTTTGGTCGGGAGGAATGCGAACAGTTTGCGAAACGACTTCTGTGGATGAAGCCGATACAGCGAGTCGTGAAATGATTTCAGCAGACTTCACATATCGATTCAGCAGCGTTGGGGTAAGTTGAGTGACGGTGATATTGTCGAACCCAAAGCTGGCTTCGTCTTTTGGCAAGAGCGCAGATGCATCAATCTGCAGATGGAGCAGGTCTCGAATGGCGTTTTGATATTCCGTTCGAGTCAAGCGACGAAACGTGGGCACTGCTCCAGGTTGATCTGCTTGTTCGGCCGTTCGGTCGAGCGTGCTTTGCAGATCGCCAATCGCAGTGACGTATTCGCTTTCCGTCGGCAAGTTTGCATCAGGCGGAGGCATTTGACGAGTTTCAAGTCGCTTCAGAACGTGTTCCCAGGTCTCCCACGAAGCACGAAAGGACTGACTGTCACTCGCAAGCTGAGCAGGCAGTGTTTCCAGATCCAAGTGGCCTTCTTGTGTATCTGAGTTGTGGCAGTCGATGCAGTATTCTTGAACAAACTGCTGGCTACTTTTTTTCATCAACAGGGACGCTTCGTCGCCTTGGATTGGTGAAATGCAAAGCAGAGGGATGATGATGCAAGACATCATGCGTAGCATCGTAGAGATGTTCAGGCAATTGCTCACGGGCAGGCTCTGACGGTTAAAACCGGGAAGGTGTTCTGGGGGCGAGGGCATGTGTGTCACGACCGGCTGAAGTATTGGCCCACTTCAATCGTGACATGTCTGCCGTGACATTGTGCCACTTCCGGCATCGAGAAGTAAAGGCGCATACTCAATTCCAATGTCGTCAATTGGAATGTTGAATTCAATGTGATTCGAGCTGCTGTTCTGAATCGGCAATGACTTCGGAGTTCGAAAAGGCCGCCTGAAGGGCTTGATCCACGGTCAGGTTTAGCAAAACTCGGCCTCCAGTGCCCCAACGTCCGGCGCGGTAGTGAAAGATTGCACAGCCATCTCGAACCGTTGATACGGCAGCCACGCCTTCCATATCTGACCCTTCGATTGCTTCGAAATGCAAATTGACCGAGTGGATCAATGTCAGAAGCCCTGCACTGTCTTGCTGGTTTGGGGCGTTTGATTGCTGCGAGATATTCGTGGGTGAATCAGGACCCGAGACTTCACGAATCAGTTTCCAGCAGCCGACGAAATCGAGTGACTTCCATTTCAACCCGCGTGGCTTTCCGGTGGCCGCTGCAAGATTCAGGAAGTGCTCTGCCAGTTCCTTCTGAGTTTGGTGAAACTTTGGCATGCACTCAGCCGGATCGTCAATCGGTGAGCGATTTCGTTTTAAGAAGCGGCGGATTCTGACAAGCATAGAATGGTTTCTGCAACGATTGCCGGTGGAATGGATGATTGGCCGAGAAGGTGTCGCTGGCCCTCATAACTTCTCTGTTTTAACCACTTCTCGCAACCGTCGCGACTCGATTGATCGAAGGGAGTGTTGTAACGAAATCAACCCATTCCCTAAGCACTTGCGATACAACTGGTCGAAAGATCACACAGCTAAATGTCATCCCTCTGGGATGAAGAATCAAACTTCTGCTGGCGATGAGCTGACGGATCAGAACTTTGGAGACACACATGATCAAGTCATTTGGAAACCTATTGGCGGTTCTCGCGATCGTTGGAATGGCCCTTCCCGTTCACGCGGCAGATGCTCCTGCGACACGAACCATTCAGGATGTAAAGCTCACCAAAGACAATTTGCTTCTGGGTGTTGTCATTGGTTCAACAGGACACCCTGAATCAAACGCCGTCGTTCGAATCAGTCACGGTGAAAAAGTTGTGGCGACCATCAAGACAGATGCCAAAGGCCGTTACGCGGTTCGAGGTTTGCGGGCAGGAGTTCACACTGTCAAGACGGCTCAGTCTCAGTCAACGTGTCGATTTTGGACTGCTCGAACTGCTCCACCAACAGCGAAGACAGCGTTGATCAATTCTCACAATGAACTTGTTGTGCGAGGTCAGTCGGGTGAAGGTCTTGGCGGCGTATTGTTACCACTGGCATTCTTCGGTGCGGTTGCTGCCGTCACGATTGTTTCAACGACTGACGATGATGAGCAATCGATTGTCACGCCTCCTGCCAGTCCGTAAGACGGTTTGTTGGTGGGCCAATTCCCCGAACGAACACAAAAGACACGCACTTCAAAAGAGTGCGTGTCTTTTTTTGCGCGCTGACGTCAGGGGCTGCCCGTTGCTAGTTGCCTGTTGCTAGTTACCAGTTGGACTGGGACTGCGGTAGGCGATGATGGCGCGTATTGGATGCAACATGGTTGTTTTGTTGTGGCCGTGTTTCTCGATCACTTAGGTCGCGACGCGTGAGCTGAAGTACTGAAAAACATGAAATGTCAATACGAGTTTTTTCGGTAGACATAGCAGGAACGTTTCTTTTCGAAAAACAGTTGTAACCCGGTTCATCTGCAGGGCCGTTTTAAGCCGATAGATCCGAATAACCGTCACAGTTTGATACGGTCTTGTTAGTCAGTTCGACCCTTCGGCCTCGAGCGTCACCAGAGCGGCTAACACAGAACGTATCCGAACCTGCAAGGCTGGATGGTTGGGGGGAGGCAATCGAAAGCCTGCTTTTTGTGAAGGATCACCCCGGTGAGACGTCATGGCTTTCTAGCCGTGCTGCTTACTGGCGTTGCCGCCAGTTCCGCATGGTTAATGAATCAACAACATTCTCTGAACGCATCCGAAGACGATGTCCGTTCATTCCGCGAAGCCTATTCAGGGACCGACCCTGTTGCCGACGCAGTCGAGCAGCAGGACGGCGTGAGGTTGAATTATTTCGACACACGTTGGGATCGAGTCCTTAAGGATTTGGCTTCACAGGCTGAACTGACTCTCGTGATGGATCGCATCCCTCATGGCAGTTTCGCGCGTCGAGATCGAACGCGATACGAAATCGGTTCGGCCGTGCGAATCGTGAACGCCGAGCTTGAGTCTCAAGGCTTTCGTTTGATTCATCAGGGCAACTTTCTTGTTGTGTTGAAACTGGATCAAGCACGAGCCCGCTATTCACGTCCGGTGCTGAATGATTGGCAGGCTGCTGAAGCGGCTTCCAAACGCGAAACGGAATCCGCTGCTTCGCCGTTTCGACAGATCAGTTCTCGGCGTAACGACGAATCAAGTCCTCGCGTCACGTGGGCTCAAGATGGCCAGTCGCAGAATGGCCAGCCTCAAGGGAACAGTGTGTCTGAACAGCCGTTTCAGACTCAGGTTGTTCCACAGCCACCAACTGCTGAAGTCGCTAAGGATCCAGGCCCAGCAACCACAACGAAGGTTGCTGTGAAGAATCGCAAGGCGGCAGAGATCGCTCGTTCGATCTACTTGGTGTTTGAATCACGAGCTTCGTTGGTCAAGGATGGACTGAATTCTCTGCCGACGTTTGTCGTCAGAGAATCAGAGGAAGTCGTTGAAGGCCAAAAGCCATTGTTTCGAATTGCGATCGATCAGGCCAGCAACAGTTTGATCTTAGATGGCCCTGAATCTCGAGTCGACAACCTGAAGAGATTGGTTGCTCAACTTGACCGAGCCGCTTCGCAGGATGGCGAGACAACTCGGTTGGTGCCTAAAGACAACGTTGATGACAAAACTGCTCAGGCGTTGAATGCTCAAATCAAACGCATGATGACGATGAAGGCTCAACAGGCCGGAGATCAGAATCCGCTCGCTGCTCAAGAAGTTGGCGGCGACGATGCCGCTTTAAACCTGCGTGGTCCTGTTGATGTTCAAGTGATGGACGATGTCGGAGTCATGATGCTTCGTGGTAACGAAGCTGATGTCCGCAAGGTGGAAGCCATCATTCAACAGTTGGAAGAACTCAGCGAAGGAAGTCTTCCTGGTATTCACTTGTTAGAACTACAGCACGTCAACAGCGAAGCCATGGCCGAGCTGCTTTCGGAAGTTTATGAAGAACTCAGTGAGCTCCGACAGCGAGGAAATGCTGATCGCAAATCGGCAACATTTTTCCCAGTGGTCCAGCCAAATGCTTTGTTGATTTTGGCATCAGAGATCGAACTGGAGCCCATTCTTGAATTGGCTGATAAGCTTGATCGCAGCACAGATCCGAATTCTGAATTCAAGGCATTCAACCTGAAGTACGCTGTGGCATCTCAAGTCGCGACAGCTGTTGAATCGTTCTATTCAGAACGTGGTGGTCTTGCCGTTCGTCCTCGAGTCATCGCCGACGTTCGTACAAACACGATCATCGTTCAAGGACGAGGTAATGACCTTGCTGAAGTCGGCCGTCTGATTGAATCTTTTGACAAAGATGAACCCGGTGCCGTCCACCGCGTTGAAATTATCGCTCTGAATCACGCAACTGCGACAGAGCTGGGCGAACTTCTTTCCACTGCAATCCAGAGCGTATCAAGTCCTCCTCAACAAGCTGGTGGACAGGGTGGTTTTGGAGGCGGTAATCAAGGAGCTCAAGAATTACAGGACGGGAAATCCGTGGCCTTGGAATTCTTGAGTAGCACCGGAGCTGGGCGAGAACTGGTTCGCAGTGGAATTCTGGTTGATGTTCGAGTGAACGCAGATCCACGATCGAACAGTTTGATTTTGTCTGCTCCAGAAGCCAGCATTCCTTTGCTGAAAGCGTTGATCGCTGAGCTCGACCAGAGTCCTGCGGCAGTTGCTGAAATCAAAGTGTTCGCTTTAAGAAATTCTGATGCAGAACAAACCGTTGAACTGCTTACGGCTTTGTTTGAAGATCAAAACCAAGAAGACCAATTGGGAATTCAAATCGCGGGTGCAGCAGATGCCGCATCAAGTTTGATTCCTGTAAGATTCAGTGCAGACCTGCGAACGAATACAATTCTTGCAGTCGGCAGTGTAGAAGCATTGTCTGTGGTCGAAGCCATTCTGTTGCGATTGGACACAACAGAAGCTCGTCAACGTGACACGACTGTGATTCCCATGAGGAACGTACAGGCGAGCATTGTGGCGGACGCTTTGGACGCGTTTCTTGAACAGCAAGCTGATCTGCAGGAAAGTGCTGAGGGGCTTGTGAGTAATGTGGAACGGCTGAGACAGGAAGTCCTGGTCACTGCCGATGACAACAGCAACTCGTTGATTGTCAGTGCGACACCAGAATACTACAGCCAAATTACGGGCATCATTAGCGAATTAGATGCGACTCCACCACAAGTCATTATCCAAGCCTTGCTGGTTGAAGTTCAACTGGACAACGCAGATGAATTTGGTGTGGAACTTGGCTTCCAAGATCCAACATTGTTAAGCAGAAGCCTGTTGGATGCACTGCAGACGGTAACGACAACAGTGTTTGATGCGAACGGAATTCCGCAAAGCAATGCTCAAACGATTGTTTCAGCCAACGGTGCACCTGGTTTCAACTTCAACAACACATCCACTGGGATTGGTAACAATGTTTCGGGGTTGATTCCCGGGCAAAGTGGAGTGAACACCAGCCCGTCCACAGTCGCGACTCAAGGTATTAGCAACTTTTCCCTTGGTCGCCAAAACAGCGATCTTGGTTTCGGAGGCTTCGTCTTTAGTGCTCAGTCTGACGCGGTCAGCGTGTTGGTACGAGCTCTTGCTGCTCGTCGAACGGTTCACGTGTTAAGTCGTCCTCAAATTCGGACAACCAATAACGTCGAAGCCAGTATTCAAGTAGGGCAGCAAGTGCCCGTTGTGAATGGTGTCACAGTGAACGATAACTTTGTGACTCCACAAATTGATCAGCAAGATGTGGGGATCATTCTGCGAGTGACACCTCGTGTGACTCAAGATGGAACCATTAGCATGGCCGTCTATGCAGAAAAAAGCTCGCTCTCACCCGGTGGAGTGCCAGTATTCACAGATGCGACTACTGGAAACGTTGTCGAATCGGTGATCATCGATTCAGCGATTGCGGACACTGTGGTTGCTGTTCCTAATGGTCAGACCATCGTGATCGGTGGAATGATTACCAAGTCTGATGAGACACTCGAACGTAAGGTTCCATGGCTTGGTGATCTGCCATTGCTTGGAAATCTGTTCCGCTATGATGGAACCAACACGGCTCGATCTGAATTGCTGATCTTCTTGACTCCTCGCATTATCTATGGTGATGCTGATTCTGAGTTGATCAAGCAGGTGGAAGCAGAACGATTGCACTTTATTGAATCGGACGCAGAAGAACTTCATGGTCCGCTTTACAGTGTGCCACCTTCTGGTTTGGATCAAACATCCATGTTCCACGAAGGTCCTCCAAGCGAAGCCGACTTTATGTTGTACGGAGCACCAGGGCAGCAGTCAGACTATTCTGCTGGTCAGCCGATTCCTGAACAGGAAGTTGTTCTTCCACCTCAAACCAACACCGACACTGAAGGTGATTCCAAGGCGAAGACGGCACAGATGAGACGGCAGTCGATGGTCCGTCAAGTTTCTGCTTCACAGACGGAAGCAGAACGTCGTGCTGCTGCGGCTTGGGTTCAGCGAGCCGTTGATTCATCTGAACGGAAGGCCGAGCCTGTTCGGCAAGCAAGCTCAAGTCGTTCGGTTGGCGTCAATAGATCTCAAGGCACCTCAACTGCTGTTTCGGAGCAGGATCTGTATGAACCGGCTCCGAAACGAAAGTGGTACCAGAAACTATTGAAGGGTGGGCGAGATGAGTAGGAACTGTGTGCAGAAAACTCTGGTGGCGTTGTTTGCTGCGTCGACCTTGATCGTGTCGGGATGTTCTTCAAGCTCGTTCTTGAAAACGTCGTCAGCACTGCTGAAAGCTCCCGTCGATTTTGTGTCTGGGAAATCTCGGCAAAAGTCAGTGGCCAAAATTCTATGCCTCTGGGAAGCTGCCGAAGGTCAAGGCCTCGACGAAAAACCAAGCCGAGGGTTTGCCGGGCAAGTCATGTTTTTTGAATATGGCAATCCAACTCCGGTTCAGATTGCTGGTGACGTCGTGATCTACCAATACAAAGATTACGATCCGGAGGCAGAAGAACACACGTTGCTGCACACGTTCCGGTTTGATGCTGGTGCTTGGCAGGCTCACCGAACACAGGGCACGCTGGGAGACAGCTACAACGTCTTCTTGCCATTCACTGAAAAGCACAAAGATCGAGTCACTTGTGCATTACGAGTCGAAATGACTCTTGAGAACGGCAGCAAGATTTCTTCTCCCTACACAGAAGTAAATCTGGCTGGAAAGAAAGTTCGAATCAGCGATGCACAGCGAAATGCGTTCATCAGAAATCGACAAATTGGTGGCAAGTCTGTAACAACGGCTCCCACACCAAAACTGTCGGCTCAGCAATCCTTAGATACTCTGACAATCGAACTTCCCAAAGACAGATAAGCGGCTGACACCAGCTTGAAATCTTTCAAAGGCCACTGGCAGAATCATTTCTGTCAGTGGTTTTTTGTTTCGAGTTCTCGAAATCACAGCGAATCATGATTTCGATTGCAGGCGACCAAGCAGAACAGCAACGGTGTTTGCAATCTTGGAATCAGCCAGCGAAGATTGCCAACTTGCTGCCATGAACAACTGCAGTGCCGCAGTACATGCGAAAATGACGCCACCAACGAATCTGAGGCCTTGTTCGCATGCAACATTTCATGAGTGGATCGAAGTCATTCGAAATTCACACACTTCTCCGTAGGAATCAAAATGAAGACAGACGCAGCCATTCGCCGAGTCATGCAGCTCATCGAAATTCCAGGGAAGAGTTGCCAAGAAGATTTGGTCGCTGAATATATCACGAAAGCCCTGTTGGCCGTAGGTGTGTCAGCCAAGTCGATTACTCATGATACGGCTCATCGACGCAGCCCAGCGGGAGGAAATCTTGGCAACATGATTGTGAAACTGCCCGGGACCGTGAAGGGGCCTCGACGGCTCCTGATGGCTCATATGGACACCGTTCCATTGGCCGTTGGCTGCAAGCCAATTCGCAAGGGCAACATTGTTCGTCCCAAGGAAAAAACGACGGCCTTAGGCGGAGACAATCGAGCGGGATGCGCGACCGTGCTTTCTGCAATCTGTGAATTGCTGGAGCAAAAAATCGATCATCCTCCGCTGACATTGTTGTTCACGGTGCAGGAAGAAATTGGTTTGCGAGGAGCTCGGTTTCTCACAGCCAGTAAGCTTGGAAAGCCTGAACTGTGTTTTAATTGGGATGGTCGAGATCCGGCTGGCTTGGTCATTGGAGCCGTTGGGGCGAACTACTTGTCGATCGACGTGACGGGAATCGCCAGTCACGCGGGAGTCCACCCAGAAGACGGAGTCAACGCGGCCGTTGTTGCTTCAGTCGCTTTGGCTGATCTGCAGCAAAATGGATGGCATGGACTGATCGAAAAAGGCAAGCAAGCGGGGACCAGCAACTTAGGAGTCATTCAAGGTGGAGCGGCTACCAATGTTGTGATGCCAGAATGTCGCTTGCAGGCAGAAGCTCGAAGTCACCAGCGTAAGTTTCGAGATCGCATCACGTCGGAATTCGAAAAGGCGTTTTCACGAGCCGTGAAACGCGTCAAAACTGCCAGCGGTCAGACGGGGCAGTTTACGATGACAGAAGATGTTCGCTACGAAGCGTTTAAGATCAAGGCATCGGATGCATGTGTGAAGATGGCAACGAAGGCAGTGGAATCGCTCGATTTAAAGGCTCACACAATCATTGGTAATGGTGGTCTTGATGCCAATTGGCTGACCGCTCACGGTTTTCCAACGGTCACCATGGGCTGCGGTCAACACGACATTCATACCGTTGATGAATTTCTTGACGTGGATGAATATCTAAAAGCTTGTGAGGTGGCATTAAAATTAGCCAGCGCTGTTTAACAGGCCAGAAAATCTAACAGGTCAAGCGATCGATGACGTTCAGACATCATTTTTCTTGTGCGATGAAGTCTGAACGTCATTTTCTAGATCGTCAGCAGGGAAAGCCACTATTTATGGCTGGCTTGGTGTTACCTGTTTCCGATGGCGAAGATTGCTTCTTGCCGACTGCGTCCTTCACCGCTGGCTGCGCGAAGGTACATCACGTTGTCGACGACAGTCGGAGTCGCAAATAGCGATGTGCCCATTTGGTTTTGAGCCACAGGTTGGTAGCCGTTTGGGCTGGCTTCGAAGACCCACACATTGCCACGTTCGTTGCAGGCAAAAATTTTGCCGTCAGCCATTGTCAGAGATGCTGACACGGGGCCTCGAAAACGCTGCTTCCACATTTCTCGCCCTGACTTTGCATCCCAGCAATACAGGATTCCATTGTCATCGAAGGCGTATAGATAGCCACTGTGAATCAGCATTGACTGCTCATAGCATTTCACTCGGTTGCGCCATACGACCTGACCGGAACCGTCTGCCTTTACAGCAACCGTTTCTTTTTTGGGATATCCGCCACTCGCGTAGACAGTGTCGTTGTCCCAAACCACAGTGCCACAGGTGGCCATGGTAAGGCATGGTGTTTCCCACAGCAGCTTTCCGTTTTCTGGATTGTAGGATGCGATGCGTTCTGCTCCGCTTAACAGCAACTGATTTTTTCCTGCGACGTTTGCGACGATTGGTGATGCCCAATTCAACATTTTGGGACGATCTGTTTTCCAGACAACTTTGCCCGAATTACTATCCAAAGCGACCAGCCACGCTACTGTGTCGCAGTCGCCGCTGATAATCAGTTTACCGTTGTGCAACGTTGGCGAAGCCGCGTAACCGTAAAGGTATTGCTTTGGACGAAATGCTCCAACATCGGTTTTCCAAACGATCTTGCCCGCTTGATTCACGGCGACTGCTTCAACTTTATTGTGATGATGAAAGGTTGCAAAAAACAGTTCGCCATTGCTGCAAACTGTGGGAGATGCATGCGTGTTTTTGGGGTGAGTTTCTGGGAAGCCACCTTCACTCACAATGGTTGTGAAAGCTGGTTTTCCGGTTGCTCGTTCAAAGCCAAGAACGGCTTGTCGTTGATTTGTTGAATCTGCTGTTGTCACCACAACCAGGTCGCCCACCACTGTGGGGGACGAGTGCCCTGCTCCGACAACCTGAGCACTCCAAAGCACATTTTTGCTTGGGCTGAAATCTGTGGGAACTGCATTGCCGTCAGCGGCGATTGCCAAACCATTTGGGCCTCGCCATTGATTCCAATCGTCAGCGTTGAGTTGAGGCGATAGAAGATTGATCACGCTGGCGAAAGCTGTGCAGCAAAGTGCGAAGCGGTGGTAAGAGGGGGCTGGCATGGAGGTGATCCTGAAGAGCGAGAATTGAAGGCGCGAACTAGTGTTGATGGAATGGAGAGGGGCGTCAAGTTGACCGGTCGTCCCTCGTGTTTAGGGGGCTGGGCTCCGTGCGAGTTGTTTGGAATCTATACATTCGGGTGCGAAAGGTGTGGCAGATTTGCTCAAGAGATGCGTTTTTTGCAATGTTTCTGGCATTTGACGGCTGTGAGGCAAGGTGGGTCTGGTCCCACAATCCGTCAGTAAGTAGAACCTCGGAAAACCGAGTGGATTGGGCCGTTTTTGCCTCGGTATTGACTATCAATGATTTTTGCGAATTGTAAGGACACAGAAGAATGGTTCCATTCCAAGAAGATGGCGCAGCTACGGGCGAAGATCTCACCAATGATCTAATGAACAAAGTTGCTGAGGACACCGGCAATGCCATGGATGGCCTGATGAGCGGAGATCTTGAAAAGGCTTGGCCTCTGATTGAAAACTACGCCATTCCAGCTGTCACGGTTTTGTTGATCCTGATCGTTGGCTACTTGATTGCCAAGTTTGTGGCTCGGATGGTCAGTAGCCCTGTCCGAAAGAAGGTCGACGAGACCCTTGGTAAATTCGTTGGCAAGATGGTCTATTACGCCATCATGATCAGCGTGTTGATTGCTGTGATGGGCAAGTTTGGTTTGCAGGTCACAAGTTTTGCTGCGATTCTTGCAGCGGCTGGTTTTGCCATCGGAATGGCGTTTCAAGGAACTCTTGGAAATTTCGCTGCTGGAATCATGCTGTTGGTCTTCCGTCCATTCAAAGTGGGAGACGTCATCAGTGCCGCTGGCATTACAGCAAAGGTCAATGAAATTGATCTATTTACCACAACGTTTGATACTCCTGACAATCGCCGAATCATTGTTCCGAACACTGCGATTACAGTTGGTTCAATCGAAAACATTTCTCACCACTCAGAGCGTCGTGTCGATGTGGCTGTTGGGTGTGATTACACAGCAGATCTGAAACACACGCGTCAGGTTTTGACTGAAGCTGCCGAATCATTGAAGTCGAACATGGTGATTGGTGAAGGTCGAGGCTTCCAAATTGTGCTTGGCGATTTGGGCGATTCTTGTGTGAATTGGACGGTTCGTTTTTGGACTCGATCGTCAGACTTCTGGCCTGTCAAAGAAGCTCTGACTGAAGCGGTCAAGAATAAATTGGACGAAGCTGGTATTGGAATTCCATATCCTCAAATGGACATTCACGTGTCGAAAGATTTGAACGGATAAACACAGATTCATATCTGAAAAATTGTCAGCAGCCCGCTCATCTGTCAAAGATGAGCGGGCTGTTTTCGTTTTGCGAATCGCCAGATGTTGACCTCGTGGCCTCCGTTTTTAGGCCGTCAATTTGGACTGTTGAATGGATCGGCATGTGTGCCTGTGAATGCGGCAGTGTGGCGAGCGACTGCTCAGTAACATTCCACTGCCGAGGGTGTGCAAATGCAGACTGTGATGCGGGGGTTCGCCCTCAGCTGGTCTTCTCCTTTTTCCATCGTCTGGGATTTCTCACAACGTTTTCTACTGGCTACCGGTATTCATTTTTTGACTTCAGTTGTCTCGCTTTTCACCGCGACAGAATCCATGGTTTTTACTGCTGAAGTTTCATCTTTGGTCTCGGTTTGGCAACGTCATTTCATGGTGCCCAAGCACTGAAGTCAGGCTGTGAAAGACAATGGGGTCGAAGTTTTTTGCAGAGATGATCGTGACTTGGATCACGATTTGCTTTCGGAATGTCACCTACCTGTTCTTGTTACTTCAATAAGAATTTTATCCCTAGGAGACTATCGAATGAAGTTCCTCGCCATCCGCCGCAACCGTTTGAAACGCGGTTTCACACTGATTGAACTTTTGGTTGTGATCGCCATTATCGCGATCCTTGTTTCATTGCTTTTGCCGGCCGTCCAACAGGCTCGGGAAGCGGCCCGCCGGACGCAGTGCAAGAATAATCTGAAGCAGCTTGGACTAGCCATTCATAACTACCATGATGTTGCTCGCGTCTTTCCGGGCAACATTACTGAATCTGAAGGAAGTGCTCGCAACGCTTCTTGGCTTACGATGGCTCTGCCCTATGTCGAGCAATCTGCTGCCTACAATTTGATGGAATTTAGCGGCAACAATTTTTCCAACCAAGGTGCTCCACCGAATCTCAATTGGGATCTGGTAAATCGACTTCGAGTACCAGGGTTGAACTGTCCATCTAGTGTTTTGCCCATCACCCGAACTCAAAATACAAATGATGAAACTCGAGCACTTGGGGCTCCTGATACAATTACGTATCAAGTCGCAGATTATTCCGGAGTCGCTGGTGCATACTGGTTGCCGGAAACGACAACGGTCCCTGCCGGAGGAGTCTGGACGGGTTATGGTTGGGATCATCAAGTGGGCACGATCATCAATTTGGGGCCGGATGCTCGACCTCGAAAGATCGCAAGCCTGACCGATGGCACATCAAACACGGTCGCGATTGGTGAACATTCAAGTTACACGATTCGAGACAGCGACGGTGCTCAGGTTGATGCTCGACCAAGTAATTGGTCGGGTGGAGCTTGGGGGAATGGTCCGGGGACTCGAGCTTGGCTTGGTTGGAGCTTAAACGTCACCGTTCCTCGTTACGGAATCAACTACAACGGTCCCGGCTACGGGCACGAAATTCCGTATGGCGGTCACACTGGTTTTCGATCTCAACACACGGGTGGGGTTCAAGTGACCTTGGCTGACGGTTCAGTTCGATTCTTGAGCGAGAACATCGACTTCGACACGCTGTTGGCGTTGTGCAATGGGCAAGATGGATCCGTTGTTGGTGCATACTAAGTCGTCTTCTGTTTGTTGTGCCTTCCCTTCGTTGAACGCCGGTTGATTTGTGGCCGCTTCGCATGCAGCCGGCGATACCTCGTGACTTTGTGTTTGTCTTGAAAGTTTGATTGGTATGTTGAATCGTGTACAGAATTCTTTTGGTGTGAATTCTTCGACAGTTTGGCTGTGTGCGGTCTTTGCCACCGCTGCTTCAATCAGTGGTTGTGGAGAAGCAGAGGTGGCTTTGGCTCCTGTCACCGGTTTTGTGACTGAAGGTGGAAAGCCGATGTCCAACGCGATCGTTGAGTTCTTTCCCGAAACGGGGCGCACTTCGGTGGGTCAGACATCTGGCGAGGGTGAATTTACGATGCGCTATGGTGATGAAGAAGGAGTCATCATCGGACGTTGCAAAGTGCAGATTACGCCTGGAATATCGGTGCCAGACGTCGAAGAGGGATCTGATCAGGTGGCACCACCAATGAAGGGGCCTCCTGAAGTGATCATGGTTTCCAATTCCATCGTGGTCAAAAGCGATGACACAAACGTCTTTTCTTTCGACTTGGATGACGTTCGCAAACCCAAAAAGAAGAAGTAGGTTGCAGTCAAAAATCCAAGTTTCAGGCGGCTTCGAAATCAGTGTTCACCTTGTATCGGAAACGCTATAAACGGCGACAGTCTTCGTTTCAGAAGGCCGTCGCTTTTTTTATTGGAATTCTGCCGTGCTTTTACACACACCTGCCCTGCCTCTCGGATTTCGTTGCTCTGGAACGACTTGCGGAATCAAAGCGAGCGGTTCTGCGGATCTTGCGCTTTTCGTTTCTGACATTAATGCCGTAAGTGCAGGAGTCTTCACGACCAATCGAGTTGTCGGAGCCCCTGTGACAGTTTCTACGGCTCGCGCGGGACGGTCTGATTGCCGAGCTGTGATTATTAACTCAGGCAATGCAAATGCTTGCACAGGAGATCAAGGGCTGGAAGACGCAAGAGCGATGACTGCAGAAGTGGCTTCGTGCTTGGGCAGTCAAGCTGATCAAGTGTTGGTGTGTTCTACAGGCATTATTGGAGTGCCGCTGCCGATGGAGATTATTCGTAAAGGAATCCCAATCGGAATCAGTGAGTTGGATACAACAGATTCAGCATTTCAAAACGCGTCCGTGGCGATGAAAACGACGGACACTTTCGAAAAGCAAGCCAGCGTTGACGTGGTCTTGTCATCGGGCACGGTGCGGATCAGTGGGGCTGCAAAAGGAGCCGCCATGATTGCTCCAAACATGGCCACGATGTTAGGAGTCGTGATGACGGACGCCGTGTTGACGGAAGATCAGGCATCTGGAATGTTAAAGACAAGCGTGAATCAATCGTTTAACTGTATTACGGTTGATGGGCACATGAGCACCAGCGATACGGTGCTGCTCATGGCGAATGGTGCGTCAGGTTTTGGCATCCAGTCTGTTGCCGATGAATCCGCCTTTCAGCTCGCTTTCGATGAACTGTGTCGTAAGTTGGCCACAGATATCATTCGTGATGCCGAAGGAGCCCAGCACTTTGTGACGGTGGAAGTGAGCGGCTTCGATAGCCAACCTACGGCGACCGCAGTTGCAAAAGCGATTGCTGAAAGTGCTTTGGTAAAGACTGCGATTGCTGGGAACGATCCGAACTGGGGGCGAATTACGTCGGCTGCTGGATACGCGGGAATTGACTTCGATGCCAATCATCTGCACCTGACAATCAATGGTGTGCCCGTGTTTCGAAACGGAGTCCCCGTTGAATTTGATGAAAGCAGTTTATCGACAGCGATGAAAGAAGCGGGCGATGTGATTTTAAAACTTACCCTGAACGGAGGTCCGTTTTCAGGGGACGCTGCGGCCAAGTTTTGGACCAGCGATTTGACTCAGGAATACGTCCGATTGAATTCTGAGTACACGACTTAGACTATGTGTTGGATTGTCGAATTTGTCTTGTGGGCTGGGGTTCAATTTTTTGCGAATCCCAAGTCCTGATAGATGGCAGTATTGATGTCTCGGTTACGGCGTTGATGCTGCCCTTCTCCACAAAAACCGTTGGCAGCCCAAGCAACAACTAACTTGTGTTGTGGGTCGCAAAATCCGATCGCACATTGTGATCCACCATGTCCAAATGTTTCGCCAGAACAGTGTTCACTGAAACCATACGGAACAGTGTCCGCTCCGTGTAAGTTGGAATCGATGTGGAAGCCAAGTCCCATGTCGACAACATGTTGCAAGGTTTTGTCGAATTTTGATCGACGATGAGTGGTCGTCATTGCGGCGACTGTTGGTTCTGTCAGAAAACGCGTGGTGTTATCAGCCATTCCTTGATTCAATAACATTTCATAGAACCGCCCAAGATCGCTTACCGGCCCTCTCATATTGCCTCCGGGAGAAGGTTGAGTCAGCCAGGGCGCTTGACTGAAGTCTGATTTCACAATCTCTCCCCGTTCACGGACGTAGTAGTTTGGTAGCGGCAGATCGGCGAACAGAGCTTCGGGTATGCCACAGTAGGAATTCGTCATTCCGAGTGGCTGCAGCAAATCTTGTCTAAGGATTTCAGCGAACGGTCGGTCCTTTGGATCGATTCTCTGTAGAATTTCGCCCAGTAAAAACCAGCTGCTTTGAGGTTGGTAGGCGGCATCGGAAGTTGAAGTTTCGATCGATAGGATTTTCGAGATCGTGGACGACCAATCACTTTGTGGCCAGCCAGTATCAATCAATGGCAAGCCTGAATCGTGCATCAGCAACTGACGAATGGTTTTGTCCTTGATGGGCCCCTTGGCGTCTGTTAGCACAAGGCCAACGGGTTGATTCAATGACAATCGCCCTTGCTGCCATGCTTGGCAAACGGCGGCTGCGGTGACCGGTTTGCCAGCCGATCTCCACAGCATCATTGTGTTGGGATCGCACATGGAATCGGATGTGGCTTGCCCAAATCCTCGATCAAGCAGAACTTGTCCTGCCACCGAAACGTAGACTTGCACGCACGTGTGGAGTTGTCGATTGATGCCATGATCGATGGCTCGTTCCACGTTTTGGAATTCAGGCACAGTGACGGCTTTGTTGATTGAGTGAAATAAAAAACGCTGCACTTGTTAAGACAAGGCAGCGTTTGGAATCATGTGGGGTGGCAGGTCGAAAGTCTACTTCAGAATCATCATGGTTTTTTGGTTGATCATCTGAGTGAATTTCTGTTTTTGGCTGACAATTTCCATGTTGAGTTTCATTGATAGAACGAGTTCCGATTTCAGCACTCGGCCATTTTCGATGTCGAAAGTGACTCGACCTCGTCCGCTGGAACTATTCAGATTAACTTTGACGGCCGCTTCGTTTGAAGGAATCACGGTGATCGTTGGTGTGACATCGATGATTGCGTCACCATTCGAGTCTTGTTCGACGTACTTCATCGTTGAATCGATGCTCATTTTTCCAAACGGCAAAGGCACTGTTTGCTTACTGGTCCAAGTGTCACCGACGTTTACTGGACTGTCTGGCAAAGTCACAGCAGACTGCTTCATCATTTCTTTGAGTGTCTCGTCGCTGAGAGCTTGGTTGGCTCCTGCGGCTGAATTCTTGACCGCATCCATCAGCTCTGGTGGGATAACGACATCCTTCACTTTTCCATTGGCCAACATTGTGATCTTAAAATCCTGTCCGACGATTTTTTGGAAGACAGCTCCCATTGCATTCACAGATTGATTTTCAGATTGCTCTTTGTTGTTGCTGTCGTACGAAATTTTGGCTCCCGGACCGCCTTCCATTTCCATACGAATGCGTTCCACCACTTGATTAATCACGGCGTCTCCGTTGGCAGCAGCGCTAAGCACGTTCCAAGACATGTTCATGGCTTGGCCAAGTGTTTGGCGAGTTTCATTTCCGCCAAAGTTTGCCACCGTTTCCATCTGCTGAGTCACTTGGTAGTTCAGCTTTTCGTTTGTTCGAAACTTCCAAACAAGTTGGTCTTGGGCGAAGCCATTCGTGGCGACACATAATACGAGTAGTGCACTGACGAAACGAAACATGTGGAAGGTCTCCGAAGTTTTCGAAAGGTTGGGCTGCAGCCGTTCTCGCCGCAAGTCCTTGCTTTCACGTGCCGTATTTTTGGCACTTGGTAAATGATTTTGAAGTCGACAGACATCACAACTTACTACAGCCGCTTTATTGTCAGACTGTTGAATCTGGAAGTTTAAGCCAGACCTCAAGAACGACTCAAAGCCAGTTTTTCTGAATCGGCCTTATTCTCCAGCCTGACGAACGCCAACCGTTAATAACAGGTTTGCCCAAAGCGCCTGATCCCCCGTTTGTATCGTCAGGACGTGATCTCGAGAGGCAACGGCGTCGTAGAATTCCCATCGGTCGATGGGTTTGAGCTCAATTTTGTGCCCTTGGTCGGCAATGATGCCTCGATAGTTGTCCCATGCTGGTGGATCGTGATCCAGTTTAAACGGGTCGTCTTCCGGCATTCCCATGGTGTTCACGGCTTCAATGGGGATGGCATCCAACAGCACTTCTAGAACCTGTGATACCGTTGGAATTCCCGGAGTAAGATTTAGGCTCACCAACTTGGCCGCAGGTCCGATCGCTGAACTGGCCGGATAGTTGCCATCGGCAATAAGGATTTTTGAGCTATGTCCAGCCTGAGCAATGATGCCAGAAATTTCGGGGTGAATGAGTTTTGATTTGAGCATGTCACGATGACTTCAAGAAGGCTTTGTGATTGGAAAACGGATCACGTTGCGTAAGGATGTTACGACCACAGATCGTTGATCTGACGACGTATTTCGGACGTGTCACCGATGCTATCTTGAAAGTCATTTGTGAAAAAGTCACCCATGACATCTCCGTAAGTTTGCTTATCGCACAGTGTTTGAGTGGCAGCCGGAAGAAAGCGACTGATTTTTGAGAAGGCTGAAAACTGAGGGCCTCCGCGCCGCCGGCCCATCGACAAAGCTCGTTCAGATCGGCTTACAAAAAGATGATTTTTGGCTCTGGTTAGGGCGACGTAAAATAGTCGCCGTTCTTCTTCCAATTCTTCATCTGAACCTGCCGATTGTTCTGAAGGAATGCAGCCATCGGATGCATGCAGCACAAACACGCTGTCCCATTCGAGGCCTTTGGCCGAATGGATTGTGCTGAGCGACAGCATGTCGTCTTCGCCAATGTCAACGGAATCTGTTTTGAGTTCCTGTGATGATGAAGGTGGATCCAGTGTCATTTCAGAAAGGAAGTCGGCTCGTTGGCGATAGCGTGATGCCATGACTTCCAGCTGTTTTAGGTCGGCTTCGCGTCCTCGAACCCCATCGTATTTCAACTTCATCATGGGGCTGTAAAAATTGCGTACCGCATGCATTTCGGCAGCGACCGTGGAATCTTCGGATGGCTTTCTCGCTGATTGATCGCGAAGTAACTTAACGAAGCCAGGCCAGGTTTCTCGAGCCGCTGTGGGGACTTTAAAGCCTGCCCATGATTCAAATTGTCCACCTGCCGCAGAAAGGTGATCCAAAAGTTGGCCTGCTTTTACTTGTCCGATTCCGGGAATCAACAGCAGTGCTCGTAGCCCGGCAATGACATCGAATGGATTTTCAATCAGCCTCAAAAATGACATGACATCTTTGATATGAGCTGCTTCCAAGAATCGCAGGCCTCCGAACTTTTGAAAGGGGATTTGCCGACGGCTTAATTCTGCTTCCAACGCCATGCTGTGGTGGCTGGCTCTGAAGAGCACGCACTGTTCGGCAAGAGCCACTCCTTTTTCCAGTTGCTCAAGTATCGTGTCGATGACGAACGCCGACTGATCGTCTTCGCTGGCACAAGTGGCAAGCACGGGGGGTTGACCTTCCGTTCGATCCGACCACAGGTTCTTCGCGTGTCTTTCTTTGGCATCTGCGATGACCGCATTCGTCAAGTGTAAGACAGATTGAGTGCTGCGGTAGTTTTGTTCTAGGGGGATCACAGTTGTGTTGGGGAAGTGATCTGGGAAGTCCAGAATGTTTCGAATCGTGGCTGCTCGAAAAGAATAGATTGACTGAGCATCATCGCCGACCGCCGTTAGGCCAATTCCATGGGGAGTCATTGCTTTCAGAATGGCTGACTGCAGAACGTTGGTGTCCTGATATTCGTCGACCATGATTCGATCATACTGTTCTGTTAAGATCGCTTGCCCTTCTGGGCTTTCTGCCAACGCCTTCCAAAACAGCAACAGATCGTCGAAGTCTAAAACTCGTTGTTGCTCTTTGAATTCTGAGTACAGCTTGAATAGCTCGGCCAGCTTATCTTGGAACGGAATGCACCACGGGAATGACTTGATCAGTACCGGTTCGAGCTTGCCTTGTGTGTTCACGCAGCGACTATAAATATCGATGCATGTTCCCTTGAGCGGAAAGCGATCTTTTGCTTTCGATTTGCCCTTGGGAGTCTTTGGTAAGTTCAAACGCGCTCGAGCAAGATTCATCAGGTCCTCAGAATCGCCTCGGTCCAAAACCGTGAAGTCGGGATTCAGGCCAAGCAACGAACCGTGTCGTCGAAGAAGTTTCATTGCCGTTGCATGAAAAGTGCCTCCTGCGATCCGGCGGATTCCCCCTTTTTGCAGTACGGCTGAATGGGGCAGTTCACTGCTATCTAAGTCGTTTAAGATCGATTCGACTCGGCGCAACATTTCAGACGCAGCTCGGCGACTAAATGTCAGCAGCAAAATGCGTTCTGGCGAGACTCCGGAAATCACCTGCCAAGCAACTCGATGAGCCAGTGTCGTGGTTTTTCCAGTTCCTGCTCCGGCAACAATCAGCAGCGGATTGTCTTGATGCATCACGGCAGATTTTTGAGCATCGTTTAAGGAATGCAGAAAATCGTCAGGTGGGTCCGGCTGTTCAGCCACAAAAGTACCTCAGCTAATAAAAGGATGAAGTCGGCGAGTGTATCCAATTACTGCTATGGTTCGAATCGCCACGGCCCCGACTTCTGTCGGGGGCCCGTGAATTCCGAGTCTGCCATGATGTTCACTGCAAAAGCGGTGGCGAATTTGGCGTTCTGCCTAATGAAGACCTGAACGCGATGCCTGAAATTCTGATTGACTCGCTCGACGACCCCGTGCTTGATATTTATCGCAGCCTTCGGAAAACGAACGCGAATCGGTTTCGAGACGTGTTTATTGCGGAAGGAATCAATGTTGTCGAACGTTTGATTCAGAGCCAATTTCAGGTTGAATCCGTGCTGGCGACCTCTGCAAAGCGAGAACGGGTGCAGGAACTGCTGCCAGATGATGTTCCTGTGTACGTGTTAGAGAAATCTCTGGCCACAATGTTGGTTGGCTTCACATTTCACATGGGCATTTTGGCTGCCGGTCGTCGTGAATCGGGTGATTTGCTTCAGCATTTGACGGAGCAAACTGACGGTGAACTGGTGCTGTTTGGAGATCGAATTATCGATCAGCAAAATGTGGGCCTGTTGATTCGCATTGCTTCGGCATTTGGTGCAACCGCCTTGGTGTTGGCGAACGGGTCTGCTGATCCATTTTCTCGACGAGCGATTCGAGTATCGATGGGAAACGGGTTTTCATTGCCCATTTTTCAGACTGAGAATTCTGTGGATGCTCTGGCCCTACTGAAACAGTATGGATTCCAGACTTTTGCGACGGTGTTGGATTCGACTGCGATGCCGATCACTGAATGCCAGTTCCCCAAGAAATCAGCCCTGGTTTTCGGCAATGAATCTCACGGCTTGCCTGAAGAAGTGCAGGCATTCTGCGATGCACGATTGAGAATCGACATGCTGAACAACACGGACAGTCTGAATATTGCGATTGCGGCTGGTATTTTCGGCTACGCCTATCGGGCTCAGCAATGATTCTGCACGGGCGTTCGATTTTGGTCGCCGAGATCCGACGCAAGTGATTCTGTAATAATGGTTTAGGGGAAGGCTGGAATGTCTAAGAATGGCTCCAACGACCGCCTCACTTTTGCCGTACTGCTTTCTGACGGATCGTTTGCGCAGCGCAATGGGTGCGCTAAATGACATTCTAAGACAGTTTTCTGCATGAGCATCACCGCCATGAACGCCATCGCTTTGTTCGCACAACAGGACTCAATTGAAGTCCCTCAAAACTGGACTTGGGCTTGGCTAATCGCCTTGGGTCTGCTTTTTCTGCTGGTTGCCTTTTCGTATGGCACGCGAGCCGGAATCATCGCTCGTGCGACAACCAAAGAGGCCGTTCGGCAGCCGCTGTTCTTTCTTCTGTTGGTGATTGCATCTTTTGTATTGCTACTGAACACTTGGATGCCGTTTTTCACCTTGGGCGACGACGTCAAGGTGCTAAAAAACTGCGGCGTTTCGACGTTGTTGATTTGTGGCATGCTGTTGGCGATTTGGACGGCAGGCAGCAGCATCACGAACGAAATCGAAGGCAAAACGGCCATGACTTTGCTGTCTAAGCCAATCAACCGTCGTCAGTTTATCGTGGGCAAATATATCGGCATCCTTCAAGCTGTGATCTGGTTGCTTGTGCCTTTGTTTTTCATCATGTCGTTTTTGATCTTCTACAAGATTGGCTACGACCAGAAAGAAACGTCGTCTCCAGAAATCACTCCTTGGTTCGAATACTATGAAGTGGTGGTTGGCACAGAGATCCCATTTTTCCACCCCGACCGATTGTCAGTGATTTCTGCAGTCCTGCCAGGTGTGGTTCTCGCGTTCTTCCAGATAGCCGTGCTATCTGCCATTGCGGTTGCCATTGCCACACGATTGCCGATGGTGGTGAATCTTGTGATTTGCTTTGCGGTGTTTGTGATTGGGAATTTAACGCCCAAAATCGTGGCTCAAAGTGAACAGGTCATTCAGAGTGAGCCGGTAACGTTTGTGGCTCGGCTAATCGCAACGGTGCTTCCCTCTCTGGAATCATTTGATGTTTCGGCTGCTTTTGACACAGGCAACACGGTTCCGCCCGCGTATCTTGGAGTCGCCTTCCTGTATGGTTTGGCGTATGCAACGGCCGCGATTTTAGCGGCGTTCATCTTCTTTGAAGATCGAGACTTGGCCTAGTCATCGGTCAGAATTTACGGTGCCACGATTGGCATGTCGCGTTGCTTAGCCTGGTCGCGTTGCTTAGCCTGGTCGCGTTGTTCAACCTGGTCGCATTTCGTTGGGTTGGGGGGGACCGTGCAAAGCCAGCGACGTGACCGTGTCAGTTTGTGTTCCGCCTGAGAATATCTGAGAGTTGGCAGCTTAAGGGTGAAACTGTTGATTGGATCGGTCAGTTACCGTTTTCGACGGCATTCACTGTCTTGTTCAAAGTTTCGTGCCAAGACCGTTTAGGCTTCTTGCTGTCCCGTGTCGATGACTGTTTCGGCGGTTGGCTGGAAAGCCTTCGAATGCTGTTCGTGGGGCTCAGTTGCGATTGTGATCACCGTGCGATCTGGGTAGTTTGAGAACCTGCAATCCGTGCATTCTCACGGTCACAGTCGTCATCACAGGAAAGTGGTAGAATGTCTGATTCTTCCCACACGGTCTTTCAACGAGTT
Source organism: Fuerstiella sp. (assembly GCA_039974975.1). Classification (GTDB taxonomy): domain Bacteria; phylum Planctomycetota; class Planctomycetia; order Planctomycetales; family Planctomycetaceae; genus Fuerstiella. The sequence continues at coordinate 11,427 of JBDWHY010000132.1, read as the reverse complement.
ATTTCGACTCGCCAACTTTTCACGAAGTTGCTGTTTCCCACGACTCTGATGGCGTTTGTGTCGTCTTTGCTCGTTGCCATCATTGCAATCAGCATTGGCCTGTTGTTGCATGTTCTGAAGCTAGTGCCATTTCGCCCTGCTGGCAATTGGGCAGAACAACTGCTGCAACAGTTCTCCGAAACGTTCTCGTTTCTACAGTCTGAAGAGACCGCTCTGGCGGTACTGACTGGCATTTTGGTCGTCAGTGTCTTTGGTCTGTTTTGGTTGCGATCGTTTGTCGACGGCTCTGTCGTTCGTCATGTTTCGGAAGGTGTCAATCGTCTGCGGCATCGAATTCACCGGCAGGCATTGAGGTTAAATCCCGGCGATCTGACGGGCAGTCAGCAAACGTCGGCGGCTGAAATTTTTGAACTGAGTGCAACTCAGCTTGAACGTACGGCCAGCCGCTGGGGGTTTATCAAGCTTTCGGCGGTGTGTGACTTGGTCGTCGTTGTGGCCACGCTGTTTTTTATCCAATGGGTCGTTGCGATTGAGTGTCTGATTCCCATTCTGGTGTGCTGGTATGTCGCTCGGGCCGAATGGAAGCGTCACGCTTCATCGGCCGCTTTGCTTCAGGAGCAAGTTGAACGAGGACTGTCGGAATTGACCAGCGATCTGCAGAAGGCTCGCATTGTCGCCGGGTACGGTATGGCGGAAGTGGAAAGTCAGCAGTTTCAGAACAGCTTGGATGCCTACCAAGATCGCAGTCAGGGACTGCGTTTAGAAAAGCAGAAAGGTCGCACAATTGCTTTGATTTCTCAGGTTGCCATGGTGGCGATTCCAGGAGTCATTTTAATTCGACATCTGCTGTTCGGTGACTTAATCGGGATTCCGGCAGCAGGCATGACAGTCTACTTGCTATGTGCTTTGGTGGCCGTCTTGAATCGAGTTGCCGAACTGCCCAATCTACAAGGCACGGCATTAGTTGCGGCTCAGGAAATCAACGAGTACTTGATGATGGTGCCGCCCGTTTCGCAAGTTGTTGGAGCCAAGTTTTTGGATCCGATGTCTCGAGTGCTGCAGTTTAATCAGGTCTGTTTGCACACCGATGGCAAGTCTGACTTGCTCAACATGGTGGACCTGAAAGTTCCAGCCGGCCAACGGTTGGCACTGCTTGCTTTGGACGATCTGGAGAGCTCGGCCTTAATCAATCTGATTCCAAGATTCATTGACCCGGCTCGAGGGCAAGTGTTGATTGATGGTCAGGATATTCGAAAAGCGACCTTGGAATCTTTGCGAGCAGAAGTCGTGATTGTTGGTGGAGTTGAACCCGTTTTTTCTGGGTCAATTTTGTCTAATATTGTTGCCGGGCGAGCAGATATTTCGCGACAAGATGCGATCGAAGCCAGCAAGCTGGCGCATGCAGAGAACTTCATCCGAAAGTTGCCCAAGGGGTACGAAACGATGAGTGGCGACTTGGGTTCAGCGTTGGGCCCCGGTCACTTGTTCCGTCTCGGATTAGCTCGAGCGATTGCTCGGAAGCCAGCCTTACTGATTGTGAAAGAACCAGATTGCGCCTTAGATTCGGAAACCAAGGCGCTGCTGGACGACACCTATCAACGCATTTGCCGAGATCGAACTGTCATCTTTCTTCCCTCTCGATTGTCGACAGTGAAGAAGTGTGATCGCTTGGTGATGCTACACCACGGTCAAGTGGCGTTGGATGGTAAGCACGAAGACTTAGTGAAGACTTCTGAGCTCTACCGCCACTGGGAATACATTCGGTTCAACATGTTTCGAGACGAAACGGCGTAGAACTGACACCTTCGTCCGTGCACTGCCGCCGTTTTTTTTTTGAGGCCCGTTTTACAAAGTCAGTTGAGCGTAGCAGGTCTCGTCATTTCGCTGATTGGCGTCGATCGATTCTGTCTTGCGCACACACGTAAAGATCACAGATTGGTGCATCTGGTTTGTCTGTTGTTCTTTCTGTTCCGCCAGACCTACGTACAGATTCTTCTCTCTGCGGCTGAGTGGCTCTGCGACGTAGCGGCTCTGCGCGAGGTTCGCATCAACGCAGAGCCAGTCAATTCCGATGAGAGAATCACGACGTGCTACTTGGCGTCCTTCTTCCACGGCGCTCGAGCATTCTTTGTGATTTCGGCATCCAATTCTTCCATTCGTGCTTGAAGCTTTTCAACGACGTCTGGATGAGAATTCGCCAAGTTGTTTTGCTCACCGATGTCATCGATTAAGTTGAACAACATCACTTGAGTTGGCTTGGCTGGGGCGGCCGCTTTGTTTTTTCGATTACGTTGTGGTCGCGGTTTTTTCACCAGGAGCTTCCAGTCGCCTTGCCTTAGGCCTTCTAGGTTTCCCTGAGACGTGTAGTGGACAAATTCGGTTCGTGGCGATTCCTTTGATGTGCCCATCCACAAACCAGAGACGTCGAGTCCATCGATTTTCTTGTCTGTTGGCAACGGCGTTTGAGTGATCGCAGCAATCGTGGGAAGCACGTCGATTGTGCCTGTGAGTTCATCACAAACTGTGTCAGCAGGAATTCCGGGTCCACGAATGAGGCAGGGGACTCGTTGGCCTCCTTCGAACGTTGTGCCCTTACCTTCTCTGAGCGGACCGGCTGATCCTCCGTGGTGTTTGAATTGCAGCCAAGGCCCATTGTCTGTTGTGTAAACGACATAGGTGTTTTCTGTCAGCTTCAGTTCATCCAATGTGTTTAACAGGCGACCTACTTCAGCGTCGATATGTTCGATGGTGTTGATGTATGCATTTTTAGGATCTGGATCTTGAACTTCGTTCGGCACATACAGGGGAATGTGAGGCATCGAGTGTGGCAGATACACGAAAAACTGTTCGTCTTTGTGGTCCGTTACAAAGTCGATCGCTTTTTGAGTATAGCGACGAGTCACCGTTCGTTGATCAACTGGAACTTCAATGATTTTTTCGTCTTCGATCAGTGGAGTATTCCAGTGTGTCAGCGTCGATTCTGGATTCTTCCACAGCGCGTCCATTCCATCGGCTCCGCCCTTCGGTTTGCCTTTGTTGTCGGGATGATTCATGTCGTTGGAATAAGGGATGCCGAAGTACGTGTCGAAGCCATTTGATGTGGGAAGTACTTCTGGATGATGACCCAAATGCCATTTTCCAAAACAGGCGGTTGCGTACCCCTGCTGTTTCAAGTGATCAGCAATCGTGTGTTCTGTGGAATTGAGTCCCTTTGCTGAAGACGGAAAAAGTACATGTTGGTGCATCCCGACTCGCTTGGGATAGCAGGCCGTTAGTAGCGCGGCTCGAGATGGCGTGCAAACGGGTGATGCCACCATGAAACTGGTGAACTTACGTCCTTCTGTTGCCAGTCGGTCGATGTTTGGCGTGTTGATAATCTTCGATCCAAAGCAACTTAGGTCGCCGTAACCTTGATCATCGATAAACAGGATGATGAAGTTGGGCTTTGCCGCTTGGACACAGGCGCTGCTTATGAAGGCAGCACAGAGTGTCAGCAGAATGCGAATTCTGATGGCTTTTCGAGTGGGATTGTTCACGAGGTGGGATTCCATGGACTCAGGGGATTTGAGACTTCACTGGAATCACAGTGTACGAGATCAGTCAGATGATCGTAGTCACCCAGAAAAATGTGTTCGGCACGCAGGAGAGATTTTGTCATTCACTCAATCGTGGCAAACGCTGCTGGCGTCACGGGCCGTCTGCTTTGCTACCAATGAAGAGCCGTTTTGATGGGGCTGCGATGCTGGTTTCGCAAGTTGATCCGCTTTTGAATGGGTGATGTTTCAGTGAGCATTAGGCTGTGACGCTGGCAGCGTTAGCCACGCTACCAGTGACATAGGCGGATGGTTCAATGCGGCCAGCCGATGGTTTCATCAGCAACAGGTACATCGCTGGTACAAAGATCAACGCCAAAATTGTGGCTCCGCCCACTCCTCCTGCGATCGTAACGGCTAGGGGCGGCCAAAAACCTCCTCCACCGAGCAGGAGCGGCGTGAAGCCAGCGATGGTTGTCAGTGAAGTTGCGACGACGTGCCGAGTTGCGTCAGTGATGACTCGTCGCATGGCGGTGGGGTCTCCCTGGCTGGCTTTTTCATCTCCTTGAATGGCTGCCAGCACCACGATGGAATCGTTGATGGCGACTCCCACGAGTCCCATTGTTCCAATGATTGCCATAAAGCCAAATGCGTATCCGAATGCCCAGAGTGCTCCGAGTCCCAAGCCGACCGCCAAGAAAGCGACAACGGCGACAATTCCCGCCATGCGAAATGATCGAAAGGACAGAACCAGTGCGGCGACCATCAACATCGCAAGGACTCCGACACTCGCCATCAGATTTCCGACCGCATCGTCTCGTTGAGCGGCTTCCCCTTCGTATTTGAGCTGATAGCCCACGGGCAATTGAAATTGACTGGCTGCCAACATCTTCTGGAATTTTGCAAGCACGGGGGCTGGCAGAACTCCTGCTTCAAGATGAGCTTGCACCAACGTCATGCGGCGTCGATCTCGACGAGTAATGGCGGATTGTTCAGGAGTGAGTTCGACTGAGCCCAGTGCAGTTAACGGAATGCCTCGGAAGTTTGCGTTTGAAGAAGCCATGTCGGGAATGACATTCAATGCCTCGATTTGATCGACGCTGTCCCGGTTCTCTGAACCGATCCGAACTCGCACAGGCAGATCCTCGGTGCCTTCTAAAATCATGCCTCCCGTTGTGCCTTCGAGGGCTCCCGCCATTTGCATTGCGATGTCTTGATGTGACAGACCCAGCAGGCGAGCTTTTTCTTCATCGAGTCGTACAGTGAGTCTTGGTTGAGGTTCTGCGACTTCGGCACGCACATGTGTGACTTCGGGAATTGTCGCGAGTAACTGGTGAAGCTGTTCTGATAGTTGGGTGAGGATTTCTAAGTCGGAGCCGAAAACTTGGACTTCAATCGGTGCGTCAAAGGGGGGGCCTTGTTCCAGTTGTCTTACAAGAACGCGAGCCTGCGGATAGCACTTGTCTAATTCGCGTTGCATTCCATTGATACGTTCCGCGAGATCGTCTGAAGAATTGAGGCTGACTAACGCTTGAGCAAACTGAGGCTGATTGCGACGGTTGACCAGTTGGTTGTAATAGAACGGAGGTCCGCTTCGCCCCAGCCACCAAGTCACTTCGTCGACTCCAAAATCAGATGCCAGAAGATAATCTCGCATGTCTTGAGTGTGTCGCAAAGATTCTTCTATGGATGCCTGTGATGTGAGTTCGAATTCGATGGAAACCTGATCGCGGTCTGCAGGAGGGAAAAACTGTTCTGGCAAAAGGCGAGCTTGCACAAAGCCCATGATTGGAAAGAACACTCCAATGAGGATCCCCAGTGCGGGGGCCTGCATCACGGCCTTTAAAAGCCGTTCATAGGCGGCCAAGATACGCGGCGTTCGAATGCCATTGTGATACCAATGAAACTGAAATTTGGGATCTGTTTTCTGCGATGTGTCGACCCCTAGGAATCCGGTCAGTGCGGGAACGACTGTCATTGATAGGACCAAAGAGCTAAAGATTGCGACAATGACATTGATCGCGATTGCTCCGACGAATTCTCCAGCTGGGCCCGGCATGAGGGCAATCGGAGCAAATGCCAAAGCCGTGGTGAACGTAGATCCAAACAGGGGCACAGCCAAATGGCGTACGGTTTTTCCGACTGCTTCGAGCGCCGTTTTTCCTCGCTGTAGCTTTTGGCTGACTTCGTCAACGACAACGATTGCGTTGTCGATCAAAAGGCCGATCGCAATGATCAGCCCCGTGACAGACATTTGGTGAATGGGGATGCCGGAAAATCTCATGCTGGTGAAGACCATGAAGGCCGACAGTGGCAAGGCGGCTCCGACAATGACCGCGCTTCTCCAGCCCATCAGCACAAAGATCACGGCCATCACTGAAATGGCTCCGATCAGCATGTTGTTCCGCAGCGTTTGCAGACGATCAGTGACGTAACTGTTTTGATTGAAGACATCAACCATTCGAATTCCACGAGGAAGATTCACTTGGAATTCTTGGGTGACATTCATCGATCCAATGTTCCACCAGTCGACTCGTTGGTCAGCGCGAATAAGACAAGCCAACACGACAGCTGGTTTGCCATCAACAATTGCTAAGTCGGATGGAGGACTCTTGACTCCTCGACGAACATCCGCGACGTCTGCCACTGTCACGACTTGTCCAGACGGTGATGTTTGAATGGGAATCGACTGCACGCGTTCCAGTGAATTCAATTCCCCTGAAACTTCGATTAACAGGTCGCTTTCAGAATTTCGCAACGCTCCTGCAGTGAATCGAGAATCGCTCGCTTGAATTGCCGCGCTGACTTGGTTGGCATTCAATCCAATCGCGACGGCTCTTTCGGGATCAATTTTGACGGTGATTTCTTCTTCGTACTCTCCAAAGACATCCACAAGCTTTGTGCCATTCACTGCCAGAAGCTGTTCTCGTAAAGTCTCCGCCGTTCGTCTCAAAATGGCTCGGCCAGCTTGCCCTGAAGCAAGGTTTTGGCTGTTGGTGGCTTCGGACGTTGGTGGATCCCAAACCAAGCCGATCAATCGTGCGTAGGCGGTGACTTCCATTCGCTCAAAGCGAGGTTTGCTTGCGTTCGTGGGGAACTCGGCTTCGGCATCGGCCATTCGGTCGCGAATTCTGGACCAAATCGCTGCGGCATCGTCGGTGTAAACATCGTCTCGCAGTTCGATTACGATCGTTGATAGCGAAGATCGTGAGCTGCTGGTGAGCTTTTTGATTTCTGCAATTTCTCGTAGCTCGTCTTCGAGCGGCTCTGTCACCAACGTTTCTACTTGCTTGGCATCTGCGCCAGGAAACGCCGTGAAGATCATTGCCGCACGTTCTGTCAGCAACGGATCTTCCATTCTTGGAAGCACGATGTAGCTAGATAGTCCGGCGACGATCAATAGGCCCACGGTTAGCAATGTGAGTCTGGGGTTTCTCAGGAACAAAGTTGACATGATGTCGTTTTCTGAGTCGCGGCTGATTGTGTTTTGGCGACTGCTTAGCAACGTGTTCGCCCGGGGAAATTTGCCGAAGAACGTAGGCCGTCATTTGTCCTTCGGTCGCTGAATTTTGACAAGCTGCCCCGGGACCACTCGATGAACTCCGTTCACAATCAAGTGTTCTCCAGGGTAAACTGTGCCTCGTACAACCGTCCAATTGCCATCGGTATGCACGGCTTCGACCGCTCGATCTCGGACAACACATACGCTTGAATCTGTTTCTGAAGATTCCGCGATGTACGCTTTCCAAAGTCCTCGGTCGCCTGATGACAGAGCTGTTGTGGGAACTCGAAATCCATCGACGGCAATGAGCTCATTCATTTTCAGGCGAATCAGTTGTCCATCAGCGAGGTTGTAGCGAGTCGCGTCGTGGACTTTCAGAATGACATTCTGAGTACGCGTGGCCGGATCGACTTGGGCGACGACGTTCTTCAATGTTCCGTTGATATCGATCTGTTCTGTGCTGAGTTGAAACGTTTCATTCACAGAAAGGTTGCTGGTGAAGCGTGTAGGCAGACCGACGTGAGCTTCTAGTTTTTGCGATTCAACCAATTCTAAAAGTGGCTGGCCGGGATTCAGGATGTTGCCTTCGTCTGCAAGTCGTTTTGTGATGGTTCCCGAAAAGGGGGCGACTAGAGTGCTGTCTTTGAGTGAAATTTCGAGCCGTTTTTTTTCCGCTTCTAGACTCTCGATCGAAGCAGCTTGGGCATCGATTTGTTCTTTCCGAGTTCCTGTGTCCTGTTGTTCGAAACGTTTGTACAAAGCATCCTGTTGAGCTACTGCGGCTTCGTATGCTAAGCGGTTTTCATCCACCTGCTGTGCGCTGGCTGAACTTCTTTCATACAACTTGTTGATTCGATCTAGAGTGAGTTTTTTAAGTCGAACGTCCGCCTGTGCTGCCTGCCAGTCTGCTTTCGTAGCGGCGACGAGTTCTTTTCGAGGTCCGCTTTTGAGTTCAGAGAGAATGGCTGTCTGTTGATCGATCAATGCTGATGTCTGGCGAATCTGAGTTTTCAGTTTTCGACTATCTAAGACGGCCAGCGATTGGCCAGATTCAACTTGCTGGCCTTCATCGACAAGTACTTTCATTAATCGTGCGCTACGTTCGAAGCCAAGATGAGACCGTCGGGCGGCCTTGAGGGTTCCTGAGAATTCTCGTTGGCGTTCGATGTTGGAAACCGGCTGCAACGTAACGACGGAGACTGGGACGGCTTCCTGGGCTTGGCTTCGTTCCACGGCAGGTTCAGGAACAGTGGCCGCATATGTTGCGGCGATGATCGCTACCATGATGGCGGCGATTATGATTGTGTTCGTCTTCATGCTATTGCACTTACGGAAGAATGGGGGCTTGATTGACAGAGCTGGCAAATTTGGTTGCTACCATGAATCAGCAATCAGCCGGTACTCATCCGGGAATAGCTCTTCGGCCATTCCCTTCATTGACGTGGGATAGTCGAAGTCGCATGCGAGCGGTTCCCAACGATAGCCATCCAGCATGCGGTGCCAGTTGTCTCGCACCGCCATAAATGGTTCGGTGATTCCAAGGTCAGACATCGAATCCGAGGTGGCGATGATTGAATAAGCACCTTCTGCCATTGACCACAGACCGAACACCACCGCCTCGGCGGTAGCACCTTCCTGCAGCACCAAGTGCCCTTGTGCAACGCCGTCTCGAACAATTCCCCCACAAATTCCAACGCATTGAACTTGGCAGATTTTCATCTTCGATTGCCGTTCTGCGGATGTCTTATCCCAGATGGAATCCGACTTCACGATTTGTTCGACAAGAAAATGATCCGGGTAAAGTCTGACGAAGATTTCTGCGGCGACGCCAATGGCCGCGATGCGGACTCGAGGAGGGCCCTGGAAAGCTGCTGCGTGCTGAAACATTTCGCGTCGGCGATCCATGGTCTCGATCACCAACGCCAGCAGAATCTCTTCTTTGCACGTAAAGTGGTTGTAGATTGTGCCTCGAGATACGCCCAATTCTGATGACAGAGTGTCAAGACTGAGGCCGTGATAGCCTGATTCAACGACCATCTTCCGCGACAGCTTCAAGATCTGCTGCTCGCGTTGCACAATGGCTTGTTTTTTCGAAGGTTGCGTGTCCATGATGCATTATTTGACATCTTGTCAAAAATCAAACACGTTTCTGACGGTTTGTCAGAAAATTCTCGTGGTTTTCGCATCTCCTGCCAGCGAAAGCCGATTTTTGGAGCTTCCGGGCGCCTTGTCTTGGGCATGTTTCCCCATTGAGATAGGGGAAATCTATGTTCTGAGTCAGTGTGTTTGTTTGAAGCGTGCGGCTAGTGGAAGGGTTTCGAGGGTGTTTGCCTCGTTAACGTCGCGCACAAAAAGACCGAGCTACAAAAAGAGTAGCTCGGTCTCATTCGCGATTTTAGTGATGCGTTCGTTTCAGTGGCTTACAGGTCAAGCAGGGATTCAAACGCACTGCGGAAAGTACGGTCGGTTGCAGATGCAAAGAACGCATCGATTCCAGATTGACCGAACAGTCGATCTCGATCTTCATCAGCTTCAAGAGTTGACGCATTGAGGAAGGCATCGTCGTTGAGACGATCAGCCGAACCGGTTCCATCAGTGATGTTGGCGAGTCTGACTTCGATGCTTCGATCCGATGCCCATTCAGAACGGACACTTTTAATCTGGCTGGTGTCGAGAGTCGTGTTTCCATCGATTAATAGGTCGTCGCCTGTGCCAGCAAACAGGTCATCAGAGCCCGATCCGCCAAACAAGAGATCTCGTCCAGTCCCACCCCAGATTCGATCGTTTCCAGATCCACCAATCAAGATGTCATTGCCAGCGTTGCCGATCACCCAGTCGTTTCCATCGCCGCCATTGAGGGTATCGTCACCGAATCCACCGAACAGCCGGTCGTCGCCGATGCCACCTTCGATGGTGTCATCACCAAGGTGGCCGTAAGCAACATCGTTTCCTTCTCCGCCGTCCAGAGTGTCATCTCCCCAGCCGCCGAATAGAGCGTCGTTTCCTTCGCCACCGATCAGAGTGTCGTTTCCGCTGCTGCCGAAGATGCGGTCATTGCCCGCACCCGCGTCGATAAAGTCGTCGCCGCCGCTGCCATAAACGATGTCACGACCGCTTCCTGACACAACTGTATCGTCGCCTTGTCCGGCAAAGATTCGATTGTTGCCGTTGCCGGCATTGATGTCATCGTTGCCTGAATTTGTCCAGATAATATCAGAGCCTTCTCCGCTTGATACGACATCGTTGGCAGTGCCTGTCCAGATCACGTCGTTTCCACTTCCGGTGGTGACGTCTAGGATCAGATCTGATCGCCATCCGTTGATGAAGTTGTCGCCGTTACCAGCGTCAATCGTGATTTGCTGCAGGTTCGCCGAAGCTGTTGCGAAAATACGGATGACGTCTCTGAAGTCGCCTGTTTGCAATTCAATGGTTTCAAAGCCTTCGATGGTCTGAGATTCGCCGCTGTTTCGATCCAGAATCTGTAAGCCGCTGGCACTGTTGGTCAGGTCAAGGAAGACAGCCTCATCGCCAAAGTCGACACTTGTGCTGTCGGCTCCGTCACCGCCAATCAGCGTCGTGCCAACTCCTCCGTTAAGCAGATCGTTGCCCCCCGCTCCGTCTAGGATGCCAGTGACGTTTCCAACCGCTGTTAACACATCGTCATTTTCTGAGCCCAGAAGGTTTTCGATGTTCACGAATGTCTCAGCAACACTTCCGTAGTCCGCCGAGCCTGTCCCATCGTCGTTAAGGGTCGCGGTGACTCCGATACCGATTCCTTGGAACGAGTTTGTATCGTTCCCTTCGCCACCGTCGATGATGTCGGTTCCGCCTCCGCCTGCAAGGATGTCGTCCCCTGCTCCACCGATCAAGATGTTTGCGGCGGCTCCTGTTGCCTTCAGAATGTCGTCGTTATCAGAGCCGGTTAGATTTTCGATTCCAGTGAAGGCTTCGTTGACTCCACCGTAAACAGCAGTTCCTGATCCGTCCGCTGCGACAGTCGCTGTGACTCCGATACCGATTCCTTGGAACGAATTTGTATCGTTCCCTTCACCACCGTCGATGATGTCGGTTCCGCCTCCGCCTGCAAGGATGTCGTCCCCTGCTCCACCGAAGAGGAAGTCGTTTCCGATTCCGCCCAGCAGCACGTCGTTTCCTTCTCCACCTTCAAGAACGTCGTCTCCTTCAGAGCCTTCCAAGGTGTCGTCGCCCTCTCCACCGATAAGAACATCATCTCCATCGACCGTGATGCCGACTTGGATGCTGGCGATTTGAGTTCCTGGCACTGTGAAGTCAGCATTCGGGCGAGCATTTAAAACGTTGCCCGTGGTTCCGCCTAGTCGTGCCGAACCTTGGAAGCCTTCGTGCTGGCGAATCAGTCCGTTTTCAGTGACA
>JBDWHY010000131.1:0-54104 GCA_039974975.1 Fuerstiella sp. | reverse complement strand
TTGACTGTTTGGCCGCGGCGTTCGTAAGTTTTGGTGACGTTGTTCAGTTGAAACATGTTGAGAGTCCAGTGTTTAGGATTGAGTGTCCAGAGTGTCCAGAGTGTTCGGTTCGGTTCGGTTCGGGGGTGTTGGTTGAGAGTTGAGAAGTCCGTGTGTTTCCGTCACGGGACTCACGTTCCTCGACTCTTCGCTTAACCTTCCGCGAAGCACAGACACGGATCGAGTCGTGCGGCTCGGCGAGCGGGCAGGTAGCTGGCGGCGACGGCGATGACGGTCGCTGTGGCGATTCCGACACTGCACAGATACGGCAGCGGCAGGACGCTCACGCCGACAAGCTGCGGGCCTATGGCCATCGCCAGAATGGTGCCCGCAACGAATCCAAGTCCTCCGCCGGCGACTCCCAGAATCGTGGCCTTGCCCAGAAACATGCGTGTGACGTAGCCGGGCGTCGCTCCCAGGGCCATCAGCGTTCCGATCTCACGACGGCGTTCGGCAACGTTGGCGTACATCACGCTGGCAATGCTGGCTCCGGCAACGAGCAGCAGAATGCCGAAGAAGACCCACGACAAACGCGACATCAAACCATTCACGGCTATCTGAGCTTCCACGACCTGGGCAATCGTGACAACTCGCGTATTGGGCAGTTCCTTCGTCAAGTCCGTGATCAGGCTACCGGCTGCGTCTTCGCAGCAGGCCATGATTTCGATGACGTTCACAACCGGACCGGAATCACTGAGCCGCTGCACGCTATGCAGGTGAGCAAACAATCGGCTGTCGTCGACGGTACCTGTGGGAGGAAGTACGGTCAGCACGTGAAAGTTCTCACCGAACAACGGAAGTTCATCGCCAACACCGGCACCCAGTTGAGCGGCAATGTCCGAGCCCAGAATCAATTCGTCTTTGCCGAGATCCTGCACCGTTCGCTGCGTCGCCAGGGCTGTCGGATCGCTTTCTCCACTCGTGTCGGTGACGGGTTTCTTGCAGCAGCCTCGATCGGTACCAACTGGATTGGTCAGGAAACTCATTCCCTGCCATGCCGTCTTCGTTTCAAACTCCGATCGCGGCAGAATGCCGGTCAGCGTGACGGGGATGGAATCCACTTCTGCTGCGACGCACAGTTTTGGAGCGAGGTTTTCAACGCCCGCCATGCGAGCCAGTGCCAGTTGCGTGACGTATTCTTCGGGAATGGTCTGCCCGTGCATATCGGCGGCATAGTAATCCTGCAGTGACACCGAAGTGGGCAGCACCAGCACGTTGGCTCCCAGCGACTGCATGTCACCGGCGATTTTTTCTTCCGAGAACACAGTGATGCTTTGAATGGCCACCAGTGCGGTGACTCCCAAAGCGACGGCCGCGAGACTGGTGATCAGCGGTGTGGGCCTCTGCCAGAGTTCTTTCCAGATCAGATTGCGAAGTTTCATTTGGATTCCATTCCTACAAGGGCATGGCCCTTGACGCAGTTGGCGTGGTGAGTGATTTGAGGTCGTAAGTCGAACCGCCGAGGCGCTTCCGTTGGTCGCTTGAATTGAGATGCAGACAACGTGCGTGCATCAGGTTGTTTGTTTCAGAACTATGAAAAGGTGGTGCAGCACTCGCGAGGACAGAAGGTGCGAGCGCTGCACCGCGATGAGCAACGACGGTCGCTCACCGCATTCGCTATGATTTCGACGGCTCTTCGATTGTTTCGCCGGAAAGGCTTCGATGCCTTGTGCTGAACTTTCGGAGAACACAGCGCGACACTCGGACGACGGCGGAAAGGCAAAACACGTCGTGTATCGGATACCACGCTGCTTGAGCTTTTTAAAAACCGCAGCACGGTGCCATGACGAGGGCAGGACGACACACCCCACCCGGCACCGTGGTGCTTAACACTTGGTGTGCTCAGCTGTCCTGTCTAACGGCGAGTCGTCGGCTTTGTCGCCGTGGACGGTTTTCCGTGCTTACAATTGGGGTCGTCACAACATTGACCAGCTGTGGCCAGCTTCGTCATAAGGATGACTGGTGTCACTTTGTCATTGAACGTCCCCAGCAGGACTCCGGGAGGAGCCATGAATGCCGTGACTGTGCTTTGAGTGTCCGGGCGAACTTTCAGTTGCTGAAGGAACTTTGATTCCGCCGGATCGCCCGCCTGCAGGCTCACAACACGAGTCCGATTGACGTTCAGTTTGTCGGCTTGAAACTGTTGCACACCGGCAGGTACGGCATTGCTACCCGTTGGCTGTACGCACAGCAAAACAAGCTTCTTATCTTGAAGGGCTCGCATGCAGCGAGTTTGAGCCGGAGTCACAATGGCGGCGTCTATATGAGCGGCCGTTAGCTTCTGAGCGAAGACGCCGGTAATGGCACCGTTGGGTGCAACAGCCACCACTGCGGGCATCGGCGTTCGACTGGCATCGAACTGGTCGACGACGGGGCGTTCCTGTGGGTCAGTAATCTTGACAGGAACGAACGAAGCGTTGTTGCGGGCAGCTAGTTGTCCGTTCAGCACTTTGTACATCGCCTGTGTGGTGGCGTCGTTGTCTCGATAGAACAGAATGAACGCGAACTTGTTCTGCTTTGCGGCTTCCGCCAGCGAACTCTGCCCGGACGATTGAGCATACGTTGCTGTCGGTGCGGAAAAACAAGCGGCGGTGATCGCCAGCGTGAGCAGTGTGGCAGTGCCACGTCGATTGGTAAGAGTCATTGCGGGAACTCCATTTCCTGAAATGCGGGTTGTGAATTGAACTTATTGAGAAATTACCGGGCGGGCCGCCGCATCCGATCGGCGACACACCCGGCTTGAACGGCAACGACGTAGTCGCCGTGGATCGGTGTCAGCTACTTGTCTTCATGCTTGTGGTCGTCGTGTCCGTGATCGTGGCCTTCATGGTCGTGGCTGTGCGTAATCTCACCGCGATATGACTTGCCGTTGATCTTGACGACCATTCGCGGGTTAGTGCCTTCTTCGTCGAGGTGTTCCATAAGTTCTTTGTCGTCAGACACGAACCGTGACGACTTGCCCGCTTCATCACCTTCATCCGGTTTGGCGGTCAGAGTAAACTGTTCCGGTTTACCGTCGTGAGAAACGTTGATGGTCAGGTCTGTGGCGTCGATGGCCACTTGTTTTGTGGCGGCACCGTCCAAAATGTAGATTTCGAGTGTCTCGGCATCTTCGTTGTGAACGACTTCGCCGTGATATTCTTCGTTGCCCAGTTCGACTAGGTCGCCGTGATGCGGCCCCTCAGAAGGGTGATTGTGACCGGCATGGTCGTCCATCGTGGCCGGTGGCAGATCGCTGACGGGTGCGCCGCCGCCGTCACCGTTTGGTTCCGCAGCGTCCTGACATCCCGCCATCGCAAAAACTGCGACTGTCATCAATGGCAGCCATGTGAGTTTGTTGAGTTTCATCTTGAGAACCTTCTGTTGTGAATACTGAGTTCAGGGTTAGGGGCTGGAGGAAAGAGTCCCACGAGAGTCAATGATTTTTGCTCGCGTCGCAGGACTCTAGCCTCTCGTGTGTTTTTAGTGCACGTGCTGGGTTCGAAAGCCGGTTCGCTTTAACCAGTCTTCCCAGCCAGCAGCAACTTTGTGTGATGCCAATTCGACGTGCATTGGTCGTGGACAGCGGAAGATGACATCGTCGTGGTCACCGTGAGGTCGTGTTTGCACGTCGCAGCCAAGACCTTTCAGGATGGCAGCCAGTTCTTCGGCGTCACGCTGATCGCGTGAATGCGTCGTTGTCCAATCAGGCAGGGAATACGTCAGGATTTCTTGTGACGCATGACCGTGGTCGTGTCCGTCGCCGTGAGAGTGGCCATCGGCGAGGCCGTGTTGATGCCCGGCATGAGAATCCCCGGCGGCAGCGTGATCGTGACCTGCATGGTCATGATTTTCGCCGTGAGCGTGCAGAGTTTCAAAGCCGGACTTTTTCATCCAGTCTTCCCACTGATGAGCCGTCTTTTCATCGGCCAGCGTCAATGCCTTCCATGTTTTTAAACGATACATGACGTCCATGTGCCCGCCGTGGTTATCTAGTTTAGCTTCACAACCCAGCTTCTTGACAGCCTCCAAATGGAGTTGCGCCTTGCGAGCATCGTCGAAGTGGATCGTCTTCGTTTCCTTCAGTCGATAGGCGATCGATGGTGGGTTGCCGACGGGCGTTCGTTGAGCAAACAACAGCGTGCTGCTGAGGCCCAGGCCAAGTGCAAATTGAGCAACAAAAATTGATTTCAGAAGCGTGTTCATTTCAGGTCTCCTTTGAGAAAAAATGTCTTTAGCGACGTCCACTTCGCCAAAAGAGGTTAGGTATTGGTCATCTCTACAATCGTTGTAGATTTGGAGGTGTCTGTTTTGGGTACAACGTGCTCATGCGGCTCGTCTTCCATCTCAATCTGTTCCCCGGATGCCTCGATCACTCGTTGTGCTTCTTTCATGCCAAACAGCAGGAACAACGCTGGATGGACACAGAAATCCAACAGTGTCGAGCTGATTAATCCACCAAGAATGACTGTGGCAACTGGGTAGAGAATCTCCTTGCCCGGTTCGCCGGACGCCAGCACCAGCGGCACCAGTCCAATCCCGGAAGTTAGAGCCGTCATTAGCACGGGAGCTAGGCGTTCCAGACCGGCTCTCACGATCATGTCTTTCGTCCAGCTTTCGCCTTCATATTTCACCAGATGCAGGTAGTGGTTCAGCAAAAGGATACCGTTCCGCGAAGCGATCCCACCCAGTGAAATGAAGCCGACCATCGCTGCAACAGTGAGCGTTTGTCCTGTGATGACAAGAGCTGCAACAGAACCAATGAACGCCATCGGCAGTGCAGACATGACCTGCAGCGACAGATTGACCGAACGGAACATCGTAAATAGCACCATGAATACGCCGAACATCGACACCACAAACAGCCCGGCGATCACTCGTGTGGCCGACTGCTGACTTTCGAACTGTCCGCCGAATTCGACAAAGTAACCGTCGTCCATTGTCGCAATGACTGGGGCGACAGCCTTCTGAATGTCCTCGACCACGTCCACGACACCACGTTCGCTGACATTACACTGCAGGATGATGCGTCGACGGACACTTTCGCGATTGATCGTATTTGGTCCACCAGACTCATAGATGTTGGCCACCGCTTCTAGGGGCACTTTGCCGCCATCAGGCAGGTCGATCGTCAGACGCTTCAGCTTCTGAACGTCTTCGCGATAGTTTTCGTCAAGCCGAACCATCAAGTCAAAGGTTCGTTGTCCGATCAGAACTTCGGACACGACGTCACCGTTCATCGCGGTAGAGATGAATTCATTCACATCTGCTGCCGTCATCCCGTAAAGAAGCAGCTTGTCACGATCGAGTTCAATGCGCATTTGAGGGATGATGACTTGAGGTTCGACCATTAGGTCGGTTACTCCTGGCACGCCTTTGATCGCCGCCTCCATTTCGCCCGCTTTACGTCGCAGAACGTCCAGGTCGTCGCCGTAAATCTTGATGCCGATCTGAGCCTTTACACCGGACAACATATGAGAAATCAGGTGAGCAATCGGCTGTTCCACGGCCGTGACGATTCCCGGAATTTCCGCCATGGCTTCGCGGATCTCCGTGAGTTGCTCTTCGCGACTGCGAGGCGAATCAGGATTCAGCTCCAGCACGTATTCGCTCATATTCACGCCTTCCGCGTGCTCATCCAGTTCTGCTCGGCCGGTTCGTCGTACGAAACGATCGACGTCGTCAAGTTCCAGCAAACGCTGTTCGACAGTCTTATTGATGTCGTTAGATGTCGCCAATGAAGTCCCTGGTGGCAGAACAACGTTCAACTGCATCGATCCTTCATTGAATGGTGGCAGGAAGTCGCGATCCAGACTGAAGACAAACAACCCCGACAATGCGACAGCCAGAACAGTGACCGTCAGATTGAATCGAGGAAACGCCAAACTAAAACGGATGACTCGATCGCCGACCCACTTCAGACCACGTAAAAAGAAACCATCTTTATCGTGTTCCATCAGCTTTGCTCGGCCCAACATCCAATAACACAGGACAGGCGTTACCGTGAGCGACACCACCAGCGACGACAGGATAGAAACGATGTAGGCCACGCCCAGAGGCGCAAACAGCCGTCCTTCCATGCCCGTCAGTGCGAATAGTGGAATGAAGACCAGAATGACAATGATCGTGCCATAGACGATCGAATTGCGAATCTCACAACTGGCCTGATAAACAATCACCAGCGGATGTTTTGGAACCGCAGCCTGCCGATTCTCTTTGAGTCGCCGGAAGATATTCTCAACGTCTACGATCGCATCGTCAACAAGTTCGCCGATGGCAACGGCAAGTCCGCCGAGGGTCATCGTGTTGATGGAAAACCCAAAGATGGAAAACACAACAGCCGTCATCACCAGCGACAATGGAATCGCGGTTAGCGTGATAAACGTTGTACGGAAATTAAGCAGGAACAGAAACAGAATCACCACGACCAAAATGCCACCATCCCGCAGAGCTTCCACGACATTCGCAATCGCTCGGTCGATAAACGATTTCTGAGAGTACACCGGCACAATCTGAATGTCGTCGGACATCGTTAATTTCAAATCTGCCACAGCTTCCATCACTTTATCGGTGATGTGCCGAGTATCTGCTCCGGGCTGCTTGTTGATGGTCAGTACGACTGACGAACCTCCGGATAGTGTGCCGTCCTCTTTGCGGACGAATGCTGAGCTATCGCCGCGTTTCACCTGTGGACCTTCGACGACACGGGCAATCTGAGACAACGCAATTGGCCGACCATCGCGGACGCCTACAACAACCTTCTGCAGGTCTTCGATGTCCTGAATTCGCCCCAGTGCTCGCACGAGAAGTTCGTTCGGCCCCTGTTCGTCGAGGTAACCACCAGTCGCGTTTTCGTTGCTGCCGACAACCGCCTGCTTCACTTCGTGCAGTGTCACGCCGTAGCGGATCATTTCATCCGGATCGACGAGGACCTGAAATTGCTTGCGTCCGCCTCCCATCGTGAAGACCTGTGACACGCCGGGAATGGTCAAAATCCGTTGGCGAACAACCCAGTCGGCCGTCGTGCGGAGTTCGATCGGATCGGTTTCCCCGTTCTCACTCCACATCGCCAACATCAGGATCTGCCCCATGATCGACGAAATCGGTGCCAGCGTCGGTTTCACTCCCGACGGCATTCTGTCCTGCACCAGTTGCAGGCGTTCCATCACGATTTGACGGTCTGTGTAGATGTCCGTGCCCCAGTCAAACTCGACGTAGACCACTGAGATCCCAATCCCCGACGAACTACGCACCGCCTGCACGCCATTGGCACCGTTCATCGCTGTTTCCAGTGGGAACGTGATCAACGTTTCGACTTCTTCCGGAGCCAGCCCCGGAGCTTCCGTCATGATGACCACACGCGGCCGGTTCAGGTCTGGAAACACGTCAATGTCCATCTGCAGTGCCTGCCACGATCCATATCCCAGCAAGAATATGGCCACGGCGATGGTTAGCAGTCGCTGTCTGAGAGCGAATTTGATGATTGCGTTTAGCATTGGTGGCCCTTCCAGGGCGTCTCCGAACTTCGATATAAGACTTGCCTCGTGGAATCACTCTTCATCAATGAAGGGGCATTCGCCGCAGGCACATTCGAGCGGATTCCGCCCTAGTGGTTGTGACCGGCGTGAGGATCGACTCCGCCACCGGCTTTGTTCTTGAGAGCCATTTGCATTTGATGAGCGCTTCGCATGGCGACGACGTCTCCGGGAAACAACTGTCCATCGTTGGCGACAACGACAGAAAACTGGTCGCGATACTTCACGTGAACAGGAAGCCGATCGAAGTGACCGCCGTTCTCCTGAAACACAAAGTATTCCGCTCCTTCGCGAGCCACCGCGTCGACAGGCAGAACGATTTGATCTTCCCACTGTTCGACTGGCACGCGTAGCTGCAGCCTTTGCCCTGGTCGATAGCGCCAGTTGACGAAACGGACATTGTTTCGCGGCTTGTTTTCGTGAGTGAGTTCGTTTGGCAGTCGCACAAAGAACTTCAGCGTGCGCGATATTCGGTCAATTTCCGTGTCGAGATACGCTATATCTAAACCCGGTACTTCAATCGCCTTACCGTCAGCTTCGTCAAACAACGCGGTGACCTTCCAGTCGTTCCTTCTGGCGTTCGACAGCTGAACGATGTCCTGTTCGAAAGCCATGCCCTCGACGTACAGCTCCGAATAGTTGACCAGCGTCCCCAACGGTTCCCCGGCATCCACTGCTTCGCCGCGGTGAACAAGTAGTTCCCGAAGAATCAGTGGTGGATCCGCGGCCGCTGTTTCCATGCTGACGGGACGAATGGAAGTTTGCTGAAACGCACTGCTGAGTCTTAGTTCCTTCGATGTCGTGCCATCCGCATTGGGTGAATAGAGTTTCAATTCCCGCAGCAGCCGCCGACTTTTTGCAATCTGTTGCACCTGAGCTTCCGAAAGTCCGTGCAGCCGGAGAGCTTCCTGTTGAACGACCAGCAGTGATTGCAGTTTGTCGCGGGAGTACTGACGTTCGAGCAGCGTCTTTCGAGCGACTCCACCAGACGTCGTCACATTCTGCAGTCGAGCAATCTCACGGTTTTCTATGTCTAGTTCACCCAGCGTCGTGACGAATTCCGTCTGCGAACGCACAAGATCCTCATGGGTCAAGCGAATCTCGAATAGCAGACTATTGGGTTCGACAGCCTCTCCCGACGCTGCATGGATGTTGGTGATAACTCCCGTCATTGGAGTGGCAACCTCGATCCGATTACGTCCCGGTCGCTCTACCACGACAGCCGGCACGGTGATCGATCTGTTGAATGTCGTCAGTTGAATCTCTGCAGTCCCGTCACCGGTCAGGCCAAGATTTCGTCGAGCCTGATCCGACAACTCCAACGAAGTCGCTTCGTCGTGGCTCGCATGATCGTGCCCCGCATGCGGGTCGTGAGCACCTTCACCTTCACCGTGTTCATCCAGCCCGACTGGAGCTCGGTTATCGGCGACCGTCGACTGCACCCACGAATTCAAAGTCGGCCACCACTGTTCGCGAGTGACAGCAGCCCCTACAACGACAACGATCATCGTGACCGGCCAAACGTACTTCATCGGGATTTTGGGAATGCGAGATTTCATGGGACACAACCGTCCTGAGAACATATTGACAGGGAGAACGTTGCGCAGCGGCAGCAGAGCCAGACGCGCAGCATGGAACCGTGGAAATTGCAGGGAGAAACAGCAGAGAGCATCCGCTGGCTTACAGCAACTGAATCACCGTCCGCCGCGATCACAGCATCGATCGCGCAGCAGACATCACAGCATGTGATACCAGAAATTCAGAGCCTCAGCAGAGGACGAACCCTCGAAGCTCTTTTAGAGTCGCCAGACCTGAGTCTTGGCGCGCAGCATGCCCGTATATCCGGACATCGAAGGCAGACCGTGCAGGAATCCGCTGGCAATCAATGCATCACTCGCAGCATACATTGCCCCGACATCAGCAAGTGCCAAAGGAAGTACAACCCCGTCATCCGTGGGCAGTTCAACCTTCGAGTTCGTCAGCCACGAGCAGTGGTCCGAACAACCACCATGTCCTTCGCCACACGGGCAGGAGCTGTGGTCGGGCTTATCGTCCTCAGTCTTTTCTCCGGCATCGGTAGGGCTGTGAGCATGAAATTGACAGCTGCACTGATGAGTGTCCCGCGATGTCTGCTGTTCAGCAACTTCTGGAGTCGAGTTCAGGATGGAGCAATGGTCATGATGAGCGCAGCATCCCATTCCCGCGTGAAATAACACGCTTAAGAGAGTGAGGAGTTTTGCTGCACCGTGAAACATGAAAAGTCCTTTTGCGATCAATCGCCCCACACATTATCGTCATTGCCACCGGTTTGTCATCATCAATATGAAGAACAATGCCCGGAATGCCTAACTGGTGACGCAACTCTTGTGCCAACAAAACTCTAGCTGATCAGCAGTGGCAATCGTCTCTTTTGTCTCAGTTTTCAGTTTTTATCACGAATTTGGCAGTGTCGTGTGTTGTCAAAAGTTGGCCAAGCTGTCTTCAAAAAGACACGAAGTTAAGTCGGCATCGTGGCGTCACGCGATCTCTGTCTCTAAGTCCTTGATGTTCGCAGGCTGGGTAGCTTCAGTTTCAAGAGATCCGATCTTCAAAAGCACTTCCCATTCTCCCCAATTTCATTAAGCGAAGAAGGAGCATGAAAATTCAGGGCAAGCAAAAAATTCCTAAGTCCACCAATGTTGGGCTAACGCATCGAGGAAAATGCTTCGCTCCCAGACAGAAATCAAGTCCCCCCACCAATCCCCCCACTAATGAGCTAAATCTGCATTCCACCGAAGCGTTCTCCAAACTTGGTCAAAAGAAAGACCCCGGAAAACCGGGGTCTTTTGAAGCATCAGAAACGCAAAAAGGAAGCTTTGGGAACTACGAAACCGGAGGTTGGCTGTTCGCAATCATTCTGGCAATTTCGTGACGGAAGCTTCAGCCAATTTGACCAACGCCTCCTGAAGATCGTTGGGAAGGTCTTGCCATGCACAAATGAGCCTTTGCAGGTTTTCGTCTACTGTTGCCATGTCTTGCCAATCGAGGCCAACCAAACACTGACCATTTACTGACTGGCAAGCATTCGAGTCTTGTAAAACGTTGGCCTGCAAAGGGTTATGCTTTTGGTCACGGGGGTTCGATTCCCCCCGCCTCCACTTTTGGCAACTAACGCCAATCTCTGACGACTTGTGACATTCTGTGTCACAAGTCGTTTTTGCATTCAGGGTTTATGAAGTCTTGATCGCGACGATCCGCGGCAGAGTGTGGTTGTCGGCGGCAGAGTACGTCACCTTTTAACTCGCTACACCGTCGCAGTCACTGTTTCGTAATGGGTGAGCTGCACGGCGGATTCAGACGAACAGCTCTTTGCGAGCGACTCCCTGATCAGCCAGCTTGAAGGGCCGACCACTGGGACTCATTTCCTCGGCCTCAAGGTCAATGCCGAGCTTCCACGCAATCGTGGCGTTGAAATCCGTCACTTCAAGAACATCTTCGGCGGCAGACTGGCCATCTTTTGTCGTGGTTCCGTAGATCTGCCCCGCTTTGACGCCTGCACCAGCCATCAGGCATGTAAAGCCGTCCGGATGATGATCTCTGCCTTTGTTGGGATTCACGCCTGGCTTCCTGCCGAATTCTGTTGAGACAACCAGCAATGTCGAATCCAGCAGGCCTTTTTCCGTCAGGTGTGTCAGCAGCGACGACAAGCCTTTGTCTAGCTTGCCGGCGTTGGCTGGCATATTGCCGTAGATGTTGTCGTGATAGTCCCAGCCACCAAGTTCCACTTTGACGTAACGCACACCCCGTTCAACAAGTCGACCCGCCAGCATGCAACTGCGACTGAATTCCTGTTTGTCATACAGGTCGATAATGTGCTTGTTTTCATTCTTCAGATCAAAGGCATCGATGTCTTTTGAATTCATGAACTTCAAGGAGCCCTTGTAGGTATTGGCATAGGCTCTTGTATCCTTCGTTCCATATTCCTGATCGAAATCCCCATTAAGCGATTCCAGAATGCCAAGTCGCGTCTTGAAGCTGCTTTCTGTCACTGCAGCGTTCCGACTGACAAAATCAATTCCGGTGCGAGTATTCTTAACGGGCAATGCCGCCCATTGCCCCGGGAAAAAACCGGCCGTTCCAGCACTCCCTTTTCCGATACTGACGAAGTTTGGCAAGCTGTCCTGCGGAGTGGTCAAACGCTTGCTCACCCAAGCACCAAGCTGTGGGTGAGTGATCGATGATCGCGGGTCGTAGCTGGTCATCATCTTGTAGATCCCCGCAGGATGAGCGCCCTGGTTGGACTTCATGGAATTGATCACCAAAAGCTTGTCCATCTGCGTGGCGAGTGTGGGAAAATAGTGGCTCACCCGGACGCCATCAACATTGCTGCTGATGATCTTTGAGTTAGCAACCACAGCTCGATCCACCTCCATGTTAAAGCTGTCATACTGGCTCAAGCCACCGGACAGAAAGATGTTGATCACCGATTTCGCTTTGGGCGCCTGCCCGGCTGCGGACGCCGCATCTAGGAAGGGCAAGGACATCCCCGTCATGCCAACGCTGTAGATAAATTTTCGACGGTTCATTTGATTCTATCTCACAAATCTGAATTCGTTGGAATTAAGCAGCGCCCAAATTAGGTCACTCTGATCGTGGGACACCATTGGCTTCTCGGACTCTTTCGGCAATCGCCCCAGAATCGCCTTCCAGATGATCTCCATACGATCTTCAGGGTTGACGAACTCATCCAGCTTTCGATGCAGGTAGGCCTGGGGTTGCTTGGTAATTTCCTTTTCCAAATGACCATTCATCAGGTACAGGATCTGCGGAATGTTGGGCTCGCGATTCGCTCCATCGATTAAATCGCGGTCCGATTTCCCCAACAACATGGCAACGTGATGGGCGCCGTCGACATGGCCATAACAAGACACTCTCCAAAGATGTTTGGGACCAATATCGCCATTGCGTTTCCTTGCTGCAACTTCTTCGCGTCGTTGAAATGCACCGCGGCCAGGACCTTTGATCGAATAGTTCACGAAATCTTCGACGCCCATCTCCTGAGATGTTTCGTAAAAATTCGTGAAGCCGTCCCACCGAAATTTAGTCGCAACATATTCGTCGGGCGTTGCCGTCTTGAGGCTAAGAAATGAGTCGACGATCACTTCAGCAGAAAGCCTGCGAACGATTGGGCCATCCAGTAGATAGTCGGGAGCGTCTGCACTCAGCGCCAACGACCTGCTTTGGTAGGTCTTGCTGTTGAAAAGGATGCCTAAGAATTTCTTGAGGTCATAGTTTGTCGCCTTCATGATCGCGATCAGTTCTTGTGTCAATTCCGGGTGTGTTCCCATTTCGTCCTGTGATAAACCACCCAGCGGTCCAACGAGTTCAGTGCCCATGACCTGATGCCACAATCGGTTCACCACGGATTTGGTGAACATGAGGTTCTCTGGCGAGACCATCCAGTCGGCCAATGATTCGCGAGAATTGATCTGCGGGCCAAAGTTGTTCTTCGCGAGATCATCGACTTTGGCCTTTGTAAGCTTGTGAGCCAGTTCGGGCATTTTGCCAAACAGAACATTGGCTTCCATGGCTTCGAAAGGTTGACCGTCGTCGTACTGATAATCATGTGGCAGTCGCATAAACCCGGTGCCGTTTCCATAAATCGCTGCGTGTTTTACGCGCAGAGATTCACGGTAGACGATCCACTCGTCAAAGCTCTTGTTCTTCAGAGTCTTGCGATCTCGGGCATACTTTTTCTTTTCTAAGTCCGGTGTCGGATCGACTCTCAAATGAGTCTTCGAGCTAAAAGCGGCCAATTTATAAAAGTCCTTCTGCGTCCAGTCATCGAATGGATGATCATGGCACTGGGCGCATTCAATGCTTAGCCCCAGAAAGGTCTTCACCGAATTGGCCAGATGATCCAAAGGCATTGGTTCACGAGCATAGAATCCAGTGGCACCATTGCCAGGCTTGTAGAGCGGGCCACTGGCATTGATCAACTCATGAGCCATTTGATCGTACGGTTTGTTGCTGCGAAGGGCGTCCTTGATCCACTCGGAATAATTTCCCGGGTGGTGCAATTTGTCGCCAACGTATTTCACCCGCAAGAGATCCGCCCAGTAGTTGTACCAGTGACTCTGGTAGCCATTGGAATCCAGAAGTTTGTTGACCAAACGAAATCGTTTGTCAGATTGCGGGTCCGCAACAAAGCTGTTCAATTCGTCAACCGTGGGAATGCGGCCGACTGCATCCAAATAGATCCGGCGACAAAACGTGTAGTCATCAATGCCGGGGCGAGGATCTTGACCGACCTGCTGCAACTGCTCAGCCACCAGCTGATCAATCTGTTGCGCATGCTCAGAAATCGCAGATGATTGAGCAAACCCAGCGGTTGCCCAGATTGCATTGCCCGCAATTGTCACCAGTAGCACACTGAGATTGATTCGTTTTCCATCGCTCATTTCGTTTGTTCTTTCAACTTGCTCAGCTGCACTTCGCCGTCTCCATCGGAATCGCTCTGATTGCAGAGTCAGAGCGGAAACGTTGCCACCATTTAGGTGGCCGATGATTCCTCTAACGCCGTGAAACGTGTCCCCGCCGCCCAGTTCATTGCATGATTTTCCCAGGAAGATTCGGGGCAAACCAGTTTCTAAGTATAGTGAACGAAATGATCAATCCAGCATCGAATCGTTGAATCTTGGCGAGATTCCTTTTAGGACGATCAGGGCGAAAGTGACGCAAGTTTTGAATCGGCGAGAAAGAGCCTGAGCATCGCCGCTCTTGCAAACTTCAGACTCGACAAGTCCGTTTATCGAGCGTTCCTTTCTCTCATGTGCCGTAGAACCTGTTTGCGACCACGTTGGATTTGAGCGCTCATTAGCTCGCGCGCTCTTTTGTGATCGCGGTGCCGGAGAGCATCAATCAGGTCCGTTTTCCCAGAGCAAGTTTGTCTTGCTACGTCGGAAGTCAACAACTGCGGCTCGGTTCGCTGTGCGTCGAAAATCTGGCCAATGGCTCGATGTTCGTAAGTGACTTTTGCAAGCAGTGGATTGCGAGCTGCTTCAATCAGTAATTCATGGAATCGCTTCTCTGTATCTAGCCACGCATTGATTTGTCGCTGAGTGGCATACTTCTTTGATTGCTTTTGTATCTGTTGAGCGATTGCCTGCGCCTCGGCGAGTATCAACTCCAATTCTTCAAGTTGATGATCCGTGACGTACCGTGCAGCCTCTCCGGCTGCACAGCTTTCGAGGGCGTCGCGAAGCACGTAAAGATTGTCGAGATCTTGAGGGTCGGTCTTGCGGACAAAGGCACCTGATCCAGGAATGTGCTCGACAAGCCCTTCGGTGGCCAGCCGATGAATTGCCTCCCTCACGGGAATGACACTGACTCCGATTTGAATTGCGAGAACTCGGTTTACAAGCCGGCTGCCCGGCGCCAGTTCGCCTGACGAAAGCATCAATCGAATGTGGTCGTACGATTTCTCGGCGAGTGTCTGTTCCATTTTTTGCCTACGATTGCCTTGCGCGGCTTGAGTTCGTTGAAGCACGTGCTTACGTTATAACATCGAATAACACTTCAGGCAAACCAGTTTCCAGACGGTTCCTGATGTCCGTTTCCAAGATGAGGGCCGATCATGCATCATTTGCTAAACCGATATCTGCCGTTGGCGGTCAGTGCCTTAATCATCGTGAATGCATCAACGGACGTTGCTGCGGAATCACGACGGAACGTGTTATTCATTGCCGTGGATGATCTTCGTCCAGAATTGGGATGCTACGGCAACCCCCACATTTACTCACCGAACATTGACAAGCTGGCAGCTCGATCCATTCGATTCGATCGAGCGTATTGCCAGCAGGCAGTTTGCAACCCATCTCGAACAAGTCTCATGACGGGCATGCGGCCCGAATCGACTGGGGTCACCGGAAACCATTCACACTTTCGAAGCAATCATCCGGATGTTGTCACACTTCCGCAGCACTTTAAGCAGCACGGCTACCACGCAGCCGCAATTGGGAAGATCTACCACGGAGTATTTCCTGGCGGAGCAAGCATCACCAAGTGGGACACGATGGGCGATGCAGAAAGTTGGTCCGTTCCAGCGATTCGATTTGGACCGCGATACTACTACACCGAGGAAGGCATTTCTGCAGCGAAGAACATTTACAAAAAGGTGTACAAGCCGAAGAATGCCGCCCCGGAGGACTGGACAAAGAAGCTTGTTTTTGGCCCTGCGACTGAAGCACCCGATGTTCCCGACAGCACACTTTACGACGGACAGGTAGCAGACAGCGCGATCAAGACGCTTCAGCAGCTCAAAGAAACCGACAAGCCGTTCTTCCTTGCCGTCGGATTCATCAAACCGCACTCTCCTTACATCGCCCCAAAGAAGTATTTCGATCTCTATGACGATGTTGCGTTGCCGGAGCGAACTGAATTCCCCGACAGTGCACCTGCCTTTGCAGGACATGATTCAGGAGAACTGCGCCGTTATACCGATCAGCCGAACAACGGTGCGATCGCTGAAGCCAAGCAGAAACGCGTGCGACATGCATACTACGCATGCGTCAGTTATATCGACGCGCAGATTGGCCGGGTGCTCAATGCTTTGGAGCGAACCGGACTTTGCGACAGCACGATCGTCGTCCTGTACGGCGATCACGGCTATCATCTTGGAGAGCAGGGGCTGTGGGGAAAAACGACGAACTTTGAGCTGGATACACGTGTGCCATTGATTGTTCGAGCCCCCGGCATGAAGGCTGCCGGCATGTCGAGCAAGTCTTTAGTAGAGCTGGTTGATCTGTATCCGACACTGGCAGAACTTGCCGGACTTCCAGTCGCCAAACAGCTCGAAGGAACAAGCTTCGCTCCGCTTCTCAATGACCCGACTCTCGTTACAAAATCGGCGGCGCTGAGTCAGTATCCGCGCGGTGGGATGATGGGTTATTCAATCCGGACGCCTACACATCGGTTGACGCAATGGGTCACTCGTCAGACGGGTGAGATCAAAGCGACCGAACTGTATGACTACGCAGATGGCCTTGTCGAAACGAAAAACATCGCTGGCAGTTCTCCTGAGATAGTGGCTGAATTGTCAAAAAAACTTATCGCTGTAACCCAACCGGCAAGAAATCAGAAGAGGTCGGGCGAGAACGCTGCCACTGCGGCCACGAACGTCAGCTTTGAACAAGCCAAGCCCGGGCAATTCGACAAGCTGAAAACTCGGTTTGGCGATTGGACGCCGGCTGAAGGAAAGACGATCGTCGATGATCAACACGCCAAAACGGGTAGGCATTGCCTGCAACTGACCGGTGGAAAAAAAACAAGCGTCACGCTTGCGATTGGCGGTGACGCCGACACCTCTGGTGAACTCACATTCTGGGCAGAACGTTGGACATCTCGAGCGCCCTTCTCGTTCCGTATCGAAAAGAACAGCGGCGCGGGCTGGAAGGAAATTTTTAACGGCGACAAAGAAGTTCGTGTCGGTCGCGAGTTCCTGTCGCATATCAAAGTGAGCCTCGGCGACGACAGCATCCGCGAGTTGCGTTTCACGGTCACCAGTCCCTCGAACACCGGCATTCTGATCGACGACATTCGTCTCGCTCCGGCTTTACCGCAAGAGATCGTGAACGTCGAAGTCGTTCCATTGACACTGCCCGCCCTGATCGGGACGGATGCCAGCCCGATCGTGAAGCTGAAGGTCGAAACGACGGGCAACCTGAATCCGATTTCATTGACGGAATTACGGGCGAGCCTGAAAGGTACGACGAACCTATCGGACCTCACGTCGCTGCATGTGTACCGCGGAAATTCGAGCGGTGCGTTCTCTGGAACGTCGGTCGGCCGGCTGGATGTCAAAGAATCGTCGACCGATGTGTTGGTCTTGGAGTGTGCGGGAACCGGCTGTCAGCTCGCAGCAGGCAGCAACTATTTCTGGATCGCCGGTCGACTCAGTTCCGACGCCAATGTCGATCACCGAGTCGGTGCGAGGTGCCGTCAAGTGGCGTTCTCCAATGGAGAAGCGGTCAATCTCAACGCGGCTGCGTCGGTTCAACGCATAGGAATTGCCGTCCGCACAAGTGGCGATGACGGAGTTCATACATTCCGCATCCCAGGTCTGGCCACGACAAACAAGGGCAATCTAATCGGCGTATACGACGTACGGCGACGCGGCGGCGGGGATTTGCCCGGAAACATTGACGTTGGCATGTCGCGTTCAACTGACGGTGGTCGAACGTGGGAGCCCATGAAGGTCATCATGGATATGGGCGACGATCCCGATTGGCGTTACGACGGCATCGGCGATCCGGCAGTGCTTGTCGATCAACACACGGGCACGATTTGGGTTGCCGCCACGTGGAGTCACGGAAATCGCTCGTGGCGAGGTTCCGGCCCGGGACTAACGCCCGAAGAAACGGGCCAACTTATGTTAGTGCGCAGCGACGACGATGGCCTGACTTGGTCGAAACCGATCAACATTACGAAGCAGGTGAAGAAACCCAAGTGGAGCTTCATCCTGCAAGGTCCGGGCAAAGGGATCACGATGCGAGACGGTACGATTGTCTTCGCCGCTCAGTATCAGGACCCACTCAACGCCGAGAACAAGACGGCCCATCGGCTGCCGCATTCGACCATCATTTTCTCAAAGGACCACGGCAAAACATGGCGAGTCGGCACAGGCGCGTTTGACGACACAACCGAATCACAGGTCGTCGAAATCGAGCCCGGCGTACTGATGCTCAACTGTCGCTACAACCGCAAGGCGATGCGAGTCGTGATGACAACGCGCGACATGGGCAACACATGGCAGAAGCACACGACTTCAGAGCGATCGTTGATCGAACCCGGATCGTGTATGGCGAGCCTGATCGATGTGGATCGGGAGGTCGGTCGAGACATTGGCAATTGGCTGCTGTTCTCAAATCCAGACAGCACTCGTGGACGGCATCACATCACAATCAAGGCCTCGCCGGATCGTGGCCTGACGTGGCCGAAGGAACATCGTCTGCTTTTGGATGAGCAAAAAAGTGCCGGCTACTCGTGTCTATCAATGATCGACGAGAACACGGTCGGCATTCTGTACGAAGGCAGTCAGGCTCACATGACGTTTCAACGAATTCCGTTGAGCGATCTTGTTGGTAAACACAGTCGCAAAGTTTCCGGAAAAGATGTCGCCCACCCTCGAACTCTTGCGAGTCCGGCTTCGAGCGTTCTCAAGTTGCCTCGAGTCTTCAGCAATCACATGGTGCTGCAGGCCGATACAGAGATTCCGGTTTGGGGGCACACGTCGGCAAACGCCATGGTTACGGTTTCGCTGGGAGATGAAAAACAGAGCACCCAAGCGAACGGTTTGGGAGAATGGAATCTACGGCTAAGAAAGCGAAAGCCCAACGCAACGCCAGCAGATTTAACGATTGACTCAAGCGGTCAGCGAGTCCAATTTACTGACATCCTGATCGGCGAAGTCTGGGTGTGTGCGGGACAATCCAACATGGAGTGGATGTTGGCTCAGTCTGCGAACGGCAAGGACGAGTTATCGTCCGCAGACCACCGCCAGCTGCGTCTACTTCATCTCGTCGGCGGAGCACGCGGCAGTTCTGGCAGCTATACGAAAGATCATCTCGCTCGACTGACACCAAAAGCGTACTGCGAAGGCGAGTGGAAAGTGGCATCCGCAGAGTCAGCCCAAAGCTTTTCTGCCGTCGCCTGGTACTTCGGTCGGTACTTGCAACAAAAACTAAACGTCCCGGTGGGGCTGATCTGTCCTGCTGTGGGCGGTACTCCAGCAGAAGCGTGGATTCCGCGCGAATCACTTCAGGCCGACCCCGACCTGCGAGCGCTGGTTGCCGGCAACTGGCTGGACAATGAAAGGCTTGCAAATTTCTGTCGCACGCGCGGACAACAAAACCTGCTCGCTGCGATTCAGGCGGGCGAAGAAATTCCGGGAGACAAATTCGGCCCCAATCATTCCTTCAAGCCCGGCTTTATGTGGGATGCCGGAATCGAACCATTGATCCCGTACGCGATCCGCGGGACCATCTGGTATCAGGGGGAATCGAACGCTGAGACGCCCACTCGAGTTCGCGAGCACGAACGTCTGTTTCCACTGCTTGTTAACAATTGGCGATCACGTTGGGGACAGGGCGACTTCCCATTTCTTTATGTTCAACTTCCGGCCTTGAACCGTCCTGAATGGCCGTGGTTTCGGGACGGACAGCGACGGATGCTCGGTCAGTTAAAGAATGTCGGCATGGCGACCACCATCGACACTGGCCATCCGTCGAACGTGCATCCAACACTGAAGAAACCCGTCGGCGAACGACTGGCGAAATGGGCACTGAGCACAACGTATGGATCGAAGAATGATGCGATTGACGCGGGGCCGTTGCTAGATCGTGCAGAGCGCGAAGGCGATTCACTGGTCATTTCCTTTGAACACTCAGGGGACGGACTGAAGTCGTCCGACGACAGACCGCTGCGGCATTTCGAAGTTTGTGGCAAAGACGGCGTCTTTTATCCGGCGACCGCAAAGATGATTGCCAGCAACACGGTTTCCGTTTCTAGTCCAGACGTTCCCAAACCTCATGACGCACGCTACGCGTGGGTGCCGTATCCCAATCTGCCCGTCAATCTTTTTAATAGCGCGGGGTTGCCAGCTTCGCCGTTCACGACTGAGACAGCCGACCGTGTCTTCGCTCGTCGGTCCGCCGCATCGAAGCGTCCCAACATTCTGTTCATCGTCTCCGAAGACAATAGCGAGCATCTGGGGTGCTACGGCGAACGGCGCGTCCATACGCCTCATTTGGATTCACTGGCGGCCGGAGGCGTGCGATACACGCGAGCCTTTGTCCCGTACTCAGTCTGCAGTCCGTCTCGTGCCGCGTTTCTGACGGGGCTTTATACGCGGCAAACCGGTCACATTGGTTTGGCGACTCATCGATTTTCGATGTACCGCGACTTCAAAACCATGCCCGCGTATTTTCAACAGACAGGGTACTACACCGGCTTCCTTGGCAAGACGCACATCAATCCGGCACGACTGGTCGAAGACTTCATCGACCATCGCGCAATTTCGAATTTCAACTTCGACAAGACAATCAGCATCGAAACGTATGCCGAAGAGGCAGGCGCCGTGATGCAGAATGCGGCTGAACGCGACAAGCCGTTCATGTTGATCATCAACTACGCTGACGCTCACCGAAAGTTCGTGAGAAAATCGAAGAATGGCTTTCCAACTCGGCTTGTTGAAGATCCAGTCAAACCCTTCCCATGGATCGGTTCTGACACTCCCGCGTTCCGAGATGAATTGCGCGACTATTTCAACTGTATGAACCGGCTTGATGAAGGCGTGGGCATGGTGCTGGACAAGCTGGATGAAAACAAAGTTCGCGACAACACGCTGATCGTTTACATAAGCGATCACGGTGCGGACTTCCCTCGTGGCAAGGGCAGCATCTACGAGAACGGCACGCGGATTCCCATGATCGTCAACGGTCCGAAGAACTTTGCGAAGGCGAAAGTGGAACACGGCATGGTGTCAACGATAGACATCCTGCCAACGATGTTGCGAGCTGCCGGAATTCCGGTGCCAGCAGAATTACCCGGCACAGCACTTCAGGACATTGATTCCGGAAAAGTTGCGTCGCGGAAGTATGTCCACACCTTCACCACCGGTGCGTCACCCAACCTGTTGTACGTGCAATTCGGAATTCGAGACGAACGCTACAAGCTGGTTTACAGTCCCGATCGTGCACTCAATCGTCTCGGTGAGTCACGTTACAAGAACAGCAAGCTCCCCGAAGATCAGCAGGTGCACAGTTTTTTGTTTCCACCTGAGTACGAGCTGTTCGATCTACAAGAAGACCCTCACGAGTGGAAGAATCTCGCCGATAGCAAGAAGCATAGTCCAGTCAGAGAACGGCTGCTCAAGGCCATGCAGGATTTTCAACGTGAGATCAAAGACCCGTTCGCTGATAAAGCAAATATCACAACCTTCATCGAAGAGCAGAAAAAGTACTTGAACAAGCCATATAAGAAAGCGGGCTTCCGCTGGCCGCACCTCGACATGTTCCAGAAGGCTCAGAAGGCTCTCGGCAAGGGCGATCTGCACCAAACCATCTTTGAGCAGCGAGACATTCCCGATGGCGTTCCGCGCGAAGGCCAGGCCGCAGATGCGAAAAAGTATGGCTATCGCATCCCGTCGCTGCTGGTCACGAAGAAGGGCAGCATCGAGACCATGCTGATCTCACTGACGATCGATTAAGTGAGATGCTTCTGTAAAGTCAGCACGCCGAAAAACCAGTCACCAGAATCGAATCATCACCTTCCAATGACGAAACCAGATAGAAACATTCCCATGCTTAGAATGCGATTGAATGGGCTCGTGGCAGCCACGTACACGCCTCTCGATCAGAACGGTGATCTGAACCTTGAAGTGGTTCCCAAGATGGTCGACCATCTGCTATCGCAAGGTGTGTCAGGATTGTACGTCTGCGGAAGCACGGGCGAAGGAATGTCATTAAGCAGCGACGAACGACGACTGGTGGCCGAAGCCTATGTGAAGGCGACAGACCGCCGTGTCCCGGTCATCGTTCAAGTTGGCCACAACAGTCTCACGGAAGCAAAGCAACTTGCCGAGCATGCTCAGCGGATCGGCGCAGATATGTTTTCGGCAACCTGTCCGTCGTATTTTAAGGTGTCCGACGTTGCAACGCTGGTCGATTGCATGGCACAGCTCGCCAGCGGCGCGCCCGACCTGCCGTTTTATTACTATCATATTCCAGCTCTGACTGGTTCGACGATCGACGTTGTTGAGTTTCTGAAGCGAGCTGGCGATCGCATCCCAAACCTTACAGGCCTCAAGTACACCGACACGAAGCTGCATGAGTTTCAGGAATGTCTGGAGTTAGACGAGGGACGGTTGGACGTTGTCTGGGGCTGCGATGAGATGTTCGTTGGCGCTCTTGCGACCGGGGCCCGCGGAGCAATTGGCAGTACATTTAACATCATCGCACCATTATATCGCCGTATCATGACGGCTTTCGCTGACAGCGACTTCGTTAAAGCGCGACGCCTGCAATCGCAGTCCATCAACATGATTCGTGCGCTGAGTCACTTCCCGTTTCATCCTGCCATGAAGGCGGTGCTGGGTATGCAGGGATTTCATGTTGGAGGCTGTCGGCTGCCGCAGGGTCATTTGTCGGCTGCGGATGTCAACACCCTGCGAAACGATTTGGAATCAATCGGTTTTTTTGAGTGGTCTCAGGCGGACCATCAGAGTTTGCCACTGAAAGCGGAAACGAATTTGTAATGAACAGTCGTGCCACCATTTGTTGCGGATACAACTCATGCTTCACTATCTCACTCTAATTTTCTGCTGCCAGCTTCTCGGTGAAGTTTTGGTCAAAAGTACAGGACTGCCGATTCCGGGACCTGTCGTCGGGATGGCCATCTTGTTCGCCGGGCTGCTTGCACGAGATGCCGTTCCGGATGATCTCAGCTGTACTGCAGACGGCTTGATTCGGAACATGTCGTTGCTATTCGTTCCCGCTGGTGTAGGAGTCATGTTGCATGCGAAGATGATCGGTCGTGATTGGTTGCCCATTTCGTTGTCGCTGGTCTTAAGCACGGCGTTGACAATTGTTGTCACCGCAAAACTTCTCGTATTGCTGAGCCCTGCGACCGGCGAAGCGAAGGAGGATGGCTGATGGACAATCTTCATGAGGTCTGGGTTTATCTGAGCACGTTACCGTTGTTTCATCTCACTTTGACAATGGTCGCATATCAGATTGGTCTTTTCGTTCATCGTCACGGAAAATCACACCCGCTGCTTAATCCCGTGCTGATTTCTGTGATCATCATCGTTTCGCTACTGATCGGAACGGGGACCAGCTACGAACAGTACTTCGAGGGGGCACAGTTGGTTCACTTTCTGCTGGGACCGGCGACCGTCGCACTTGCAATTCCGCTGTACCGTCAGTTCCATCGTGTCCGACGATCGACTGCAGCGATTCTTGTAAGCGTCATCGTCGGGGGAGCCACAGCGGCCGCTTCCGCCGTTGTCCTGGCTTCTATTCTTGGAGCATCTCAGCAGGCTCTCGTTTCCATCGCTCCAAAGTCTGTGACAGCGCCGGTTGCGATGGGCATCGCCCACGAACTTGGTGGTTTGCCTTCGTTGACGGCAGCCGTTGTGATCGCAACTGGCATTCTGGGAGCCATGATGGGGCCGACACTTCTGAAACGAATCGGCATCACAGATTCCGCGGCACGTGGTTTCGCAATAGGCACCGCCAGCCATGGGATTGGAACGGCCAGAGCCGCGCAAGAGAACGAAATTGCCGGAGCGTTTGCTGGTCTTGCAATGGGACTAAATGCTTTAGCCACCGCCATTCTTCTCCCACTTCTTTGGCGGCTGATTGTTGGTGTCTAACAGCCCTCTGTCAACGGGCAGCTAAACCCTTCACTGCGGGTCGCCACTGAAAATGGGGGCGGCGAACAACTCACACGAAAACGTGCCAATCTTCGAATTGAAACGCCAAACAATGAATAGGCACATGAAGACATATTCTGTCATCTGGGGTTTCAATCCCGCTATCATTGCAGCGATTGTTTTGGCTTTCGGATCACAAGCCATTCAGGCTGCGGAAGCGAATCTTCTGTCATGGGAAACACGACCGGCGATTCCAAACGAGCTTGGTCTTGCCGGCCCATTCGCTGGCATTCACAACAAAGCGTTGATCGTTGCTGGTGGGGCGAATTTTCCGAAACCTGTCTGGGAGAACGACAAGGTCTGGCACGACCGAATCTGGGTGCTGACAAGAGATGGAGACGACGATACGTGGAAGGACGGTGGTCAACTGCCTCGTCCAATCGCGTATGGTGCGGCTGTCTCGACGAAACACGGAGTCGTCTGCATGGGCGGGAATGATTCGGAGAACGCCTTTGACGATGTCTACCTGTTGAGCTGGGATTCAAAGAACGAGAAGGTCACCACCACCAAGTATCCCTCGCTGCCGAAACCGTGTGCGTTTTCCGCTGCGACAATCATCGGCGATGTGATCTATCTGGCCGGTGGACAAAGCGGTCAATCACTCGAAACCGCTATGACCAACTTTTGGTCGCTGGATCTGTCGAAGAAGTCCATTAAAGAAGACTTCGTTTGGAAAGAACTGCCACCGTGGCCTGGCCCAACTCGCGCTTTCAACTTGACCGTGAGCCAGCACAACGGCTACACCGATTGTGTCTACGTGATGAGTGGACGGCGACAAGAAGGCAGTGCCGACAATCCAGCCAGCTTCGGTTTTCTGAAGGACGTCTGGGAATACAATCCCACTAAGAACACTTGGCGAAAGCGGGCTGAAGTCCCCCGGTGCGTGATGGCTGGAACGGCGATCGGATTCGGGCAGAGCCACATATTCGTGCTTGGAGGAGCAACGGAACAACTGTTCTTCAAGGGAAATGAACTGAAGAACAACCATCCGGGGTTCAACAAAAAGTCACTCGCCTACCACACAATCACCGACACTTGGGTGGAGGCTGGGACGACGCCTGCCAACCATGTGACAACGATTGCCGTCAAATGGGGCGACAAGATCATTGTGCCGACCGGCGAAGTGCGGCCCCGCGTGCGATCACCAAAAGTGTTTTGCGTATCGGTAAAGAGTGCAAGTCGCGACTTTGGAACAGTCAACTACATCGTGCTGTTTGGATACCTGTTATCGATGGTAGGCATTGGTATCTACTTCGCGCGAAAGCATAAGAATACGGACGACTTCTTTCGCGGCGGAAGTCAGATTCCGTGGTGGGCTGCCGGTTGCAGCATCTTCGCCACGATGCTCAGTTCGTTGACCTTTACGGGGGTTCCATCCAAAGCCTTCGCACAGGACTGGGTTTATTCAGTTGGTAACATGATGATTCCCGTTGTGGCCGTGCTCGCGGTCTTTGTCGCCATGCCCTTCTTTCGACGCATCAATGCGACGAGCGCATATGAGTACCTCGAAAAACGGTTCAGCCGATCCGTGCGATTGTTCGGAAGTGCCAGCTTCACGCTGTTTCATATCTTTCGCATGGCGGTCGTTATGTCCCTGACAGGGCTGGCACTTTCCGTGGCCACTCCATTGACGCCCGCGCAATCGGTTCTACTGATGGGAGTGTTAAGTATCGCCTACTGCACCATGGGCGGCATTGAAGCAGTCATCTGGACTGACACAATTCAAACGTTTGTGTTGATGGGTGGCGCGTTGCTGGCGATCGGACTACTCATCGCAGGTGTTGATGGTGGAATCAGCGGCTTCCTATCCAGCGCGACCAAAGCCGACAAATTCGCAATCGCCAATTTCCACTGGGACATCACCAGCAGTCAGATCGCACTATGGGTTATTGTCGTCGGATCGATTGCTCAAAACCTTTCTTCCTACACGGCCGATCAGGCCGTCGTGCAGCGCTATATGACCACAGCGAATCAGCAGCTGGCAGCACGATCAATTTGGACGAACGCCGTGCTAACAATCCCGGCGACTCTGCTGTTTTTTGGAATTGGCACAGCGTTGTTCGCATTTTACAAGTCGCATCCAGACAAGCTGGATCCCACGATCACCACAGATCAGGTCTTCCCTTTGTTCATCGCAAAACAGATGCCCATCGGACTTGCCGGGCTAATCGTGGCGGGCGTTTTCGCGGCCGCTCAGTCGACTGTTTCGACCAGCATGAACTCAACGGCAACCACCATTGTGACAGATTTCATGCGCCCGTTTAACGCGTGTAGATCCGAAGCCAGTTATCTGAATGCCGCACGATTCTGGACATTCCTCATCGGAGTGATCGGGACGCTGTTGGGGCTGGTATTCGTGAATCCTGAGATCAAATCGTTGTTCGACACATTCATCAAAGTCATCGGCCTATTCATGGGCGTACTGGGAGGTCTATTCGTCCTCGGTGCCGTCACGCGACGAGCCAACGCGACGGGTGCTCTCACAGGTGCAATCGTGGGAGCCGGAGTCATGTTCTGCTTGTGGAAATTCACCGCAGTGAACGGCTATCTTTACACGGCCAGCGGAATGACGTCATGTGTGGTGGTGGGCCTCGCCACAAGTCTCGTTACGGGAAGGCCAACAAACAACCTCAATGGACTCACGATCTACACGCTCAGACAGCCGATCGCGGAATCAGCGTTGCCAAGCGAGTCAGCAGCGAATTCAGAGTAGCCAGAAGAATCGTACACACATTCCTATACCTCTATCTGTGAATAACATGATCCAAAATCAATCTGCCCCTCAAAATCAAATGTGTCGTTCCGTGATTGTTGCGTTATGCATGTTCCTCATCGTGCAAGCGGCCTGCCAAGCCGAGTCGTGGGAGCTGAGCGGGCCGATACAAGATACGACCGAAAACTATTCCCCCGAAACACTTATCAACGCAGGACCATTCTCGCTCGAAGCGACGCTATCGCTTGAACAGTTAAATGGCACGGCAGCGTCCGTCTGGATCGGACGCGACTTGAACTTCGGGTTTGATAGCCGATCGGGAAAACTGTTTGTAGAAGGAGCCCTGATCGGCAAAACAAAATCGCTGGCACCAGCAAGCGACTGCATACGCCCCGGCGTGCCTTTTCGTTTTTTTGCTCGCAGAGACCAGAAGAACAAGCTGCAGGTTGGCATCGAAGACACGGTGCTGTTCTCGAAACAGAATGTGAAAGTTGCGATCGACGATTTTGTCTTCCGTCCACACCGGAACCGGATGAGTATCCTGTCGGTTCGAATCACTGGTGATCTTGTTCCATCACCCGCGAGTCGTCCGGCGGTCATCATTCACCGCCAAGGCGACCACGATTGTCACACTGTTCGGATCCCCGGAATCGCTCGCTCGAACAAAGGTACGCTGCTCGGTGTTTACGACCTGCGTTACAACAGCCGCCGCGACCTTCAGGGCCACATGGACATCGGGCTGTCGCGTTCCACCGATGGAGGACAAACCTGGTCTGTCCCCCGCCCGATCATGGACATGGGTGAATTCGGCGGACTTGGCCAAGACCAGAACGGCTGCTCAGACCCGAACATTCTCGTCGACACCGTGACTGGAGAAATTTTTGTGTCGGCCGTGTGGACACACGGAAAGCCAAAGACACATCAATGGGCCGGTCGGGGTTCGGAACCGGGCCTAGATATCAAGCACTCCACGCAATTTATGGTGGTACGTTCGACCGATGACGGACTCACTTGGTCGAAACCCGAAAACTGGACCGCACAGCTCAAGAATCCGCAGTGGTATCTGTTCGCCCCAGCTCCGGGCAATGGCATCACGCTGACGGATGGCACGTTGATCATGCCGACTCAGGGACGGGATGCGACCGGACGGCCGTTTTCGAATCTCATCTGGAGTCGGGACCGGGGGAAGTCTTGGACTGTGTCCAGTCATGCTCGCGGCAATACCACAGAGTGCGCTGTTGCCGAACTGTCAGATGGCTCGCTGATGCTCAACATGCGAGACAACCGGAATCGCCGTGACAAGTCCGACACGAATGGCCGGGCCGTAAGTGTGACGGCGGATCGAGGCCAAACATGGAGGCTGCACTCTTCAGACCACGGCGCACTGAAGGAACCCGTCTGCATGGCCAGTTTGATTTCGCATGTGCTGCCCGATGGTCGCCGAGTCCTCTTCTTCTCCAATCCAAACAGCAAGACTCACAGACGCAAGATGACTCTTCGCATGAGCCTCGATGATGGCAATACCTGGCCGGCTGATCAACAAATTCTTCTGGACCATCGAGGCGGCGCGTACAGCTCGCTGGTGATGGTTGATAAGGACACGGTAGGAATTCTGTACGAATCGTCTCGCGCCGACCTTGTCTTCCAGACGATCAAACTCAGCGAGTTCGGACTTTAGCAACGACAAAGACACTCTTCATGGATTCCAATACTAAAACCGAATTGATCGCGACGTACCGCGACGGGCTGCTAAACGACACGCTGCCATTCTGGATGAAGCACTGCGTCGATCGTGAACACGGTGGCTTCATGATGTCGCTGGAACGTGATGGCACGGTCATCGACACAGATAAGGGGGTGTGGCAACAGGGCCGATTCACTTGGCTGCTTGGCGAACTTTACAACAACGTCGAACCTCGCGACGAATGGCTGGAACTGGCAAAGCACGGCGCTCGATTCATGGACGAGCATTGCTTCGACCCCGCAGATGGCCGAATGTGGTTCCACGTCACCCGTGAAGGGCTTCCGATCCGCAAACGCCGTTACGCGTTCTCTGAAAGTTTCGCTGCGATGGCATACGGAGAA
Organism: Fuerstiella sp.; assembly: GCA_039974975.1. Lineage (GTDB taxonomy): Bacteria > Planctomycetota > Planctomycetia > Planctomycetales > Planctomycetaceae > Fuerstiella. The sequence continues at coordinate 25,282 of JBDWHY010000131.1, read as the reverse complement.
CTCGCAAAGGCCACTGGCGATCCTCAATACGCTCAAAAGGCCGAGCAAACATTCTGTCGTTTCATTAGCCACAACCTTGATCCACAGGGAGTTCAGCCGAAGTTCACGGGCACGCGGCCAACCCGCGGGATCGGATTCCCGATGATCACCATCGCGACCGCTCAGGAGCTACGTGAGTCAATCGGTCTTTCCGACGCCGATCAATGGATCGACCGCAGCATTGACGACATCCGTCGATTCCACCTAAAAGAAGACCTCCAATGCGTGATGGAAACCGTCAGCCCAAACGGCGACATCATCGACCACTTTGATGGCCGCACGCTGAATCCTGGTCATGCCATCGAAGGCGCGTGGTTCATCATGCTCGAAGGCAAGTTGCGGGGGGAGAGCGACCTCATCCAAACTGGATGCCAGATGCTTGACTGGATGTGGGAACGAGGCTGGGATAAGCAGCACGGTGGCATGCTGTATTTTGTTGATGTCAAAGGACGGCCAGTTCAAGAGTACTGGCACGACATGAAATTCTGGTGGCCACAGAACGAAACAATCATCGCCACTTTGCTGGCATACCAGCTCACGAGCGATTCAAAGTACGCAGACTGGCACCGTCACATTCATGACTGGACGTACTCACATTTCCCCGACCACGAACACGGCGAGTGGTTCGGCTATCTGCGCCGCGACGGACGCATCAGCTCTCCCTTGAAAGGCAACCTGTGGAAAGGCCCATTCCATATGCCGCGAATGCAGCTGCTGTGCTGGCAACTGCTGGCGCGACAGTCGATGTGATCTCAGGTAAACTGATACCGCTTGTGTCATCTTGGCGACGGCCCCGGTGACATCTCCAATAACATCCCCGGTGAATGCCGATCAACAAGTTGCGCGATGGCACAAAAACCAGAGCGTCGACGCTCTGCCGTCCCACCAACTCTTTCATTGCAGTACTGCGAATCCACACGATCGACTGTTGATGAGACAACTCGGAAAAGCCATAAGAACCAGAAATTCCTACTGGGCCTTGGGCAACAGCTTGCCGTGACATACTTCGCAGGTTGAATTACAGATCGCAGTCTTCACACGATTCCGAACCCAGACCATCTCCGTCGAGCAATTCGCCCGTCGTAGAAAGACTTTCATCTGCTGATTCCGTGTCCGCATAGATGGATGCGAACATCGCAGCGTCAACACGAAACGGCAAAGACCAAAACATGACGACCAAGACGGCAACTGCACCCGCCACGACCGACACCTTCTTCCAGCGTAAACCGCTAGCAGGTATCGGTTGAGATGAAGACACACCGGCATACGTTGAACTGTTGGTATGCAGCAGAAACAACAGCAACAGGATGCCCGACACAACACCTCGACGTTGCATGCGGCGACGCAATTCTCCACGAGCATTTTCAGCACGTGCATTTACGCTGCCTGCCGCACAATCAATTTGCGAAGCAACGTCTCGATGAGAACGCCCTTCGACATAAATGAGTTGCAAAATCAGGCGATCATTTTCTGGTAAACCTTGCAGCTCTTCAGTCAAGACGGCCACCGCTTCCTTCAATGCGGCTGACTCCATTTGGCCAACAGAAAAGTCTTCTAAGCCGTTGATCTCCAACGCCCCAGTGAACGGCTGCCGACCCGTCTTACGCACAACCGACATACTGCACCGCCGTGCGGTTTCTTTGAGCCAAGGCAGTGGATCCTTAGAAAGGTCTAAAGAACCGCGCTTCTTGGTGAAGGTCAAAAACGTTTCTTGGAAAGCATCCCATGCAGCTTCTGGTGTTTTTGTGTGCTGGCGGCAAGTGCGAAAAACGGATGGTGCGTGCTTTTCAATCCACCGGTCTGAATAAATGGGTTCGATCATGTTTCGGCTTGCCTAGTTCCTAGTTCCAATTTTTATTCGCCTGCAAGGCGTACGTCACCAGCATGAAAGTCCGCCAGCACATTCCCGCTCACCTGACATGTTTTCCGCGGTTCGCGAAATTCTTTGATCCAAATGAATAGAAAAAAACAAATTTCCATAGTCACTGGCACTCGCCGCGACAGGAAGAGTACCGCCACATGTCGTGACGCAAGAAGGATAAAATTATGACACCCAAATCGAATCAGACTCAACAAAGATCAATATCTCGTGCGAAGAATCGCAAAGTAAGAGGCTTCACTTTGATCGAACTTTTGGTCGTTATCGCAATTATAGCCGTATTGGTTGCACTACTCCTACCGGCTGTGCAGCAAGCGCGGGAAGCGGCTCGAAGAACATCATGCAAGAACAACCTGAAACAACTTGCTCTGGCAATGCACACCTATGAGACAATCTACCGGACCCTGCCGCCGGGCTACTTGCACAAACCAGACCCAAACGGATCTGCGGCAAACTTCATGGGGCATGCGTGGGGTTCAATGCTGTTGCCTCAGCTCGAACAAGCGAACCTGTATCGCGAATTCAATTTTAGCCTACCCGGATTTGATCCCAGCAACCTAAACGCTCGTGAGCAACATCTGACCGTTTTCCTATGCCCTTCTGATCCATTTTCCGCTGATCACTTTGTCATCCGAGACGAATCGGCAAACCCCGTCGAACAATATGCGGCTGCCAGTTATGCAGCAAACTGGGGACCTTCGACCGATACAGTGAACCTTGATGACACTCCACTGCGAAGCCAAGGTCCCTTCTTTCGCAATAGCCGGACTCGATTTCGCGACATCCCAGATGGTTTGTCCAACACTCTTGCGATCGGTGAACGCACAAACGGCCCCATTGAAAATCCATCTACCACCGCAGACCATGCGAATTTTGAAACTGCGTGGAGTGCGGCGGCTCGTGAGATCACCGACCTCGCCGATGACCATGGCCATATGGTTCTTTTCGAAACACAGTTCCGCCCGAATCAAATTGGTACAGACGATAAGGGCCTATCGGCTCCTCATGTCGGTATCAGCCAGTTTGCATTGTGTGACGGTTCTGTCACCGCGATCAGTGACAACATTGACGCCGGAACCTACAACGCCCTGGGAACCTCAAAAGGAGGCGAGGTGATTGGTGAATTCTAAACGGTGCGGCCAATCACACAGTCACTCTACACACAGCTTAACACCGAAGAAGACTGGGCCAGAATGTGATCGCTCAACACTCGATCACCCCGCTGGACATTCAAGCGTCACAGCAGCAGCGAATGGTCTTGTCAATTCAAGATCTTCGGTCAGCCAATTCACACCGCCGCAACTGACTTCAATCGAATCAGTGTGGCTCAGAAAATCAATCTTAGAACGATCCGTCAACCCAGCACCTGTTGCTTTCACAAATGATTCAAGCCGAGTCCACGCTCGGAAGAACAGCTTGTTTTGCTCACAGCTTCTGGCATCCTCAATCGTTGCACAGTCTGATTTAGAAAAAACTTGCCGAGCCATTTCTCGACGCTCTGAAAGCGTACGCATCACTTCGACATCCACACCGATTCGCTTCGACTGCCGAAAGCCAATCAACAACTTTCCGGCAGAATATGAGACATTAAAATGCAGCTCAGAATGGTTCAGCAAGAACGGCTTCCCCGTGCTGCCAATTCCAATCTCGATTCTATCGGCAGGCTGCTCTAACAAATCTGACAACAACAAGCGTAACAATCCACGACGAGCCAGAAATGCTTGTCGGTCGACCGAAAAGTGATACCGATTGGCGCGATCGAATTCGTTTGCTGTCAGCGTGGCTTCCAACTGTGTCGCCAACGGCAGAAGCGATTCGACTGTTGTTTGAACCAAAACAGGTTGCTGCTCGCAGAACTTTAGCTGCCCCAACGGCAGAGCGTCTGTGCCAGCGGCAATTTCTAAAACATCAAGTGGCATGAATTTCTGCGCCCCTGCGAATATCACCGACCATTCAAACATCCAGACTAGCACAGCTTCACGAGGAACCAAGTGATGTCCATAGATCGTTGTTGTAAACGACGAGAACATCAAGGACTGAAAACATTGATCAGTCGCTTGTTACAACTTTGCGTTTTCATCCTAAGTGTCGCCATGTCTGGCAACGCGCAAGCTCACGCGCCGGGCGAATCCTACGTCTGGCTCAGCGTCGATCAATCTTTGATCAGCGGACGCGTAGAAATCAATCTTGATGACCTTCGCAACAAGCTGAACATTGCGATCCCCAGTGAAGCGAACCAGCAACTTCAAGCGATCACAGATAGCCGCTCGCAAGTGCTTGAATACATCGAAAAGCACTTCCAGCTCGAAGCAAACGGATCCCAGATCCCGATTACGTACACCACCGTCGGCCTTCTTGAAACAGAGCGAGAAGGAGACTACGCGCAGTATTTTTACACTACTCCAGCTGGTTCCAGTACCGACATCATTACCATCACCAACAGCCTGTTTGTCGCAGATGATTTCCTGCATCGAAGTCTGGTTTGCATCGAAAAGAACGAGCGAATCTTAGAACAGCCGAGCGACTGGTTTGTTGCCATGGTTTTCGCGTCTCATAACTCGGTGCAGGAACTGGATCTGACCAACGCCGAGTCACTTCTTCGACCCAGAGAATTTATCCTGCAGGGCGTGCTGCACATCGTTCCGCTGGGCGCAGACCATATCTTATTCATCGCCGCTCTGTTGCTACCCGCTGTTCTTGTCTTGAAGGTAAACGCGTGGACGCCCGTTCAAAACTTCCGCCCCGCGTTTCTAAACATCGTTCGCATTGTCACCATCTTTACAATCGCACACTCGATCACTCTTAGCCTGGCTGCTTTAGGTTGGGTGCGACTTCCATCTTGGATCGTCGAATCGGTGATCGCTTTATCCATTGTTCTTGTGGCACTGAACACAATCAAACCTGTGGTCAAAGAAACTTGGTTGATCATCTTCGGCTTCGGCTTGTTCCATGGAATCGGTTTTGCCTCAGTGATGAGCGATCTTCCCTTCCGGATGTTGAACTTGGTGAAGGTATTGATTGGATTCAACATCGGAGTCGAACTTGGGCAATTGGCCGTCGTCCTTGCCATTTTCCCGGTCATCTTTGTTTTGCGACAACAGAAATTTTACGTGCCAATCATTGTGCATGGCGGGTCTGCAGTGATTGCTGCGATTGCTGGATTCTGGTTCATTGAGCGTGCCTTTTTAGGATAGTCAGGAAGACCAACTCATGGACTTTGATTGGACAAAAGAACAGGCCACCTTTCGGTCTAAACTTTCAAGTTTTGCATCTGAATCGTTACAAGATGACGTCGTCGCTCGGGACCACGAATCAAAATTTTCGGAAGATCTGTGGCAACAGTGTTCGAGCTTTGGAATTCTGAAGTGGAATGTCCCTGAACAATTTGGGGGTTCCGTTCCCATCGATGTTTTAACGGCAGTTGGAGGCATGGAAAGACTGGGATTCGAATGTCGAGATCAAGGCCTGCTGTTGGCTTTGAATACTCAACTGTGGTCTGTGCAATCGCCAATCGTTGAATTGGGTACGGATGCACAAAAGGCGTTCTTTCTTCCCAAACTGAGCAGCGGCCAGTGGAAGGGTGCTCATGCCATGACTGAACCAGGTGCGGGTTCAGACGCATACGGAATTCAAACGACGGCCATAAAAGAGAGATCTGGCTATCGACTAACGGGCCAGAAAATCATGATCACTCTGGCTCCTTTGGCGGACGTGTTTCTTGTGACTGCCGTTACAGATCCCACAAAAGGGCGTTGGGGACTGTCCACATTTATAGTCCAGAAGACAGCCCCGGGATGTCATGTTTCTGCGGCGGATCAAAAAATGGGACTTCGCACAGTTCCATTTGGTCGGATCGAATTCAAAGACTGTTACGTGGAAGAATCAGCTCGCCTTGGCGCTGAAGGAAGTGACATCACTTCTATCCAAACGCTGCTTGAAGTGGAACGCTGCTGTATCTTAGCGAGCCAAATTGGTGCGATGAATCGGCAGCTTGATACTTGTATCGAATTCAGCAGAAAGCGGCGTCAATTTGGCAAACCCATCGCTTCATTTCAATCGGTTTCCAACCGAGTCGCAGACATGAAAGTGAGACTTGAGACAGCTCGAATGCTGCTTTATCGAGTTGCCTGGCTGAAGTCTCAAAACAAATCTGCAGTCACAGAAGCGGCAGTCCTGAAACTGTACCTCAGCGAAGCATTCGTCGAATCCAGCATGGATGCGATGAGAATCCATGGCGGACGAGGCTATATGACCGAACCGGGCATCGAACGTGATCTAAGAGACGCTATGGGCGGCGTCTTCTATGCCGGCACTTCCGACATTCAGAGGAACATCATTGCGGGTATGATGGGAGTGACCTCGTGAACTTGCTACACCAAAATCTCGAACAAGCCGCCGAACGGGCACCGGATAAAGTGGCCTTGCGATGTGCAGATCACGCGATGACATATGCCGAACTGGACCGCGCCAGTTCTCAACTTGCCAATCTGTTGATTCGCAGCGGAGTCAAACCCGCAGACACAATTGGCATTCGACTCACACTTTCGACGGCATCAGTCGTCGCTGTTTACGGAGTCTTGAAAGCTGGGGCCATCTATCTGCCCATTGACTCAGACCTTCCCGTCCAACAAACGTGTGAGATACTTCGAGCCAACGATGTTCGTACTTTGATCACCTTCAACCTGAACAAACTTACGAGCGATCAGATCGCCACACAGGCTCCTCTGGTCTCAACATTGGTTGGCCCCGAAAAACACGATCCCGAAGAACACGATCCCGAAGAACATGCAGACTCGCTTCGAGTCATCCCATGGTCAACCATCGAGACGTCGCCTACTTGTCCATCCGTGGCACGGCTGCCATCAGATTCGGCCTACATCATTTCAACGTCGGGTTCGACGGGCGATCCCAAGGGGATTCTTCACACTCATTCAAGCGGGCAACGCTACGCCGAGCTGACCGTAGACGAATATGCACTCAACACCGATGATGTGATTGCAAGTCCATCCCCCTTACACTTCGACATGTCAACGTTTGGCATTTTTGCGGGCATTCTCGCGGGTGCAACCGTCGTGATTGTTCCACCCGCTTACGCCAGATTGTCCGCCAGCCTATCCACGTTGATCGAACGCGAACGAATCACAATTTGGTATTCGGTCCCCTTCGCTTTGATGCAGCTTTTAGAACGTGGAAACCTTCAAGACCGAGACTGCGAATCGCTGCGTTGGGTGGTCTTCGCAGGTGAAGGATTCCCAACTAAGCCACTGAATCGTCTCAGAAAAACTTGGCCCTTCGCAGCGTTCAGCAACGCTTACGGCCCTGCGGAAACAAACGTCTGCACGGTCTACAACATCCCACCAATCAATGGCCAGTTGCAGCCCAAGATGTTTGAGACCAATGTGCCAATTGGAAAACCTTGGGGAGACAACCGCGCATTTGTGCTCGCGAAGGACGGACACCCAACACCACCTGGTGAATGCGGCGAATTGGTCATCCACACACAGACCATGATGAATCGGTATGTCAACGGGCAGACTGATGATGAAAACACATTCTGGATCGATCACATTTCCGGAGATCGTTTTTACCGGACTGGAGATTTCGTTCGTGTGAATCAATTTGGTGAATACAACTTCCAAGGTCGAATCGACCGTCAAACCAAAGTGCGAGGGCATCGGATCGAATTAGACGCAATCGAGACTGCAATCCTGCGGCATCCGTCTGTCCAAGAATGCAGTGTCACCAGCGTGAAAACAGACGAGTCGGCCGAACTTTCAGCCACGCTCACGATCATTCAAAACGCGACCCATGAAATTTCATCAGGCGACATTCAGCGTTGGCTTTCTCAGAAACTGCCCGCCTATTGCATACCTCCAACGGTTCGAATCGCCGACCATCTTCCTCGAACCAGTACAGGAAAAATCGACCGAATGTTGGTCGCTCGACACCCATCACCGACCAACCCTAAAGGCGTTTTCACACAATGAGCAATCGCAACGAGGACACCGAACAACGGGTACTGAAATTCGTTCATGAAGACCTCATGAACCTTGATGGTCCACTGCAACTAACGGCAACGGATGACCTTCTGACAGCTGGCTATATTGATTCCTTGGGTGTCATGCGGCTCGTGGCCTATTTGGAGCAATCGTTTGACATCACGATTTCAACGGACGCTGTTACGGTTGAAAACTTCACGACAGCTCGCACGATCGCCGCGCTCTTGGCCGACCTGAGCGCAAGGCCCGCCGATCAAGGTGGAACCAATCAGAGTTGAGTCAATCGCCATTGAACTCAGCACGATTGAAATCAGCACCCTTGAATTCAACACCATCGAAACAGTTTCTTTAAATCTCAGAGCGTCGCCATGCCAGTTGCTACAGAAGCCATCGCAACAGAACTTGAAAACTGCCCGACCCAACGTCGGTCATTGCGTGTCCGCGCTATACGTCGATTCAGGAACTTGATTGGAACCCGCGCAGCGAACTCGGCGACTTTGAAGGCCATGAGCGGTTTCATGAAAATCGCTTTTGAAGGAATCGCGATTGGGCTGATGCCAACTTCCGATGTCGATGACTATGTTTCCGACGGCTACAAAAGTAGCGTCCCATTCTACGATCCCCGAACCTACGAACTCCCACACGAAAGCGGTGCCATCGATGAACTGAAACAAGTTGCGACAGGCACTAGATTGCTTGATGCATTCTGTGGTCAAGGTAGAGAAGCAAAGTTGCTCAATGATGCTGGCTTCGACGTCACGGGAATCGATGTCTTGGCTCCGATGATCACAAATGCCCAGCGGTATGCTTCGGATCAAAGCTTTTCAGCGACTTTTTTGGTTGCCGACTTCGCCACGTTTCATAGTTCTCCTCGGTTCGATGTCGTTTACACATCCTGTTGGATGTACTCAACTTTTCAGGGTCGACGACGGCGGCTTGAATTCCTGAGACGCTGCACAGATTTATGTCGTGAAAGCGGCACCATCGTGATTTCGTTTGACCCTCAAGTGGAATCAAAGTTTAAGACACTGCTTCGACATAGCATTGCCCGCATCACCGCGCTCGTGACACTGGGCAACATGAATTCTGAAATCGGTGAGCGGGTCGGCGCAGACAACGGACTTTTCTGGCACTGTCACACGGTGGATCAAGTCCACCAAGAAGTACGCGATGCGGGTCTGTATATTGTGAAAACGTTGCACGGTACCGGTGGAGCGCCCACCACTTTGATTCTGTGTCCCGGAACGCTTGAGACTCAACCCATTCAAAATGGGGGTGCAAAGTGACGGTAACAACGCCCATCGAATTGGCAGCCAATCAGCAGATGATCTGGCTCGGTCAGCAAAACCACCCGACTGCCCCGTTGTACGAAATGTGCCACACATTCGACGTATCCGGAGCGATCAGTCCGACAGATTTTCGTGCCGCTTTTGTAAGCCTGGTTCAATCAACACCCGTCCTGCGGACCGTCGCAAGCGATGCTGACTGGACCTTCGCAACGACCGCCGCGGAAGTAAATCAACCTTGTGATTTCGAAGACGTTTCGCGAAGTCACAACGCTGAAGAAGCGGCGGATATCCTGACGACGAAGCGTCTGAAGAATCATTTCCAACCGACGATTGCACTGTACGATAGCCTACTGATCAAACTGTCAACGACTCGTTATCGTTGGGTGATGCGCCTTCACCATCTGCTCACAGACGGAACCAACAGCCGGCAACTGCTTGCTGCGATGTCTGAACACTATGGTGCACAGCGACAACAGAAAGCAGCACCCAACAGAACAAACTATGCCGACGCCGTCACTGCAAATCTTAAGTTCTGTAACAACCACCTTGAAAAGCAACATGCAAACTGGTGGGCCGAACGATCTGAACCACAACCTTCCTATGGGTTCTATGGCGACAGTCGAAGTGAGGAAAAGTTAAACCATCACAGACATCGTCTTGTCTTGACGGATGAAGAAAACAAGAGTATTCAGTCACTGTGTGAAACGCCTCCCTTCCGCCAGTTTTCTTCGGGCCTATCGCGTTCCAACGTTCTGACAACGGCCTTAACGGCATTGCTGTCTCGAATTCATCAAACCCAGTCAGTTCGAATTGGCATGACCAGTCACGGTCGGACCACAACTGCCAGCCGAGAATCCATCGGTCTGATGATGCAATTGCTGCCATTTCAAGTGCAAGTTTTGCCAAACGATTCCTTCGTAGAATTGTCACGTAAAGTTGCTCTTGAGACGAGATCCTTCCTGCAACACTGCGTCCCGGGATCAATGAACGTGCAAACAGCGAAAGCATGTGATGTCGTTCTCAATATTCTTGACCTGTCGGTCGACAACTTTGCCGGTCTGCCAACGAAGTCGTCATGGTGGCACCATGGATACGGTGACCCCGCTCAGAAATTGGCGATCTCTGCAATTCTTAATAGCGACGGACAGCACCAACTGCTTTTCGACTTTAACTCATCAGTCTTCACTGAAGCACGTCAACTGCAGTTTGTCAGTCATTTTCGCAACATGCTGGCAGTGATGAAGGACAATCAACACTCGGTGATTCACCGGGCGTGTTTCCTGACCGACAAAGAACGGCAGTTCGGTCAAGCAACAAAAGGTTCAAGCGACCTGCCGCAAAAAGTGAACCTGTGGGATCGATTTTTAACGACCGCTCAGCAGCATCTGCATCAAGCGGCAGTGACCACAGAAGACCATTGCTACACCTACTCGGAACTGAAACTTCGAGCAGAAAACATCGCTGCGCAGCTGCGAAATGTTCACGCCGGATCCGTGATTCCCGTGCTTTGTCGTCGTGGCGCTTGGGCTGTTGAAAGTATTCTTGGAGTCCTCGCTGCCGATCGTTGTTTCCTGCCAATGGACGCGGACCAGCCACAACAAAGAATCAATAAATTGCTTGCACAAAGCGGTGCTTCACACTTTATCGATGCTCGTGATCAGCCAGCAATAATCGCCAGCCAAAGCACGCACACACCACAGTGTTCATTGACCAAGGATGCCTGCTACGTGCTGTACACATCTGGCACCACAGGATCTCCCAACGGAGTTGTCGTCGGGCATGATTCTGTTTGGAACCTGCTCGAAGAATTCGAACGATTGGCTCCGCTTCAAAACAATCGTTGCTCATGGTGGACCAATCCAGCCTTCGACGTTTCCATTTATGAACTTTTTTCAGCGTTGCTGTTTGGACGAACTCTTTACGTGCCAGATCAAGAAGTGCGTGACCAGCCAGAGCAGCTCGTTCAGTGGATCAAAGCAAATGCCATCAGCAGCGCATACCTTCCACCGTTCGCCTTGAAAGAATTCCTCGAACACTCGCAGGCTCAAGCAAACGACTCGTTGCAGCGATTGCTGGTCGGGGTTGAACCGATTCCTCAGCAGCTGCTTTCGCAGATCATGCAGTCTTGCCCTGAACTGCAGATCATTAATGGCTATGGCCCGACCGAAGCCACCGTCTGCGCGACTTTATTAAAGGTCAACTCATCCGACACTAGCCACTCGATGGCATCAATCGGCAAAGCTGTGCGAGGCAACGGCTTACGGATTGTTGATTCCGCCCAAGAACCAACTCCGCACGGAGTCGTTGGCGAACTGCTGATCCGTGGTGCGGGATTGGCGAGAGGGTATATGAATCGCCCGCAGCTCAGTGCAGAACGCTTTATTCAATTGAGCGATCATCCAGCTGTCACTTGGTACCGCACGGGCGACCAAGTACGGATCGCGGAGGATGGGAACCTTCAGTTCAAAGGCCGCATTGACAAACAACTTAAGATTCGAGGACACCGAATCGAACCAGCGGAAATTGAAGCCGCCATGCTAACTCACCCCGACGTCGAACGATGCGTCGCCTGTGAAGACCAACGAGACAATCGACCGGTCATCGTCGCGCACTACGTTTCTAAGCACAGCCTGACGTCGGCGACTTTGATGTCTCACCTACAGTCACATCTTCCTGACTCGATGTTGCCAACAGCCTACTTGTGGTCTGCAAAATTCCCAACAACACCCAACGGCAAAATCGATTGCAAGGCGTTGCCAAAGCTAAAGTCCATTGTTCTGCGTGATGTCGCACCCGCTGAAACAGCAACGCAACAGACGCTAGTTGAAGTTTGGCGCGAAGTCATGCAACTTGAACAGGTTGGCATCCGAGACAGTTTTTTTGAACTCGGAGGGGATTCGATTACAGCAATCCAGATTGCGTCTCGAGCAGGGCGGCGAGGGTTCCATATGACTCCGGCTCAAATATTCAAAGACCATACCATTGAAAGGCTTGCACCGAACACAAAGCAGAAGGCGTCCATCAATTGCATCGCCGACACAAGACGAACGGGACGATTCCCTCTCACTCCCATTCAACAGTGGTTCTTCACACTTCCGTTAGACAGCCACTCTGACTGGCACCAGTCATTGACCCTCAGACTGTGCTCAAGCGCAGACGTTTCTCTTCTGCAAAATTGCCTTCGAACGCTGATTCACCATCACGAATTATTGCGAGCCACGTTTGTGCAGCAAAATGGCGTCTGGGTCGGCGAAATTCCTCTGAAACCATCACAAGAACTGACACTTGCCACAACAGACCTTACGACCGTCCCACCGCAGCAAGTGACTCAGCAACAAGCCGTAATTGAAGCTCGTCTTCACGAAGAGATTGACATTTCAACAGGCCAACTTGTTTCAGCAGCAGCCGTCAAAATGGCGGATGGTCAAGTCGATTTAACAATCGTCATTCACCATTTGGCGGTCGATGCGATTTCATGGAACACCGTTCGAGATGACCTGACCACACTGTACTTAGCAGGCAACGATCGATCATCCATCAAACCGACAGAGCCCTTCATTCAGTGGGCCGAACAACTGACGCATCTCGCCGATTCGAAGACAATCCAATCTGACTATCACGACTATTGGAAACATCTTTGGAAGCGAATCCCTGTCGTTAAAACAGATCGCACGGCGACTCTGACGATTGCCCCACAACAACCATTGTTGGTGTCGGCAAACCTATCGAAACAAGACACTCTGAAACTTCGCGACTTCGCAACGTCTGCTGACGCAACAATCCATGAAATCCTGACCTCTGCCTTTGGCCTGGCACTGATTCGCAAAGCACAGTCTGCATACACCACCTTCGATATCGAAATGCATGGCCGCAACAGTGACGACGTCGATGCCCCAGACATGACTGAAACTGTCGGCTGGTTCACAGCCGTCGCGCCGGTTGTATTAAACATCCCCGACACAGACAGCGCTTCTCAGGTCTTAACAAGCGTCTGTCGCACACTCAGAAGCCGACCAACACACGGGCAAAGTTTTGGGCTTCTTAAACACTGCTCTCGGAACATGGCCGTTCGCGATGCTCTGTCAAAGGAACATCAGTCCGATGTGCTTTTTAACTACTTCGGCTCCACTTCAAATCAGCAAGCACCCAATTCACTGATCGTTGATCAGTCTTCTTTAAAGCTGTGGAGATCATCTATCACCGTTCAACCCTACTCGTTAGAAGCAAACGTTTCCTTGGTTGACGACGAACTGTATTCGGAATGGTCTTTCAATCCCGCCCAACATTGCATGGATGCTATCAAGGATCTCGCAAACAGTTTTCTCAGCAACATCCGATGGATTATTGAAGCTCAGTCCGTGCCAGATTTCCCAGATATTGACGAACGCACTTTGGCAAAAGTGTCTGCGTTGCTTTCCAAGGCGGAATCCGGAAGACGAGGTGATTTGTGAGTCTTGAAAACGTTGAAGACCTGTACTCTCCTTCTCCTATGCAACAGGGAATGCTATTTCATTCCATCACAGAACCAAATAGCGGTGTGTACGTGCAACAGGTTGTGCAACGTCTCGAAGGGCCAGTGCAAACTGACCTCTTTGAAGCTGCATGGAACGACGTCACTGAAAGACACACCGCTTTACGAGCCGCCTTTCTTTGGGAAGGGTTGGATGAGCCTCTGCAAGTCATTCGCCAAGAAGTGAAGATTCCATGGATTCATTTGGATTGGCGAAACCTAAGCATCGACCAACAAAAAGCCAACGAACGGCAACTTCTTAAGGATGACCGCACCTTAGGCTTCCAACTTGCGAACGCCCCACTGACGCGAATGCATCTGATTCGAACGGGTGAAGAACAGTGGAGCTGGATTTGGTCGTTTCACCACATTCTTTGCGACGGCTGGTCGGGAGCAGTCATTCAGCGTGAGTTTGAAGCCAGCTATTCAGCAAGGAGGAAAGGACAAGTTCCGTATCAACGCGTTGTGTCCGCACCCGCATTTCGTGACCTTCTACAATGGCGTGAGCAACAATCTGATGCGGAAGCCGACGCCTACTGGAGTCGACTTCTTCACGATGTTAATCCCGGAACGATTCAAAAAAGCGGCCACCGAAATCCGGATGGGACAAAAGAGCAACGACAGTGTGTGCGTTCCATCAGTGATGAACAGACCAATTCACTCAAGGTATTCGCGGCAAGCAACCGTCTGACGCTGAATACTCTGCTGCATTCCGCCTGGTCTGTTCTTCTCAGTCGCAGAATTTCAGGCGGCGATATCGTGTACGGAATGACAGTGTCCGGTCGTCCTGCAGATTTGCCCAACGCTGAATTCGCCGTGGGACTTTACATCAACACTCTGCCAGTTCGAATCGATCCAACTTTGAATGCATTCGGCAGCGTGGAATGGATGCAGAACCTGCAAAACCAACTGCTTGAATCACGTGAATTCGAATTCAGTTCGTTGTCTCGAATCAAGAACATCAGCAAGGTCTCTGGAGATCTCTTCGAAACCCTTCTTGTCTTCGAAAACTACCCTTCTGCGCGGACTGATGAATTCGAAACAGGATTTCAAATTCGGCATAAGCAGCACTTCGAACAAAGCAACTTCCCGCTGGCGTTGTTGGTTGTCCCAGGTAGCCAAATTGAATTGATTGCCGTCTACGACACTTCTTTGTTTGACGGCAATGAAGTCGAAGTCATGCTGGCAGACCTCGAACAAATTCTTGATGGCTACCTTCAAGCTTCACTTCGAAAACCTTTCACGCCAAATATTCCTACGTCAAATCTTCCCACGTCTCTTCAATCAAAACCTGACAGCCAGACAATCCTTGATGCCTTCCATCATCACTGCATGGTTTCGCCCAACGCCGTCGCGGTGGTTTTCGAAAACCAGCGTGTCAGCTACTCGCAGCTGGCCATTCACTCGGACGCGATTTCCGACGATTTGATTGCCATAGGCGTCGCACCGAACGAACCCGTCTTGATCTGTTGCGATCGATCAGTCGAAATGATTGCGAGCGTACTGGGTGTCCTCAAAGCTGGCGGAGCTTATGTTCCAGTGAATCCAGACCAGCCTGAATCCCGTATTCGAAACATTGCCATCGACTGCGGTGCAAAGACGATTGTTGTGGGCCCCCAACATTCCATTCTCGCTGCCAACTGTTCGCTTAATCTTGTCGAAGCCATTTGCAGTCACGCTCGGCCTAGGGCCTCCCACCAAACCAGAGTGCCAAATCCTGACGATCTTGCCTACGTGATGTATACATCTGGTTCCACTGGCAAACCCAAAGGTGTCGAAGTCACTCACAGGGCACTTATTCGCTCGACACAGGCTCGGTCTGAATTCTATCGCGATTCGCCCGACGCCTTTCTGATGCTATCGTCAATCTGGTTTGATAGTTCTGTTGCTGGTCTATTCTGGACTCTTGGCGCGGGTGGCACGTTGGTGATTCCTAACCAATCTTCAGTCACAGAAATCAAACAGCTGGCCCACTTAATTGATCAGGAAAGAATCACCCACACTCTTTGCCTGCCGTCAATCTATTACCTTATTCTGCAGCACAGCCATGGTACGTCCCTCGAGACTCTAGAATGTGTCATCGTCGCAGGAGAAGCTTGCTCACGAGACATCGTCGATGAACACATCCGCAGGCGGTCACGCACCAAATTATTTAACGAATACGGCCCGACAGAAGCGTCCGTCTGGGCAACCGCATCAGACTTGTCCGCAGAAACAGAAAGTAGAGATGTCCCAATCGGAAAAGCTGCTCCGGGCTGCCAAATCTATCTGCTAGACGAACTGCGGCAGCCAACAGCTGATGGCATGTTGGGAGAAATCTATATTGGTGGTGCCAGACTGGCCAATGGCTATCGCGGCAACCCTGAACTCACACAACAACGATTCCTAGAACACCAAGGGCAACGAGTCTACCAAACAGGCGACTTGGCTCGACGCCGACAAGATGGACAACTGATATTTGTCGGGAGAGCGGACGATCAGATTAAAATTAATGGACAGCGTATTGAACCTTCCGAAATCGAAACGGCTATCCTAAAGATGCCACAAGTCCGGGAAGCCGTTGTTGGATTTGCTGAACAACCGGTAGACGCTTCAATCGATCGCCTACTTGGCGAATTGACGAAGAGAACAGCAAGCGAAGCCCAACATTTGCTCGCCAGCATTGAAGACAAAACCGCAATGCCTGAAAACTTCGCTGGACGTGCCGTTGAAAGTCACGTCGGTGACGTTTCGGTGAAATTCGAATTTGGCCACCCTGAATTCATCTCGACGGCTCGAGAATCACATCGCACCTGGCTAATCAACCAAGCACTGGCTGAAACGACATCAGATCTGAACCATCTTCACAAGCTGGCGCCAACGATGGCGAAAGGGAGCGACCTGCCCCACGTTCCGCGTGACCTTTCGCTGGCACAGTTATCGGCCGAAGAAATTATGGAAGACTGGCAGTCTCCGCTCATGCAATCCATGGCGGAATTCACGTGCCAAGCAGGAGATCACGTTCTGGAAATCGGCTTTGGTAGAGGAATCGCGGCGTCCTATATCCAAGCCTGTCAGCCGGATTCTCACACCATCATTGAGATGAATCCCTACAGTGTCTCAGACTTTTTTGAACCGTGGAAAACGCAGCACAAGCACAAAACAATTCATCTGATCGAAGGTCGATGGCAAGATATTCTTCACCAGCTGGATCAATACGACGCGATCTTTTTCCATGCCTTCCCCATGAATGAATCTGAATTCGTCGAATTCATCGCAGAGAGCGCGACGTTTGCCGAACACTTCTTTGAAACAGCAGCCAAGTTGTTGAAGCCGGGCGGCGCGTTTACCTACATGACGACAGAAATCGATTCGCTGAGCCGCCGACATCAACGAGCTTTGTTTCAGAATTTTCATGAAGTGCAAATGAAAGTTCAACGACTCAATGTCCCCCAAGACACCAAGGACGCTTGGTGGGCACAGACCATGGTCGTGCTTAAAGCCATTGCAGAAGGCCAAAACTGATGCTGGAACGACTCAAACAGCTCACCATCGAACAGCGACGCGAACTGGCGATCCGACTTAACGAATCTCAACCACCACACTTGACCGCGTACTACAGCGTTGAAAAAGGGGCGTTTGTTGACGAATCGCAATTGCGTGAACATCTCAGCGCATTGCTACCGAACATCATGATCCCTAGATCTTTCATGGCTGTTGATGAATTGCCTAGAACAGATACTGGAAAGATTGATCGACGAGCCACCTTGCAACGACCAGTGACTGTGAGACCGTGTGTCTCAGATGTTCCTAAAGAATCTTCATTGCACGCGAAGATTCGAGATGTCTGGGTGAGTATCACAGGAGCCAAAGACTTTGATTCTGATCAATCGTTCTTCGAAATCGGAGGGGACTCTTTAGGACTAATCAAAGCGGTGGCCATGTCTCAAGACGCCGGTTTGGATGTGACTCCGGCTCTGATGTACAAGCACCCGACACTGAATGGCCTGGCCGAGGCAGTCACCCGTTCCAAACAGAATTTGAGTGTGGATAAAACGGCGACTGTAAATAGAACGGCGACTCCGGGTACAACTGCGACTGCAACTCCAAATCCTGTGCTACAAACACGGACCGGTGCAGACAGCAGTGCAGACAGCAGTGCAGTCTCAGACGACTTTAACCGTTTCATTGGCGGTGAAGAGATGCAAGGGCCGATCCGCCTGAGCCATGATGACACGAAACCCATCATGTTCTTTCTGCCACCACACGGGAAGGATCTCGGCCTCTACCAGCAACTCACTCTTCACATCAAAAACTACACTTGCTTCGGGCCATTCATTTTAGGGGATCACATCGAAGATGACTGGACGGTCGATCAGATTGCCAGCGAATTTTTGGAGCAAATCCAGTCTATTCAACCGACTGGGCCATACCGGCTATTCGGTTTTTGTGATGGAGCATATGTCGGCTGGGAAATCGCAAGAAGGCTGAACGCGAAGGGAGAAAAAGTCAACTTCCTAGGCAACATCGACACGCCAAACCCAGACACACTGACGACTGTGCGAGAATCTTTTCCCGTAAGAATTCGCAAGCGAGTCAACGAGATGAATACCCAATCCGTTGTGACGTTCGTCGGCGAATTTGCTCGCATTTGTGCCAAATGGATCAACGCCAGGGTGCATTTTCGTCTCACGGGCCAACGACACCTGATCCAAGGCGGAACCAAGCTTTCGTGGCAGTTTAGCCCGGAACCGTACAACGGACACCTGACGCTGTTTCAGCTGCCAAAAAGTTCATCACCAACATCGAAAACAGATCACGCGTACGGATGGGCTGATCTCGCGATGGGCGGTGTCGACGTGGTTTCTGTGTTAGGAAACCGCGAAGATTCCGGAGATTACATTTTCAATGGTGAGCATGCAAAACGCCTGTCCGTTCGATTGGAATCTGCGGCCATGTTGGCAGACCAACTTGCTGATCGATAGTTCGCTCACTTCAACACTCACACCCAACACGGTCGTCGTTTATGCCATCGATTGGTTGCGGTCAATTCCTGCATCGACGATCGAACGATTTCTACTGAGACGGTGGCATCTTTCCAACACAGTGAATGCCAGTGGCTGGACACTCGCCGGGGATGGTCGATAATTCCGGCTTGATCATCTGCCTGAGTTGAACTGCAAGGAGCATTCCTTTGACCAGCACCACCTGGAACCATATTCGCATTGTTGCATTCGCGATCACCATTGCCACTCTTGGAAATTCAGTGGACTGCTACGCTCAGTCGATCCAGCCTCCACCGCCACGCCCCCTTGACCTACCTCGCACAGTCACATGGGTCCGCACGTTAAGTGATGACGCCTGCGATACATTTCGAGATGGCCGTACTTTGTGGCTGGTTCCCAACGATGCCTCCTTAAAGGCGAAAAGATGCAGCATCCCGAGACTCTGCGCTTCGCTGACATCCATTGGCTGGAGCGACCCATCAAAACAAGCCATCCATTTCAAGCCGGAACCGGAACACTGGGACTTTACTTGGAAGGAATCGGCTCCGAAAAATGCTCGCATCAAAGTCGTCTTCGAAAAAGAACCAGTGCTTCCCAGCCAATCAGAACCTGCTGCACCTGCGGCGGATGGATCAATCATGCTGCATGCTGATCAAGCAAAAACGGTTGGCAAAAAACTGCGATTCGAACCTCAATGGTTCAAGAACACGGTCGGCTACTGGGCGGTCCCCACAGACTACGCGACGTGGAATTTACAGTTCGCCGAAGCGGGTGAATATTCGGTTGCAATCCTACAAGGCTGCGGCTCTGGTCAGGCCGGAAGTGACGCTTTAATCAGCCTGCGACATCAAGAATCGGTTGTGGCAGAGCTTCCATTTCGGACCATCGACACGGGACACTTTCAGAATTTTCGCTGGAACCATCTGGGGCGAATCTCCGTGGCAAAAGCGGGAACATATCAGCTGCAAATCAATGCGGTTCGAATTTCCAAAGCCGCTCTTTGCGACATTCGATCCATCCATTTGGTGAAACAAGCCAAGTAAAACAGGGCCTGATCACTTAAGGCAACGGCATTGAAGTTCAAACGAACTTTTCAAACACCGCCTACCCATCCCAGCGATCAAGCCATTCGTTTTGGCGACCGATTGGTGCCGTAGCAATCTGAAGATGCAATCTGAAGAGCACTTCGAAATCAGCTGTCGATGCCGCTTAACGAGAAGTTATTGGTGCGTTTGAGGCAGCAGAAGCCAGATCATAACAAGCCGTGACTTCCAGCTGCAGTGGCCACTCAGCGCGGCCACCACACACAGACCCAATGCGAAACTGAAAACAACGGGCCTACTTTTCCTCTAAGCTGACTCGACGAATTTCCTCATCATTTCGAATGACCACATGCCGATTGGCGTAAGCAGGATGAACCCAGTTCACCAAGGCATCAGCAAATCGTCGAGGTCCAAAGCCGCAATGAGTCGTTGGTTCAATCAACTGAGTTCGGCTGATGACTTCTGGGCCTTGGGCACTCAACTTCATGATTAATAGCTCGCCGAGATCGTTGTTGACGAAGTAGCGATCTTGATTTTTGACCCAGAACATGGACCCCCAGCGGTCCTGCCGAGTCAACGTCGTGTCTTCCCAAATGCGTTCGCTATCTGCCAGCTTCAGGCCGCGAAGCTCGCCATAACTGCCCGTACCGTAGAAGTAATCTCCTTCGACGATCGGAGTTGTAATGACGGCGTGAAGGCCATCCGTTTTATTCTTGCGTTCCCCTGTGCCAGATTTCTTCCAGATCACTTTTGCGCTGTCTTTACCAACTTCAACCAGCATGCTGCCATTATAAAAGCAGCTCACCAATAACTGGTTCCCAATCTGCACCGGTCGTCCGATGCCCATGTTGGACTGACAAGTAAAAGGCACGGCCCATAACTGCTGCCCTGTCTGAGGATCAAATCCGGCAAGCTGCTGCATCGACCATTGAACCAGCTGAGTTCGACCGGCCAGCGTCATGATGGCAGGGCTGCTGTAGCTGGCTTCGTGATCATTCGGCAGGCCTCGCCACTTCAGATCGCCAGTCGCCTGATCAAAGCACAGCAGCATTCCTTCGGCACCACCGCAAGTAAAAATCACGGTGTCTTCAAAGGCAACCGGAGAAGCGCTGTAGGCCCAAATGGGCACTTTGCCGCCAAATTCTTCTAACGCATCGTGCTTCCATTTGACGGCACCCGACGTGGCGTCGATCGCCAAAATCCGGCCCGTCGAACCTAACACGAAGACGAATCCATTTGTCACCAAAGGCGTTGCTCGAGGCCCCGTTGCATAGGATGCCATTTGCCGACGATAGTGAGTTTCCCATTTGGTCGTCCACTTCGTTTCTCCGGTTTGCTCATCCAGACAAACCAGCCGTTCAATGGCTTCCATCTTCCGAGATTCAGGCTTGGGAAGGTAGTCCGTGACGTAAACACAGCCATTGGAAACAACGGGCCCCGAATAGCCCGATCCGATTTTCACCGACCACGCCGGCTGCAAACCATCCTCCGGAAATTCACTCAGGATTCCATCTTCAGCCCACCGATCAACTGCATTGGTTCCCGACCATGAAGGCCAATCATCAGCATCCGCAACGCCGAACCAGCAAACTGTTGTCAGGGCAAAAAATCGAACGGAAATCATGATGGCGATCCGACAAAAAAGGTTTGAACATCGTTGAACGAACCTTAGTCGATCGAATCATAGTCGTCACGCGAGACGGATGCGTAACGCCCGCCGTCTGTCACTGTGCCCGAAGTCATGCCGCTGTGTGATGCCGCTGTGTGATGCAGCCGTGTGATGCAGCCGTGTCCGACAGCGGTGCCACTTTACAGCGTGATCTCAGCGCCGGATCACTGGTCACAATTCAGCCGGCGCATTGCGAGATTGAAATAACGAACACTCAAAATATCCAGCCGCAAAATTTTACTGAGCCGAAGCGACTCGATCGTTGCTGGGCTGGACCATACTTTTTAGCTTGCCTGCCTTCAGTTCCACTTGGTTGGCCCATTCTGGTTCTGTCATCCACTTCAAGGCCAAGATATTGTTCGGACCGGTGATCGCTGCTTGAGCTTCATGAAATTTCAGAGAGCCCGACTGAGCAGGCTTGGCATACAGGATACTGATTCCCCCCGATGCCTCGTGTCGGTAAACCCAAATCTGCTGACGTCGCAAGGAATCCATTGAAGTCGGTTTGGTCTGACTGAACAAATCTGGCAAAACGGGATCGATTCCTTCATCTTGCTCCATGGAATTCTTCAGAGAAGATTCCCGATCCAAGGCGGGGCGACCTGTTGTCCTAACAGATCTGTCAATCGGAGTCTGACTGTACTGCTGAAACAACCAATTCAGATGATCCCAATATCGAATCGATCCGTGCTGCCCCTGATAGTAAGGACTAACCGTCAGTCCGTAGTCGTCGACTGGCAAACTGTAGGCAGAATAGCCAGCAGCACTCGCGTGAAATCCATAATGTCCCGCTCGATACTCTTTGCTCAAGTAACGCTTCCGAGGTGATGCAGGGTTCTGTCTCATGTACCATCGCATGTAGGGGTTGATGGTCGACTGATATTGAACATCAAATCGGTAATCCCAATCCCGATCCAATTCCAAAGGCGGCAATTTTCGACGCGGTCGAGACGGTGCGGGACGATCAAACAAATCATCCGGCAGGTCAAGGATATCGAAGTCTTGCGAAGGGACTGGCTGTTCAGCCTTCTCTTCTGCATCCATCCGATTCAACGCGTCTAACGCAGACTCACCGAACTGTGCACTCGCAGATCCGCTGAAAACAGCAAGCAAACAGCCCGCAAAAATAGAACGACTCAGCATTTTCACAGACTCCAATATTCAGAACACATCCGCTGCTGGAAAACGATGTGCGGCTAGAAATTCAATCGCACTGAGCGACAGTTCAACTCAGTCGCTCAAGGCAACAATTCAACACAGTTGCCCAAGCAACAATTCAACACAGTTGGACTCAGCGGACACACCCCGTGCCACGCAGCCACTTCAGCAGGTCTTAAAACAGACCCCCCACATGTTAAAATGAATCAAACAGGATATCTAGGCACACTGCTGACTGGGCCACAACTGGGCGGGAAATACCACGCCTGAGCCACGAGTCCTCACTTTTGAACGTTTTGCGAATACCACGGTCATTCACGACGCTTCGAAGATTTGAATGACCAATTCGTGGGCAACAAAGTTCATCACCAAAGGCTGAGAAAAGTCGGTCTGAGACTGTTGCCACGTCGCAAAGTAGCCTTCGGGAGTCTGACACACATCCACATAGCGACTGCAACCCGTTCCGTAGGGGCTTACAAATTGAGGCAATAAGTCGGAAATTCGAACAACGCCTCGGGCATCGGAATCGGAGATCAGCAGAGTACCGCCAATTTCTTCGCAGCTGTACCCTCGAGGACGACTGACCGCGGTGGCGTGCTGCCCCAATTCTCGAACACATTCGCCTCCGCAATAAAACAGAATCGACTGCCACTCACTCAACCCAGATGCAACAGCTGGCATCGGCAGGACTGACGTTGTTCGAGTCATCGCGACATCCCACGTCGTTCCTCGATCCACCACATTGAAATCTGCTTCGCCCATGATTGACCCGTCGTCATTTAATTTCACGACTCCTGAATTCGAAGACGACCAGTTAAATGGGTGACTGCAAAACCCGAGTCGATCGCGTTGGCCATCGTTCCAGAAGAACGGATCTTTCACATGCAGGTGTTCTGGCTGCTCACTTTGCAAACAGGCTTGTACCGTTGCTTGCTTCAGGCCCGCCAAGTCAACCGCCTTCAACACGTCAATTGTCCAAACTCCGGCGCCCGGCTTTTGAAAACTGGACACTCGAGCCGGATAGCTCACGTTCGCCTTTTCTGTGGAAACGAAAAGCTGAAAACCCGATTCCGTGCGGCGCAAGCAACTGCCTTCAATGGACAGAACTTCTTGGTCTCCGCACTGAAGTTCCGGCTTGCTGAACGAAAGAACCTTTTCAAAGGTCACGTCTTCGCAAGCTGTCGATGGTTGAACCGAACGAAAAATCGCTAGCTCTAAGCCTCGAGTCCCAGAAGAAATTCCTGTCCTTGAATCTCCTGCGTTGCGATATCGCCCCACCACCAACAAGTGGCCGTCTGCGTCCAAAATCATGTTGCCGCCTCCAAACCAGAATCCACTTTTGGATTCCTGAGGCATCACGATGGCGCGAGCTTTTTGTTGATCAATCAACGCATCGCAGAATCGACGCACCTTTTCCAAAGCCAAAACGGACTGGGTCATAAAAGTACTTGCAAACAAAAACACGATCAAATGACGCGAAGCAAAAGCAGCTTTTGTCGCAGCGACGGCAGTCGACGCAAAATCGACTACTCTGTCGATTCTGAAGCGAGAGCTCGAGAAACTGCATCCAGCATGACTTCCATGGCAAACGGCTTCCTGAGATAGTCGAAGACTCCAAGCATTTCGGCGTACGCTTTATGACGACTCCCTTCATTGGCCGTCATCATGATGACCTTCGGAGGAGAATCAAGTTCGTTCAGAAATTCCAGCACTGGAAAGCCTCCTACTCGAGGCATCATCATGTCCGTTAAGACTAGGTCGGGCGACTTTGAACTGATCAAATTTTTGCCATCGCTGCCATTCGTGGCTGCATAAACTTCGTAGCCTGACGCCTTCAGAACAGTCTGAATGGTGTTTGAGATCTCGCGGTCATCTTCGATCACGATGATTTTGTGGTTCGACATCTGAAAGTTGCTCTTCGTTCAAAGATTCTGCGTGTCCGCAAACGCCCAGTTTCTGGCGAACAGATTGAAGCACAACGGCTCGGCAATCCACTTTGGCAACAGTGTAATGAATTCCGAAGTCGAAGGCCGAGCGATTGAGAAAAATTCCATTGCCTCCGCCTTTCTAGACCGCTCTGAACACTCAATCCACCGGCATGATTCCCATACAGCCCGGCGTCGACGACGATAAATCTGGCCGCACTTGAGGAAAACAGCAGGATTCGGCTAAAGTGCGGGTAAGACGATATCTACAGGGCAAGGATGCTATGACTGATCGAACAAAGCGCTGGATCTTACTGGCAACGACCGCACTTTCGGCGGCTTCCGTTGGCATGCTGCTGGTTCAGCTCGCATTAAACTGGATCACCATTTGTGGTTCATCAGCGTATTCACTGACAATGGCCGTGCTTGCCGTCGCCGTATCGCTGGCCACAGCATCAGCTTTCCCTGTCTGGCCGTCCAGCAAAGCAATTTCAATCTGTGCTCTCATCACGATTGCTTGCAGCACCATTTCAGCCGACGCAATGGATGCGATGCTGACAATTTCCAGCCAATGGGCCACCACATCCATCGCCCTCGGCTTCGCATTGCCCGCCGCTTTTGCCGTGCTTCCGATCCTAAGCGTTTTGTGCTGGGGTCGAGCTGTCATGTTTCGCACAGGAAATTCTCCGAGCAACAATCTGAGCTTCAACGAAACTGTGAGCGCCACTTGCATTGGCCTTTCAAGTATTGCCGTAATGTTCGCTCATGCGACATTCAATTTTCCGG
>JBDWHY010000130.1:0-2565 GCA_039974975.1 Fuerstiella sp. | reverse complement strand
GCCCGGAGGGCGGAACAAGAATAGCCGGCGGTGTCAACCGCCGGTTAGCTGTCGCGACAAAAACAGCCCGGAGGGCGGCACAATTTCACTGCAGTCAGCTTGTGCCGTACGCCAACCTCCAAGGCCGGTGACTCGTACCTACCGGTGACTCAAAAGGTGATCGGAAAAATGACGACCGCCACAGTATGGCCCAGTCGCCTTTGCGAGCTCCTTCCCAGCAGCCAACGACGATAATTTCAGAATCAGCATGAACCGCCACTTCGGTTCAACCTGTTGTTATCCAACTTCCGGATTGGATTTGAACCCAGTGATTCCCGTGGCACAGCCAAAAAAATAGGATTGAGATTCTACCGAAAGTTTGGCTGCCGTGAAGCAGTCCGCGGCCGCTGTGCAGTTTTGAAACGCAGAAGTGTAGACACCGAGTAGTCGATAGTTGTCAGGGTTGCCCAGTGCCAGCCTACCAATCAGCGGGATGATCCGGTTGAGATAGAACATGTATGGCAACCTAAGAAAGCGTTTGCGAGGTACAGAGATCTCCAGAAACGCGAACTGGCCACCCGGTCGCAACATACGAGCGACTTCACGTGCAAGGACGTCCAGTTTACCTGAATCGAATGTCTTCAGGCCAAATGTTGAGACCACGTAGTCGACAGAATTGTCCTCGATGGGGCAGTCCAACGCGTTGGCCTCGATGACCCGAAGTCGCGTTTCACCAGTCGTGATATGGTGTCGTGCGCGACTGCACATAACCGGAGAGATATCGACCGCATGTACGCTGCCATTGGGCCCGATCAAGCTCAAGAGGTCGGGGCAGAGTTCCCCCATGCCCGTCATTAAGTCCAGAACTACCGCATCGTGTTTCATTTGAATTGATCGAATGCACTGACGACGCCTGCGGCGTGCGAATCCGAGCGAAGAGATAAGGTTGACGAAACCGTAAGTCTGAGCCATTTCGTCGAATAACTTTGCGACGAACGAGGGGTCGTAAATGTCACGTTGCATCATCAACTTCTTTGCTAGTTAACGTTTAAGCTCACCGGGGCGGTGGCGATTGGCCGACGAACAACAGAGAGCAGGCCACCCACCGCTCTGGTGCATTCTTTTGTTAACCTGCAGTCAGTGCCTGCGGGACTGTCGACCTCAGGGCCTGAACAATGAACTCCTCAATCGCCCATTCTTGATTCCATGCATTCACGAACAGTTCATCGGGCATTTCGAGCTTCAGTTTGTCACGACAATGCATCCGAACAATCATCGGTGTGATGTCGTCAAACGGACCCCAAAACAAAAGTGGGAATGGATCTTTCGGGTGAAGAGCAGGCGAATTCCTGAGACCCTTCTCAAGGCAAACAGCGTCCGAAATATATTTGGCGATCTCACGCTCAGGTCCGGTAGGTACCACGCACGAATGGCACAGTCGTATGTCTTAAGTTGTTTTACTCGAATCAGTTATCTCCTGTAGCGAGTCGGTCTCTGAGTTGTTGTCGTGGCTTCATCATGAGGTTGTAGTTGCTGGCGCGTTTCTTTCTCACACGAGGTTCAAAACGCCCAGGCCGATTGCCGACGACACACCTGCCAATTTGTCTTAATCGGCTCAGGCAATAATCAACACGTGACGAGGATGGCTTCTCAAGAATCACGTCCCAAGACGCCAGCACAAACTGGCAACACGTCACAAAGCTAATGTCTCGTGGACGCTGATCGCACACGCTCGAGGCAACTAGCGCAATCGTGCGAATCGCGTTGTAAGCCAGCATCGTCACCCAGAATTCCTTGCGAACCATCTCAGGTGTTTTGCAGCGAAGATGGTTCAAGTTTAGATGAGTCTTGATGCTGCGAATATCGAGCTCTACGTTCCAACGAAAACCAAACAGATCGGCAAGCTCGGCACTCGTCACTGCATTTTCTCAAGTAAGGTAGGCCGGATCCAGGAGCGAAGCGACGCCGCTCCGGCAATCGGGCTCCGTCTGCATATTGACAAAATGCCGGAACTGCGCTTCGCTTGGTCCGGCCTACGAGTTCGGGGCGGATCCATCTGGTACCACGCATATTGCATGAGCCAGAAATAGCCGAGTGTCCGATTGCACTGAGAAAAAACTGCTGACGACTATCAGCCGAACCGAACTCGACCAGATCAAAGTTGGCTTGAGCGTTCCTGGATTCAAACCAAGCATGGCTGATCAACTCAACAACTCCGCCAGTCAAGCCCACACCAGCCCCACACCAGCCCCACACCAGCCCCACACCAGCCCCACACCAGCCCGGAGGGCGATACATGAATAGCCGGCGGTGTCAACCGCCGGTTTGCTGTCGCGACAAAAACAGCCCGGAGGGCGGCACAATTTCACTGCTGTCAGCGGATTGTGGTGTTTGAATCGCTAAAATTCGAGTTGAGCGCAGCGGCGAACTCAAGCAAGGCCCAGCTGCAAGAATAAGTTGCGCTGGCTTGTTCTACACGAACACCTTAGCGGCTTGACGCTGGCCGGAATGATACTGGCGGCCTTGCTGTTCGGCATGAGATTTCATGTTCTCTGACTTCCCCGCACATGTGCTGCGACCAAAGTA
>JBDWHY010000129.1:0-2400 GCA_039974975.1 Fuerstiella sp. | reverse complement strand
AACAGCTTCCAGACAGTCACCTTTTCAAGTTCAGTCAGTCCTTCCGCTTCCAGTCAGACCTTAGTAAGTTGCTTGACTCACATTGGGGAATGGCTCAATATTCGCTGCTAACAAAACGGTGCACTCGGAACCGTGGGCCTTGCGGATTTTTCATTTCATATCTTCACTCCACGGTCCGGTGACCGTCGGCGTTATCTGTCACATGAAGGCATGGTATGAGGTCGGTCATTCTACTTGCGAGCTTAACGACTTGCCTTCACGGTTGTTCCGAGCAAACTGCGGCAACAAAATCGACCGCTGGGCCTTCGAGTATCGACGCGAGTCACTCGATTGACAGGCCAGCCAAATTTGTCGGGATCTGGCTATGGTGGTGGTCAGACGGCCCCGCGTATCACCTTATCCTTCATAACGACGGTCGTGCAGAGAAACTAAGCGGCTTCGACCCTGTCTTCACGGACGGAAAGTGGCGTCTGGACAAGAACGGATTTATAGACGTTCGATTTGGGGATTCGGAGGACGACATGCTATTCCGAGTCGACAGCGACACTGAGATCATGGATGTCGCGACAATCCCAACCGACCGTGACTTCCCGTGGGAGAAGGTTGACAAAGTGGTTGCGACACTCGCAGACACGTTGCGGGCCAAGGAAGATACAGACGACAGATAACAATCCGTTGCACACGGATCCTTGGGCCGCACGGGTTCTGAAATCAACGTCGTTCGCCGCGGCCCGGTGAACGGTGGCGTTATGTGACAAAGCATTTTGGTCGAGAATCTGTATTCATCACCTCTAAGTTCGGCTGAGTCGCCACAGCCTCAATTTCATGCGGCGTGGGGTGTGCTTTTCGTATACTCATTCGCTTCGACCCTGTTCGCCCTGCCGTATCTTCTAATAATTCATCTCGGTGAGTGGATCTTCTTTCGCAATTGGCTTCGCTGTATCTGCGGTCCAACAAGCACCATTCTCAAGACGTTTAATGGCCCGATCAATGCCGTCTGGCCATACGCGGTCACAGTTACTCTACTGGCTCTTGCGCTAACTACGGCCCTTTGGTTTACTAAGTTTGGCAGCCTGCCAGGATTGGTTCATTTCGGAATCGCTTTCGTCTGGTGCTTGTTTGGATTCATTTCGACTCTAGCAATCTAATACGTTTAGCGGCGTATTCCAGGGGCTCTGAGCCTTCCACGCCCCTCGTCGGCTGAAAGCCGTCAACGCGTTCTGTTTTTCGAAAGTTTAAATTGTTGCTTCGGCTCTGGTGGCAAACAGGATTCAGTACTTCCGTTGAAGAATCGCTCGCAATTTCACGGGCGTCGTGCGCATCAAGCGACGTCCGAATCCGAAAGTCGACTCGACAATCCCAGCTCAAAACGGCACAATCAAAGCGTTGCGCAGTCAAACATTGGCGGTGCAGTTTCGCTCACAAAAGCGTGGGTGCCCGCAGTTAGTCTTCCGCACTTAAGCGTTAAACGTCACAGAACAAGACAATGCACCGGAATTGCCGTCCGGGCCGAATTTGAAATCAACGTCGCTGGCGGCAATCCGGTGATTGTGGTCGTTAGCCAGCAAAGCGGCGTGTATGGCTGCTCAAAAGCCCAAAGACAAAAAGACACTGGAGCCGTACATCAACGCCGTCTTGGCAGCATTCGAACAGTTCCACAATGGCGAGCCTGCCACGTCAAAATGCCCAAGCTGCAATTCGGCTGTGATGATCACCCAAATCACGGATCAGGCATGGCGTGCTCAATGTGACTGCGGCAATTGCAACGAACAGATGCGGGGGCTTTGACGCATGGCAGCTCGATCCAAAAAGCGCGCAAAGTTCAGATTCAACGACCGAGACTTTCGTTGGTACATTGATGCCGACACGTGGTTGCGCATCTACTCTGCGGAGAAGAACTTCATCGTCGCCTATTTGCTGTACCACCCTGACCTCACAGTCAACAGTGCAATGTACATCGAGATCATTGGCAACGAGTTTCCACCACGCACATCCGAGGCACGGCCACTTGGACTCGTTGTACCCACGTCTGTTGCGAACGAAATTCAAAACTCAATGGGCGCCCTTGTAAACGCGATCCTGAATTGGGCGTTCGATTCAACAACTGAAGTCGAGTATCATCCGTTATCGCAGCAATTCGCGTCTACCACGTAATGGCTGGCTAACAAAACGATGCACGGGAATTGTGTATCACCCCGAATTTCCAAATGAAAACCGCTCGTCACAATCCCGTGATCGTGGGCGTTAGCAGTGTCAGTTTCCCTTTGCGTGTGGGTGTGCAGTTTGGTCTTCGGCTTCATCGTCGTGATGTGGGCGGTGTGAAGTTTGGCTCAGCAGCTTCCCGGCAGTCACATTGATAGGCTCAGTCAGCCCTTCCGCTTCGTATCAGACAGTCGCGGG
>JBDWHY010000128.1:0-574027 GCA_039974975.1 Fuerstiella sp. | reverse complement strand
TCCATGTCATTGCTGGATCCACGTCTCAGCGAAAAAGTGGCTCTCGCATTTCATACTCACCCTTGGATTGAACGACTGATTACTGTCAAGAAGTCGTATCCCGCACGTCTTCAAGTTGAAGTCATATACCGCAAGCCCGTCGCACTGGTTGAAGTGGCGGGAGGAGGCTATTTTCCTGTTGATCGATTGGGCTACCTGCTGCCCAACGAAGACTTTCGCCCCACTGACCAGTCTCGATACCCAATTGTTCAAGGCGTACAAACGGCTCCAATGGGGTATGTCGGAGAAGCATGGGGAGACCCTGCCGTCACGGGCGCCGCACATCTTGCAGAAACACTCACTGAAGAAACGGCTGCCGGAGCATCATGGTGGGATGCCCTCCAGCTGAAAAGCATCGTTGTCCCATCGACAATCGCCGCTTCTGATTCTCTGGATGAATTGCAGTACCAATTTACAACGAACGGCGGTTCGCGAATCTACTGGGGTCGCCCTCCGGGGACTCAGCACCCCGGTGAGCTCACCGTCGATCAAAAACTGGAACGACTTGCGGAATACCATCGCAGCTACCGAGGCTTCGATAGCAGCCCAAGCCCGTTCTTGATCGACATCCGTCACTGGCAGGGTACTCGACGCAGCTTATTGGCCGCAGAACCGGCAACCGGCATACGACGCAACTAGGGATCATTGAAACAACCCATGTCTCGGGTTGCCCTGCAAGCCAACGTTCTGATTGCAAAGCAATCAACGACAAACTGACAGTGAATGGTCCCGCAGAACGAAACGCCATCGCCTGTGACTTCAGATCGAGGTCACAGGCTTTCACTAACCTTGATGCGTTTGCACTTCCTTCAGCACAACTTGGTAGGGCACATCTTCCAGCTTTCCAAACCGCGCGTCTTTCTGCAACTTCGCCGCACTGATCGCGGGACTTGATAGCCCGCACAGCAATCGAGTAATTTGATTGGAATCGGAAAGACGGCCACGAAGTTCTTGAACGGCTGAAGCAATCAATCCCTGTTCCACTTGGTTTAAAGAAGCGGAATGTCTTTGCACAAGTGGCGAAACAGTTTTGGTTTGGCACCAGCCGCAATGACCGCAATCAGCTTCGATGGGTTGGCCAAAGTAGCGGCAAACTTCAGCCACCTGGCATCCGTCTTGTTCCACCAGTTGCATGACTTGCTGCAGCCGATCCAATTCGCGTTTCTCACGACTGGTCACTTGAGCAAACAACCGACTCACAACGTCTTCAAGAATGTCTGGCCGCTTCAGGCAGCTATAGCGATTTCGGACGCCCGTGACTCGCAACTCCAACATGTTTTTCTCGCCGAGATAATCCAAGGCGACAACAATGCGTTCTCGAGTTTCACCCAGAGCCTGCATGGCGGCTTCAATATCAATATGAAACCAGACTCTTTTTTTCACCGATCTTGCCAAGAGACGTTTTAAGAAGTCTCGACGTTCACCTTCGAATTTCGCAAGAATCTGCACAGAAGGTAACAAAGGCTTGAATTGATATTCTGAAAAAATGGCCGTCCCACTTTCCAAATATCCTTCCAGCTCTAAGTACGTCAGCAAAGTCCTTAATACCAAAGGACGAATGTCGTGCTGGCGTGACAATTCGTACAAGCTCACAGAAAAATCATCACCTCTTCCAAACAGATCTTCCAGTAAATTATGAATGGAACTCTGAGACGGTGTATCGCCCAGAATGAAGTTTTCAAGCACTGTCAGATCATCGCTGCACGCCATGACTTCACAGGTTGACGGCAGACCATCACGACCAGCTCGCCCAATTTCCTGCGAGTAGTTTTCCAAGCTCTTCGGAAGGTTGTAATGATAGACTGCTCGAATGTCGGGCTTGTCGACTCCCATCCCAAAAGCAATCGTGGCCACAACGACTCCCGATTCCGACGGCAAAAACCACTCTTGCACTGCGTCTCGATCTTCTGGCTTCAACCCTGCGTGATAGTGCTTCGCATCAAAGCCCGCCGACCTCAGCTTCTCTGCAACGTCGACCGCCGTCTTTTGAAGACTCACATACACCACGGCCGCGCCAGAAGGACGTTCACGAAAACGCTGTATCAATAGGTCATCACGCTCGCTGTAGGCCACGGGAGTCATCAACACTTCTAGGTTCGAGCGATAAAAACCCGTACAAGTTGCGTGCTGCGGACTGATGTCAAAAACACGCCGCATGTCTTCCAAGACTGCCGGAGTCGCCGTGGCTGTTAAAGCCAAGATCCGTTCTGCCCCGAACAGCTTTGCGAAGCCTGCCAGTTTCAGATAATCCGGTCGAAAGTTATGCCCCCATTCAGAAATACAATGAGCTTCATCAACGGCAAACAGACTCACCTTCAATTGCTTTGCCTGTTCTCGAAAACGCTCATTGTTGAATCGTTCGGGAGACACATACAGCAGCTTCAGTGCCCCACTGCGGATGTCTTGCATGACGGCTCGATATTCATCTGCAGACAAACTGGAATCAAGACGAGCCGCTTTAATGCCTCGAGCATGCAAAGCATCAATCTGATCTTTCATCAATGCAATCAATGGCGACACAACCATCGTGAGTCCATCAAAGGCAAGAGCGGGCAGCTGATAGCACAAGGACTTCCCGCCGCCCGTTGGAAACACGGCCGCGGCACTGTGCCCATCTAGCAAATGCTGAATCACATCCTGCTGGCCAAGCTTGAATTCAGCGAATCCGAAATGCTGCTGCAATAACTGTTGAGGCGTCATGGTCATGCCTCAAGAGTGCCAAGCCCCGAACCACAATTCAACCCTTACTGATAAGACATTGCCGTAACAGCAAAGCAGAAAGGGTTTGCCCACCGATTGCGTGAACGTTGTCGCAACAAAACCATGGAAACATGATGCAAATTGCGGTCACTCACAGCAATCTCTTCGGAATCGCCGTTCAACGTATTTTAGCCTGACCTCGGTCAACGGCGAAAAATGCTCAGGTGACGTGATTCAGGTTTGAGCGACGTTCACTTTTTCCCTTGGCACCGTTTACGCGATGACCTTCCAGATGGGTTGAGCCCCTTCGACTCCGACAAGTTTGTTGTCTAAGCCTCCGAAGAAGTAGCTTAGCTTGTTCGGGTCTAAGCCCATTTGTTGAAGGATGGTCGCGTGCAGATGGCGAACATGGAAGACGTCATCGACGGCTCGAGCACCCAGTTCGTCGGTCGTCCCCACACTTGTGCCGCCCTTGATGCCTCCGCCTGCCATCCACATCGTGAAGCCATAACTGTTGTGATCACGACCGCTTCCCTTGGCGTATTCAGCCGTGGGCTGACGACCGAATTCTCCGCCCCACACGATCAAAGTATCCTTCAACATGTCTCGGCGTTTCAGGTCCTTGATTAGGCCAGCCAAGGGCTTGTCAGTTTCAGCAGCGTGAAGGTTGTGATTGGTTTCGAGATCTCCGTGAGCATCCCAGTTGTCGTCGTTATGAGCTCCGCCAGAATAAATCTGAACCATCCGGACTCCGCGTTCCACCAAACGTCGAGCCAACAAACACTGGCGACCCACTGTGCCACTGTGCTTGTCGTTGATGCCGTACAACTCCTGAGTTTCTGCCGTTTCCTGAGACAGGTCGACGGCTTCCGGAGCTTCCGACTGCATTCGATAGGCCAGCTCATACGATGCAATGCGTGCGGCAAGGTTCGAATTGTCTGCTCGGGCAGCCTGATGCTCTTCGTTGTAGGTTCGCAAAGTGTCCAACAACCGCCGTTGGCCACCGCCAGCCAGATCAGCTGTCGGAGAAAGGTCCAAAATGGGATCTCCTTTTGACCGCATCACAGTGGCCTGATAGGTGGCCGGCATATAACCGCTCGACCAGTTTTTGGCTCCACTGATCGGGCCTCCACGAGGATCCAACATCACAACAAAGCCAGGCAGGTCCTGATTTTCGCTTCCAAGTCCATAGTTAACCCAAGAACCAAGACAGGGGTTTCCGCTGAGCACACGACCGCTGTTCATCATCAACATCGCGGACCCATGAATTGGACTATCAGCCGTCATAGAATGCAGGAAGGCGATGTCATCGACACAGGTGGCCACGTTGGGAAACAGGTCACTCACCCACTTGCCACATTCGCCATACTGATTGAACTTCCAACGTGGCTCAACGATGCGTCCCTGAGCCTTATGGCCTCCACGGCCAAATGTTTTCACATCGATTGTCTTGCCGTCCATGCCATACATGTCCGGCTTGTAATCGAAGGTGTCAATATGACTGGGCCCACCGTAGCAATAGAAGAAGATCACATTCTTCGCTTTCGGGGCGAAGTGAGGCTGCTTGGGCGCCAGCGGATTTTCAAACCGAGTTTGTCCATCAGCAGCCAACGCTTGACCAGATAGAAAACCATCTTGTTCCAGCAACGCCGTTAAACCAACTCCGGTAAACCCAGCTCCAGCCTGCCACAGAAACTCTCGTCTCGTGCGACCACAAAAATTCTTTGTACTCATTGGTCTGTTGTCCTGGTGAAGAGCTTATCCATCTCTGAAATCTGACGGCAACCGAATGGACGGCGTGAAGATCACGGCGAGCTTCAGAGCCGATTGAAAACACAACTTGAACGTAGAAAATTACGAGTCAGTCCAAATAAATGAATTCATTCAGGTTCAACGCGACTAGGCAAAAATACTTCAACGCCTGACCTGACGACAAACCGTGTTCGCTTTGCAGCGACGTCATTAACTCGTGACCGTGTTGAACTTCTAAATCGGTCGCCGTTCGCTGAGTCACTCGGTTGAGTGCCATCTGAATTTGTTGAGTGCGATCTGTGGTTTGAGATTTCAGAAAGTCGGCAAACACCTGAGCCTGTTTGTTGATAAATTCGCTGTTGATCATGCCCAGTGCCTGAGTTGGCTGGACGGTGACAAAACGAACGGGGCAGGGCAGGTCCGTGTCGGCAGAATCGAAGCTTTGCAGCAAGGGATCCTGAAGAGATCGCTTCACATGAATATAGATACTGCGGCGAGCTTTATCTTCAGGCGAAGAATTTCCCCAGCCAGACCCAGGTCGCGACTGTCCTGCTTTCACAGCGTCAGGAATGTCTGTGTAAATACTTGGACCATACATCTTTTGCGTGTTCAAACTTCCGTTCGCCCACAGAATAGAGTCACGAATTTCCTCTGCCGACAAACGCCTCATGTCGAAACGCCACAGCAAGTCATTGTTGGGATCAATCGCGTAGGCATCATCGTTGCCAGCAGACGACATTTGATAGGCATCCGATGACATCACAAGTCGATGCATGGTCTTGATAGACCAGCCAGTTTCCACAAATCGCTGCGCCAGCCAGTCAAGAAGCTTGGGATGAGTGGGGGCAAGGCCCTGAAAGCCAAAGTCACTGGAACTACGAACAATGCCTCGACCGAAATGAAACTGCCAAATGCGATTCACCATGACTCGAGCAGTCAACGGATTGTCGCTACTCGCAATCCAGTCGGCGAGAACTCGACGACGCCCAGAT
Organism: Fuerstiella sp.; assembly: GCA_039974975.1. GTDB lineage: Bacteria > Planctomycetota > Planctomycetia > Planctomycetales > Planctomycetaceae > Fuerstiella. The sequence continues at coordinate 568,544 of JBDWHY010000128.1, read as the reverse complement.
GACACTGCCCCTTCGCCCGCATCGGGAATAGAGATTTCAGGAGGCGACAGAATGGATGGAAAACCAGGAGTCACCTCATCACCTTCAGCGTGCGGATTGCCACGAGTCAGAATAAAAACGGGCTTCACTTTGTGAATATTTTCTGTGACACATAAAGCAGACGCCAACCCGGTTGGCTTGTCCTCGCGAAGCTTTTGCAGCCGTTCAAAGTTCTGCTTGTACCGGTTGAATTCCTTGTCGGTCAGCAAGGTTCCTTTCCGCTTGGCAACGATCGGAATGCGGTTCATGTCGTATTGCAGTTCTTCCTTTTCGACATCTTGCAGGTCGGCTTGGATCTTCTTTTCGATTCGCTGCAGTTTGGTTTCCACATCGGTCAACTGATTTTGATAGCGAGCTTGAGCTGCCTTGAATGTGGCTTCATCAGTCTGCTGATCAATTTCACGAACAGACGCTGCCAAAACCGATTCGTTCGAACGCACGCCATACCGACGAATGTTGTGAAAGAAGGCCACCATGCGATAGTAATCACGCTGAGGAATTGGATCGATTTTGTGGTCGTGGCAACGTGCGCAGTTCACGGTTAAACCAAGAAATGCCTGAGACGTCGTCGAAACGATATCATCGATATCATCATAGAAGGCTAACTTCGGATCGGCCGGCTCATCGTCCCAGCGCCCCAGCCGATAGTAGCCTGTTGCAATGATCGAATTTGGAGTCACTTGGTCCAGTTCATCACCCGCCAACTGTTCGCGAATAAACTGATCGTAAGGCGTATCTTCGTTGAAAGCTCGAATCACGTAGTCTCGATAACGCCACACAAACGGCTTGGCACCATCTCGTTCGTAGCTATTGGTTTCAGCAAAGCGAACCAAATCCAGCCAATGTCGCCCCCATCGTTCGCCGTAATGAGGCGAAGCAAGAAGTTCGTCGATCAGCAGCAGAACTTGATCTTGGTCAATGACTTCACTGCCGATGGGCTGCAGTTTTTTTGTCCAGTCGGTCAGGAACTGAGCTGAAGGCGGCAAACCCAAAAGGTCATAGTGCATCCGACGAATCAACACGTCAGCAGAAGCGGCCTTGGAAGGCTTTACTCCGGCGGTAGCCAGCTTCTTTGCGATGAACGCGTCGATGGGATTTCGAATATCGCCACCGAGCTCAGGAACAGGAGTCGCAGCCACCGGCTGGAATGACCAAAACTGTTTGTTTTCATCATTGACTTGCGGAGGACCATGAGGTGCTTCGAATTCGATTTCCTTCATGTCGGAAGGCCACGGCAAGCCTTTTTCGACCCACGTCGTAACGGCGGAAATCTGAGCAGGAGCCAGCTGACCTGTGGGAGGCATTTCATAGCCGTCGTAGTTCAACGCCTGCAACAAGACACTGTCCGCATGACTGACGAAATCAACCGCAGAACCCGAGTCTCCACCTTCAACAAAGCCTTCACGAGTCGTCAGCAGCAGTCCGCCTTCGGGTTCGCTTCCACTGTGACAGCGAAGACAATTGTCCTTCAAGACGGGGACCACTTTCTCTTGAAAGAACTGCACGTCTTCGTCGGCAAATTGACCGGCGGCATGAGCGGCCGGAACGACCGCAGCAAGACACAGAAGAATTCGAAAGATCATGGCACGAAGCCTGTGATTGGGGTGGGATGGCGGTGTGAGAAATAGTTTCTTTACTTTGTAAACAAAGTATCTTCGCGGTGCTGTCACGTCAATGTTGGAATACAGATACCGCTGCCAGTTCGCAAAACCAACTGAGTGTGCCACAACAACAAACTTCATGATGCCAACATCAGCTGAGTGCGAAAAAGCAGCACGATCAAGTACAGCTTCTTAAGGATCATAGACAGCAAGAAGACCCGAATCGATCTTGAGCACGCGGCACACAATTTCCCAAAAAGCCTGAGTGAGATTTTTTGATTCACCTCGATTTCAACTTGACACGATCCCAGTCGACGCACGACTGGTTTCCAACCGCAATCATTCCGTGTGACGGTGTCAAACAGGCGATAAAATTTGGGAGAATCGCCGGCGCGGCTGCCCACGATTGGTCAGAGTGAACTTGCCGTAGAGGTATGTCGGGGGTATGCTCGTACCATCTGGTGAAACACGTTCCATATGGGATGATTCACCAGCCAAACACGCGATTGAAACAGGCCTCTGCCAGTTCTGTCTGAAATTATTCGTGTTGACCCTACAGATTTACCCAATAGGGAACCGGATCGATTCTGGCTGACTGTCACGCCGACCATGTTCGGATCACATGACCCAGTCGACGGGTGCCCACCTTTTTTCTGTAATCGGGTGTCAACCAGTTAATTCTTTCTTACAGACTGGATAGAGGTTTTTTCGTGCGCTCGTTTCAGTAAGGTCCGAATTTCGAATGACGAACAACGCAGCTTGAAGCAAATGCCGTTAGACCGTGCCCATACGTTTCAACACTCCGTCGGTATTTGAACTTCCTTGTTGAAACTTCTTCAGACTTTAAAACTGAGCGATGGCGAAACTGTACTTCTACTACTCGGCGATGAATGCCGGAAAATCGACCACTCTGCTTCAAGCGGCCTACAACTATCAGGAGCGAGGACTCCGCCCGCTGCTGATGACTCCGGAACTGGATACTCGAGACTCAGCCGGCGTGATCCGATCGCGTATTGGCTTGGAACGCCAAGCCGTGACTTTTTCGACTCATGATTCGCTCTTTCGAATCTGCGAATCAGAGCACAACAAAGAAGATGTGTCGTGCGTGTTCGTTGACGAAGCTCAGTTTATGACTCAGCAGCAAGTGCACGACTTGGGCGAAATCGCCGACCGACTGAACATTGCCGTTCTCACCTACGGACTAAGAACAGACTTCCTCGGCAACCTGTTTGAAGGCAGTCAATACTTATTGGCTTGGGCCGATGTGATTTCCGAAATCAAAACCATCTGCCATTGCGGAAAAAAGGCCATCATGGTCCTTCGAGTCGACGCGGAGGGTCACACCATTCGCCATGGGGAACAGATTCAGGTGGGAGGCAACGAAAGCTATGTGTCCGTCTGCCGACGTCACTTTAAAGAAGGCTTGGCGAACCGAGATCAACCAAGCCTCCCGTTCGACGAATCCGAATAGCTTGGCCGCAAGGTCAAGTTTGCAGCTGGCGAATTGAAATTGCCAGAATCTCCAATTCTCGCAGTTTCGTTCGACACAGCCTGAAGCTTAAACAGCTCAGCGACGGATCCTAAATTTTCGCTGAGCGGCCTTGGAAACTGACCATTCGACAGCACACGACTGGGCGCGAATGGCGAATAAGCATTCCTTGCAATGCCAAACTTCACTTTGCCAAATCGACAGGCTTAAACACAACCTCAGCGGCAAACAACGAAAGACCAGCATTGGTGTTGTCCTGAAAGGACTCATATTCCGACGCAGGATAGATGCCGTTTTTCTGAACCAACGAATTGGTGAATGAAAGTGTATTGGGTTTCGATGTCACCACGCGTTCAGCATCAACCCAAGTTGATTGGATGACATCGTCTTCAGGAATCGTGGCCAACTGAAAACCTGTTGGCAGCTTCAAGGTGATATGAGATTTCAATGTTGCGGCGGAATCTAGTTCGAAGGCATTCTTCCGGTCATAGCCAGCCGACTCTTTAAAGTTATAGCTTTCCCAGACAACTGGAATCGTCACCAAAACCTGCATTCCGTTTTTCCGAACAGCTTTATCGATGCGGTAGCTCATGTGAATCACCAACGGTTCCTGGGGTTCTGTCACATGTTCTGCAGACAAGGTTTGAATTCTTAATCGCTGCTGATCGGTGAGTGCTCCCTGAAGGTTGTTCTTCAAATCTGCTGGATTCGTCGTCTTAAAAAATGCGCGGAATGATGTGGCTGCAAGACCATCAATCGTGATTGTTTCCGTCACCTCCAAGTCACGTTGATTGTCAGCCAGCGATACGACTCGGTCGCACTCGAAACTTGACGCGTTGCCAGGATCAGTTGGAATTTTACGAAAGCGGATCAACTTCGGATCTAGCACAAGCACGTCCGATTCCGCCATGTAGGACGTGGCCGTTCGAAAGGGAGTCATTTCTCCCTGAGTACAATCGACAAACGTGCCGCCATCAATGTTCGGCAAAAAGATAATCATGTGATTAAACTGTTCCATCGAAGGCACTTGGCGAATCACGGGGACGCTGCTATCGATCAGCCCAAGATGACACGGGATGCCTTGTGAATTCAGCATTTGCCAAGCGAGCAAGGACAGGTCTTTACAGTCACCATATCGATTGGAAAGAATCCGTTTCGGATCGTTGGGCACAAGACCTCGCACTCCGAATTCGAGCGATTGATAGGTAAATTCTTCTTGGATCCAGCGCACAATCGCTGCAGCTTTGTCTGACTGGTTTAAAGCCGACCGGTCAGCCGCGGAATCATTCTTGACGAAATCTGCCACGATTCGTCTTGCTTGCTCGGCCGCGGCGGCGGATGGCTTCAATTGCGGCTGAATTCGAGCCAAATAAGAGGCTCCAATCTGTTGCCAACTTTCACCCTTTTCCCCCAACCAAATCGTTGGAAAAAAGTTATCCAACCGTGGCATCCGCGACTCAAGATGCAGCAGCGGAGGTTCAGCACAAACAAAGCTTAGGCATTCAGATTCTTCGTCTTGCGTGGCGTTTATACTATCAGGAGCAGTCCCTGTCAGCAGTTGCTGACAATCTCCAACTACGAAAACAGCTCGCGGCCCTCCCGGCACTGATTGAACAAACCCGCGACGTTTAAACGGAAACAAATCTGTCGTGGTAAGATCTTCACGAGTGTATTGATACCGCAGTGTGCGGCCCGGCTTTAACCCAGGGACTGGAATATTCAGATACTGATCTGCGGTGGCCATCATTGCTTGATCTGCGGTCGTCAAATAGTAGTCGTCAATCCGTCCTTCTGAAATCACCTTGCCGTTCGTATCAAGCACTTCCACAAAGTTCACGTAAAGCCGCTCGGTGGCTGGATTAAAATCAGCCTCGATCAGCTTGTACTGTTCTACGGCTGCCTGAGTGCGAATCAATACTTCGCGATAGTCTGTTTGCTTCAGCTTCTGTCCTTTGCGATATTGAAATCCGGTCCAACTCACAAGCGGGCGATACCCAAATCCTTCAACATCGTTTTTGTTCACAGTAGGGCGAATCTGCTTGCTCACAAATTCGGGAAGATCAACAGGGGCAATCACGGTCTTAATGGCCGAATTGTCTCCTTGCCCCAAAAGCGTCGAAGCCAAACGCACAGCATCTTCCAATGTGGGATTGCCGGGAATTTTGATCAAAGCAGCCTCAAAAGCTGATTTCGCTTTGGCGTATTGCTTCATCTCTAGAAAGCACTGCCCTTCGACAAACAACATGCCGGCCGTTGAATGGCCCTGTTTCCTAAGACCTTCAATCTCTTGGAGCGCCTCAATACCTTGCTCGCTGTCAATCAGGATTTGAGCCAAATTGATCGTATACTGAGGTTCACTTGGGAAGTCACGAATCAGTTCACGAGACCTCGCAATGGCATCGTCATATCGTTCAGCGGAAGCAAGCGTATCAATCAACCATTGGCGGATGGCAATTCGTGGAGACCCCAACGACGACGCATAGTTTTCAGCGACCTTGGCAGCTTCTGATGTTTGGCCCACACTCATCATCAAGTCCACATACTTGATGAGATCTTCTTCGATCAAAGGAGTCACATCATGAATCTCTTTGTAGGCAGCGATCGCTTCAGTTTCACGAGCAAGCCCCACTAGGGCTTCGGCCTGAATCAATTTCAGTTCGCGATTTGTGCCATAAATTTTCAGGTAGTCAGCTGACTGATTGAACGCATCGGAAAATCGCCCTGAATGAAGGAGAGATACGGCAACGTTTGACTGTAAGATCGGATCTCCAGGATTGATCCGATCCGCACTTTGAAAAAATGGATGGGCTTGCTCCGGCAAACCTCGTTCGTAAAGACTAAGCCCAATCTGGTTCGGCCACATGAAGTGATGCTTCTTTGCAACCTTCGTTGCTGTGGTTTCCGGGGTCCTAAACGTGGCCGCATCAAGCGTGCTTCGCAATAACTCGACACTGTTGGCCTCTGGCTCTGCTGTCCAAGCCACTAACGCAATCAAATCATCGGCATTCCTGAGGATACGAACTAACGTCAAATTGGTTTCCCCATTCAGCGTGCGGATTCCAAGCTCAAGTTCTTCACCAGATGCAGACCCCATCGTGATTTTTTTTGAACGACGTACGTCACTCGGAAAGCTGCCTCCAAGAAGAGCGACGGTTGCCGATTTCAAGACGTCATCAGACACAACATGGCCGCTGACACCTGACGTCAAAACGGCACACATGCCCCCATCAAAGGACACACCAACATCAGCAGCAGGCATTTCTATACGAAGTGGCAGATCGTCTAAACGTCGGACGCCAATTGCAGAAAGTTGGCCCCAATCGATTGTCAGTCCGGCATCCGGTCGCTCGTAAACCAGTTCTTGTTTCGCGGCTTCCTGCGAGACTTCGATCAGCTCAAAACCATTCAAAACAGACCGATGAAACTGCCACGATTGCATTCGATTCTGCCCAGCCCCCAAAGTAATGACTCGATACAGCTGTTTTCCAGACAGCGCGACTGAAATCACTTCAACCCTGGGCAATCCACCTGCTGATTCTGAAGTAAAGGTTTCAAACTTTAACTTTCCAATTGTCGTCGGTTCTAAATCATGAAGGGTCCCCGAGGGATTTGCCACCTTCACCTTTCCCTTTAAAATGGGCAACAAATCGGACGTCCTCGCGTTGCCAGCCAAGGGCATCTTTTCCGTAAGCACCAACACTTGCTGAAATGGATATTTGCGACGTAGTGACAAGCGAATCGTCGGACTTAAAAACTCCGGATCAGTGGACACAAAGCCAGGGCCCGGACTTCTCAGTAAAAAACCATCAGCCTCGAAACGATACTCTCTTCCAGCCTTGGCAAGATCCAATCTTGGAATGTCTTCAAGCGAATCCTTGGGTTGATCCTTCAGCCGTTCCCACCAAGTTTTCTTGCCTGAGTCAACTTGATTTTGCTGAGCAGCTTTAGCCATTAATCGACGCTGTTCTCCGGAATAGTCACCCAGCTTTCCAGCAACCCGAGAAGACTCATTTTGCACAACCTTCCCGCCGGCGAGATGAAACATCTGCCAATGCCAAGTGCCTTTTAATGAACCATCTGCTTCGCGCGCGACTTCTTCAATCGCCAAAATTGCTTCAGTCTGCGGGCGGTCTGCATTCGCAATCTGCGTCCAAGAAATCGAAAGCTTGTCATTGGCAGGCAAGGCTGAACGGACGGAAGCATCCATGTTGCCGACGCCGACGAACTGCCACACCACTTGGTTGTCCTGTAACCGCCACCGATGGTAAAGGCGTTCGGTAGAATCAAAAGCCACCACATCAAAATAGGTCGCCTTCGCCCCCATCACAGAATGTTCGATGACCAAATATTGATTGCGAAAAACTCGAGTCGATATTTTTACGAACGCACCACTCGAGACTCCCTGCTTTGATCGACTGAGCGTCGTGGCCGATGCATTCAGTCTCAGATAGCCGCTTAACTCGGGGGCAACCCAGTCGGTGTCTTTCGAGTCACGAATAATCTGATTCAATTCATCGACGGAAAGCCCAGATCCTGACAACTCCTGAGCAGAAGATTCTGTGAACATCCCGCATGACAAAAGCAAAACAACAAAGGACACAGCGATACGAAACATAAAGCACCACGTTCAAACGAGTTTCAGCAAAGTCGGATCAAGACCACTGTGTTGCGCACAACTGTGATACGCACCACTGCGGCAAGCAGTCGTATTCATTGCAATGACTTCGCGCATGAATTTTTGCTTGAGTCTGTACAGAATTCATTGCGTCAATCAGGAGCACTCCATTCAGCAGGCTCATCGAGTTTGACATATCGATCAAGAATCTGATTCGGTTGATACCGATTCTTGTAGTTCATCGACAAACAATCACGAATGTAATACCCCATGTAAAGCCAACGTACATTTTGCTGCAACGCGTACTGCTGTTCGCACAGTACAGAGAACACACCCAGCCCATTCTGCCGAAACTCGGGCAAGTGATAGAAATACAAACTGGACATCACATCAAGCACGCGATCAACAAGCCCCACAGCAACAAGCCGATCATTCTGCCGATATTGAAATTCGTAGTTGAACCCAAAGTCACCTTCCAAGAAAGAATCGGCATAGTCTTCAGGAGTGGTTTCTTGGACCGGCCAGCCTCGGCGTTCATGCATGTCTAAATGATACTGGTTGTAAAGATCCAGATGCTCGGCCGACATCGTCGCGGGAACGACTTCAAACGACACATCTGAATTTTTGCTTCGCGTGCGACGTTGGCTTTTTGAAGCGCGAAAGGCGTTCACATCAACTCGTAGGCTTTGGCATTCATTGCAGCCACGACACTTCGGACGAAACAGCGTCCGGCCAAAGCGTCTCCAACCGCGTTCAAGCAGATGCCGATAACGCTCTGCTGTCAGTCCATACGCCCAACGGAATTCCATCAATGAGGGACGACCAGGCAAGTAGCTGCAATCAGATTCCGTGCCCACAAGAGGCATTTCGGACCCTTCTGGGACTATGATTTTTAAACCCGTCATAAATCACCACAGCAAGACGATCGTGGAAGAATGCTGAAATCTAATTCGAGAAGCGGTCACGGGGAATCATCCTAGCCGCCTTCCCACCACTTCGAACACAAATGGCGGATTGCATGAAACAAAGAGCCAGGCCGTGCGATTGGGTGTTTCAAAAGCCGACTGCTGGCTTTCTAATCCCAGAGATCTTGCGCAGCTGTCCCTGACAGCCTCGAAATTCGCAGCAAATCTCCTATCATCCCGGCCCAATGACGAGCGTTTCCTGACCGAAAACCGGTGCTCGGATGACTCCAGGTTCAGAGGCTTCTTTGAACGTGGCAGACGTCCGGTGCCGTGGCTGATTGAAGACCGGACCATGCAAAAAGTCGTTTTCGACGAACCCTACAAGTTCATTTCGCCCTATAAGGGGCGTTTTTGGTCATGGTTTGTCGACAAATTTCTGCCCAAATTAATGCGGTCGAAGTACGGCGTTCAAGAATGGAATGTCACGGGCAGCGAACACCTGCAAGCCTCGCTCGCTGCCGGACATGGCATTATTTTATGCCCCAATCATTCCCGCACATCAGACCCTATGATGAGCGGTTTTGTGAGTCGCGAAGCAAACTGCCATCTGTATGCAATGGCAAGCTGGCACGTCTTTAAGCAATCGTGGCTGGAAGCCTTCATTGTTCGTCGGGTTGGTGCGTTCAGTGTCCACCGAGAAGGCATGGATCGCAAAGCTCTTGAAACCGCGATTGATATCGTTCGCACGGCCGAGCGACCTTTGGTGATCTTTGCTGAAGGCGTGACTTCCGGAGCCAACGATCGGTTGATGCCTCTGATGGACGGCGTTTCCTTTATTGCTCGAGCCGCCGCAAAGCGACGAGCCAAAGACAACCCCGATGCCAAGGTCGTCGTGCATCCGATGGCCTTCAAATACCATCACACGGGCGACCCAGACAAATTGCTGTCACCCATTCTATCGCGATTAGAAAAACAACTGTTCTGGAGAACTCACGAGGACGAAGATCTGTATCAGCGAATTGTACGATTACGAGAAGGCATGCAGGCTGTCCGAGAAGTGCAGTTCTTCGGCACCACTCAAAGTGGAGTCCTCGAAAAGCGAATTTCCAATCTGGTCGAGGAAATCTTAGGACGCTACGAAAAGGAATGGCTGAAACGAAATCGAACGGGCGACCCAATCGCTCGAATCAAAGATCTTCGCATGGCCATCTTAGCCGACATGGTCAGCAACAAAGTTGACGACAAAGAACGCGCTCGGCGATGGAGGCATCTTACCGACCTGTACTACGCCCAATGCATGTCTCTTCATGTGGAAGGCTACCTCGAGCCAGGTTGCAGCCGCTACAATCATCGGCTGTTTGAAATGGTCGAGCGTCTTGAAGAAGAACTCACAGACGAAGTAACCGTCCATCAAGATCTTAAGGTGGATATTTCGATCGGAGCGGCTTTAACCGTAGACCCAAAGGCCAGAAAGGTAAACGGCGAGACTCCACTGATGTCTAATCTCAGAGAAAACATGCTGAACCTTTTGGACATTGAAGACCTTTGGCCTCCTCAACCCGTCATCGACCTGACCACCGACCAGCCCGAAATTAATGCATAAAAGTCCGCCCGAAACCAGCCTACCAAACGTCTCTGACAGATCTTCAATGATGGCTTGGTTGAAGCTGCTTCGGCTCCCCACGGTGTTCACATCGATCAGCAACGTGCTTTGCGGCTATTTGATCACAGCCGAAGCTCGAAGCCTTCCAGAAATCGCATCCTCAGCTGATTTTTGGCTACTGATCCTATGCAGTAGCTGCCTGTACCTAAGCGGCATGGTGCTGAATGATGCGTTCGATGCCCACCTTGATGCTGTGGAACGGCCCGAACGACCAATTCCCAGCGGAGCCGTTGCGAAGTCGCATGCCTTTATACTGGGCTTTCTGCTGCTTGCCGTTGGCATTGTGGTCGCCACTCGCATTGTGGGAAACGCAAGCCTATATCTGGCCATCGGCATTGCTTGCAGCGTTGTTCTTTACGATTCGGTCTTAAAAAATACCAAAGCAGCGGCAATCGGAATGGCCACCTGTCGGTTCTTGAACTTGCTTCTCGGATGCAGTGCCACGGTTGCCGCAAATCAGATTCTGACCTGGAACAATCCCGCTTTGCCTGTCGCAATCGGTTTAGCGGTTTACGTTTTCGGAGTCACCGTATTCGCGATGAACGAAGCAGGGCGGATGTCCAAAACTGGACTGATCACCGGCATTGTCATCGCAATGATTGGCATCGCCGTTCACTTAATGACGGCAGCCAAAATGTACCAAGCCACTGGCTCGTCTGCTGCTTTGGGGTGCCTTCTAGTGATTTGCCTGCTGGTGGCAAATATCCTTTATCGAACTCGCAACGCAGTGAAGGCTCGGCAATCTCGCCTCTTACAGAAGACTGTCGGCTTCATGCTCCTGAACATCATCTTCTTTGATGCTGCGATGACGTTCTGCCTCACAGGTTCAAGCCAGCTGGCAGCCTGCATCCTCATTCTTGTGATTCCCGCATCTCTATTGAAAAAAGTTCTGCCGCTGTCTTAGTGGCCATTAGCGCTGCAGACGTTCCCTACGCGCATGAAAAAAGCTGAACCGTTGATACTCGGTTCAGCCTTCGCTGACGAAAGCGGCATTCAGAATTTGAATGCGGACATTGTGAGTGCGAATTTGCCTCAGCTTTCACAGTTCATCGAACACACTGCAAACTTGGCTTCGCAAGCGATCTTCAGAAGAAAACCAAACGTCTAGTTGTCGTATTCAACCGTTACATGACCGTCTCGACTTACGATCGTGACTTCGTAGCGGCCGTAGTCTAAGCGAACGCGAGTTCGACATGCAGACACCTTGACTCGTCGAGGAGGTGATGGCGGAGCCAACACTTCAATGTACACCATCTGTTCAATGCATGTGCGGAACCGGCCAAGATTAGGATCACGCACTGCAACCAAAGTCGGTACAGCGTTGGGAGCAATTCGACACGCTGATTCCACATGAACGTGTGTGAAAACAGGAACTGAACAAGTCACAATTTGCCCCAACTGATGAGGCAGGTGATCAAATTGCCCCGGTACAGGAACACTGGGTAACGGCGCGATAGGCAACTGTGAACCGGGCAAAGGCGGTGCTGGCAAATGCCCACCGTGTGGTGCAACTTGATAGGGTGAAGCTCCGTAACCCACTGGAAGCTGCTGTGTTGGAACGTAGCGTGGAACAACCGGAGAGCGATTTCCAATACTCACATGAAACGAAAGCCCGCTGGTTCTGGTTGGACGATGGTTGACCCCAGAGCTGACGACACGCGGACTGACGACACGTGAACCATGCAAATGAGAAGCTCCACCATAAGGTGCCTGAGTCAACCGAGCCCTGCGATCACCGGGCCGATCACTGACGGCTCGATGATCATGATGATTCACCTGGCGGCCATGGCCAGCATGAGCTCGAGGTGACGGACCTGAGAATGCTCGCAGGAAGTCGACAATGTCATTTGCTTGAGTCTGCTGAGGCAGCAAGAGGCAAACAATCGATGTGCAAAGAAGAGATCGAATCATGGGATGGCTTTCGTCTTGAAAACTTGCTCACTAAAGCGTCGAGCAACGTTGTTGGCTCGCAAGACCTATATTTCAAAAGCCATGCCAAACAGCCGACTCACCACATAACCTGTTGCCAAACAGGCACTTACACCGAACAAGACGTTCACGCCAGACCAGCCAACTTGAAATCAATTCGATCCAAACGGCATCAATTCGATCACACTCAAACAAAAAACAGGGCGACGTTCAAACTGAACATCGCCCTGTCGGCAAATCTGATTTTCGGCACACGCTCAACCGGTCGATGCTGTGAATACCCGTTTAAACGGTTCGCTGCACGGCAAGCTTCGCTGCTCTTTACGGAATGATCAAGAAGAACCCCGTCATCCACAAAAACTGAGTCGCAGCAGCTTCTTCGTTGAATGGCAGTTGATACTTTTTCTTTGGAGCCCATTCGCCCGGCTGATAGTAGCCAAGAGAATACTGCGGACACGTCGGTGGATCCAGCACCATTCGATATGGCAAAGTCGTCACTTGACCGAAGAATTTTCCGGTGGAAACGAAAGGCTGCACCCACGGTTTATGAGTATGACCATAGCGTTCTAAACCAACGTCCTGAAAATAGAGCGGGTAGTACCACAGGTTTGTGGGTTCCCACTGCAGGACCATTTTCGGGCCGACTTGCTGTTCGTAAACTCCGTGATCAACCTTCTTGTAAAACGCTTCTGGAAGAACGCGTTCGTCCTTTTCGCCGTAAGCGTAGGCCAAAGTCGGCTGAATGTCTGTCAGCTTCCGAGACAACAATCCCACGGCTGGATCTTCATCATCCGACATGCTGCTTTCTTCTTTATCAGTCTCTTCACCCTGCGCTGAAACAAGCAAGATCGGCATGTGATAATCGTCGACGTCGAAGTGCACTTCATCGCACTCATCGACTTCAATAAAACACCCCAGCACACGCTTGGCGCCGGCTTTGAATTTCTGCCCAAGTCCACCGCGTCGAGTCACTTGATGACCAGACCGCTTCGAGCGACATTTCTGACACTGACACGCAGGCGATGGCTGGCTAAGCTGGCCGGTCATCATTGATGAAACATGCGAATCGGCAAGGCCAGGAACTGGCGGTGGAAGCAATTCAGGAATCTGAATTGTTGCGGCTTCATCCTGAGCAGATGTCAGCAACACACTTCGAGAGCGTACTTTATTCAATGGTGCGACAAAATCTTGCTTCGCACTGGAAGGAACTGGCGGCACAGCAGATGGTGCTGTTTTTGCGGGGACCAACGTTCGAGCCGGCAAAACGCTTTTTAAGCTAATCGCCCCGTCGTCCTCAGCTGCAGCAACCTGTCCGGTTGAAGCACACGCCGCGAGCAACAGCATCGCCGCTGCGACGCTGAAGCTTGGGCAAGCCGCCGACGTTTCAACGCGAATAGAATCAGCCGTGGCTGTCTGGTGAGTGCTCTGCCGAATAGTTCGGCGCTTCTTGAGTGATTGCAATATCATGAGGATGGTTTTCCCTAACCGATGCGGCAGAGATCTCGATAAACCGAGACTTCGTCCGCAGATCCTGAATGGTTCCGACGCCGACATAGCCCATCCCAGAACGCAGGCCACCCATCAACTGATAAGCTAATGGCTGCAGTGCTCCTTTGTACGGGACTCGCCCTTCGACTCCTTCCGGAACCAGTTTTGAACTATCTTTTCCGTCCGTCTTTCCCTGACGGTATCGCTCGCTACTTCCCTTTACCATGGCCCCCAGCGATCCCATTCCCCGGTATCGTTTAAAGCTTCGCCCCTGATAAAGAATCATCTCGCCCGGACTTTCGTCCACACCTGCCAGCAGCCCACCGACCATCACGGTCCAAGCTCCGGCTGCAATTGCCTTCGTAATGTCTCCGCTAAACCGAATTCCCCCGTCAGCAATCACGGGAATCCCCCGTTTTGCCAACGCCTTCGCGGCACTCGCAATCGCCGACAACTGCGGTACTCCAATTCCTGAAATGATTCGGGTCGTACAAATTGAACCCGGACCAATTCCCACTTTCACCGCATCTGCACCAGCATCTGCAAGAGCAGTTGCTCCTTCAAACGTGGCGACGTTGCCTGCAATCACGTCGATATTGTGAGCCGACTTAATTGCTCGGATGGTGTCGATGACATTCTTTGAGTGTCCGTGAGCACTATCAACCACAAGGACATCTACGCCCTTTTCAATCAGCTGAGCCACTCGATCTAAATCATGAACGCCGACCGCTGCACCCACTCGCAAACGACCTCGATGATCCTTTGACGCTTGCGGGTACTGTACGTTCTTGTCGATATCCTTGATCGTAATCAAACCCCTCAGTTGATATTGATCGTCTACCAGCAGCAATTTCTCGACTCTGTTTTCCAGCAGAATGCGTTCTGCTTCTTCAAGACTGGTGTTCGCAGGAGCAGTCACCAGTTTTTCCCGAGTCATCACCTCAGCAACCGGCCGCTCGCGTGACTCAAGAAAGCGCAGATCTCGCCGAGTCAGGATGCCAACCAGTCGCCCTTCGACAGTAATGGGGACACCACCAATGTTGCGTTCGTCCATAATTCGAGACGCTTCACCAACAGTGGTTTCTGGAGGCAAAGTCACCGGATCGACAATCACACCGTGCTCGCTGCGTTTGACAGCGTCAACCTGCATTGCTTGCTGTTCGATCGACATGTTCTTGTGAATAATGCCGATTCCCCCGACCTGAGCCATCGCAATCGCCATCTCACTTTCAGTCACCGTATCCATGGGACTGCTGATCATTGGCAGATGCAAGGGGATGTTTTGAGTCAACATTGTGTCGAGGTCTACATCAGACGGCACAAGCTCGCTGTAACCGGGCTCAAGCAGCACGTCGTCGAAAGTCATCCCTTTGTAAGCAATGCGATCCTGCATCGAAATATTCCTCGCCGTTCAATAACCAATCAACCAAAACTGAATCTTGGGCCCGATCGCCCAAGCACTCGCGACTCATCAGATGTCGCCACACATCAAATGCCGCAATATCTTCACACGCCTCTGACAAGGAATGCCGTTTCAGAATAAGCCTCGTCGCTGAAGTCAGTCAACACTTCCGCTGCAGGCGATTTCCAAAAGCGGGCAACTTCAACCACACCCCCAAAAATCAGCTCGACAGAACTGCCTCTACAATTCTTTAGTCCTTCGATTCTTGTACCACTTCCGCAAACCGATTGCCCAACTTTACGAACGTTGGAACATCCAACTGTTCAGCTCGAGCATCCGGGGGATGACCCATTTCGGCCAGCACTTCATCTACCCGAGTCTTGCTAAGTTCTCGGCGATACATCCCCACTAAAACTGAACGCAACAACTTGCGACGCTGATGAAACAAGCGTCGCAGGAAGTCAAGAAAGAACGGTTTATCATCGATCCGATCGCCTCGACCATCGTGTCGCCACAAACTGACAATCGCAGAATTTACTTTCGGCCGAGGCCAAAATACTTTGGGGCTTAAACGCCGAATAATGCGAACGCTGCACTGAGATTGAAGCCAAATTGACAAAGCTCCGTAGCCTGTGCCACCGGGCTCAGCAATCATCTTTTCACCCAGCTCTAACTGGATCGTGGCGACCATTTTTTGCCACGGCAAATCGGAAGCCACCAAGTTGGAAATCACGGGAGTCGCCACGTTGTAAGGCAAGTTGGCTACCAGCTTTAACTTGCGTCCCGGATGCTCGGCCAACTTCTGTTTGAGCAGATCTGTAACGACAGGCGAAATTGTATTTTTGTTCTTCAGAATATCGCAGTTCAGAAGAGTCACGTTGTCGCAGTCTTCTGTGGCTTTTGTGGCCAAGGCAAACATGTTGCGATCAACTTCCACGCTAATGACTTCGCCCGCTTCCTCAGACAAAAACGTGGTCATCCCGCCCGTACCGGGTCCAACTTCTAACACCAAATCGTCTTTGGTGAGCTCCGCTGATCGCACGGCAAATTCAATCAGATTGATGTCAATCAGAAAGTTCTGCCCGAGATCAGAACGGGGATTGAACCCGTGAGCCTTAAACAGGTCCATCAGGTAAGATCGAGTTTGCCGACTTGCATCTTTCACGAGCGATGTTTTCGTTGATTCAAAATGTAAGAGTATTAACGCGATGCCCAAACTTCAGACACGCCGAACGACTAACTGAGTGCATCAAACAAAGGACCAGCCTTCTGCCCCTGAAGCAGCTTCTGAACATACTTGCCAAGAATATCCTGTTCGATATTCACGGCATCACCCACGCTGCGTTTACCAAGAGTCGTCACTTGCAAAGTGTGAGGAATTAAGGCGATCGAAAAGCGTTCGTTTTCGACATTCACCAAAGTCAGACTGATTCCGTCGATCGTGATAGAACCTTTGGGCACCATCAATTCCGTCAGGTGGGCAGGGCACTTAAACCACATATCGACCCAGTCACCATTCTGTTCAATGCGGTCCACATCGGCTTGGCCGTCAACATGCCCTTGCACAAAATGGCCTCCAAGACGCCCACCAACGGCCAGAGAACGTTCCAAATTCACAACGTGGCCGACAGCCAACCGTCCCAAATTTGTTTTAGATAGCGTTTCTTCGCCCGCTTCAAATTCCAAGTCTTCATCGTCGATTGTCACTACGGTCAGGCAACAACCACTGATGGAAATGCTGTCGCCAATGGCCACTTCAGAAATTGGAATGCTGCCCGCTTCGGGACGTACGGTGAGCCGGATTCCTGCCGTTTCTTCAGCAAGCTGGACAATTTGGCCCAACCCCTCGACTAAACCGGTGAACATTGAGTTCTGCCTGCAACAAAAGGAGCACTCGAAGGAATCCTGAGTGCGTCGACTGTTCCGAAAGCGCCTTTCGGTGTTGCGGTCAAAGTTTATCAGCCTCGGCAGCGATTGCATGGCTGTGAACGTCGAGGAGCATCAGATTATCAAAGGGGAGATTCCCAGCCCGAAACTCGCCTTCTTACCGACCGCCGGCACGCAGCAGGGCATGATCCGAGCGGCCGCCCAGTCGTCTCGGGAGTTTCGTGGGTGGCTGAGATCACCAATGGATGTCTCAGCGGGCCGCACTTCTGACCATTTCCTGCCCCCAACCACACAAAAATCGTCGAATCGCCACACCTAAACCAAGGCGAAAGCACGAGCAGCGTTCGCCTCGGTTTTGCAGGAAACATAATGGAAACCGCTTCGCTAAAACGGTACTCGAACAATCACCGTGTCGCCTCGACCCGTTTCATCGGCCACGCTCTGAATCGACCACATATCCAACATATTGTCGCCATCGACCACACTGCCACTGTAGTCTCCCCAAGCCCCGCCTTCTGTCGCCGCCTTGCCTTCGCCAATGCTGATTCGATCTCGCAAGGTACCCGGTTTGTCGCCCGCTTTGCGAAATGCAAATCTCGGGCTGATAAACATGTCCTCACCCGTTTCCTGAAACCCAACCAACACATCCAAGTTTTTATTCACTGCCAAAGTCGTCTGAATGAAACTGCGACTGTCATCAGAAATCAGACCGCTCTGCACGGTCGAACCATCAAGCCGAATCTGATTCCAACGCACGGCAGCTCGACCGTTGACGTTGATCGTCTGAGAAAACCAAATGAAGTCACTCTGCAGCACAACGTTCTTGGGATTGCGATCACCAGACGCCGTTGTCTGATCGGTTCCCATTTGAGGCGACGCGGGAGGCCATCCGAAATCCTTCCAGTTGTGAGCCGCCACAGCCACTTTCTTTGCAACGGGCGTTCCATCAGCCGCAGTGAATACTCGAGTAACTTCAATGTCTCGTCGTGTCAGCTTCAGAAAGTACAAATCATCATTTGCATCTTGAGTCGCCACCGGCTGGCCAAAGCTACCAGGAAAGTGATACACGGTCGCCGGCTTCCCTTGCTTCGCTTCTTCCGTCTTCAACACAAACGTTTGCTCAGGACCTCCGGGAAACGAGTAACCAATCCACTTTTTGCTGTAGCCAATACCGCCGCCATCACGACCACCCGGAGCTGGCACAGGGTACGTGTTCCATGCTCCCGTTGGATCACTGGTTTCTGATACCGACACGTTTACAGGTTTCTGCTTCGCATCATCCCACGGGTTCCAAAGATCGAAACCAAAGACCTTGTTATGAACATCATAAAACAGCTTCGGATCAATCCCGTTGTTGAAGCATCGCTGAGACACCCCCTGCACAAACTCGCCCTGTTTGGTGTAAATAATTAGACCATTGTTCGTGCCATGCAATACGTGGTTTCCACCCACTGCAATCTGAGGATCAACTTGGCGATTGCCATCAGTTGCTCCATCAAACACCTGGTAGCCAGAAATCTGTCGAGGATGACCGCCCAGTTTTCGTTCTGGCCAAGTCCCATTTTTATTAAACGTTTCGTTACGAATCGGAGTGATCACTTCCGAACGGGCGGGCTTAATGGCTTCTGCATCCGCCTGAGGCATCGGCAGACTGACCAGAACAGAAATCAACTTCAAGGAAAGAAAAAACACAGTGGGGTACTTTCGGAGGAGAGTGGGGGTGAGAGCTCGCTGGCGCAATTGAAGAGACAATTGGGGATAGAAAAACTAAGTCGCCCAGCAGCCCAGCAGCCCAGCGGTAGGCGGTAGGCGGTAGGCGGTATCCCAAAAATTAAACGTCACATACCATCGCCGCGTGTCTCAGCGACTGAACGGGATCGTCCCATGTCGGAATAAATTCCTGAGCCACAAACAAGTCATATCCAGTTTCGATGATCGTCTTCAAGATGGGTGGATAGTTGATTTCCTGAGTATCATCGAGTTCTTTTCGACCCGGGTTTCCGGCCGTGTGATAGTGACCAATCAGTTCATGGTTTTGTTGAATCCGACGAATGACGTCACCATTCATGACCTGCACGTGATAAATATCGAACAGCAACTTGAAGCGATCAGAATCCATTCGCCGAACCAAATCCAAACACAGTTCGACATCGTCTCCGTAGTAGCCCGGATGGCCTTTCATCGGATGCGAATCGTCTCGTGAATTCAAATGTTCCAACACCAAAGTAATCTGTTTTTCTTCTGCATAGTCGATCACCTGCTTCCAACAGTCGATACAGTTTTGTTGAGACACTTTGTCTGACTGTCCGGGCTTGGCCATGCCAGTAAAAGTGATCACGCTTGGTGATCCAAATTCTACGGCCGTGTCGATCGACTTCTTCAATGTCGACACACACGTTTGGTGATTGGCTGTATCCACAGGCCCCTTTGCAAAACCGTGACTGCCCACCAAGGAAATTTTCAGGCCAGCCTTCTTGGCAGCCGGATAAAATTTTGGGCTGATACCTTCAATCGCTTCCAAGCCGATTTCTGCACAGTGGCGAATCAGTTCCGTTTCCTTCATCGGCTTGAAGCACCAGCCCATGACGGATTGCCGGATGCGTTTTTTCTGGATTCGAAAATTGTCAGGAACCGCCGACTGGGCAGCCTGAAAAATCGGGCGTTCCGCAGTCGCTCGATTCGAAATGGCAACAGCAGACGCCGTGGCTGCTGCTGACGTAAGCAGCGAACGGCGACTAAATTCAGAAGGCTTGGACATTTCGATTCTTTCCTTTTGAGCGGCTTGAGGTTTCAAATCGCTGTTTTCTGTGACGGATTGCCAAGCTGAATCAGATTGTTTTCAGGAACTTTGCCCTGAACAGATGCTGCCACGCTGGATTTGGACGTAGGTCATTTCCCTTGCTCAGATCGGCCCAGTGACACCATATTCCGCGACCGACAAAAATGCCACAATTCGCCACGCGTGGCTGAATCTGACCAGTCAAAACCGTTTCCCCTTGCTTCCGTGGGCAATTCTGGCCAAAACTACTGGAATCGGCAGTTCCAAACCGTCCGATGAATGGCCTGTCCCTATCGAATTATCTTCAACTTACAGCAACCTGCGCTCCCATGATGAAACCATCCACATTCGCTCTGCTTGGCTTCCTCCTGCTGTCACCTGCGTCTGCAAACGCTCAGGGCCTGCTCTGGTACCTGCCCGAAGACAACACGGGTGTCGAATACCAAGGAGCCATCACAACCGAAACGGTACGAGGCGATTTGGAGAGTGGAACAGAAGTGATCCGCAAAGAGCGACAGATGACGATCAAATCTGTGGGCCAAGAAGCCGCAGAATACAATGGCACCATGCAACCGTGTCGTTGGATCGAAATCAAAGTTGTGACAGGAGAAGCTGGAGCCGCAGGAATCGACCCAGGACCCGTTGGACAACGAATCTACAAGGTTTTAGTGCCTGAATCAAAAATTATCGACCAGCCCAAAGATGCTTCCAATGTCGAAAATATCATGGTCCCAATCGTCAAAGGCTTTCGCCGAAACGGTGAGTCGGCCGTTCAACCCATTCGCACAAAAGCCCTCACCTTCTACCCAACCATCTGCCAGCTGATGACGTTTCCAGAACTCGAAGTGATTGCCGGTTCGGAAACTCCGCAAATGAAGGCCACTAATATTTCGGTCAATGCTCGGCACGTAAAAGGCACGACGGCCATCGAACGTCCTGAAAGCAGAACAGAAGCAGAAGCCGACATGTGGGTCTCAAAAGAAGTCCCCTTCGGTCTCGCTCGCTGGGAAACAGTTGTGGTGCAAAAGAATAAAGAATCCACCGCCCCTCGATCTGCCTTCGTGGTCACTCGAACAACGAAATGCGAAATGTCGGTCAGCAGAATCTTGACCTCCGCCGAAAGCGAACTCGTTGTGCAGTAGCACAACAACAGTACGAATGGGTCAAAAACGCTTCACTCTTGTCAGCTGCATCAAAGCTCAGTCACTGCAGACAGCAAAAAACACGGAAAATCCGCCTCCTCAGTGAATCTCAGGGTGCCATCCATCGGCTCGTTCGGAGAATTCTGCCGGTTTTTACGAAAACACCGGTAAGGATGCCGGTCTGGGGCCGTCAAAACACTGTGAACCAGAGTTTTATTCAATCAAGTGGTTCAACGTTTGCTTTGACTCGTCCTGAACAGGTTCTGCAGAGCAAACGACACTTCATCTGGAAAAGTTGAAGTGCAAGACCCAAGTGACATAGCACCCGAATATGGAGATGAAGATGCTAGTACTGAGCCGCAAAGTCGGAGAATCAATCCAAATTGGCGACAACATTTTCGTCAGCGTTGTTGAGGTCAAAGGAGGACGCGTGAGACTGTCCTTTGACGCCCCGAAAGATATTAAGATCATTCGAGAAGAGCTGGCACCGCAAGTCCAACCAGAAACGACGACGGCTCAAATCTCTCCAGTTCGCAAAGCAGCACACGATTGCTTGGCATGAACGCGAAGCTGAACCGACCAAATCGCACCGCATCGCTACGGTAGGTTCAACACAGCAGAACACAGCGTGCCAATGAACACAACGTGCTGATGGATACAACGTGCCAGTGAACAAAACGCGATATGAAAACAGCGTGCTGATCGCTGAAAAGTGGATCACCAAAACGTAATCTTCAGATTGCCCCGAAGACTTAACTGGCCTCAGTCCATTCGCCGCAGCTCAGTGGGCTCAACACCCGCAATCCCGAAACAGGCCAACTTCGGTGACCAGACATTCCAGTGGAAACAAACCACTCGAATGCCCCCCACTCGGACGCACCCCAAGGTCCAACTGCCATGGTCAGTTTGTCAACTCTGCCCGGCAGCCGACCACATGCCCCCCAAACCCCAACGACAATTTCGTGAGTGATCGAATCGACTGGTTCGCCTGTAACTCAGTCTTGATGCTCAAAGGGCATTGGGGATCAGCACTCACATGATTCGTCGTCGCTAAAATCACACCCTGCTGCATTGCTCGAATTGCGATGCCCAGTTCGACGCTCCCCGCTGCTCCCAACAGATGGCCCGTTGCCCCCTTGATCCCAAAGCTCGGAGGCATCAATGCCCCAAAGTGCTGCTGCAGTCCCTGAGCCTCACATTGATCATTCGGCACCGTTCCTGTTCCGTGCAAGCTGCATAAATGTGTCGCCGTACCGTCTTCCATCTGCTCTAAAATTTGATGGACCATTGAGCCCGTGGAATCGATTTGAGTCAACCCTGTTGCGTCCGTCAGCCAGGCCCCACGAGTCAAACGAACGTCCGTGCTTTGACCCCGAGCAGCCGCATGCCGGGCAGATTCCAACACCAGCATTCCAGCCCCTTCACCAATGTGAAACCCGTCTCGATTGAGATCAAAAGGCCGACACCCAGAACTCGGATTTTCATGCCGAGAAAGAACGCCCAAACGGTGAAACGCGGCCATCACGGATGCTCGAGCAGAAGCATCCGAACTACCGACAACACAAAGATCCACCACGCCTCGCTGGATCAGCATCGCCCCCTGTAACACGGCAATCATTCCTGTTGCACAAGCAGCGACGGGGCAGTATCCAGGGCCCGTCACATTCAACAATCGCGAACAAGCTCGTTGACATGAATCTGGAAGAAAGGCCGACTCAAACGTGTCAACGTTCGGCAAACTGCGATTCGGCAAACCACGATCTGAATTCGTCGTTTCCAAGAACCAATCTTCAACAGCACGCAAACTTGGTTTGCTGGTCCCCACAACGCATCCGACGTTAAGCGAACGAATTTCTTGCAAACTGAACCCTGCGTCTTCGACAGCTTCCACCAACGCAAGCATTGCCATGGAATTCACCAGATCGAAGCCAAACTGTTTCACAACCGATTGGCCAATCGCATGGCGACCTAGCTTGTTCTGTAAAGATTCGAAAACCAAAGTGCGATCCACAACTGCCGCACTGGGGACTCGTTGCAGAAACTGAGTCAGCTGACTCCAATGATCAATCTGATCCGACGTTAAAGGCTTTACCGCTTGCTGGTTGCCGCACAGAGCAGTCCACAAATCATCCGCTGAAAGACCAAAGCCCGACACGGCGCCAAACCCGCTGATCACAACGTCGCGCTCAGATAGTTTCTGGTCACAAAAGTTCAGCACAGAATAACGATCCCAGCAATCCAGCGACGCGCTTTACTAACGCAACTGCTGGAATGGTTTTTCAGAATGAAAGGGATCAAACAAAGTGGCAAGACCAGCTTCAGCCAGTTCTCGCCCTGTCACAAATCGGCCGGGCCGAGTCCACTGATTCAGTTGCTCTGGATCGATCGGAAACAAGGACGCAAGTAGTTCGTCTAAATCAGTTTCCAACTGCCGAAAATAGCGAGCCCATTCGGCCGCTTCTTCCATTCGCACTTCTTCTTCTGACTGCCATCGCATGGGATGAAACAGCAGAGTACTGACAGTGGTCACAAACCGACGACGGCAAGCGGCAAAGGGCATCAAAGCGGCCGACGAACATTCGCCCATCACAACGGCCGTCGTTTTGAATTCTCGAGTGCGAATCAAAGTGGCCAACGACAGGCCCGAATACACGCTGCCACCGCAACTATCGAAGTAGATGATTCCCGTACTGCCGACTGGAAAATCAAGCAGTCGTGAAATTGTTTCATCCTGTCGCTCGGCAGATAAATCGCCCGTAATGGCGACTTCCCACGGACCGGGCCCATCGTTCGACATTCGTCCCACGGGCACGCTGGGATAAGCCGACAACCGCGAATTTGATTGTTCTCTTTCCATGAACCCGATTTACTCAATCGCGGCCCACGAAACCAGCGTCCCCGGCCGTTCTCAGCAATTTCCTGAAATGCCGTTGGCCGGGGAAGAGTGGTTACCAATTTAATCTCACACAATACAGTCGTTTAGTGAGAATGATCTTGTGCTCCGATTGCGAGAACACTGCCCGGAGAACCGCCCACCCTAAACCGAGCAACCACTCTCTGATCCTTCAACGACAGCACGTTGATCATCCCCTCGCCAGGTTCGGTAAACACGGCGTAGCGACCATATGCATCGAAGGTCAGAGCGTGGTGACCGTGATGGCCATTCACCTTGCTGGCACCAACATCAATCGTGGTTTTCACTTTCGCATCAGCAAAATCACGATCTCGATTTGGATCAAGCTCAACCACTGTCAATTTTTCCTGAACATCACTGTCCGCATCGACTCGATCCTGAAACAGAAACGCGTAACGCTTCCCAAGCGACAACACAGTTTTCGGAGTCATCAGTTGCAGCCCATCACCAACAGGGATCTGCACCTTAACCACAGATGGCTGAGCGGCTGCAGCATTGATCATGCACAAAGCAGATTGCTCGCCCTTCCCAGACGCAAACAGCACCCAATTTTTTTCGTTGGTGAAAGCTCCGGTTCGCAACGGCTTATCAGCATCTTCATCGAAACCTAAAGACAGATGATTCACACTCACATTTTCAGCCGACTGCTGCAGCGACGGGTCAGCATCGACCCAACAAATTCCATCCGCTGGCGCGAAAAAGACCTTCCCAGAATTTGTGGTCGCTCCATGAATCACACCGCTGGGTAACTGGAACGAATAAGCGATCTTAGGCGTCCCAGTTTGCTGCAACGAAACCACGTCAACTCGACCAGCCTCAGGTCCGCCACCATCAATCCAGCTGCTGTAAGCAACTTGATGATTAACAGCCGCCATCGTGATATGACGGCCCCCGCCCGGAAAGAACTTTCCACTCCCCGACGCAGACGATTGTTGCCTTAAAAGCGAAGGCTGCAATCGCGTAAAACCATTCTTTTGATCGTTAGCCAAGTAGAAGTTGCTGTTGTAGACGTACAGGTGAGCAGGGTTCCCCTGATCAGCATCCAACTTCATCCCAGTCACCCGAGGATTGGATGAATACTTCCAATGACTGTGGTTGCCATGAGATTCTTCAGCCACACCACTGTCGATAGAAACCCACCCACTTTGCAATGCGCCGTCCTGTTGGTCACGAACCCCCACCACCAGCATGCCATTGCTGTGTTTCATTTGAACCAAATCCTGCTTTTCCGCATCAACTTTTGGAAAGCCGTTCACCCAACCTCGTTTAATTCCCCACTGATCGCTGGTGGTTAAATCGGCCCACGAAAGTTGATCCGTATCTCGGTCCTGCCAAAAAATTCTCATCATCGTCTTGGTACGAATTGACTGAGCCTCGGCCCGATTCGTCGTGGCAATGAAAAATGAGCATACTGCGATCAGCGTCAAGAACGACGTGAGCGACTTTGAGACTGCCTTCATGAGATGGATTCCTATTCTTAAATTGAATCATTGAGAGATAAATATTTCACGCATCCAACGTGAATAAAACGATGGCCACAGTTGCCCTGAACATCCGCGTTTCAAATCATTTCCACACGCTCAGCCAATTCCAAATCCGTCTGAACCTTGCCCCGTGGATCAACATTGATTTCACACGAAATCACAGAGTCCGAAGCTTGACACCAGCCGGCTAGCAAAAACCAGCATGGCGATGGACGCCCAGGCATTAAAGTGGAACAAGCAGCACTTCCGAAACGCACGGTCCTTAGTAGCTCAAGTTCAAACACGCTGGATGACAACATGTTTTAAACGCAGTGCTTCACGCGAATCTCAAGCAAGAAAGAGCTCACCCCTGAACGGCAGCGGGAGGCCCACGACTGAACCTGCAGTAACAATGAGCCGAACATGCGGAATGCGAATCAAACACAGTGACTTCGCAAACAGATTCCACCGTGGGCAATATACCTGGCGATGTCGTGGGAATTCGATCCGCAAAGATTGCTTGGCAAACCGCACACGAACTTTCGTCATGAGGAAGCCGAACAGGATCAGGATCACTAGGCTGGCCATCGACGCTGTGTGCATCAACGCAGTGTGCATCAACGCAGCGTGCATCATGATTGCAGCATGAAGTCCGAGCGCAGGCGTTCCATGCCGTTTCGATCACATCAAAAATGGTCGAAAAATCAGCCGCTGGCTCGTCGTGAGAATGCTGACATCCAAGATGCAAGACTTCAGATGCGGGCAGCAACACAAGCTGCAGCAACACCAGAAAACCGACGGAGGCTGTTTGAAATTGGCGAAATTTTTTGGACATCAGAGCATGTGAAAGGATGCGCTTCCGAGTCCGACCAGTGTGAAAAACTCTACGTAAACGTTGTCGCAGCAGGTGAATAAAAACGACAAGTTCCCCATTTTATCACAAAACAGATGCTGCAGCATATCACAGCCCTGTGCTGATTCCCCCACGGAATCAAGAACCCACCACGGCTTCTCAGAGGCGCAAAACCTAACCCCGTTTCTGGACGCGGAGCTGGCTTAACCGCGCCCCACAGCAGCCAGCCATTTCTTATCTCTCAGTCACACTCAGAATCACAGGCTGGCTCCATCGAGAAACTCGCAATTCACAACACACGCAACTCAGCACGCAACTCAACGCCACACGCGACTCCAAAAGTCGTTTGAACGGCGCCAATCTTCAGCGATTCGAAACCCTGCGACCTTCTTCTCAGACCTCCTTCTCAGACCGCAGCGAAAGGCGATGGCTCGGCAAACTTGTTACTTTTTCACGGCCTTCACCGCTGCGATGACATCGTCAGGTTCCGCTCGCTTCTTGTAATCTGCATCCAGAAATGCGTAAGTAATTTTGCCAGACGAATCGATGACGTAAGTGGCCGCCAGTGGCAACTGCATTTTATCGTTTCCATTGAACGAGCCCAGCTTCAACTTGTCTCGGTACATGGGAACAATGGGTGCCGGCAGATCAAACAAGATTCCGTATTCAGCCGCAACTGCGCTGTCTTTGTCGTGCAACACCACCATGCTTAAGTCATTGGTTTCCGCCGTTTCTTTGGCCTTCTCGGGCAACTCAGGAGTCAACACAACTAACGTGGCTCCGGCACCTTCAATATCAGCAAGTCGTTTTTGCATCGCTCGCAATTGAATATTGCAATACGGACACCATCCGCCTCGGTACCACATCAGTACGACGGACCCCTTTTTCCATTCATCACTCAGCTTCACTTTCTTCTGATCCCAGCCCAGCAATTCGGCATCAATCGCTTGGTCCCCAACCTGCTTGGCAGACTTCTCGATGCCCGAAGCCTTGACTGTCTGTACACCCTCTTTGAATGTCTTCAAAACGGCTTCCGGAAGCCTCTTAGACGAACCCTTTGCAGTTTCCGACAACTGATCTGCCAGAGGAGTCGGGCTATTTTCTTGAGCACCACAGATCGAGGCCAAGCTCATCAAACAAGTAAACGAAAGCAATCGCATTTGAATAAGTTTCCTAAGGAATTAAGACATCGTAATCGGAAGTAAACCGGCGCGAGCGAAGTGTAGGCAGCCGACTGGAAGAAGTCGTATCAAACCTCCCTCTTCGCCAAAAAACAAAGTGTCCATGACAAAGACTCGTGGTTTCCGAGACGTTGACGACGCCAAAGCCCCCGCCTTACAACATTGTTTCAAAAACGATGCCTGCGAAAGTTCAAATACAACCGCATCAGCGTTCACTACCTGATGAGTGATGCCCACAAACCTCAGCGACCAAGAGAAACCGCGTCTCGGAACAGTTCGCCTGTAGAAGCCGACTGATACCTTTCACCGATAAACGCGGCGAACACCGTCAAATTCTGACGCAGTAAAACGGACGCCCAGAATCATGGTTTCAACCGCCGCACCATGTCGCTGACTGGCCCACAAGAAACATCCGACTCAGCTCCTGAAATCACTGAAGAGCGTCCTGAGGTCGGTTTTGATTCGGCGGCCGATTCGCCTGCTCGAGTATGAACTCGCGCAAGGCGTACTTTCACTCAGCTTCATCACACCACTGAGCTCGATGCCACTGGGCCCGATGTCACTGGGCCCGATGCCACAGAGAGCTAAAATTTGAGGGAGAGCTGAAATTTGAAGGGCACCAATCAATACCCAAAATCAGCCTTTCAGGCATGTCCGAAATTGAACTTGCCACAACGAAACGCTTCGAGGAAGGTTGACATAAGAAAACCCTCCTTGGTTTCACTGATGTCAAAACAGTACCAAGCAGGGCATCGCGTCATGTGGCGAGTTGGAGGACATTACGGCAAGATCATTTCTCCTGCGTCACGAACTCTATCAAGCAAATGCAACTTGCAAATAGGACCGCAAATCAATGACAACGCAGGCAATGACAACACAGCGCAATAACAACACAGTGCAATAACAACACACCGATCTGAAAACGGCAGTGCCTGAAAACGGCAGTGCCCTTCGAAACACGAATGTGGCAGAGCTTACGAGAGGCGTGACACAAAGGGACAGTCATTCAGCAGAAACAGAAGCTACTCACCCCCCCCAAAAAAAAATGATCAGGGGCGGGCTCTACGAGATAAAAAGGGTCGGATGGTCTGCCTTGCGAAGCTCTTTGCAAAGAACAACAGTTGCCTCTCGTTTTCGCGTTGCTTGAATGAAACGGCCTACGTTCAATCTCCGTGGACGTAGGTGACTTTGGCCCAATCAACGTCCATGTAATGGAAACTGTCGTTGGGGAGGCTGGCTTCGGCCGTTTGCCATGTTTCATCCGGAGTCCAGGCGGTCAGCACAAATTTCAGTTTGCCGTCTGGAATATTTGGCCCCGTGTATGTGGCAAACACCACGCCGTTTGCCGTGTATTCCACTCGATCCGAGTACAAACGCATGCTGTATGTGACAAACTTCGAGCTGTCGGCTCGGTGTTGCGTTTCGACATAATCCACCCACTTGCCGCTCTCGTCGCCCGAATTCTTTGCATAGTTATCGTACGCAGAAACTAAGACCTGATCGTACGGGACGGAATTGGTCCCATCGTTGATCTGCTTCGTGACAAATTCAATATTGACCGCATCTTGACCTTTTGAATCCTGCCCGAATGCTGAGATCGCAAAGAGCAAACCATCTGTCTTGACGACCTTACTGGAAAGTCTCAGTGAAGCTGCGAATTCCAGGTAGTCTTTCGTATTCTCGACAGGCTTTGAGTACGTCAACTGTGAGCGACTTGAGGTCTGAGCAATTGCTCCTGCAGAGTCAACTTTGATGGAATAGCGACTCTGCTGATCGTCGCCTACCATGCTCGGCATTCGACCAAACTGCCCCTTTCCTTGGGGATGAGTCTGAACTGCCCAGCCGTGTTCCTTCGCGTCGAAGGAAGTTCGGTTGAAGGTGTCCTGGAGCAGGACTTCCGCGTCAAGAAAATTTGGCATTCCCGCAACAAATGTGCAGCAAGCCAACACAGAAGCAATACAGGTGATCGTGGTAACTTTGTTCATAGAGCACTTTGGCTTTGTTAATCAGAAGCAAAAATTTGAATGCAGGCAACAGTGCCTCGGCTTATTCCACAGATGGTGGTGCGAAGGAAAAGACTTCGGTTCGGCACGGTATGACGATGGCATAGAACCAGAAAAGAGATCACGTTTGGCAGCAGCGAACTGCTCACAGATCTGTCCGACTTAGCTTCCCTCAAGTTGAGCCAAACAAGATGTTCGTTTACGACGACGGAACGTGAGGAATGAGCCCGCCAGCAGCAGCACCAGCGATGACGGTTCAGGCACGGCAGCAGTCGTCAAGGTTGTTAACGAAATTCCTGAGCCAGCGGCGATGTCAATGTTTCGCGCTGACAAAAAGTCGCCACCCGCGACGGATAAGTTGAAGTCACGGACACCGGAATTGAACAGCGTCAGCAATGAACTGTTGATATCGAGATTGCCGGCGGTGTCCAATTGCAAAACCCGGTGTGTGCCATTCACCACATCGCCCACAGCTGCACCTCGAGCAGGTTCATAGAACGTCGTAAAGTTGTTTGCACCTGCCTCGGAAGTTGTACTGTCGATGCTCGTCAGGGTAATACCGTCAGCTGGAAGTGTGTACGACAGATACACATCGAGCTCTCTTGAGGTATCCGAATTGACCGATAGCAAATCAAGGTCCAACTCAGCCAGTGTCAGATTGTTGGTGGCGAGATAGCTATCGAGTGGCGAAAGATTAAAGCTCCACTGCGCAATTCCAACTCGTTCTACGCCACTGCCAGCGACGTCGGAGGGCGCGAATCGGCTGAGATTACGGATTCGAGTCACGCTCGAAAATGTTCGCAAAATGACATCCTCGCCCGCACTAAGTGTGCCGTCCGCGTTCTGGCTCGCAACCGAAAAGTCGCTGACAATCTGAACCGGAGCTCCCGACACTCCTCGTGTTGCGAAAGTCACCCCCGGATCAAAAGGAGTATCGCTGACAACATCCGTTGCACCAATTCGAAAATCACCAATGGTGATCACTCCTGCCTGAGTGGATGTTGGGGAACCGACGACCAAAACAGCCATCGCAAAGACGATGGCGGCAAAATGAGATCGGGCGACTTTTGTATTCATCTCGCTATTCCAGCAATAATTAAACGCAGTACCGACTAAGGCATTTTCACAGGACCGTTGTGAGTAATTGTCTGGAAAGCA
This sequence comes from Fuerstiella sp., assembly GCA_039974975.1. Classification (GTDB taxonomy): domain Bacteria; phylum Planctomycetota; class Planctomycetia; order Planctomycetales; family Planctomycetaceae; genus Fuerstiella. Next base: position 538,033 of record JBDWHY010000128.1, on the reverse strand, counting down.
GATGTCTTACCGGAAAATGTTAACCTAATATTCTATTTTTCCTCTTTGACTATGTTGGCTGCCTCGTTTTGAGTGAATGCCTTTCGTGATATAATTTTTTTCTGAAAAATACAGAGTTTCTTCGGTAACTTTGCCTCCCTTTGGACAACCACGATGAGTGACCCATTGAAGCAGACGAACGAACGGCCCCACGCCCTAGAAGTCAGTGATGTCAGACGAAAACGACGATTTCGAAAAGCCGGAGCGACAAACGGAATTCCTGTCGTTCTTTACAAAAGATCATCAGCGAATTTTCGGTTACATTTTTTCTCAGCTGCACAATCGAGCCGACACGGAAGACGTCTTCCAACAAACCAGTCTGAGCTTGTGGCGACGGTTCGATGAATTTGACCGTGACCGCGAGTTCTTCCCCTGGGCTTGCGGCGTTGCATTCAACACGGTGCGCAACTTTCTAAGAAAATCTGGCCGGAGTCGACTGCACTTCAATGACGAACTGCTTTCGAAAATTTCCGAGGAACGAGTTGCCTCAGATACAGAATTGCAGGCATTCGGCGACAGACTCGATCAATGCATCAATCGACTTGGGGAAAAAGACCGGAAACTGATTCGCCAAGCGTATCGTGGTAACCAAACTGTGATCGAGATTGCGGAAACCATGGGGCGGGCCGTACGGACACTCTACAACCGGTTGAATTTGATTCGCCGAAAACTTGCCGAGTGCATGGAAGCGGGATAGATGCAGATTTTGAGACGATGCCACAACACGGATAAGTACCAACGGGCTGCGATCAAATGATAGATAAAAATGAACTGAACGAGCTGTTTGATGCTTTGTCCAACCAAGCAATTTCCCCCACGGAATATGAAAGACTGACCGAACTATTGGAGTCGAGCCCGCAGGTACGACAATCGTACTACAGATACCTTGAACTCGAACAGCGGCTATCAGAGTGGGCTAGCATTGAAGAGTATTCTCCCAAGGCGCAGTTCCAGCAGAAATTCGGTCCGTTGCCGGAATCCCCAAAGCCACCAGCCAGACGAATACACAAATGGCTGCGGGTAGCAACAGTCGCAGCCGGCCTATTGGCCGTCACATTCGGCATCATGCACCTTCAAGGAAAGAGAGAACAAGACTCGCCTATCGCGAACACAGACGGACTCGCCATTCAAGTCGCGTCCTTCCGCCAATCGACAGACTGTGCCTGGCAGCCGAACTACGAGCCACGATTTGATGGTCAACAGATAAGAGCGGATGAGTTGCGACTTCAACAGGGAATCGTCGAAATCCGACTGGGTTCTGGCGCCCTGCTGGTGCTGGACGGGCCATCAAGAATCACGATCCAATCCGAGTCGCAGGCAACCCTGCACGAAGGGCATATTGTGATGAATGGAGATGACATGCAGGACGAATTTGCTCTCCATACTCTCAATGCCATATTGTTTGACGAAGGAACGGAATACGGCGTGTCAGTGAATTCGAAACGTAAAACGACGGAGGTTCACGTATTCGAAGGTCGAGTCCGCGTCGAAACGATCCCTTCCAAACCTGAAATAAATTCCACTGCAGAAGTCGTCATGACGGGCAGCGCCAGCAGAATTGACTCGGCAGGAACCGTTTCGGTGCCATTGGCTGCAAAGCGTTTCGTTCGTGAGATTTCTCCCACCCGAATACCAAGTGCTTTTGAGCAATTGATTGCTGAAGAAGAATTTCAGTATGCCGGACCACGACTCGGTCGTGCGAATGGAGGCCACGGTTGGGCAGGGCCATGGCGCAGAGACGTCGTGAAATTTGAACCATCGCAGGCGGAAATCGTGGCAGACGATTCGTTGTCTTTAGCCACATTCAACTTCCAAGGCACCGGCGGGCATTTCTTACAGAATGGCAAGGGGTCGGCTCTGCGACCAATGCTGAATCCCGTGCGACTGGATATCGATGCGGAATACTACCTGAGTTTCCTGATAAGGAAATCACGTGAGTCAGCTCGCGGAGTGACTCAGTACGGGAGCGTTTCGTTGCGACCATCGAGCCGAGCGAGGTTTGTAGACAGTAAGATTCTTTTTGGAGTGTCTTCCGAAAATAACACCATCATGAATCACAACAGCGATCAGAAAATCTCCGCACCGAAACTCAAGATTGGTGAAACCTACTGCTACGTCGCTCGCATCGTAGCGAGAAAATCGAGCCCAGATCGAATCATGTTTCGAATTTACGGCCCTGAAGAAACGATCGGCAATTCCACGCCAGCGAACTGGACCAGCGAATCTCCGCCGCAGCAAGACAACACGATTTATACAAACCTGTTCTTGTATGTTGGTGGTGACGCAAGCTTTCAAATCGACCGAATCCGAATCGGTTCCACTTGGCGTTCAGTCACACGCCCCCAGTGAAGCTCAAAGACAAAATCAAGCCAGCAAACATCCCGCCAGCAGAAACGAACAAGCACACAGAAAACACCCCACGCAGAAAGGTCCATCTGGGTTGATCATGGATACGAGATCACTCAGAGATCACTCAGGGCCATCCAAAGTAACTCTCGTGAATCGCACCTTCTTTGCGAAGCTCATTTGCTGTGTCCCAGAATCGCGTCAGAAGATCATCAACCGCCTTCTCTGGCGTATCCACCAAGCCCGCCTGTTCATCACACGCTCCAGCTGTTGGATCTCTCAACCGCAAATTGGTAAACGCGACACCGAACCGGCGGTGGATACCGCCGGCTGTTCTTGTATCGCCCTCCGGGCGAATGCGAAGTCTTCACTGGCCGAGTGAGCTTCAGCTGATTGTCGTCAACAGTGCCATCTCTGAGGAAACGAACACTGGACCATTTCCAAGCCACGCGATCTTCGTGGTACCGTTCAGCTGTCCAAACGATTCAAACTCATCACAGGAACAGCGGCGATGTTCACTCAATCATCTATCCTAGGGTACACGTCAATTCACTGAGATTTCCGTGCAGGACGGGTTGAGGACAGCTCCAGACTAAAAAGAACATGCTTTCTCGGACTGCTCGTTCTGCGGGATGGCCCGCCACAAAGCCCGCCCCTTTGGTGGCTGCCAGCCAAGATTGAGCTGCTCGCATTGCCAATGAGTTGGCTCGGCGTCGTAGCTGCTCACCCGCCGCACTTCCCAAGGGATGACTGCCAGAAGCTGCCTGATGCAATTCTTCTGTTAACTGGTCACATTCTGACTGCAATGGAACCACATAGTCGTTCAGGTCGGGGCGCTTTGTCGCTTCTTCGGCGAACTGACGAATCGAACCACATGCCGCCCCAATCGCCAATGCCGATGTTCCCAATGAACCGGCTCCACCGCCCGTCCCTTGACTCATCACGTTTTCAATCGGACCATGCAATACGTTGCTTGCTGAAACCCGAACTTCTGACAGCTCCACGGCTCCTGTTTGAGACGCATTTAAGGCCATCAATTCAACAGGAGTCTTCGCCTGCACACCCTCTGAATTTGTGGGGATGCTCACCAGCATTTGACGGCCGTCCTGCAAGGCTCCACCAGTCACCAAGACGTCCGCCATCGTGGCTCCGGTTGACCAAGGCACCAATCCCGAAACGATGTAGTCGGCCCCGTGTTCTCGAATTTCAACCAATGGTTTTTTCAGATGCTGTCCCGACGTTGTTAAATGAGAAATGCCAACCGTGGCAAACAGGTCTCCTGATCGCAACGCCGGCAACAGCCTATCCTTTACCTCAGCATTTGATGATGTGGCGATCCGTCGGACCGCCGCGCTGCGTTGAGTCCACACGAATGTTGACGTCAGACAGGCGGAAGCCATCTGACGAAGAGCTTCGATCAATGTAGTAGACGGCAAATCAGTCCCGCCGAATTCGATGGGGATGTCCCATTGCATGACTCCGGCGTCAGCCATCATGCGCAACTGAGCATTCGGCCAGCCTAGGTTCTGATCGAGACAAGGATCAGCGATTAACTGCTGAATTAGACCTTGAAAGTGTGTTGATTGAAGAACGTCGTCCATTGTTTTTTCCTAAGCCAACGAGCATTCTTCGCTGACAACGATCTCACATTCTGCGTGACCTGAGTTGTAAAATTTCTTGTTCGGAATCTTCACTCCGAATTGACGTTAATGGCACAGTGAAGACTACTTTTTGATCGGCCTCATTGAGACCGACGACTGAAACCGACGACTGGGGCTAACGACTGGGGCTAACGACTGGAATTACTTGTCATTCATCTGGCACATTCAAATCTGTGCCATGAGCTCTCCCTCGAGCCCAGCCATTCAAGTTATCGAGTGCTCGACGACCTCGCAGAAAATACAGACTATCGAGTGTATCGAAATCTGAAGACAGCTTGTCCAGCGTCGGTTGCCGCCATTCGGAAACCGTGGGTTGAATTTCCAGCATCTGCATCAGTCGCTCGGCCAATAAGCATCCTATCTTTCGTTGACTGGCAAACGATGGATGCACATGGTCGACCAACTTGTCGTCCCCGACAATACCGTGTCGGCTTTCCGCCTGAAGGAACAACTGAAGATCCACAAAGTCCACTTCGGAATTCTCTGCAACTTCTTGTAGCGTTGATCGCAACCCTGACGTCATTCGAAGCGGACAAACGTCTTCGTTGCAAGCCCTTTGAAAGGCGGACAAGGCATCCTGTGGCTGACCCAGATCCAACAACAACCGGCCCATCTGGTACCACGCCAAGGCATACTGCGGCTGTTGGCTGCAAAGTCGATCCATCACCAACCTTGCCTGTTGAGGTTGCGTGGCTGCTGCCTGGGCTGCATCCGTCAACTGCAGAAGAAACTGTTCTTGTTCGACTTTAGAAATCGACGAGTCAAATTCACTTTTAAACGGAGGGCAATCTCGAAGGTTGATCACAGGACTTACCAACAACAGCGGAACCTGGCGTTCACGACAGACTGTTACCATACGCTGAATATTCCGACGAAACTGGCGATGGATTCGATCTCGATCCAAACCGTCACGGTGGTACAACTGCCAGCCATCCGACTGATCCAACAACGCGTCGACTTCTGTCGGCAGCGGCTTGCTCGTTACTTGACTCTGGCGAACATCTGCGGCCGCATCAGGTTCTGAAACCCAACTTCGCAACACCCGAACTGTTGCCAAGTTTGACCAACCCACGGCCGATTCTCCGAATGTATCGATGGCTTGAACGGCATCACGATAGGTCATAAATTCAAGGAATTCGTTGTGCCCCGCACACAGCACAATCGCAGCAGGATCATAGCTTAACACCTCATCAAGAATGGGCAGCAGGCGATAGCTGGCGTAACTGACTCCACCACAGTTCACGACATCCCAATCGTATTGCTCCGCAGCCGTTTTCAGTCCAGCCTGCATACACGTAGGAAACGATGTCGGTACAGAATAGGGGCGCCCCTGAACGGTTGATCCACCCAGCACAAAGATTCTCTTCGTCTTCGCAGTTACCATCTTGGAAAAAGAATCTGAAGCAAAGAAGGCTCGACGATTGTCGGCCACTTCATAAACCTGCTGAGCCTGATTCAAAACGAACAAAGGACGCTGGCTTAAATATTCGACGTATCCATCAGTGGAAGGCAAATCTTCAACGAAAAACCGGCAAACCACTTCTATCGAAATGGGGACGAGCAGGCCCATCACGAGGGCCATGATTCGAAATAGATAGCGGCGACGTTTCATCCGTCCTGAGCCGCCAAAATCATGAAGTGGTGGGCGGCCGATTCTTCCATGTTGGGATAGTCGCTCCGCAAATGCACGCCTCGACTTTCACGACGAGCCAACGCGGCGGCCGTCATGATTCGTGACACCAGCATCATGTTTTGCAGCTCCCAGCCTTCTGGGCCGGTTAGGTCACGGCGACAAACATAGTTCGCCCAAAAATCCAGCTGCTGACTGGCGGCCTGAAGTTCGGATTCGCATCGACTGATTCCCACATAACGCCACATCAGGCTTCTGAGTGAGTTGCGAATATCGGCAAGGTCCAGCGAATCATCATTGCCGTGTGGCAATCCGGCGGCAGACTTCAAATCGGGCGCCATAAAACAATCTGGCTGATTGATCGCAGCGATTGAGGCATTTACGCCGCAACGTTTTCCGAAAACCACACCTTCCAAGAGACTATTGCTGGCCAACCGGTTGGCTCCATGCAGCCCCGTGGATGTCACTTCACCAGCCGCCCAGAGTCCGGGCAAAGATGTTTGTCCTTGAGTATCCGAGGTGACTCCGCCAATCATATAGTGAGCTCCCGGACGTACGGGGACTCGATCCTTTGTAATGTCCAAACCAAATTCCAAACACACCTTACCGATGCCCGGAAAGCGATTTCGAATTTTGTCTTCGCCGATCGGAGTCAAATCAAGATAGACGCACGGATGAGCCGTTTTAGTCATCTGCTGAGTAATCGCTTGGCTAACCACATCGCGCGGAGCCAATTCCATCGCGTCGTTGTAGTCGGCCATAAATCGGTAGCCATTGCTATCAACTAAATGAGCCCCTTCACCTCGAACGGCTTCTGTGATGAGATGGCGAGAACTTCCAGCGATGTAAAGAACGGTCGGATGAAACTGCATAAATTCCATATCACGCAATTCGCATCCTGCTCGAAAGGCAAGAGCGTGCCCATCGGCGGTTGCGATCGAGGGATTGGTGGTTTCCCGGTATAATGCTCCAGCACCGCCGGTACACAGAATGGTCTGCTTGGCCCATACAAAGGTTCGCCCATGGTTTGCGTTCCACACCAAGGCACCTCGACACACTCCATCCATGGTCAGCAAATCGATCGTGAAAGTTTGCTGCCAGATATCGACATTGTCTGCTCCATAAGCCGCTTCGTGAATGGCTCGCATGACTTCTCGACCAGTGGCATCTCCTAGCGCATGAGCCACTCGAGCATGGCTGTGGCCACCTTCCAGCGTTAAAGCGATTTCACCTTCGTGTTGGTCAAATTCAGTTCCGTAGTTCACCAGCTCTCGAATTCGCTCGGGAGCATCACGGATCACTTCTTCCACAACCGATGCATCACACATTCCCTTTCCTGCTGCGATGGTATCTGCCACATGGCTTGCAAATTCATCCAGAGGATCCAAGACCCCTGCGATGCCTCCTTGAGCCCACGCGCTGTTGGAGTGCGACAGACGATCCTTGGAAATGACGATGGTTTTCAGAGAGGAATCGATTCCCAAGGCAGCACGAGTGCCCGCGATTCCTCCGCCAATGATCAGAACATCAGTGAATAAATGAGGAATCCCTTTGGCTTCAAATGGAACCAGATATCGTCGAAGCGTGGGGACTTCGATTTGCTGAGCCTGCATAGACGGGATTTCTGAGAAGTGCTGATTCAACTGCGTTGTGAGCGAGCATTGCCGCGAATTGTTCCTGTGGGTCGGAATTATCAGTTTAACGGGCCTCGTGTGCGAACGAGCGCTGGATTTTTTATAGATCCCGTTTTAAGAAACGAGGCTCTGTGACCTGAGATTTTACATTCCGAAAGCAATACCGCATGTCTTCCAGCGTTTTCACCGGCTGCATTCCCGCTCTCATGACCCCTTGCGATGAATCTGGGGTTCCAAATTTCGACGCACTCGTCAAGAAGGCTCAGCAATTAGTGTCTGCCGGCATGAACGGCGTTGTCTATTGTGGATCGATGGGCGATTGGCCTCTGCTCACAGACGCTCAACGACAAGAAGGCGTCAAGCGGCTTGTTGACGCTGGCATTCAAGTAATCGTCGGGACAGGAGCTCAGAATTCTGAAATCGCAACCGCCCATGCCGCTCACGCTCAGGAAGTCGGAGCCGCTGGCTTGATGGTGATTCCTCGAGTTCTTTCCAGAGGCTCGTCTCCTGTTGCTCAGCGAAATCACTTCGCCAGCATCCTATCTGCCGCTCCTGACCTGCCTGCCGTCATCTACAACAGCCCTTACTACGGCTTTGAAACCAAAGCGGATTTGTTCTTCAACCTGCGTCGCGAATTTCCAAGCCTGGTTGGCTTCAAAGAATTCGGTGGGCCCGACAGCCTGACGTACGCTGCCGAACACATCACTTCAGCTGAAGACGATGTTGTGCTGATGGCGGGTGTGGACACTCAAGTTTTCCACGGCTTTGTGCATTGCGGAGCTGTTGGAGCAATCACGGGAATTGGCAACTGCATCCCCGCTCAAGTTTTGAGACTGGTTGAACTGTGCGAAAAAGCGGCAGACGGTTGTGACAAAGCGAGAGCTCTTGCACTGGAACTCACGGAAGCCCTGACCGTGCTAAGCTGCTACGACGAAGGTCCAGACTTGGTGCTGTACTACAAGTTCCTGTTAGAACTACAGGGCGAAACAGAATACCAACACCACTTCAATTCCACAGACAAGCTAAGCGACAGTCAACGCGGTCATGCCAAGCGGCAGTTCAACCAGTTTTTAAGCTGGTGGGAATCATGGACTGGCCGAACAGCCTAAGCTGCGATTCCGCCTCAACTGTCAGTAAATACAAGAGACAAGCCCTCTCGCAGCATATGATCTTCGTGTGACAGCTCGATGATCATGTGCTGCCCCCCTTCTGATTGATGGCCTTCTGCGCTACTAGGTCAGATAGAGGCGAGATTTGGCTGCCTCGCCCGGCGCCTCCCTGTCGCCCCTTCGCTGCACCACCACGTCACTGTGCATCATCACGTCACTGTGCACCACCACGTCACTGTACATCATCACGTCGCCATATCCTCCCGGCGCAGCGGCAAGATTCCTTTGCTGCATTGATATCTTTCGACGAATCGCGAGATGCTGATTGCGTCTTGAAAGCAAAGCGTAGGGCAGGCAATTCGCTATACGGTACCCGCTGAACTTTCAAGGCGGTTTCAAATGCAAAGTAGATTATCTTCCTAGCTTCGATTGCTCAGCGAACGTTTCCACGCAACACTCTGCAGATTCAAGGCACCAGAAAGACTACGGCAGAGGAGCTTGTCATCCCAAAAGACTGGAAACACCGAATTAGCAATACCCTATTGCGAATCTGCCTGGTTCTATTGTCGGCAGTCGTTCAACAGCCTGCGTCAGCCCAAAATCAGTCCGCTGGAGCTCGACTTCACCCGGGTGGAATTGGTCGATACACGCCTGGACGATGGGGGCTTGTTGCAGGCACATTCACGAATCCCGACCCAACAAAGTCTCAGGAATTCACCACGATCGTCATGCCGCCCAATGCAGGCGGATTGCAGTATGGCCGCCAACTGTCGATTCCACCGGGAGTCAACTTTGAATCTGAATGGCCTGTGTTCGTCCCTTCCAATCCAGCGGCAAATGCGAATTTTGATTACCTGAAGTTTGAAGCCGGCAAAGAAGATCAAGTTGTCCAAACTCGCGACGGCGAACAGCTGATTCAAAATTTTGGCACAGCCTTTGAAAAAGGATCGAAACCATGGGCGGCCGGGTTACACAATCCAGACCATCCTCGACCAGCGTTAGACAACCTAAGACGTTTGAACCAAGTGCTGCGATATCGAGTGCGAAAGCAGGAAAATATCCTTTCGTTAGAACTGGACCGCCTCTCAGACCAGCCTGAGGTTTTTGCGCCTTTGGAACATCTGTGCTTAAGCCATGAAGGAATCCTGAACCGCCCCGCTGCCATGGACGCATTGCGACTTTGGGTGCAACGAGGTGGGCGTCTCGTTGTCTCCGTCGAACTTGGCGGAATTGACCTTTGGAATGGACTGTTCGGCGGAACGGCACCTCTGACGAAAATTGGAGAAACATCGTCAAACGATATCCGACTGACATTGAACCCCAGCTATCGCAAAACACGGTTTCCCGTCTCAGTCGTTGACACAACTTATGTCGAACCCATTCGATACGTGCGAGCCATTGCGGATAACGTCGAACCCATTTGGAGTATCGATGGATGGCCTGTTGCCATTCGACTTCCTTTTGGCGAAGGAGACGTGATCGGCCTATTGATTGATGCCAGAGGTCTCATCAAAGAAAAACAAGACACGGGCCTAAGCATTCCGTGGCAGGCGATCCCATCTGGCGGAGATCGTCTTGCCGATCTGATTTACGGCCTTCCGCAGTCGCCTTTGGCCAATTCGGATGCCTTCTTATCACAGGCTAACCAAGAAATTGGATATTCAATTCCTTCGCTTAAGCTTCCGTTATTGATCGCCATAGGTTTTCCCATTTTACTGGTACTGATGGGAGCTTGGCTGTATCGGCGTGGGTGCCCCGAACGGCTGATTTGGCTGGCCCCCGCACTCGCCATCATCATCGCGATTCCCGCCGTCTTTTCAGGAATCCAACAAAGAAGTGTGGCTCCACCCACTGTCGTTGAATACCGCACGATCCGAGCAATCAACGGACAAACGCTGCTCGCATCTGATGGAACTTCCGTCTTGTACAGCCCAGATGGTTCACCGACGACCATCTATTCGGCCCCATATTCTCAGCGTTCACCGCCTGTTCAAAAAGGGCGAATGGAAGCCCGTCGGCAAATGATTGCCCCTTCTGGAATTCGCCAATGGTCAGACATCTCGTTTCCAGCTGGATTGACATCGATCCCATTAAAGGCATCAACATCATTTTCAAAACCACTGACGGCGTGGCTTAGCTTCGACGAAAATGGAGTGACAGGATCGATTGATCCTGGACCACTTAGCAATCCGTCGGACATGATTCTGGCCGGGCGATCGCCCAACCAAATGAGCTTGCAGATTCAAGAAGACGGCACCGTTCAGGGAGGTGTCGATCGCATTCTTCCACAAGATACTTTTGCCTTTGGAACACTGCTTTCGAATCAGCAGATTCAACGCGAACAAACGTATCGAGAAATCTTCAACAGGAAGGGGCAACCCAACGCTTTCCCTGAATCGACGACTGTCTTGTATTGGGCCAATCACTCTCGTCAAGAAATTGGCGTGAACGATGCTAACACAGAATTTTCGGGCACAACCTTGGTCGCTCAGCCCGTGCAATGGCGATCTCCTGCGTTGAATCAACCGATCCTGATTCCCACTGGAGCCATCGACTACCGAGGAGTCGCAAGTGCTGACGGAAAATACTCTTCAACATATTCGAATCAAACTCGTGAATGGGTTTCGCGAGAAATGGCGACAGACTTCTTGCTGGAATTTCGTATTCCAGATGTGTGTGCCCCATTCGACCCAGACACCATTGACTGCAAAGTTCGAATCCGAGCTCCCGCTCGAAAGGTCATTTTTTCCAGCGGAAATACGCCTGCCGAGCTCACAGAATTTCATTCTGAATCAAGCCCAGTGGGCACCATTCACATTCAGATTCCCGCGGACACCGTCCGTGACGGATTAAAGACCGGACGCTTCGTCATAAAGTTCGATATCAGCGGCCTTCAACTGAACGGCGAAGACGCAAGTTCGTCAGCCGGAGAACAAGATGACACTTGGGTCATCGACGGCGTTCAAATCAACATGACGGGGCAGCGTATCTCAACGGAATGATTTGTTGAAATCGCGATTTCAAAAGTCAGATGTACGCTCTTGCCCATTTTTCTCTCTCAAGAATAAAGCACGCCCCGCCATGACAACACCGGTTGTTGAAATTAGCAATTTGACGAAGCGATACGGCGAATTCACCGCGCTCGATCACCTGTCTCTGACCTTGGAACGAGGCAGCATCTTGGGCTTCATTGGCCCCAATGGAGCTGGCAAAACCACGACGATCAAGATCTTGGTGGGGCTATCTAAGGCGACTTCAGGATCCGCCACCATTGCTGGCGAAGACTGCTTAGCCAACCCCAAACGAGTTCGAGAGCTGGTCGGTTACATGCCCGACAAATTTGGATCGTACGACAACATGCGAGTACGCGAGTATCTGGATTTTTTCGGAGCAGCTTACGGCATCCGTCGAAAAGATCGGACCCGGCGAGTCGCAGAGGTACTCGATATCACGAACGCGGCTTGGATGAAGGACCGCTACGTCGAAAGCCTGAGTCACGGAATGCAACAGCGAATCGGCTTGGCGCGAACGCTCTTGCATCAACCCGAGGTTTTGATTCTTGACGAACCTGCCAATGGCCTTGACCCTCAAGCTCGTATCGAAATGCGAGACGTTTTACTGCGGCTGGCTGACGAAGGTCGCACCCTGATTGTCACCAGTCATATTCTGCCTGAACTGTCTCGAATCTGTAATCAAGTGGCCATCATCGCCGGAGGCAAGCTGAGAGCATGTGGCACCTTGACCGACGTCACTCAACAGCTGTCTCAAGAACGGACGGTCGAAGTTCTACTCCTGAATTCGGAAGCGTGTTCAGCAGCAGCCACCGTCTGTAAAAACGCCTTGCCAGAAGCTGAAGTGACAATTTCTGAAACCGAACAAATTGTGCGCCTTCGAACCAAAGCCGACGAAAAACAACTTTGCAACTTAATGGGCAAACTGGTTTCGGCATCAGTGCCTGTGAGCCAGCTTCGAGAAGTCGCTGGAGACCTTGAAGAAGCATTCCTTTCCGCAACACAACTTGCTGCTGCGGATGCGAAGACAGGCAGCCCAACCAAAGACAGTTCACCGAAAACCAGTTCAGATGATTCACTTTCAACTGATGTTGCGAGGACACAGTCATGAACGGCATTTTTGTGATTATCGAACGCGAACTACTAGGCCTATTGCGTCTCAAGAGATCTCTGGCGATCCTGGTCACTGTCGCCGTCGCGTTTGCCCTGGTCGTTCTGCTGAAGTGGCCAAGTGATGGCACGGTCGGGCTGACCGGCGAACGCCCTCGTGAAGTCTTCCAAGGTCTGGCCTATGCAATGCTGGCCGCAACACTCTTGATCATTCCCGTCTTTCCCGCGACATCATTAGTACGAGAAGTTCAGCAGCGAACCCTTGAGCTACTTTTAAATTCCCCGCTAAGCCGCCTTTCGATCTATTTCGGCAAGGTGACGGCAATGATCGGCTTTGTAGCCTTACTGCTGCTGTGCACCTTGCCCGCGATGATGTGCTGCTACGCCATGGGAGGACTGAATCTGTTTCAAGAAGTCATTCCGCTGTACTTGCTGATTTTAAGCTTAAGTATCGAACTGATTGTCGCTGGCTTGGTGGTTGGCACTTACGCTCGAAACACAGAAACCGCTTTAAAGTGGGCCTATGCTTGTGGGTTTTGTTTGGTTCTTGTCCCCGTGTTTCCCAACTATCTCTTGCAAGGCGGAGAAAGTCTCCTGTCTCAACTTGCCGGATGGCTTTACTGTTGCTCACCCGTTGCATCGATCCTGCAACTGACTGGCTTGTCGGCTGTTGGTACAGCTGGCATTTGGCAAGACACCAGCTGGCTCACATGGTACCTAGGCTTCGCAGCGATCGTCGTGATTGCCGGTAGTATCGTCTGCATCAAACGACTGAATCACAGCTTATTAGATCGATCAAGATCTCAGGGAATCATCACAGACGACCAATCGAAAGGCGTGCAGGCTGCTCGACGTTTTTTGTTTTTAATTGACCCACAGCGGCGTTCCGGCGGCATCCCCGGTTATCTAAATCCGGTCATGGCCAAGGAATTTCGATCCAGTCAATTCGGCAGGTTGCATTGGCTGTTAAGGCTGATTGCAGGCTGTGCGGTTCTGTCACTGCTACTGACTCTTGCAACCACCACGGGATCGATTAATCGAGAAGTCGGAACGGTGGGAGCCATCATTATCGTTCTACAAGTGGGACTGATTATTCTGCTGACACCGGGCTTCGCAGCAGGCATGATATCTGCCGAAATCGAAAACGGCGGCTGGAATTTACTTCGAGTCACTCCACTTTCGCCCGGACGTATTCTTCGAGGCAAACTGTTGAGCGTGATCATCACGCTTACTCTGGTCTTGTGCGCGACTCTGCCTGGCTACGCGATTTTACAATTGATCCAACCGACTCTTGGAAAGCAGATTCAGCAAGTCGTCATCAGCCTTGTCATCACCGCAATGCTATGCCTGCTTGTGAGCGCGACCATTAGTAGCTTCTTCAAGACAACAGCCGCCGCGACTGCCGTTTCTTACCTCGCTCTTCTCAGCCTGTTTGCGGGCACCATGCTTGTTTGGGCAAACCGAGATCGCCCATTCAGTTTTACGTTCGTAGAAAACGTGCTCCAAACAAACCCCATGGCTGCGGCGCTGAATGCGATGCAAGTAGCTGGCTTCGAAAACTACAGCTTGGTCCCATCAGCTTGGTTTATTAGCGGAGGAGGATGCATTGTGCTGCTGGTGATCCTTTATGTGCGACTGCATCTACTGACTCGAGCGGACTAACTGTGGCAAGAGAACTGTGGCAAGAGAACTGCGGCAAAAGAACCGCGGCAATAGAACCGCGGCAAAAGAACCGCGGCAAAAGAACCGCGGCAATCAAATGACGCCACTGATAGACGCATCGCAGGCCAATCAACAGAATCCAAATCATTGATCAATCGATGGATCGATCAACGCGAACAACTTGTTCGGAAGTGCTCATGAGAAAACAAATTTTAAATCTCCACACGATTGCGAGACAATTTGACATGCTGGCACGTAGCACGTTTGGGAGACAGCCGCTCGTTTTGCTTTTAACAGCTGCCTGTGTCGCCAGCTGCTTCGTTTCCCCGGGACTGGCTCAAGATCAAGCCCAAATCATTGGCCCCAACCCGTTGGATTTTCAAGAAGCGGGTCAACGAGAACTCGTTTTACATTTCCCGTGGAAACTGCGGCTGCCGTCAATCGCAAGATATCAAAATCTGCCGCAGCGGATGTTGGTGGAACCGTTTCTGGAGGAAGCAAAGTTCACACGTCGACTGCCCCCACAACACGTCAAGACATGGATCAGCTGCCTGACGGAATCAGAAGATCTAGAAATTCAAGCGGTTGCACTAGAGCATCTGGCCAGAATTGCGAGACTGAACGACACAGATCTCAGCCCAATCGCCGATCACCTAATCGAAATTTTGCAACAGACAAATAATCGCCAATTATTCTGGGGAGCTCTTTGTGCAGTCCGAGATGGAAACCTGCAACAAGCTGCCTCAACACTTCTCGACCTGGCTAAAAATTCCAATGACGATACTCTGCGCATCGTAGATCCCCTGTTGGCTAGCTGGTCTTATGAACCAGCGATTGCAGTTTGGCAGGCTCGCCTCATCGACACCAACACCACGGCAACGAATCGCTTGCTTGCTTGCCAAGCGTTAGCAAAAAACAACGCACAGCAGGCCGTTCAAACCATCTACAAGATCGCGGCAGATACGTCATCTTCATTCCACTTGCGTCAGGCTGCCGCTGTCGCACTATGCGACTTAGACCCTGAAGCAGCCAGAGCCCTTGCTAAGACCAGCACTTCTTCATCTTTACGTGACAAACTGTTGTTGGTCACGCTGCTCAGTCAAAGCCATGAAGATGCCATGCAGTCAGTCATGCCGTTTTGCGACGATCAGAATCAAGCTGTCGCCTTGGCCGCTTGGGAGGCCGTGCAAAGTCATGATGCAAAAAAACTGCTGACAAAACTAAACGATGGAATGCAACATCAGGAATCCGGGATCCGTCTTTGCTGCACTCGCGTGGTTGCGGAATTCCCGAATCAAGAACGCCTGCAAGTCATGCTGCCCTTGCTAGCAGATCCTCATATCGCTGTTCGCAACGCTTGCAGGGCGACACTGTCAACGATTGCTGAAGCGAAGGCCGATCTTGAACAACCCATCGTCGACTTTTTGGCGAAACAAATCAGGACAGAATCGACAAAGTGGGAACTGATCGAACAAGCGTGCTACGCATTGGCCGAACTTAAGCGTCCGGAATTTGCCGACGCTTGCCTGCAGCGATGTCGCCACGAACGACAAGAAGTCTACGTTGCAGCGGCTTGGTTGTACCACTTGATGCCCGACCCAAGGCGACACAAGGAACTGAAAGACGTCTTAGAGGAACGCATGAATCGAATCATTTCTAGCGATTACCGCACAGAATTCTCTGAACTTGATCGCCAGATCGGCTTCTTACTTCAGGCGGGCGGGTACAGCCAACACACCGAATTGTTGGACATCATGCTGAAGCAACTAAACAAAGCCAGCGGCTTAGGCGAACAAGGCCGCGGCGCTGGCGTCTGGGGAATTGGAGCACTGAAGGCGGGGAGCAAAGACAAGACCTTTAGCGATCGTGTCACCACAATAATGAATGATCGAGTCAGTCCTGTCGAACCAGAATTCGACAGTGTGCGACGCATGGCCGCTTAGTCAGTTGGCCGCATCGCTTCAGAATCATCAATCCCCACGCTGCAAGAAGCGTTTCGGTTGGATACAACAACAACCGGAATTCCTCAAACTGCTCGCTGGGCACTTCAAACCATGGGTGAAGCAAGTCCCGGTCGTTTCCGACCGTTTACAGAAACATTTTCAGGCTGGCGCCTGCAACCAATCTCGCCAACCAAATAGCGGGAAGCGACCAGCATTGAATGAAAATGCAAACTCACATTTTCAGGTAGAAAGCACCACTCGCTCTGCCGAATTTTCAGAAATTCTTAAACCCATGCGTCCCTATATTCTGGCCGAAACAAATTTTTCACAGGTCAAAGACTGCGAATACGACGTTGCCGTTTTACCGATGGGAGCAACAGAGCCTCATAACCTGCATCTGCCGTATGGCACAGACACTTTTCAGGCACAGTGCATCGGGGAACGAACCTGCGAAGCCGCATGGAATGCCGGAGCAAAAGTGATCATGCTTCCGGCAATCCCCTATGGAACAGAAACGAATCAGGCGAAGTGCCGTCTCTCCATGAACGTCAACCCATCGACATTGGGCTTGATCATCAAAGACTTGATCGATTCTCTCGCCGGACATGGCATCCACAAGTTGGTGATTCTAAACAGCCACGGCGGCAACGAATTTAAGCCACTGCTTCGTGAACTGAACAATCAGACTTCCGTGAAGCTGTTTCTATGCGATTGGTTTCGAGGCATCACGGCCGATGCTCAAGAAGAAATTTTTGACGTCGCTGGTGATCACGCGGGAGAAATGGAGACGGCTCTGGGTCTTGCATTCTTCAACCAGTTTGTGCTGAAAGATGCCGACGGCAAGATCATCGCGGACGATGGAGCTGTCAATGAAACCACCTTGGACGCGGTCAATAAAGGCTGGGTCGCGATGACTCGACCTTGGCACCTGCTCACAACCAACACGGGTTCAGGAAACCCACATGCGGCAACCGCCGAAAAGGGCGAGCAACTGATGGCCGTGATCGTGGAACGCCTATCTGGATTTCTCGTTGACCTAGCCGCCACACCAATCTCTGACACGTTTCCGTATGGTAATCAGTAGGTGGAAGCAACAGCACAGAATGTGCTAAACCGAAGAGGGCACTGCAGAAGAAGGCACTGCAGAAAGTTTCTGTAGCAGCTTCCTCATTTCCTGCCTTCCTTATTCGCACACAGAGCATCAATAAGGAAGGCAAGATGATTGGAAGAAATCATTGTTGCAGCAACATTCTGACGTTGGTGCTAAATCCACTCTTGAATCGACTTCACTTGAGGCTCAGGATTTTCAGCTAAGGATTCCAACGCTTCAATGACGGCAAGGCACCCGGGTAACGTGGTGACACAGGGAACTCGGTAGGTCACACTGGCAGAACGAATTCTGCCTTCGTCCGTTCGAGCACCTTTGCCGCTTGGCGTATTGAAGATGAAGTCGATATCCCCGTTGGCCATCAGGTCCAACAGATTCGGTCGGCCTTCCTGAAGCTTCTTCACAACTTCGACTTCTACATCTGCTTCACGAAACGCCTTCGCGGTCCCTGAAGTGCAAACGATTTTGAAGCCCAGATCAACCAGCTTTTTGGCCGGTTCAACAATCTTCTGCTTGGCACCAGCTGCCATACTGATGAAAATTTTGCCCGTACTCGGAAGGTTGGCTCCAGCAGCCGTTTGAGCCTTAGCAAACGCGGTTGCAAAATCGCTATCGATGCCCATCACTTCGCCCGTCGAACGCATCTCAGGGCCAAGAACAATGTCGACTCCGCTGAAGCGACTAAACGGAAAAACACTTTCTTTTACTGAAACATGCTTGGGAACAATTTCTGAATCGATCCCTTGTTCCTTCAAGCTGACTCCAGTCATGCACTTCGCTGCAATACGAGCCAATGAGCGTCCCGTTGCCTTCGAAACGAATGGAGACGAACGACTTGCTCGAGGATTGACTTCCAACAGATACACGGCGAAGTTGTCTTCTTCATCAACCTTCACGGCGTACTGAATATTCATCAGTCCACAAACTTGAAGTTCTTTCGCAAGCCTGTGCGTCGCATCGCGAATTTCATCGAGGACGCTGTCGGGCAAAGAATGAGGGGGCAGGGCACAGGCCGAATCACCAGAGTGAACTCCCGCTTCTTCGATGTGTTCCATGATGCCACCGACAACGGTTTCCGTGCCGTCACTAATCGCATCAACATCAACTTCGATGGCGTCTTCTAAGAACTTGTCGATCAAAACAGGCTTGTCCGGAGACGCATCGACTGCTTCGGTCATATAGCGAACCAAAGATGATTCGTCGTAGCAAATTTCCATGGCTCGACCGCCAAGCACATAACTGGGGCGAACCAAGACGGGATAACCGATACGCTCTGCGTTGGATCGAGCAGCTTCTGTTGTTGTCGCGATGCCATTCGGCGGTTGACGAAGATCCAGCTTGTGCAAAATTTCTTGGAAGCGTTCTCGGTCTTCGGCCGCATCAATCATATCGGGGCTTGTTCCGATGATATTGATTCCCGATGCTTCCAGTCCCTTCGCCAAGTTTAACGGCGTTTGGCCGCCAAATTGCACGATGACTCCGTCCGGCTGCATCCGGTCGCAAATGTTCAGCACGTCCTCCAGAGTCAACGGCTCGAAGAACAGATAGTCTGATGTGTCATAGTCTGTCGAAACCGTTTCCGGGTTCGAATTCACCATGATGCTTTCGATGCCCAGTTCTTCCAGAGCGAACGCAGCTTGGCAGCAACAGTAATCGAATTCGATGCCCTGCCCAATTCGGTTTGGCCCACCACCTAAGATCATGATGCGTTTTTTGCCAGCTTCCTTCGCTGGAGTCTCATCTTCCTGTTCGTAGGTCGAATAGTAGTACGGCGTATAGGCTTCAAATTCTGCCGCACACGTATCAACCTGCTTGAACGTCGCTTCGATGCCCAGTGCCTTACGGCGGTTGCGCACTTCCAGCTGAGACGTTTCCCACCAGAATGCCAGTTGAGCATCGCTGAATCCATCTTGCTTGGCTCGACGAATCAAGTCTTCTGAAGCATCTTGCAATCGCCCGGCTGCTCGAACTTCGTCTTCCAGCTTCACCAACTGTTCAAGGTTACGAAGATACCACGGGTCGATGTCTGTGGTGTCGTGAACTTGTTCAACCGTCATTCCAAACTTCAACGCGTAACGTAAATAGAACATGCGTTCTTCGTTAGGAATCGACAGTTTCGAAATGATCTCATCTTCGCTCGGCTGCTTGTCGGTTCCCCACAGATCCTTTTTGCCGCCACCTAATCCAAACTGACCAATTTCGAGACCTCGTAAAGCCTTCTGCAACGATTCTCGGAACGTCCGACCGATCGCCATCGTTTCACCGACAGACTTCATCTGAACGGTCAAAGTGGGATCGGCTTCTGGAAATTTTTCGAACGTCCAACGAGGAATCTTGGTGACGACATAGTCGATCGTCGGCTCAAAACAGGCCAAGGTTTCCTGAGTAATGTCGTTCTTGATTTCATCCAAGCGATATCCAACCGCCAGCTTGGCGGCGATCTTTGCAATCGGAAATCCGGTCGCTTTGGAAGCCAATGCACTCGAACGACTGACTCGTGGATTCATTTCGATAATGGTCATGCGACCGGTATCTGGATGAATCGCAAACTGCACATTGGAACCACCCGTCTCGACTCCAATTTCCCGCATGCATGCCAAAGTTGCGTCACGCATTCTCTGGTATTCTTTGTCGGTCAAAGTTTGAGCCGGAGCAACGGTAATGGAATCCCCCGTGTGAACTCCCATCGGGTCGAAGTTTTCGATGCTACAAATAATGACTGCGTTGTCGGCGCAGTCACGCATCACTTCCATTTCGTATTCTTTCCAACCAAGAATACTTTCTTCCAGAAGCACTTCGCTAATCGGAGACAACGCCAATCCGTTGCGGACGCTTTCTTCGAACTCTTTGCGGTTGTAAGCGATGCCGCCACCGGTGCCGCCCAGTGTAAAGCTGGCTCGAATGATGATGGGCAGGCCGATTTCGTCGACCGCTTCCATCGCCTGTTCCATGTTGTGCACGGTGAAACTTTTCGGAACATCCATTCCGATCTTCACCATGGCTTCTTTAAAGGCTTCTCGCTCTTCTGCTTTCTGAATGACGTCGCGTTTCGCTCCGATCATTTCGACGCCATACTTTTCCAAGACGCCATTGTCCGCCAGGTCCATGGCAGTGTTCAAGCCCGTTTGGCCGCCAAGAGTCGGCAACAAAGCACAGGGCCGTTCTTTTTCGATGATCTTTTCGACGTACTGCCAAGTGATGGGCTCGATGTACGTACTGTCGGCGGTATCCGGATCGGTCATGATGGTGGCTGGATTGGAATTCACCAGCACGACCTCGTAACCCTCTTCGCGAAGAGCCTTGCACGCCTGAGTGCCCGAGTAGTCAAATTCACAGGCCTGCCCAATCACAATGGGCCCAGAACCGATGATCAGAATTTTTTTTATATCGTCTCGACGTGGCACGAGCAGAATCCTGTGAAAACCAGCAGCACTAACGCCCAGAACCTTCTCTCCCATGCTTTGGGAATGTCACACAACTGCAGCGCAAAAAAACACCCCCCAAGGGCTGTTTTCTATCGAAGCTTAACTTCGATCGAACGAGCAGCAGTCCGACACCAGGCAGGACGCGCAAAATTTCGAGCAGGTTAACAGCATATTTGCCTTCGGCAACATGACTGACGACATGGGTTGCGAATTCAGACCGAACACTGCCGGGTTCTCAAATTTTGGTCTGCGAAACCCTCCATCAAGGGCCACAGCGGACCTTCCGTCTCCCAAAAACGACTCAGTCGTCGCGAAATTGGTGGTTCAGGAAAAATGTTCTAGAATTCAGGCCGGTGGGAGTAAATTGCAGCTCCTGTGAATTTCAGCCCATGCAAGAAAAGTAGTCCATTGCCTCAAAAACTGATTATTGACGCCGATCCTGGACTCAGCGATGCCTTTGCCGTTTTGGTGGCACTGGTCGACCCATCGATTGATGTCATTGGAATGACGGCCACTGCGGGCTCTGTTTCTGGCCCCCAAGCGTGTCGAAACCTTCAATTTCTGCTGGAAATGGTGGATCCGCTGAAGCATCCTCGGATCGGCCATTCTGAATTACCCACTCTGCTAAACCCCGTCGAAGAATCGGGGCATATCACACGCCACTCTTTGTATGGTCCAAGCGGTTTAGGAGACGTCGAAGCGGAAGCCCCCGATCTGCATAACCGTAAGGAATCCGCAAAGTTGATGGCCGAACTTGTCAGGCAGCATCCTCACGAAGTAAACGTGCTTTGCTTGGGCCCGCTCACAAACCTAGCGGCCGCCTGCGACCTAGACGCTGAACTCCCTGAATTGATTCAATCCGTCGTGTGCCTTGGAGGAGCAGATTTAGGTGCGGGCGATATTACCGCAGCAGCCGAATTCAACATTTGGGCAGACCCAGAAGCAGCAGCCGATGTCTTTGCACTCAACACTCAGGCTACTCTGGTCCCCCTCAACATCAGTTCAAAGCCAGTGTTGACCTTCGAAGATGTTGATGCCTTGATTGACTTGATTGCAGCGACACTGAATGAAGAACCACTGTCGAAGATGCTGCAATTTTCCCTGCTTTCAAATCGACAACATCTTGCCTTCGAAGGAATCGCCCTGCATGCCGTCGCCGCTTTGGCAGTCGCAACAAAAGCAGAGCGGTTTTCCGTCCAACCCATCAAGGCCGATATCGAAACCAGCGGCCAACTGACTCGAGGCATGACGGTCATCGATCGCCGTAGAATCGCTGATTGCCAGACCAACATCGACTTGGTGACATCGATCGATGAACTTGGAGTCGTCGACTATTTTTCACGAGGCCTCCGTCGGGCCGCAAAGTAGGCGGGCCGCAAAGTAGGCGGGCCGCAAACTCAGCAGACTGCAAAGCAGGCGGGGCACGAAGCTGCCAACCCATAAAATCGCCCAACCGCCCCTTCACAGTGCTCTGCTTTGCAAAAGTGCTACAAAGCTCCCCTACTACAAAACCGCCCAGCCACGCAGTCATAGAGCCGCGTGGCGAAAAAACCGAACCATATCGGCAACACAACCGCACCACACATTCCTGATCCACCACCTTTCCATTCGAACCCTCAAGCTATGCCCACATCGCCTCGTCTATGTACTCTGGAAAGTCGTCGAGCCAACGAAATGGCAATGCTGATCAGCAAGTTCGGAGGTACTCCCGTATCGGCTCCTTCCATGAAGGAAGTGCCTTTGGACGAAAACCAGCCAGCCATTGAAGCCATTACAGAAATGGTGAAAGGCAACGTCGATGCGCTCGTACTGATGACAGGAGTCGGCACAAATGCGATGCTGGAAATCGCGGCATCAGCAAACGTGGAAGACAGCCTCCTCGAAGCAATGTCTGGTATGCCACTGCTTGTTCGTGGCCCCAAGCCAGCCGCCGTGTTGAAGAAGCGAAATCTTCAGTGGACCGTCAAAGCCCCAGAACCGAACACATGGCAAGACTTACTGAAAGCCATCGATGACAGTAAAGTTCAGCTCGATGGCAAAGCCGTTGCCGTTCAAGAATACGGTGTTCCCAACCCAGAATTTTACGCGGCACTGCGAACTCAGGGAGCCACTGTTTTACCTATGCCCGTCTACCGCTGGGCATTGCCAGATGACATCGAACCTCTGCAGAATGCCATTCGCAAAACGATCGCAGCGGAAATCGACGCAGTCCTGTTCACGAGTGCCCAACAAGCTCGCCACTTGTTGATGGTGGCAGAACAAATGGGCGTGAAACTAGAACTAAAAACGGCTCTCGGCAACACGCACATCGCATCCATTGGCCCCACCTGTTCGGAAACCTTGCAAGCAGAAGGGCTCCCCGTGCACTTCGAAGCAAACCCGCCCAAAATGGGCCCGCTTGTTCGAGGAACGATGGACATGTTGGCCGCAAAAAATCCACTGTAGCCACCTGGCTTGCAGAACCGGACGCTGCAAAACCATCAGACACCTTCCTGCTGTGCCACTCGCTTGCGCCGATCAAAGAACCACTTCATACCAGCAAAACCACCAGCGGCCGCTAATGCTGCAAGACTTTGATTCGTGGTTGGAATGCCTGCGTTTTTCCTAAGAGATTCGCCGTTCACCACGACGTCTGTGTTCTTAAACATACCTCGCATTTCATGTCGATGAACCAATCCCTGAGCATTCAAAATCCCTTGAGACTTTTTCAGATCGCATGAATGAGCGGCCGCCCACTTCGACCGAGTGTAGCCTGTTGCCGAATCAGGAACGTGTCTTCCATGCTGAATGTAGCGGCCACAGGCCTGATCAAAGTCAGGTGACTGCAGGTACAACGTGTGGTCAAATCGCTCTCGATCATGCACCTGGCCATCGTGAATGTGCACGGTTGGAAAGAAGACAGATTTTGGCTGAGTCGTGCGAAGCTGAGACTTAAACTTGAAGGCCATTGGATGTGGCTTTCCATTCAACGACTTCAACTGAAATACTGCAAAGCCATAGTTCGAATAGGCAGGGATCTGATCCCATGATTCCTGAGGCAAACGGAACTGCTGATCCAGACGATGGAAGTCAGAAAGGGTGGGAACGAACGACGCAACAAAGTCACCCACTTCTTGAACTCGCAAAGTCTTCACCGCTGAATCCGCCGCCAACCCCGACACCGATCGTGACTTGGGCCGGCTTGGCAATGCCAAAGGAAACAGGCGATTCAGATCTGCAAAGAAAGTGTCGTATTCTTTCAGTGAAATGAACTGCAGCGAATCTTCATCACTCGCCGGCAACTGCACGGGAATGGGCAAGATGATTGCGTTCTTCGCTTGGCTGGCAAAGTCCATCTGGTAGACCAAAGATTGCCATCCGCCAGGAAGCAACCTAGCAAAGATGTTCGTGTCTGTAACAGAAACAACGGGCTGAGCAAAAATACACATACGATTTCTCTGGCTGCGGAATTTGAAACAAAGAGCAGAACGCGGTCACTGCTGGTACTCCGATCTCAACTGAAGTCAGCTGAAGAGTTAATTCGTTCAAAGCGATTTCAAAGTTCTTGAAAACACGGCACTCACCCACTCAGCCTCGGCCACAGCGCCAGCACCAGCCTCAGCACCGGGCTTAGGCCACACATAGTCAACACGAGGTCGTCGTGAGCGAACCCGAAAAACCACTCAAATCAATCCAGACTGCGGCAACTCAGTTCGTTCATAGCCTCGTCGATTTCCATCGCGGGTTTGTTCCAAGGACGCCAACACGCTAGTTTCCGTGCATTCATCACCTTCCTTTTTCACAAAGAAAAACTCACATGTCAGATGTCAAAATTGCAGTTCGAGACAACGGTCCATTCCTCGTGACCGGCCCCGTCACAGTCGAAGACGCCGACGGCAAAACGTTTGATGTTGGCGGCAAAGAAACCATCGCGCTGTGTCGCTGTGGAGCATCCGTCAAACGCCCATTCTGCGATGGTTCGCATAATCGTTGTGGATTTGAATCTAACGAACGAGCAGAGTAAGCGTTCAGGTTTCGCTTGAGCTCCATCACCGCAATCTGTCAAAGGCCCGTTCAATGATTCGCTTCTGTATCGCTCTGCTTGCTTGCTGCTTGGCTAGCCTAGATCCAACACTCGCTCAGGATGAATCGTCACGACTCTCCGAAGACACGATGCAGAAGTTTCAAGAACTCCAAGCAGACTGCGCGAAACTAAAGCTGCAGCCGGAACTGCAAAATCGAAACGGCCGACAGCAAGTTGCCGATGTTGCAGTTTTCGCTAAGGCGGTCGAATGGCAGCTTAAACACAATGAGTTCCCCAAACAGGGATACGCAAGGCAGGCTGAGGAAGCCATCGCAATTGGCCGACAACGAGCCAAGGATTTAGCCGGGGGCAAAGCAGACTGGCTAAACCGAACGGGAGTCTCCATTCGAGGATACGTGTCGGCGGTTGATGGATCGATTCAGCCATATGCGTTGAGTTTACCAGAGGGCGTGGATCCGCTTTCCGGCAAACGCTGGCCGCTGTACGTGAAGCTGCACGGTCGAGCCGATACGATGAACGAGACAAATTTTATCAGCCGACACGAAGGCAAACCTTTACCAAAGGGCCAAACATGGATCCAATTGGATGTCTACGGTCGAGGCAACAATGCGTATCGCTGGGCAGGCGAAACCGACGTCTTTGAAGCCATCAAAGACGTTGGACGGCGATTTCGGATCGATTCGAAACGCATCACCGTGCACGGATTTTCCATGGGCGGAGCAGGAGCCTGGCATCTTGGCATGCACCATCCGGGCAAATGGTCTTCCATGGGAGCTGGCGCCGGATTCGTTGATTTTTATCGCTACCAAAAGCAAAGCGAACAACGCCCAACATGGCAGCATCAGAACTTGACCATTTACGACACTGTGAACTACGCCTTGAATGCCGCCAACCTTCCCGTCGTTGGCTACGGCGGCGAAAATGATTCACAACTGCTCACCGGCAAGATGATGAAGCAGGCAGCCGAAAAAGTGGGGGTCGATTTCAAGCTACTCATTGGAAAAGGCATGGGGCATAAATTCGATGACGTCAGCTTAAAGTCATTCATGGATTTCCATGCAGCGGCGTCAAAGAAAGGACGCCCAGCTTCGCTGAGTCGCGACAAAATTCAGTTTGTCACTCACACACTGAAGTACAACAAATGTGATTGGCTCACCATACAAGAACTGGACAACGTCTTCGCGCCAACAACAATCACAGCCGAACGGGCGACCGACGGCACGATGAAGATCACCACTGAAAATGTGTTGGCATTTAGTGTCAGTCGAGACATCGCTCAGGATATTACGGCCGACGATTCTGAAAAATTGCCCTGCATCGATGCTGCAGAAGGTCTTTTACCTGAAGTCTACTACGTGAAGGAGAGCGGGGGATGGGTTGAACTGGATTACGAAGCTTCGCTTTCATTTACCAGCAATCCGAATCGCAACAAACGCCACGACTTACAAGGCCCCATTGACGACG
This sequence comes from Fuerstiella sp., assembly GCA_039974975.1. GTDB lineage: Bacteria > Planctomycetota > Planctomycetia > Planctomycetales > Planctomycetaceae > Fuerstiella. The sequence continues at coordinate 511,867 of JBDWHY010000128.1, read as the reverse complement.
CTTTCATGAATTCATTCGTGTGTGTGACTCCCACGGGCACTGCAAGATCAAAAACACATTCCGCGTGGGCAAACTGGACTCTGAACCGCTTTCGAACTGAATTCGACAAATGGATGCGAGCCAAGCTTCCTGAAATCAAAGACGCCGATCTCAGTGTCGAACAGCTTCGCGACAGCAACGTGATTCTCTTTGGAGACCCAGACTCGAATTCAGTGCTCAAGAGCATACTGGCCGAACTCCCCATCCAATGGGAAGGCAAAGTCATCACAGTGAATGGCGATCGCTACGACATGTCCAAACATGGCCTCAGCATGATCTTCCCCAACCCACGCAATCCCAAACGCTACGTCGTGATCAACAGCGGCCACACATTCCATGACAAAGATTTTAAAGCCTCAAATTCGTGGCTGTTCCCTCGGCTCGGTGACATTGCCATTCAAAAATTTGAAAGAACCGAAGACGGCTTCAGTGAAAGCACAGTCTGGGCGTCAAACTTTGACAGCCGCTGGAATCTTCCAAAACAGAAATAGACATCACAACAAACGAAATGCCACTGGTTTGATAGCGCAGGGGGGGCAAAACTGTGACAGCGACCAGAAAGCATTTGTTTCAGTCGACTGAATTCAAACCAACTTCTACTGTCACAAACCGATGATCAGACCCCGCCGATTCGCCAATCTCGTGCGAAACGCAGGTCAGATTCTGAGACAATAAAACGTGGTCCAACACCAAACCAAATGGGAACAGCGGCCAGCGATACCATGTCGGTTGTAATCTGCTGCCACCCACCGCTTGGTTCAATCGCGCATCGTTCAAGAACGTCGTGAATACCGGAGACCAAGGAGTCAAATTCAAGTCCCCCAACACGATGATTCCATAGTCAGTATCATCAGTATTCAACTTGCGAACATGATCGGCAACTCGCTGCAGGTGTCGGTTACGATGGTCGAACAGCCGCTTTCCCATCGGAGGCAATGTGTGAACTCCAACAAGGTGAAACCTTCTCTCTTTCACCTGCACATCTGCAAACACGGTGGGCACAGAATCGTCCGTCAGAAACTGCACTGATGCATTTTCCAATGGAAAACGAGAGTACATCCCAATGCCAAAGTTGCCACGATCTGCGGGAAATTCAACGTGGTAAGGAAAGTCCTTGGTGAAGCCTTTACGAAGGAAATTGGCGAGTCCAAAACTAAGCTCTGAAATCATCACCACATCACACTTGCTTTCTTGAATTTGTCTTTCAATGACCTCGTACTTCTGATTTCCAGTCCACACATTCGCGGCCATCACAGTGATTGTTTGCCCAGCTGTCGTATCAGGTAAGCTCAACGAAGAGGGGCTCACCAACCAACTGCTGTGGTACACCGATAGCGCAATCAGACACAGTGCTATCTTCCAAGATCGACGGGTGCACAGCCCCAATAAAACGGGAGCCGCAGCAATCACCAATTGCACTCGAAGGTTGGCCAGCAAATCAGCCAACCACCAGCTAGGCAGAATCACGGGCAATATTGCCACGCACAAATAGCCGCTTGCGATCAGCTGAAAAAAACGACTCAAAAATTTCAGATGAGGGCTGGATTCCGAGCGTATTTCTGACGTTCGACTGGTCGTGTTGGCACTTGCTGCAGTGTCAACCGGATCAGTCCCACTGGCAGATTTCGTTTCATTCATCGCTGCCAACCTCACGCCAATTTGATAGTGAAACGACCGACAGCCCGAATCCAACGCCTGATGCAATGGCGCTGATGATAACGCAGAAACTGAGCCAAGGGCAGGGTGTGCAGACCAGAAGATCACTCGACAAAATCGTAGCACTTCATCACGGCAACGAAATCTGGGCACAAAAAAAACAGGTCTGGCGGAACACCAGACCTGTTTAAGATTCACAGACTCATAGATTCAGACACTCAGACTAGACGTCTTTGTCATCGATCCACGACATCATGCTTCGCAGCTCTTTGCCAACAGATTCAATTTGATGAGTGCGTTCTCGACGACGAGTCGCGAAGAACGAAGCTTGACCAGCCTTGTTTTCCAACAACCAGTCTCGAGCAAACTTACCCGATTGAATGTCGTCCAAAACTCGTTTCATTTCAGCCTTGGTTTCGGCGGTCACGATTCTTGGGCCGCTGACATAGTCACCGTATTCAGCAGTGTTCGATACGCTGTAACGCATGTAGTTCAGGCCGCCCTGATAGAACAGGTCAACAATCAGCTTCAGTTCGTGCATGCATTCGAAGTATGCCATTTCTGGTTGGTAGCCAGCTTCAACCAAAGTTTCGAAGCCCGCTTTCACAAGAGCTGAAACTCCACCACACAGAATCACTTGTTCGCCGAATAGATCGGTTTCCGTTTCTTCTGCGAATGATGTTTCGATCACTCCACCACGAGTTCCGCCGATGCCCTTCGCGTAAGCCAAAGCCAACTGTCGAGAAGTTTCTGCTGCCCCTTCATTCAGAGCGATCAGGCTGGGAACTCCGCCCCCTTTTTCATATTCGCTACGAACAAGATGACCAGGTCCCTTAGGAGCGGCCAAAGCACAGTCAACACCTTCGGGTGGAACGATTTGCCCAAAGTGAATGTTGAATCCGTGCGAACACATCAGCAAGTTGCCGGGTGATAGGTTCGGAAGGATATCGTTTTTGTAAACGTCGCCCTGAACCTCATCAGGAAGCAGGATATTGATCAAGTCACCCTGCTTGGCAGCTTCTGCTGCTGAAACAGGTTCGAAGCCATGGCTCTTTGCCAAGTCATAGTTTGGTCCGCCAGGCCGTTGTCCGACGATCACAGTGCAACCACTGTCGCGAAGGTTTTGAGCCTGAGCGTGCCCCTGACTTCCATAACCAATGATGGCAATGGTCTTGCCCTTCAAGAGGCTTAAATCAGCATCGTCGTCGTAGTAAACTTTAGCGGCCATCGAAACAGAATCCTGTTGGTAGAATGCTTTGAAAAGTGTGCCACCAAGCTGTGGCAGAATATGAAAAATCGCGGGACTCGCGGGACTCGCCACTGCAATTCACACCAGCCCTCGAAGGCTGAGCAACACTGACGAATCCAAAGGCTGATGGATCAACGGCGACTAATTTTTGACGAATGCCTGAGTTTGAGCCAGCACTTCGTCCGCGAGATCTTCTGTAATAATTTCGTTTCGCAACACGGCCACTCGACCTGTGCGAACCATTTCCAGAATCCCGAATTCACGCATGCGTTCGACGAAAGCTTCGATTTTGCTTTCGCGACCCGAAACTTCGATCATCACATGATCCAGGCCCACATCGACGACTCGACCACGAAAGATATCGACCAACTCACGGACTTCAGATCGAGGCTTGGTTTTTGTGCTGACTTTGATCAGCATCAAGTCTCGTTCGACAAAGTCTTCGTTGGCATAGTCCTGAACCTTGACGACGGTCACTAGCTTTTCAAGCTGCTTCCGGACTTGGTCAAGTACTTTTTCATCGCCGTTAACCACAAAGGTTAGCCGAGAAAAAGCTTCGTTTTCGGTAGCACCCACAGCCAAACTGTCGATGTTGTAGCCTCGTGAAGCCAACATACCGGAAATATGAGCCAGCACACCGGGCTCATTCATAACGAGTGCAGAAAGAACGTGACGCATAGTGACGCGAACGCTAATTGATGTGTGTCGAGGACAAATGCTGGCCACAGCGAATACGAATCGCAAAATCACTCAAGAGTGTGTCCGGACACTTTGGGATCAAGCGACATCAGACTGAGATCCAACAATGAGATCGAAGTCCACCGACGCTTTCTGGCTTAGCCAGTCGATTAAAATCGCCCTAGGCAGGACCTAGAAACGACGATCGACATGTCAGAAGAGTCTACGGATCGATATTCGCGTGAGCAACTGCTTGCTGTGGTTCCTGCAAAGTTCCCACGACGTGAGAAACTGACAGATCGCCTGAGTCGCAGCGAAATCTAAGCGAAAACCCGAATTAAGCCTGCTTCGGAACTTCCCACCACTCCGCATCGACGCAGTTTTCGGCCAAATTTTCCAACAAATCCGTGGAAAGCGATGCGTCTGCGGACGTCCGCTGTGTTGATTCAACATCATCGTTGGCGGAATCGGCTTGGGCAATCTGAACGGAAATCTCTGGGCCATCCGCAGGAGGTACGTCTCGACCCGTTTCGTCAAGAGGCAACTGTTCCGAAGCCAATTCGTCAAATGCTTCCAAAGTCGCTAACTGAATCAGCGGCTGCCCCTCGGCGTCATCCTGCTGGTCGACGCTCGCAATCGTGAAGTCGACAGGGCGACTCCAAGGTGTCACGCCGGTCGTCGGCAGCACCCCGCGAACCCAGACTCGGTACTCACCTTCCGACAACGGCATCTCGGATACGAAAGAAGTGGCGACGACGCCCGAATCACCAACCGTTGCCGTGACAGATTGAGTAATAAAGTCGAAATCGACTCCCAGAAACGACACGAAAATGTCGTAGCTGGTTGCTTCTTCAAACCCAAGCCACGTGATTTCAGGGAAGAATGGGTCTTCCGGAGATTGGTTCACTTCAACAACCGGCCGTCCCCCGGTCGCTTCAAAGAACAAAGGTTGACTGTATGACGTAAACGTACCATCGACACCAATTGCTCGAACCCAAACGGTGTAACTGCCTTCGGCAACTCCAGTATCGATTGTCAGACTTGTGGTGTTCACAATTTGCTGCAAGAACGGAGGGGGTGAATTTTGACGGTGGACGAGCACTTCGTATGCAGCGGCAGAGTGAATCTGGTTCCAAGTGATCGTCGGAGTAAAATCAGTAACGACTCCACCTTCACCAACCGGACTCAGCACCACGGGCGCCGTGACTGTTGTAAATCGACTTGGATCGCTCCAAGCACCGACCACTGTGGGACCATTTTCAGATTGCACAAGAGCGCGAACCCAAAACACGTGGTCTCCACCTGCCAGAGGTTGAGGTATTCGGAAGGCTGTGCCTGTCGTAATGATTCGTCCGTTGGCGTCTTCAGCATCGCCGAAATCCAGCCGCTGACGTGCGCCCGATTCGGGATCAGTCGAAACCCAAACTTCGTAATTCGTGGCACCCGGGACGGCATCCCAAGTTAATCGTGGAGTAAGACCAAACGTTGGCTGATGAGTAATTGATCCTCCATCTGGAGTTGCAATAGCCGTTTCATAGCCCGGAGCAAGGTCTACTGGACGAGTGCCCAACTGGAAATCTCGCGGCTGACTCCAAGCACCAGGTGTGCCGCCAATATTGATTCCACGCACCCAAACCCGATAGGCGCCAATGGGCAGTTCCTCAGGAATTTCGAACGAACGGACCTCGGCAAAAATCTCGTTGCCTTCATCATCTAACACGGGTTCGCCATCTGCATCTACCAAAATATTGGGAGCGTTGTATCGGCGAATCTCTCCCGAATTGAGATCGGTCACCCACAGCTGAAATCCGTTTTGTTCAGCAGATGCAATCCAAGTGATGACGGGAGTCGTATCTTCAATCAAATTTTGCCCAGTGGTCCCCGTTGGACCCGTCAGTGAGGCTGTCAGATCAACCTGAAAGTCAGCTCCTGTTGACCAAGCTGATGTGCCACCACCTTCAAGATTGGCTCTTGCCCAAACTCGATTACCACCCTGAGCAAGATCAGAAATGGACACACTTGTTGAAACGCCAACCACATCTTCCAACAGCAAAATCTGTTCGAAGGAATTCAGACTGCTGATCCAAATATCATACGATTCGGCGTTGTCGACAGCATTCCAGCTGACTTCAACCTGACGTTCCACACCGTCGACAGCAGATGCACCAGAGACAGTCCCCGTCGGACTAATGATTTCTGGAGTGGTCAACAGAAGTTTTTGTTCAAGCGATTCCACGACTGCAGGACTCGTCAAAGCGGAACGACGAGAGGCTGACAATTTGCGATTTCGAAATGAATTAGTCATGGGCATTCACACTTCTGTCTAAGCAAAATCCGGACTCGGGTTTCTTCTTTGGTCATCGCCCTAAAAAGCGTCGAAAGTAGAAGGACTGACCGTTTAAGTCGCCGGATGTCACAAATTTCAGCGTCGTCAATCATTAACGACACCCGTGATCCGAAAACACGACTTCAACAACCCAAACTTCCCACTCCGTAAATAGCCCCTGATCCGGCAAGTGAAATCCTGTCAGATACCAACATCTGGCATGAAACAGGGGCTAATCGACAAGACTGGTATTGCTTGCCCAGATTGAAGACGTAGACGGAAACCAGATCCAACATTTGGACCAACCACGTTACATTGTCCTTCATCGTTGAATCGCAAGTCCTCAGTTCGTGAGGTTGTTCACTGCGATCTTTTAATCAGGCATCAATGACAAGAAAACACAATGGGACTTTTTGCTGGCACACAATGGGACCGTCCACCACACTGCGAAAGATGCGATCTGCCTGAAACGGATTGCCAGTGTCCGCCATTACCCGAACCAGAAGCCGTGAAAGTTTCACCCGACAAGCAAACAGCACGTTTGTCGATTGAAAAACGCCGACGCGGAAAAATGGTCACTGTGATCGCAGGACTGTCTTCAGAAGAAACAGACCTGCCCGCGTTGCTGAAACAGCTAAAGAATCACTGCGGAGCTGGCGGGACGCTGGCGGATTCCACGCTGGAAATACAGGGCAAGCAGCTTGATCGAGTACGAGAAAAACTGAAATCAATCGGCTACAAAATCAAAGGCTGAAGGTCGGAAGACGTGCTTCCCATCAAAGAAATCATGCTGATTTGCCAGACCGTTCATCAGTTGACATCGGCTGAAGTTCAGACACGACAGACACCAGTTTGGAATGACTCTCACGATCATTCCATCTTCAGCAAGATCACGCTCAGCAACCTTTGATGTCAATCTTACCTGCCCATCGAACAACCAGCGCAATCGGCACTGTTCTACCAAGCTGAACTTCCAACAAATCCAGAATAAACGAAGGGGGAATGTGAAAGATTGGTTAACAGCCTTCAGCGACATTCATCGAATGACTTCCAATTCGTCGAAAGATCCGAAGGTGATGGATAGCCCATCAATGAATCCTAACACGACGTTAGGCAAAATCTTCAGCTCAGGGAGGAGCAGCAGCAGTGACTTTGCGCATACACTCAACCTTGCTTTTGTTAGCAAGTCTGACCCTTACGACATCTGCAGCGAATGCAGACGACATCACGTTCGAGCAGTTACTACAGAGACTTGAGTCCACAGAGACTCGTCTCAAAGAGTTAGAATCCGAGAAGACGACCAACATCTTCTCAACGTCCTTTCAAAATGGTCAACCCTTAGCCGTTCCACCAGCATCCGAACCCACGGATCCGAATGACAGTGACGAGTCCAAAGACGACTTTGAAGCTCGCTTAGACAAATTGGAACAGGGCTGGGAAGAGCTAGACGACGCTTGGTCAACTTTCGACAAAGCTCAAAAGAAGAAGAAGTCTGACGCAGCGAAGAAGCCGAGCTTCAAGATCAACGGTCGTATTCACGCGGACTTCTGGTCCTTCACAAATGACGACGGCGGCGAAGGCTTTCTGGAAAACCGCCTTGGCAGTGCCAACGCTGGAGCAGACCCTGAAGATCGCTTTGCCTTCCGTCGAATTCGCCTAGAAACAAAGGGCGACATCTTCGAAAACATGCTGTGGCGGCTACAAGTCGAATTCTCTGACCCGAGCTCGACTCAGTTTCGCGACGTCTACCTTGGCTTTAAAAATCTTCCCAACAACCAAACTCTGTTGATCGGAAATCAGAAGCGGCCTCTTGGTTTAGACCACCTCAATAGTAGTCGTTACAACGTCTTCCTAGAACGTCCGGGTGTCATTGAAGCATTCAATGAAGATGCACGCCGACCAGGGATCGCAGTGTATGGCTATTCTGACGACGAAAAATATAACTGGCGATACGGTGCTTACTATCTCGAGAACATTCAAGGCGATGGGGAAGCCATCGGAGACTCTCGTCAACTAAGCGGTAACTTTCGTTTAGCCAGTAGCCCTTGGTACGACGAAGCCAGCGGCGGACGAGGGTACTGGCACTGGGCGGTCTCTGGCCAAGTGGCGCGGCCCGACGGCAACAGAACGGGCGACGAAACGAACCAAAACGACGGTCGGTTTCGTACTCGCCCCGAAGCTCGCAGTACGAATCGATGGTTGGACACTGGCCGAATCGATGGAGCCGACTGGTTTCAGACCGCCGGCGTGGAAAGTTTGTTTAACGTCGGACCACTGCAAATCACAGGTGAGTATCAGGGAACATTCCTGCAGCGGGAAGGCTTTCAGGACGTCAATTTTCACGGTGGATACGTGTATGTGTCTTACATCCTGACCGGAGAGCACATCCCATACGATCGAAAATCGGGAACAATTGGGCGGCTTCAGCCTGCTGAAAACTTCTTCCTTGTTGATAAGTGCGATGGCTGCACAGGACGAGGCTGGGGAGCATGGGGAGTCGCTGCTCGATACTCCTATCTGGACCTCACCGATAAAGATGTGCAGGGAGGCGTAGGCAACTCGGCCACGCTGGCGTTGAACTGGTACTGGAATGCGTATTCGAAAGTTCAGTTCAATGCGATCTATGGAAACATTGACGACCGTGATCCCGCAACGGGCACCACCGGAGCAGACTACTTGATCTTTGGAACTCGATTCGCTGTTGAATTCTAAGGAGACGTCATCCCCAAGTGAAAGTGGAAGACGCCTGACGCCATTGATCGGCCAAGGCCTTCCACACCACGCCCGGTCCAAAATCATTCGTTCAAAATTCACGAGTCCAGACAGCTCAAATAATACAGCCATCGACTCAAACAGGATCTTTCACAATGAAACTGATATTACCAACAACACTGATTGCTGTTTCAGTACTTTGCACTCAAGTCGAAGCAGGCCTATTTTCCCTATGCCGTTCAAGCTGCGGTGAAAATTCTCAACGCTGCTGCGAACCAGAATGCAAGTCCGTCAAGGTCAAGAAAAAATGCTGGAAGACTGAATGCGAAGAAGTTCTTTTTCCTCCGGTTTGCATTCCGTCTTGCCGAGACATTTTTAAAAGCATGTGCCCAGGAGGCGGCTGCTGCGGAATGGGCTCACGCTCAGAAACTTGCGGACAAGGCAGCTGTTGTGAAGTCGGGTGCTGTGCTCAGTCTTCTCCGTGCAGCCTGCCCACCAAGTCATGCGGTAACGGACTGCTCGCAAAGCTATTGAGCAAACATGCGAAATGTAAAGTTCGCTGTGTTAGCAAGCTCAAATCTGACAGCTACGAATGCGAAGAAACGAAAGTGGAATGGAAAGTTCAACACCGATGCGGCGACTGCACTGAATGTGGTAGCCACTGCACAAATCAATAGCCCAGTTGAATAACCGATGCCTTCGCACCCAACGCACGGCATCGAAACTGCAAATGCAAAAAGGCTGGTCGGAACTTATCCGACCAGCCTTTTGTTTTTTTCGGAGACTCTGTTGGTCTTTCAAAGTGCGGTTTTCACCAGCAGCACGACAGACCAAATTTCAGCTTAGATAATGGAAGGGTCATCTTCAGCTGGTCGGCCACCACGACCGCCGCCTTCTGCACCACCGCGACCACCACGACCGCCGCCTTCTGCACCACCGCGACCACCACGGCCACCGCCTTCTGCACCGCCGCGACCACCACGGCCGCCGCCTTCTGCACCACCGCGACCACCACGGCCGCCGCCTTCTGCACCACCGCGACCACCACGGCCGCCGCCATCTGCACCACCACGACCGCCACGGCCGCCTAACAGTGATCGCGTGTCCAATTCAAAAGGCTGGCCCTTCATTTCTTCGATCTTTGATTTCTGCGAATCAGTCAACACAGCCATCAGTTCTGTTTCTGTTTCTTTACGGCTGTCTTCTGACTTCTTCCGCATTTCGTCCATCATTGCGCGAGGATCAGGACGCTCACCGCCATCGTCGTCAGAACGTCGAGTAAACAGGCTTTGCATTTCACTTCGCAAAGCACTTGCAGCTTCAGTCGATTTTTCTTGAATCGCTGTGACATTGGCCACCTGCTCATCAGTCAAGCTCAGCTCTTTACGAAAATCTTCTGACTGCAGCAGACTTGCCATGCCAGCTTTGATCTTCAGCTGAAAAGCGATTTCGTCCAAACGCTTTACCTGAGCTGGTTCAAGCAAAGCTTCCAAGACAGCGTCAGATTCTTTAGTCGTTTTTGCTGCAGCATCTCGCAGCTTCTGAATCATGGCGTTTCGTTCTTCTGTCGACATTTCTCGCAGCGCTGCAAAATCAGGTCGGCTACCTTCATTGTCTTTGCGAAATGCATCCATTGCTTCTTTGATTGTGTCCATCTGAGCATCAGAGACATTCAGTTCTTTCTGAACGTCTTCACTTCTCAGCAACGTCGATCGTCCAATGGAAGTTGTGCCCCCTCGACCACCGAACTGAGTCCCGCCACGCTGGCCACCTTGACCACCACGCTGGCCGCCGCCACGTTGGCCACCACCTTCACCGCCGCCACGTTGACCACCACCTTCACCGCCGCCGCGTTGACCACCACGTTGGCCGCCGCCCTCACCACCGCGACCGCCTCGCTGAGCTTCAGCTGGCGTTGCCACCATTGCGACCGAAAGTGCGACCACACAAAACAAAGAGAACTGACCTGTGAAACGCATTTCAAAACCTTTGGAACTCAGAAAAGAGACTGATGGGATCGGCCGGGATGCCCGTCCGACGTCGTAGCTTAAACACACAAAATTCTGAAGAGTATCGAGGTTTTCTCGAAATTTTTCTAAACTGGCTCGGCGAATCGGTGAGTCGGCTCGGGGCGTCCAGGACGAAAGCTCTGAGTTTTTCGAAACTCGAAGGCTGCGCCAGCAGCTTCCACCACCTCTGAAACAGCGTCAATCACCAGTTTTTTCAAAACGTCCGGGTCGCACGCAACGCGAGCATTAACCACCAGTTCCGCTGTTTTTGCTTTGCAATTCGAAGGCAAAGAGAGCTCAGCGCCTGTCTCGCTGCTGACCAAGTTGGCAACCCCGAAGAAACCTTCCCACAGTCCAATGGCCTTCAAATGAGCCGCCTCAGCAGGAATCGCGGCAAGAGCAGCCTGAAGGTTCTGCACGATTCCCAACAGCAAACGATCAAGATCAAATTCGTCTTCCGCCGTGACTTGGACACTGCTGTTTAACCACCCAAGCTCCGCTTCGCCGTCGGCATAGGTGTCGTAGTCGATGTCCAAAATCCGCCGCCCGTAATCGCCTTCCATCCGAAGAAATTCCAGCAACGCATCAAATCCTTCGCCGCTCTTCGCAGACACTCGCAGAATGGGGCGATCCGGGGCAGCCACGCGAATTAAAGCTTCAAGCTCTGCGGCCTGTTCATCCGAAAGCTCATCGCATCGATTGATCAGGACAAGGTCTGCTTCTTCAATTTGCTTCTTCAGAATGTAGGCCGCCTTAGGACTGAAGCCAGTTCCCGCCTCGTTTTTCAAAACACGGCGGCCATGAGAAGGCTTCAAAATCACCGCGTAGGGAGCAATCTGAAAATCGGCGTTGTACAGTTTCTTGATCGGCTGAATCACGGTGGCCACCAAATCCGTGCAGCTGCCGACTGGTTCGGCCAAAATCACATCAGGCCGTTTTTCCAAACCCAGTTTTTCGACAGTGGTCATCAGCTCGCTAAAGTTGCAACAAAAACAAGCCCCCGCCACTTCACCCACATCAAATCCCAACGACCGCAATAAATTGGTATCTACTAAATCGTCTGCCTGATCGTTGGTCACGATGCCGACTGTCAGTCCTTGTTCCATATAGCTTTTTGCTAGTCGAGCCAAAGTGGTCGTTTTCCCGGCTCCCAAAAAACCACCCACCATGACATAGCGAATTTTGTTCAACATTCGATTCTTTCCCGCAATGAAATAAAGTCTGCTCGGCATTTTACCCAGCCCTCGCCGGAAATCGACGCGCTTTCAAAACGGCTGCCCGTTCGATTGAAAAACGCTTGCCAGACTCATCTCGGCGGGATACCGTCCCGAACCCGGTTGCTGCTGCCAACCCTACGGCGACACACATCAGAAAGCTCGGGCCCAAAATTGGCCCATCCAATCTCGCAGTCACATTTTGCTCACTCAATCCAAAGCTCACTCTGTACATCCACCATGCTCGACTTAGCCGGACTCAACCCGCCACAACGAGAAGCCGTCGAGACTCTCTCGGGGCCAATGCTGGTCCTGGCCGGAGCTGGCACGGGCAAAACGCGAGTCATCACTTATCGGATGGCGAATTTGATCCGCAACGGAATTCGCCCGGACCGCATTCTCTCGGTCACCTTCACGAATAAAGCGTCGAAGGAAATGCGTGAACGTGCGATGTCGCTGCTGCCCAAAAAGTCGCCGCTTAAACCCGTTGTCTCGACCTTCCACGCGTATTGTGTTCGAGTCCTGCGAGAAGACATCGATGCACTCGGGTATCCCAAGACATTCGTCATTTATGACCGAGGCGACCAAGAATCTGCGGCCCGAAAAGCTCTGCGAGACATCAAGGTCGGTGACAAGGCGATGAAGCCAGGGGAACTGCTGAATCGAATTAGTCAGTGGAAGATGGGGGGAGTCATGGCTCATCAGGCCAGCGAACATCTGGAAACAGATTTCGACTCGTTAGCCGCAATGGCCTATCGTCGCTATCAAAAATATCTTCGCGCATCAGCCGCAGTTGACTTCGACGATTTACTGTTGCTGACGTCTCGGATGTTTGCAGACCATCCCGAAGTCCTTCGCAAGCAACAGCAAAAATTCGATCACGTCCAAGTCGATGAATATCAGGATACGAATGGAGTCCAATTTGAACTGGTAAAGAATCTTGTCTCTGGCCACAACAACCTCTGCGTGGTGGGTGACGATGATCAATCGATTTATGGCTGGCGAGGAGCCGAGGTTCAGCACATTCTAAATTTCGGTAGCCATTTTTCAGGCACGAAAACGATCCGCCTAGAAAACAACTATCGCTGCACAGAACAAATCATTGATTACGCAAACCGGTTGGTCAAACACAACAAAGACCGACATGACAAAACTTTGATCGCTCACAAACGCAACGGCAGCCCTGTGCGGATTCAAGCGTTCGAAGAAGAAGTCAAAGAAGCTGAAAACGTTGTTCAAGAAATCAATTATCTGATCAACGAACTTTCCGTTCGTCCCAAAGACGTCGCCATCTTGTTTCGCACCAACGAACAACCTCGACTTTTCGAAACAGAACTTCGCCGCTTGAACGTGCCGTATGTGTTGGTCGGAGGGCAATCATTCTTTGACCGCAAAGAAATTCGTGACGTCTTGGCCTACCTGAAAGTTCTGCAGACCCCTCAAGACGAAGTCAGTCTGCTAAGAATCATCAATACGCCCAGTCGAGGCATTGGAGCTGGCACCACTGAAAAGCTGATCGAACTGGCAGTCTCTGAAGCCAAGTCGTTATGGGAAATTGTACCGCAGGCAATTCAATTAGGCATCGTGCCTCAGAAGGCTCAAGTCAGCTTGGTCGACTTCCGAAACCTGCTCTCGCGATATCGTGATAGAGCACTCGAAACTCCTTCCATGCTGGCAGACACCATCAAGCATATGATGAAGGCGATCAACTACGACGCAGAAATCGATCGCCAGTACAAAGACGAAGCGCAGGCGGAAGCTCGCAAAGAAGTCATCGCCGACTTCGTGAACAGCATCGGGCAATACGTCGAAAAAGAAAGCAGCCCGTCACTGCAGGGGTTTCTAGAAACAACCGCTTTGATGGATAAAGACGACCAGTCTGACAAAGACAGCGAACTATCAGACAACGCCGTTCGCTTGATGACATTGCATTCCGCCAAAGGACTTGAATTCCCCCGTGTCTATCTCGTGGGCATGGAAGAAGGCTTGCTGCCTCACAAACGGAGCGTCGAAAGTGACCTTGAAAAAGATATCTCAGAGGAACGTCGCTTAGCCTACGTTGGAGTCACACGAGCGATGGACCATTTGACGCTGACTCGAGCCAAGAGCCGCATGAAATGGGGAAAGCGTAGAGAAGCCGTTACGTCTCGATTTCTGTTCGAAATGCAAGCTGACCCAGGTACCAAACTTGCCGAAGAACACGTCGGTGGCGAAGAAGAAGAAGACAACTGGAACGACATTCCACCGCCGCCATCCAGCGGCGCAATCACAAGTCTGTTCGATGACGACGACGCTGATCCGTTCTAGTACAACGCCATAATTGCGCTCAACGAACCACCTTTCCGAGAAGCCAGCCTTGCCCGATCGGATCTCGACATCGCCGATGTGCGACGATTCACAATGCGACCGGCAAGGCCGCCGATTCCGGGTATCACGCCCCTCAAAAATGTCGCCTCTATTCCGTGAGTCAGCGGCCCGTGAGTCAACGTCTCGTGAGCCAGCGTCCCGTGAGCAGTTTGCCAGGTCGTGTGTTGTGAGCCACACGGGTTTCTTCATGTCGAAAATCGAGCCGACTGGCGATACGCGATCGTAGGGCCATTCAAAATCGCACATGAACGTAACATGGATCGCTTTGACAATTTCTCCCGGCCTTTTACGTCAAACCATCCGAATCTCACGCCCCCATCTTTCATCACCTGAGCGTGAAGTTAAAGTCCCGATTCACGCATCCAGTTCTTTAGGGCCGTCGAACGTTGCTGAAATCACACGGGCAAAAAACGCTTCAGACAGACGAAGTCAGATTGCCCCAAAGAGTAGTTTTCAAAGAAGAAGACGTAATGAGAGTATTTCATATCAAGTTAGCTGAGACTCGCCGCATCGCCTTTGCATCTTTGGTGCGACGACTTTTTTTGTATGCGATTCCGGCACTCAGCCTCTTTGTTTTAAGCTCCGCGCTCGCCGATAAAACGAAGACTCGCCCTCAAGATGCGCCGGGCGGGTTTCGCAATCCATGGCCCGCACTTTACAACAAAGAGTGGGCAGGCAAGGGAAGCAAGGGACAAGTGATTTACAACAAGTTGCTGATCCCCGGGAAGACAATGCGGATTCAAGAAACTTGGCTGTATGACAACCAAGGCAATCCGATGGCCAAGACACAAGCCAGTTCTGTGGGGTACGTCGCTGGCGAACGTGACGGGGGCATTAATGCGGGATGCATTACCAATCTATTGATCGATGGAGTCAAAACTGAATGCGTTTTGATGTTTGCGATCGATATCCAACGGGGAAGTGGCATCAGTGGTGAAGGAAAGAAAGAGCGTGGCGGTGGAAGACGATCCGGTTGGGCTCCACTTGAATCACTGGAACCCCGTGATGAACTGCTGAAAATTCAGCACACGATCAAATCGCGAATTGACAAAATTCGCCCAAACCAAAGACAAGGCAACGTAAAAGAATACACAGTGATCGACTATTCCTTGCCGGAGGAAGCCGCCGAGTGGTACGTCACTCCTGGGCGTTCGGCCAAAAAATCGCAAGGCAAAGCAAAGTACTACTTTACTCGGCGAGGGCGTTTGTACGGCTTAATCAACATTCCTGAATCAGGAAAACAACGCTTCGGTGTCACCTACGATGTCGCTCCAGTCGGCGCGAAGTTCTATCGAGACATGGCCGAGCCTGAAGTGAAAGTGCCGATTTACGCACCCGATTCAACAAAGCCATCTCAATACACGTTGCCACTGGTCTACGGAGCCTTCATCAACAACGCGGGTGAAAAACGTTTCTGTTGGACGAATTCTGATTGCCTCAAAGACTAGTTTTCAGTGAAAGAAATGTGACGGGGTATGCCACATCAAATGAGCCGAAAATTCCCCGTCATGTTTACCTCTCGAATGCGGCAGTTCATTCCGTAAGCGATGGCACACTGAATTTGCTCGGCTCTGTCCCGCCATTGGTGAGCGGCACAGCGAACGGCACGGCGAACGGCACAACGAGCGCCGCCGTTGGTACTGAAAACCGCGGCGAGCGCCGTGCGGCTCACTCGGTTCCCTCTGAAGTTCGAATTAAGAGACACAGCCTAGCGCGCGATCACTGTTTGAAAGCGTCAAACAAACCGCGCCAGCACTTTTGTTAAGCGAGCCAACGACAACTTGCTTACGCTGCTTTGATATCAGAATTCGTTGCGGCACCATGCTCAGCGATACGGTCCCCGTTGGCTTCATCTAGACTTGCAACAAGCCCTGCAGCTCGCCCAAAGAAGTCTGTGTATTGCATTGCGATTTGCCTGTTCTTTAACAGGGCGGCTTCTCGGACCAAATAGTCATCGACTGTCAAATTCATCACGGCCGCTTTGACTTCCTCAGCCGATGAACAACAGATCATCCCCAGAGGTTCAAAGAAGTGAGCGACATCGGGAGCTCCCCAGTAGATTGGCAGGCTATGACACAAGAAACTGTCAATCAATTTTTCGGTGAAGTAACCGGGCTCTCTTGAATTTTCAATGACGACCGAAAAATAGAATGGATTGTGCCCATCTGCCTTTTCATCCAACGTCTTGTAGCCTCGGCCCAAAGCTGAAAAGCCTCTGACATGCTGTTGAGCCCAGTCCACAATTTCATGTCTGAGTCGGTGTCCTTGAGTTGATTTCTTGGGAGAGGCGATTAGAGAAACTCGATCCGTCTTCGAGCTGCGAGTTTGATCGACGGCCCCAATCATACTGCCGCCGTGAGCAATAAATTGGGCGTTCGCCACAGACTGCAGCAGCTTCGTATTGTGAGTCAGCACGTAGCGAAACCGCTTCCTTTGCATTGAAATCGCGGGATAGATCCGCTTCTGAATCGCAGGAGGTTCACACAGCAAGATCGACACTGGACAGTTCAAAGACTGTTTACGCAGCGTCAAAGCCCGAGAACTCGCCACCACAATCAAGTGATCGGTCGCGGTGAGATCCTTCAGATGGCTGCCCGCAGGACGGTCTTCAAGGGGCCATTCCACATCTTCAAATGAAATCTGCCCCAGATCACAAAAGTGTTTTCGAGGCTGGCCGTAAGGAAGAAAGGCGACTGACATACGTTTTTCGCTGCCGAAACAAAGAGAGGGGCGGAATCCAGCTGCAGAATAGGCCCATCATGAAAGTGCGACAAGATGTGAAGCAATTCGGGCAGTCACGCTTTCACAAGAGCAAACAACTTGGTCTTGCTGAGAATTTCGGTCGGTGATATACCCAACATCTCATCCATCTGAGACTCCGGCAGTTCAGACCACCGTTCATCGGTCTATTTCCGCCGAAACACCGACACCGACGCCCGACAGGACGGAGAAGAACATTGCCACAAACACCTGTCGAATGGCTGGTAAAGCCCCTTGTAAAGTTCTATCGGCGGTCTGTTCTTCGCGACCCATTTCTTGTTTCTGTGAAACAATGGAAGCGAGATCGCGGAGATCAAAATCTCAGACTTAACTATGACCTAAACCAAGACAGCGTGGTCTTGGATATTGGTGGCTACGCTGGCGATTTTGCCGAAGCCATTCATCAAAAATACGGTTGCCGAGTTCTCGTATTCGAACCCATGCCTCGGTTTTACCAGCAGTGTGCTGAACGATTTTCTGAAAATGATGCTGTCAGCGTCTATCGGTTTGGGCTCGGTGCTAAAGACGAAGAAATGCAACTGAGCAACTCTGATGATGCGTCCAGTTTTTGCCGAAGTCATTCCGGTCAAGACACTGTGACAGCCGAAATACGAGACATCGCGAGCGTCTGGAACGAATGCGACCTCGACTTCGTCGATCTAGTGAAAATGAATATTGAAGGTGGAGAATATCCACTTTTGAATCGAATGATCGAAACCGATTTGGCTGATCACGTGGGGAACTTTCAGGTTCAATTTCATGATTTCATTCCCAACGCTGAATCAATGAGATCAACGCTCAGAGAATCACTCAGCCAAACGCACGACGAACAGTGGTGCTATGATTTTGTCTGGGAAAACTGGAACCATAGACAGTACGCGGCTTAACAAGAATTCATTGTTGCCTTTGCAACAAGCTCACTCATCTATAAGACACATCTTCGAAAGGATTCTAAGATGGCTCTGGAAATCAAACGACGCCTATCCAACATTCTTGGGCCGGCGCGAAACACGTTTCACGACGACGATTTTAACTGGGACACCTATACTCAAACCAAATACGGCCCCCAGCTAAAACGGATTGACACCAAACTTGATGCTCGCGTTGACGACCGAGTCTGTTTCGATGAAGCCACAGGTCAGCTGCAAGTTGGCACAGCCAAACTTCATCCCAATTGGCTTTCGCTTTATGAAATCGTGGGGACTCTCAAGCCCAGCTCGACATTGGAATTCGGCTGCGGTGGTGGAGACCACGTCCGCAACCTAAAAACCCTGTACCCGGGTCTCGAAGTCCACGGTGGCGACCGTTCCCCGCAGCAGCTGCAGTTGCTCAAAGAACGAAATCCGGAGATCGCCGATCGAACGTTCCAGATGGATGTCACGATGCCCATTTCATCGAAGTGGCCTCGAGTTGACTTGGTCTACAGCCAAGCTGTCATCATGCACATCAAGACCGCCGTCACACATTTGAACGCAATGGCAAACATGTTCAACCTAGCCAACGAACATGTTGTGCTGATGGAAAATTACGGCTGCCATCCGCTTCAGGATGACGTCAAACGGCTGCACGATGGCGGACATTTGAACTGGGACGAAGTGCACTTTCACGCTCACCATGTGGAAGGCCAACCGTATTGTTTGGTTGTGTCGCGACGTGAATGCCAGCTGCCAAAGTTGGAAGACTACTTCGCTTTACCCAACGCGAAAAAGATCAGGTATTAAACTTGATCGACTTGAAGACGATGAGCGAATCGAATTTGAGGGGAGTCGAAACCCGTGACAAGTTTCGACTCCCCCCCTTTTCAATGAACCAAAAGCTTTGACGATTTTCGTTGCCGTTGCAGCCCACATTGTCTCCAGAATATGGGTCACGCAAAATCTGACAATCGATTGCATCACTGACGACACGGAAGTTTATCACTGTGATTATCACCAGATTCTACGGTGGTCTTGGCAACCAAATATTTCAGTACGCAACCGGCCGTGCTCTGGCCCTAAAGCATCAGACACAGCTTGTTGCAGATTCACGATCATTCCGACGCTATAAATTGCACGGTTACTTGATTGATCGCTTTAATACGCAGCTGGTTGATTCTACGGCGGCCCATTTATCCGGCTGTGTGCTGCCCCCGGAAAAACGAGGTCTCTTTGGATCAACGCTGTGGGCTTTAAGAAATCGAGGACAACTGACGTGTTTTCATGAACACGACCTTTCCTTCGACCCAGCGTTTCATCAGCTTCCTGACCAAACGTATCTGCGAGGTTATTGGCAGTCGGAAAAATACTTCAGCCAAATCAGCGACCAGCTTCGGACCGAACTGACTCGCCCCGAAGCCATCGATGAACAAAACCAGCAGTTCATCAATGACATGGCAAACTGCCATTCTGTTTCTTTGCATATCCGACGTGGTGACTACGTTTCGAACGCGAAGACTTCGAAAGTGCACGGGACCTGTTCTCTCGAATACTACAAAAACGCGGCCTCCCATATTGCTGACACAACAGGCTTGGACCCCACGTTTTTCATCTTCAGCGATGACCCAGAATGGACCAAACAGAACCTCGAACTGCCATTCCCTATGGAATTCATCACGCACAATCCAGTGGATGACCCATGGCTGGACTTACAGTTGATGAAATCTTGCAAGCATCACATCATCGCCAATAGCAGTTTCAGTTGGTGGGGAGCTTGGCTGAACGCCAGCACGACCAAAATTGTGATTGCTCCCAAACGTTGGTTCGCTGATGCTGACAAGAAAGACCAAGACATCGTGCCCGAATCTTGGACGCGACTGCCGTCTGCATAGCCAATGGCGACCGCGATGACTTGATCTCACTGCTTCCGGTTACTGCTTCTGAGTACTGAAACTGGTTGCTGGATTTGGTCTTGTTTGCTTTGCCAAACTGACCTAACTTGGTGCGCTATCAAACTGCTGGGCGACATATTTCCGTTCTGGATGAACGATCTACGCTTCCGGCAAAGCACAGAAAGTGGATCTCATGGATGAGAGAATCTTTGTTGCCGGTCATCGTGGTATGGTTGGTTCAGCAATTGTTCGGGTTCTCAAGCAGAGCTCGCAAGCAGAACTCATTCTTAGATCTCGCGATCAATTGGACCTGTGCGACACCGAAAAAGTCCGCCAGTTCATGGAGAGCGAACGCCCAGACAAAGTGATTCTTGCGGCTGCCCGAGTCGGCGGCATTCAAGCAAACCTAGATGCTCCAGCGGACTTCATCTACCAAAACCTGCAGATTCAAAACAACGTCATTGATGCAGCCGCACGCTCTGGAGTGAAACAGCTTTGCTTCTTGGGAAGCTCGTGCATTTATCCCCGTCAGGCACCTCAGCCGATGACGGAAGACATGCTGATGACAGGACCTGTCGAGCCCACAAATGCGGGCTATGCCATGGCAAAGATTGCTGGCCTGACGATGGCCAAAGCGTATCACAAGCAATACGGCTTAGACGTTGTTTGCCCCATGCCGTGCAATCTGTATGGTCAAGGAGACAGCTTCGATCTACAAAAATCTCACGTTCTCAGTGCCTTAGTGAAACGCTTTGTTGATGCTCGCGATACGGCAGCAGATTCCGTCACCCTTTGGGGAACCGGAAGTGCTTATCGAGAATTCATGCATGTTGATGACTTAGCAGATGCCGTTTTATTCGTCATGAATCATTGGAAGTCTCCAGAAATTATCAACGTCGGAACAGGGACTGACATCTCTATCCGGCAACTGGCAGAAACCATCGCGGAACTCAGTGGCTACTCTGGCGAAATCCAGTGGGACACCTCCAAACCAGACGGCATGCCTCGAAAATGCATGGACGTCACCAAGCTGACAGATCTCGGCTACGAACCACGTATTTCGCTCGAAACCGGCATCAAAGGAATGATCGCCGAATACCAATCAATCAAAGCCAACTCTGCCGTCCAGAAGGAAATTCAAGATGATTCCACTGATGAAAAATGCGTTCCATCGGGAACTGGAAACTCGTCGAGCACTGGCGGAATTCATTCTGGAAACACCGCGGCTTAGCATGGATTCAGAATGCTTTCGCTTTGAAGAAGCGTTTGCAAAAAAGCAAGGGCGAGCCGACGCTGTTTTGTTTAACAGTGGTGGCAGCGCCAATCTTGCCCTGCTGCAGGCTTTGAAGAATCTTGAACGCCTGAACGACGAAGACGCTGTCGGTTTTTCAGCGCTAACATGGGCCACCAACGTGATGCCCATTCTGCAACTGAACATGCGCCCGGTGCCTGTTGACTGTGACCCCAACACACTCAACAGCATGTCTGAAAACTTGCTGGAACGACTGAAGACAGATCAACTAAACTGCTTCTTTCTAACCAACGTCCTGGGGTTCGCCGGAGACCTAGATGAAATCCGCAACATCTGCCAAGAGCGAGATATCGTTCTGATCGAAGACAACTGCGAGAGCCTTGGCACCGAACTACCATCAGGCCGCACAGGAAACTTCGGAGCCGCTGCAACGTTTTCTTTTTACGTTGCTCACCATATGTCGACAATCGAAGGCGGCATGGTCTGCACAGATGATCCAGAGCTTGCAGAAATGCTTCGCATTGTTCGAGCCAACGGCTGGGACAGAAATTTGGAAGCTGGACAACAAGCAAAGTGGCGACGGCAATATAACGTTGAAGGTGAATTCCAAGCCAAATACACGTTTTACGACCTCGGCTACAACCTGCGGCCAACAGAAATCACAGGCTTTCTTGGCAACACTCAGCTGCAATATTTAGACGAAACAGTCAAAGAACGCTCCCGCCTTCATGCAGAACTGGATAGCGTCGCTCGGACTAACCCCGACTTGCTGCAGCTTGACCATTCGCACATTTCAACGCTATCCAGCTTTGCGTTCCCTGTCATCTGTAAGACAGAAGATATCCGAAACCGCTTTGTGTTTCAGTTCGCAGGAGCAGGCGTCGAAGTCCGCCCAATTATCGCTGGGAACATGCTGAAACAACCCTTCTACAATCGTTATGTCAGACAAGCGTATTCACTGCCCGGCGCTGACCAACTTCATCAAAATGGAGTGTACTTTGGAGTCTACCCTGAGCTCACAAAGTCGGACTTAAACACTTTGAGCAGCTGCCTTCGAAACTACCCGGAAGCAAAAGCCGCGTAGCCTTCTTTGGAAGCCATTCTTCCCCAGTACGAATCAAACGCCCGGCCAATTCTTTTTGGCCTTGTTGGTTGGAAGCAAATTTCGAATGAACAATTCACTTAAGAACAGTTTCAAACGAGTGGGCGCGCATGTGTCATCAGCACTCAAACTGTACATGAGTCCTCAGACATCCACACCATCCGTGCATGGATTCGTCAGTCGTTTGGTGCCCTACGACTTAGGAATTCCTTTAGTTCGAGTCGGTGGAAACAGCGATGGAGGATACCTAGTCCCCGATGTGCTCGATGGGATTCGATATTGTTTTTCTCCCGGAGTCGCCGACACCGCTTCATTCGAATCTGACCTTCACCAACGTGGCATCAAGTCTTTTCTCGCAGACTTTTCTGTCGATGGCCCTCCTTCCGGATTACCTGACTGCGACTTTGTCAAGAAGTTCGTTGGAGCCGCAAACTCAGATTCCACGATGACTCTTGATCACTGGGTCGCAGAAAAAACGTCGTCTGAAGATTCTGACGATATGATCCTGCAGATGGACATCGAAGGGGCCGAGTACGAGACAATTTTGGCCACGTCAACTGAAACTCTAAAGAGATTTCGCCTGATCGTACTTGAATTGCACAAGTTGAATCATCTCGACAATCGGCTGTACTTCCGAATGGTTGACGCAGCCATGAGCAAACTTGGGGAACACTTCGATGTGGCTCATTTGCACCCAAACAACGTTGGTGGATTGACACGAATTGCGGGCCTCGATGTTCCTCGAGTCGCCGAAATCACATTGCTACGCAAAGACTTCGTCGTCCAGAAATCACCGATTGCCACTCTTCCAAATCCTCTCGATGTACAAAATGCGGCGGCTCAAAAAGACGTCTATCTGCCCGAATACTGGTGGAAGCCGGGTACACTTAAAAATGCAGCGTGACTTACGGAGCTGCAGTCAAAAAGGCCAATAAATCAGCCATCTGCTGCTCAGTGACAGCTGTTTCCAGCCCCTCTGGCATCAGGCTTCTGTCGCTGGTGATGATTTCTTCGATGTCACTTTGAGACACCTCCTCGAGGCGACCTCCAGAAGTGCGCAGCTGAATGGTATCGGCCGTTTCATTGGCCAAAATGCCCGTCAGAGTTGTGCCGTCCGTCGTGATGACGGTGCAGGCACAGAATCGAGGTTCGACCTTGCCGTTAGGATCCAAGATCTCGTGCAGTAGTGCTGTACGAGATCTGCTGCGAACGTCTGTTAAGTCGGGGCCGACAACGCTGCCAACCGATCCCATTCGATGGCAAGTCGAGCAGTTTTTCTTGAAGATTTCAGCCCCCTGTTCTCTGCTGCCAACCTGAGTAACAACAGAAGCGTATTTTTGCACCACCTCTTGTCGGTTATTGGATACTGCGGCTGGATAGATTTCTTGGGCCACCGTGCGAATTGACTTGTTCGAATGTGTCAACAAGCGAGCGCGCTGATCGATACTTAAAGAGGCTGAACTTACTCGACCCGCCTGCATCTCCGTCAGTAATTGAGACGTCGATGAATTCCGTCGCAATACGATCTGCACGACATCAACTCGAATCATTGGCCTGAGATGTTTCCAGTGACGCAGAACTTCGGCCACCGATTCTTTAGCTCCAGATTCCAACAGCACACCAACGGCCGCGCGTTGTATGGTTTCAGGTTGTGCGGCTCCCAACAACGGTTGCAACTGCCGCAACGCGACTGCCGCAGACTGCCAAGACAAGAGCCGAATCGCAGCCACTCGTGCATTGACGGAAGCCTTCGAATCGTGAAGCATCAATTGGTTCTGATTCAACCAACCAGACAACACGGCAACGCTGTCTGTAAATGGCTTCGGGGCCCGTTCTAGTAATTCAGGCAGTGAAGTGGGCAACTGTTTCCCCGGCGAGCGTTTCAAACCAATCGCCAGGCCATCTAGCAAAGCAGCTTGCCAAGTCTGCACCGTCGAAGCCGAATCAACGGATTCGATTCCATTGATGACAACGTTCAGTAACCCTTGAACCTGATCGGAGTTTCCAGAACGCCCAATCGCTTGCCCCAGACGAATCAACACTGGAGCCAGCTGATTCAATTTTTCAGTGACGACAGGTGAACCAGCCACCGCGTCACGAGACGACATGCCATCTTCGTCTTCGTTTTGATTCGTAACAGAGGATTTGAGAATCGAGATCGCCTTCGACAGCACAAGGCTTTCGATGTCGTGGCAACTGGTGAGAATCACGTCCGCCATAAATGGGCTACCGCCATCAGATAACACCCTTGCTGCCAACGCGTTAATCACGGTGGTCTGCCGACTAGGTCTTGTCGCGACGGTCGTCTGCATTCGGACTCCCGCATCAGTGTCTTTTGCCTTTGCAGCCAAAGACGTCAAAACCACCCGCGTTGGCACCGTTTTACTCGCCAACTTCGCAGCGAATTGTCGAACTCGAGGATGGTCATCGTTCAGACCAAGTAAGAGTTCACAGCTGCGCAATGCAGACACGCCATCCAATGTGGCCAACGCGTGCAATCGGGTTTCTGCTTGTGTGTGCCGGCACAGTTTGCGAAGTGCGGAAATCACTTGCTCACTGGGATCAACGGCCGACTTTTCAACGAAAAGACGCTGCCCCAGCAAACGCGTCCAGCCGTTTTCTGAAGTCAAAGATTTCACAAAGCCCATTGGTGTTCTGGGAACTTTCACAGGCAACGGTGATGGCTGATCATCGACAACGATGCGATAGATCCGGCCCAAATCATCACCCGCTCGCCAATCGATTTGCTGGGCGATTTCCTTTGGCAAAAACTTAGGATGTTCAACCCACAACCGGTACATGTCTGCGAGATACAAAGCTCCATCTGGCCCAGTCTGTAAACTCGACGGACGAAACCAAGCGTCATTGGAAGCCAGAAAATCGCGATCTGCTTCGGCTCGAACAGATGTCATCGGAACCTGATCTGTATTGACGATCGTCCGACTCACCACATGTCCAATAGGCTCGCAAACAAACACACTATCAGCCAAACGTTTCTGACGTGCCGTTGGCGAAGAAGCTGGTCCCAGCCAAGCTGTGGTTCCGCACGCAGCCGTATAAGTTCCAGCGTGAGACAGATAGTTGCTTTTCATGGCGCGTAATGGAAACACTTTCGAATCACCTCCGGAATCAGCGACATCGTATTCACTGATGCTTACGGTGTGGTGCGAATTGCGAACCGCGATTTCGCGGTCCAAAAAGTCTGACTTGATCGGATTGCGATTCGTACTAAAGAAGCGGTTCCCCCAGCGATCGACCGTGTTCCCGTACTGCCCCCATCCTGCCGTACTTCCAAATTTGTGGCTAACAGGATCAAACCAAAAGTCTTTTCGAGGGAGTCGCACCTTTGTCTGGGCGGCCCATTTCGAAGTGACTTCTCCCGATCCGTAGTTGCAGTAAATACGATTATCCAATCCCCACACTGGCATTCCAATTTGCATCTGAGGGTGGGCCGGAGCAAAGCCATCAAATAGAACCGAACGCTGATCTGCGACACCGTCACCATCGGTATCGATCAAATGCAGCAACTGAGTCTTCGCGCCTACCAAGATACCATCCCGGTATGCCATCAGACTGTGAGCAAAATCTAATCCATCAGCAAACACAATTCGCTGATCTGCTTGGTGATCGTTGTTCGTGTCTTTCAAACAAACGATGCGGCTTAATCCTCCGACACCATTTTTGCCAACTGGATAATCTGCGTACTCAACGACGTACATGTCTCCACGATGATCAAACGTGATGGCAACCGGATCCTTCACCAATGGTTCACTCGCAAACAGCTCGATCCGAAAACCGGCTTCGACTTGGAATGACTTTAGTGACTGTGCGGCAGATCGAGCTGACTCTGTTTTTTGATCAATCCAATGACGACCTCCACGCTCCGCTTCGATTGCATCAAGAGCAGAAACTGCACTGTTGTGTTTCAAGTTTTTATCGGCAGTGCTCGCAGCTTCTACGATGCTGTCGTGTGCAAAAAATGCAACCTCATCAATTCGGCCTTCAAAGTTATTTTCGTTGTCGCTGCGACCACCGATAAAAATACTGTTTGGCAAGACCATCGATTCCGGAAACGCGACTTCGATTTCAGGTTCTGTGCCGTCATCAAGAAACACCTGAAGCGTCCGAGCACGACATTTCAATTGAATCGAATACCAATTCCAACGTTCTAATTTGGTCTTGCCTACGATGGGCTTCCGATGGCCAAGCTGCAAAATCAGCTGCCCTTGTCGGCCATCGGTTGTCCCACCAATGCCAACGTGAATTCCATGAGCGCTGAGTCCAGAAGCATGATCTCGGGAAAAAAACCAACCCGTGACAGACCGAGCGTCCACTGGCATTCCGTTCCAGACATCCATTTGAACTGTAAACTGCTGCGGCAAAGAGGTCAGCTCGGTCAACATACGACCTCCACAAAAGAAGGCTGATCGATTGATTGTGGAATTCGTGTAAGGCTGCAGTGCCGAACCTTCTAGATAAAAACACACACCGGGTTCGTAAACAGCAGGATGGTTGTGACCGCTTGCGTCAGCGGCGATCGGCCCTGCCATGTCGGCCATTCGGTAATACGCAAGCGGCTTTTGCTGCAAGACCCCGTTCTTCGCCCGTTGCACGCCGATCACGGCGAGCCAGCCGTTCCAAAAGACTTAGCCCTGAAGCAACAATTTTCGGCTCTGCATTCACTTCAAGACCGGCTGACCGAGCGGGCCACGTGTTGTAGCCTCCCAAGACATGTTGTTCGGGAGGAGGAATGTAGCCTAGGGCTCCGTTGGCGAGCTCAATCACCATTTGAAATTCAAATGGACTTTGCTTCTTAAACTTCAAGCCAGTCAACGCATAGGTTTCACACGGAGTCGTCACGATACCAATGTTGCCCAAACGAATCGCTTGCACGACCACTTCTGTTTCCTGAAGCCTGTTCAGATAGATTTGCTCGCGAGCGTAGACTTCGAATTTCTGAGTCGGATTTTCTGTTTCCATATCCTTCAGAACACGTTCAGCCCATTGCAAGTTCTGAGCATCTGGAACTCGGTACTTCATCGGCAGGCGGATTTCTTCCATCGCCAATTCGGGATCAGTCTGGTATTCGATGGACGACAACAGCTTCAAAGCCTTCTGCTGCAATCTGTCGGCGAAGCCTTCAATCGTTGAATCGTCTTTCCCTTCCCACGTGCGGTAATCACGCCGCCAAATGTCTCCGCTGCAACCATGCGACATCACGGCAACAAACTTCGAATCTGGATACTGATGTGCGATCTGCTGCTGAAAGCCATTGCAGAACAGCCCAAAGTAATCAGCGCTGATATCAGCGTCTCCGAAGTAATGCATCGAAAAATTGGCCAACACGGCCAACGGCATACCGTCGGTTGATCGAAACGCGATCATGGATAACTCAGGATCTTCCGGCCCCGACTCGCCCGTCACGTTATCGAGATTCTTTGCCGCGTGCATATTGGCTCGAACGGTCAGATTCCCGAAAGGGTCAACTCCCATTCGATCCGGGCGTCTCACCCAACGCCGCAAAGCCGTGCACTCAGGAACCATTACTGAACTCCAACCAACTTCTGCTGGTTGCACTTTTTCATGGGCTTCGATCAAGACCTGAATCAGCTTTTCGCGAAGAAAGGGGACGTAGTCGAAATCAAGGTCGGTGCCCAGTGCTCGTGCTGCCGCCGGAGCCGTATGAGTATGAGTCGCCGAAATGCAAATCTGGTCCGGCTTCAGGCTGGTTTGTTGAGCGACTCGTTGCTTAACGTCATCAAGAAGTTCTTGAGGCAGCATGCAGCTATCAACCACCATGATGGCAATCTGCCGCTGGTCTTTGTGAATCACGATAGCTCGAGCTTGAACCTGAGTCTTCACCTTGGACACAGACCGCGGCGTAAAGCTTCCGTTGACCAGCACCGGAAATTTTTCTGGAGTGACATCAACAACGGCAGCTCCAACCTTCAGGACTTCGCCTTGACTTGATGCTGGAAACAGGCCCGCCAAAGCGAACAGGCAGACCACAGAAAAACTGAAACCACGTGAGACTGCTGGCATAACGGCGACTCAGGAAAGGCAGGGTGGGGCGGGCCAATCAGAATACCAGAACCGAAGTTGTTTCAGCATGCAAGCAACGACATCAGATCGCTACTGAGCCGCAGACGCCAGACGCCAGACACCAGACACCAGACTTGTAACGAGTCCAGCGACTTAGCTCACGCCAAGATTCAAGGCGTAGAATTCTGGGTCATGATTCTGTGTGTACAGCCCATTCGTTGATTTCCAAGAATTCTGCTTTCCAGTGGTAGTCATCTAACAAGCCATCAACACTACGGCCCATGATTTTTAAGGCCGCGTAAACCGCTTCGATGGTTGCCAGCCCATCGCTGGGATCATCGCTAATTTTAGAGACTCGAGGATAAGCTGTCTGAATCACAGGCAAGCTGCGTATAGGCAGTTGCTGGTAGTCAGGCTCCATCTTCGACGCAAGACGCCACGTTCCATCTAGCACCAACAGCCCTTTGTCTGCATCGGCTGCTGATAAAACATCGCCCCCCATGCCCAACCGGACATAATTTGAAAGATCTGCTTCGACTGGCCGTGGATACTTCACAAACTGAAAATCGTCGCGTCCTCGCAAAGGTTCAACAGAACATTTGCTACGTCGTTCTTTGGGATGGATCACAAGAATCGTGGGAAGAGCTGACACGGACGTTTCATCTTTTCAGGATCAAAGGTGGCTTGCCAATCGGCAAGTAAAGTCAGACCAATTCTTGGTTCAAGCGGCCTGAAAAACAAGAGTAACACGGTAGCGAATGTGTTCGAAGGATCTTGGCTTGTCCCACAAGAAAACGAAAGTCTTCACGACATTCGCAACCAAAACAAAGGCGACAAAAGAGCATTCGCAATGCTGCTGCAGATTGATCACAACGTGTCTGCGGCTACCGAATAGAAAGTACGCAGGTAAATTTTAGACAAGCCCAATTAGTCGCTCGGTTCAGCCGCTTGCTGAGCTGTCTCGGCCAGTTCCGAAATCCTCTCACGTAACCGCTGCCCCTTGGCCTCTTGGCGGATCGACTGCAAATACCTGATCGCCACAGCAGGATTCTGCTTGATCAACATCCGAGCCTTCCGAAAACGGACTTTCCAAATTTCACTTTCCATCAGCTGTTGAGCATCTCGATTGCGCTGGCTCGTGGCCGCTACTTCTAGCTGAGACGTCAGTTGTTGCAGCAAATCAGCTTTGTCTTTTTCTGGCAGACTGCTGCCATCAATTTCGGCTAAGACCCGTTCGTACTGCTGTACGACTTCGCTGATGTGATCGAATGCGATTTCGCAGCTTTTGGTAACACTTGTCTGCAACGCAGATCGGAACTGTTGGCTCGCCTTGGCGTTTGCCGTCACGCTCGTTTCTTTTTCAAACAAGTAGGTTGCCTGTAGCTGAGCGGTTAATCGGGCACGCTCTTCTGACAGCTGCTGCTTCTTCGAAATCGCAGCGACCGCCGTCCTTTTTGCTGCCTTCATTCGAAATCGCTGAATTCGATTTTCTGCGATGTCCGGCCACAGGTAGCGAACCGTTTTGATGGCCCCCGTCGACAACACCAAAAACGCGCTGATGCCCAATAAAATGACACCAAAACTTAGCAGGCCCCGCTTTAAATGGTGCCACTGAAAATCAGCTGCCTTCTCACCGACAACATAAACCACCACGAAAGCCAGTAAGGCAAACAGCAGCACCAATAGACCGACCCCAAAACCACCAAGATCATTGGCTTGCTCTTCGGGCAGTTTCGAAAAATCTGACGATGGATCACTCATTGAAACGTCACCGCACTCATTAATCCAGATCGTACTTCGACACGATTGTATCGTTTTGGATTCTCTCGAGAGTCCGCTCGAAGTTGTTCAGAATGTCTTCGATCAGACGATCCTTCATCACATCAGGCAAAGGAGACTGACGCGCTTTTTCTAACGCCGTGGCGGCTGACTCATATGTCTTCTGCAAATCGACATTGCGAGAATCTAGCCGATCAATTTCTAAAGCACGTACTGTGGCCTGGACATAAGTCTTGATTGATTCAGCAACTTCAACAGACTTCGCATCCCAGAAGGCTTTGCTTTCTCGAATTGAAGCGTCAGCTTTGTGGCGGATTAATTCCGTTTCTGTTTCATAAGTCATTTTCGCCTTCTGCAGCTCGTGAGCCGATTCGGCATTCCGCAGTTTTAAGCGGCTAATGACGCCCATTTTTTCTTCCACAACCGCTGCATCCGAAACAGGCTCTGCTTCTTCACGACTCACGACTCGAATGGCATCACTTTTGGCAGTCTTTGTCTTGCTCGTTGCGGGTAAAGAATCCTGCTGACGTTTCTGGCTGCGTCTTTCGAACGATTTGGAAAGTCGCTGATTCAGATCATCATCGCCGGCTGCCATGGCATTGCTTTCTGTCAGATCATTGATTTCAAGACGGCAACAAGATTCAATGCATCACCGCGTTTGAGATTTCTTCATTGGCAGGCAGCGTGACGTTCACACATCACGCAAAACGCCTGATTTATGTTGCTTCGATGACGTAATCTTCGCCGTCAACTGAAACGGTATCTCCCGCCTTCAACTTTCGACCTCGACGAAGTTCTTCTTCGCCATTCACTGAAACGACCCCAGATTTGATCAAATGCTTTGCTTCACCGCCAGACTGGACGATGCTGGCAAGCTTCAAAAACTGGTCAAGCTTAATTGTTTCTTGGATGGATTCGTCTGCTGGATCGGTCATTAAAGTAGAACTGAGTTAAAGGTGGGATAACGCATATACTGTGTAAGCATACCGTGATCTGTTTTCAATTCCCACAAAACGCTCTGGTCGAAGACTCAGATTGGCAATCGAATCGTGATCCGCGTTACAGTCCGTGGTGAAAAGCCAGTGTGACTTACTTCTGACAAGTGTCCCAAAACTCACTCGTATTTTAAGCTGCCCCGATGAGCTACCCTCGAATTACAAAATTTAAAACGCACGAACAATTCCAGGCTCGATTGGACGAATTGCGACTTGATTTGCCTTGCGATTCAAAAATTGCAACCGGACCGACAACGATACTGGGGCAGTCGATCGCCAGCAAAGCGGGATCAATCGGCAATCGATTTTGCATTCTTCCCATGGAAGGCTGGGATGGTACAACCGACGGAAAACCCACCGACCTGACAAGACGACGCTGGAAGAATTTTGGGCTCAGCGGAGCCAAGCTCATCTGGGGCGGAGAAGCAGTGGCCGTCCGACAAGATGGACGAGCCAACCCCAATCAACTTCTGATGACAGAAGACAATCTTGCCGACATCGAAGGCCTGCGAGTTCTTCTTGAACAGACTCATGAAGAACATTTTGGGAACACCAATGACTTAAGTGTGGGATTGCAACTCACGCATTCCGGTCGATTCGCTCGGCCGAACCAAAAGAAAACAGCAGAACCTCGCACTGCCTATCGACACCCAATCTTGGACCCTCGGCTAAACATCACGGATGACAGCAAACTGCTCACAGACGACGACTTGAAGCAATTGATCGACGACTTTATTGCGGCCTGCGTGCGAGCTCAAAAAGCAGGCTTCAGCTGGGTCGACATCAAACACTGTCACGGCTATTTAGGGCACGAACTGCTGTCCAGTTATGATCGCGAAGGAGAATTCGGTGGTCACTTCGAAAACCGAACTCGGTTCCTGAGCCAGATCGTCAGTGGCATACGCTCTGAAGCTCCGGGGTTGGAAATCGGAGTACGGCTCAGCGTCTTTGACTACTTCCCATACCAACCCGGTGACGATCGAATCGGAGTTCCCGGCGGGCAGGGCGATTATCGATATGCTTTCGGTGGAGACGGAAGCGGTCTAGGAATGAATCTTCAAGAACCATCTCAATTTCTATCCTTGCTGAAGGACTTGGGCATCGATCTTGTGTGCACCACCTGCGGCAGTCCGTACTACAACCCTCACATTCAAAGACCCGCACTGTTTCCACCGAGCGATGGCTATCAGCCGCCAGAAGACCCTTTGGTGGGTGTTCACCGCCAAATTATGGCAACCGCGGAACTTAAGAAACAACATCCTGAAGCCATCATTGTGGGCAGCGGTTACAGCTACCTGCAAGAATGGTTGCCGTACGTCGGTCAAGCGGTCGTGCAACAGGGACTTGTCGATTCGATCGGGCTTGGCCGCATGGTACTTTCGTATCCAGAATTGCCTGCAGACGTGCTAGCTGGCCAAACAATGACGCGCAAAAAAATCTGCCGCACATTCAGCGACTGCACAACTGCCCCACGCAATGGAATGATTTCTGGCTGCTTCCCGCTTGACCCCTTCTACAAAGAAATGCCTGAGCGAGAACAACTAAAAACCATCAAAGCCGAGATGGAATAGCCGTGCCCACGAGCACCATCTGGAGCTTGCCGCTCTGAGCGTTCGCGCTGCAAGATCGTCTCACACAGCAACCGCCTCACACAGCAGCCGCATCACACAGCCAATACAGCTCAGGATGCTTTTAGTCGGCGACAAAGCATCGATTC
Source organism: Fuerstiella sp. (assembly GCA_039974975.1). GTDB lineage: Bacteria > Planctomycetota > Planctomycetia > Planctomycetales > Planctomycetaceae > Fuerstiella. The sequence continues at coordinate 479,164 of JBDWHY010000128.1, read as the reverse complement.
GTGCAGATATGATCACACACCGAAAGACAACGAACGTCTTCAGGGGGGAATCGTACGAGTACTCAGATTTCCGTTCACGACTCTGCAAGCCGACCATACAGCTCGGCGTGTAGAGCTAGGCATGAAAAGAGAGATCGACGCGATCAGGTTCGCCGTGTGGCAGCGCACGTGCGGCTACATCGATGCGACAGCCACCGTGCGATAGCCACCGTGCGATAATTTCAGCACATGCAACGCTCTGCCAAGCATCAGCGCGCTGCGCCCCAAGATTCAGACTGAAAAACGATTTCCGCGAAGGTTTCACCGACCGTTACTTCAGCTCGAAATCAAACTTGTTCTTGCCTGATGTCATTATGTTTGCGAACAGACCTGAGCTCTTGGCGCTGGCATATTGGACTGGAATCGAATCAGAAATATTACTGCCACCTAAATCCTCACCAATGCCGGGCGGTTGATAATCTGGCGACTCCGTTTTAGGCTGAGCTGCAGTGTCTGCAACGTCGACAAACTTCGTCACAGTAACAATCGACTTGCCCTCAACGGCTCCATCATTCTGAGCAAAGGTTGTGAGTTCGTAGCGGCCTTCTTCATCCGTTCGGCCAAACCCTGACCGCTTCTTTTCTTGGTTCATAAACGTGATATCAGCCCCAACGACAGGCTTGCCTTGGTAGGTGACAACTCCCGTCACTGGAAAGACGGGCTCCGGGGGCCCTTCGCCTGAAAAGCCACATCCGCTCAAAGTCGATATTGCCAGAATTGATGCGATCAAAAGCGAAAAGATACGTGAGTCTTGAATCATCTTGAGTTTTTCAGAACTTGAATTGTGAAGAAGAATTTCAGTGCGGCTGAACAATTTCGAAACGTGAATCGTTGCCAAACGACGGGTGACTGCTGCGAAAAGTTGGTTCGGTAACCTGCCACTGCAACAAGGATGCTTCTGACTGCTTCGTCCTGCATTCAGATCGCCAGACCACAGCGCAGTTGCAGTTCTTGCAGATGCTTTCTTCAGGACGAGGCGATCGCAGAAAGATGGCCACAAAACGAAGCCAGCCTTCGAAGAAAATCTTGGAAGGCTGACAATTGCTAAACATGAAAGCAGACGATTTCTAAAACTCTCCCAAGGTCTCTCCACCAGCTCGAGTGCCTAATGCACCCCAAACTCCGTATGGGCTGGCAGACCCTACAGAGGTTGCAACGCCCAAGTTGCCAGTATCAATATTCGATGAGATAAACCGAACCGAACCGTCTGCCAACACAATCTGCACACCGCCCGTGTGTTCGCTACTTGCTGTCAACAACGAAACATCGGCGTCTGAATTGTTATCCGCATTGCTGGTGCAGGAAGGACTGTTTGGTGCGAGCACAGTGTTGAAGCCAACGTTCTCTGGCTGACCGTCGCAGTAGGTCGAACTAAACCTACCCTTCACAGCACTTCCATCAGTAAATCGCCCGCCCGAGCTGACGGCAGCGACTGCGGCCACACAAGCTCCTGGAGTCGTCGTAATTCCAGCGACAGATGTCAGCTGACCTTCGCGGATTGTTGGGGAACCTTTCTCGCCAAGACGAAATCGAGCAATGACTCGTTCGGCCATCGCCACAGTGTTACTGGTGCCATCGGTGATATCTCGGATCGCAAACGTTGAACGAAAGGCGAACAGACCATTGCCGTCTTGAGAATCTCGTCCTGTACCAGAATTGGTTCCGATAAAGTCACCACGGCTAAACGCGTAGCTATTTTCACCGCGCGGGGTGTTTACTCCGGGATCAGAAGGACATCGCAGAGAAGAAATGCTTTGATTCCAACCCTCCCAGCCATTCCAACCAGCTGGACCACCCGGTGGAATCGGTGGAGAGAGCGAATCATCACCGGCCTCGATTCGGCCATACATATTCGCCTGCTCAAGATAGGGCAGCAGAGAAATGATCCCAGATCGTCGTTCGTAATTGCCATCGTTCCGACTGCTATCGCCATACCCCAGCGTTCCGCCCTTCATGTAGACAAACTTGTTAAACACATCGTGATAGTTGTGCAAAGCCAAGCCCAGCTGTTTCAGATTGTTCTTGCACTGAGTACGACGAGCAGATTCTCGCGCCTGCTGCACAGCGGGCAAAAGCAAAGAAACAAGAATCGCGATGATCGCAATCACGACAAGAAGTTCGATGAGAGTAAAGCCTCGTGATCGAAGCTTAAGGACCCTGTTCATATCCATCTCCTCCAAAAACATAACGATAAATTTAAGAAGCTTCATAATACACAAATACTTATTGCCCCATCAAGTACCTACCAAGATTATATCCTATAGACGACAACCGCTCCGACTTAGGAAACACTAGAACCAGTCCAATGAAGGCCAAGCGACTTAGGCCATTAGCGATTACCCCACCCATAACGTTCTATTCGTTCATTCCATTCGCATTTGAACGTCGATCTTTATCGTCCAAACAAGCGACAAACGTTGTCTGCTCGCAGACGCCGCATTGCGCCCTACCTAAGAACACCTCGGGCGGGCCGAGCACTTTGCAGACTGACAATGCCAAGAGTGCATTTCGCGACTCCATCCCGATGGAGAATCTACGCTAGAATTTCTCTGGTGGTTTCTGATAGAAACAATCAGAACACATTTCAGAGACGCGCTCAGGACAAAACACCGTGGACACTTTTGAAGCTATTTATCAGCGTCGTTCGATCAAGCATTTCGACCCAGATCACGAAATGCCCGATGCCGACTTAAAAAAAATGATGGAGGCCACTCTGCAGTCTCCAACATCATTCAACATTCAGAACTGGCGGTTTGTTGTTGTTCGAGACAAAGAGCGAAAGCAACAACTTCGAGAAGCCTCGTACTTCCAAAGCCAAGTCGAAGAAGCGTCTGCAGTCATCATCATTGCAGCTGACTTACTGGCGTGGGAAAACAACCCGGAGCGCTACTGGGTGAATGCCCCAGAAGACGTCGCATCGCAGCTCGTTAACATGATTGGCCCGTTCTATCGAGACAATCCAGAGCTCCAACGAGACGAAGCCATGCGGTCCGCAGGAATCGCAGGGCAAACCATCATGCTGGCCGCAAAAGCAATGGACTACGACAGCTGCCCCATGATTGGCTTTACTCCGGAACGTGTGGCTGAAATTATCAACCTGCCCGAAAATCATGTGCTGAGCCTGATGATCACCGTCGGCAAGGCCATCAAACCCGCATGGGAAAAACCGGGCCAATTGGCGTATGGCGACGTTGTCAAAGAAGACTCTTTTTAGCCACAGTCAAAAAATTGGCGACCAGCAAAGCATTCAGAGCTTCGGTGACCAGCAACTGAAATGGAGCTCTGGGCAAATCTGAGCTATGCAGTTCATGGCTAACCAGAGAAACTGTGATCATGTTCTCAGCAATCTGGCAAATTTGGATCGAAATGGCTCCGTGGCTTCTGCTCGGAACACTGGCTGCTTCGTTGGTTCACGTCCTTCTCCCAACAGGATTCGTCAGTCGCCACTTGTCTGGGCGACTCGGAGTGCTCAAGGCGGTCCTCGTAGGCATCCCCTTGCCTCTGTGCTCTTGCGCCGTGATTCCAGCTGGGCTGGGATTGAAAAAAAGTGGCGCCAGCGATGGCGCAGCTGTGGGCTTTCTGATCAGCACACCGCAAACAGGCATCGATTCAATCCTTGTCAGCGGCAGCTTGCTTGGCTGGCCCTTTGCATTTTTGAAGGTCGGCGTGGCGTTAGTGACAGGATGGGCAGGTGGAATAGCCGTCGGTACCAAGGAAAAATCAGCCACTCCACTGGCACCTACTCCACTGATTGTCATTGAACCTACACCTAATCAGAAACCGCTCGCACAACCAAACCGCTGGACGGCCTTCCATCAGCACTTTTTCATGCTGATTCAATCACTGTGGGGTTGGCTGGTCATCGGAGTTCTCATCTCCGCAGCAATCAGTCACTGGGTGCCCGAGGATACAATTTCATCGCTGCCAGGATTTACGGGCTGGCCATCTCTACTGCTCGTATTGCTCATCGCGATTCCAATGTATGTTTGCGCGACCGCCTCTGTTCCGATTGCCGCAGCATTGGTCGGCAGTGGACTCCCTGCAGGAGCAGCGCTCGTGTTTTTGATGGCCGGACCAGCAACAAATCTCGCCACCATCGGAGCTGTCTACAAGACTCTCGGCCAACGCTCTCTGATCGTTTACCTCACGTCGATTATCGTAGGCAGCGTGTCAGCAGGAGCAATTTTTAACCAAGTCATTCCAACCGCCGTCGTATCCGGCCACACTCACTTAATGGCCCCAACATGGTGGGAAATTGCGACAGCCATCGCTCTATGTGGCTTGGTCATTTGGTTTGCATTCATTGATGTCAAATCAGTATGGGAACGATTTCGCCCCGCTTCGGAAGCTCCCGGTCGAAGGTTTGCCATTGAAGGAATGACGTGCAATGGATGCGCTGCAAAACTCAGATCTTCACTGTTGGCCGATCCGGCAATCAATGAAGCTTCTGTCTCATTCGCAACCGCTTCAGCAACAATCATGGGTGAAGCAACCGACGAGCAAGTACGCCAAGTTACGACACAGGCTGGATTTTCCGTCTTGACGACATCGCCAAATTCACAAATGTAGAAGGGATATCATCAAGTCAGCGCTGTTCGGCGTTTGTCAGCACACCAAAACGCAGTCGGCAGATTCCGCCTGTTCTCTATTCGACCGAACTGAAATACCGACAAGGTTGTTAAAAGCAGACGTCAGGTTTCTCAGTTCACGGTCGTCCTTTGTGTTGTCCCCGTCCGGGAATGTCGATCACTCGATCACGCCAAGTCGTGACTTTACATGGCAACTCACTCACCAGCTGACTTATGTTTGGAATCCGCCGCAAATTGAATCGCTCTCGCGTCGCATTTCGACGGCTCCGAATGCTGTCGGTATTCGTGCTATTGGCTGCAGTCCACCAGCAGCTTTTGTGTGCTCAAGAGCCTCGCTGGATTCCTCCCGCGGCCTTAAATGTTCAGACTCAGGACATCGAAGGCAGTCACCCCATCGCGACTTCAGATCTTGCGAAGCAGCACAACCTAAAAACAGGTCAGCCAGCAAACCAGTCTGAGAACACCAGTTCAATTCGGCCACAATACGACTTAAAAATCGATCTGGACCCTGATCGGCAAGCCGTCACGGTTGATCAGACGGTCTCTTGGACCAACCCTGGCACCGTCGCTACATCGGAGCTGGTTTTCCAAGTTACCGCGAACCATAAGTTCTCGGCAGAAATGATTGAACTGGGCGAGCGAACGGTTGAATCACTCAGACTGAATCCATCCGATTCCATCGACTATGAAGGGCGGCGATTTCGCTTGAAGTCGGCGACCATCGGCAGCCTATCTGTCGAATGCCGGTTTGATTCTGAACACGACACACACCTTCACGTTCAACTACCCAAACAGATCTCACCCGGTGAATCTGTCACTTTAAATCTGCAGTATCAAATCCAGATTCCCAAAATCATGGGACGATTGGGGCAGCACAAGGGGATCACAAATCTGCTGAACTGGTACCCCGTCCTCGCCGTCTATTCCGATGGTTGGAAACCTGTACCGTACGTCCCGTGGCATCAACCTTGGTTCAATGAAGCGGGCGACTATCAAGTCAGCTTAACGGCCCCTGCAGATCACACACTGGTCACCGGAGGTCATGTGGTTCGAAGGTCTCAGATCGATGCGTCAAGACAGACGCTGGAAATCCAAGGGGCTGGGCTTCGAGACTTCACCATTGTCGCCAGCCGTCGCCTGAAGGTCATGGAAGACACGGCTGAAGGAATCCCCATTCGTGTTTACTACTTCGCAGAACACAAGAAGAGTGCACAAACAGTGCTGACCACAGCTGTTGATTCCGTGCAAACTTACACCCGATGGTTCGGCAAATTTCCTTATGAAGAATTGGAAATCACCGAATCCTATTTTGGATGGAACGGCAACGAATCATCGGGCGTCGTGATGATCGACGAACGAATTTTCGACCTGCCAGCTTACGCCGCTCGCTACATTGAACACCTTGCCAGTCACGAAATTTGTCACCAGTGGTGGTATTCGGCTGTCGGGACAAACGGCTACGCAGAGCCGTGGATGGATGAAGGCTTGGTAACGTGGTTTACCCGAGTCAGAATGGAAGATCGCTATGGAACTGATTCAGACGTACTGAACTTCCCCGGTTACGGACCTTTTCAACTTCCCAATGTTCAATACCGCAGCTTGGTGCATAGTGGCTACGATTCCTACCGACGAAAAGGGGGAGAAGGTTCTGCGTTCGACACTCTGGACGACATTGGCCACCTGCACAATCTGTTTTCCCTTGTGTATGACAAAGGAGCCCGAATCACGGGAGTCATTCAGCAGCAAATGGGGCGAGACGCATTTTTTGATTTTCTAGGTCAAGTGTACCGAAAGTATCGCTTCAAAATTCTGACCATCCACGACTTCCAAAAAGAGCTGGAAGCATACACAGAGCACAGCTGGGAAGCTGAATTTCAAACATGGAGAGCGGGTGGCAAAGATGCTGACTTGCGGCTTCAAGATGTAGAAGTCACTGAAACCGAATCGGGCTATCGAACTCAGGCCGTTGTCTCCAGTAGTAGCTCAACCACCAAGAAAATCGAACTTGGAATTCAACTTGCGGACCCCCAGGATCGTGGCTTTCAAATTGCCACTTTGTCTGAAGCGAATCGCCTGCCAGAAGGAATCACGGCAAAACAAATTTCAGAAACAGACTGGTTAGTCACCATTGATTCTGAATCAAAACCGGACCAACTGGTGGTTGACCCCGCTGGCCACTACATCGACGAAGACCCCTACAACAACGCGTGGGGATCTGAAGTCGACGTTCGAGTCAGCCCCATCTACACGCCGGTTGATGAAGCATCCTTGACCCAGCCGTGGCAGCGCAATAGCGTTGTGACAGGCTTTGGAGTGGACCAGAATGGCCGCATTGGTTTTCGAGCCTCTGCGATTTCGGCAAATCGATTTCGAATTTCCCCCTTTATTGCCTACACGGCAGCCACCTCAACTCGAAACGACGATCACGTTTCGGCGGGTGTCGATGCGATCTTCTACAACTTTCCTAACCCAAACTGGCAGCTGATCGCTCGCTACGAACACGCACTGCTGACAACACTCGATAACGACCCAGGACACCAAGGAAGAATCGCCCTGCGTCGAGTCATCAATTACACCAGCAGCTTAGTGTATCCTGATTTATCCTATGTCGATTTCTACGCTCGGTTTGGAGACAACTTCTTTCCGGATGAAGACAACACGATCAACCCCGATCCTCGTATCGAACAGTATGACAACGTGCGTGCCTTCGGAGTAGACTTTCATGCAGACTCGCAAATGCCATACTGGGATCCTGATCGTGGAGTTCGAGTTGACGCAAACTATGAGCATGGGTTTCGAGCCTTCGGAGGTGGTTCCACCTACAACCGAGTGTCAGGGCAGCTTGCGGCCGTGCAACGATTGAATTTCACCAGCGGCTGGCTGAGCCACACCAAAATTGCTGGGCGAATTTCAGGAGGCTACGGCTGGGAAGACAACGGAGAACACTTTCGCTTTGGAGGCCCCGGCCGCTTTCGAGGACGGGCGGCGGCGGATACCGAAGGCAACGCGTTTTGGTTGGGATCACTCGAATGGCGATTTCCAATTGCCGGCGACCTAAACTACGACGTCCTTGACAACACGGCTTCACTGAACGGTGTCGATGGGTCTGTCTTCTATGACGTGGGGCAGTCGTTCCTGCTGGACGAAGCTCAAGGCCCCACGGACCATGCGATCGGAGTGGGCCTGTACTGGCAAATCCCCATCTTAAGCTTCGTGGAAAACCTAACCGTCCGAACGGAATACGGGTATTCCGTCACCAACGAAACGGGCAACTTCTGGTTCGGTCTTTACCGCGCATTTTAAGCGTGAACTGAACCAATGGGCTCAGCCATCAACCGCTCAGCCATCAGACACTCAGCCTCGGCAGCCAGAAGAAGTCAATCAAACCGTCACGTTGCACCAATACAAATCTTGTATCATCATTTGAATCAAGATTTGCATATGGCAGGTTGCCACACGACGTATTCCTGTCCAGCAATCGCATCCAACAAAGCCACATGCCCACCGAGTGTGGATTCAGAACTGCGATTCACTGAAGACTGGTTCTGCAGACACTTTTTGCAATCATGACTCAGCGTCGACACTTTAAGAATGCCTCGAAGTAAAAAAGCTTGCACTTAAAGACGTTGGTAGGATCCGAAATTCTGAAACACGTAGACAACGCAGAATCAGGCCATTGACGTCCAATCGTTTCCAGCAACGTGAGACACCATAAGATGAATACGCCATCACATGTTGCGGCAAGCTTGCTACTAGGGCGACACGATGAACGGTGGCCTAGTGCCGTTGCTTTGGCTTTCGGAGCCGTGCTACCTGACTTGCCGATGTTTGGCTTTTACGGCTATCAAAAGTGGAATCAACGCAGCGAAGATGACATCTGGGGGACCCTGTATTTTGAAGAGCACTGGCAGCTTTTTTTTGACTGGTTCAATTCAATCCCACTCAGCATCCTGCTGATAATCATTTGCTGGCGACTTGGATTTCGTTGGGGGCTGCTCTTGTCGGCCAGTGCACTGCTGCACATGGTTTGCGATTTGCCAGTCCACCATGATGATGGACATCGTCATTTTTTGCCACTTTCAAATTTCCGATTTGAAAGCCCCATTTCGTATTGGGACCCAAAGCACTTCGGCTGGATTTTTGCACCTCTCGAATTGATCTTCGCAGTCATGACCTGCGGCTGGACGATTGCGAAGTCAAAATCAAAATCTCTGAAAGTCGCGGCCGTAACAACACTGGCTTGTCTCGCCACGGGAATCATACTGGCCATCACAATGTGGACATTATCGACGTCGTGACCAAGAAAACAAAGAACTGTCATTCGAGCTAAAAACGTATCTCGGCACAAACACTTCAAAGTTGCCGCCTCAGTTAAGATACAAAAGAGACGTTAACCCAGATGACGTTTAAGCAGCATCAAGCTGTAGATCACTACTGCTCCGACAATCAGCGTGCCCAGTTTAAGCAGGTTGCGACCGAGTTCTGGTCGAGACCGACCAACAGCCTCGGCGATCACACTCACCAGTGCGATCATTCCAAATTTAAAATACACCATGCCGCTGATTCCCCAGCGATGCAGAATGGCTCGAGCAATAGGATTGCCTTCAATCAACACATGGGACGTGCGACCTTCGGCGCTGGAACGCAAGATCATATAGGTCATGAACACATCGAGTGCTCCAACCAGAATGAACCAACTCAGCTCTGTTTCAAACAGTAGCTTTCCCTTCTGGACGCGTTTTTTCTTCACACATGACTCGCTGCTGTAGAAACTAGCCTGAGCGTACCGTCCTCTGACAGCTTAGCCAAAGCCTGAACTGAATCGATTTGTGAGACAAAGCGAATGTCTTCATCGTAGCCAAGTACGATCAAATTTTTTCCGCCCTGAGATCCTCGAATCGCCTGATGCAATCGCTCAACCTGCAGGTCGCCACAGTGTGCTTGCCAATGGTCCATCGCCAGTCGAGTCGAATCAGAACACTGAAAGTTTTCCGCAGAACAAGACATCAGCATATCAGCAAGGCACCCCCCAAATAGAACATCCTCTGATGTGATTTCGCCATTGGTGCCCGCACAAACAATGTGGATGTCCGTGGATTGCTGCTGCAAGTAGTGGACAACGGATGTCAGATTAAGAAAGCAGCCAATCAAGATTTCAGCCGCCTGTCGGCTGTGATGCAACGCTCGAGTGCCATTGGTTGTCGTGAAAGCGAGCACCTTTCCCGCGACAACTTCGGGCGAGTAATCTCGAGGAGAATTGCCAAAATCGAAACCATCTATTTTCACACCTCCACGTTCACCACCCAATAAACATTTTCCATTCGGCTTAGAATCTCTTAACGCAAACGCATCATCAACGTGCAGGCATGGCACGACTCCGGATGCCCCGTTCGCCAGAGCAACCGTCATCGTGGTAGACGCTCGCAGAATGTCGACCATCACCACAATCCCGCCCGCGACGACATCGGGAGAAAACACGGCAGGCAATAAATGGACATTCAAAGACCGAGACATTTTTTAATCACTCCAAATGAAATTAGTCTGGCGCTTGCCTGCCAGAAGAACCCTGCAACAAAGTCGTCGACTGCCAATCCGCAGATGGACACTGTGATCGCTTAGGAAACTTTTTCAAGCTTACTCACTCGCCCCGTGCGTACCCATTCAGCCACATAGATATCTCCGTTCGCGGCGAAGCATGCGTCGTGAGGATGCACGAATTGACCGGGTTTCCACTCGGATGGCTTGGTACGAAGATCGGCAACTTCATTCAGACGATCTTTTCCAGTTCCCAGTCGAGCCACCACTTCATTCTTTTCATTCAAGATACTGATTTGAGCCTTCAGCTCGGGTACTAGCATCAGGTTTTCATGAATATCAATGTTGGCCGGCAATCCGAATCCTTCCAACGTTTCGAGATACTTGCCATCCATGTCAAAAATCTGCAGCGTATTATGAGCACGATCCGTCACGACGATTGAAGGCGATCGACCTTCACGTCGATCAATCCACAACCCGTGAGCTGTCTTAAATTTCCCCTTGCCATCGCCAGCTCCACCGAAGCAGCTGACCCAGTTGGCATCTTTGTCGTACCGATGGATTTGAAACGACCCATAGCCATCGGCCAATAGAAAGCCACCGTCATCCAGAAAGGCAAAATTGGTTGGCAGAAAACCCTTTCGAGTCCAATTTGCTTCGGCGCTGGTATCTTCACCAAGGGCGTAAAATCCGGACTCCATCGGAGCCGTTTTATGCCAGACCGTCTCGCCAGTCAGCGTCATTTTTTCGAAGCATTTTACGTGTTGATATGCAGCGACGTACAGAAATTCTTCGTTGCCTTCTTGGCGAACTTCGATCCCATGACCTCCCCCCTGAAACTGCTGCCCAAATGATCGAACGAACTTTCCATCAGCATCAAATACGAAGATGGAGGGGTGGTCTTTCTGATCCTTTCGACCTTCATGAATCACATAAAGATTGCCCGCTTTATCGACAGCCACATTGTGTGTCGTCTGCCACGTCAATTCCTGCGGAAGCTTGGCCCAGTTGTGAACAACTCGGTAGCGAAAATCACCTTCACCAACAATCACTTCTTCACTCGTTCGGCTGGCCGTAAATGCCAGTGGCGCGCTAGCAAACCATGCAGCTGTCGTCGCCGCTGTGGTGTTCAAAAAACTGCGTCTGGATTGTCCTGGCGTTGACGTCATCTGTGTGTGCTCCCAATTGAATCGTCTGGAAATACTCGGACTCGCTCAAACAGAAAATTGTATCGTGCGGCCCACCTCACTTGCTTGGCCCAGTGATCAAGAATAGCAACGCACCCACCGTGTTTGCACTCAGAACGCGATACCAACCCAGCGGCGCTTGAGACCACACAACAATGCAGATGCTTTCCGCCCGCAACAAGTCACATCGCAAGGGCAATATTCACCAAAGCAATCTCAGAACCAGAGCACGTTGTCCGCTCATCGACACATCACAGCTTGGCAGCTTCAACACTATTGGCCAGCTCCCACACAGTTGGCAGCTTCCATCATGAAGTATGGGCGTGAAGGGCCGACTCGTTTCTCAGCATGGCTCTGCACCTTTCCGCCCAAGCACTGTGCACAGCCATCGCAGCAGCGAATCGTAGGCAAGTTGCCAGCTGGTTTAAGCCACCGCAAGAATAGACAAGAGCCCACGGGGCACGGGGCACGGGGCACGGGGCACGGGATAGCTGTAGTCCAACGTAGCGAAACCGCTCGTGCATCAACTCACGTTGACTCTCGAATAGAACAACGTGAAGGTCGATCCGACCATGAAAGAATGTGGTGCCAAACTTCTAGTTATTGCCTGCAGCACTTAATGGCTTGCCCTGTAGCAATGCGGTCACAGCTTCTTCGACATTTTCCATCGTCACAGCTCCGGCAACTCGCCCCGCTTTATCCACAATGAACATGGTTGGCACAGTCACGATTCCGAAGTCCTTCGCGATCTGCCCATCTGTCCCACCTGCATCTCGAATGTGTTGCCATGCACCACCATTTTTTTGCAAGTAAGCATTGAGTCCGCTGGCATCGGCATCCAAGTTCACTCCGAGAATCTCGAAACCAGAGCGATTGTACTTTTGGTAAAGAGCATTCAGCTTCGGAAGCTCGGCGGTGTAGGGCTGAGCCCATGTGGCCCAAAATGCCACCAACGTCACGCGACCTCGATATTGAGCAACACTTATTGGCTGCCCCTGCAGATTCTTTCCAGCCAATGCCAGGGGCTTGCCTGCAAGATCAAGCCGCTTCAAAGCTCCTCGAGCCCGAATGCCCGCATTCGACTGGCCGTGTTCCTGCACCAATGTCGCATACCAACGCTTTGCGTCATCCACTCGACCAATCAGTTCCAAGCTAATGGCCAACTGAACCATGGCATCTGCAGCGTCTTCCGATCTCGGCCATGTTTTGGCAAAGACTTCCAGCTGCTTCAACCACCAGTCCTGAGCTGCCTCACGTTTCTTACTATCTTCTGTCTTCAGACGCACCGCGTACTCACCCAGTAGCCGTCGATATGTAACATAACCAGCCAGCTTCTTGTCAGCTCGTACTTGGCTTTCGAGGGCCTCGAGTCGCTTCAAACCTGTGTCGTATTCTCCCGTTTGCACGGCGGCCGCGACACCATCTGCAAATTGCTGAATCCACTGAATTCGTTCTGGTTCGGTAGGCACAACCTTAATGATCTTCTCGATCACATCGGCTCGCTGCTGATTGTATCGAGCCAAACCTTGAGGAGTGATATTGGCTGTCGGACTGCTCTCATCAATCTTTTGCAGAGCGGTTAGCAATTGCTCCATTTCACGAGCCATCTCGGGCTCTGCTGCAATGCCCGGTCCTGTCACTTGAGGCTGCATCAGGATGCCACCAATTTGCACCTGAGCGTCTTCTGAATCAAGAGGGGTCGGCAGGTGAGTCAACTTCCAGACATTACCAACTTGGATCATTTCCCCGACGGAAACCAACTTGTGCTGCCCCTCACTTTCAACAATGGCCATCGCGTTTTGGTACACGGTCAGGTCTTCCTTAGATTTACCATCTTCAGCAGGAATCAAGCTTGGCACGGGCGGATCAAAACGCACCCATTGAGTCGACGGAGTAATCGTCTTGCTACCGCTCAGCACTTTGCGAAGTTGGGCGGTCGGGTCTGCTACACTGGTCAAAATTTTGCGAGCCATCGCGTCAGGAATCTGTAAGCTCTTCAAATCCTTCGCGTTGACCAGCACGGTCGCCAGAGTGGCTGGATCGCGATTCACCATCGCCATGATGGCGACCTCAGCAGCTTCTTGAGCCGATAGAGTTTTCCATTCGTCAATCCGACCATCTTCATCACGGTCAATCCCCCAGCGAGTCCCTCCCCAGTTCATCCACCGATGTTGATCATTCTTACCGTTCTTATTCGCGTCAATGTCACGATAAACTTCAAGCCCCATTCGATAAAAACGAAACACGTCAGCCTGGCTATCGCCATTCGTGTCAGTAAAACGACGCAGCACCTGTCCTGCTGGCCCATAAACAACAAAGCCATTGCCATCCGCAGTTCGCTCGATATCACGGCGACATTGAGCCAGCTCATCACCCGCCGGAGTGTCGTAATCGACATTGGGCTGGCTTGGTCGATAGGCGTTAAGCAATGTCTTGGCATCAGGCCCTTGAGCATTGCTCACGGCAGACGACAAGACGGCGATGAATATCATTTGTGACAAGAGACGCATCTCTGCAACTCCAAAGCCGGGTGACTAAGCGGATTCACTCCGCAGTTTTCGTAGAAGATCGGCCAAGTCTATGCCAGATGGCCGAATCCTGTCACCATCGGTTTTCACAGGCTCTCAATGGTGAGGTCAACGGACCACTGGCTGCACCGCAGAAGAATTGCGGGCAGAACAACCAAGTTCAAAGCCGCCATGAAAGGCGGCCCTGCCGGCACATCAAACGGCTGGCAGAATCGCCGCCCCCGACCGCACAAAAGCTCTGTCGCCCGGGTGGTGCCTGAAGCTGAATACAGCTTCCATCAAATCGATCCCTGCAACAACAACCCGCTTACCCAAAGAACTGACCTTTACCCGTAGGCTCAAAAGCGTTCCGAAAATGCTGTATTTGCGGCTCAGCAGCGCTCGCCCAGACGATGGAAATCACATCGAACCGAGCAGGCTTTCCGAGGCGCCTTTTTTTCTTTAACCAAGCAAGTGCAATTCGAGTCAGCCTTTGCTGCTTGCGGTAATCGACAGCCTCAAAGGGGCTCCCGGCCTCTGTGCTGCTGCGAGTTTTCACCTCAACAAACACAACGCAGTCCCCATCCAACGCAATGATATCCACTTCACCGTAGGCGTTTTTATGCTGAGCCTCCAAGATCCGCAGCCCCTCGCTCTTTAAGTAGCGAATCGCCAGCGCTTCGCCACGATCACCCAGTCGTTCGCTGCGATCCTGCAGCATGCTTTCAGGAATCAGCCATTGGGGAAGTCGCTTTAGCAAGCTGTGAAACATCACTGGAAACCTGTTTTCAAATCGGCGCAAGCGAAATCGCCAATCTCAGAAGCTCTGCCAACAGAACATCCAACACCGGCGATCATGCATTCAATCGAACTCAGCATCAACTTGAAGTGTGTTCAAACCAACTTGGTTCACCACAGATCAAGTCATGATGAAGCTTAAGAAATTCTTCGCTGTGGCAATGCCAGACGCATACCGTCTCAGACACCTTTGGCAGCGAAGCTTTTCCGATTGATCCCCTAGCTCTTCTTGGCGTTAGGATCCACTTCCCATGGCTTTGATTTGCGTTCACGAAGACGAGTCGCCTTGCCGGTACGCTCTCGCAGGTAAAACAGCTTGGCACGACGAACTCGACCGTGTCGCTTGATTTCAATCTTGGCGATTTTGGGTGTGTTGACAGGGAACGTTCGTTCAACACCTTCACCCGCAACGATTCGACGCACGGTGAACATTTCACCCATGCCGTGTCCACGCTTGGCGATCACCACACCACTGAAAACCTGAACTCGCTCTTTAGAGCCTTCAAGAATTCGGGTGTGGACGTCAACCGTGTCGCCCACGGTGAAGTTTAACGGAACCTCTCGCAGACTGGACTTTTCTACGATATCAATCAACTTGTTTCTCATGGCAACACGGTCCTTATTTGGCGGTGTTCCGCCTGCTGAACTTCCGTCTGAAGACCTTCGCAGCACCAGTAGAACGGGCGTTCGAATTCTTCAGTCTCGCAAATATCATCAACCTTTTGACGGATCCTGCTGACGCTTTTCGCTTAGCAGATCAGCTCGTCGCTCGGCTGTTCGTTTTAAACTCTGTTCTTTCCGCCACTCAGCAATCGCCTGATGATTACCGCTTAGCAAGACATCGGGAACAGTCATCCCGTTGTATTCTCGTGGCCGAGTGTACTGAGGATACTCCAGCAATTGATCCGCACTAAACGAATCATACTTGCTACTTGTCTCGTCCCCTAACACACCTGGCACCAGCCGAATGACGGCATCAATCAGCAACATGGCGGGTACTTCGCCACCGTTGCAAATAAAATCACCAACACTCACTTCCAAAGGTTTCAGTGTTGTAGAAATCCTCTGGTCAAATCCTTCATACCGACCACACATCAACAGTAATCGATCTTCGGTCGCCAATTCTTCCACCAGAGACTGATCCAATCGACGTCCTGAAGGCGTCATCATAATCAATCGACCGGGGTTGGAATCCAGTTGCTGCACGTCCCGCACGCTATTCACGATCGGTTCACACATCAACAACATTCCGGGGCCACCACCAAATGGTTTATCATCAACTTGGCGGTGGTTTCCAATCGCAAAATCTCGAAAGTCATGTGTGTGAATCGACACAAGACCTCGATCAATTGCCAGCTTCAGCAGGCTCTGCCCCAAGTAGCTCGTTAACAGCCCGGGAAACAGCGTCAGCACATCAAACCGCATGTCTGTCTTTCGAACAGTTTGCTGCGTTTACAAACCTGCATTGCAGCCAAATCGACTACTCGCTGGCTTCCGATGCAGCTTCTTCGGCTGGAGCCTCAGTTGCTTCTGGTGCAGGAGCTTCTGCGACGGGCTCTGGTTCCGGAGCTTTCGGAGCTTGCATCGGAGGTGGAGACGAAGCAGTGCCGAACTTGCCAGTTCGAACCTTCTTGATCAGGGCGTTGACTTTTTCTGAAGGTTGGGCGCCCACTGAAAGCCAGTAGTCGATCCGCTCCATCTTCAGGCTGACTCGCTGAGACTTATCCGGCACAGATGTGTCGTAAAAGCCTACTTCTTCGATCGCTTTACCGTCACGCGCACGGTTTCGATCCATGATGCAAATACGATAAAAAGGACGATGCTTTCGTCCCATGCGCTTCATTCGAATTCGAACTGACATAAACCAAGGTCTCCAGCCCACCTTCCGCAGGCTCTGATAGGAATAATTTCACCGACTGTGACCGATATCATCTCAAGACAGACATCAAATCGATTTAACGGCTCAGTCGTTTCCCGAAACAATAAATTGAAACCGGAACCAAGCATCCTGACAGATGCCTAGTTCTTTCGGTTGCGTTTTTTGGACTTTTTCGCGTCTTTACGCTGTTTCTTCTTTTTATCTCGTTCCCGAGCAAGGTCGGCAGGACCGCGTTTGCTTCGAGACTTCTTTTCGCGAATGTCGGCATTCGGATCCATCATTCCGCCGTCTGCCATCTGTTTGACGGCTTTCATGCGATCCCGAACACCCATATTCGACATTTCTTGCATCATCTTACCCATGGAATTGAAGTCCTTGAGCAATTTATTGACCTCAGCAGGCTGAACACCGCTTCCCGTCGCAATGCGATTGCGACGACTGCGATCAATCCGTTCGGGATTGTTGCGTTCATCCATGGTCATTGAATCGATAATGCCTTCGATTCGCTTCATATCGTCTTCCGGGTTGGCGTCCCCCAGTTGATCGACCACTTTGCCCATTCCAGGAATCATTTTCATGATTTCTCGCATGGAACCCAACTTCTTCATTTGCCTCATCTGCTTACGGAAATCGTCCAAAGTGAACTTGCCGGCCTGCATTTTCTCTTGCTGGGCCAGCATTTCATCTTCATCGAATTCCTGCTGAGCTTTCTCGACCAGA
The DNA here is from genome assembly GCA_039974975.1 of Fuerstiella sp. Lineage (GTDB taxonomy): Bacteria > Planctomycetota > Planctomycetia > Planctomycetales > Planctomycetaceae > Fuerstiella. Next base: position 461,910 of record JBDWHY010000128.1, on the reverse strand, counting down.
GACAAAACGTCTCCCATGCCCAGAATTCGCCCCGCCATTCGATCCGGATGGAACTGCTCCAACCGATCCAGCTGCTCGCCGACTCCGACATACTTGATCGGAACGCCCGTGACGGCTCGCACGCTTAAAGCGGCACCACCTCGAGTATCACCATCCAATTTTGTCAGAACGACTCCGTCCAGCTCCAATGCCTCGTTAAAGGCCTTCGCACTGTTAACGGCATCCTGACCGGTCATCGCGTCGCAAACGAACAGACACATATCGGGAGCCACCCGATTGTCGATTCGCTGCAGCTCTTTCATCAGCTCTTCGTCGATCCCCAGACGCCCTGCGGTGTCCAGAATGACGACTTTCGAGCCATTCGACTTCGCCAGCTTCACCCCGTTGCGGCAAACCTGCACCGGGTCACTGTCTTTGGGATCTTCAAAGTAAACAGGACTGCCAACCTGCTCACCAATCACTTTTAACTGCTCAATCGCCGCCGGTCGCTGCAGGTCGGCCGCCACCAATGTGACCGGACTTCCATCTTCCTTCAACATGCGAGCCAGCTTGCCACAGGTGGTCGTTTTACCAGCACCCTGCAAACCACACATCATAATGATCGTTAGGCCATCACGCTTGATGGACAGATCATGATCTCCAGACATCAGGTCGATCAAACCCTGATGCACAATACTGACAATTTGCTGATCAGGACGAACAGACTTCAGAACGTCAGCACCAATGGCCTGTGCTGTTGTCTTCTTTACGAAATCCTGCACCACATCAAACGCGACGTCGGCTTCCAGCAGCGCAGTCCGCACCTGCTTCATCCCGTCACGGATGTTTCCTTCGGTGATCTTTCCAGATCCCCGGAACGCCGAAAATGCGCTCGTCAGTCCTTCTGTAATGCCTTCGAACACTCGTTCTTCCGGAACAAAATCTAAAAAATCAAAACAACGCCACTTGAGAACAGGCTCGTGTGGGAATCGTAAACTCAACCACAGCAAGCACTTACGCTCTGCCTAAACGCATTTGAAGTGACTGCAAAGCGCAATCATGACAAAGGCAAAGTCAAGCGAGTCGCGGATAGTACCGTTGACATCAGCAACTGGCAAGCCGTTCATCGGCCAGAACAACGTTTTGATCAGCGTTTTCAGCCATCGGCCGACCGAAGGCGGCCTTCTGCAACCGCTGACCAATCGAATCTGACGACACATTGCCATCTGACCCATGTGCGTGATATCGGACTGATCAGCCCAACAATTGCCCAAAACCCCTGCTGTTCGCCAACTCTGGCCCGTATTCACAAGGCACAGCCTGCTGACCCACAGCATTTGACATCGCCCCGCGGACACTAGAACACCGAAACACTGAAATACTGGAATACTGGAATACCGAGATACCGGCAATCACGACTCACCGAGAGTGACGACCAAAAGCTGCAACAGACAGCAACTTCCACAAAGCCGTCAAGCTCATGCGGCGTTCATGGGCAACTTGAACAAGCGGAACATCAGCTCAGCGAACCACCACAACTCGATCCCGAGCCCGCCGTACAACCGAAGCAATGTTGAGCGGTCGAAATCTGACGAGTCGAATGCTTTTCGAAGTCGAAGTCTCGGATGTGCTGACCGACGGTTTGATCCATTGGCAGTTCCAACATCTGATTGAAGTCACAATCAAACAGACGGCCGTCCCAGCCGACAGACAGCATCGATCGACACATCACACTATCAACTGCCGCCGGATTAAACGCATCCAATAACGACTGCATGTATTCTTCATGCTTGCCTCGTTCGATCAGATCTTCGAGGAAGCGACTGATGGGCATATTTGTGATCGTAAACAGACCGCTAAATTCGATGCTGTATTCATTGCGAAGATGCTGCCGATACGCGTCTTCCAAAACAGACTGTTCAGGAGGTAAAGAAATGCCGACGGGATTAAATACCAGCGTCAATTTTTTGTTCGACCCATCGGTCGCATAGCCGACTTCATTCAGCCGCCGCAGAGCCGTGATCGAATCTTTGTACGCTCCATCACCTCGCTGCTTATCTGTGTTGTCTTCCAAATAACAAGGCAGCGAGGCAACAACTTCTACGCCATTTTCTGCCAAGAATTCGGGCAGGTCCGTGTAGCCCTTGGCAAGCAAAATGGTCAAATTGCAGCGGTCGATCACATGGACACCAAGAGCACGAGCTGACGTCACGAAGTACCGGAAATTGGCGTTCATTTCAGGAGCCCCGCCGGTCAAATCGAGAACTTCGATTTTGCCTTCTTCAAGTGCCCGCAAACAATCATCGATCGTCTGGCGATCCATGTTCTCTTCCTTGCGGTCCGGGCCAGCATCCACGTGACAATGAGTGCACGTCATGTTGCACAGTTTGCCAACATTGACTTGCAATGTCCGAATGCTGTTAGCATGCAGACGATCCATCCCCTTTTCGGCGACCACATGTTCGAACGAACGATCCATCAACGTGCGATTGATAATGTTCAGTTGGAAGCTGGGGTCAGCAAGTTCAGATTGCCGAAGCTGAAGAGATTTGCTCGCCTGTGCCATGGTGATACGGATACTTGAAGAGAGAATTGAAAATCAATTCGAAAAGAAAAAACTCGAGAGAACCCGCCCACTGACGAAAGACAAGCTGGCGAAAGACAACTGGCGATCGAAGCAACACCTGAGCAACCGAAATCGCTGCAATTTCGCAGCAGAAGCGTTACTTAACAAAAGCTCTCGTCGCTTCGAAAAGTGAACACACGTTCCGAAGGTAAGCCAGTAGGCCGACGGCGTGCAACCCAATAGCCACACGCACCGATCGACCGATTGAAACGGAGAACTGCCTAGCAGCAACTGCCGTCCGTATCACAGCAGGACGCTTCATCAGAAAGACGCGTTTCACTGAAGCCTGGCCCCTTGGTTTCTTCAGGGCTACGAAATCTGGCGGTGCAAGACATCGGCTCTGCAGCGTCCAAAGGAATTTCGTTCAGCGGCTCCACTGGGATGAACATTCCTGAATAAGGTTCGCTCATCAGAAGCCGAAAAGTCTTGTCGCACACAGCCACTCTTTTTCCACGAACATACTCATGACCATCATCATCATGAATCGACCGAAATGGGCCTCGATAAATCACGGCTTGATGGCGTTCCAAACAAGGCCCCTCTTTTCCCTTGTAAGCCATCACGGTTGCTGAACGGAACTCAATTCCGTTAATCACCTGCCAAGGTTCAGCTTCGTATTTATCAACATGAACCCCATGAAATCCAGCTGATGCAAACTCTTCTGGAAACTGATCTTCTCGCCAAGCGCCAGATAGGCAGCCTGACCAAAGTTCGGCATCCTTCTGCATTTCCAAGGGAACGTCTTCATCAGAGATAATATCACTGATCGCCGCTCGCCCACCAACTTTTAGGACTCGATAAATTTCCCGAAACAGCTGGCGACGATCTTCTGGACTCACCAGATTCAAGACGCAGTTCGAAATCACGCAGTCCACGCTATTGTCCGGAATCATGGGCTCGCCGTTACGCAAGTCACGAATCAAATTCAGGACATCCACACTGTGTTCAACCGTATCAGCCGGCAGCTCAGCCATCCGCTTGTGAAATACGTCTAAATCCAAAGCCAAATCTTGAATGCGTCCATACTTAAATTCGACGTTCGAATACCCCAGCTTGTCACCCATATCGTCTTGGTACTTTCGAGCCAAAGACAACATGGTTTGATTGACATCCACACCGATCACTCGGCCTTCAGAGCCAACAATCTGCGAAGCGATGTAGCACAATTTCCCGCCGCCCGATCCAAGATCCAGCACGGTATCACCGGGACGGACATATCGAGTCGGGTCGCCACAACCATAGTCTTTTTCGATAATTTCCTGAGGCAACTGCTTCAGACGGTCGGTGTCGTAACTGACAGGGCAACACAGCGCGGCTTCTCGCAGTTCGGCGGCGGCGGCATAGCGTTCAGCAACTGCAGAATCAGAATGGGTCGGTGTGCTCATGAATTTTAGAAATTTCAAAACGTGGTCAGAGTGTGAAAGACAACTTGGCTGAGGTACTGATAAAGATGCATTCAGTAGCCGCAAACTTACAAACTTTTTTGCGGACGCTCAATAACCAAACATTTTGCGTTCAAACGAAGCAAAGTCATCATGACGGGCCTGTGAAGTCGCCCATCTGGCAAGGTCTCCTTATTCTGATCAGCAGGCTGTTCCAATTCGGTGAGAAAGACCACAACAACGACGCAATCACCTCGATTTTCCAGTGAAAACACGCTTCAAAACCCTAGCTGCCCCACCGACACGCCCCCCCCATCCGATTGGCTCAATTCAATAATAGGCCACTCGCAAAACCTAGGTACACTGGGAGCCCTGGAGTCCTCACTGGCTAGAAATCACCCATCGAACCGTGATTTCAGACCATACTTGCTGGAAGTCTTATCAAACTTCGCACGGACGGCTTCACCCAACTCGATGCCTAAATCCATGGCAATCAGATCCACGCAAATCAGGACATCAGCCAGCTCTTCACGCAATCCGCTAATATCTTCACTGCCGCCAACCAGCCCTAGGCGAACACGTTCAAGTTTCTTCAGCTCGTTGCAAGCCTCACCGGCCTCGCCGCCAAGCTCGAGCCCTCGGAACGACAGTGGGACTTCACGACCATCGGCCCATTCAGCATGTCGTCTGATATTCGCAGCCCTCAAGCTTGTTAAATAACACGGCGATGAATCAAGCTTACGCCCGTGTCCTGTCCCTGATCCCGCTTCACCAAGATCTGCCATTTTCGTCTTTCTTACTTTCACCGACTGGCGATGAGCCTTCAATTGTCAGAGTCCACTTTTGGTCACTCTAAGCCCAATCCGCTCAGCTCGGTATCCTGCAATCGAGCTCGCTTGGCAGATTCCTTCAGCTTTGCGACCACAAAAAACTTGTGGTTTGCGACGGCCTGTTCTGTGAGATCTAAATGTTCGGCCACCTTTTTGTTTGCCCAACCAAGCACAAAAATCAGCTCGACACACTTCAGACGCTCCCAAGCCCCCTTTTGCTTGAAGTCAGCAATCAGGTCACTTAAACATTCCGCCACGACATTCGCTTCAGAAGCGTTCCCTTCGTGACTTCTCATCATGCTGGATGCGTGACGAGCAGTTCCGGCTGGCTCTGGACCAGACGTAGACCCCGTACTGCTCACTCGCAATGGCACCGTCGGCCGCCGCCCCGTGCGTCTCATGGCATCGATAATTTTATGAGCCGCGATGCTGAACAGCCACGATTCCAGCGGAGTCGTTTCGTCGTAATGAGGCAGAGCCTTCAGAAATCCCATGAAGGTTTCCTGCACCACATCCTCCGCCGATGTTTTGTCGTTCAAACGGCTACGAGCAAACGCCAGCAATCGTCCCTCAAACTGGTCAATGCACTGCTGCCACGCTTCGGCTTCCCCTTTGCGAATACGTTTAACAAGCTGACGATCGGAAGCACTGGACGGCATAGGATGCTCGGGAAACAGGAAAACGCGGTCGAGAACCTAATATCGTGCCGCAGATGAATGATTGAGTCAATTTGAGACCAACGTGTTATCAGGAGAATATCGCTGATGCTGCAACCAACTGAAAAGAAACTGGCCCCTACTGGGATTCCAGAAGTCTCTCGCAGAGCTTCAGAATCGAACCCAGATGTTCAGTCAGACTTCAGAGCATAAATCCGCAAACACGATTTCGAGATTTCCAGCTGCCCGGGTTGCCCACCAAACAGCCCCCGGGCTCTCTACGGCTCTCTACGGCTCTCTACGGCTCTGAGCCCCGCCCACCAACATTAGCGACCAGCTTCCTCCGGTGGTTGCCCTCGCCGATGCTGCCTTTCGCGCTGGCGAATCTGAGCCACCATGGTCCGGTCCAAAGCATTCGCAAACTGTTGCACATCGCGTTTATCAAACGGCTTCGGACCACCTGTTTCCATCCCGGCTGAACGAAACTGGTCCATCATATCCCGAGTCGCCAAGCGGCTATGTACGGTATCGTCGTCGAACACTTCACCTCGATGACCAATGGCAATGCCTTCTTGATCGACGACTCGAGCGGCCAACGGAATGTCGCTTGTGATCACAATGTCGCCCGCTTCCATCCATTCAACAATGCGATCATCTGCCTCGTTGGCTCCAGATGTCACGGTGATTTGCTTGATTCGAGGAGACACAGGCACATACATGGGCTGGTTGGCAACAACCGTCACCTTGCAGTTCATTCTCTTTGCCGCTTTGTACACGACGTCTCGAACCAGCGAAGGGCAAGCGTCCGCATCGATCCACAGCATCGGTAAAGCAACAGAAGAATTTTCGTCGGACATTTTCGAATCACTTTGTGAACCAACGATTGCGTGATTCAAAAAACGGCTGGGAACACGAGACAGGGAATTCCATTCTCGCGGCGTCGAATCTTATCGAATTTCGCCGAAGCTGAAACGCCTTGATTGGCCAAGCAGCTAGTATTGTGCAACATCAACGCCTTCGGTCATCCGGCAATCACTCAACAGAAACTCGCACTGCAATGAAGACAGGCACCGCCAATCTGCTGCTGTTGCTCGCGGGAGCGATCTGGGGATTCGGCTTTCTGGCGCAGAAGAATGCGATGGATGACATCGGACCAATGCTGTTCGTTGGACTCAGATTCCTTCTTGCCGCCGCCGCCGTGCTGCCTCTTTGTCTTTTCGAATTAAAAACACGACGCGCACTTCAAACGACGAAGACAGGCGAAAACTTTAATCGAGCATGGTTGCTTCGATTTGTGGGACTGGGATTTCTATTCTTCGCAGGAATGGCTCTGCAACAAACGGGCCTACAAACAACGTCGATTACAAACGCCGGATTTCTAACCACGCTCTACGTCGTTTTCACCCCCTTTCTTTCGTGGGTGATGCTGAAAGAAGCTCCGCCAAAACTGATCTGGCCGCTGGCCTGCCTAAGTGTCGCCGGAGTCTACTTGCTGAGCTCAGGAGATCTTTCCGCATTAAAGCTTGGAGACTTTCTGATTTTAGCCGGGGCCGGTGTTTGGGCCTTTCACGTGATCTTTGTCGGACGATTTTCATCCGCCAGTAATCTGCCCTACACGATGGCGACCCTCCAATTTTTCACCTGTGGCACACTGGGCTGCGCGGCTCAAATTCTGTGCTCCACGTTGCTACCAGAAAAGTCATGGCCAACGGCACAAGACATTTGGAACGCAGCCCCTGAAATCGTTTACGCAGGCCTGTTTTCAGGAGCGATCGCATTCACCTTGCAAGCCGTCGCTCAACGTTTCACTTCCGCCTCCATTGCCGCAATCTTGATGTCTTCGGAAAGCCTATTCGCTGCGATCCTAGGAGCCATTTTCTTGAATGAACGCCTGAATGGATCTGGCTATACGGGCTGCGGATTGATCTTCGCATCAATTGTGACGACCGAAATTCTATCCATCCGCGCAGAACGTCTTATCAAGCGAAACCATTCCGACAGACCGCCGAAAGACACTGCCCCTGACGACACGCTGAAACATCAAAATCCAACGATGGAATCCGCAACATAGTATTTGCTACGACGATTTGATTGCCCCAAATGCTGCAAAACAAGAATTCTTGTGCAGCAATTCCACATGTTGAAAGCCAACTTGGTGCAGCAGCTGAAGCTGATACGTGACAGGCCGTGGTGAATCTTCAAGATCAATGTATTCGAACACTTTGTCGCGATACTGTTCACCGCTCAAGGACACCAGATAGTCTCCATATCGCTGCCACATCATCGACTGCACACCCTGCGTTTCATGCATCACCAAGTCAGTGATCCAAACACTTCCTCCCGGAGCCAGCAAACGATGAATTTTTGTAAACGCTGCCTCCCAATCTGTCTCATCACGCAGATGATGCAAGACGGCTGCCGCTAAAATCACGTCGTAGCTTTCGGCTTCGAGATCCGCCGTTCGAAAATCAGATTGAAACGACCGAACAGCTCCGGAAGTCACTTCAGTCACTCGCCGAACGGCCGCGTCCAACATCGGCTGACTCAGATCCAATAAGTCAGCATCAAAGTCGTGATCCACCGAAGCACGCAGCTTCAAAGTATGATTTCCGGCACCACAACCCAAGTCGAGAATTCGGCGAATGGGTGACGAAGATGCAACCGCTGCAGCAGTCATTAAATCCATGGCCAGCACCGCATCAATCGTGGCAGACTGGCCCGTTTCAAGATTGGAAAACCGCTCGACATCGTTGTCAAACCGTTTCTGAATTTGATGGACAGAAGATTTTTTCTCGAGAGGCGTGTTCATGGAAACAGACCAACTGTCTGATTCAGGATCAGATAAGAAATGATTTCGAAGTGTGGTTAACAGATTTCAATCGGCTGTGTCACGATCAGCCGAGTCGCTATCGGCTGTGTCACGATCAGCCGAGTCGTCATCTACCACCATCATTGAGAGCTTCAGAGACATCTTGCCGGTTGGCAAGAAACTGATCCAGTTCAGACTTTGCTTGATGAATATAATCATGACCTGGTTCGCGATGCTTGACGGTTAGCGCAACTGTCTCCCGCAGAAACTGCTCGACACGGTCAATACGCTTCAAGTTTTGATAGATTGAAACCAAGTAACGACGAACTTCTAAAGTCAGCCCGGCGGCTGGACCAAATGCAGCAGAGTGTTGCTGCAGCAACTGTTCGGCAAACGGTAAAGCGTCTTCAAACTTTTTCCGTTCGATCAACAGTCGAACAAGCCGACGGTGAACCGAAAGTGTCCGTCTGTGGCCGAGACCTTCTAATTCCTGAAATTCTGGCAGCAACTCCCGATACAACCCTTCGGCAGCAACAACGTCGCCCAGATCATGAACAATTAAAGCCAACGTTCCCTTAGACTTACACAGCTGAATCCGCTCATGCCGAAAAATGGAATCAGGATCGGCCGCTTCGATCCGACGGCTCATTCTTTCTATCAGCGTTTCAAATGCGCTTCGTGCCTCTGCCAGTTTTTCTTGCTGCCAGTAGGCCCCCGCTAGGTTATATTGCAGAGATTCGGCCATTCGATCATCACCGTTTGGCAAACGGCTCAGCGCTGCCATCGCCTTCAGTGTCAGCCTTTCAACTTCGTCGAACTCGCCCACTTGCCCGAGGGCAGCAGACAACTTGTCCATCGCCGAAATCGAATCAAAATGAAACTCACCTTTCTGCCTGATTCTCTCAGACAACACAAACTTCCGCAGTTCAATGGCCTCCAACCTTTGATCGTGATTCCCAAGCGATCGCATGATGCCAGCCAATCCATCAATCGCATGTAAAGTCCGGAAGTCACTGCGGCCATAGACCTGTTCATACAATTCAATAGAACGCCTGTATTGTTCAATCCCCACCGTAGCCTGTTCTAAAGTTCGCAAAGTCTTCCCAAGAGTCTCTCGAACAGCAGCCTCGATTTCCGGATGCTCATAAAACGCTTCGTCGACCCGGGGCAAGGCGGCAGCGATTGCATCACTGATGTCTGTTTTCTCGCCCGTCTTCGCTGCTTGAGCGGCACCCAAAACAGATCTCATAAACTCCTGCAATGCAGACGCCGCTTCAACTTTCTCTTCTGCAATCTGAAACTGTTCTTGGTACGCAACAGCATTGGATTCTGCTCGCTGCCACTGCACTATAATCCCGCTCACACCGGCCACCAAAGCCACACACAAGCAAGTTGCTAAGGAAACAACAACCGGGTTCCGATGGCTAAACCGCAATGCCTTCGTCCACAAAGAAACAGGACGAGCCTTCACAGAACGACCTTCTAAGAAGGCAGCTAAGTCGTCGCGCAAATCCGCAGCAGATGCGTATCGATGCAGGGGGTCTTTGCTTAAGCACTTCTGGCAGATTGATTCAAGATCAACCGGAGTCGACGGAGCCAACCGGCGAACGGGCACCGGTTCTTCGTTGCGAATTAGGGTCAAGGTGTCGGGAATATTGGCTCCACGAAACGGTGGCCGGCCGGTGAGACACGCGTACAAGATGCCGCCCAAACCATAAACATCGATGGCAGTCGTCGGACGACTGCCAGTGGTCTGTTCGGGCGACATATAGCCCGGAGTTCCCAACAGCGCCCCAGAAATCGTTTGACTTTGCAAATTCAAATCTCGAGACAATCCAAAGTCGGCCAACTTCACGACACCTGAAGTTGTCATCAACACATTGGCTGGTTTTAAGTCTCGATGAATCAAACCACTTTCGTGAGCCGCCGATACTGCCTCAGCAATATCGATCACGATTTCTGCCGACCTTCGAGCGGTCAAGAGTTCATCACTTAACAGCACATCTAAGCTGCCGCCATCAACAAGCTCTAATGCCAAATAAGGACCACCGCTCCATGTCCCCGTACCAAAAACTTGAACAATATGAGCATGATCTAAAGAAGCAATCATGCGAGCCTCCGCTTGCATTCGCGGCACGGCATCAGCCATAGAAGAAGCGACAATCTTCAATGCCACTTCACGATTCAACCGGCTATCTGTTGCGCGGTACACGGCGCTCATTCCGCCTTGCCCAAGCAGCTCTTTCAATTCATAGGAATCAATCCGATCACCCAATGAAAGCTGACTGGTCATTTCGGAAAGACAACTTGAGCCCTGCTTTGTGGCAGTTGCGGCGTCTCGAAGATCATCTGTGCGAAATCGAGCCTGCAATTGATCGAAGTCAACAGAATCGTTTGGGAGCAACGCTCGAAAATCTTCGATCAAAAATTCCGTCTTGCTCTTCAAACACCGTTCCCGATGAATCGTAATGAGCTCACACAATAATTCTGGACGGCCGCCCTCATCTATTTTTTGCAGCAGTTCACCTGCAACTTTTGTTGCCGAAACGGGCCAAGATTCTTCGAACCGATCGCAAAGCTCGTCGATCTGATTTCGCTGCTCTAAACGTGTCTTCATCCAAATCAGCCCATGGAAACTCAACGATCTGTTATCCGCAGAATTCGACGACGGCTGTGCACTCCAGCCATTCCAATTGCATGTCGCTCAACCTGACGTCAAACGTCTGCATCCACTTCATCAATCCAAGTGTCTCGAATCAAATTCAGTTTTCGCCGAACCGATCTTTCTGACATTTTGGCTTGCTCAGCAATTTCCAAAGTCGAATAGCCATTCATTTTTAGCGTAGCAATCGTGCGCATTTCGTCGTTACGCAGTGTCTGCATCAGCCGCTCGTAATCCTCTTGCAAAATGGCCAACGTTTCTGCCGTTGGAGCCGAAGATTCGAAATCATTCAGTCCAAACTGGCTGGAATCTGACGGCTTCGCAAGGTCAGCCTCACCCACAACCTTGCCACCACCTCGTTTTAATGCCACGTTTCGGCGAATTCGATTCACGCATTTTCGATGAGTCATCGTGGCTAGCAACACCCATAACTCTTCACGATTATCGATGTGGTGAAAGCGATCCGCTGCGGCTCCTTCACAAAGACTTTGCAGCACACTTAAGGCCACGTCTTCCTCGTCTTCGACTCGCTTTTCTGAATTTCTGAGATGCCCCTGAGCAAGCCGAACCAACTTTTGAAAGTAGCGGTCCCATACTTTTCCGGCTGCGGAATCTTCTCCCTGCCGCAGATCATGCAACCACAGACTGACAGATTGCTCATTCGACAACGGCATACATTGGGGCCCACTAAAAAACATATCGAATCGCCGTGATGCGACATGGCTGCCGAAAGTCTATCCTGATCACACCAAAAAAGAGACTCAGAACAGTCGAATTTTCGAGGAACCCCAGAGTCATGACCGCGGCACCTGAGATCTCAGCAAGTACCATTATCCTTCGTTTCAACCGACGCCAATCTTCGCTCTGAATTCGCACCAAGATATTCCAACAACCAAAGATCGCCCACACCATGCCATCAAAGATTGCACTCACGGAAAAGTTTGCTCAGTTTAGTGACAAGTGGACTCCGAAAATCATCGCTGAAGCCAACGGCCAGTTATTCAAACTGGCCAAGATCTCGGGCGACTTTGTCTGGCACAAACACGATCACGATGACGAAGTGTTTTTTGTTTGCAAAGGTCGAATGACGATTCAGTTTCGAGATCACAACGTCGAACTCGGGCCTGGAGAAATGTGCGTGGTTCCCAAAGGAATCGAACACTGTCCCGTGGCAGAACAGGATACTGAAATTATGTTGATTGAACCCGCCAGCACTCAGCACACGGGAACTGTCTCGTCCGAAAAGACAGTCGCCGTTGAAGATCAACAATGGATTTAAGTGCCTCAAGCAAAAGCAAAAGCAAAAGCAAAAGCAAAAGAAGTCGCTGCCAGATGGAAAATGTGACGCAAGCAGCAACTTAAAATTCAGGAAATGTGACACTAAAGTTGGTCGTGCATGTCTTGTCTTTCACTTGGCTTTCCCAACTTACGTCATCAAAAATTTCAAGAACACTGCTGAAGGTTTCTAGTACAGAAAACGCACCGTTGCGCATTCCCTGTTGAAAAACCAGCTGTTGTTGAAATGCTTCAAGCTCAAGACCGGTCAACACAATTCCGTCTTGGTCTGCCGCAAGGCGAGCCATCGCGTCGATGCCACTGCGGAAGAGCTCGGCGAGTGCGTTTGAAGGAATATGCCCGTAGGCCGTCAGATGACCGGGCACTGCTGCTCGCCGACTGGCATCTTTCGCGGCACGCAAAATTTCTTGGCTCAGATCGATGCTGGTAGAAAAGACGAACCACTTCTCATCGACAAAGAAGTAGTGAGGCTCGATCCCACTGGCAGAAAAACGAACTTCAGAAGGCAAATTTGATTGCCATTCCGACGTGAAAAAGTAGGCCGTTTGCCCAAGACGATTTGAATCAGCCACAATGGCGTTGAATTCGAACTGATCTTGATTCAAGCCGTTGTAAAAAGACTTCCAAATGTCTGCGACCAGTTTTTGAACATCGCTCCCCGCCTGAAAACCGCCAATCATCGCCAGCCGAGGACATTGCAGGTCTCCAACGATCAGATCATTGCGTCCTTGTGCGCCTTTAAATGACAGTGATAATTCCGAAACTTTCCCATTGGCATCCATAATGGAAGCGATCGGGGCTGTAAATTTTCCAACAGCAACTGTCTTCACAAGACGACGAAACTCAGACAGGTTCTTGTAATAAAATTCTTCCATCCGATTGGCCATTTGAAGCTGAGCTTGGCGACCAGAAAATTCGTACTTCAACGAATTCGTTGCCATGCGTTCTTCGACTCGACTCATCGAATTCGACAACATAATTCCCAGCGACGTCATCGTTGAAGTAGATACCACGCCATTGGTTTCTGGCAGCAGTTGCAAAACTCCGCTTTCAGCAAGTTTTTGAAATTCAGGAACCCCCACTTCAGTCAGTGTCCCCTGCAAACCGTCTTGTGCACGAACAAGCAAAGTCCCTGCGTCACCTGTCAGGTTTAAAGTACGCACAACGTCGTCCAAGTCGGTTAACAGCCCATCGGTATCCCAACGGGCGACAGTTACGCCGATGGGCTTATCTTTCCATTCACCCCACACTTCCTGAATCGCTTCTAGGCCTTTGCGAAATTCGGCTGTCTGATATCGACCAGAAAGCACAATACTGGGATCAGGACCAACCAGCCCATCGAATACGGAATTTTCTGCCGTCGTCGTTTCTGAACCCGACTCACCCAAAGTCAAGTGCATCGCGTTGCCGTACTGCCGGAGCCGAACAGAAATGTTCAAACCCAAGACGGCCTTCGCTAAAGCCTTTGCTCCTTGAGTATTTGTGTCATCGACAACTCCAAACTCTGTGAGAACTTCAGCCGTGATCTCTTCATCGACGAGCCAGTTTTTCGCCGCCGCTTTCAATTGAATTCCATCAGTGAAGTCGACCTCTACCAATCCATCTGCCGCCCAACTACTCGCAAAAGAAACAGCTTGGCCATATACAATCGCTGCAGGAATCGGAGTTCGAAAATCCAGCCAGATGTCAGTGGAATTGAATTGAAGTTCCGAAATTTGAGTTGCCATCTGCTGCTGAAGTAAGGCAAGGCTTTGATCTTCATCCAATTCAATCGCAGCTTCACAAAGACTCATCAGCAGTCCGGCGTGAAACAACTTGCTAATTCGGGCGACTTCATCAGCTGTTGTCGTCATCGCCACTTCTGTTGGAATGTAAGCTGCGGCCGACTTAAGTTGCCCTAAAACTTCTTCTGATTCTGGCATGGGCGCACGAGCCATCCCGTTGATCACGTCCTTAAATCGAGCAAACGCTGTGGATTGGACGGCTGTCTCCAAATGCGGCAATGGGTCTGAAACATAAAAAAACGTGTTTCGATCGCCAGGAGTATGCTGAATAAATCTCGGTTCACCGTCACCTGCAAAAGTGGGCCCGGCCGAAACCAGACAGAAAACAAAAAACAGAACAAAAGTAACTACGAATCGGGTCTTCATGAAAATTTGCCTGCAGCTAAGACGGACTTCAAATGCCATTCGAATTCAACTTCAATGATCTGAAGAGTCGAGAATCGTCGATCAATATTTGATCATGCAACTGTTCAGACTAAACATCCCAAGGGATGACGTAAAGCTGCCAGTACGACTGAACTTCGAAAAGCGATCGACAAGTGACAACAAAGAAAAGCAAGACACAAGCCTCGTGTTTCCGCTGGTGGCAAAACTCGCCAGAGTCCGCGCTCATTGAAACACGTGTGCCTAAAAAACTCTGATCGAAGATCTGCACAGAATTCTGAGCACGCCCTGGAAGCAACAGAGGCAACAATCTGACCCACTTTTCTTAGCCATCTCTCAGGACATTGCAGGATCTGAAATCCAGATCTTGGCAACACTGCTAGACTGGAAACGTGATCTCGGCTGCAGAAAGACCAGAAGGTGGCCACACCAAAACTAAGCAACGTCTGAGGTAATTGTGACCACACTTTTTATAGCGACGAGTCCCGAAGACATTAGCAACCTCTTGCCATGGGCATGGCATTTGGCAGAATCTCGGCAAGAACAGTTGACCGTGTTGGTGGGGTCCCGCAGCAAGGGCGAAACACGACTCACCGATGTTGCCGAAACTGCCAAACACGACGAATCTGACCTGTTGAAACTTACTCGCAATGTAATTCAGCAATTGTCCGACGACGACAATTCTGCTCAACCTCAACTGCAACTGAAACAGATACGAGGAGGGCAATGGTCGAATGACATTCGATCGGTTGTTGACCAATTGCAGCCCAACTTTGTGATCACCAGAGCTCCCAGCTTTCAAAAGAATCAAACAGGGGAAGCATGGCAAACGAGTCTGACTTCCGCCGCAGACTATGACACGATGTTAATTCGAGACGACGCGGCTGGAGTTCATCAACCGTTGAGCCTAGCCGTGTTTATCACCGACGAAGCAGACAATGAATATGCGCTTCGATGTGCTCGCCGACTCACAAAATCATACGGTGGAACCATCACTGCAGTCTACGTCCAACCCAATGTCAGCGATGATTCAGTCGACGTTGGAGAACGGCAACTTTCCAACATGCTGTCTCGGCTTATTGGAGGCAATCAGGATTCCATCAAACATTCCATCATCGTTGCTCAAAGCACCACCGAAGCCTTTCGAGAATTGAACGCATCAGACTATCACATGCTGTTGATGGGCACAAAAAACCAACAGCAGATGAGACGTTTCTTTCGAGCCAATCCCGTCACAGAGCAGGGGGGCGAAGTGCGGATCCCGGCAGTCGCCGTTTTGCAACGAGGCAGTTCTTTAGGGAGTCAAATTCGAAACAAGGCCGTCCAACGGCTGAAATCTGTGGTACCTCAGTTGTCGCGAGAAGAGCGAGTTCACTTAGTGACTCGTATCCAAGAAAGCTCACAGTGGGATTTCGACTTTGTCCTGCTGATTAGCCTAGCGACTTTCATCGGTTGCCTTGGACTGGCTGAAAATTCGGCCGCCGTCATCGTTGGAGCCATGTTGGTTGCCCCACTCATGACTCCGATTGCCGGAGTCGGCCTAGGCGTCGCTCATGCGAATGCCTATCTGACAAAGGTCGCCTTTCGAACGGCTGTACGAGGATTCGCAACTGCCATTTTCATCGGCCTGCTGTTTGGTTGCTGCATCCAGTTTGGTCACTTCATTGGATGGCTGGATCCATTGCCGTCCATGGTTCCAAGCCCAGTGGTAGGTGAATGGGTGGTTGGCTTATTCCCTTCAGAAGTGGAAGGCCGCACCAAGCCTCAGTTCTACGACTTACTGATTGCTCTGGCCAGCGGGATCGCGGCCGCCTACGCGATGGGACGCCCCAACTTGTATTCCGCTTTACCCGGAGTCGCAATCGCCGCGGCACTCGTGCCTCCGATTGCAGTTTCAGGCATCGCTTTTTCCTACGGCGAATTCTTGAAAAGCGGAGGAGCCCTGCTGCTGTTTGTTACCAACATGGTGACGATCATTCTGGGCGCATCGCTGGTGTTTAGTGCGGTCGGCATTCGATCTCAAAAAGAGGGCCCCAACGCTGCCAAGTGGCCTCGATATACTTTACTATTGCTGGTGATTTTGTCGATCCTGATCACCGTCGTGATCGAACTGCACGGTCAGCATCGAAAGTCGCTGGAGCAACAACGCACTCAAATTTCTGCGAACCAATAACAAAAAAACGCGTGCAAACTTTGTCGATCTTCGACCAAGTTCACACGCGATCATTGTGATGCGAATGCCTCGCTGAATACACACTGACCAAAGTCCGGTTCAATGCTGAGATTCAAACAAAGCGTTCTGATGCAATCTTAGCGACACCCCCAGTAGTAGCTGTAAACTGGTGTCAGAACGGTGCGACATACTGGTGGGCAGCAGCTGATGGTACGGTACGAATACATGGGGCGGCAGTAGCTGTAACATCTGTTGTAGCAACCGCTCCAACGGTGATGATTCCATCCACAAGACCGATAGCCGTAGCGGCGGAAGCAGGCTTCAATCGCCGTTTCTTCTGAGTCCTGTCCAGCGTCTGCTTCCAAAGCATCCATGTCGATATCGAGATCAACTTCCACAATTTCTACCTCGGCATCGGTAATGTTATTCACGTCGATATTGAAGTCATCATCGGCCGTGGCTGTTGCTGAAATCATGGTCAGTGGCAGCAAAGCAAGCATCAGTTTCTTAAGCATGAGTTCGTTCTCCGTCCGGCTTTGGGTTGTTGTGGAAAGAAAACTTAGACTCGCCGGTGTGTCGTTTGTTTTCGCTTGGGTCATAAAAACCAAAGCGAAACACGGGCGCTGATGTTACGCAAAATTTGAGGAAAGACTTTTTGCAGATGGAATCGCAGCGAAATCTGAGACGCTGGCAACGTCCGCCACGGTGGTCATGAAATAGCAGGCTTCACTGTCCACGTGAAATTATTGCAGAGTCAAACCATGGCCCCACTTTCTTCGATGAAGACAGAAAACGCCACTTGAGTATGTTCAAAACGTTGCTTCAGAATCTGTACAGAAACACCTAAACTACTTCAATGATTGAACAAATACCCAACGACTGGCGAGACGCTCTGACGCCCGAATTGCAGTCTGAATCATGGCAGAAACTTCAAGATTTCCTGCAGGACGAATATCAAACTCAGACCGTCTTCCCGCCGGAAGACCAACTCTTCACAGCGCTCCGATTCACACCGCTGGCAAAGGTAAAAATCGTGATTTTGGGACAAGATCCGTATCACGATGATGGGCAGGCTCACGGACTCAGCTTTTCTGTTCCACACGGAATCAAAATTCCACCGTCGCTGCGAAACATCTTCAAGGAACGACACACTGATGTCGGAATAGAACCGGCTGATCATGGGTGCCTTGAAGGTTGGGCCCAGCAGGGAATTTTGTTGCTAAACACAGTGCTATCTGTGCGAGCTCACGAAGCGAATTCTCATCGCAAACAAGGCTGGGAACAACTGACCGATGGAATCATCCGAGCTGCCAATCAACAGCCAGCTGTTGCCTTCGTTTTGTGGGGCAAACCGGCGCAAAAAAAAGCCTCGCTTCTGGATGAAACGAGGCATCTGATCATTCAAAGTGCTCATCCCTCACCACTGTCAGCTCATCGAGGCTTCCTTGGAAGCAAGCCGTTTTCGCAGATTAACCATTGGCTTCAAAAAAACGGTCACGATCCAATCCAATGGGCCTTACCAAAGTAGGCTTCTCTGTCCTCAGAGAAGAAAGCCCAAAGCCGATGACCAAAAAACAGCGGCTACAGCTCGTCACTGTCAACAACTTCATTGCCATTCATCGTGAACAAGGCCATCAGCACTTTTGCGGCGACTGATGTCCGAATCGTTCTGACAGATCCATCGCAGAATCCAGCAAGAAAGTGTTCCTGAGCCGAATCAACAAATCCGGCAGTCGGATTCTTGGGATCGATCGTAAAATCGACAGGCTTAGTCCACGGTACGACCTGGTCAGTTGGAACTTGAAGCAGCATCACCGTGTTACTTGTGCCGTCTGTGATTTCTTTGAACTGTGCTCCACCGCCCGCTCGACCGAACACGCTGTTTTCCAACAATGGAACTTGAAGACGAGTCATTCCATCCGACGTGATGGAAGCTGAAGGCTGTTGCCCTGAATAGACATACGGAATTTCGGAAACCAACTTGATGTTGTGTTCGCTATCCCAAGGTTCATCCAACTTAAATTTTTGATACAGCTGGTTTTGATCTAAGAAGGGCAGAATCAGTACTCGCCAGCTCAGCAGTTTTTTGCCATCTTGTGAAGACAGTGCCTGAGGCGGAAAGTGACGATAGACATCGTAAAAATTGTGCATCGCCAGACCGATTTGCTTCAACGAATTCATATCCTGCGATTGCCTGGCCTTCTTTTTCAGCGGACTTAGAAACTGCATCAAGCCATCCATGGCAGCCGACACAGCCTGTTCATCGGACAGCTCCAAGCTGGCATTCTTTCCCTTTGATTGTAGCTTTAACGAGCGAGCACCCTTGGAAGCTTTCTCAGAGATGATCTGGTTGATGACCCTACACATTTCTGTGGCAGCAGCATCCGTTGCCGATTGCATCTTCAGCATCGCACTTTTGGGCGGCAGCGAAGCACTGAAGGAAATCGTCTGAGTACTCATCACAGTCTGACCGACTGTTCGAATGGATGGTGGGTTTTCTAGGTTAAGCTCCTTGATCAGCTCGGGCAAGACGGGGGACAGAAAAATGGTTGCCGTGGACGGCACTTGAATGATGGCGGCATTCGGTAGCTTGATTCCGTTGATTTCTGCCAACAGTGATGCGGTGGGATCTGATGTTCGATCGGCCTGATAGCGTTTGACAACGCTAGGGGCCCCCACCAGCAAATTGTCGCCGTCGACTTCCACAGTTACGCCGTCATTGGCCAACCTTGTTGCAACAACCAATCGAGCCGCTCTTGCGGCTCCTGATCTACAGGGAAGAATAAAGACTGGCCCGTCCGTCATCATGTCCGTAAGAGTGGCCACAACGAACAAATTCGAGATCCCGACAGCTGGAAAGGCTTTTTGAAAACCGATGGGGTCTTCCATCGATCCCAATTGGACATCGTACTTCAATGCAAATTTTTGAAGTCCCGGTAGGTCGATTTCGTCGATATCCAGCCAACCAACAAAGGCAGTATCACGATTCAGATACGGCTTAATGGCGGCCAAATGTTGGTCCTCGGCAACAAGATTCGTGGCGGTCACTAAGCCGAAGATAGACAGCACGACAAGGCTGTTGACAGCTTGAAATTTTGATTGTTGAAACATGTGATTTTCCGATGAGATAAAAAGCATGCCAGACGTTCACTGGGGTAGCAAAAGCATTCCGTTTTCACTGCACGTGGTTGTTCACACAACACCGACAAAAGTCACTTCAGCGATTCAAAACGAATTCGCAGTTCCATCAGTGGCGGGTAGTTTGTTGGGCCAGCTGCTTTCAGCGTGACGATCGGCCCTTTGTCAGATTCCTCAACGCTGTATTCAAATTCTGCCCCCGTGTAGGGATCTGGAAATGCTGGAGCCAACTGAAGTTTGTCCAGTGAATTGGGTACCACGCCATTTTCCGAAACGTACATTCGAATCGCTTCTACAGTCATCAGGCGGTGAAACCCCATTTCAGCGCGAGTTTCAGCTTCAGCGGCCTGTAGAACGGCTGGATACAACAGACCAGCGATCGTTGCAGAAAGTGAATTCAATCGATTCTGTTGGATGTAGTCGTCGAAAATTTGTTGTTGACGGTCTGCAAGTTTTCTGGCTGCAACGCTTGGCAACAAATGAGCCTTGCCAAGATCGTCGCCCAACACTCGTAGTTCTCGAGCCGTCTGAATCAGCACAGCCTGCAATTCAGGCATCTGGTCCACTCGATCCTGGTTCATGCCATTGGCAATCAAATACTTCTTGGCTGTGTCAGCCTGAGTCGCACCCACAATGGCGATTGCCGTACGAGCTGCCATGCTGTTAGAACCAGTTGCTCCCGTAAGCATTTCCAAGTCTTCAATGGCGGACGTCCATCGACGAGTCGCACTGTCTGCTGACCACGTTTCATTCTCGGCAGCTGCAAGAACGGGCAGAACACGAGTCACATTGCCTAGCTCCCACATCACTGAATCTCGCATGCCGTTCAACGGTCTTGGAATCGCGGCCATCGCCCAATACAGATTGGGCGCCCCAGGAGTCGCAATCAGTTCGGTAAGCTGTTCTCGCATCATGCTTTGAATGGCTATGCCCACCAACTTCTGAATCAATGTTTCACCCTGTCCAACAAATTCGGAGAGCCGAATCCCATCAGAGATTGATGTAATAGCACCATCAAAATTCCGATTTTTCAATTGGACGCGAATGTGTAGATTCAACATTCGGGCAAGGGCGCGAACTTCCTGAATGTCTGGCAGCAAATAGGTATAGACATCTGGCCCCTTCACATCTCGCAGCCGATGATCCCATTGAAAGTCTTCAGACATCGCCAAGTTGTGCAATTCATCAAACAAGAACTTTAACTGCTGAACGACGTCTTCCATTTCCTGCTGTGACGGTTTCTTTCCGTCACCCTTCCCGTCCAGCCATTCTGATGATTGCCATTGAATACGTTTTTCTCGAGGCACATTTAGCCAGTGAATCAAAGCTCGATTTAAATGCAGCAAAGCGGAGCCAGAATTCAATTCCCACTTGGCGGGGTACAGCTTGTATTTCAACGCAGGCACGACTTCGGCGGCTGGCTGCACCGAATAGATCGGACCAGACTCTTTGTCTTGAACGGCCGCTGTTCCGATTCGCAGCTGATCCAAAGTCATCGTCGAACCAAGTTGATCGTCCGCATAGATCGGCACTTGTAAAATCAGCACAGTCAAGCTGGTGGATAAGAACACGCGAAGTGTCATAGAAATTCCTTTTGAAGAAGCAGAAAAGTTGCACCGAAGCGCGCCCCTACGAAGACCGACAGCCGCTCGCATTTAATGCCCAGACGATACGATCTTCGTTCAACGTGATTTAGATAAAGAACGACACCAGCAGTGGCGGACAAGTGCTCGCATGTCGCACGCGTTACAGCATCAATTCTTGCAGCAGCCGGTTGTTCATCGGTGAGATCGTCAGAGGATCTGGATCGATATTGGAATCAAATGTAGGCCCGTCTTTTGGACGAAGCCCAGTCATCGCGGACGTCGTTTTTATCTGAGCACTCCAACCGCGCCGAGAAGCCAAACTAAGAGGACTTGGGCGTTCCATCATTAACCGAGACGCAATGAAAATGTCGTCAATCTTCCAACGCTGACTGGCAATTCTTTGAGACTCGTCGGATTCCAAATTTGGCAAGTCTGTATCGATGACCGCTGCATCACGAACCGATTTAATGGCTGGCTGCCCCGGTAGTTTTGTATCAACAATCACGCGTTCTGGTTCAGTCGGCGATGACCAGATCGCCACCACGGCCCACATCAACAAGCCACAGGCCAGTCCGGTTGCAAACGATGAGCGTTTGTGAACAGACGACACAGTTTTCGCACGTTGCAAAGCCAACGATTGCTCACACGCTTTCCAGCCACTTTGATAAAACGTTTCCGCCATCCGATCGTCACAGTTTTTCGGACGCAGTCGTTTCAAATGTTGTTCGAATTCAACAGAGTTCATTTCAGGCTTTCCGCTTCCGTGGGATGCGAAGATGTCATGAGTTGTTTCAGTTGCTGCAGACCTTGCTCGTAACGCCGATGAATCGTGGCTGAAGACAGGTCAATGACGTTCGCAAGTTGCCGAAACGTCATTTCGTTCCAAAGGTGTCCAATCACGATGTCTCGAGTTTCACGATCCAATTGCAGCAGCGCTTGCTGAAGTTCGGCAGCATCATCTCGAGACGCCAGAGAGGACGATTCAAACCAGTTCGCAGATTCACCAGCCGCTTCAGTTTCTCTGAGTGTCCGACGTTGATGCGCACGAATGGCATCAATGGACGTGGTACGAACACATTTCATCAGCCACGCCACAGCAGAATCTGGAGCCGGCGTTTGATTGGCCAGTTTGATAAACGCATCCTGAACACAGTCTTCGGCAAGTCCCGGAAACACGGACGCACAATGGCCTTTTGCCACCAACAGCAACGCTGCGGAATGCTTCGTCCAGAGTTCCGAAAGTTCGGTCGATGACAGCACACGCAGTCTCGTCGTTAGAAGTGTTTTTTAAGTGCTCTAACAAGATGACGACACCGCACGACGTTTGTCTCAACAAATTGAATATTTTGTATTTGGAATCCATCAGCGCACGAAAAAGCGACAGAGAAAACACGGTTTTCTCTGTCGCTTTCGTGATTCTTGCGTTTTGTTCCGTTCCGCAGATTGGTTCGAAAACAATCAGTCGATCCAAAATCCCTTGCCGTTTTGCTGACTCACCACAACAGTTCTAGCGGCGTTCAACGGCTTATTCAAAGTCTGGAATGTCATCATAGCCAGCGGTCTGCTGAACTGGACTTTTGCTTTCGCCTGTCAGGTAATTGTCGACTCGAGACTTGTTTTTCAGACGCTCGAATGTTTCACCCACAAGTCGCTGAACTTCGCGTTCTTGCAAATCGGCGAACAGCTCTTGTTTGACTTCGTCTTTGTTGTGATCGATGGGATCGGTGCGTCCTTCGTATTTCAGCAAGACGTAACGACCAACGTCCACTTGAATGGGACCGCTGCAGATTTGGCCCGGAGTTGTCATTTTGAAGGCCGCTTTGCGGATTTCAGCATGAGCTCCCGCGTTCTTGCGAATCGGAGGAATGGTGCCTCCCAAGGCTTTGCTGTTTGGTTCAACACTGTAGCTGCGAGCGAGGTCTTCGAAAGTTTCAGGATTCTGTTTTGCTTTCTCCCAAACTTCAGTTGCCCGACGCACATTGCCCAACACGATCATGCGTGCTTTGACTCGAGGACCATAGCTGTCCTCGTAAGCTTCTTGCATCATCTTGGCGGTAATCTTCACTTCTTCGCCAGCCAATTTCTTTAACGCTAACATTGGCCAGATCACGTCGCGACGATATTGAATTGGAGACAGCCCACGTTCGGCCTGAAGCATCTTTTGCCATTGATCAACAGGCAGACCAAACTTCTTGGAAATGCGTTGAATTTCTGTCGCGACTTCCGCATCAGAAACCACGATGCCGTTTTCAGCACAGGCTTGCTGAATCAAAACTCGGTTGATCACCTGTTCCAAAACGCTGTTTCCATCACGCAGAATGCATTCTTGAGCAAGCTCTTCGTAGGTAATGGCTTGGCCGTTGACTCGACCAACAGGCTTCTTCAAAGCGGCCGATGAAATGGGACGCACGACTCCGTTTTGATCGACTTGCTCAGCCGCCTTGGTGTCGGTTGCTCGATAAACTTGCATGCCAATCGCTGCTGCCAAAATGACGAGCAATGTGCCACTGACGATCATGGTACCGCGGCGACTGCCGTTGGGCTTTGTAAGTTGGGGGGTTGCGTCCTGCATGATAAATCAGACTCCGAAGGGAGATTCGGTGCACATGACGACCGCGTCAAGAATCCAACAGCGTGTCAGTGAACCGGAAGAGAATCGAGTGGTGGGAACGGTGAAAAGTGTGAATTTTCGGCCGCTGGAGCACGAAATCAGCAGTCATTGCAGAAGTCAGAAGGCGGCCACGCTTGATTGGTCGCGTTTGTACGAAATATTCCAAAAACAGGTCAAGTTCTGTTTCCACGCTGAACAGGTACAATCAGGTCCAGAAGACCAAATTCCGCAGGTTTCGCCGGGCAAACCGGCAAATCCTGCCTGTGACCTTTTCAGCGATTTGTCCCATGTTCAAATTATTGATCGAAAGCATTTGGCACTACCGCCGCATCAGCTTGGTCGTGATCATTGCCGTCGCCATTTCGACAGCTGTCATTGGTGGTTCGTTGATTGTCGGAGATTCCATCAGGTTCAGCCTGAAGCGAATGACTCAACAACGTCTCGGCCAAGTCACTCACGTTGTGCATTCGGGACTGTTCTTTCGAGAAGACTTGGCGGCAGACATCCAAGGTCATTTGCCAACAGACACCCACCCTGAATCTGCAACCGAACTTCGTGACGCCGTTGTTGTGCCCGCGATGTTGGTGACCGGCAGCATCGAACTGAAAAAGTCAGAAGACCAGCTTCTGCGAGTCGGTTCGGTATCTGTCGTGGGGCTCACCACCGAAGGCTGGAACCTTCTTGACAATTCCGGTGTTCCTGCGGCCGAAGGGCAAAGCGTGGTTTTGGGATATCGCACGGCAAACGAATTGGGTGCGAAGCCCGGTGATGAAGTGTCTTTATGGATGGAAATCCCATCGTCGATTCCTCGAGACAGCCTGCTGGGCGAACGCAACGAAGTGACAGCAGAACTGGTTCTTGAAGTGGCCGCCATCTTGCCCGAAGACGTCGGAGCATCTCGCTTTGATCTCAATCCCGGCCAGCAGCTTCCGTTTAACGCGTTCGTCGATCTGGCCACCGTTCAAGAACGATTGGGGCTGGAAAAAATAGAAATCGGCCGACGTAGCACAATCGCAAAGCCTGCCCGAGTCAACGCGCTGCTCGCTGGCTTTTCATCACAGTCACCCACAGCAGATACTGATCCTGAAGCAGCCATGCGGCGGCAAGTTGAAACTGATGCGAACATGCAAAAACTGGACGATGTCGATGAACTGATTGCCGAGCACATCACTTTGAAAGACATCGGAGTTTCAGTGCGTGAAAATTCAGAGCGGGGCTTTCTGTCTGTGGAAACGGACCGCATGATTTTAGATGACGCGACTTCCGACACCATTCAAGCTGCGGCACAAAAACTAGGACTGCAAGCGGCTCCGGCTGTGATCTATTTGCTAAACGAAATCTACGCCACTGATCGAACGGCCCCCAACGAACGCTATTCGATGTATTCCATCATCGCGGGAATCGATCCCAATCAGACTGCTCCACTGGGCCCGTTTCGCCCCTCGTCGGCAGATAACAGCTTTCAATTGGCAGACGACGAAATTCTGCTGACAGACTGGCTGGCCAATGATCTGCAAGTTGCTGTCGGAGATTCCGTGTCTGCAACCTGGCATGCGGTGGGCAGTGATGGCGACTTGCCGGAAATCGAACGCACATTTCAAGTGGCCGGTATTCTGAAAGAAAGTGACGGATTTCAGATTGATTCTGGACTGACTCCTTTTGTCGAAGGAGTCACCGATGTCGATGATTTCGGAGACATCAAGCAGCCCTTCGAAATGGACATGGATCGGTTAACCGATTCTGATGATGACTATTGGGAGAAATTCAAAGCGTCACCGAAGGCCTTTCTGTCGCTGGCAAACGCTGCCGAAATTTGGAAAAGTCGCTACGGCAGATACACGTCCATTCGTGTGGCCTCTCTGTCAGGGCAGAGCGATTTCGAACAACTGAAAGCGAAGTTGCAGATCCAAATTCAACGGGACCTGAAACCTGAAAAACTGGGGCTCAGCTTTCGTCCTGTTCGAGCCCAAGGACTACAAGCGGCCGTTGGAGCCAACAACTTTACTCAGCTATTTCTTGGCTTCAGTTTCTTTCTCATTCTGTCAGCCATCATTCTGGCATCATTGATGTTTCGATTGGGCATTCAACAGCGGATTCGTCAAATGGGTCTGATGTCAGCGGTTGGCTGGTCAGACAAAACCGTGCGTAAAACGTTTCTTTGCGAAGGGCTCCTGTTAGCAATTGTCGGATCCATTCTGGGATGCGGCTTCGCAGTCGCCTTTGCAAAGCTGATGGTTTACGCACTCACAACTATTTGGATCGGAGCTGTCGGCACCAAAGATCTGGTTGTCGATATTCGCATCCAAGCACTCGTCATTGCATTTGCCACCAGCGTGATTCTGGCAGGAATCGTGATCGCTCGTTCACTAAAAGCATTTGGAAAAATCAGCTTACGAAACCAGCTCGCTGGCAACGCGGACGCTGCCGATCAGGCGATGATTGCAAAACAAGACGGGGCAGAAAACCGATCTTTGACGACTCGATTGCGAACATGGGCGGGCCCTGCATCTGTGGCGTTGGCGGTCATTATGCCCGGAGTTTCGCTCATGGGATTGCTGCCAAGCGGAGAAGCCTTCGGAGGACTCTCATGGCAAATGGTTGGCTTCTTCTTAGGCGGTTTTGCGTGCCTGAATGCAGGCCTGTATGCGTTAAACGTGGTGCTAAATCGTCAGCCAAAAGACGATGGTTCGGGAACGAAGGGACTGTCCGGACTTTGGTCATTAGCTTTTGCGAACGCTGCTCGCAATCCGACACGCAGTCTGTTGACGTGTTCGCTGATCGCCTTCGCAACCTTTGTGATCGTGGCCGTTGCTGCCGGACGGCGCAACCCGCTGTCCGAAACACCTGACAAGGCATCTGGAAACGGAGGCTTCCGATACGTTGCCGAATCTGCATCCGGAATTTTGTTCGACCTAAACTCTTCAACAAGTCTTGATCGTCTTGGATTTTCTGAACAGCAACAGCAAGAAATTTTGAAAACAGACATCTATGGATTCAGCCTGAAACCTGGTTCTGACGCCAGCTGTGTGAACCTGTACCAAACTCGAATCCCAACGATGCTAGGAGTCCCCGATCGATTCGTGGAACGTGGAGGTTTCCGATTCGCAGATACAGCGGGAACCAATCCGTGGACTGGGTTGCATGACGAACTTCCGGCCACGCAAACAGCAGATGATTCAAAAACCATTCCCACCATCCCTGTGATGGGAGACATGAACACATTGACGTACAGCCTGAAAAAGGGAATGGGATCCACGATCATGTATCCCAACGACGATGATCCCGAATTTGGCTTGCGGGTTGTCGGCCAGCTAGACGGAAGCGTGTTTCAAGGAGTCTTGCTGATGAGCGAACAAAATCTGAAGCGAGTCGCTCCTGATGCCGTTGGCAGTCAATACTTCTTAATCGAAGTTGACGAAACCAGCGACGAAACCAGCGACGTGGCATCCATCTTGGAAAGCCGTTTGAATGACTTTGGCCTCGACGTTGAATCCGTTAACGATCGCATTTTAGCATTCCTTGCCGTGCAGAACACGTATCTTTCGACGTTCCAACTGCTCGGAGCACTCGGTTTGCTGGTTGGCACTTTTGGCTTGGCAGCCGTCATGGTCCGCAACGTCATTGAACGTCAGCAGGAAATCAGTTTGATGAAAGCCATTGGCTTCAGCAATCGCCGGATCAGCCGTCTGATCGTCAGCGAAAACATGTTGCTGCTGTTGTGGGGAATCGGACTCGGAACGGCAGCAGCCCTGCTGGCCATGATGCCACACCTGAAATCAACCGGTGGAGACCTCCAATGGATCAGCCTGTTGCTGATTCTGGGGCTGGTCGCAATCACCGGATCTGTGGCATCCGTGTTCGCCGTTCGCACGGCCTCGAATCTAGAAATCAGAAACAATCTCGGGGCCGAGTAGGGCCGATGATTCTGCACGCGGGGGTCGGAGCGGATCAGAGTCGGAGCGGATCGCAATTGCAGTGATTTGAGCACTCTTGTGATTGAGTTCGCTGCAGATCGCCCTGCTGTCGTCGGGCTCTGCGAACCCGATTCAGCAAGCATCCGCCTCACAGATCCCGACAACAGAAAGCAAATAATCAGCAGTTGGGCCTGTAAAAAGCCAAACCGGCGCTACGCCGCTTTAATGGCTTCAATTTCTGCTTGCAAATTCGCAATTTCTTTCTCCAGTCGGGGAACATCTTCCGGATCGTCCGGTTGATTCTTGGCAGCGGAAAGCAGCTGCTGAGCTTTCTGAATTTTATTTTTCAGTGCATCAATCTGCTTTTTTTGCTTCTTGTTCAATGCCATTTTCGTTTTGATCTCTTGCTAGTTGTCAGATACTTACGCGTCGCCAGCTCACAAGCCGCTTCAGGAGAATCAAGCGTAGGATAATTGAATCTTAATCCGAAGCGTGACCGAGGATCTATAAAATCCAGACGTTGGTCACGCGTAACGTGCCACAAACCAGACTACGTTGGCGTCACGACCGCTTACCATAGACGTCGGCCGACATTCGCCCGAGACCTTAGCCAACAACAGATCGTTTCCAAAACATGTCCGCCGACGAGCAAAGAATCCGCACGACCATCAGTTCATCTGTTGCAGACGGATCATTCTGCAAAGCTGTCTTAAGCAAGCCCATTATGAAGGCGGTTGATAAAGCCTCAAGAATCGACGCCCGTCCCATCCTGATGAAAGGCAATCGGCTGATTCAATTGACTCAGCGAATCGGAAATCAGGACCATCATCAGAATCTATCCGCCGAAGCCGCCAGCCAATTTATCTTGGACCAGATGAAGCTTCAGTTTCTGGACGTGTTTCTTTCCACAACGGATGGCGAATACACGGCTCGTTTTAGTCGCAAGGGAATCTGCCGACTGCAGATCAAGGAACAGAAGTCTGAAACCGCTACAGCAGCAGTCCCAAATTCGCACAACCTTTCCAAAAATTACTTAATCCCAGACGGCACACCGTGTCCCTTTTTAATTGCCACCGGAGTGATGACAGCCGAAGGCAAAGTCAAAGCCAAACACTATCGCAAGTTTCGCCAGATCAATCGCTATGTCGAAATTGTTCGAGACATCGTGAGCCAACTGCCAGATGACCAAACCATTCGCATCGTGGATTTCGGTTGCGGTAAAAGCTATCTGACTTTTGCAACGCATCATTTACTGACAAGCATTCTGAAACGCAAGGTGGACATCCGAGGCCTTGATCAACGGGCCGACGTGGTAAACACGTGTCAGAAAATTGTAGAGCGACTGGAACTGAACGACCTGACGTTTCAACGCAGCATGATTGCAGACTACGAACCCGATCAGCACATCCATCTTGTGATTTCGCTACATGCCTGCGACACGGCGACTGATGATGCCTTGGCCAACGCGGTGCAGTGGAAGTCCGAAGTCATTCTTGCCGTCCCTTGTTGCCAACATGAATTGGCTTCAAAACTAGATAAATCGGCAGAGCCCGTGTTTTCTGATTCCGGAATTCTTCATGAACGCTTTGCCGCACTGGCAACAGACGCTCTTCGAGCACAATGGATGCGGGTCGTTGGGTACGAAACGTCCGTGATGGAATTCATTGACATGCAACACACGGCAAAAAATCTACTGATTAAAGCCGTCCGCCAACCAGATGCTGGCACCTTACCACAGACGAAAACGGCGATGGGGCAAATCGCTGAATTCCAGAAGCGAATGCACATTGAACCACTCAGGCTGGAAAATCAGCTGAAACAAATGGGACAAATCCCATCTGATGAAACACAGATCACTGCCGTTTCTGAGATCAATACAGAATCAAATCACAGATGTTGATTCGAGGCTGAGAAACCAACAGACTCTGAGTTCGTTGCAGGCGCTGAATTCGCTATGGTGCCGTTTCGATTTTCTTAACCTGTTTTGACGTGCCCCAATTTCCGGTGTCATCTGAACTTCTTATTACAGTCTGCACGTTTAACGAAGCCGAAAACATCGGTTCGTTACTTTCAGAACTGCGCCGTGTCGCCCCCGACGCAGACATTCTGGTCATCGACGACAACAGTCCCGATGGCACGGCAGATCTTGTCAAACAGTACAGTCTTAACGACACCCAAGTTGACGTCTTAGTCAGAACATCGAACAAGGGTTTAGGAGCGTCCACAGTGGACGGATTTCAGTATGGCATTGATCACAAGTATCGCTATCTACTGAATCTGGACGCAGACTTTAGCCATCAGCCAAAGCACATTCCCGACTTGCTTGCCGCCATGGAAAGTCATGACGTTTGCATCGGGTCTCGCTACATTCCCGGCGGCTCGATCACAGGCTGGAAGTGGACTCGGCACGTTATGTCTCGCTGTGTCAACTTCTACGTTCACGTTTGGCTCAGGCTAAAAGCAAAGGATAGCAGCGGAAGCTTCCGTTGCTATCACGTCGCGAAATTGGCAGAAATCGACTGGAGCAAAACGGTTTCGCGAGGCTACGCGTTTCAAGAAGAAGTGCTGTATCGCTGCCAACGAATCGAGTGTTCATTTGCCGAAGTCCCAATCGCCTTTGAAGACCGAACTCGAGGCACCACGAATTTGAACACCAAAGAAATCGTGCGAGCCATCTGGGACCTATTCAAACTCGGCATTCACCGGCTTCGCGGAATTTCTGTCCGACACGACAGCAAATAGACAGACGCCACTTGCTGTGAGCGAAGCCTCGCGCAATGACCTCGCGAAGTGGCCACAAACAACGCTGAAGCCGACAAGATTGCTGAGCTTGAAAAGAGTCGCATTCACTCTTCTGAGCGAAGATCGCCGAAGACTCAACAGAAGTTTTGATTCCAACACCTAGGTCAGTTCAGAATCTGGAGCCTTCTTCTTTCCACCGGCAATCTTTTGCCACATGCCCTTTAAACCTTTTGGTTTTTCCAATTCCACCAATCGAGCTTCAAGCCGCTGGTTCTGTTCTTGAAGTAAATTTGCTTGAGCGGCCGATTCAGACTGAAACTGTTGCACCAACTGCTGCTGACTTGTCGCAGCTTCTGACAGTTGCTGCTGCAGGCTAGAAACCTGCTCGTTCAGGTTACGATTCGCAGAAGACAGGCTGTCCAATTCCGCAACCAGCTTCTTCCATTTTGTTCGAGCATTTTCTTTTAGACTGCCCAGATGCTCCGACGTTTCATTGATGCGTCGATCAGCTTCTGCAGCCGTCTCGTTTAAACGGCGTTCGGTTTCGACACTTGATTCTTGAAGTCGTCGGGCTGTATCGGCTGCGGTTTCGGTGAACCGCTGTCCAAGACGTTCGGTTTCAGTTTCCAGTTTCCCCTCGAACGCCTGCACTTGCCCGGTCAGCTTATCGACGGTCGGAGTCACTTGTTCTTGAATCAAGCGGACAGACGTACTTTCCGCGACGGTCGAAGCGGCTTCTGTGAGATGTGGCATTTGCTGTTCAACAGCCGTGTGAACCTGAGACTCGGCAAAGCCTTGCAGAGTTTGATCGATGTTGGCTACGCCCCCTTTCAAAGAGCGGCGCACCAGTTCCGACAACATTACGCCGATCCCCGTCGACGCTTCTCCGATGGCATCATCCAGTTGCTCAGGAAGAGAACCAGGAGGCTGTGTGACCGGCCGAGATAACTGTTCCATACTCATGACATAGCCCTTGATTGAATGAAGACATCGCACATTTACATCTCGAACGGAGACTTCGCTGCTTCGGATGATGACAAATCAAATGACTTTAGAAAAGCAGCTCAACTGCTCTCGATGACCAGTTCATGCAAATCCCCTACATGATCAGTTCAATCAAGGAATGCCGGGGACTCACCGCATCCCCTGCAGCTTGCCAAATCCAGAGATGCAGTCTGAAAGAGGGCAGCTTCGAACGTTCTGCACCACTCACGGGGCCGCAACTTCGCTACAATCGATTTTACTGTGCCTTTGCCACCCCCCACCTTTTCGGAGCTCACCCATGTCGCCATCCTTCAGTTTTCAAACCCGCCATGCTTTGTCACTGATGATTGTGACGGCAGCAGGATTGTTTGGTCTGACCACAAGCAATTCTATCTGTGCAGAAGACCGTGTCCTGCAGAAGTCAGATCAACAATCATGGTTCAAAGGCAATATGCATACTCATTCGCTGTGGAGCGACGGAGACGATTATCCAGAAATGATTGCAGACTGGTATCAGCAACACGACTACAACTTTCTGGTCTTCACCGATCACAACATACTGCACTCTGACAAACGCTGGATCGATGTCGAAAAGAACAAGGGAGGATTCGTTGCGTTTAACAAACTGGTCAAACGCTTCGGCAAAGAAAACGTGCCCGTTCGAAACAAAGACGGGCGGCAACAAACAAAACTGCAGACGTTTGACGAAACCTTCGTACAGTTCGCCAAACCGGGCAGCTACATCTTGATTCAGGGTGAAGAAATCTCAGACCGATTTCAGAACAAACCCATTCATATGTGCGCAACGAATACCAGCGAATTGCTACCCCCAATGCACGGCGACAGTGTTTATGACGTCATGCAAAACAACATCAATGCAGCAATCTCACGTCGCGAGCGATCAGGCGAAAAGACGATCGTGCATTTGAATCACCCAAACTTCGGTTATGGAGTAACGGCCGAACAACTGATGAAAGTTCAGGGTGAAAATTTCTTCGAAATCTTCAATGGACATCCTTCTGTCAACGACGCAGGCGATGCAACTCATGCGTCAACAGAACGCATGTGGGACATCATCAATTCATTCCGTCTTGCAGAACTTCAATTGCCACTGATGTATGGTTTGGCAACGGATGATGGCCATGAATATCACAAAACAAAACGAGGGAAGGGTGCTCAACCCGGTCGAGGCTGGGTCATGGTTCTGGCAAACAAACTGGATCCTGACGCGTTGGTGGATTCACTCGAAGCCGGGCAATTCTATTCGTCCAGTGGAGTCACACTTGCCAAAATCGAATCGACAAATTCCACACTCACTGTGCAAATCGAACCCACCGAAGGAGCCATCTACACCATTGACTTCATTGGCACCAACAAAGGCTTTGACACGAAGTCAGAACCCATGTCCAAAGACGAAGTCAAAGCCAAAGAACTGACTCGAAAGTACAGTCCTGCCGTTGGAAAAACGCTGAAGTCCGTGAACGGCACAACGGCAACCTATGAATTTACGGGAAACGAGTTATATGTCCGAGCAGTGGTCACGTCATCCTTAAAACATGCCAACCCATCCGTGAACGGGCAAGTGCAAAAAGCATGGGTGCAACCCGTGATGCCGTCACGTGAGTGACTGACACAGCTAGCTGGGTCGAGTAGCTGCGTGGGGGAGCAACGTCGGGGAGCAACCTCGGGTAACTGCGTCGCGAATCAGTCATGCGGCCAAGCAGCCGCGAATCAGTCATGGGGCCAAGCAGCAACATGGCCCACGTTTAGCTTCCGTCGCCTGTCCCCAATCGATGCAAATACTGTGCGAAGGCAATCGCATTGCCGAGGCGTTCTCCGGCTCGCCCATGATGGCTGACCTTCGCTGGTGAAATATCAAGCAATTTCATTCGTTCGCTCAGTGTGCTTACGTCTGATTGCACGTTCACGGACTTCATCACGAAAGATGGATTGCGATTGATCGTCACTGCATCGAGCAGCTTTAATGTGCTTGAATTAAACACCACCACGGTGTCATCTGGTTTCAAAAAACGTGACCACTGCTGTGCAAATTGCTCCGTCGTCAACGCATCTTCAAAGGACGATGGTTGCAGTTTTAGATGCTGCATGAATTCTGAACTCAATACAGAATCACTCTTAATAGCACACTCAAATTTTTCCTCGGTCACCAAACGCTGAGCCACCCAATAAATGGGATCCCGATGTTTGGACCGAACAC
Source organism: Fuerstiella sp. (assembly GCA_039974975.1). GTDB lineage: Bacteria > Planctomycetota > Planctomycetia > Planctomycetales > Planctomycetaceae > Fuerstiella. The sequence goes on along the minus strand of JBDWHY010000128.1, from coordinate 428,136 downwards.
CATCGATCCCATGGGCCGCTTCGCCGTAGGCCACAACAATCTTACCCGGATTCGACATCAGAGCAGTTGGAATATTTGCTTTGGGATTCCAGGGACGGTCCGCCGGTCTTCTGCGAAGTCGTCCGGCCTGCATGGGATGCTGGACTTGTGAATCAATCATGTAGTCAAAGGCCTTCAACAACAGATCCAAATCTTGTGTCTGTGGCTCAAGTTCCTTCAACGCGGCAACCGTTGCTTCCAAAGTCGACAAGGCAGATTCCGTGGGCTCTTTTCGAATGCGATAATTGCTCGGAGCGGCCGGTTCCAGACGAAACCGAGGCAACTTTTGCAGCACGGGAATCTGCTTCATAAACGTCTTGGAATGGTGCCAAGTACCGTCCAGCACAACCAATTGATCGGGCCGCTGGTGTTCAGGAAGATCTGAAAGCAAAATCGATTCATCACCGGGATACAGAATGCCAGTCGACGGCAAAAACGGAAAAGACCGATTCGTCAGTCGAGCCGTTTGATCCACAATCAGCTCGCAGTTCTGCAACGCCTTGCGAACAATCCGAGCTGTATTGAAAGCATGAAAACGCTCTTTCACATGCTGCAGAATGAGAATCTGAGTTCGATTCGCGATCGACGGAATTTGATCACAAAAGCACAATTCCGTCGGCCGGTAACATTCATAGCAGCGAGCTCGAAATGAGGCTGCCCGTTCATCGCTAAGCATCTTCCGTCACTTTTCTTAGATGCCAAGATTGGCGAGCCCGTCGCTCAACCGTTCCAAAAGGCCACTGATGACGGGATGTCTTGTTTCGAACGTCGAAACCATGCTTCGCAGTTGATCAGAATACGACAATTCAGAACCCTGCGTTGGGATAGGCTGATCGCCAACAGAATCCATTTTTTTGCCCAATACGATGCGATCGACGTCGACTGTCAACTGATTCAGCAGTTCCAGTGATTGAGTATCGATTTGATCTGCCTGAGCCAACTCTGCGTGCAACTGCCGCAGAGTTTCTCGAAGTTCGTCTTGATTCATCGTTTGGTCTCCGAGGTATCAATGGCCTGTTGATCACTGCCTGCCGACTATTTTAGCTTCACTGCCGACGAAACAGAAGCAAAGCAAGACAACACCGAACGCGACAAAACTTCAACGTAAAAAGCCTCAGCAAAACTGCCAAACACGCCGCTCGAATCGAACGCTCGATCAGAGTCCACTACACTGCCTGACCCGCCGCTGAATTCAAATTCACCGACTCAACACGCCCCACTTCATCCTTTCTTCTACCAACACAAGATCCGAAATGACAAAGCCCAACCACTACGAAGCCAGACGCCAGCTTGCCGCCGCCTATCGACTGTCCGGACTGTTTGGCTGGACAGACATGGTGTTCAACCACATTTCCCTAAAGCTACCGGGGCAGGCCGGCAAACCCGATACCTACCTGATCAATCCAGAAGGGTGGCTTTCGGAAGAAATCACTCCCGAATGCCTGTTAGAAGTCGATGTCAAAGGCAGCATCATCGACCAGCCAGACCAATCATTTATCCCCGCTGGTTTCGTGATTCATTCGGCGCTACATACTGCTCGAGAATCCGCGGCTTGCATCATGCACAACCATTCAATGGCGGGCATGGTTGTCTCGGCGCTGAAAGGCCCGTTGCTACCGCTGACTCAGATCTCAATGGAATTCCACAACCGAATCGCCTACCACGAATTTGGAGGCATCGAATTGGACATGAGCGTCAGCGACCGCATCACAGCAGACCTCGGCGAACTGCATTGCATGATCATGAAAAATCACGGATTGCTGACCGTGGGCAATAGCGTGGCTGAAGCGTTCTACTTTATGCACTACTTACATCAGTCGTGTGAAATTCACATCAACACCATGAAGATCACCAACGACCCGTTGCTGCCCAACGAAGCTGTCTTGGAACACACGGCCCGGCAGTATGGACAGTTTCACGAAAAAGATGTCGAGATGGTCTGGAACGCGATGCTTAGAAAGCTGGACCGAGAAATGCCGGGTTGGGACCAAGCCTGATCCCCCAAGATCGATATTGGTCATCAACCGTACTGCAAATCCTCGAGGAATCTTGTGGCACGAATGAGTTCGTCGATCTTTGATCTGGACAAGATCAGCAAGTTGAATTGAAGGACGAATCAGTTCCCGATCAACCTTTGTAAAGAACATCAGTGCGCCGAAAACATCAGAACATCGAGAGTAGCGAAGCAGGGCGGGAAACCGGGAAACGCATTTTTCAGGTTGAATATCCGAGACGCTCTCACTGTGCCTTCACACAAAGCTAGGGCACACAATGCTAGGGCACACAACGCTAAGGCAAACAACGCTAAGGCAAACAACGCTAGGGCACCATGTACAACTGCCAGCGATTGTTGTCTCGACGCATTTCGTAGGTCTTGCCACCTCGAAGTCGGTATGTTTGATAGGCTCCCCCTGTGACAGATTGATACCGGCACATCCAGTCCGTTGTTTCTGAAAGTGACTGAACTTGGTTGGCTCGAATCGTATACGGGTAAGCTTTTCCGGAACCCGGAATCAAGTCGTATTTGCACGTTCCCACACATTCGGGAGCACACCGAATTTTGATCGGAAGCTGGCTGTAGACCTTGCGAGGAGCCGTTGGAGGCTCGCCATAGATTGGTAGAGGAACATACTGTCCGGGTGGATATGTTTGCTGAGGATACGTTTGCTGAGGATAGGGCTGGTTGGGATACGGCTGATTCGGATACGTCGCACCGGGTTGAGGCTGATACGGTTGAGAACCACGATTTCCGGGCGGAACGATAAAACCAGGAGGCATCGTAAAATCACCTCGATTGCGATCTCCTGACTGATTTGGATCAAGCTGGCGATAGTTATTCGGAGGACCATCTTTTCTGGGAGGAGGTGTTTGCCGTCCCTGCTGGTTCTGGTTTTGAATCTGCTGGATGCCTTCCAAAAACTTCCCAATTTTTCGCAGGTCGCTTTGAGCTTCCACGGCTGATTGAAACACCAGCACAGCGGCGAGTACGGCGAAGCATCTTTTCATAATTTGCTGTTTCTATCATCAAGGTGGGGCGAAATGACGATCTTGTCCATCCAAAGCTTGGCTGCTTCGGCAACGTCAGACTTACTCTGGGTCTCGAAATTCAAACACGTTGTTTCGGCGAAGTTGTTGGGGTGCATACACCACGGGATTTTGTCGGTTCCCGGTCATCGTTGACACTCGATCAACGACTCCCAGTTCCAATTCAATATGACTTAACAACCCATCGCCTGTCTTAGGAAAAACGTCGGCCGAGCGATCAGCAAGGACATCTAAAATCGCTTTTGTGAATGCTCCGTGTCGCCATTCTTCTCGTTCAAAGCTTTTCTGTTTCATCGTACACGAAGCATAAAACACGGTCCCCATTTCTGGAGCTGCCAAGTCATGCAACGCGGCTGAAGCGGTCAGCGGTCGAATGCCTTCGGCATGACAGGAATCCAGAAAAACAAGCCTTTGACAAGCTGGCAATTCTTCATGAAGAATGCCCGTCACTTCTCGCCAAGGAACCGCAGTGGCTCGCAAACGAGCAGGCTGTACTTCATGAGTCCCCAAGTAAAACTGGTCTTTATCATCTAGAAATCCGTGAGCCGAACAAAATAGCATTGCGACGTCGCCTGGCTGAACATGATCGACCAGCCACTGCAGCCCATCCAAAATTTCAGCTCGCCCAGCTTGTTCGTTCAGCAACACTTTTGTCTGCACATCAGCGTACAACTTTCCAGACGTATGTTGCTGAACACTATCAGCGAACGCTTGTGCATCGGCTGTTGCAAACTGAAGATTCTTGAGCTCATCGCCGGCAGATTGATAGTCGGAAATCCCAATGGCTAAGACCCAAACTTTTTGCTTCTTGGTAGCCGTTGTCGATGTCACAACCACGGCACTGGATTCTGCATTCGATGTTGATTTGGCATTGGCGGCGATCAGAGAAATCTGATTCTGACCCGGGAACAACTTTAAACGATGAGAAATTTCGAAACGTTGTTGCCGCTTTTCGTCTCGAGGGCGAAATACCTTTGCTGGTGTACCGTTGTGAAGCAAGGTCACTTCGGTGATGGGCAACTGGTTATTTGACGTCACGATCGCTTCCACAAAAATTCGATCGCCATCGGTTGATTCCGTTTTGGTTGGAGAAGTGATTTTCACGGTCGGTGGAACGGTATTTGAAAACACGTCGGGATCCTGCAAATCCAGTTCAGCTGTTTGGCCATGTCGTCCTGTCATCGAAGGAGCGACAGCATCCACTTCTTTGGCCGCCAGGTCGAAGTCTCCTGTCTTCAACACCTGCCGAATAACGTCTGGCCGATAAAACTGTTTACGGAACTGCTGCACCTGATAAAAATCGGCGGCCTTGTCGGGTCCTCGATTGACATGCCAACCAATCAACGAATCCGCTCCGGGACTGCAATCGTAATATCCCTGAGCCGTCCACATGATCCATTGATTTCGGTCTCCCATATACACGCTAATCAACGGTTCTACGTAGTCGAAACCATCAACCAAAGGCAAGTTCACGGTGTAGGCCTGGCGATTGCGTTCCAACGTCACGGGGACCGTTTGCCCAGGCAGATATGGAAACTGCCCGTACAACATCAGCCGATACATCTGATCCAAGGACAAACCGTCCAAAGACACAATTTTGTCGCCAACAGCGACGCCCGCCAAACTTGCTGCTGAGCCCGGGATCACTTCCACGACATTAGAATTTTCGTAGCGGAAATCAAAGATCCCAGTCGAGGAGTGATTCAGCAGGCTCCAAATCCTCATCGTTCGGTCGGTCGACCCTGTCACAAACAGCTTGCCATTTGAAGCAACACTTATCGACGTGACCATAGAATCATGGCCGCGATAAGCCCGTTTTAATTCTGTGCCCGATGGATCCCACATCGCCAGAAAGCCCAGGTTGTCGGAATACAGCACTGGCTGATTGACTCCTAGGGCCGTTTGTTCGATCAGCGTATAGCACGCGGGCAAACGACCTGTGGGCATTTTGTATTCTGAAGTTCGCCCAGCGGTCGTCAGACGGATTCGACTATTTGGCTGACTCGACGTACCGGCTTTCACGCTAATGGTAGATCCGTTCGCCGAAACAACTTCATTCAAGACTTGGGCGTTGGCCTGAGGTCGAATCGTTTGCTCGTTCAAGTCCAATTCATGACTATTCAGACCGTACTGATTAAAGGTCCAATGATCGAAGTCAGGCTGAAGCCCAAACACGATTCGATCTGCAGCTTCGGTAAAGGCCGCTTGGTAAACGGGCTTGCCTTCAGCGACAAAGCGATGCTTCAGTTTTGCCGTGACGGTGTCCCACAAATGCACTTCTCCGAACTTGTCTCCTGAAGCAGCAAAGCGACCATTGGAACTTAAAGCCACGCACGTGACACCCCAGCGATGACCTTCATAAACTTGCTTTGGCCCCGCCGTTTTTTGACCGGCTGGCAAGAGGCGATCGGAAGCATTCCAGATTCCCACCCACGGCTTGCTCTTGCCAAAACGTTGCCCAATTCCAGCAGCAAGCCAAGTGCCTGCATCGAAGCTTAAGGCGTACGTCCGAGGAACAGCCTTCATCGTGGCGGGCCACGGTACCTGCTTCTGCAACAACCCATACATCCACGACAGGACCATTGGTGGAATTTGATCCTGAGAATTCAGTTGGCGACCATCTGGAATTTGATAGACATGAGGACCGTCTGCATAAATCGCCAACAGATGAGACTGCCTCGAAACAAATTCAAGGTGATCGACGATGGGCTGAGTCGGATCGGACACGGGAATACGTCGTACAATCTGACGTTGGCCCCAGTCCCAAATTTGCAGATTGCCATTTGCGTCAGCCGAAGCAAGCCACTTTCCATCGGACGAAAATGTCAGCTTCACGCACGGTGAATTCATGCCAGGCAACAACGAATCAATGCGAGAAAAATCTTTCACATCATAAATTCGGATCGAACCATGAACACCATCATCGTGCACGCCAACAAGCAAGTGCCGTCCGTCTGGACTAAAGATCGCACAGTTCGTGTTCCCCAATGACGTCCGAAGCTGCTGACCTCGCAACACTCTGATTTTCCTACCCGTGTCTGCGTCAATGATGTACACAACCTTGCCTCCGCACGCTGCCACCAGACGGTTGTTGGGGGAAATGGCGATGGCACTGACGGCTCCTAAAAAACCGCCCGCTTCAATCACCAGCTCGGGCCGCCGTTCGATCTCCTGAAACAAGGCCAACTGCTGTGGGCGGTTTTGAATGCCGACAGCTGGAGCCAATTCGGCTGGGGCCAATGGGGACGGATTTCCGGCACCTCCAATGCCAATTTCAGGCACTCCCGGCGGGCCAGCCATCACCGGAGGCTTGCCGTTTAAATACGCCGGCAGCAGTGGTGGATCACCAGGACCATCCACCGGTGGAGGTGGAGGAACCACAGATTGAGCGGCAGCAAACGCGCCAAATGACGGCATTGCCAACGTAGCAACTAAGACAGCGATCAGACCAAATTTACTGTGCATAACGAATGCTCACCGATGAACGCAGACGACCAATTTCTCTTTGCACTTCCTTTGCCGCTTGGCGAACGGGAGGACCAAAACCCGTCGCATTTCCATCCCCCTTCGACACAAAATCTTCATCATGAGGACGCGTGCCACCTTTCGGCCATGCCGCAAAAAACGACGCGGTAATGGTGCCAATCTCTTGAGTATGCCCCAAGGTTGCCGCCGCACTATCGGCGTATTTCATCACCTGAAACTGATCAACCACATCGTTGGTACGATGCCAACCTTTCAGTTCAATCATCTTACCAGCTGGAATGATGTAGACGGAATACTTGGGTCGTCCTTTGGCATCTTTCAGCTTGCTAAACGTAAACACATTTAAGCCGTCGATGCAAAGTTTCACCGCCGCGTCGTATTCGCTGTCGTTGTGCAATCGCACGGTATAGATGTCGGCTCGCTGCAAGGCAACGAACGCTTTGCCACGCTGTTCTTGCAAAGGCAAACTACTTTGCCCAATCATCAACTGCAGGTGGTACGGACTTCGAGACGATGCCGAACAACGACTATCAGAAATGTGAACCTGCGGATGTTCAATGTGCTTCTTCAGATCCTGATTTCGATCCTCAACGGAATCTTCCGGATACAAATCCGTGGTCACTCCCAGTAGCTGCACCACATCTTCGGCATGATTCACATCTGATTGAATGTGAACTTGTTCATGTCCGGGGATGTGAGCATCAACCAATGTAAAATCTGTCAGCACGTCGCCTGTTCGGTCCATCAACGTACCCAATATTCGCACAGTGACTTGGTCTTCAAGTGATGGCACCAATGTATAATCACCGGTCAAAATAATGGCGGACGAATCAACAACGCTCACACCATGCTTCTGAAACACGGTGGCAAACCTTTGTACTAAACCCGGTCCAGCTGAAGTCTGAAGTTCGGGAGGCCCACCGAACGGGCGAATCGAAATTTCAGCGTAACCTTTGGCATCCAAATATCGACACAACTTCTGGCCCATTTGATTCACAGAATCATCCAAAGTGTGGTCAGCTGCGTTTACGCAACGGACGCACAAACTGGCGAAGGCAAGAACCATCGTCGCCTTCCTGATGAAGACGAATATCCTTGCGGGTTCAAATAGAGCATTCATGATCTTCATCTTGTCATAGCTTTCGCGCTGATTATTGCTGACAGAGACCCACCAAAATGGGCAAGAGTATCGTCAATGCCTGTGCTGACTCACACAGGACGGCCGTTGAATCCGGTTCCACCAGCACCCGCTAGTTCAAAGGTGTCGCTTTGCCAATAATCCTCACCGTCTCCTGAAAAGGACTGACAAAGGCGTCTCGACTTTCCCATTGGCTCCGTTTAATCGTTGCCCCGTTGGCAATAGGAGCCAGCCCCAGCCGAATCAGATCCCGATGAAATTCAATAATACCGCATAGCTTTTCTGGTGATTCAAAACCCACCTCACAGGCCAAACTGATGGCATTTAGGTCTCGCTGATAAAAACGAGCCACCGCGCCGACGGGTTCAGCAAAGTCTTCAATCGGACGATTCGCGTCGTCTCCAATTTGAAGATACGGGCCAATGCACTGCTGCAGGGCGGCTAAAAATCGCTGACGATCTTGATTCACCCACGCCAGCATTTTTTCCTTTTCAGGATAGAGCTGACGAACTTTAGATGCGGCCGCACCAAAGACTCCTAACCCGTCTCGAACAGAATCTTCAAATCCAATCATCCCATGCCGATGACAGTGCATACAGCTCAGACCGTTTAACACTTCAGGGTTGCCGCTGATCTCTTTGCTGTCTCTGACCACAGCGATCGGACCTCGATCAATTTTGTTGCCTTTTGCATCAGTCAACATGTACGCTTGAAGACCATTGGGAAGTGAAAAAATCATTTCGCCACCATCATGCTCAAAGGCCATTTCAGGGTATCGATTCGATGGAAATTCTGGTCCCAATGGAAAGCGAAACAGATTCCCTTCGGCTCCCTTATCAGTGAAGTCGTAGCTCTTCCAATAGTAACCAAACAGTGCGGAATGACGTTCGACCAATCGATTGCCTGTGGAAACTCCACTGGTCGCAAAACCAGCTCGAGCCAAATTATTGTCTCGATAATTCGCTTCAAAATTCACATTGAGCGTGCGTTCCAGCTGCCCCACATGATCCGGAATTTTGGCCAGTCGATCGTACACGGGTGGTCGAGTCGCATGGTTGATAAACCAATCGGCTCGAAGATAACACAGCTGACAACCGCTCAATTCGTCGATGCGTCGATCGATGTCTGCAAGCTGTTCGTCCAACGCGTGATGATAGTGGACCCCATATGGATACTTCGAAGTCAGCCACGCCCATAACTTGTGGTCCCAACCCACTCGTCGCAAATCGATGCGACAGATCGTTTGCTCAGCATCTATGAACACGGGATGATGAATATCAGGTTGATAGCTCAAACTATTCAACGTCTTCACAAACGCGGCTCGGTACAGCCGCATATCGAAGTCACTCACTTGTTCATAGTTGTTGGCAAGATGAGTAAACGTGAAGTAACGCTGATAAATTCGATCTTCTCGAGACACGGCTGTGATGTCGGTGTGAATGTCGTGGATCACTTGAGTCAACGGTTTGAATGCTCGGATTTGCCGCTGAACCTGAGGTGCTCCAGCGGCAATCCAATCTGCCAAAACCTGTCGTTCTTCTAAGTTCAACGGTGGAATGCCACTGTCTTCCGGAGGCATATCTGCGGATTCAACACGTTGCCACAGCCCAGATTCTTCAAGCGATCCGGCGACCACATAGCCATGTTCGGCCAACGCCACTGGATCCAGCACGTTCAACTGAGCACTGCCATTAAAAGTTTCTCCGTGGCAAACATAACAACGTTCCTTCACCAACTGAGAACCTCGAGCAGCCAGCTGGTTGAGCTCTTGGGCGCTGGCTGAATTGGAAAGCAGCAACACAAGGCCGCCGCTCCAAAGGCACACGGCTGGAAGCAACTTACGCCAACCCGATCGAAACTTGCAAAGACGCGCCATTGTCGGCCTGCTTTCGTCAGTGAAATTCTGGAAGGACATGATCATACCCCACTCACGAATCAACAGATTCGCATCACGGGGAACACCCCCACTCATCAGCTACCCAACGGCAGCAACAGTACAATCCCAAAACCCAAAGCGGAATCGTGGCAAATTTGTGACACAGAAATTCGGATTTTTCACAAACCCGACAGCTGCAACACTCAAAAACCAAGTCTTTGCTAGGTCAAAGGCAGATCATCGGGAGGCAAATCAAGTCTCAATCGATCCAGTGATTCTGGCAATGGAGGTGGTTCCAACGGAGCAGGGAAGGCAGTTTCAGGAATCTCTTCAATCGTCGGCCGACGAACTTCTGGTGGCAGCAAGCTGTACTTGCCACCGTGTTGAATCGCACATCGACCCCAGAACTGTTTTTTGTACGGGTTGAAAAAGTAGCAGTGCTTTGGACGGCTCGGATAATAGATGACGTAGTGATGCTTGTATCCGACGTAGCTATTTTCCGGCTTGTAGTACAGTCGGCGATAGTGATACGGCTTACTGGGGTGCTTGTTCCACGACGAATAGTACTGCCTTGGGCTGCCATAACTGGACATCTGAGCGGCAGCTGGCGAAGGCACACTGACGACTGCAAACGCAGCCAACATCGAAGACAGAAGGACGGCTCGGTAAGACATTCAAAGACCCTTTGCGAAAAGAGCTCGCCGTGAGTCATTCATCAAACGTCGAAATTTACGACGCCATCACAGATCTCAGCAAGCAAGAAGCAGAACGGCACATCCGCCGCACGACTGTGTCTCGCAAGATCTTGTCCAATCCGGACAGTGATCTGGCCTCTTTGCCGAAAACAGCCGAAATCCTTCCAAACCAGCTCGGATGAGTGCATGGCCGGCTTCCGAAGGATTTTGATTTAGACGGATTGATCTGCGACGTCCGTGGAAGACGCAGAAGGTGAATTTCGCCAAGGCAGCACAATTCGACGGGCCAGCGTTTTTAACGAAGCGATTCTCCGTTCAGACTCACTTCTGTTTCCGCGACGCGACGCGTGTTCAAGATCTGATGCCACCTGTGTAAAGTCTTGAAAACCGGCCGTGCCACCAGCCCCTTTCACCCAATGAGCGAGCTCAGCCAAATCGTCATCATTTTTCGCATGTAGGGCGGCCTCCATCAAATCCAACTTGTGATTCAAGTGCTGTTGAAAGTCCTCGACAATGCCCTGAAATTCTAAATCATCGCCACAAGGCAAATGCGAATACAGGGGCTGATCGGTCATGTTGGACACTGAATTTTCGACAGCCACCACACCTTCAGCTTTGGGGATACTTAAGCCAGCCGTACCAGCTACGGCGGAATCGCATACAGCGGAATCATATGCAGCGGTGCCAGACACGTCGCCGACATTCGCAGCCAGACTATTCAACAGGTCTTGAGAATCGATGGGCTTCGAAAGGTAACCCGAACAGCCGGCCGCTTCACACTTGTCGCGATCTCCGACCATCGCATGAGCCGTCAACGCGATGATGGGACGAGCATACCCAGCGGACCTCAAGGTGGTTGCCGCCGTGTAACCATCCATCACGGGCATTTGCATGTCCATATAAATCACATCGAAGTCACCGCTCAGAGCCATGTCGACTCCGATCTTGCCATTCTCTGCAGTTTCAACAGTCGCTCCTGCTTGGGAAAGTACGTGGGTCAGAAAACGGCGATTTACTTCACCATCTTCCACGATCAACACGCGTGCAGACTTCACACTTGCAATCTCTTGTTGAGATGCTGAAGAACCGGTCTGGCTTCTGTCTTTCTTGATCAACGCGTCGGCAACTTCGGCTTGCACCATTTGCACATTTGCTGCGAAGCCTGCATCGATATCAAGCTGAAACGTTGACCCTCGGCCAACCGTGCTGCTCAGTGTGAGGTCGCCACCCAGCATTCGAGCCAGTTTGCGAGAAATCGCTAGGCCAAGTCCCGTCCCACCGTATTGACGAGTCACCGTGTTATCGGCTTGAACGAACGGCTCAAAGACACTCTCGATTTTCTCCTCTGGAATACCAACTCCCGTATCAACAACATCAATTGTGAGGCGAGCATTTTTCGGCGGACTCGCAGTTTCATACTTCACCAGAATAAACACTCCACCATTGGCGGTAAACTTAATCGCGTTGCTGACAAGATTTAAGACAAGCTGCCGCAGACGGCCGGGGTCGGAATCAATCACGACGGGAACGTCAGTGCCCCACCGATAATCGAAGGCAAGGTTCTTTTCGAGCGCCTTCACTCGCATTACGCTGACGACTTGCGAAATCTCTTGATGCGGATTGCACGCCATTCGTTCGACGGCCAACTGCCCGGCTTCAATCTTCGATAAGTCTAAGACATCATTGATCAAACTTAGCAAGTGGCGACCACTTTCCTGAATCGTATACAGGTGTTCGTTCTTCGCATCTGCTTCGATCGTTTGATCATTCAACAACACTTCTGTGAATCCAAGAATTCCGGTCAACGGTGTGCGAATTTCGTGACTCATATTTGCGAGGAATTCGCTCTTTGCCTGATTCGCGTGTTCTGCACGTTGTTGCGCTGCAAGAATTTCAAGTTGTACTTGTTTCACCTGTGATTCAGACTGCTGAACTTGATCAAGCAGACCATTAAACGCACCGTACATGACTCCGATTTCATCTGCCGAATCTCGTTCCAGTCGAATCGAATAATCTTCCTTGATCGAAATCGATTTCGCCGTGTCAGCCAGAGTCAGAATTGGCTGAACAATCTCGCGATAAACCAAAATCAAAGGAAACATGGAGGCCGCTAAAGCCAACACAACGGTGCTGCTGACAATCAGCATGTGGTTCCAAAAATGTTCAGCTAAATCTGCCGTATTTGCTGTCAAAGTCAACGTGCCCATCAGCTCGTCATCAGCTCCCGAATCATAAATGGGGACATTCACAACTAAGAAGCCGCTGTCTGTAAACACGGACGAACCAATCTGCATCTCGTGAACTTCCGAACCCGCTGGCTGCGCGCCGAAGGTTGCAAATTCATCGCCTTCCGTATTGGCTAAGCGGGCATGTTCGATGGAATCATCAGCCCCTAAAGCAGATAGCAATTCGGTTGCTGCATCAGCGTCCTGAAACATCAGGACTCCTGTGCAGTTAAATGCCAGCGTCTTGCCAACACTGTAAAGCTGAGTCACTTTTGCGTTGCTGATCGTACGAGAATTATTCCACCAAAACGCAGTGCAAGAAACGATCAACCCCAGCAATACAGCCAGCGAAGTGAGCGAAACCAGCTTGGTATTTAATGACAGATTTTTCAACATTCGATCACCTGATTGACGTTTCTGATGCCCTAGCCGCTGAAGGCTTAACTGCAGTCCCAAGACTCAGCAGCTTGGCGTTCAATTTCAATCCCTTGAATTCAGCGGCGGCTCGATTCAATTCGAATTTCACATTGGTGCCGCTGATATAAAAATTGGCGACTCCACCCGCTGCTCCAAAGCCTCGCGTTTCACCGACAACAAATACCGACTGATCGCCGATTGCTTTGATCATTGACAGTTGTTCTTCAAACCCGATCGAATCACTCACAAAAACCAAATGACATCGAGCAGCATCTTCGGTAGTTACACAGCGAACAATTCGTAAGCTGCGGTAACCGATCTTCTTCTTTTCAGCGATCGCCTTCAGAGGCTCTTCGATTCGACTGTTGCCAAACACACCAATCACAAGATCAGCATTCGGATTGGCAAACGAAGATTCTGGCCAGACAGTGAAGCGACTAAACGCATAAACACTCACGGCCTTCACGTTGTATTCCCGCACTTCGTCAATCACTGATGTTTGGCTCACCTGAGCTGCCGCTGTCGCCGGATGTAACAACCCGATGATAAAAACGGCGGCCACCCACAACACAAACATTCTGATGGACATCCACCGACTCCAAGCAACACAGTGACCATTGCCACTCGTGTCCTGAATGAGTTTTTCGTATTCCGAAGTGGAAACCAGCATCTCAACAATATTCTTTTATCGATCGCGATTGATAAATACGGTGTTTGCACAAAGACAGTGTTTGGAGAAACGCTGTGGTGAAGTCACAGATTGATTTAGTACTGCCACGTAATCATTGAATAGACGGAAGTTGGGACCTGAGTAAACACGCCTCCGGTCGGCGGCACTCCAAATTCTGGATGCTTGTCGTCGAACAAATTGCGAGCAACGACGCTCCATTCAAACTCTGAAGATGGAATCCAAGCCAAACGCAGATCCATCACGTTGTAGTGCTGAACAACATCAGCAACAGAATCCACGTATCGCCAAGTCATATCCGCTTCCACCGTCTTGGACACGTCCATCGACGTTTGCACATACAACTGATTGACGGGGGTTCGCGATATACTTGTTGTTACTCCATGAATCGAAGTGTACGTGTAGGCTCCGCGAATTTTCACCTGTTCGTTCAAGTCCCAAACGCCAGCAAGTTCAGCGCCGTAGGCTTCCGCAGACCCCTCATTGCCACGTGGCTGCACAGCAAGAAACGCACCGGCAGTAATTGGAACAAGCCCTTGAAGCTCAGACTCACCCGTGTTTTCATACCGATTAATAAAGGTCGTCAGGTCCCACGAAAAGCTTTCGAGGGGTTGCCCTCGAATTCCAAATTCAAAAGCCGTCAGGTTGAAACCTTCTAGCTGAGCTGCAGGAGATTGCTGAGGGAACACGGCGACGGGACTCGTACTAATCGCGGGTAAAGTGATCGTGCCATCGACTTCAAAGAAAGTTGGCAAGCGGACTGCTCGAGATGCCGCCATCCACACGGAATGCTTTTCATCGGGCAACCACAAGATGCGAGCTGTGGGCTGAATTTCGAAGCCAGAAAACGAATTGTCGGAAACCTTTGCCCCCAACGTCAGCCAAGACTTCTCATTCACAAGCGTGATTTCGTCTTGTAAAAATGCCGACACCATGTCGAAGTTTCGACGAGTCTGAGCAAACGTGATGAAGCCGGGCACACCAATTGAACGGCTGGACACGTGCTTGTAGCTCAAGCCCGTCACAATAGAATGGCGTTCGTTTAACTGGTGCTGTAATTGATGGTCGACATCAAAAATATCGATCTCGCTCGTCAACCCCGGATCTGTATTTAAGGGGGCAGCCTGAATGTTGTTGTGGTCATAGAACACCCTAAAAGAAGACTTTGTGTCTTCACTGAAATCATGTTCCCACTTCCACAAAGCATTGAACCCATCATTCTTACCGTCGCCATCACCCCGAGTCACAAAGGGCGCAGCCGAAAAGTTGGGAGCAGCACTCGTCACTCCTGATACAGACGAGTAATAGTCCGCGGAAAATGTAAACCGATCATCGATGAAGCGGTCGTCATCAATACGCACCCCCACTCGACCAAACCGATAGTCATCCGGAGTTCCATCTGATCCGGCCGCCAGACGGTCCTGATCTGTCCAAGATCCGTACACGCGAGCAAACAATCCTTCGGTCAATTCTGTTCCATAGCGAGCCGTCCCCATGCCGCGTTCCACCGTTCCTGTTCCAGCCTGCAGAAGAAGTCCCTGAGTCGTCTTAGAATTCCGAGTGATGATGTTGATGATTCCATTCACCGCATTGGCCCCCCAAACAGATGCCCCCGGACCACGGATAATTTCGATACGCTCGATTTCTGTGAGCGGAACATCTTGGTTTCCCCAAATGACTCCGCCAAAAAGTGGCGTATAGATACTGCGGCCATCAACTTGGACCTGCAGACGATTGGAATACAAACCGTTGAACCCACGGATCGAAATGGCCCACTGATGAGCCGTGATGCGAGCGACTTGGACTCCAGGAGCCATTCGCAATACGTCGGGAACTGTCGTGGCTCCGCTTCGTCGAATCATGTCACTGGATATGACAAACACAGCAGCAGCCGATCGGCCCACTGTACTGGCCTTTCGAGAAACCGTCGTGACTTCCACGTTCAAAGCAGGGGCGGTGACGTTAACCTTGGCAACTCGCCCGAAGTCCTCTTCGACAAGATCCAACAAAGCATCAAGATCGTCCGCTTCGGCTCCGCTTTCCACTGAATCATTCGATGGAATCGGGGCGGAAGAATCCTGACCATCTGCGTACGAACCACCGCACACAAGGGAACAGGCAAGAATCACGCTGGGCGACATCAAGTGCTGAAAGTTCTGAAGAAACATAAGGGGTGTCTGCTTGGATAAAATCACGGCCCAAAGGTGGGCAAAGACGCCACGTGGTTCAGCGGAAGAATCCACAAAATTGGGCATTCGCCTCATTCCGTGCAATCGACAATCTCAGCACGAGGCATCCTAAAACGTGCACGGGAACGTTTAGAATCACCAGAATGTGGGGAGGCCATTTCACCCTTTAGGATGAACACGCGGGGACTAACCCCAGGAGACTGAGCGTCGCCGCCCCTTCCGGCGTCAAAAACGCATCAATCCATTTTCGCAATCTCAGCGACAGCAAACTTGAAGGCCGGTGGATTCAGTCTGCCAGGCGATTGATCAAGTCGATTACTTGCCACGATTTTTCAATAAAACAGGCAAGTCATACGGATGCGTTACGACAGAAAACGTTTTGCGAGTTGATTCCATCGTTGACCGAGTCATATCTGGATGCGATGATCTTCAAGTTGCTTCCGACGACCATAGCTCGACTTTACAGCACAACAAATCGACACAACCTTATTTAGAGCAGGGGTTTATGCGAATACTGGCCACAATCTTGATGTGCTGCCTGCCAATCAGCGGGCAATGCGATGATGCGGCAGAATGTCGGCATCAGACGATTGTTGTGAGATCTCGCCCAGTGATCGAGCGATTGCCACTCAAAGTCATCGATCCCATCGACGTGGTGATCACAAAATTCGGGGCCACTGTTGTCGCAGAACGACAAGCGGGCATCGTGTTTTTGCTGTCTGAAGACGGCCAAACCAGTATTTTAGCGCAAGACCAAGTCGGGCTCAGTCGAGTTGCAAATTCTGGTGTAACGGGTCTTCACAGCTTGTGCAGCCGAAAATCCAGTAGCACAATCCATCGCATTACGGACAGCGGATTTGCATCAGAATTTGCGGAACTGCCGTTCAAAGCGGCGGGACTGGCGGCCGGTGAGGCAGGAGGAATTTGGACAACGAATTCCACAACCGCAGAAATCATCTATATCAACGCGGCGGGCCAGCGAAAAACCGTCAAGCGTCTGAATGAACGGATCATCGATATTACGGCCGATGATCAAGGAGCCTATGTTCTTAAAGATTCCGGAGAAATCATCTCCGTGGGGTCAGACGGAAGCAGCCTGCGAATCGGCTACGTTTCCAACGGCAAGGGCTCGCAAGCAAACAGCCGAATTCAGCTCAGACCAGACCATCAAGTGGTGGCCTTAACGAAGGCCGCAGACGGGTCGGCCACTCTGCAAGAACCCCAAGCCAAAGAAGGCGAAGGCCGGCCAGTCGGAAAGGTTCCCACGGGAACTCAAGCGTTCGCATTCGACGCCTTGGGGAACCTGACACTCGCGAACCCTGACTTGCGAGCTTTAACTCGAGTCACCAGTCATTTTACGGTGCCATGCCCCCACTGCGGCAAACCCGTACCGATGACTCTTTCACCGGACGCTCCTGCTCCTGCGGCAAAACGCCGCAGCTTCTAACGGGCAGATGATTGCCTAGGCAACTGATTGTCCGGCTGCATGATTGCCCAGTTGCGTGATTGCCTTCACTGAGCTTTTCGATTTGCAACGGAAATGCTCAGCAGCATCAATCAACTCCACCAAAGGCCCAGGACAATTCAATGACTGGGTGTCAGCAGCTTCGGTTGGCTGGTTTCTTCGCACACACTGGCAGCTTTTCGCATCCAAGCTATGCTTCGGTTTTTCCTGTATCCGCCGAAGAGATCGCGATGTCTGCCCCCAATTATAGTGCTCGCCGAAAACGCCTTGTTCGACTTTTTAAAGGCGCTGCAATCGATGGCCTGTTGGTGACATCAGAAGCAAGTGTGCAATATTTGACGGGATTCACTGGCGATTCCACTCGACTTTTCGTTGGGAAAAAAGAGGCCATTCTGATAAGCGACACCCGCTACACGACTCAGATTGCCCGAGAATGCGGCGACCTTGAAGTCGTCATCCGCGACTCTTCCAAAACCATGCAGGCTTCTACCGCTGCGGTCCTGACGGCGGCCACCGGAAAAAACATCGGAGTCGAAGCCGACCATCTGTCTTTCGCTGCTTACGAAGGGCTTTCGTCTGAAGCGGAAAACGTCTCGTTTGTGTCAACGTCCGGCCTTGTTGAAAAGCTGCGAATGGTGAAGGACAAATGGGAAATCGTGCAAATTCGAGAAGCCGTGCACTGTGCTCAACGAGGCTTCGAAGTCGTGAAGGCGAATTTAACTCGAGATCAAACAGAGCAAGAAATTCGCTATATTCTCGAGGCCGCGATGCGAAAATTTGGAGCCAACGGACCCGGCTTCGAACCAATCGTAGGAGTTGGCCCCACAGCCGCGCTGCCTCATGCTCATGCAGGCCAACTTCAGGTAAAGGAATCGCCCGTTTTGCTGATTGACTGGGGGGCTGAAACCAAAACTCGCTACCGCAGCGATCTGACTCGAGTATTAATTACGGGGAAACCAACGAAGGAAATTCGCAAGGTTTACAACATCGTTTTGGAAGCTCAGCAGCGAGCAATTGCTGCGATTCGGCCGGGAGCATCGTGCTTAGAGATCGATACGTTGGCTCGAGCATACATTGCAGATTCTGGCTATGGTGACTATTTCGGGCATGGCTTGGGCCACGGATTCGGCTTAGAAATTCACGAAAGCCCGCGAATGAGCCCATTATCAGACCAAATTTTAGAGCCTGGCATGGTGATTACTGTGGAACCAGGGATTTACCTTCCCGAAAACTTTGGCGTTCGTATCGAAGACGACATTCTGGTGACCAATGACGGTCACGAGGTTTTGACTTCCGTTCCTCGCGAATTCGACGATGCCATCATCGATTACCTTGCATAACCGCAGGGTCTTCGTGACAGTGTAAGGGCTTTAGACCACCCAAAACGCCCGGTTTCCGCCGTGGCGACGTTGATTCATCGATACATTATTCGCCGGAAAAAATTCATGGCCAAATCGTCAGAAAGTAGCAACGAAGAGAGCTTTGACTTGGAACGACTGCGCAAGTTGCTGCAGTTGATGGAAAAGTTTGACGTTACGGAAACCAGCCTGCAAAAAAACGGCGAATCTTGGAAGATTCGTCGAGGCCCCAAGCATGTCACTGTCGCTCCTCAAGCCATTGCTCCAGCACCTGCTGTGGCTCAGGCGCCAGCTGCTGCCGCTCCTGCCGCTCCTGCTCCAGCTGCGGCCCCCGAAGCCAAGCCAGCAGGCATCACCATCGACGCTCCAACCGTGGGAACGTTCTACACGTCTCCGACACCCGACGAACCTACGTTCGTTAACGTCGGCAGCGTGGTACAACCTGACACGGTTGTCTGTATTATTGAAGCCATGAAAGTCTTCAATCAAATCCCCGCCGAAAAGGCAGGGAAAATCGTTGAAGTGCTTGTCGAAAACGGAGCCGCTGTCGACTTTGGACAGCCCTTGTACCGCATCGAACCCGCCTAATTTTGTCACCCAGACAAATCTGGCCCGTCCTGTCGAACAGAAGAACGAAGCTCGATCAAAAGGCATTCAGAAACAGCCCGCTGTTCCACGAGCTTCGTTCGTCAAACCGACACCCATCGAACCGGCAAGTTCATTTTTTAGACGCCCGACTTACAGACACTTGATTGCGGAAGAATCCTGTTCGCATCTGGTTCCGCAAAGTTGGCTCGATGCAGCTTGCTTTTCATCTACCTGATATCTGTACATTCGAACAAAGGTCAACTCTCTATGTTTCAACGCATCCTGATCGCCAATCGAGGTGAGATTGCACTGCGGATCATTCGAGCGTGCAGAGAACTTGGGATTCAGTCGATCGCAGTGTTCAGCGAAGCCGACCGAGGTGCTCATTATCTCGATCTCGCAGACGAAGCCTACTGCATCGGACCTGCCGCCGCATCAGACAGTTACTTGTTAGTCAACCGCTTGATTAGCGTCGCTGAAATCGGCAACGTTCAAGCCGTGCATCCAGGTTACGGTTTCCTCGCAGAGAATGCTGAGTTCGCGAAAGTCTGTCGAGACTGCAACATCGAATTCATTGGACCACCTCACGAAGCAATGGCGGAACTGGGTGACAAGGTAAGTGCTCGAGCCATCGCGATGGCAGCCAAGGTTCCTTGCGTACCTGGCAGCGACGGCCTGATCGATGATCCGGAAGACGCCGTTAAGATTGCCAATGAAATTGGTTACCCCGTCCTCATCAAAGCAACGGCGGGTGGTGGCGGCAAAGGAATGCGAGTCGCCGGCAACGATGTGTCGTTACGAGCCGGACTAAAAGCGGCGTCTGCAGAAGCAGAAAAAGCGTTTAGCAATGCGGGCGTCTACCTCGAAAAATACGTTGAAAAACCGAGACATATCGAAGTTCAAGTTCTTGCAGACCATCATGGAAACGTGGTTCACCTGTGGGAACGAGATTGCTCGATGCAACGAAAGCATCAGAAGCTCATTGAAGAAAGTCCAGCACCCAACTTACCTCAGGAAGTGCGAGACAGAATTTGCGCTGCTGCCGTTCGATTGGTCAAAGAATCCGGCTATCAAAACGCGGGCACCGTTGAATTCATCATGGATAAAGAATTCAACTTCTACTTCATCGAAGTGAATGCTCGAATCCAAGTAGAACATCCCGTGACAGAAATGGTCACGGGCATCGACTTGATTAAGCAACAAATCTTGATCGCGTCAGGCGAAAAACTGCCGTTCACCCAAGACGAAATTCCTCGACTCGGATCCGCCATCGAACTGCGAATCAATGCCGAAGATCCCGAACACGATTTTCGAGGCAGCCCAGGCACGATCAGCAAGCTACGCCTGCCGGGCGGCTTAGGAGTCCGCTTCGATTCACATGTCCATGAAGGCTACACGATTAGCCCGTACTACGATTCGATGATCGGCAAGCTCATTGTGCACTGTAAGACTCGTGAAGAAGCCATCGCTTGTATGAAGCGGTGTCTACGAGAATTTACTGTGGAAGGCGTGCAAACCACGCTGCCTTTAGCCGCCCGAATGTTCAATCACAGCGCCTTTGTCGATGGCACCGTAGACACAACTTTTGTCGAGCGAACTTGGTAGCCAAAGCGACGAGTCGCCACTACGAAACCGAATGTTCCCGTGCTTATCAACAGCTGCGGTAGGACGTTTCGTTCCCATTCAACTTTCATCAAACCCCTCCAACAGCGAAACAACGCCCCATGGCTCACAACATCAAAAAAGTGGCTCTTCTGTTTTCAGGCGGTCCTGCTCCGGCTGCCAATGCTGTCATCAGCACATGTGCCATTTCCTGCATTAATCACGGTGTTGAAGTTGTCGGCATCAAGCACGGCTACAGCAATCTCATCGACTTCGATCCAGCAAAGCCTTTGGTCGAAGGCGAAGACTACATGGAGCTGAACGAAAAGATGCTGCGAAAAACGCGTAGCCGCCAAGGAATCATCATTGGCACGGCTCGCAGCAACCCTGGCAAATTCGTCAAAGCGCCGGAAGACCTGAACGACGCTGAAAAAGTGGCTCCGCTGAAGCGTACCTATGAAGCTTTGGTATCGCTTGGCGTTGACGCTCTGGTTTCAATCGGCGGAGACGACACACTTAAAACTGCCAACAAATTCAAACTGTTCCAAGACAGTCTTCCAGAAGGCAGCCACAAAATCCCAGTCGTTCACGTCCCCAAAACAATCGACAACGATTACATGGGAATCGACTTCACGTTCGGCTACTTCACCGCTGTGGAAACCTTGGCCACAGAAATTCGCAACCTACACGCCGACGCCGAAGCGGGCCAAGCCTACTTCATGGTCGAAAGCATGGGACGCAGTGCTGGCTGGCTGGCCTACGGAGCGGCTATCGCCGGTGAAGCCAATAAGGTCATCAGCGTCGAAGACATCACGGCCGAATTTCTTGCACCGGAATCAACTCCGGATCGCAAAGTCATGGACATCGACAAAGTGACAAAGTCGATCGTCAAAATGATGCGATACCGCAAAGAAAAGCAGGGCAAAGAATACGGTGTGATCGTTCTGGCAGAAGGCCTCGCTGAATACCTTTCAAATGATGTGCTGAAAGATATCCCCAGAGACGACCACGGACATATTTCCGTGGCTCACGTCGACCTAGGCAAAATGTTTGCTCGTCGAGTCGCTCAAGAATTCGAAGCTCAAACTGGTACCGCCAAAAAGGTCACTGGCCTGCAATTAGGCTACGAATCTCGTTGTGCTCAACCCGTCGCTTTTGACGTCATGCTCGGTAGCCAGCTTGGAGTCGGAGCATACCGGGCACTGTGCGAAGAGGAACTCAACGGAGTCATGGTTTCTGTCTCGGGACAGCTTGACCTGCACTACGTGAAGTTTGAAGAACTGGTCGACCCAGCGAATCTGGTCACAGTCGTTCGCTTCATCAAAGAGGGTTGCGATTTCCAGAAGCTGGCCCGATTCCTCGAAACCAGCATCTCGGAATAAAACGGCAACAGCAAGTCGCCCAAATTCAGTAAAAGACTCGATCCAACTTCGGTGAATCGAGTCTTTTTTTATGCGCCAACAACAAGTGATCCGAATGCCGCGAATCAAAAATCTGACGTCACTGAAAACGCCAACAGTGCATCCGATCGCACGCAAACACAGAAGTTTTGGCGAATTCGGTTTCTAAAACCGAGTGCGAATTCGAGGCCGGAAATTGACAGCGTGAGAACCATCGTGAAGGCCGTTTTCAAAATTTCCATTGGCATCCGTGGCAGATCTGCCTAAAGTCTCTCAGAGTTAGTTACCGACTGGTAACTAACGAAATCGTTTCATCCTGAGCGGCAGCCAATTTGTGCCTCGACCTCGAACAATTTCCAACCAACAGATTCTGGACGCTGCCAAACGCTGCTTTTTAGATCAGGGTCCGCACGTCAGCATGGAAGTGATCGCAGAAGACCTCGGAGTGTCTTCCCAGGCGATTTTGAAGCGATTTGGCAGCAAGCAGGAAGTCATGCTGGCAGCGATGGCTCCTGCCGATGAAGCGGCTTGGATTCCTCTTGTCGAAGCCGGCCCCAGTGACCAGCCAATCCGCCAGCAGTTGACAGAAATTCTTGAGGAACTGGCGACGTTCTTTGTTCAGTTGGCACGTCAAATTTCGGTGCTTCGTTTCAGTGGCATCGACCCTCGAGACTTGATGTCGCGCTACGACGAAGCTCCGCCGTTGAGAGACATTCGAATTCTCGCGGCTTGGTTGGATCAAGCGGCACAGCAAAATTTCATCCGTCAAATCGATAGCCGAGCGATGGCCATGATGATGCTGACTTCCATGCACGGGCCAGCCATGTTGACCGACATGCTGGGCAAGCATCCGACAGGACATTCTCAGTCACAGTACGTCAATTTCGTCGTCGACATCGTGCTGCAGGGTCTGGAATCCAATTCCACAGACGCACAATCAGCACCAGCGATTGATGATTCAAAAATCTCTTAGACATCACCAGCAAGACAGTCATGAAACCCAACTTGATGACGAGATCCAAAATTCTCTGCGGAGATCAATCATGAAAAAGGCGACAAGCATCCTGATTCCCATCGCCATCGTGGCGATGGGTGTTGCTGGCATGACGTATTTCGGCCAGCCACCAGAAGTCTCTAAAGACGACAAGCCGCAAGAAATTCAGGCTGTGCTGGTTGATGTCGATGTCGTGACAGAATGGAACGACCCCATCAATGTCATTGCCGATGGTGAAGCCACCACTTACAAAATCGTGACACTCAGTACTGAAGTTGCTGGGCGCATCAAGAGCAAACCAGATGAATCTCGTGGAGGCATGTTTGTCCGCGAAGGACAAACTCTGTTTGAAATCGATCCCACCAACTATCGCCTACAGGCCGAACGACTTGAAGTGCAGCTTGCGGAGTGCGCTCAGGAAATCGAATCCACTTCGATCGATATCACCAACACATCAGCGATGATCAAACTGGCGAAAGAAGACTTGGCTCTTCAAAACAAACAACTTGATCGCCTCGTCGCACTGCAGGTTCGCCGCACAGCCAACGATCGAGAAGTCGAAGAAGCGATGAAACTGCAGCTGAACAGTCGCAACGCTTTGCAGACGCTGGAAAACCAAAAGCGTTCGTTCGAACAAAAAGTAAAGACTCAGGTCGCCGGAGCCAAGGTGACTCAATCCGAACTTGATCGAGCCAATGAGGACCTGAAACGGTGCGTTGTAAAATCACCTCTCACAGGCCGGCTGGTCGACGACATTGTCGAAACCGGTGACTATGTGGGAATCGGAGATGACCTTGCTCACATCAGCGATTCCAGCCGGATGGAAATTCGCACGAAACTGCGAGGCGAACAGTTGGCATGGATCTGGCTGCAACATCAAATCAAAAAGAACCCACTCAGCTCGGCCGAGGAACCAGAAAAAAGCGGTGACCCATTAAACCTGCCTGCCGTCGCCTGCGAAGTGGCCTACGAATTCGAAGGTGTGGAAACGATTTGGGACGGCTATATTGCCCGTCTCGAAGGGTCAGGGATCGATCGAGATACACGAACATTCCCTTGTCGAGTCCTCGTGGAAGAACCCAGTAAGACTCGAGTTCGAGAAGGTGACGAAGGCAAGCTGGCCGTTCGTCCACCAGGCCTGCTTTCAGGG
This sequence comes from Fuerstiella sp., assembly GCA_039974975.1. Classification (GTDB taxonomy): domain Bacteria; phylum Planctomycetota; class Planctomycetia; order Planctomycetales; family Planctomycetaceae; genus Fuerstiella. The sequence continues at coordinate 403,781 of JBDWHY010000128.1, read as the reverse complement.
ATGTACGTCACCGTCCGTATCCCCGTGGAATCGCCCACTCGACTGCTTCGAGTTCCATTGGAAGCCGTTCGTCCTGGTGGCCAGATTTGGGTGAAACGCGAAAATCAACTTGCCATCATCAAGGCCGATCCGGCCTACACGTTTGAAAATCACGCCTTGCTACGAGCTGCCGAATGCGATCTCCAACTGGGGGATCAAGTCATCATTTCTCCGCTAGCTTCCGTGACCAGTGACTTACGTGTGATGACTCGGGAAGAACGGCAAGCCGCCTTGGACAAGGCAGCGAGAACCAAGCCAGCCAGCCCAAACACAAGTGCAGCAAAAGCAAAGAAATCATCTGACGTCGCAGAATCGGACACCACTTCTAAGGAGACAGCAAAGTGAAACGTCTCATAGCATGGGCGATCCGCCAATCTCCCGCGATGAACACACTCATGGTGGGCATCTTGGCTGTGGGACTGATCGCTGGGTTCCAACTACGTCGAGAAGAATTTCCTCAGTTCGAACTCGAAATCATTTTGGTCTCAGTTCCATATCCGGGAGCCAGTCCAGAGGAAGTCGAAACTGGTATCTGCCAGAAGATCGAAGAAGCCATCCGGTCCGTCGATGGATTGAAAAAAGTGACATCCGTTGCAGGTGAGGGGGCAGGCAACGTTGTCATCGAAGTTCAGACAGACGTGCCCAGCGTTCAGAAAGTGCTGAATGAAATTGAATCAGAAATCAATCGCATTCCCAGCTTCCCAGACCTAGCCGAAGAACCAGAAATTCAGCAGGTCTCTCTGCGCAATCCAGCCATCACGGTTGGCATCATCAATCACAAGACAGAAGCTGGTGACGCGGAACTGCAACTTCGTGAAGTCACCGAACAGGTGCGAGCAGACTTGTTACAGATCCCTCAAATTTCCGTGGCTGAAATTGAGGGCGAACGCGACTACCAAATCGATGTGGAAATTCCCGAGAAGACTCTTCGCGAATACGGCCTCACACTCACCGACGTTGCTCGACGAATTCGAGCTCGCAACCTAGAACTCCCCGGTGGCAATATCAAGGACCGAGGCGAAACGTATCTGCTGCGAGGAAAGAACAAAGGCACGGTTGGCGAAGAAATTGAACAGCTCCCGTTGATTACTCAACGCGACGGAGTCGTTCTGAAGGTCGGGGACATCGGCGTCGTCAAAGACGAATTCATCGATACGGTATCAATCAGTCGAATCAACGGTGAACCGGGGTTAGCCATTTCAGTCAAAGCAGCGGCAGGTGAAGACTTGCTGGCAATGGCCGATGCGGTCAACACGTACGTCGATACACACCAACTTCCCGAAGGCTTTGAATTCACCACATGGGGAGATTCTGCGGTCAACGTACGAGACCGTTTGGACCTACTAAAACGCAACGGACTACAGGGCTTGATCCTGGTCTTCATCGTGCTGGCTCTGTTTCTGGAACTGCGACTCGCATTTTGGGTCGCCTTGGGAATCCCGATTTCGGTTCTCGGTGCCTGCGCTGTGCTGTGGCAGTTCGATCAAACGTTAAACATGCTTTCCATGTTTGCCTTTTTGATCGCTCTAGGAATCGTAGTCGACGATGCCATCGTGATCGGTGAGAACATTTATGCTCATCGAGAACTTGGTAAGCCGTTCGCCAGAGCGGCGATCGATGGAACAGCCGAAGTCGTGCCTTCTGTGGCAACTTCCATAGCCACCACCGTTTTCGCCTTCATGCCCATGTTCTTCGTTTCTGGAGTCATGGGAAAATTCTTTGCGGTGCTGCCACTGGCCGTGATTGCCATGCTGATTATTTCACTGGTTGAAAGCACGCTGATTCTTCCCTGCCATTTGGCTCATGGCTCAAAAAAGAAAGCCTCCATCACAGGCGGACTCACGCGAATGACGGGCCGAGTTCTGGATTATGTGATCAACAACCTGTATTCACCGCTCGTAAACGTTTCGATCAAACGCCCCGCGATCACGATTAGTTGTGCGTTAGCCGTTCTGTTGCTTTCCTTTAGCCTCGTACAAAATGGAACTGTTCCTCGAGTCTTCTTTCCTAAGCTAGATGCTCCGGAAGTCATCGCTAACGTCGTGTTTCCTGATGGGACTCCCAGCCGAATCACAGACGCGGCGACCAAGAAGATCGAAGATGCGATTTTCAGAATCAACGAAAAATACTCCAACAACGAAATCCCTCTGGTTAAGGTCGCTCATCGCATGGTGGGTTCAGTCACCTTGCAGGGCGGCCCCGGCGGAGGAGAGACTTCGACAGGAGGGCACGTTGGAAAAGTTCACGTCCAACTTGCCGACAACACAGACAGGCCAATCACCAGCCAACAGGTCGCCGATGAATGGCGAGCCGCCGTTGGAAAAATCCCGGGGATCGAAACTCTGACATTTGGATCCATCGCTCGCGGGCCCGGCGGAAAGGCAATCGAATTCAAGCTTCTCGCTCCAGCGGAAGACATGGAACGCTTACAGCTGGCCGTTGAAGAAGCCAAAGCTGAACTGAGCACCTTCGATGGGGTCTTCGATGTTTCAGATGATTCACGACCAGGGAAGTGGGAACTGCAGCTGAACGAAAAGCGGGGAGCCCAATCATTGGGGATCCCTTTGGATCAAATCGCTCGCACAGTACGTTCGTCGTACTACGGTGAAGAAGTGATGCGACTGCAACGCGGTCGCCACGAAGTGAAATTGATGGTTCGTTACCCAGAAGCAGACCGCAATTCTCTGGCCAATTTTTCTGACATCCGAGTGGACGGTGGAGACGGCATTCAACGTCCCATCACAGAATTGGCCAACGTCACGGTGTCGCGAGGCTATTCAGAAATCAACCGGCTTAACCAAAAGCGTTCGATCACCGTATCCGCAGACGTCAATGAAGACGTCGCCAACGCTGGCTTAATTATTTCAAAGATGTCTGGTGCAGAACCGAGTGCATTTCAAAAACTGAAGGATCGCCTGAACACTTGGCGCGGCAATCCGCCACCGGCCGCCGTTCAACCCTTCGTCGAGAAACTGCTGGCTAAGTATCCCGAAGTCCAGATTCGCTGGGAAGGTCAGCAGGAACAAGACACCGAAAGCATAGGCAGCCTATTTCTGGGCCTTGCCGTTGCTTTGCTGGCCATGTTCATGCTGCTCACGATGGAATTCAATAGCTATGGGCAGCCGCTGGTCGTGATGGCCGTGATCCCCTTTGGCATCGTCGGAGCGATCTGGGGACACGCAATTATGGGCCTGCCATTGACCCTGTTTAGCATGCTGGGAATCGTGGCACTGACAGGAGTGGTCGTCAATGACAGCATCGTGCTGGTCGACTTTATCAATGCCAAACTGAAGGCGGGCATGTCACTTGATGAAGCGGTTGTCGTTGCCGGGCAACGACGATTTCGTCCTGTGCTGTTAACCTCGATGACCACTGTTGCCGGACTGTTTCCAGTGCTGATGGAAAAGTCGTTTCAAGCTCAATTGGTCATCCCAATGGCCACCAGCCTTTGCTTTGGCTTGCTGCTTTCGACTCTGCTGGTCTTGGTGTTGATTCCCACTTTTTATGTGACTTACGGCCGTCTCTTTGGAGTTCATCAACCGGAAGAACTTCTGGAATCAGAACAGCAAGAAGGTCTGCCAGCCGCCTCGGTGTCCTAACCGGGCGTCTGAGAAGATCAACGACTTCATCAAACGCAGACCATCACCTAAAGGATGCTTGTGTCAGATCTCAAAAGTTCTCGACTGATCATATTGAAAGGGTGGCTGTTTCTGTTGATTGCAATCATCAGTTTTGTGTTGTTGGCATTGAAGCTGGCAGACTTGCAAATGTTGGCCTTGCTTGCCATCTGCATCTGGAGTGCCTGTCGCTTTTACTACTTCGCGTTCTATGTCATTCAGCACTACGTCGACGATTCTTTCCACTTCGCTGGGCTGACTGATTTTTTGAAGTATTGGTTCAGGAACCGACCGCGCAAAGAAAAAGACTGAGCCCCCAGAGCAGGCGCTCAGTCTTTCGAATGTCTTGCACAGCGAATGCAAAATCGCTGAACTGATCTACGGGTCAGTCACGGGAAAAATCTTTGCTGCATCCAGATACACCAAACCATCATCTGGATCGATTCGAGCTGTTCCAGAAACGTATACCGTTTGCTTTTCGGATACGTCGAATAGCTCTTGACTGTCAACTTCGATCAGCTGACCATCATCATCCAGAAAGCTAACCATCACCAAGTAATCGTTAATGTTGCGACTGCAGAATGGGCATTCGTGCGGATCATGGTCTGATTCCCCTTCATGCCCGATGGCATCAGTCAGCACAAAAGCGGCTTTACCGGGCTCCCAAGGCGAACCCTCTTTGCCTGCGTTGATGCGTCCCTTAAGCACAACTTCGACATCCGTCGCATCTTCAGCCTGAAGCTGCTTACGCACCTCGCTCACCATTTGCTCGCCGTCCAAAACGGATTGCGAAATCAGCTTCTGTTGCAAAGCTTTCAGACCAACCTGTTCAGCTTGGTCGGACACATCGTCGCATCCAGAAATCAACAGGCCGAAGACCACGGTCAGAAAAACCAATGGCATTCGATCAAACCTATTTTTTTTCGTCGTGGTCGTGGTCATCGTGATCACCTTCCTTGTGGTCGTGATCATCGTGGTCTTCACCATCATGATCATGGTCGCCGTGGTCATGGTCACCGTGGTCATGATCACCGTCGTGTTCCGCTAGTTCACCCAAGGCGGTTTTCAACGCGGCCATCGCAGCATCAACTTTGTCGCTGACTTCGCTGTACAGTGATCCATCTTTGCCGTGCATGGTGTTGTCGACATCACCGTATGCGTCCATCAAAATTTCAACCTGTTGATCGACCGTGGCTTTTGCTTCCGCTGTCAGTTCTGACTTGCTGGCAAGCTCTTTCACTTCTTGCAACACATGACCTACTTCGTGCATGGGGCCATGAGCTGTATCTGAATCGTCGGCCGCAAACGCTGTCTTGACGGTAGTGTACAATTCTGTCAATTCATGAAACGCTTCACCAACGGTTTCGGCGTGTGCATGATCGCCGTGGTCGTGGCCTTCATGACCATCTGCCATCACTGGTAGTTGGCTTTCTTCTTCGGTTGCACAACCAGCAAGGCACAAAGCAAAACAGGCAAGGCCTGCAATTCGAAACATCATCGTTTAACTTTCAGGGTTAAGTCAGAGTACACAGGGGAAATCCGGGCAAACTCGTTACTCACGAATGCCCACGCGCTCTTTCGCTGCAGAACTTTACGCAGTGACAGATCGCCCTGCGAAGTGGATTCTAAGCATTTTCCTTGAATTCCCGACTGATTGACCAGGTTTTCAAGAGCTTTTGGTCGCCGTTTTACTCGAAGCCACGGCGGACTGACCAATGCGATGAAAGCCGCGACTCGGAAAATCATTGCCAAATGGGTCTCACACAAAGCCGCAGACATCGCAGACATCGCAGACATCGCAGAGCAGGGCAAAACGCACAGCGATCGCCGGCATTCTCGCCTTCAAGGCAGCCCACAAGATCAACACAACAAAGTCAGCCCGATAGACCTTACACACCCGTGCATCGCACCAAAGTTCTCGGCGTCTTTGCCCCAGACCGGCTTCACCGAAGGCCGATGAAATGCAAACAGCTTAATTTTGCAGCTTGGGATTATTGAGATGTCGGTCTTTGTCGCGTTTCGTCTTCTTGTCCATGTTTCGCTGGAACGCAGCCGTCAGGTCAATTCCCGTCTGATTGGCCAAGCACACTAACACAAACAGCACGTCGGCCAATTCATCATCGAGCTGCACGCTTTCATCGGACTTTTTGAAGCTCTGTTCGCCGTAAGTGCGTGAGACGACTCGAGCCACCTCGCCCACTTCTTCCATTAACTGAGCCACATTCGTGAGCTCAGAAAAATAGCGAACACCTACAGTCTTGATCCACTCATCAACTTGCTGCTGCACGTCTTTCAGCGACGGAGAACTGAGATCATCAGGTTCAGTGACATCACTCATCAGACGGCCCCACAATTCACCTCAGAAGCATTGCAGACTTCGTGCGACTGCAACACATAGTTTTCAAACTGCACCGTGTAATGTTCCTGAAACCAATCTCGAATGCCCGGCAATCGATCGATCTGCCATTCCGGCTGAACGCAAAACGTCTTGCCGAAGACTTGCTTCTGAATATCGCCATCCGACACCACAACGTGACCGTCCTTCAACACCCATCGCGGACGAGAGAACATTTGTCGGCGATCTTTATCTGGAGCATAAATGGTGATGTCCGCATCGCACCCTGCTGCCAAACTTCCCTTCTGAGACAGACCCAAAATTTTTGCCGGAGCCGATCGAGTAATCACTGCAATTTCACTCAGCGTGTACTCTCGATCCAAGTCCGCCAAAACAGTGCGTTCTTTGACCTCAGCAGGCAACCGAGCCAGCGTGTCTTTGCGAAGTTCACGATCCATCAACAAGGCGATAATTTCTGGGTACCTGTAGAAGGCTCCACCGTTGGGATGATCACTCGTCATGGCACACTGCCAAGGATTTTCAACCAACAAATACCATTCCAAAGCAATCGCCCACTGGACGGCGTGGATCAAACTTTTCTCTGGCCGGTATTCCATGGGAATCACGCCGCAACTGCTTTCTTGTTCACAGTCTGCCGCAAACCACTTGCCGCCTGTTAATCGATGCAAATGATGAGCAAACGGAGCGTCACCCGTCATCGACAAGGTCTTGCCGGGATTGATATGCCCCACATCAACTGTCACGTTGGGATGAGAATTCACGTATTCGGCAAGTTGAGGAACCGCAGAAGAAAAACTGCGGCCATCATTGGGATCACCGGCATAGCTGTTGAACTGAACATGAGCAAAATGGCCTCGATGACCTTCTAACGATTGCATCGTATGCAGAGTCGTTTCCCAGTTGCCCGGGATGCCCAGATTGTTGCAATGAATGTGAACGGAATGAGGCAAATTAAGCCGATCCGCGCTGGCCGCAAGTTCACGAACAATCGATCGCGGCGATACTCCAAACTGAGGCACAGGCTCATCAAGTTCGTGCATGGCCATTCGAGAAATCTGTTTCCAACTTTCGACCCCGCCAGGATTGACCAACTTGATCGTGTAGCCTTTCACAGATTGCAACAACCAAGCACAGTATGCGTCTAGCTGTTCTGAATTGCCTTCGCGAATTCGATCCATCACATAATGATTGTTCCCGAACAGAACAAAGAAGCCTTTGTCTAGCTGAGGCGTATCTGCGAATTCCTCATGAGCGTGCCGAGCATGCAGCCCAGGAATGGCGGCATCGAATGCGGTGGTATAGCCCATCACGTTATAGGCGTAGCCGGTGGTAAACGTTGAAGGCACGGGCCCCATCGTTCCCGCTCGAGTCACTTGAGTCTTCTTCCAAGCCGGCTGATCTCGTTTTAGCTCTGGAGTCATGCTGCGGCCGGAATTGACTTTCGGGCCCGCGATATGACTGTGCATGTCGATACCGCCTGGCATCACCACATAGCCTTCGGCATCCAACACCGCGGCAGAAGTTGCTTCGTCTGACGTCACGTCGTCCACAATTCGACCATCGCGAATCCAAAGATCGGCAACAACGCCATCACGTTTTGTCGCCGGATCTATCACGCAGCCAGATTCAATTTTTTGCAATGTCATCATTTCCAGCGCAGCAAAATTAAGGTTACACGAATCAAGCGATCACGACGTTTCACTTGCCGCCCGTGCAATTGACACACGGGCAATTGACACCTAGCCAATCGACACCTAGGCCTAGGTTTACAAATCACGGTGCGCCATATCACGGTGCGCCAAATTCAGCGCCCGGCACCACGCGGCACGGCCACAACACAAACGACAACGTCACCTATTCGTCTGGCAATGTTCCGCTGTGAAAAATATCCTGAACGTCATCGCAATCGTTCAGCATCTCCAAGAATTTTTCAAACATCGGCCGATCGGCTTCAGCAATCTCGATGGTTGTCTGAGGCACAAAGGTAATTTCTTGAACCTCAAGTTCTGTGTCGGGAAAGGCGTCTAACAGGACCGTCTTGGCCTTGTAAAATTCTTCCGCCTTCGCAAACACAGTCAGCTTGCCATCTTTGCATTCGATGTCATCGATATCGATGTCAGCTTCTAGCAATGTTTCCATCACTTCTTCTTCATTGTCGCCAGCAAACGACAACACGGCCAGATGGTCAAACAAATGAGCCACCGATCCAGCGGCCCCGAGTTTGGCTCCTGTCTTCGTAAAGCAGTTGCGTACTTCGGTGATGGTCCGGTTGGCATTGTCAGTCAGACAATCCACGATGACCGAACATCCCCCGGGGCCGAAACCTTCATATCGAGATGACGAATAATCTTCTCCGCCAGCACCACTCGCTTTTTCAATGGCCTTTTCAATCACATGACTGGGCACCTGTTCTTTCTTTGCCCGTTCAATCATGTTTCGCAAGGCTGGGTTGGCCTCAGGGTCAGGCACTCCGTTCTTCGCGACGACGTAAAGCTGCTTTCCGTACTTCGCATACAGTTTCGATTTCTGACCGGCGGTCTTCATGATCGAGTGTTTGCGGTTTTCGAAACTTCTTCCCATGGCGGCTGTCTACTTGCTTAGTTCCAACTGGTGATTGAGGTGCTGCCCACAGTTTAAACGGAAGTCTCCCATTTCCAAAGTGGCAGCAGCAACGGACTCAAAAACCTCAAGCTTAACAAGCAGCCACACTGCGGATGAACTCTCTGGGAAATCGTTTCAACGCCGTGCAATCTGATTCTTCTGGGATTTTCTTAGAGCACAGCGGGCTCCAGCCGTCGGTGGTCGCACGCCGTTCGTTTCACTTGCCGCATCCGAAAGACACAGCCTGCTAGGCCAAGCAATCTTCCGTAAGCTGACCACGAAAGTCTTGAAAATCAGGCGAAACGATCGTCCGACTTTTTGTGCCTTTCATGGCCTGAACACTCACGTCCAGCTCCATGACGGTCACAGATGGCAAATTCAATCCAGCATGATCACATTCGCAGGGAATCAAACATCACCCAGCGGAAAGTCAACAGCACAGAAACGAGACACATCCACCAAGTCGCCTTGCGAATTTGCTGACGCTGTCTCCAAATGTACAGGATACTGAATCCCACTCCGGTTGCCAGAAGCTTAAACAGAGCCAGCTGACTTGGCGATTCAATCATGCTCGCAGCCAATGGATTGATCTCTTTCATTTGACCCGCCTGGCCAGCGAGCACGGTCCAAATCAAATCAACTGCCGCCATGCAGGCCATCATACACAAGGCAATGACAACATAGCGTTCGGACTCTGCAGTTACTTCATGCCGATTCAGCCCATTACCGGCCCATTGCAACAAGTAGCCCAAAGCAATGACTCCTAACAACATGCCTAAAACAGTCAGTGGGTAAGCGTATTGTTCAAGCCGAGCTTCATTTTCAATGCCCGAATGATACTCAGCTTCCATCGATTCAAAGTGATCACGAATTGTCTGAAGGCGACTGCTTGCTTCCGAAGAAATTTCATAGCTGGAAAGCCAATTCGACCAAACAGCAATTTCGGCGCTCGAATCTGTGAAATCCCAATCCAGTAACTGCTGGTCGGTTACCGAGCTACCCAACAACAACAGCTCCGAAAGACCTTCATCACCGATGGCAAGATTGCGAACCGGATACCCATCAAAAACGACGATCAGCCCCTGAGCCTGAAGCTTGCTGTGTAGCTCTCGAGCAAATCGAGACGTCGGTGAACTCGATGTTCTCGTATTGATTTGCGGAGTGTTTTGACCACGTCGACCGCCACCATAACCGCCACCGCCACCACCACCTCTTTGCCAATCTCCATTGGGCCTACGATTACGCCCCTCGCGTTCCGGCTGAGCACTCACGCTTGCTTCTGAAACCTGAACACGATGACCATTCACAAACAGGTCGTTGCCTTCTTGCTGAACCTCATAAGGGCTCTCGACATATTCGCCGTTGACAAACACAAGGTTGAAGTCTGACGTCGCGATCCTGCCGGCTTTTTGAAAGCCGAGAACCTGCTGTGATGCCCCAATCGTCATCAACAAAACGGTCAAACAAGTGCCCCAAGAGGTCACTCGAAAGGCAGAACCAGCTGCGACCGTATAGCGATCGAAATGACTTAAAAACATTTCGGCTCCTGTCTCAATAGATGTGCTTACTGTGAGACCGGCATTAGCCTCACAGTAACTTTCAACACCGCTTACATGAACCAAGAGTCGCGAATTCTGACACCACTGAAAGTAACCTTCCTGAGCAATGCAGTTGCCAAAACGTTCATACAGTCATGCCTAAAAATCGTGTTGTGATGTATCTCACGCCCAAAACGGTCAATGCGACCGTTTTTCAAATATCCAGTAAGAAACTGCGACTCGAATTGGTCCCATTCGCGTTAATGATCAAAGGTGTCATTCGTTACATCTCATCTCCAACCAGATTGATTCTTGATCGGCTGGTTATTTTTCTTAGGCCTGCGCAGACCACAATCTTCTTTTGGAAACATTCTATGAAAACTCTTCGGCGAAAACGTTCAGCCTTCACGCTCATCGAGCTCTTAGTGGTGATCGCCATCATCGCTATTCTCGTTTCTTTATTGCTACCAGCCGTACAGCAAGCCCGCGAAGCGGCTCGGCGAACACAGTGCAAAAACAACCTGAAACAACTTGGTTTGGCGATTCACAATTACCACGACGTCTACAGCGCCATCCCTCAAAGCTCTTCACTCGCTGGCGGAGCAAACCCCAACGGAATCCGAAGATTCAGTGCACACCTTGGCCTTCTTCCCTACGTCGAACAGCAAAACCTGTACGAACTGTCCTACAGCGAACTGACTGCTCGGTCAGGAAGCGCTTCGTGGACAGAAGCAATTCCGTGTGTCACAGCCACTCTTCCTCATCTGCTTTGTCCGTCTGACAGCACATCAACTGTTGATCAGAACAAAGGGAAAGCAAACTATCTCTTCTCTCGTGGAGACAACGCTTGGGACCAAAACCAAGCATGGCACGGCAACAACGGCAACGGAATCCGTGGATTCTTCCTTGGTGTAAAAGATGACGGACAGGGCGGTGGCCCACGACGATTCCGAGATGTCACTGACGGGCTCTCGAACACCATTGCTATGGGTGAACGCATTACCGCCAAGACCGGTGGCAACAGCATCAAACTAGGAGCAACGACCACAAGTGTTGCGAACGGTGGACGAGACAATCCAGCGCTCTGTCGAGCATCCGTCGGATTGGGCGGAGTCTACAATGACGTGGGGAATGCATCCGGTTCCCTACTGGCCGGTACACGAGCATTTGATGGGGCTCCTCCATTCACAGCCGTTAATACGATTCTTGCACCAAACAGTGCGTCGTGCAAAAACGGCAATGACAACCAACATGACCGAGATGGAATCATGACCATGACCAGCCATCACACAGGAGTTGTTCAGGTTGTTCTTGGCGACGGTTCGGTTCGAGCCATCAGTGACAACATCGACACAGGCGATCTGGCGGCAGATCCTGTGTCTGGCGGCCCAAGCCCTTACGGCGTTTGGGGAGCACTCGGATCAGTAAACGGTGGCGAAGTCATCGGCGAATTCTAAGCCACAAGTCGCAGGACTTGACTGCATCTGAACTTGCTAAGAAATCGACGGGACGGTTGTCTTCTTCAAAAGAAGATGACCGTCCCGTTTTTGTTTGTCAGCAAGTTTATCCTGTGGTCGTAGACCAACACGCTTCGTGCTACCTCGAGACAACCTTGTCTGCAACCTGATATCTGCAACCCGATCTGCAACCAAGAGGAAAACGGCTTGAAGCAGAGGAAAACGGTTTGAAACCTCGACCCTCACAACTTACACATGGTTGGGCAACGGATGAGATTCTAATCGCAAAACCAAAACATGAAATCGCTGCGGCACAAACGCCCCCATCGGAGCACCATCTTCCTGCAGTACGTCAACATGGAAACCAGCAGCAACCGCATCATCGCGAAACAGCAAACTGGATTGCCGCCCTGGATCACCGATATGAATTTCTGTTTCTGAATGACTCGCTGACCGCAAAAATTTCAACAACCCCGCATGCTGACTCCGTTCGTACAAAACGTCACACGCAAAAATAAGCGAACAGTTTGAATTGAACGGCTGATTCCAATCCAAAACGGATGTTGAACAATCCACGATGCCGTTCAGGCGAGCATTGTGTTGGGCCAATTGAAGAGCTTCGGGCACAATGTCTGTCATCTGGACGGGAATGCCGGCTCGCCAAGCACAAATTCCCGTGAGCCCAAGGCCGCAACCCAATTCAAGAGCCTGCGAATTGGCATCAACATGCCAATGTCGTCCGAGCAGATACCGGGCCATCGGTACAGCCGCATCCCACAATACGCCCCAATACGGATTCTGGCTGAGGCCAGCAACAGAATGTTCCAGCACCGAATCCGAACTGGAAGGCACGTCAAGCAAAATAGAAATCTCGCCGATCGCAATCGATCGACGAGTCAGTGCGGGCAATGTCACAAGACACACTTTGCGGGCCAAGCCATAGCGACGCTCACCAGTACAACGGTGGCGAACTCATAATGGACAACTGTCATCTTGATGAAACAGTGGTTCGACAAACGACTACAACTTGCCATCTAAGCCACGCTGATAGTACTTGTGAGTGATGGATTCTTGATTTTCAAGCAGCCAATCGATTGATGGCTCGTTATTCATCGCTTTTTTGATCGCAAGGGCTGTCGCTTTTCGGTGAATATCAAACAGTGCCTTGTGATCTAAATTCGGATCAGTCGCCGCGCCGGGGTTGAGCCAAACCGAACATACGATCCCAAGATCATTGGCTTTCTCTTTCGGAATGTCGCCCGCCCGAACGGCATCCAAAACACCATTTGCAATGGCACCTTGAACAGTCCCCATCAAAATGTTGGTGTAAGCCGTACTTTTCACAGTGACCTTGCTGACCATTAAAGTCACAGGACGCACTTGGATATCTGTATCCAAAATCGCAAACACTTTGCTGTGTCCCGCTGCCTGGTTTCCGGTCAAAGTCGCTATCGCAGTTCCCACCGGCCCATCCAGCTCACCAATCACGACCTCTGGTTCGGCGGCGGTAAACGGAGGTCCGCCAGCGACCAGTGATTCTCCAGTCCGCATTACAATTCGATCACTCATCTGAATCTCTCTGTTGTTTCGTTCTGATTTCAATTGAAGAGCCTCACTTTAGAGCCCGGCGGTCATGAATTAAAGTTAGCACCGCAGAATCTTACACGACCACCCCATCCACACCGCTGCCAGAAACAGCCGCGCACGCAAACGCCATCAGCCGGCCCAACTGATGGCGTTTGGTGCATTCTCAAATCGCTAAAACGTGAATCAATCCAAAGTAATGTCGATCATGTTTTCGCCGGCAACCACGTCGTACTTTAAACCGCTGGTTGCCGTTTGAGTATACTTCTTGTCGAACTGAGGTTTCACTGGGGCAACGTTGTCTTTGCCGTCCAGCATTTCTTCTGCCGAAAGTTCTTCCACATCAATGGCCCCCGGAGGTTCAACCAAAACGCTGTAGCTGCCAACGGGCAAGCCATCGTAAGTGGAACCATCTCGACGCCATTCAATTTTGTATTTCCCTTCGGCATCGGTGAAAGCGTATCCGGCGTAACCTTTGTCCATCTTCATGAAGATGACTTTGGTTCCCGTCTCAACAACCTCACCCCTAAAAGTGATTTTACCAGTGATCTGGCCAATCTCTCCGAAATCAGTGCCGCCGCAACCAGCAGATGCAAACATTGCCACTGACAACAAAGAAACGGTTAACAATCGAGTGAGCATGTGAAATCAATCAAGCAGATAACAGAGGAAACAAATCAATTCGTAGCGGCAGCGAATCACAGTGAAAGCAGCCGACTTAGAATTCGCCAACCACTTGGCCATCATCGCGAGTCGCCAATTTTTTCAGCGTTTCCAGGTCAAGGTTTTCAGACAAAAACCGAACCGAACCGTCGCCAAGAAGAATCTGAATTCCACCTGTGTGGAAAGACATCAGAGGGTTGTTCGCTCCCACGTTGCTGCCCATGCCGGGGAACAACTGATTTGCAAATGGCTCTTGGTTTGGACTATACCGAACCGTGGTCAGGTTGAAGGTTCGTTGATCCGTATTCGCTGGGTCAGGCTGCAGGTTGGGTGGTGTTCCCGTGACTCGCAATCCCATCAGCCAACCATGAGTTGTGCCAGACGCGGCGAGGTCTGAAAACGTACCCGTCACAAGACGCTCTAGGCGGCCATTTTGCTCACCAATCATCATCGTATTGCTTGTGCCGTCGGTAATGTCTCGAACCTTGATTGGCTTATTGGCAACCAAGATTCCGCCACCTGAAATCAGACCCAAACCACCATCATCAAAAATACGTGACTCGCTAAACGTCACCGGGTCAGCACAGCCAGAAATTCCAGCGTAGTGAGCAAACGGTGCAAAGGTTCCATTGCGAGGCGCAAGTGGAGAAGAAGGACACTTGAAAGCGGGAACCCCTTCGCCCATCTGATTAATCACTGCTGCATTGAAGTCGCCCGCTGAACCCGCACCTTCACGAATGTACCCCGGAGACTCGCCTTCAAATTCCATTTGCTCGTACATTGTGCCGAGTTCAATGTAGGGAAGAATCAGGGCGTAAAAACTTGGACCGAAACTGTGTCCGGAACCACCGTTTCGTGGAACAGAGCTGTGAATTCCACCCGGAGCGAATGCTCGATGAACGTCGTGATAGTTATGAAAGGCCAACCCCAACTGCTTGAGATTATTCTTGCACTGAGTACGACGAGCAGCTTCGCGGGCCTGCTGAACAGCAGGCAACAACAACGAAACCAAGATCGCAATAATGGCGATCACCACCAGTAATTCAATCAGCGTGAAACCACGTATGTTCTTTTTCATTGGGACTCCGATACAAAAAAGGAAGACGACGACGTGGGCCTTCTCCCAAATTCGTTGTTCAATCCCCTCACAAAATTTTGAATTGTCACGATCCCGTTCAGAATCTTCCATCACGCTCGATCCCCACTCTCCGGCAATAGGTCAACTGAACCACACGGCAAGAACAATTCGGCGCATTAAAAAACCGAATGAGTTACTTCTTGAGGAAGGCTGCAGACTGACCTTTCGAGACACGACTGCTTCGACCGGACTTCAAAATTCTGCGCTCATCTGCCTCGAGCGACGTCGCAGCGTTTCCACCTAGGCTCTGTCCCTTCGTTTGAACTTCACGGGGAACCTGATGAGACGCACAGTGCTCGCCGAGGTTTTTCAGCAGCAGCAACGGCGAGCGGCTTGTCGTTCACCAGTTGCGAGACAGGGCCTAGGATTCACCAAACACGTCTCCCTGCCAGCTATGGCTTTCCCCACCCAGTCAAGATGTTGAAGTGCGCCTTAACCGAGATCAGCAACACGATCGACAAAGAGTCTTGTGAATCCGCACTCTCAGTCGCTTTTCCAAGGGGAAGACAATGTCACTCAGGAGAACATAGGTGAACTCCCGCCTTGCCGCTGATCCGATGCGGTTCCAAAACTCCAGCCTGCATGTCAATTCCATGAAAGACCTTGGTGACCTTTTTGCCAGATTGCTGGTGACACACGACCGCCAGCTTCGTCGGTATATTGCAATGTTGCTTCTTCAACACGACGATGTTGAAGAAGTGCTTCAGCGCACAGCTGTCGTGTTGTGGAAAAAATTTGAAGACTACGATCCGGAAAGAGACTTCCTGCCATGGGCAACCAGGTTCGCGTACTTCGAAGTTCTGAACTTCAGAAAGGAACACGCTAGAAGCAAGTTGGTTTACACAGAAGATGTCATGCAGCAACTGACGGATATGCGAGAACGGTATTCGGATGAGCTGCAGAAGCGTCAGGCAGCCCTTCAAGATTGTCTGGCGAAAGTCAGCGACGGAGATCGTCAATTGCTAGATCGTCGGTACGACGCGTCGGCTAGCATGAAGTCTCTGGCAGCTGAGACCGGAAGAACGGTCAAAGCCATCTATCGCCGGCTCGATCGCATTCGTGCGGCCATAACAGAATGTGTTGACCGACATGTCGCTTCTGACAGTTAAAGCTAACTGGAAAACGTAAGTTATGTCAGACCCAAAATTATCAGACCAAAGTGACGACGAGCAAATTCGTCGTGTGATCGATCAACGTGTCAGTCCTGACGAGTTCGCAGCTTTCAACGAACGCCTTCGGACAGATTCTGAGTTCCGTCGCCGCTACATTTTTCAAGCAGATCTTGAAGCCGATCTGATGGAAGAATTCAACGCAGCCAAACCGAAGTTGGCCAGCTGGCCGCGGCAGCAAACTGCCATGCCACAGCAATCCATCTCATGGCTCACCGCCAGCTTGGCTCTCGCACTGGCTGTCACAATCGCATGGATTGTCGCCGACAATCGAAATCCACCAAAGCCTGTTCAACAAGACATTGTTAAACCTGACGCAGAATCACCCAATGCGGCCGCCACTGTGCGACATCAGCTGTTCGTGCCCCACCATCCCACGCTAAGCCGTGATGCAGCCGTGGTCGTTCGAATTGAAGGAATTGAAACGTCTGCGATTCAAGTGGGAACAAGGCTGAGTCCTGGAATTCTGAAGCTGACCGAAGGCGAAATTCAGCTAGAATTTATCGGCGGTGCAGTTCTTGCCTTAGCGGGTCCTGCTGAACTTCACATCAAATCAAAAAATGCGGCTACGCTGCTTACGGGTTTCGCCAGCACTCGAGTTCCACCTCGGGCTCGAGGATTTATCTTAAATGCCCCCGACGCCGCCATTGTGGATCTGGGCACGGAATTTGGTGTTCGAATTGACGAATCGGGAACTTCTGAAGTGGAAGTCACCAGTGGAGAAGTTCGCCTTTCTTTGCTCGGCGATGACGGCAACACGCTTCTAAGTCAACTGGTGAGCGAGGCGGAAAGCGTGCGAGTCGACGGCAAAGAAAAACTTCTTGTGTCCGTCAAAGCCAACGAACGTCAGCTGCCCAAAATCACAACAGCTAAAGACACTCGACTGTCCGTCCCAGACAGCTACGTTCTGAAAGTACGACAACAGAATCCCCTTCTGTACTGGCGATTCGAAGATCAACAAGACGGCAAAATTGCAAATGAAATGGGACCACGCTGGGCGGCCGTGATGCATCAAGACAAATCCAACCTTGAAGGCATCAAAATCGTGAACGGACATGCTCACTTTCAAACAGTCGATGGACCGCGATATCTGACCACAGAAAAGCAAATCGAAGGTCTCAACACAGGTCCGTATTCGATCGAATTTTGGATGAAGCCCTCTGGTCTCAATCGAGCAACGTGCCTTGGACTGTTCCCAGATGACCAAGCTTTCAACCATCTGAATGTCGTTGAAATTGCGACAGAAACAGAACTCGTACACGATCCCGGAGCCATCCGTTTTCTACACCGAAATCCTCCCGCTCATTCCTTTGAACTGGGAACCAATGTGTACACTCAAGGAGTCTGTATTCCAGGGCAATGGCAGCACATTGTCGCCGTCAGGAACAAAACGAAATTGGAACTGTTCTTTAACGGGCAGCTGGCCAAACGAGTGAACATAAAAGATGCCAACAGTGATGATGCTGTGAAATTTCTTGTCGGGCAACTGAACCTGTTTACCACAATGCGACAGTTTGTCGGAGCAATCGACGAAGTGGCGATTTACCAACATGCTTTGCCACCATCAGCAATCGAAACCCACTATCAACTTATTGCCAGTGAGATAAACAACTAACTATGGGCTTCTTCCTGCAACAACTGACAACACCAACTCTCGCACTTCTCGCCTGTGTGTCATTTGCGCATGCTGACGACATCAGTTTTGCTCGAGACGTGCGCCCCATCCTTTCCGACAAGTGCTTTCACTGTCATGGGCCAGATGAATCCACTCGGGAGGCCGATCTTAGATTCGATCAAAAGGGATCTGTGCTCGCTGATCGTGATGGAAACCCTGTGATCAAACCGGGCGACTTGGATCACAGCGGGCTGATTCATCGCATCATGTCGAGCGATGAAGACGAAATCATGCCGCCCCCCGAAATGAAGAAACCACTGTCGCCGGAAGAAATTGAAATCCTGCAAAAATGGGTCGCTTCAGGTGCAAAATGGTCGAAACACTGGGCGTTCGAAAAGCCCGTGCGACATGAAACGCCTTCTGTGAAACAGGACGATTGGGCGAGCAACTGGATCGACCAGTTCGTATTGGCTCGATTGGAAAAAGAAGGCATCCCACCTGCTGCCGATGCAGACGTATCCACATTACTGCGGCGCGTTAGCTTTGACCTGACCGGCCTGCCACCCAACGCCGAAATGCTAGCACAGTTGACTGCCGATCCGTCTGCTGAATCATTCGCGAAGATCGTCGATCAACTGCTGGAGTCTCCTCACTACGGCGAACGCATGGCCACGTATTGGCTAGACCTTGTCCGCTATGCTGACACTGTCGGATACCACGGGGACCAAGATCATAACATCTACCCCTATCGCGATTGGGTCATTGATGCATTTAACTCAGGCATGCCATTCGATCAGTTCACTCGAGAACAACTGGCGGGGGATTTGTTAGACAATCCCACTGTGCAGCAACGCACGGCCACTGGCTACAATCGATTGCTACAAACAACTCACGAAGGCGGTCTGCAAAAAGCTGAATATCGAGCCATCTATGCGGCAGATCGTGTTCGCAATGTGAGTGCCGTGTGGATGGGAGCAACCGTTGGATGTGCTCAATGCCACGACCACAAATTCGACCCCTACACAGCCAAAGACTTCTATTCACTCGCCGCGTTTTTCGACGACATCGACGATGAACAACACTTCGGCAACGGGACCAATGCACTGCCAACTCGTCGCGAACCCGAGCTCAAACTTCCGACCGCCGACCACACCAAACAACTCGCAGAACTCGACTCAAAAATCAAACGATTGAAAGCCAAATCCGTTGAAGAGGGTCTTTCGGAAGAAGAACGAAAAATCCGCAAAGCAAAACTCGATAAGGCGATCGCCGCACGTCGCAAAGTCGACAGCAGCGTTCCTCGTTCGATGATTACCGTGGCACTGCAGCAACCCAGAACAACCAGAATTCTTCCCCGAGGCAACTGGTTGGACGACACGGGCCCCGTGGTGAATCCCGCAGTGCCCGAATTTCTAGATTCTCAACCAGCGGCCGGTCATCGCTTATCGCGTCTAGATCTGGCCAATTGGTTTGTCGACGCAAAACATGGCAACGGTCTATTTACGGCTCGAGTCATGGTGAATCGACTCTGGTACCTATTCCTTGGATCAGGACTCGCTGCCGATCTCGATGACTTCGGTGGGCAAGGGAAAGCTCCCATCCATCCCGAACTACTGGACCGCTTGGCACATGAATTGGTCGACAGTCACTGGGACATCAAAGGCATCATTCGACAAATGATAGCCAGTCGCACCTATCGCCAATCATCGGTCGCCACGCCCGAACTGCGAGAACTGGATCCGCTCAACCAATGGTACGCTCGACAGTCTGCCTTTCGGCTGCCGGCTGAAATGGTTCGGGACAACGCACTCGCTATTAGCGGCTTGTTACGCACCGAAGTGGGAGGCCCTAGCGTCAAGCCCTACCAGCCTATTGGCTACTACCGACACCTAAACTTTCCGACTCGCAAGTATCATTCGCATCAAGATGATCGCCAATGGCGACGCGGGCTGTATGTACATTGGCAAAGGCAATTCTTGCACCCCATGATGAAAGCATTCGATGCCCCGAGCCGAGAAGAATGTACTGCTCAGCGAACGCAATCTAACACCCCTATCGCCGCCTTGACGTTACTGAACGACCCCACTTTTGTCGAAGCTGCCCGAGCCTTCGCGGCACGCTGCTTGGATCACAAAACAGATTCCGATGCCGAGCGATGCAGGTGGGCGTTCCAAGTAGCAGAAACCAGATCTCCTTCGCCACAAGAACTTGAAATTCTGACCACACTGTTACAGCGAAATCGCAAGCTACTGGCCCAGTCTTCATCGGACGCCGCCGAAATCACGCGAGTTGGAATTTCAGAACCGAACACTCAGTTTGAAGCATCAGAATTGGCCGCATGGACGGCCGTCTGCCGCGCCATCCTAAATCTTGCTGAAACGAATACCAGAAACTAGTGGATGATTCAGGATCAACCTTTCCGTTTGACCGTGACTGGACGTGCCAAAGTTCAGTTGGCTTCATGATGGAATCTTAAGAGTAGAATCCTAAAAACAGAATCTTGAGACCTGACGACGCCCGCGACACAAGACTTCACACTTACAAAGCACGAGCACTGACACAATGCTTTACGACTTCGCAGATCAAACAGCTCGCCACCGACGCACCTTTCTTCAACGTTCCGGAGTTGGAGTCGGGGCTGCTGCATTGCATTCGTTTCTTTCGCGAGACGCTTTGGGTGGCCAACACAAAAAGGCTTCATCGCTCACGGGCTTAGCAGGGTTGCCACACTTTGCCCCAAAGGCCAAGCGAGTCATCTTTTTGTGCATGGCTGGTGGACCATCTCACCTAGAAACCTTCGACTATAAACCGAAGCTGGATGAACTTGATGGCAAGCCGATGCCCCAATCTTTTACGACGGGCCAACCCATCGCTCAACTGCAGGGAAAAGAACTGAAGGTTCAAGGTCATCTCACAAAGTTCAAGCAGTACGGTCAAAGCGGTCAATGGGTCAGCGACTTTTTGCCACATCAAGCCGAAGTTGCAGACGATTTATGCGTACTGCGTTCTATGGTGACCGAGCAGATCAATCATGATCCAGCTCACACGTTCATGAATACCGGAACGGCAATCAGTGGCCGTCCATCAATGGGATCTTGGGCCACATATGGTCTAGGAAGTGAATCCGAAGATCTGCCCGGCTTCGTCGTGCTAACCAGTGTCGGAGGCCGCAATCCTCAGCCGATCGCTTCACGTCAGTGGTCAGCCGGATTTTTGCCCAGCCGATACCAAGGCGTTGAATTTAATTCCACCGGCGCCGCGGTGAACTACGTCAACAACCCTCCCGGAGTCAACAACCAGCAGCAAAGATCGCTGATCGATTCAATCACTCAGTTGGACCAACTCAGAAACGCGTCCCTTCGCAATCCCGAAGTCGACACTCGCATCGCCGCCTACGAGCTTGCCTTTCGAATGCAATCGTCTGTGCCTGAACTCACCGACATGTCCAGCGAACCTCAACACGTGTTAGACGCGTACGGGGCGGTCCCCGGAGATGGATCGTTTGCGACCAATTGTCTACTGGCTCGCCGACTTGCGGAACGCGGAACGCGGTTTATTCAGCTGTATCACCGAGGCTGGGATCATCATGGCGGCCTGCAGAAATACATGGACATCTGCTGCGGCCTGACAGATCAACCCACGAAAGCCTTGCTTCAAGACTTAAAGCAACGAGACATGCTGAAAGACACGCTGGTGATTTGGGGAGGCGAATTTGGTCGCACGCCGATGTTCCAAGGGAAGGGCGGTCCCGGTCGAGATCATCACATCAAAGGATTTAATATGTGGATGGCCGGAGGCGGAGTCAAACCGGGAACGTCATACGGAAACACGGATGAACTGGGCTATCACGCCACAGAAAACCCGATGCATGTTCGTGACCTACATGCCACCATTCTGCATTTGCTTGGCATTGACCACGAACGCTTCACATTCCCGTTCCAAGGACTGGATTCGAAGCTCACAGGAGTCGAACCAGCTCACGTGGTTGACAGTATTATTGCCTAACACGGCGAAGGCCTTTCTAGTCCGACGTCGAACTGAAATCACTTCTTACAGAGCCCATGCACTCACAAGGCTCACAGCGGTATCAACGCAAAAAAACGAGCCTCGTTTTCACGACGCTCGTTTTTCGTTTTGTGCTGACAGCAGTTCGTCAGCGACTTCCAAATCTGCGGCTAGAATGAAACTGAGGCAACTCGAGTCATCTGAACGACTCCTTCAAGAACCTGACTGCCGTCTTCAGACAACAAAGTCATCTGTAAGGCACCACCCGAAATTCGAATCGCTTCCTGCATAGATGCTTCGTCGACCAATGCGATTCCATTCGCAACAGTCATCACCATGCCAGGTCGTAGCCCAACCAGTTCGGCGGGTGACCCTGGTTCAACGGCCTCAATGCCGATTCCCTTACCCGGCAACAACATGCCCTTCATGCCTAAGTACCATTGCACCTCGTGAACCTGCACACCACCGTAGACAACCGGAGCACAGTGAACTTGATTCCAGTCGCAAACGATGACTTCATGAGCATGACAGTGAGAAATGGGTTCGCAGTAGCTGACCCACCATTGACACTTCGCAGGACGACTGTGGCACCAGTGCTGTTTGTTGTGATGAATAATATTCTTCACCGCTTTTTGCCATCCGTGATGCAGCTTCACACTTGTCGTCGGTCGACGGCCAGCCGAACTGCCAGATTGACTTCCACTCGGGAACGATGGCTTAGGGAATCGAGTGCCCCCTGAAAGTCCGGTTGATGGCTTCGTTCCACTTCCACCTTGGTGACTCGGCGACCAAGAACCAAGGGAAGAACCAAGAGTGCCAGGCACCTTGATGGTTGGGCGAATGCCTGATGGAATTTTGCCCTTGCCAATCGGATTTTTGAACGTCGGCTTGCTGAGCACACCAGGAAATCGGCTTGGAGCACCAATCGACGTCCCCTTGCCCAACGACGGCTTGTTCATCGTCGGAAATTTTGACGATGGAATTCGGCTGGTGGGAATTCGGCTGGACGGAAATCGACTTGATGGCACTTGAGTGGTTGGAAGTTTGGTCGATGGAAATCGAGTCGATGGTTTCCTTGAATTGAACGTCGAGGTGCCTTTGCCCGTCGATGGTTTACCAAAGCGAACTTGACTGCCACTGCTGTTTCGAGAGGAACTGGACTTGCTACTGGAAGATCCTCGCAACGACGACTTTGAACTTCCGCTTTTCCCAAATCGGAACTGACCAAAGGCTGTCGTAGGTCCCGCCAAGAAGCAGACGAGCGACGCGGCAATCAGTGTTTTCGTTAACTTTTTCATCGTTCGGCTCCCAGTTGTCGGTGTTGTGTTTGACTCACTTACCGTCAGCGTGAAAGCCCTAATTTTGTTACACAGGAAATCTTCAAACAGGAAAAGAGAGCGAAAAGCAACGAAAACAGCCGTTTCGCCTGCGGACAGGATTTACAGATTCAGTGAATAAACGGTCGCCGCATTTTTCCAAAAATACAGTTCTCGAGCGTCCTGCCCCTTTTCACTGAAATACGTATCAACCAACCGAACGAAACTTTCATAGCGACCGCTCTTCTTGGTGCAGGGCCAGTTGCTACCGTAAACGAGGCGCTCGGCTCCAAAATGATCCCACAGCGGGTCCAGCACAGTTCGATAGTGGTCAATGTTCTGAGACGCAGGCTGCTGAACGCAACGTTGATACAAACCCGAAACCTTGCAGTACACATTCGGATGCTTGGCCAAGCGAGCAACCGCGTCCAGCCATTCTTGGCTTGGAGGTTCGCCATTGATGTCGAATCCTAAAACATGATCGACGATAATCTTCAGGTTGGGCAATGTTGCAGCCAACGCGTCGACCTCCTGGACCCCTTGAATTCCTTTGCCGTTTGCCAAAAGATCGACCGACAGACCCGCCTTTTGCAACTTGCGAAAGTTGGCAAGAACTTGTGGATCAAGGTAATCGATGGGTTCGGCATTTCGAGCTCGAATACCGACAAACAGCTTGTTCTTTTTCAGTCGCTTCAGTTCTTTGCCAAAGTCTTTGCGGTACGGATCAATGTTGCCAACCAATCCGACATAGAACTGATCGTCTTTCACTTGATCCAATACCCAAGTATTGTCTTCAATCCGGTCACTGGCTTCCACAATCACGACGCCCGTGACTCCGGCAGCCTTTGCCAGCCTCGAGTATTCGGCGGGAAGATGGGGCTTGTACAACACCTTGTCGTCTGCAGGCGGCCAAGGTACGCCGTCTGGTCGAGTCGGATCATACAGATGGATATGAGTATCAATCAGATGCTTGACCTGAGGCCCAGCAGCAGGTTCCGCAGCAAAGCTGGTGGTCTCTTGAGCACAAGTCACGGCCGAAACTGTGGTCGCCATCAAGACAATCAAAGTCGAACTTTTTACCAGCGTGCGCATTTCTAAACTTCCGTCATTTGTTGATTGAAACCGGTTGTCGTTCAAACATCATGATGACGGCGACCGCCGTTCGCAATCCAGCGACGGTCGGCGGCCATCCAATCTGCGAAGCTGTTCGTCAAAATGGTGCATTGCACCGAACACAACACAACTTCAAAAATCGACCGCTAAATCACGTTCTCTTCGATGAAATCAGACCAACGCAAGCAAAGATTCTTAGCTACTGCCGAATCAACTCGCCTCTCAATGGTTCTAGAAAATCGCTTCCTACTGGAGAATCGTCAAAGTGATCGCGAGAGTCATTTTCGAAGGTGTCACCTGCTGGGTCCCTTGGAAAAGGTTCATCAGTGACCTCGGAACGATCCGGTTCACGGAGCTCTAACCGAGAGCGATCAATCGCTCGCTCTACAGAATCACTCACAGGATTTAAGTCCCGAGAAGCGGGAGGATTCTCTGCAGCGGGCACAGTGGAGTCATAGAACGCATCCCCTGAATTGGCCGGAGAAAATCCACCAAAGTCAGCAGAATCTTGACTGTGAAGACCGCCTACTGAACCACCGAAACCATTCGCTGGAAATCCAAGCCCATTCGCTTCGTTTACCAACGTCTGAAGACGAAGGTTGATGATGTCTTTTTGCGCGGCTTTGCGTTTATCCAGTTGCTGTCGCAGCTTAAGAACTCGTTCTTCGACAGCAGCCAGCTCTTTTTCGCGTTGCTTTAGGTCTCGTTCAAACTGACGTTTCAGCTGTTCCTGAATGACGTCAGCCGCCTTCTTCTTGTCGGCATCCGACGCACGATCGTTCAATGACTGAATCGCCGTCTGCAGAAGTCTGCTTTCTTCAATTTCCTCTGGTGGAACAGGTTCCAAGTAAGATTCCATGACAGTTCGAGAACGCATCCGAGAACGCATGACTGGCCGAGCCGCATTCGGATGCCGACGGACATTTTCGGGATCGAAGACTTGCTGCGGGTTTCGAGGGGCAAAGTCATCGTGAAACCGTTGATCAGGATCGGAGGCCACGTGACCAAGCAGGCGATCAAATCCCCGATCTGCGCGAATGTCGAAACCGTCTCGATATTGATTTCCGTCCAGCAGATCTGCGTCCGTGTAAAATGGATCTTCCTGAGTCATCGCCACACCGGCAAAGCCAGTGACTGCAATCAAGCAGAAGATTCCATATGTGAATTTCGATGTCTTCATTGATTTCCCTTTCAAACAGTTTTCAAATCGACACAACACGATCAAGCCTTCGCTTCACCGGTCGTCTCTTTGGCATTTCAATTGAACAGGTTGCTATAAGCCCTGTTGCCGTTCACTGATTGCTTGCGGGTGGAACAAATTCGATCGAATCAATCAACCGTTCCACCTCACCAATTCCACGACTCCAGTTTTGCCACTCAGGTTCATCAGACAGAATAGGATCCGACGATTCAGTCCAGTCGGATTCCATGCGAGCCAAACTCCACCCAACTGTGTTTAAGTCTGCACGAAACGTATCCGGCGGCAGCAAGATTAAGGACGAGGAAGCAGATGCTTCAGCAGCCAACGAATCAACGACGGCACCCGGTTTCCCGGCCATGCCGGACGGATCTGAAGCGAAGGTCGATCGCACATCTGTCGATTCGTTTGTCGAGAGTGACGGATCCATATTCCAACGCATCAACGCTGCTCCAGCGGCCACACAACAAGCGACGGCTGCAAACGCCACGAAGCCCATTCGAATTGTATGGCGTTGTCGTCTCCACAGCCGACTGATCCACAGTCGTTGAGACTGTCGGCCACTTTGCAGTTGAGTCAAAATGGATTCCAGCCGATGTTCGACTTCTTCGGCATCACGAAATCGATCCGCTGGCTTCTTCGCCAGCAATCGATCAATCACATCTGCCACTTCAGGCGGTACGTCACTGTTCACTTGCTCAACCGGCCGATGTTCGTCGTTGCAAATACGATTCAAAATCGCCAAAGCCTGTTCGGCTCGAAACGGCGGTCGCCCTGTACACATAAAGTACATGACGCTGCCTAAACTAAACAAATCAGATCGCTGATCGATGGGTTGCCCGGTCGCTTGTTCCGGAGACATATAGTGCGGCGTTCCAGCCACGACTCCCGTTCTTGTCAATGTTGCATCGTCGACCGTCCGAGCCAAACCGAAGTCGGAAATCAGCACTCGGTCCACCGATTCTTCCATCAGAATATTGGCCGGTTTGACGTCTCGATGAACGACCCCTTGAGCATGCGCTGCGGAAAGACCGGAGGCCGCTTGTCGAGCAATTCTTAGAACCTCGCGGGCATCCAATGGTCCACGTTGGTCAACCCGAGCCTGCAACGAATGCCCAGGCACATATTGCATCACCAAGTACGGAGTTTCGTCTTCTGTCCAAACATCATGAATTGGAATCACGTGTTCGTGCACCACAGCCGCTGCCGACTTCGCTTCTCGAGCAAACCGACGGCGAGCCGCTCCACTATGAGCCAAATGTGGTTTCAGTACTTTGATCGCGACAACTCGGTGTAGTTCTGTATCAAAGCCCTTCAGCACAACCCCCATGCCTCCGGAACCAATCATGCGCTCGATTTCATAGCGACCAATTCGGCCCAGCATTTCTGGATGACTGGGTGGCGCCAGAAAATCCAGAGACACAGGTTCGCATTCTGTTCCGAAATCGTCGTCGTCATGTGAATGCTCGATAGAAATCACGACTGACGAACTGGCGTGACGTTTGTAGCCGTCCGCTTTCTCTTCGACACATAAGGTGTCTCGAACTTCTTGCAGCAAAGTTTCGTCGCCAGAAAGTTCTGCTAACCGCTGCTGGCAGGGTTGGCAAAATTCCACATGCTCTGCCGCCGACTGAAATTCAACGCTGTCTTCGTCGGCACTTAATAAAACTTGCAGACGACCATCATGACATTTCATCGTCGTCCTCCCATTTCGAAACTTCGTCTCGCAGCTTGGCCAAAATGCGACTGCGAGCGATATAAACGGCACCGGTCGTCAGGCCTAATTTCGTTGCTGCATCTTCCGCACTCTGACCTTCAACGGCCGTCATATAGAACGCTTGCCACGTAGCCGGCCGAACAACTGCTTGGATTCGTTCCGCCGCCCAGCGAAACAAAACACGGCGATGCTCAAGCCTGATCAGCTGATCTGTCGTTTCGGTGCTTTCCGAAAATTCACTCAGGTGCCCAAAGAAACTTGTGCCCCCCTTGGCTGTCAATTGCCTCTGCTTTTTGGCCAACACATCCAGCAACTGATTTCGAGCAATATGGAACAGCCACGTGCGAAATCGAGCTCGGCTGCGATCAGGTTTCCAGCGGCCCACGGCCTTCGCAACGGACAGCATAATGTCTTGGACAAGTTCCCGAGCATCAGCATCCTGAAGGCCGCCTCGGCAAGCAAACCGATAAACGAAGGGCTCGTAAATCGAAGCAAATTCTTCCCACGCTTCTGCGTCGCCCGTTGTGGGCAATCGTAGAATTAGGCTTGCTCGAGTTTCCGGAACACGTGACATCAACTTCTCCTGTGGCCGTACCCACGACGCACCAAAGCCAATCTTTCACAAGATCCATAGAAAAAGCGAATGTTTCACGAAATCGCTGTTCGAAAAACCAATCCTGACACCTCTCAGCGACAATTCGGTGAGATGCCGATTGGCAGCAAATTTCCCGAACAACAAGATGGATCGCTGCAATATTCGCAAGACCGCACTGCTGCGGTGTTCGGATCACAGTTCGCTGCCGTCGTTCCAAATTCAATCCGGATTGCCAAAGTTTGTTTGTCGTGATGCGGCCAAGGCGTCGCTTGCGCGAGCGCTGTGTTGCATGAGCGCTGTGTTGCACGACTTCAACTCGTCAGATTTGGCAACGCGTGTGAAGTCCAAGACGGAATGGTCCTCACGCTCAACAATCCGGAAACGGACTTAGCCACAGGAAATGACTCAGAACACAGACGAAGAAGCACTAAGGAAGAAGCACAGACGATTTGAGATTTTAAGGTAGGACGGGTGACCGCTAGCAACGGAGGCTGATCACGATCGCTGCCTTCCATCTTTGGCCACCACTTTTCCACACCCCCAGCTTACCGAAGGCAAAAAAGCCCACTGCTGGTTAAACCGGCAATGGACTTTTTTATCTTTACACTTTGTGTCTGCCGTCATTCACTTTGCCAGCGAATCTCACACAAGGGTGGATCTCACACAAGGGCAGATTTCACACAATGGCAAATTTCACACAATGGCAAATCAGGTCAAAATGCTGTTCTGGCAAAGGCATTTGACATCGTGAATCAACTATTCGGCTCGAGCATATTCAAACATTGGCGTCGACAGGTACCGTTCGCCAGAGTCTGGCAGAATGACCACGATTGTCTTGCCCGCGTTTTCATCTCGAGCGGCAAGTTTCAAGGCGGCGGCCATCGCGGCGCCACAACTGATACCGCAAATGATGCCTTCTTCTCGGGCGACCCGAGGAGCCATTCCCATGGCCTCTTCACCGGTCACTTGGATCACTTCGTCAATCAGGCTGGTGTCACAGTTTTCTGGAATGAATCCGGCTCCAATCCCTTGAATGGGATGCTTACCTGGCCCACCACCGGATAACACGGGGCTTGTCGTTGGCTCAACAGCAACAGTCTTGATCGGCAGGCCCTTTTCATTTTTCAGATACCGACTGACTCCGGTAATCGTGCCCCCTGTACCGACACCGGCAACAAAGATATCCACCTTGCCTTCTGTGTCTTCAAAGATTTCTGGGCCCGTTGTCTTTTCGTGAATCGCCGGATTTGCTGGATTCGAAAACTGCTGTGGCATAAAGAAATTGTCCTGTTCAGACAGCTCGGTTGCCTTGTCAATGGCTCCTTTCATTCCTCCAGCACCTGGAGTCAAAACAAGGTTGGCTCCAAATGCTTTCAACATCATGCGACGTTCCATTGACATGGTGTCGGGCATCGTCAGAGTCAGTTTGTAGCCTCGAGCAGCACACACAAATGCGAGCGCAATTCCCGTGTTGCCGCTGGTTGGTTCCACAACTTCCATGCCAGGTTTCAGGACTCCACGCTCTTCAGCATCCCAAATCATGGATGCTCCGATGCGGCATTTCACGCTGTACGCCGGGTTTCGGCCTTCGATTTTTGCCAGAACCGTGGCCTTCAGACCTTTGGTCAAGCGATTAATGCGGACCAGCGGTGTACGCCCAATTGAAAGCGAGTTGTCATCAAGAATTGGCATGCCGGACCTTTCCGAGATCGGATGAAGGAGGGGGGAGAGTATGTGATTGTTGTGTCTGATAGCAAAAATGGCAGCAATCGCTAACCCCAATTCGCAAGCTGTGATCGTCAGTGAGAATTAAGCATCGCTGGCCCAGACCTACATCGGAAAGAAATGTTCGCTGCCCCGTGAAATGCAACCTGTCAAATCCGAACCGTCACAGCGTCTGCAAAGCGCTCATCAAAAACGGCCAACCGCGGATTCCACAGCAAGCGTTCAACGTCCAGCCCGGTGCCAGACGATTTGGTTGGACCACAGGATTGGCCGTCCGTTTCGCTGCGCGCTTAGCCAAGAAGTTTTACGCAGGGTGTGCCTTCATTTTGATCAATCCGCTCGGGGCGCCCATTGTTGGAATAAACCACCTGTCGGTGATCAAGACCCAGTAGCCACATCACGGTGCTGTGCAGATCATGAACGTGCAAGCGATCTTCCACAGCATGTAATCCCAGTTCGTCGGTTGAACCGATCGTCTGGCCCCCTTTGACTCCGCCCCCCGCCATCCACATGGTGAATCCACTCGGATTGTGATCGCGACCGTCGCCTTGTTCGCTCATGGGCGTGCGACCAAATTCTCCCCCCCAAATCACCAAGGTGGAATCCAAAAGTCCTCGGCGTTTCAGGTCCTTGAGCAAGCCCGCCACACAGCGATCTGTCTGTTGGCAAAGGCGAGTATGATTCTTTTCAATCCCCGCGTGAGCATCCCATTTGCTACCAGAACCATGGTACAATTGCACAAAACGTACTCCACGTTCCACCAACCGACGGGCCAACAAACACTGACGACCAAACGTCGCCGTTGTTTTATCATCCATGCCGTACAACGCTTGAGTGTCTGCAGTTTCCTGAGTCAAATCGACAGCTTCCGGAGCCGTGGACTGCATTCGAAAGGCAAGTTCATATCCCGCGATTCTGGCTTCCAGTTCTGTCTGCTGAGAACGTTGTTCGGCATGCTGACGATTCAAATCTGACAACAACGAAAGCTTGCGATCTTGAGCAGCTTGGGTTTCTGCCTTCAATCGTGACAAATGACTGATCGGTGTACCGGAAGTATTAAAGGCCGTGCCTTGGTAAATTGCTGGCATAAATCCGGCCCCCCAGTTCCGAGCTCCATTCACCACCTGAGCATTCGTATCCTGCATAACGACAAACGCCGGGAGATTACGATTTTCGGTTCCCAGCCCATAGTTCACCCAAGCGCCCAACGACGGACGACCGGCAATCGCAGATCCCGTGTTCATCTGACAGACTCCGCCAGCATGGTTAATTCCGTTGCTCCAGCAAGACCGAATCACGGCCATGTCGTCGACACACGTTGCGGTGTGAGGCAGCCAATCGGAAACCCATAAACCGCTTTCTCCATGCTGTCTCCACCGCCGCTGGTCGGCGAGCAAAGGGCTGTCCGCTTCACCCATAGCCAACACCGGTTTTTTAAACGACGCGGGCAACGGCTGGCCGTGTAGTTTTTTAAGAACAGGTTTGGGATCGAACAAATCGATGTGGCTAGGCCCACCTTCCATGAACAGAAAAATCACATTCTTGGCGGCGGCCGGACGATTTGTGACCTCAGCAGCAGAAGAAGAAGAAGAAGAAGAAGAAGAAGACTTCGTCTGCATCGCTTCGGCCGTCAATGCTGCCAATGGAAGAGCACCAAATCCCATACCAGCTGTGGTCAGCATTTGTCGTCGAGACTGAAACATAAGCAATGCACCTTGTCATTTGATGTGGGCGGGCGGTGGCCAATTTGAGTCTGGCAGTGTCGGGCGGGCAGGGCATAAGAAAATCAGTCCAAATAGATGAACTCGTTACTGTTCATCAAAACATGACACAGTTCAGCAATCGCTGATGTCAACGGATCTTGATTGGGCCCACCGATACGATCTAAAGAAGAAACGGTATCAGGAAATGCCGCGAACTGATTTGGGGAACCATCAAAATCCCAAGCGGCAACCGGATGATATTCTGAAATGCGAGTTGAAGAAAACTTCTGCCGAAACAATGCATCGATCACGGGTCGTTCAATGACAGATGTAAAGATGGCAACTTGATCCAATCGCCCATCCCATTGATGCTGCTTTTGCTGATGTCGGCCGCCAATCACCAGTGGCGACGTCGCCTGTAAACCTTGAATCGTTTTGAAGTCAACCAACGAACGACTTAGCCGAGTTGCCTCCAAGGGTCTCAGATAAAACGAGGCTCTTGCCTTCCCAGACTTAAGCGAGTGAATGGTCACAGCCATCAAGTAGGGGACTCCAAGTTCTGGACGAAGTCCCGACGGCACCACTTCGTAGCCTTGGTCTGTCACCACCTGCAGGATGAAATTTCGAGGCTGATAGCCTGACTTTTCGCTCGTGACCCCAATCGACCAACCTGCCGATTTTTGATCCCCATTCCAGCACGAAACGATCGTGCGAACTGCGGCATCTTGATACAACGAATCCAACCGGAAGCATGCCACCACCGTCACCGGGCCACTTTCCCATGGCAACTTCGAATTCAATACCAGCGGCATTTGCTGCGAGTTCACGGCCACCGAACGGCCAACCAATTCGGCCGCCATGGCTTGATCAGTGAATACGCTTGGCCGCGGTTTCTGGCGAGCATTCCACCACGATTCAGTCATCTGAAAATCGTGCTTCGTCGGCGAACGACTCAACGCAATTTCAAACGCCGATGAAATCAGAGCATGGACTGTTTGATCCTCGGCTTCCGCAAGCACTCGCTGTGCCATCTTGGTGGCCCGAGCATTCACCCATTCTCCGTTCATCAGGTTTAAGGCCTGCACGGGAGTGGTTGTTGTGTCGCGTTTGGCAATACTGTTTAAGCCATCCGTACCATCAAGTGATTTCAGTAGCTTGTCCGGAGTATTCCGTTGTTGTTTGATGTAGATGGCTCGTCGATTCGTGTCGCCTCCTGCCGATTGGCCTCCTAACGCAGAAGACAGTTCGCCCGAACACGTTAGCATGGCGTCTCGAATTTGTTCTGCATTCAAGCGGCGGATATCAAAACGCCAACGCAGCTTGTTGCCGGGATCCACTTTTCTACAGATGGCCGCATCCGCATGAAAACAAGACATCCGATACGTCGAAGATGTCAGAATTAATCGCTGTAGCCACTTAACACTGTAGTCATGAGCGACAAATTCGCTGGCGAGCCAATCCAGTAGTTCGGGATGAGTCGGGCGACCGCCCAACGATCCAAAGTCACTGGCTGTGGACACAAGCCCCGTTCCAAAATGATGTTGCCAAACTCGATTCACGAATACTCGAGCTGTCAAAGGATGACGAGGATCAGTGAGCCATTTTGCCAAAGCCGTCCGAGCGCCCGTTGTTCGAGGGGTGGGTACAACGGCGAAAGGTTTGCGACTCCAAATTGACAATCCGCCCGGAGCAACCTCTGGCAATTCAGCATTGGCACCCACATGAATTTTGGCCAACTGCGAACCAGTATCGGTGACAGTTAAAGCTGTGGGAAGAACGGCCGGTTTTTCTCCGGCCAATTCCTGAATTTTGCGGTCAAGTTCTTCAACCCGCTTCTTGTCTGCCGAGCTGTACTTTAAACGATCGTGTTCAAACAAGACCTGCCGATTCACTAAGTCGGCAAGCTGCTGGTCCAATGGAGATTGCTGCGAAACAGGCTTGGCTAAAACGGCTTGTACATCTTCTGGAAATTTTATGATCGCCGCATTCGCTGCCTTCGCCAAATAGGGGGCCCGAAGCGAGTCTCGTTCACGATGAAAATCGGCCGCTTTCTGCTTCCACTGTCGCATTTGAACCGCATGCATCTTTCGCTTCGAAGCAGACGCTAAAGTGACATCATCGACTGGCAACATTGATCCAAAGGCGGCCTGAAGGCGAAAATAGTCCTGCTGCAAAATGGGATCAAACTTGTGGTTGTGGCACCTTGCACATCCCATGCTCAGCCCCAAAAAAACTTCGCCCGTCACGTCCGTTACCTGATTCAAGATATCCTGCCACTGAGTACGAGCATCACGTTGATTGTATTCGTACAGGTAAGTTCTGAGATAACCGGTGGCCACCAAAGCATCCGAGCGGTCGGGGAACATTTCGTCACCAGCAATCTGTTCACAGACAAACTGATCGTAGGGTTTGTCGTCGTTAAACGCGTCCACAACGTAGTCTCGATAACGCCACGCTTCTGGACGATAGAAGTCAGCTCGAAAGCCATCCGATTCGGCATAGCGAACAACGTCCAACCAATAACGAGCCCAGTGTTCACCGTAGCGTGGGTCATTCAGCAATCGATCAACCAGTTGTTGCCAGTCTGCGGTAGTTAAAGCCTGCCGCGACGTCAGCAAATCGGCAGACGACGGTGGCACGCCAAGAAGACCAAAATAGATACGGCGAAGCAGTACCGAAGGCTTTGCTTCAGAGGCGGGCTGAAGACCTTCGTCTTGCAACTTCGCAAACACGAACCGATCAATCGGATGAACAATCGGACTCGCTGCCGGCAACTTTGGAAGAAGCGGTTGACGGACTGGCTGCAACGACCAAAAGCTTCGTTCTGCATCCGTGAATGATGCACCTTCAAGACGGACAGACTTGCCGTTCACAGTTGGCCAAGTGGCTCCACCATCAACCCATTTTTGCAGGTCAGAAATTTCTTTCTTTGAAAGTCTCTTGTCTGGAGGCATTTCGAAACTTTCGTACCGAACGGCCTCCAGCAACAAACTGCCCGCAGCATCGTGAGCTACGATCGAAGCTCCCGATTCCCCTCCCTTCAACAAACCTTCTCGCGTATCCAATCGCAACTCGCCATTTTGCTTGGTCGCCCCGTGACAATGGACGCACTTTGTGTGCAACAGCGGACGAATTTTCTGCTCGAAAAACTGAATCTGATCTCGTTCAGATACTTCAGTTTGCTGAGCTTGGACTGACGATATCAGAATCGGAAAGCAGGCCAGCAGCCACAGTGCAATTGATTCAAGGCGACAAATCGGAGTCGATATGGGCATGACGACGCTGGCTGGAAAGGGCGAGAAATCAGACCGGAGGGATTCTGAGTGTATCAGAACCAAAGGTCGACTCGGTCGATATTTTGCAGCAATCTCGTCCAGCTTTCTGCTTCGCATAGAAACTCGCCCGCAGCGGGTCAGAGGCTTCTGGTGCAGACTGATTCAAAAACGATGTCACATTGGGGCAGCAGTTTC
Organism: Fuerstiella sp.; assembly: GCA_039974975.1. Taxonomy (GTDB): domain Bacteria; phylum Planctomycetota; class Planctomycetia; order Planctomycetales; family Planctomycetaceae; genus Fuerstiella. The sequence continues at coordinate 369,162 of JBDWHY010000128.1, read as the reverse complement.
GCTTTCAGTTTTGGACAGTCGTCGCTGTTGACGATTGCCTGGTTTACACGCACCACATTGGTGCAAAATCCTGAAGGGGAAAAACATGCTGAAGCGAAGAAACACTCGACGTCATTCACATTGCCACGTCGCAGTCGAAATTGTTGAACCACGAATTGTTCTCAGTGCCGCTCAACCAATTGTCATCTCGAATACGGACAACTCAGAACCATCCGACAAAGACGGTGACAAATCAAAGGACAACAAGGGGGATGTCAGAGCCAAAGCCACAACCGTCGCAGCAGAAGCGATCGGCAAAACGTTGGCCGACGCAGCGAAAGCTAAGACACTGGAGACTTCAAGTGTCGATGCAAGACAAAGTCTGAAAGTCGCCGACCACTTGGCGCAGCAAGATTTTGCTGCACGGGAAATGATTTTAGAGAGAGAACAGTCCCGAAACCTGAAAGATCAACACTTGCCCGAGACCGAACTTTCACCCGGTGATCTGGGAGGCAGAAACCAAGTGGGGCAAGACGGCGACGATGAAATGACGTTTTCAGAAGAAGAAGTCGATATGTTTGATGCGTTGCACGGAGATGACGAAGACGCAGCCATCGAAGCAACTTTCTATCTTGTCGGCAGCGGTGCAATCGAACTCGAAGAAGATGCGGCAGCGAGAAGAGCACAGGAAGCCGAAGCGGCGGCTGAGAAAGCGGCTCGAGAGGCGGAAGCAGCCGCGGATACGGCTCAAAGTCATACTCAAATGCCGACTCCAGATGAAGCCGGTGGAGCAGCAACGGGCAGCGGAGACCATGACCCAGATCGCGAAGACCTTGCTCCGAGCGTCGGTGATCCAACCACGGACGACGAGAGTGGCCCCACAGCCCAAGTTGGCAACATCAACGTTGGAAACACAAACTGGGGTGAGGGTAATTATGGTCCAGCTGATCAAGCTGAAGTCACCGACCCCGCCGCGAAACGTGTGATCGATATCCACATTCACACACTGGGAGGAACCGTCAATCCACTTCCAATAAAGTAAGCCGGACGAAATCTTAGCGGCTGCTGATACGAATGACGGCCCCTTCTGTCATTCGTAAAGGCGACCAGCCATTCTGCATTGCAATCACACCCACAACACAATCATACCTGAGACACCACGACACCCACGACACAATCATACCAATGACGCAATCGGCCGTGTTTGCGGTCGGTAACGCTTGCGCTTGATCGTACTTGAAGTCGCAAAGGCTGATCTCATGCAATCGCAAATGCACAACTGATACTACAGACGTGTGATTCGAGTTTGGTTGGGGTCGAACATCTGCACACGATTCCGGCCGGCTTTTTTTGCACCGTACAGCTGTTCATCTGCGGCAGACACCAAAGCATCGCAGCTTCTAAAGTCTTCGCCATTACTGCAGGAAACGCCCAGACTACAAGTCACAGAAATCGGACCGCCTTGAGTATGAAACGGCCTCGATGCAATGGACAGTCGAACACGCTCTGCAATCCGAGCTGCTTCGGTAAGTCCCGTGCGAGGGCAGGCCAAAACAAATTCTTCGCCACCAAATCGAGCAAGCATGTCTTGAGGACGAAGGTCCTGTCGAATCCGCTCACAGAAAACTCTGAGCACTTCATCGCCGACCAGATGACCATAGCAGTCGTTGATCTTTTTGAAGAAATCGATATCCAAGATGATCAACGAAAAAAGGTTGTTCTGCTTGCGACACAAATCCAATTCCTGTTCGACAATTGGAATCAGATAGCTGCGGTTGAAGGCGTTGGTCAATGAATCGCGAGTCATCAGTTCATGGACAACCGCGTGGTAATTCGCTTCTTCATCCATGGCGGACATGAACTTCAGAATACTGCCCCCCATGCGAATTAACTCGCCACCTTCCAAGGGTGTGCGGCCTCGCAGAAGTTCGTCGTCGACAAACGTTCCATTGGTGCTGCTTAGGTCAGACAGACAATAGCCTTGCTCCAGCAAGTCCACTGCTGAGTGAACTCGAGACATCGCGTTGTCATAAATCGTGATATCACAGGTTGGATCACGCCCAATCAACGTGCGATTGTCAGACAAACGCATCAGTTCCGAATTAGAACTGGCTGGGTAGATCTTCAGCAAACAACCTTTCCCCGGCGCCACACTGTCCTCTGACATGAAGTCAAACGCGTTGGCGCATGTGTCGCCCAGAGAAATTGAGTCCCCTGTGGCTTCCTTTTTGTCATCCAATTGCACGGCAGTTTACTTTGCTTTAGGTCATGTCGTGGAAAAACGGCGTCTGTCGGAACCTAGGTCACCCCCACCTTTGTGCTCAAAAAACTGAAGACCAGATCGCCCCCCCACGTGATTCCGAATAGACAGGGCTGTCTGTAGCGATTACAGGCCCTTCTACTGCGAACCCAAATCTTGCGAAGAACGCCCTTTTTCCGAAACTCATCTTGTTTCATCGCCAAAAAATGATATTTTGGGGACTCAAAATCTTTTTTTGGGGACTCAAAATAATGAACAGCAGCACCCACAACAACGCATCTGAAAACCCGCGTTGCGTATGTCGAAAAAGCCGCTCAAGAGGCTTCACTTTGATCGAATTGCTGGTCGTGATCGCCATTATTGCGATTTTGGTGTCCTTACTCCTGCCTGCCGTGCAGCAGGCTCGGGAAGCCGCGCGCAGGACTCAGTGCAAAAACAATCTCAAGCAACTGGGTTTGGCTTTACACAATTACCATGACGTGCATTCCACTCTTCCAGCGGGCTACTATTCTTGGCCCACTCGCAACGGCACGGCGCCTGCATTCACTGGATTAGATCCACAAACTTGGGATGCCGGTCCGGGTTGGGGATGGGGGACTGCATTGCTGCCATATTTAGAACAAGGCAATCTGGCCGCTCAAATGCCATCGGAATCGATGCTCTGGGATCCTCAAAATGCTGCCGCCATCAGCACAAAGCTGCCGATGTTTCTATGCCCTTCATCATCGGGCGGTGACGAAGCCTTTGAAGTGCAAGATGAAACGGGGAACGCATTGCAAATCGGCGGAGCTACAGTGAGATTGGGACGCAGTCACTATGTCGCTAATCACGGTCAGGAATCCTGCTGGGGAGAATGTGGAGCACAATCGACATCCACAGTTTTTACTGACATCCACGCCGGAACAACCAAAACGGTAACAGTCAATGGAGACGTTTCGGTAGTTGCCGATGGTCCGTTCTATCGCAATTCAAAGACAAAATTTCGAGACATCACTGATGGCACCAGCAATACCATTTTCCTGGGCGAACACACGTCTTCGATCAGCGAAAAAACATGGGTCGGCGTCGTGCCCGGAGCATTCACTCATCCCCTCACGTCGACCCCTGAAAACGGTTCAGATGCAGCCGCCACTTTGACATTGGTTCACGCTGGGCCTTCCGGAGGCGAACTGGATATCACCGGATTCCCCATTATTCACCCGATCAATTTTCCAACTTTGCACGTTGGCCAAATGGTGTCAGAACATCCGGGAGGCGGACACATTTGCTTAGGCGACGGATCAGTTCGCTTCCTGTCTGAAAACATTGATCTGCTCTTGTTCTCGTCTTTATCCAGCCAAGACGAAGGCGAAGTGTTAGGAGAATTTTAATATGCGAAATCAAACGTCTCTCTCACGAATCACTTTGATATTCAGCATTCTGCTTTCCGCCTGCTTGTTGCCAGGTTGTCAGCAGTACGGTGAAGTCAGTGCCAAGTCTTATGAATTTGCAAAGGCACTGTATTCCGTTTGCAATCGCAAAGATGAAGCTCGCCTGACAACCACTGAAACCGCCATTCAGGCGGCGGTGGAAAAACGCGAACTTCCCGAGAACGAAGCCGAAGACCTGCAAGAGATCATCGAAAAGGCCCACGAAGGGCGGTGGATCGAGGCAATGCAGGACTGTCGAACCATGATGACGGAACAAAACGTGCAAACGTAGGCCGTTCTGACGATCTTTCCCCGCAAATCGGTTAGCGACGCTCGCTCTACTGACGTACAACTGATGACGGCAGCGTTCTCGCCTTTTTGGGCAGCGGCTGTCAAACACCGTCGTACCTAAGCGGGCAGGACCGAACGTTGATTCAGCTTCAAAATTTGACAAAGCATTTCGGCGAGAAAGTAGCTGTCGAAGATCTCAGCATTTCCGTGATGCCCGGAGAAGTCTATGGCTTGCTTGGGCCGAACGGAGCTGGCAAAACGACGACCCTAAGAATGATCTTGGGGCTCATGAAACCCACCCGCGGAACGGCTGTCATCGACGGCTGCAGTGCGGCAGAAAACCCGATGCAGATTCGACAACGAATTGGTTTGGTGTCGGCCAGTTCGGGACTGTATCAGTGGTTGAGTCCTCGGGAAATTCTGCAGTACTTTGCAGTCGGTTATGGGTTAGCAGCAGACGTAGCCAAGCAGCGCATTGAAGAACTGATCAATGTGATGAGACTTCATGAATTCGTCGATCAGCGTTGCGCGACGCTCAGCACGGGCCAAAAACAACGAGTCACACTTGCTCGAGCCCTCATCCACGACCCTCCTGTCGTACTCCTGGATGAACCGACTCGAGGGCTAGACATCGTGGCCACAAAAGTTGTATTCGAATACATCCAACATCTGCGAGCTCAGCAAAAAGCCATCATCGTTTGCACCCATCGCCTTGATGATGCAGAAAGAGTGTGTGATCGGTTCGGCTTGCTGTACCAAGGTGGACTCAAGTATGAAGGCAGCTTAGAAGATCTCAGACAACAAACAGGGCAACCAGCCTTGGTTGAAATCTTTCTCGAGCTTTTGCAGGGAGCCCCGGTTGAATGAATACTGCCCCTGCTTCTCACGAATCTTCTGCAGACACACCTCAGAAACCAATCGTATCAATCACGTGGTTTCAGCAACTGGCGTTCATCGTCAAAGAGCTGAAAGAAACGTTGCGAGATCGTCGAACAATCACCACGCTGTTGGCGATGCCCATCCTGGTTTATCCGCTGTTAGGCATGGGCTTTCGCTTTATCGCCTTGAAACAAACGTCCGTTGAAAGTCCGAGCTACCAATTTGTCGTTCAAACAGAAGACGAAACAGCGTGGTTAATGTCTGCGCTTGGTCTTTCAAAAGTGGATGACAACACGTTCGAAAGTGTGACACAACAGCAAGCTTCGCAGGACCCCTCTGGTCAAGTTGAACCAGAGGCAGCCGCTCAAGCAACGGCAGTGCGGTTCGTTCAAACAGAAATTGAATCTCCTGAAGCCGTGCGCCAAGCAGTGGCCGATCAGCAAGCAGATGCGGGAATTATCGTGTCACTCGCGCTGGGTCAAGACCCTTCAGACTTCGCCCGACGCTCTGTGACAATCGTGGAAGCATCGGGCAATGCGGTAAGTCGTAGAGCGGCCGAATTTCTAGAAAAGCAATTCCGAATTCTCAACTTGCAAGCAACTCGATCGTGGGCGAAGCAACAAGATCCAGATTTTGAATTGCCCCTGACTCAAGAACGTATTCAAATTATGCCAGACGGCGGAACCAGCGTTCTGCTGGGCTTTATGCCTTTGGTTCTGTTGCTGATGACGGTGACAGGCGGAGTCTACCCGGCCATCGACTTAACGGCTGGTGAGCGCGAACGAGATACTCTGGAAACTCTGATGGCGTTGCCAGTTCCCGCCTTCCGTTTGATTCTTGCCAAGTTCATTGCAGTCGTCTTTGTCACTTTTATGACAGGGCTGATGAATCTCATCGCGATGACCATCACCGTTTATGTGTTGCAGCTGGAACAAACGCTCTTTGGAGAATCAGGCATCACGGCACAGTTGATTCTACAGCTCCTCGTCGTGCTGATTACCTTCGCAATCTTCTATTCGTCGATGCTGCTCATACTGACAAGTTCGGCACGCAGTTTTAAAGAAGCTCAGGCCTATTTGATCCCCTTGCTACTGCTTTCAATTGCACCAGGACTGGTGATTCTGCTGCCCGGATGGAAGCTCACCTTGCTGACAGCCGTCGTTCCCATGGTGAACATGTTGCTGATGGCAAAAGGAATCTTTGAAGGATCGGCGGCCGCCTTACCCAGCTTGATCGCAATTTCAGTGACTCTATTTTACAGCATGGCGTGTCTTTCAATCGCCGCACGATTGTTCGGAACCGATGCCGTGACCACGGGAAGCAGCAGCAGTTGGAACGACCTGCTGCTACGTCCTAAGACTCAGCAAAAGCAACCTTCAATCACAACCGCGTTGACCACACTTGCCTTACTGGTACCTGGCCATTTTGTGGCGTCAGGGCTGCTTGGTCGAGATGCAAATGTTTCGATGACGAATCGAATGATCATGTCAGGCTGCCTCACAGTCAGCCTGTTCTTGCTATTCCCGCTCTTGATTGCCGTATGGAACCGCTTGGATTTGAAAGCCGCTTTTCGAGCCCTTCCGTTTTCGATCGTCGTGGGCGTCGCAGCGATTTTTGTCGGTAGCAGCACATGGCCATTCGTCTTCGAACTGATCGCATGGCTTCAAGGTGTGGGTATCATTGGAATTGATCCCAGCAAAATGCAACAGGCTCAAGCATTGCTGGAAGGCTGGCGAGGTCTATCGTTGCCACTGCTGATCATTGTGTTAGGAGTACTGCCAGCACTCTGTGAAGAAGCCTTCTTTCGAGGCTTTCTGTTTAGTGGATTACGCAAACACATGAGTGCCAGTCGGACGGTCTTTGTGACGGCCATTGCTTTCGGCTTGTTTCACGTCATCTTGGCCGGAGGAGCGGCTCCAGAAAGACTACTGCCCAGCACTTTAATGGGCCTGCTGCTGGGATGGGTTTCCGTTAGAACGGGAAGTTTGGTCCCCGGCATCCTGCTTCATGCGGCTCATAATTCTTTGCTAATGACCATCGCTCATTTCCGAGACGAATTATCTGGTTTTGCTGTCGGGTTACAAAGCCAACAACACCTACCCACCACTTGGCTGGCGATTGCAGGAGCTGTTTTCGTTGTGGGAATTGGGCTATTGATCACGGCGACAGCCGAGTCTTCCATCAACAATCAAACGATCAATCAAGACAGACCGACAGAACAAACGTAACGGCTTTCCATCTTTGAACACGCCAGCCTGTTCGTGCTTCCCGCTGTGAGGCCGTGAAGCAGAACGAGGCTGGTTTTGACTCGAAATCAAGGTGGCTTCGTTGCCTTAGATCGTTTCAACTTCCAATTCGGGCACAGACTGATCTGGTTGAACTTCTTCCAAGAGTTCGTCAGTGCCTGAGGGGCGATTGGATTTGATCATTTCGATCTTGCCAGCCGATCCCTTTGCTTTGCCGGCGGGGCGAAGTTCTTGCTCCAATTCTTCGCGAGACTGTTCGAGCATCGCCTTCTGTTTCGCAGATCGATCTTCCAGCTTTTTGCCATTGCGTTTCTGCAGCTGTTGAGAAACTTCAAGTTCGGCTTGAACCTGTTCCAGTCGAATCAATGCCTCATCTCGCTCTACTTCGGCTTTTTCAATGACCGCACGAGTCTGTTCGATTTCTTCTCTGGCACGTTCTGAATTTTCACGGACGATGACAATATCCGAAACCTCTGGTGCCACCTCCAAAACTTTGAGGCCCTGCTGCTCAAGCTCAAGTGCGTTTTTCAGGGCTCGGTATTGCCGCTTCAAAATTTCTTCCATCTTTGCTTGGTCTTCGGTCAACTTCGCACCACGTCTTAGCTCTTTTGTTTGCAACGAATGCAAGGCAGATTCTAACTGTTGCAGACTCTGTTGATGATCTCGAAGCATCAATTGAGATGATTCTGGGAGAGACGATTCTTTTCGCACTTCAGCCAGCTCGCGATTCTGCTGCATCAACAATCGCTTTTCGCCGACCAAAAGCTGATCGACTCGTTGTTTCACAATCTGATCAACGAGGCGTTCTTGCAGTTCTAACCGCTGAGTAATTTGCTGCAACTTTCGCTGAATCTGCCCCAGCTCGCGACGTTCTTTTTCCATCTTCATTCGAAACTGCTGCTGAACAACTTTCGATATTTCAGCCTTTATCTTTATCGCGTCACCAGAATCTGGGTGTTCAACAAGCATGTTTGAGAGTGCCTGCAATTGTTCCTTTAAAGCCAAATCCAACACTTCGACTTCTTGCTCTGGACTCGGCCTGAAAAACTGATTGAACAAATGAGACTCATCTTTTTCTGATGGATCCGCTTCTCTCACAATTGCTGCTGTGAACGCTGTGTCTTTTTGAGGGACATCAACCTTTTCTAGCAACGTGGACACTTGTTTGAAGGTTGACACTGGTCCTCTCAGCACCAAACTTGAACCAAACGCTGCAATGTTTGCTTCACCATGAAAGCCAAGAGCATTAAGGATCCGTGCCGCCTCTTCTGCAGACACGTGTTTCAACTGGTATGTTTGCAAGACTTCGACATTACTCGTCACGTCAGCCATCATTGCTTCTTGCACGTCCTTCTGTTTAAGGCGTTCCGCCGCCTGACGTGCCTGATGTTCCAACCGAGCTCGATTGGCTCGTATTGAAATTTCGTCAATCAGTTCGACGACTCGATCAGCATCCGCACCATCAACCCTTGCAAAGACAGTGTCCGATTCGGAGTCTGCTGAAAAGGCGATGCCTGGAAACTGATCCCCAAGAATCCTCGCAATCGTCTCTGGGTTTCCATCGTTGGTTGAAAACGTTTTTACGGGAACAATGATCTTTTCAGATACGACTGGTTCTTGCCCGACTGCCGCCGCGGTCGTCAAAAACGCGGCCAGAAAAACTCGAATCATGATTGTCCTTTCAAGACAAGTTCTTGGGTTGCGCACCACAACATGAAAAAGCACGTTGCCATCTGTGCCGTCGTAAGTGCCATGGCTAACTTAAGAACGACCGCCTTGGCAGCCAACTTCTATCGCTGTGAGTCTGGTGTGAAAATTTCTTTTGTTGCTTCATCCAACGCATCCGTTTTTCGCTTCAATGAATCCAGCTCGGATTGACTCGACCAAGAAAACGAATCCAGCAACTGCCGAACTTCTGCATCAGAAAGTTCAACGTCGAATTTCGAAGGGGGAACTGTAAATCGGGTCCGACGGCTTTCCGAGTTCTCTAAAACGCGGCCGCCCGGATGCGTAGCCTGTCGCTCGTTGACGCCAGATGAATTCAGACCCACCTGTGCTGAAGATCCTTTTTGCTCAGACAAGCTGGGATCAGCAGACAAATAGGACCAACTTGCGAACGAACAGATAGCGACCGCGACCGCAGCGACAATCAATCCCGCTTTGTGAAGCACCGTTGAGTCTGTCCGAACAGGTCGTACGGCGAGAGGCAACGGGACGGATGAAGACTGCACATGAGCCAAGCAATCTCGCAGCACGTCAGCAACTTCTGTAGCCGACTGGAATCGATCGCTAACGAACTTTGCGTGCAAGCGGTCGATCAGGACGGCTAACCAGCTAGGAAAATCAGGACGAACTTCTCGAATCGGACGAGCTGCTTCGTCGGTAATGCGACGTAAAATTCCGTACGCTGTTTCTGCTCGAAACGGAGCATGTCCAGCACTCATGACGTAGATCAAACTGCCCAAGCTAAACAGGTCGCTGCGAGCGTCAACCGAATCGCCTCGGGCTTGTTCTGGAGACATATACTGCGGAGTCCCTGCGATGACTCCACTTTGAGTCAGCGTTGCATCATCGACAGTTCGAGCCAAGCCAAAGTCGGTAATCGAAACTCGTTCGACCCCGTCTTCCAACATAATGTTCGCTGGCTTGATGTCTCGATGAACCAATCCTTGCTGATGAGCGGCCGCCAAACCATCAGCAACTTGCACGGCGACCTGTAGAATTTCTGTCAGCGACAGACCGCCATTGCGATCGATCCGTGTTTGCAATGTGGCGCCACGAACATAGGGCATCACCAAATAGGGCAGCCCCGTGGTGCCGCCATCTGATACTCCATGAATTGCCACCACGTTGGGATGCAGTACGGCGGCAGCCGCCTTGGCTTCTCGAGCAAATCGTTGCCGAGCTGCTCCACTGGTTGCCAAATGAGGGGCCAAAATCTTGATGGCCACCATGCGATCCAAAGATGGATCAAGAGCCTTCAACACGACTCCCATCCCACCTGCGCCGATGACACCTTGAACTTCGTGGTGCCCAATTCGTCCCAACATTTCTGGGTCGTCGGTCGGTGCCAACGAATGTAAAACGTATCGAATGGAAGGTGCCAGAACGGTTGCTGAATCGTCGCTCGTCTCTTGAACTCGTTGGCTCTTGCTCGATTGCACTAACTGTTCTGGCGATGCTTCTTTGGATAAGACGTGACTCGCTGATAAAAGCCCTGAAGCCGCATCGAAGGGCTGTTCGCTAAGTGTTTGTCTTAGGTCTTGCCACAAGTCACTTGATGCCGTTTTTTGTTCTAACTTCTGACGACACCGATCACATTCATTCAGATGGTTGGCGATTTGGACTTCCTGAGTTTCTTCCAGCGATCCTTGCACCAGAGCGGTGATTAAATCATCACGGCAATCTGCTTTTGACTTCTTCATGATTCCAAACCCTTTTCAATTTCAGCAACGGCAGCTCGCAGCCGGCTCAGCACTCGGCTTCGAGCCACATAAACTGAACCCACAGTCAGGCCTGTTTGCTGACTGACTTCAGTCACTGATTGATTCAAAAGTGTGGATCGTCGAAAGGCATCCCAGGTCACAGGCTGCACTTGCTGTTGCACAATCACGGCGGCTTGGCGGTACACTTCTCGACGGTGCTCCACATCGATTTGCTGTTCCAACGCCGAATCTGCGTGGGCGTCATTTTGAATGGCAACAAGCACCGACGATGCGGCAGCTGATTCCTTGGGACCTCGAGTCAAAGCATTTAAGGCCGCATTTCGAGTCACCTTTTTCAGCCAGTGGCGAAACCGGGTTTCTGCGGATGTCTTTTTCCAGCCGGGAATTGCTCTTGAAACCGACATCAGCACCTGCTGAGCCAAATCTTGAGCATCAGCGTCTTGAAACCCTCGCCCACGGGCGATTCGATAGATCACGGGCTGATACAAATCAGCAAACTGCTGCCAAGCTTCACGATCAGAAGGATCGGAAAGTCGAGCCAACAGGCTATATTGGGTGTCGGGAATATCGCTCACAAGTCATGGCCTCCGTCTGATACAACACAGCCAGTCGAAGTATCTTGCACAGAAAATCCAAAAAAGTTTGGAAACACGATAGGACTTCTCGGCCCCACACCGAAACTGTGGTTTCATTGGGGCCAATGGTCGTAAACTTATCACCTGATCTGATTCCACATCCTCAGCACGACTTTGATTTGTCATGGCCCAATTTTTCAAAACCTATGGACTGATCACTCTCTTCGCCGGGACCACTCTACTGGTGGTCGTCCCTTCTGTGATTCTGCCCGTGCTAAATTTTGATTGGCCAACATCGGCAACAGCATCAGCCGCCACTGCCGTCCGCTGGTCACGCCTGCAACTTACAATGCTGGCTTCGCTGTCAGAAGCCATGGCCGCGTTGTGGGTCTTCTTTCTGGGGACCTGCGTCGGCAGCTTTTTAAACGTCGTGGTGTATCGAGTTCCCCGAGGACAATCGGTGGTTGCTCACGCCAGCTATTGCCCCAAATGCGGAGAAGGAATTCGCGCATCAGACAACATACCCGTGATCGGTTGGTTGCGTATCAAGGGCACCTGTCGAAGTTGCCAGCTGCCCATTTCTTCTCGCTATCCCATCGTTGAATTCACCATCGGACTGCTGTTCCTGTTTCTGCATTTCGTGGAACTCACATCCGCGGGGGCAAATATTCCCGTGCATCCGATTGGCCTCCAAACTGGCGCACGGGCAACTCTGCTTAGGCCAGACTTTGTGCTGCTTGGATTCACGCTGTATCACGCCTACTTATTTTGTGCAATTTTTTCGTGGGCCATGATTCTACGAGACGGCGGCAGTGTTCCTCCAAGATCTGTCGTGACCACGTTTGCGATCGGTGCTGTTCCAGCAATCTGCTTCCCCATGCTATTGCCATTTCACGTGATCTCTGCAAACGACGCTGCCGCAATTTTGCCTGCCGCCTTACCAATACCGCTCGGAAAGAACGTGGCTGCAGCAGCTACCGTGTTTACTGGAGGCTGCGTAGGCGCCATCTTTGCGTCAGTTGCCTTGCTAATTGCAAAGCGGTTGAAGTTTGGAGAAATCGCGTTCGATCTTCCATCATGGATGTTGCTTGGAATTTTCCTTGGATGGCAAGCTGTCGTGGGTATTTTCGTCATTGCCATCGGCTGGCTTGGCATCAAGTCACTGTGCCTGAGCTTCGTGAAATACGACCAAGAACTGTCTGCGAAAGAAGCCGTGATCAACGCGTTGGAACCCCTCGTTGGCGTCGACTCGCCTCCAGAACCTCCCAAACTTTCTCAACGTCAACTGATGATGCTGGGGGTAGAACTGGGGCTGTTCATCAGCTTGATCGTCCACCACAGCCTATGGCGCATTCTGTGGGAAGTCTTTTACCCAGCGGCCTAAAGCCCAAACGTGGCGAACGCTGCCAGCCACACAGGCTGCTGGCTGATCACCGGCTAGAGCTCTGACTTTTCGCCCTGTTCAGCAACGTTGCATTCGGCTTCTACGATGATTCGCCGAGCCGCGCTGTTGGACTTGAGCGCCGGATTCGTGTGGTTCAAATGAATGAACCGAACACGCTGGCGAATGTGGGCTGGCTGGCCGCTGAACCTTTGCAAAGATTCCTGAATGAAGGGATGAGGGATCTGAGACAAATCTCGGCCCGGAATTTCCCCGTTGCCAAAGAATGTGCCGTCCAGATAAGCAACGTCCACCGTCTTAACGATGTCTTCAATCGCGCGGTCCCAGCGGCTCCATTTATCAATGTCTGGGATAAACAGAACTTTCCGATTGGGCCCCTGAACAATAAAGCCCACCGTTTCTGAATATTCGTCTCGATGAGGAACCAAAAGAGGAGTCACCGATAGTCGCTCGTTCAATTTTACAGCCACGTCCGCCTTCAGTGGTTGCAACTGAATATTGTTCAGCGAAACCAGTTGATCCCAAGGGCCGTTCGACGTCAAAAATTTCTGCATACGAGGCATTGCATAGACATTCATCGCAGCAGCCCCCATCACTTCTCGGCCAAGATGAATCAGTCCTGAATAATGCCCGATATGAGCGTGCGTCAAAAAGATGCCATTCAGCTGAAACCCATTCGATGCTTTCGTTTGCTGCGGTGAATTCAGCCGTTCTATCATTCGCAACTGGTGCTTAAAATCTGGAGAACTATCCAATAGCCACACTTGATGACTCACAGGATCACACACCGCCAAAGATGTGGCGTACCGTGCAACAGAAGGATCTAGCCAAGCGTCTTGGCAACATTCCTTGCGACAACCGGCTTGAGGATAGCCAGCGTCTTGAGCCGTTCCGAGCACATAGATGAACGGACGTTGAGACCCATCTTGTGCCAGCAAGGAATTCGACATCCACGGATGAGACGACAACACCAACGACGCGATGAAGCCAACAAAGATGCAGCTTCGGCAAAGCTTCTGCGTCGCGATGTTCATTCCAATTTTTCCTGAGTCGATTGTTAAAACGCTACGTTACATAGCTTTCTTGGCAGCTGCCACAACATCAGCAGTTTTGCTACGACCAGCATGGCCTTTGCTCACGACAGCAAACGTCACCTTGCCATCTTTGCCAACGACAAACGTGGAAGGGTAGGCAGTTTCTCGAGGAGCATCCCAACGCAAGCCATAGGCATTGGTGAATTTGTAGCCTGGATCAGTCACCAGAACGAACGGTTCGGGCAACTTCATTCCCTTCATAAATTCATTCGCCTTGGCGTCTAGCTGACCGGCTGGCCCTGGGTACACAAAAACGACCTTCGCTGATGTCGCCTTGAAATCGCTCGCTGCTTTCAGAAGGCTACCAACTTGTCGACTACACAATGGACACTGGTAGCCGGGGAATCCCCGCAGTACCACGACAACCACAGGTCCCTCTTTTTGCAGATCCGTCAAAGTCACCTGCTTTCCTTCAGGCGTCTTCAGCTGAAAATTCGGAGCAGACTCCGAAACCTGAGGTGGTGATTTCTGATCCATGTTCGGGTTAACCAAACCAAAAGACGAAACCACTAAGGCTCCGATAAGTGCAACGGGGTGAAGCATTGTTTCTTTTCTGTCAAAGTGAAATGTCGTTGAGCCGAAACTCACAAGTGCTCGATATCGTGAACGAATTGAGACTACCTTCCTGTGAAGCAACTCACATATCTGTATCAGACACAGTCGAATTTCACATGTCGCATACCAACTGACGGATCAGCCAATTGTCTGTCTCAACCTGACTGAGACAGTCTGCCTGTCCGAACCGTGCCTCCGCTATGTCTCGCCGCTTTTTACCTCGTCGAATGAACGCCATGAGCATCCAAGAAGTGGCCGCTGCCGAAGAATTTGCGACTCAGACTTCCAACGATGGAAGCCTTTCGGCGAGTTCCATAGACAAAACATCGTCGCCCCCACCTGAACAATCGCCCACTCCGACGCCCCCCACTCAGATCAATTTGGAAAGAGGCATCCAAAAATCTCTGGAGAAGGTTGGCAATGGAATTCAAGCTCTCTTGAGCGAATCTTTGACCTCGGCCACGGGTGATGTCGCCACGGAATTGCAGTCGACCGTGCAGCAGCATGTGCAAGCAGCCATTCGAAAGAGCCTGCCATCGCTAAGTCAGCAGCTTCAAAAGGAAGCCAAACGAATTTCGACAATTCAAGCGGAGCAGGTCGCCAAGAAGACATCAGACGTATGCCTGGCAGAATTCAAAACTGTCATCCAGCAGCAACACGAAATTCAACAACGCTCGACAGACTCGATGATCACTCGTCTGGATGAAATCGTATCTCAAAATACGGCTCTAAAACAAACCAACGAAGAGCAAAGAAAGGTGATCGTTGCCTTGGTCAAAAAAGTGGGAGCCTTGGAAGAGCGGGCCAACATCACACGCCGCCATCAGCAAAAAACGGATCAACGATTAGCTCGAGCCGAACAGCCAACCGACCTGAATGCTGAATGGACAGACTTGATGTCGGCCAAAGAAAAGCCCGACGCTGAAGATACACATTCCACACCCTAGCGGCTTAAAAAAACGTCTCCTGGCGACACACCAACTTCAACCGCCTCTCCACGCGAACTTGTTTATGTCTGAACCATTTCGCTTCAAACAGTTTTCTGTCGCAGATGATCGCTGCGGGCAAAAGGTGGGCACCGATTCAATCTTGCTAGGCAGTTGGGCAACCGCTACGAATGTTCATCGTGTTCTAGACATCGGCACGGGCAGCGGACTCTTGGCACTGATGCAAGCTCAACGCTTTTCGAATGCGAAGATCACGGCAATCGAAATCGATTCGTCAGCTTTTGAACAGGCTCAACAAAACTTCAGCTCGAGCCCATGGGCAAACCGGCTTACGGCAACTCACGCTGATGCTCGTCAATTCACATCAGTAAAATCATTCGACCTGATCGTGTGCAATCCGCCATACTTCGAAGCATCGTTTAGATCAGATCATGGTTCTCGAACAATCGCACGACACGAAGATCGGCTAACGTTTGCCGACCTGACGAAAGTCGCCGCCACTTTGCTAAACCAACAAGGGCGGTTTTGCGCAGTCTTGCCGTTCGATCGAGCTTTCGAATTCACCGACATTGCCACACAACATCAGCTTCACTTAGTTCGCCGTTGCGACGTACGACCAACTCCAAGTTCAGAACCGAAACGAAGCTTATTGGCCTACGGACTGCAGAAAACTGAAGTGGTTGATTCCAAGGACCTAGTGCTTGAAGAATCTCGCCATCAATATGCTGCAGGCTATGTGAAATTGGCGAAGGAATTTTTACTGAAGATGTGATCGCATGGTGGCAGGCAGACTCACTTTCTTTGCCATAGCGTTTCGATATTCGAGCTCTGTGAGCCTGCCCAGCCCGTCGCAATCAGTCTCTTAGAGGCCGACCACCGGACAGAGAACAGAGGACAGAGAACAGAGGACAGAGGACAGAGGACACAGGACACAGGACACAGGACTTTACTGCCGTTCGTAGTTCAAACTCATTGACACCGAAGGCAATCATGACCGCGAGCAATCTTCGTTCAGGACTGTGAAGCCTACTTTTACAGCACGAGGGGGGCTTTGAATTCTCTGCGAACTCAGAAATTTGCCTGATTGCCACGAAGCAGCCGAGGACAAAGAACGCCTCGGCAACCCCGCAACCTCACCTTTACTCCTCGCGGTCTTGTACTCGGAACTTCATTTCATCGCTGTTGCCAACCAGTTCCGGAGCATACATGCCTTCAATTTTCGCGGGCAAAGCACTCACTTTTTGAGACGGCGTTTCGGCTTGCAATCGATACGTCAGGCTGTGATTGCCTCGAGCTAAATTTGTCAGAAAGAAGCTAACTCGATTGTCTCGAAGTTCACGATAAGCCCGCAAGCCATTCCACACATAGCCGCTGCGTTTGTCGACTGTTTCGAAACCACTTGGTTTCAAATCTTCTAGCAAGAGATACTCGTAGTCGTTCTTGCTGTCGATCAGCAGTTCCACTTCGACCAGATCTCCGCTGGTGACAGATGCCAAGTTCTCCAAAGGGACTCGAGTGTACTTTTGAGTCTGCTGGCTCACCACTTGACCTCGATCACCCTGAACATTGACCTCTTCATCGTCTCGTTCTAACCGGTAGAACTTCCGACGAACTTTTACTTCTAGCCCGGTTGCTGTGATGAAGTCTTCTTTTGTGAAGTTGGTCAAATAAGCGTTGAAGTACAACGGCCCTGTGCCTGTTTTACGCAGTTCAATTTGATGAGCACCCGTCTTCACGGCGTCACCTTCTAGCAGTACGACATTGTCGAAGCTAAACAGAGTCTCTCCGGTGACTTTCACACGTTTTTGTAGCTGACCATCAACCAGCACTTCAATCGTCATATCGGGTTTGTCTTCACCCGTGGCCTTGATGTAGTCGGCCATGGCTTCGACAACCACTGCGGTGTCTCGAGTACTGGTCCAGTAAGTCCCATGTTTTCGATTGTTCAGCAGGTACTTCACTAAACGAGGGGCCACTGGGTTCTTGGGATTCACTTTCAACAGCAACTGCATGTAACGAGCCATGCCTTCGTTTTCGCTTCCGTACCATGACCACCAGTAAATCTGCTTGGTTCGCAACCAAGCTGTCTGGTTTTCGTCATCTTGAACAAGAAACTGTTCGATGTTGCGAAGCACCATGTCTCGACGTTCAAGCGATTGCTGCTGATGGAAGACAAGTCCGATCAAAGCCTGAGAATAGGCCGATAGATTCAACCGATCACGGTACAAGTAGTCGGACATTTTCGCATCATGGCCATCATGTTCAGACAGAACCCAAGCAACGAATGCATCCAGATTGCTGGCGGATGTTTTGTGCTTCTTCTTGCGGCCTTCTAGTCTTTCTGGATGAGCTTTTCGCCAATCGCCTTCTTTTAGTTTTCGAAGTTCGACTTCTTGGTAGTTCTTTAACCACTGAACGCCCTTCTGAATGACATCTGGTAGCACGGGCACTCCGTTTGCCTGAGCGATTGTGAGCCCGTGAACAACCTGAGCCGTTAAGTGGGCCGAAGAACGTTCACCAGTGCCACTAAACCAGCCCCATCCACCATCGGATAGCTGCATGTTGGTCAAGTCAGTGACGCCTTTCGTCACGATCTTCTGCATCGCGGCTTGGTCAAATACGGGGTTACTGTCGTAGCGTTTCCATTGTTCCGCTCGTTTGGCAGGATCACCCAATTCCTGAGCATTCAGGTTTGTCCGTTTGGCTTGGATTTCTTCCAAACTGAGTCCCATATTCTTGAGCGTTTGCTGAGTAATCGCAGCCGGCAGAAAACGGTTCAAAGTTTGTTCCGTACAACCGTATGGATATTCCAGCAAGTAGGGCAGGGCATCAACCATGGCTCCGGCCAAGCTTGGGCTGTAGCGAATTTCTAATCGAGACTGTTCTTCAATGCGTTCAGCAGGCACATTCACATCGATCGATGCCGACGATTGATCTGGCTTGATGACTCCTGTGAAGCTTTCGGTCTTCAGGATGCCGTGAACTTGGCAGGGAACCATCAATTCCGAAGCGTCTGATTCTTCGTCAGTCAACGCTTTCATACGAACCTTGGCTTCTCCGGAAGCCACCACACTCACGTTCCAGTCCACTCGCACTTCACCGCCGGCTGGAATTGTTACTTGCTGAGATTCATCAGACAGTAGTTGCAATTGGCCGCCTTCTGTTTCCAGCATCACGGTGGTTGTCTTGGCCGTGTCGAGGTAATTATGAACGACGGCAGACAAGGTGATGAGGTCAGACTCGGTGAAGAAACGAGGCGTTTGAGGACGAATAATCAGATCTTTGCTACTGATGATTTCACTGTCGCCAGATCCAACCGTCGTGCCGTCTCCCAAAGTCCACGCTTTAATCTTCCATGTCGTCAGGTTGTCAGGAACCTTAAATTTCACTTCCACAATCCCGTCTTCATCTGACGTTACGCTGGCAACCCAATAGGCCGTGTCAGCGAAGTTAGAACGAACGGTGGGTTCGACAGTTGCCGCTTTCGCTGGAGCGACCGAAGACTTCCGTAAGACAGCCATGGAATCAGCCATGGAATCACCGTCGGCCGCTTCCATCATCATCATCGGAGCTGCCGATGGTGCAACCATGCCTCTACCAAAACCTCCGCCGCCACCACCAAAACCACCACTGCGGCCGCGGCCTCGAAACATCATTTCAGGTGCCCCAGAATAGAAATGATTCATGCCACCCCAACCAAGCCCTGAAGCGGGATTCGATCCCGCTAAGCCTTGCATGCCAATTTCATTTGGCAAAAAGAATGGAGAACCAATCCGCACTAACGTCGTTCCACTGTTCAAATTGTGCCGACGACGAACATTCCAGAAGAACGACTTGATCTCTGGGATACGACTTGCAGCGATGTATTCCAAGCTGGCGTCGTAAACACTCAAAACCGTGTTGCCAACAAAAGGCTGGCCATCCAAATCGGTGAGCTTCAATTTCACAGTGGCTTCTGCACCAGGTCGATAGCGATCAGACGAAGGCAACACTTCCACGTTGGCAATTTTTTGCACCGGTGGCACAACGATTTCCTTTAACTCGCTGTGAAGTTTGCCATCGGCAATTGTCATCGCCTCGACAAAAATGTTTGGCATATCATCTCGCTCGATCTTCAATTCATAGATCGTGCTCTTTCCATCTAAGCGGATCACTTGCGGTTTCGGACATAGGCCATTTTGAGGTCTCACAAAAAGCAGCACCGTGCTGTTAACTTGGTCTGTATTGATTTGCAGACGCACGCTGTCGCCGGGGGAATATTCCTTCTTGTCTGTAATCAATTCCAACGCGTTAAACCGATAGCCGCCTCCATCTTCACCGGGCCCATTCACGAACAGCATGTATCCACCTTCAGCCGTATGCATCTGCTTTTCAGCCGCATCTGCCATCCCGCTTTCCGCCGTCACTTTGACGGATACTCGAAACTGGCCTGCTTGGGGAATCACCATCTTGTGAGCCAATCGGCCGTCTTCGCCAGTAGCAAGGTTCCACGAATCAACGGGCTGCTCACTGGGTTGGCCATCCTCGTACGTCACAGAATACAAAGTCACAACAGCGTCACCGGCAACCGGTTTTCCAGCAGCGGTTCGAGCCTGTGCATTCACAGTCACGTTTTCGCCTGTGCGATAGTGACCTCGATTCGTCCACGTGAAGACTCGGAAAGGTTCTCGAGCAACGAGCACACTGCCACTGCCCGTGATTTCTCGGCGAGACTTGTCAACCACTTCTGCTGTAATGCTGTAGTTATGATCGCTGTCGCTGTGTTGTTTCAAAGCGTTCGCGGTGTCGATATCGATGAGGTAAGTTCCATCTGGACCCAGATCGGCGTCCCCTTCAGCTACGATTTCTGGTGGATCTGGAGTCCAGTTTCGCCAGAAGGGAATCGGAGACATGCAGCCCCAGCGGCTAAAGCCCGGGTACCAATTGTATTCCGGAGCAAACCACCAATAGCCCGGTGAGTACAGCCAATCCCACCGAGCCACCGGATACCAGCGACTGTCTTTTTTCGTACGTTCCACTTTGTAGTGCAACTTGGCTTCTGTCACGGGAGCACCAAAGTAGTACTTCGCAGTCACCTTGGCCTGAATCTTGTCTCCCAGTTGAACGGGCTTGGAAGGAGCATCAACGATGACTTCAAATTCTGGCTTGCGATATTCTTCGACAACAAAGCTACCTCCGCCAATACTGTTCACATAGTCTTCCGTCACCTTCTTACGGACTCCGTTGACCGTGCGAGTTCGAGTTCGAGTCCTTCGATTGCCAATGGTCAGCCGATAGCGGCCCAAGGCTGCCTCATCTGCCAGTTGGTAGCTGCCATCGACTCCCCCCCAGCGATCGGTGGTGACATCTTTTTCCTGAACGATGTCTCCCTTGGGATTACGAATTTGCACGACGAATTTTTGATTTGCATAAATCGCATTGTCTTGGCTAAACCGAGGCTGACGAACCCACATGCGAAATTGGACCTTGTGTTCCGGCCGATACACGGGGCGATCCGTGATGCTGTAAACTTTCACTGGGGAATACGAAAACGTGTTTAGTTTTTGAGGATTCCAGACGCCGTCGAATCCATCGTAGGCAAAGCGGCCATCCGCCGTTCGCACGATCGTCATCCAGCTCATCCGCCGATTCAGTTGCGAACGATCTGGAATCGCCATTCCATCGTCGTCTGTTCGAGCTGCGAATCTGCTCGTGAGAACTTGGTACTGTCGGCTGGTGCCGACGCGTTGCTGTTGCCAGCCGAAAAATTCCAAATTGGCATCCGCAATTGGCGAACCATCAACCGCATCAGAAACAAAGTACATGGTTCCCTGTTCAATTCGCTTGCGAGTAATTGCCGTATCAGCAATCCACATTACCATCCGAGCTTCATTGCCATCTGCGATTTTTGCTGTGACGTACCATGCTCCCGCTTTGTCCAACGGAGTTTCCACTGTGGTCACTGTGTCAAAGTGGTCAGCTGCGGGATCCAATTTTAGATCCCACTGCTGGCTTTCTTCAGTCAGGTATTTCTTGAAGTTGCTTTGCAACAACTGGAGACCAACGTTTTCAATTTGAGTCTTCTGATAGTCACGCTCTTGGGGATTGCTCTGCAAATAAGCCTTCACATCCGCCAGCAATGCTTCAATGTCAACTTTCTTCGCTTCGAACTGAATTTGCTGACCGTTGCGATAACGAATTTCAAACGTAGCTGCCGTGCCAGCAGGTTGTAGATTCACATTCTGAAGCTGAACCCAATTGTCCACAATTTGATCGATACGATCCTGGATGCTCTTCTTTGCCACGTCTCCTTCAGCCAGCTCTCGCCGCTGCTTCAACAGTTCGACCGCGGCAGGATACTGATGGCGATTCATACGAACCGTAATCAAGGCGTCTAATGCTTTAAGCGATTGATCATCGTCGCGAGCCATCACAGTTTTCAAAACAACGATGTGATTGAATTCCTCCGGCAGAACCAACAGTTTGGTTCCGTTTGCCAGGCGAGCAATCGTTTGATCGTCTGTTAGCAGATGAGCTTCCCACAGATTGGCTTGTCCAGCTTGATCGTCTGGGGAACCATCTTTGGCTTGCCGAACGACGGGACCATTGCCAACCACAGCAGAGTTGACTCCGAATTCCGAAACCAGAAAAGCGGCCCATTGCAGGTCCAATTTGCTAATGCGATCTGCATCCGCCTGAACGGCTTGCTGCAATGCAAATCTCCAACGTTCGCCATCGCTGATGGCTGCTTCCCAAGATTCTGGGAGCATGTGTAAGACAGGTTGACCAGCAGGGTCAACAGGAGCCCCCTTGTCGGCCCGTTGACTGTAACGTCGTCCTCGATAACCGTACCAATCACTCCCTTGGCCTTCGCCGGGATCTGGCAGTTCCACAAGATTGGTCAGCTGTTGCAGCTTCCATGCTTCATCAAATGCTTCTTTGCCAATCTGTCCCGCAAGCAGTTCCCAAGCATTCGCTGTTTCTGCAGGCGTCGCGTTTTCATCGGCAGAAAACAAGGCAATTGATTGTTGAGTCAACTGGATGGCTCGAATTCGATCACGCTCATCCACATTAGCGCGGATACCGCCACCTCGATGTTGACCTCGCTCGAATTCACCACCGATGAGATAGCCATAGGAAGGCACATTGCCTCGACCAAGAAGCTTGGCAGCTTCGTAAAGCAGAGTCGAATTTTTCGAGTGGAGGGCGACGGCTTGCTCAAAGAATTCGTCGAATTCCTTGATGCGATTTAGCTGATTCAAGCAATTCACAGCAGACGTTAAGTCTGACGACAACTGTTTATCAGTGTTGGATTCATCAAGAACTAATCGTTGAAAGATCAAATAGGCTTCGGCCGTATTGCCGTCTTTCAAAAGCTTTTTTGCTTTGTCGCGATCCGTCTGACGTTCCTGCATCGTAGTTGACGCTTTCAAGAAAGAAGCGGGCAGCAATTGAAACGTGGCGCCAGCCATCACAAAAGCGATTGCTGTGGTCAAAAAATATTTCATTTTGGTTTCCTGATGCTGTTTTGATACTCGACCGATCTGTAGACCGGCCGAAGCGTCAAGCATGTTCGTCGGGCTGACATCAACTGACAACCCCGACCGATTAAATCCACGCAAAGAACATCGCGTGCGATCTTTCAGTGACCGAGCCTCAACAACCGTTCAACGAATTTTGACAAATCTTGCCATTCCCTATCATTCGATCCGAAAACAGGGCGAGGCCCACTGACGGTGTCCCCAACCGGTCACGCCCTTCACTCGTAGAAAGCGACGTATTCGGCCAAACAAACGCACAAAAAAAGACCGAACAGGATTTCCTGTTCGGTCTCACATTGGGCTGACGGAGGAACCGTGCCTGCCTTATTCGGCTTTTTGTGTGTCGCTTCGGGTCGTCGCGCTTGGGTGAGCCCGAACGACGTCATCGGCGTCAAAGAGGCCGACGACACAGCACGGACGACAACCTAGAACTAGCGGCTGCTAACTTTATCAGCTGTTGGAAAGTTGTCTGGAATTGGAAGCGTCACTTGGCCAGTCGCCGCCCACTCTGTGCCTCGTTGCAGACACGTGACAAACCCAACGCACTGAACAGAGTATTCAGCATGCCCCATCGGGATGTGAAAAATTCGTCCCTTGCCATACGCGATGGTCAGCAAAATCGGCTCATTGCGTTTTGTTTTCTTGCTTCGAGCGGTTGCCAAAATTTGCATATTCTTAGCTGGGCCTCGCAAGCTGTCGTAAAGCTCATCCTTGGCATGCAACCACTCCGCTGGCATACCTTTGGTGATCGGATGTTCTCGGTCTCGCATCACAACAGGAAATTCCCATTGAGGTCCATGGCTACCGCCGTTGCCGTTTGAATTGTCTCGAACAACATCACCCTTGTCATCAACGTAGACATACGGGCCGTCTTTTTGGTTCCGGCCACCCCAACCACCAAGACCAATCATTTCATTGTACGCGGGCCATTGAGGCCATGAATTATCAGCCGCATGAACGACAACCAAACCGCCACCGTTGCTCATGTACTTTTCGAATGCCTGTTCGGTTTCCTTCGGCAAGGGAGCTGCTCCATGGCCGAAGTTGTTCACAACAACATCGTACTTATTGAAATCTGGCTTGAAGTTAGGATCCATTCCCTTCGGCACAGACGTCATCACGTCCACGGTGAACAGCTTTGTTTCTTCCAGATACGACTTCATCATCTTTGTCGTTTCGGGCCACACTTTGTGATTGTTTTGACCATCTATGATCAAAACCTTCATGGGCTCGTCAGAAGCCAGCGGTTCAGCTGCAGACAAAGTGGATAGGCCAGCTAGGCCGCAGATAGCAACAGTACAAAGAAATCGAAACACGAAAAATTCTCCGGCTAGTGGGGAACAATATCTAAAAACGGGGTGATTGTTTGAACACATAAGAATATCCAACAGACGACTCGAAGAATAGGACTGGGATGGACTTTTTAAGCACTCTCAAGTCGACTTGGGTCATCAACGGGTAGTTAAGGGCACAGGCGTGATATGGCCGTGCAATTCACTGCAGAGAACTGTTAGCGACTCGCGCTCATGCGTTCTGCAAGCCAGCTTCCCATGACATCCTGGATCGAATCAGTCGTCAGTAAGCAGCGGTAGTCAATTCCAGAATTCATCGCCACTTTTTCCAACCCCTTCGAAAATTCTGAATACTGCTTCAGGTATTCGCTGCGCAGTCGAACGGGATCGACCAACAATCGATGATCCACGTTTTCCAAATTGCGAAACTGAGTTGGACGTTCAAATGGAAAATCGACTTCTTCCGGAGCCGCAATTCGAAATACAATCACTTCATGTTTCGAATGTCGATACTTCTGCAACATCGATTCTAAATTCGACAATGAATCAAAGCAGTCACTGATCAACACCACCAGACTGCGACGACGAATTTTTGGCAATGCCGCGTCCATCACCTTCGCCAGGCTCGTGTCTTTGCCTGGCAAAGCTTCCTCCAACGTCTGCACGATATCTCGAAAAGCATTGCGGCTGCTGCTGGGCTTCAGCTGTTCTCGAACCTTCGAATCAAACGTCATCAAGCCAACCGAATCACGCTGATTCAACAATAACCAAGCAACGGAAGCGGCCAACATACGAGCATATTCGAACTTGCTACATGTGCTGCCGGAATACTGCATGCTCCCGCTGCAGTCGACCAAGATGTGAGCTCGTAGACTGGTCTCGTCTTCGAATTCTTTGATGTAGTACTTGCCCGTTTTACCGAACGCTCGCCAGTCAATATGACGAATTTCGTCTCCGGGATAATAGTCTCGATGCTCAACAAATTCGACACTTGAACCCTTGAAGGGACTGCGATGTCGCCCCATCAACAATCCTTCCACCAACTGGCGAGCCACCAATTCAAGACGCCCGTAACTGGCTAAAGCAGTGGGATCTGTGGGAAGTTGAGAATCGTTTTCAGCCACAATGGTTCTCTGAAGAATGAAGGGGAAGTGTGATCAGAGCAACGGTGAAAGAGAGAAGGAAAGCACTTTTTGAATCGGCCACTGTACGACAGATGGGGCAAAGGATGGGGCTCACATCGCCCGACGAAAAAAAACACGAAGACGACAGGAACGCGCTCACTACAAAATGATTCATCCAACAGAACGCAGATCTCACCAAAATCTATTCACCGGCAACCTTCTTTGCTTCTGCCGCTTGATGAAATTCTTCCCAACGGCACCAAGCATAGTTCCATTCCATCCACATTCGCATCACAGACCACAACAGTCTCATGCGTTCCAGCTGATCGGCCGGCAACTTGGTTTGCTGAGAAGCAGAATCTCGAGCCGCCATGTCTAACCCACTGCGGCGAGCCAAAGAACGGCACACTCCGTCAGCCGACATATCGACTTCGCCTCGATCTTCTTCTTTGTTCAGGCCGCTGGTGCGTTCGTCACCGATCAAACCGGCCCCATCGGCGGTCACGAACAGTTCAAACAGCCGAGAACGATACGGATCAATTTCAAGTGGAGACGTCGCCGCGGTCGCTTCCAGAATCAATTCTTCAATTCCACTGAGCAGGTTATTGGCTACTGTTTTTTGGACATCGGCAGATACCGCCGGTGATTCATCTGACATCGGACACTCTATGGAGAAAAGGAACAAAGAAATCGCTGAGCAAGGTGGCAGTATACGGCCGCTTTGCCCAAGCAAAAGCAGACAGTGAATGCAGGTCGAAATTCCCGTAGCCGAAATTTGCCGGAACTGTCAGAATCATGGCAGAAACAACTCGTCGCCGCCGTCTGGTGGTTCATCGAGAACGCTGCCGAATGATTCGCCAGGAGCTGTGGGATGGAACCGTTTGCTTACGAAAAACCGAAAACCAAGGGATCAGCACGACTGGTGGTCGCTGGTCTAGCCGCCGCTAGCCTCGCGATTTGGTATTTTGACTTTGTCCCTTTTTTAGACCAAGTCCCTACGGGAACGGTCGATTCTACTCAAAAGACTCCCTCCCCAGATGACTTTCTGGCTCTGCTAGAAGCGGAAAAACGAGCAGAATACGATCCAGCCGTCACCACGGCGGCAAACGACCTGCCCATGGACGACATCCTGCACGCAGGCCAATCGACGAAGACTCCAGATTCTGTTTATGACAGCATCCTGTCCGATACCGACCCCATCGAAAATTCATTCCCCGAATTTGGTGGCCTCAGCGAACCTCCGCCTGCCCCCGAAGGCATTTCAACGGCCAACGGATCAGCATCGGACAAACTGACAGCTGACGAATTCTTCGCCGACCAACGGCCCCAAACGAGCGCTCAACACAACGGAATCGTAACAGCCGGCTATGCAGATACGGGCGAATCTCAGATTCAACGCACCCATTTTTCCAGCTCTACCGAATCGACGGCGCCCTCGTTCAATGGCAACTGGAATGAACCCAAAAGCGTCGTCGAACGCTCTCCGTCAACCAATCCACCTTCCGTGCTGACTTCAGAAACAGCTCAGAAGCTCAGATCGATTGACCAGCTGATCAAAGAAAAAGCGACCCTTCAAGCTCACGCGATTCTGTCTGAACTCTATTGGAATCAGCCCCAGGTGCGGCCCATGATCCAAGACAGGATTGATGGCACAGCCGCTGAAATCTACATCAATTCTCAACGGCACTTTGCAGAGCCTTACATGGTCGACTTCGGAGAAACGCTTGAGCAAATTGCGGCAAAACACAGTGTGCCGTGGACGTATCTGGGCAGGTTAAACAAAGTCACACCAAAGACGTTACAAGCCGGACAAACTCTGAAAGTCTTAAAGGGGCCATTTGGAGCTGTCGTTGATATCAGCAAGTTTGAACTGACCGTTCATGCTCATGGTTGGTACGTTCGTCGTTATCGAATCGGAACCGGCAAAAATCAGTCTACTCCCGTCGGCAACTTCACCGTCAAGAACAAGTTAGAAAATCCTCAGTGGTACAACCCAGATGGCGGGGTTGTCGAGGCAGATGACCCTTCTAATCCACTGGGCGAATACTGGCTGGGGCTGGGAGACCACATCGGCATTCACGGAACGATTGACCCAGATTCTGTCGGCAAAGCTCAATCACGAGGCTGCGTTCACATGTCCGATACAGACATTGCTGAAGTCTTCAACCTGCTCTCTGTCGGCAGCCCTGTTAAAATTCGACCGTAGCAACCTTGGCCTGCTGTTCTTGACCTGTTGTTCTTGACCTGGCGAAAGCTAGAATCGTTTTTTGTCGTCAAACTCCCCGAGGCCAATCGACTCAGCTGCGCTCAATCGATCCCAATGAAACGGGGCTGTGTTTATGAGAGCCCAATGAAACTGGGCTGTGTTTATTCGGGCCCAAAGAGCCCATCGACGATTGTCGCAAACAAACGGCAACCGTCCGACAAACAACGGGCCACAAACAACGGCCGACATTCCAACAGCCCACATTCCAACAACTACGGGGCTTAGATCCACGCAGGGCGAAGCTGTTGAAGATGCCGACTTTGCAACGGTTACTCAACCGTCCAAGTATCACCGCTATTCAACAAGGCTTCTAGGTCTCCGTCACCCAGCTGCTCTTTGGCTTCTGCCACTTGATGGCGAACGGCTTCATCGTACACCGGACGTTGCACGCTTCTTAGCACGCCCATCGGTTCTGGGAATTCTGGATGCCTCATTCGAGCAAGCAAGAAAGCCAAGCTGGGATCTTCCGCATGCTCATCATGGAACAGCAAATCATCTTCCTTGATCCCACGATTTAAATCCACAACTTCAGGACTGCCATAAGAATTCAGGCGGATGCCTTTGTCTCGATCCTTGCCAAAGATCAGCGGCTTGCCGTGTTCCAGATAAACAATGTTATCTTCCTTTTCACCCTTCTTTGATGCGTAATGAAATGCACCCGAATTGAACACATTGCAGTCTTGGTAAACTTCAACGAACGAGGTGCCCTTGTGAGCGGCCGCTCTTCTTAACGTATCGGCCAAATGCTTGGTGTCCACATCAACCGAACGAGCGATAAACGTGCCCTCACAGCCTGTCACCACGGACAACGGATTCAATGGGTTATCCACAGATCCATACGGTGTGCTTTTCGTTGTTGCTCCAATTGGACTGGTGGGCGAATATTGGCCCTTGGTCAAACCGTAAATCTGATTGTTAAACAAAATAATGTTCAGGTCCAAGTTTCGCCTGATGCAGTGCATCAGATGGTTGCCACCAATTGACAAGGCATCACCATCACCGGTGATCACCCAAACGCTCAAATCCGGATTGGCAAGTTTCACTCCGGTCGCAACCGCTGGTGCTCGACCGTGGATCGTGTGAAAACCGTATGTGTTCATGTAGTACGGAAAACGACTACTGCAGCCAATTCCCGAGACAAAACAGAACTGTTCTTTCGGAAGGCCTAGCTCAGGTAGGACCTTCTTCATTTGAGCCAAAATTGAATAATCGCCGCAACGAGGGCACCAACGAATTTCTTGATCGCTGGCGAAATCTTTCGCGGTCAATGTAGGGAGCAATGAAGACATATCGATGAGACTCCGAAGAGTGGAATTGAATAAGAGATCCAAAGATCTTTGAAAGGCTGAAACTACCTCAAAGGGCATTCTGTGAGCCAACGAATCTCGCCGCGGCCAACATACTTCTTACCTGCTCGCAGCCTAAATCCGACGCGAGCACGGTCGGCTCACGAACACACACCTAAACTTCTTTCAGCACATCATTGATCTTGTTGTACAGTTCGCCCACCTTGAAGGGCTTTCCTTGAATCTTGTTGTATGACACCGCGTCGATCACAAATTCGCTGCGAATCACCAAAGACAGCTGACCCAAATTCAGTTCGGGAATCAGTACCTTTTTGAAGCGACTTAGCAACGTGCCCAAATTTTTCGGAAAGGGATTCAGCCAGCGTAAATGCACGTGTGAGACCGACTTACCATCCTCCTGAGCTTGACGCACGGCCGTTCGAACAGAACCGTGAGTTCCACCCCAGCTTAGCACCAAAAGGTCTCCAGTTTCCGCTCCATCAACTTCTTGATCGGGAAGTGAATTTGCGATGTTCGAAATCTTGCGAGCTCGAGTATCCGACATGTGCTGATGGTTCGACGGACTGTATTCCACGTTGCCTGTGCCGTCGCGTTTTTCTAATCCTCCAATGCGATGTTCAAGCCCCGGAGTTCCCGGTTTTGCCCATGGACGTACTAAATTTTCGTCTCGAAGATACGGATAATAGCCATCGTCTTCCGTGTTATTTTCAGTCTGAAAGTGAGCGATGATTGGCTGAATATCATCGGGCGATGGCACAACCCAAGGCTCGGCTCCATTGGCGATGTATCCATCAGACAAAAGGACAACAGGTGTCATGAATTCAACAGCCGTCCTTAAAGCATCTTGAATGGCCCAGAAGCAGTCTCCTGGAGTCTCCGCAGCGATCACAGGCACTGGAGATTCCCCATTGCGGCCAAACAACGCCAATAGCAAATCTGATTGCTCTGTCTTTGTTGGCAAACCGGTACTGGGACCACCACGCTGGACATCAATGATCACCATTGGCAGTTCGGTGATCATCCCCAAACCCATCGCTTCGCCTTTCAGACAAATGCCGGGGCCACTGCTGGCTGTCACAGCCAAACTGCCACCAAAGGCTGCCCCAACGGTTGCCGACATGGCCGCAATTTCGTCTTCGGCCTGAAACGTTGTGATGCCAAAGTGTTTGAACTTTGACAGGTTGTGAAGAATGTCACTGGCTGGAGTAATCGGGTAGCCAGAAAACACAAGATCTGTGTTTGCCTTCTTTGTGGCGGCCGCCATGCCCATGGCCAAGGCCTCGTTCCCCGTGATCTTTCGGTACTTACCTGGAGCCAACTTAGCTGGTGGAACTTCATAGTGAACCGTAAACGCTTCCGTAGAAAACCCAAAATTCGAACCACCTTTTAGTGCTCGAATATTGGCTTCGGCGTACTGCGGTTTTTTGCCAAATTTTTCCTTCACCCAGACTTCCGTTGGCGTGGAGTCTCGGTCATACAGCCAATAAACCAAACCCAGAGCAAAAAAGTTTTTACACCGGTCTGCTTCTCGTTGGGACAGCCCCAATCCTTCAACCGAATCTCGAGTCAGCCGAGTCATCGGAACTTTGTGAACACGAAACGCGGCCAGATTTTCATCGCCATCCAGCGGATTGTGTTCGTAGCCTGCTTTGGTCAGATTCGATTTGCTGAACGCATCTTCATTCAAAATCAGCGTACCGCCTCGCTTCAAATCTGCCAGGTTCGACTTCAAAGCAGCTGGATTCATGGCCACCAAAGTGTCCACTTCATCACCGGGCGTGTAAATGTCTCGACTCGAAAAGCAGATCTGAAATCCGCTCACGCCTGCAATCGTTCCGGCGGGCGCTCGAATTTCTGCCGGAAAGTCGGGCAGAGTACTCACGTCATTGCCAAACACCGCGGACACATTCGTGAACTGAGTTCCCGCCAGCTGCATTCCGTCTCCAGAATCGCCGCAAAATCGGATGACAACCGTATCAACGGCTTCCTTGTGGCGACCTTCAGAAGAGGCTGGTGTATCTGCGACAGACATGAGCGAACACTCCCGACATCGATGCAAATTCGCGAACCCGTTCCGACAGAGAAGTCGCCCGCGAGGCACTGTTTATGTAGTAAGTAACCCGGCGAAACCGGGGCATTGGGCGAATTGTAGAATACAGCCACTCTGGTGCTAAGGCCAAATCGTCCGTGATCTTGACCGCTGGAATTCACCAAACGAAATGCGAAATGTCGAGGAATTTAAGCAAACAAGCGATAGTTCGCGATAAGAGGCTGCAACCAACAGCGCACACAGCACACCCCACAACATGTGTGGTCCCTACTAGTTAGCCGTCCCTACCAGTTAGCCGATGATTCCTCTGCAATCGACAGCCCTCTACGGACGGGCGAAAAAATTCGACGGCCGATGCCCAAACCTCAATGTGCCACTGGCTTCACCAGCGATGGCCCGGCATTAACCCAGAGGGCGGTCCAGAAATAGCCGGCGGTGTCAACCGCCGGTGAGGTGTTGCGTTGAAAACAGCCCGGAGCGCGGCACAACTTCAGTGAGTGCAGTCAGTTTTGTGCCGCCCTTTTAGCTCAATGAGCGGGCAATCAAGAGAACATTCTCCTTCAGCGATCCCATCTCGTGCGAAATGAGTCCACTCACTGTCGGCAAACACGGTCCGCGATCAACCGGCTCTTGAATTTCGGGTGCGATTGCTCTTCATCAACGCTCTTCGCGTGAACATCATGTTGACGAACAGGCTGGTACTATAGCGGGCTGGTACCACGCATATGACACTCTCCATCACAGGCATGGTCACGATCGTTTCATTCTTTAAACGCTTTCACTGAAGACTCAGCCCAATCATGACAGCGAAGGCTCCGGCGACGAAGAGCTTGTCTTGCATATCTGGAGTTGCGGCAGTTGGGAGAAGTTGATGCGAGGTCGTACAATTTCCCCACGGAGTGCTCTGCGGTTCCCTAAGTTCACGACGGAATTTCTCTACGATCAATGCCCGAGCGTCGGTCGGCCAGCAGTGGTGTTGACTCTTTGATTCTGCTGATGCCCGAATGGCGTCACGAGACGTTCGGCTCCGAATTTCGGGGGCCTGTCGTTGAGTTTAGAAATTCGATCTGACCAGTGCGGACGTCGTACATTGCTGAGACCACAATCGCTTGTCCCGCGTCCACAGCGTCTCGAATAACTTTACTGCGCTTCAGCACGAGATCTGCAGTATGTCGAACGTTTTGGGCAGCCGCCTGATCTACTAAGGCGTCAAATTCTTCCTCCGTCATTTTGTCCAGCTGTTTCCCCTTGAGATCTTCTACGCTTGGAGCGATTTCATCGAGGATGGCCTGCAGGTGTTGGCACCCGGTGACTGCCATCGCGTCCTTTCCGGCAGCGAGTAGTTGAATCGACGATTTAACGGCTCCGCATCGTGAGTGGCCAAGGACCAATACGACTTTCACGCCGGCGATTCCGACCGCGTATTCTAAGCTGCCCAGCGACTTTGTGCCGATGACATTGCCAGCGACTCGCACGCTGAAGATATCGCCCACACCTAGGTCGAAGACAATTTCTGTGGGGACTCGCGAATCAATGCAGCTCAAAATTGCGGCCAGCGGATTCTGTCCGGCAGCTGTCGCATCGACCTGGCGGCCAAGGTCTCGGTTCAGTCGTTTACCCGATGAAAACCGAAGGTTCCCCGCTTTCAAAAGTTCGACAATCTGTTCGGCGGACGCTTGGTCCTGTAGCTCACTGGTCGTATGGTCAGCAAACTGGATTTCATCCTGCAATTGATACCTTGGGCGAAAGCCCTTCAGGTTGACGGAGATGCCTCGAGCTGGCGCGACGTCTTCTTTAAATTCACGAATCAGACTCAGAACATCTGGATCGATATAGTCTGAATCGGAAGCGTCGATTAATAGCTTGGTATCTTGAGTGGCTTCGCCGAGAACACGGTCGAGTGCGGCACGGTTGAGAAAGCTGACCTGGTTCGGCAGTTCGATGTGCATGACATCTCCTGAAATGTCCGCATGGACAATTCGACGAACCGGACGGCGCAGATTACTGTTCAGAATGAACAGAATACTGACGGCCAAGCCAATCAAAATTCCAACAAGTAAGTCTGTCAGGATGATCGCCGAGACCGTGACAATGAACGGCAGGAACTGATATCGCCCTTCGGCCCACATCTGCTTGAACAACACGGGGTTAGCCAACTTGAATCCCGTGACCAATAGGATTGCGGCCAACGAAGACAGTGGAATCAAATTCATATACTGGGGAAGAAAAGCGATACTCAGCAGTAAGAGTGCCCCGTGAAAAATAGCCGACTTTTTTGTACGGGCTCCGGTACTGATATTGACTGAACCTCGGACAACCACTGACGTGACTGGCAATCCACCGACCATGCCGCAGACCATGTTCCCACAGCCCTGAGCAATCAATTCTCGGCTTGACGGTGACTTTCGCTTGGCGGGATCCAGCTTATCCAGTGCTTCAACATTAAGCAGCGTTTCCAGCGACGCCACAACAGCGATCGTGATGGCTCCCGCATAGATCGCGGGATTGCCGATCTGAGTGAAATCAGGCATCCGAATGAAGCCGATGAATTCAGAAACGCTCGACGCGACGGGGATCTGAACAAGATGACTGACTCCAATCGCCCAGTCGGCTCCCATGCGGCGAAACAATGCTCCAAAGCAAACGCCCATGACAACCACCAAAAGCGGAGGGGGGATCATGGACTTTCGGAATGCCGGGATGCGATCCCAAAGCGCGAGCAACGCCAAGGAGACCAATCCAACGACCATCGCCCCCACGTGGATTTCACCAGCGACGACGGTCAGTAATTCCGAAAACGTGTTTTCGCTGTCGGGTTGCTGAAACGACATTTCGCCTTCCGGGTCCGTATCGTGTCCGAACACATGAGGAATCTGCTTGAGAATCAGAATGATCCCGATTGCCGCGAGAAGCCCCTTAATTACGCTGGATGGAAAGAACGCAGACAAGGCTCCTCCCTTCGCGATTCCAAAGACAATTTGAATTGCCCCTGCGATGGTGACTGCCAGTAAAAATGCTTCAAAGGAACCGAGTCCGGCGATTTGGGCGGCGACAATCGTGGTAAGGCCCGCCGCGGGACCACTCACACTGGTATGCGATCCACTGATTGAGCCGACCACGAGGCCGCCCACGATTCCCGCGATCAACCCCGAGAATGGGTCGGCCCCCGATGCGAGTGCGATTCCCAAGCAAAGCGGGAGTGCAACCAAAAAGACGATCAAGCCGGCGGCTAGGTCTTTTGAAAGGGTAGAACCTTCTTCTGTAGTATTCTGTTGGGGCATCGTCGTTGAGATTTCTGTAAGAAGCCAGACACATGGCGCATAACGAGGATGCACCGGCAGTCAAACTGTGGGAAACGGTTGACAAGACCTATTGAACGCTGACCGAACGGAGGTGATTCTTAAGAATCAAAGATGACCGCCATGACCCGACATTCAAAGGACGACAGGAGAGCGAAACATCGCCTAACAGCGCAGCGGCGCAAGCGTTTCGCAGGCAAGTCGATGCCCAACAGTGCAGTGGTCCAGCGACAACGTTCGCGGAATCAGTCGTTTTTTCGACACACGCGCTGTCCGAGTCTGGCCAGAACGTGCAGGGCGTCTGACACAAGCACGCCGGTCTGTGGGACAGGCAAGTCGTTCTTCGATTTCTTCTGGCAGTTCAGATTCTGCTGGCCTTCCTTCGCCCACCACAGAGCGAAGCGAGTCGACTGAGACTCCGCAAACAGACATCGCCAACAAGAACAGCATGAGCATTGGCATCATGCGGGTCGTGCGACCGAATTGAAAAAAACGTAGTTTGAAATTCACGATCATTGCAGATTAGTTGTGGTGTTCCCCCCCAGGGATTCTATCGATGGACTCGCCGGAGACAAGAGCAAACAGGAATTCCAGTTTGGGTGATCGACCACCTCTGATGCCCCTGACTTGTGCGGCCTGTCCCCGTGCACTGTTAGCTTCAACACGGATCGGACAAGGTTCTGTTTCGTTCAAACGTAAACAATGTCATGCTCGCTTGGTTACCGATAAGCTTCAGACCGCCTGTGGTTGTGCGTCCCACAGATGCGACAGAGTTTTGCCACTTCGAAACGGTTAATCAGGTTCTGGAAATCGACTCCCATATTTTCACCGCCAATCAGACTGACTGTGTCCGCTTTTTCAACTCGATCCGCGCGAATGGCGCGAGTACGTGGCACGCTCGGACGCTGCCCGCTGGTTGATACCACGCTTACAGCACTCTCTTATCGTTTGCATGGCACTGATCGATTCCCTGATCGTTTCTTCGTATCGCTTCCCCAGTCCATCACAGATCTTCTTGCTCATGGATCTCTGTGGTGGCAACGTCCGGATCCAGACCTTTCACCGCGTTTGTGAAGCAATCTATTGCGAGGTCAGCAACGGTGAATTCTCTGTCGCCAAATTTTCTGTCGCCACTGAAATCGTATCTGGCACGCTGCCCCCTCTACAGCCGCTTCGGATTGAAAGGGGACGTTGGAACCTTTCCGGATGCTCGTGCTCGCAACAGCGGACGCAACCTTGCGATCACCGCCAAAGAGATCTCGTCGGGGTCGATCGCGAGGTTCTGAAATTCACCTGGGTCTGATTGATGATCGTACAGCTCCACACCATGCTGGCCTTCGCCCCATTCCGTGTAACGATACCGATGAGTCCGAAGGCTGCAGCCCATCACGGGCTCTGAAAGACGATCATCAGCTGGTCTTAAAATCTGAGTCACAGCTACGCCAGACCAGGCAGACACAGCATCACTCAACAACGGAACAAGACTACGCCCTTCAAGTTCTGCTGGAGCATCAATTTCCGCAACGGCAGTCAAAGTCGGATAGATATCGATGAATTCCACGATGCGATCACAGTGCCCCGAATTCAAGTGCGGAGTCCGAATGATTAACGGCGACCGAGCTCCCTGTTCGAACAATGTACGCTTTTGCCAAACTCCGTTGTGATCACCGAGGTGATAGCCGTGGTCGCTCCAGAACACAACGATCGTGTTATCAGCAAGCCCAGCATCATCAACCGCTTTTAAGAGCCGACCAACCTGAGCATCAATGAAAGACACGCAAGCATAATAAGCTTGCGTCGCCTTCAGCAAAGTTGGCTCATCGAGACTGTAGTTGGGCACCGGACAGTTGTGAGCAAATGCAGCAGTCGGAATATCGTTTCGGTCCCCCTTCGGAGCAAACGGCAGTCTCAGCGAATTCAAAGGATACAAATCAAAGTACTGCTTCGGAGCCACATACGGAGTATGAGGTCGAAAGAAGCCAACGGCCAGAAAGAAGGGTTTGTCTTTTCTTTTCTGCATCATACGAATGGCTTGAGTTGCGATCATGCCATCGGTTTGTTCTTCATCTGTTCCATCAGCCGCCAGCCAACTTAAAGCTCCACTGATCTTGCGATGAGGTTCCGCATTGAAGATCAAGTCTTCATCCGCCTTGTCTCGTCCGATCGGATTCACCGTCTGATTCCATGAAGGCGGATCATCAAACCCATCTGTGCCAATCGAAGCGGGCACATTGTAATGATAAATTTTGCCCACTCGTCCAGCGAAATAGCCTTCCTCTTGAAAGCTCTGAGACAAAGTCATCACACAGGGCATTTCGTCACGAAAGTGGCGATCTAAATCATAAACTCGAATCGTATCAGGCCGAAGACCCGTCATCACAGATGCTCGAGTGGGATTGCACAACGGCAACTGATTGTAGGCTCGAAGAAAACACGTGCCTTCTGCTGCCAACCGATCAAT
Organism: Fuerstiella sp.; assembly: GCA_039974975.1. Classification (GTDB taxonomy): domain Bacteria; phylum Planctomycetota; class Planctomycetia; order Planctomycetales; family Planctomycetaceae; genus Fuerstiella. The sequence continues at coordinate 332,760 of JBDWHY010000128.1, read as the reverse complement.
GTGCGGAGTCTTCGCAATGCGGTCTCCGTAGCAACCCAGCGTACAAGCCAAATCATCAACGGCGATGAACAGCACGTTAGGCTTGGCTTTCTGAGAACGCGGTCGCTCGCTTGCAGCAGACTGCAAAGAAAAAAGCAGACTGACAAGAAGCGTCAAGGTGAGAGATGAAAGATTAAAATTCCGCATGTTGCGACTTTGCAAATGAAGGAGCAGTCATCACGAGCATCGTGATCGGATGTCAACAGCATGATGCCACACTCAGAATGTCTTGTCAGCCAACGTCTCAAAGACCTCGCAGACCAATGGCTTTTTCATCGCTTCAGGTTTTGCCGCAAACAACCGCAAAGCTTTCAGCAAAGAAGTCGATGTTCGCACGAATCAATTCGTACTTACTGGCCGCCAGTTGGAATCGAACGATTGCTCTGGCACAATCACCCACAGACAATTTTGTGACTGACGATTCCCTCCTTCTTTCTTCCGCCTGAAAATCACCGATGCAGCTCCCGATCCCCCCGCGCCCATTGACGTCAGTTCTGCCCATTCATGTCTTACTTTGGATTCGCCAAGCTTCCTGTGTCTTGATAGCGATCGTCGCCGTCCTCTGTCCTGCCGCAGCGGCCGATCCGCCAGCGACTGCCCCCAATATCATTTTCATTTTGGCCGATGATCTCGGATATCGCGAAGCCGGGTGCTTTGGACAAGAACGCATTAAGACTCCGTATTTAGACCAACTGGCGGCCCATGGAATGAAGCTGACTCAGCACTATTGCGGCAATGCCGTATGTGCACCATCGCGTTGTGTGCTGATGACTGGTCAACATCCCGGACACGCGACGATTCGAAGCAACAAGGCGGCTCCACCCGAAGGTCAGGCTCCGATTCCCGACGAAGACATCACCATCGGCGAGCTCCTTCAACAGGCGGGCTACACAACGGGTGCATTCGGAAAGTGGGGACTCGGAGGACCAGATAGCTGCGGACAACCCAACGACCAAGGCTTCGATCGCTTCTTTGGATACCTTTGTCAAAGTCATGCTCACAGCTACTACCCGTCTTACCTTCGCACCGATCGAGGCGTCGTTGAGCTGAACAACAATCCTGCCATCAATGGTCATGCCAAATTCAAAAAGGGCGACGACACCACAGACCCGGCTGCTTACAACCAGTTCAAAGGAACGGACTACGCCCCTGATCATATCAATCGCGAAGTGCTAAATTTTATTCGAGCCCAAAAAGATGAACCCTTCTTTTGCTACTACCCCACCGTGATTCCGCACGTGGCTTTGCATGTTCCCGATGAAGATCTGCAACCCTATTTGGCGGAAGGCTGGAACGATCCACCGTTCACAAAACAAAAGGGATTCGGCTACACACCCCACTTCACTCCACGAGCCGCTTATGCTGCAATGATTACTCGAATGGACCAGTACATTGGCAATGTCTTGAATTTACTAGATGAACTCAATCTTACTGAAAACACAATCGTGATCTTCAGTTCAGACAATGGCACGACTCATTTAAAACTTGAGGTCGACCACGACTTCTTCAAAAGCGTAGGGCAGTTGCGAGGCTTAAAAGGCTCGTTGTACGAAGGTGGTGTTCGAGTCCCCACAATCGTTCGCTGGCCGGGCCAAACCAAAGCAGGCACCAGCAACGATATTGTCAGTGGCTTCGAAGATTGGATGCCAACCATGCTGGAAATCGCCGGAAAGCCAAGCCTAGTGCCCGACCACTGCGACGGCATCAGCTTGGTCCCAACACTCAAGGGCGAAGCTCAAACCGAACGAGAATTCCTTTACCGAGAATTCGCTGGCTACGGAGAACAGCAAACGATTCGAGTCGGCAAGTGGAAGGCAGTTCGACAAGATCTTCGAAAAGGCAAAGTGCAGACAGAACTTTACGACATCGAAAACGATATTGGCGAAACCACTGACGTCGCAGATTTCAACCCTGAAGTTGTCCGGCAACTCGAAGCCATGATGAAACAGCAGCATGTGCCTTCAACTCTGTTTCCCATCAAAGCGATCGATGGAATGGCCGACAACGGCTAAAGCCTCACAACTCAGCTTTCACAGCTCTGCTTGACCACCAACATCAGTCAGCAGTTTCTGTAGCGCAGCATCTGGGCGGAGGCGCATCTGTGGCGGCGCATCTGTGCCAGCGCATCTGTGCCAGCGCATCTGGGCGGGCCCATCTGAACAGCGCCATGCTGTTCAGCTGAGCGTGTCACACAAATGACCGCGCATGACGAAACACCGGTCGATTCGAAGGGGGAGAAATCGGTCGGTGTTTCGGCTGAGAAGACGAAGAATCTGCTTCGTCGGCAGAATATTTCGGGGCAGCTGAATCGCTTGAAGGAAGCTTGATTCGACAGCCCATACGTCAACCTGTTTTTACAATCCAAGCATCATCTTGGTTGCCAACAGAATGAACACAACGCGCCGCCCTGCAGAAATCATTCTGTAAGGCGAATCGAATTGATTGGACGCGTGTCCGCCGATCGCAGACGCACAATTCAAGTGGCGTCTGATAGGTAACAGACGCACAATTCAAGTGGCGTCTGACAGGTAGCAGACGCGCAACTGAAGTGGCGTCTATCGAATAATTGTTGGCATTGGGTCCATGGCGATTGCAGGAGCACCATACGGACTCGCAAATGCGGTTTGAGGGCCGAACTGTGGTGCGAAAGCAGTTTGTCCGCCGAACGGAGCTGCAGCCGATGGGAATCCACCCTGACCAACACCACAGCCGCCTTGGCAGCTGCCACAGCCACCACCGCCGAAAGCACCAGGTCCACCGAACGCACCGGGTCCACCATAGCCACCGCCATGAAGAAGACAGCAGCCAGACATCGAGCCCATCAAGAATAGGCCAGCACAAAACATGAATAAGCGGTTCATCTGGTAACCTCCAGAACGCTGCCGGGGAGTTCCGAAGAGGAGGCGGCAGCAAGGGAGAAATGAGAGTTTGAAAGGTTGCTTTGAAAAGTCATCAAGGACACTCGAACACTTTGTTTCGAAGTTTCGAACCGTCGTTGATCGCATTTTCAAATGCGAGTTTCGTGAGAGGGAGAGAGAAAGGACCGCTGTTGACCAGCGATGCAAGGACGGTATGTCAATTCGGTGATTTGGGTCAATAGCTTTTGTGAAGTGTATCACCCCGCTGATTTCCTACTGAAACACACATTCCATGTTTCACTCGGTAAGAAATTTCAAAAAACATCCTAAAGTATGCGGACCCTCAAACCCCTGAGACACCTTTGAGAAGCTCAACATGTCTGCCAAAGCCACCCTCATCATCGCCTGCCTCTTCGGCTTGACCGCCGTCCTGCTCGGAGCCTTCGGTGCACACGGACTATCAGAAGCTCGTGCGGGCAAACTTAGCTTTCTCGAAAAGAAATATGCCGACGTCGAGCCCAAAGTGATCGTAGGACACAAAGTGCCCGCCGCCTATAAGTACCTGCAAGACTACAAGACGGCCGTCCGCTACCACATGTGGCACGCGTTGCTATTGCTGGCACTGGGATGCTTGGCAACAACGCAGCCTTCTCGGCTCTTGAAAGTGACGTCCGCTGTGGTCGCCGCAGGAACGATTGTCTTTTGCGGAGCACTCTACACTTTGGTCATCGCGGGACCAAAATTCGGGGGAATCACATGGGGCCTCGTCGCACCCATCGGAGGATCATTGCTAATGATCGGCTGGATTCTAGCCGCAATCAGCGTGAGCAAGCGATCTGTGCTGGCCACAGAGCAGTAACGAAACAGCGACCTCAAGAAGCCCATGAAGAACGGCAAAGCAATCACAAAAAACGATCGCATTCACGCCAGCCACCAAGCAAGACGAAAGATCACTGCCAACCCAAACCTTGTCCGGCAGGTCAGTCCTGATCTGTGCATCCTGTGTGGCTGAACGGCCGTACAAGAAACATCAAACTCAGCTATGCGGCTTTTGCAACAGACGGCTTGGGGAGTGGGCTTGGTTCAGATTCTGCAACTTCAGCTGCCAAAACACTGTCGGCAGCTGCTGCATCAGCCGCTTGAATCTCGCTGGCTCGAATGGAAATCGGCAGCACCTTGCCCAGCAAAACCATTGCCGTATCGGTGATAATGCCTAAGTCACCCCACAAATTCGCCTGATCCTGATAGTCCAGTTCCAGCTGCATTTTTGCTGGCAAAATGATGTCTAAGTAAACCCGTTCTGGATCGGCAGACATTTCACTCAACAGCCGCTCACCTTCGGTGTAGTAGTAGATGGCTCCGGGACTGGTCAGGCCAGGTTTCACATCCAGAGTGCGACGAAATTCATCGGTGAAGTGGTTTTCGACGATGTCTGATGCTTCTGGCCGAGGCCCCACGACAGACATTTCGCCCTTAAAAATGTTGATCAACTGAGGTAGCTCGTCAATCTTTAGCTTTCTTAAAACCTTGCCGACGAAGAACACTCGAGGATCTTCTGAAGCTGTAATTGAACTCCCTGCTGTGTCACGACAATGCATCGTTCGCAGCTTCCACATTGTGAATGGTCGGCCACCCAAGCCTGCTCGAGATGCCTGATAAAACGCGGGGCCACGGCTCGACAGTTTGACAGCCACCGCAGCGCACAGAACAATCGGAGCAGCAATGAAGCTTGCCAAAGTTGCTGCCGTCAGGTCAAAAACGCGTTTCATGGGACTCTTTCGAGACAGATTGGTCGAATGAATTGCCGTTTTACGTCAGCACTTATCAAACTGTAAAGCCCGACCCGACTGTTATCAGGCAGTCAGTTTCGCTGGCGGCTCATTGCTCTCGCCAACCGTTTCATCCAGCCGCAGATTCTGCGAAAGCGATCGACCGTTATGACAAGAACTGCCTTCCTGCTCGTTGCTGTGCTGCCATATTTCAGTGGCATGTCTGCCGCTTTCTTCGGAGACACGGTTCTCGCTGAAGCGGCGGGGCAAGATACCCCGCCCAACTTGGTCTTCATGATCGCTGACGACTGCACTTATCTCGATCTAGAAATCTACGGCGGGCAGGCCAAAACTCCGCACCTGAACAAATTGGCGACTCAAGGAATGACCTTCAGTCGCTGCTTCCAAACGGCACCCATGTGTTCACCGACTCGACACAATCTGTACACAGGCATCTACCCGGTAAAGTCCGGAGCATGGCCGAATCATACTCGAGTCTACGACGGCACCAAATCGATCGTTCACTATCTAAAGGATGCCGGCTATCGAGTGGCCTTGTCTGGTAAGACTCATATTAACCCCAGAGAATCTTTCCCTTTCGAATACAGCAACGACTTTAAAAGTTCGGACCCCACCGCCGACAATCCATTCCCTGCCATCGAATCGCTGCTGACAGAATCCAAAGCAGCCGACACACCGTTCTGCCTGTTCGCATGTTCTAATGAACCTCATACACCGTGGAACAAGGGACAAACTTCCGCGTATCCTCCCAATCGTCTAAAGCTGCCTCCGTCGTGGGTTGATACACGGGCGACTCGAATTGCCTATTCCAAGTACCTCGCCGAAGTCACGTACTTCGATCAACAGTGCGGTACGCTACTGCAAATGCTGGACGACCAGGGTCTGAGTGACAACACTTTGGTCATCGTGGTTTCAGAGCAAGGATCTTCGTTTCCATTCGCGAAGTGGACGTGCTTTGAACTGGGCTTGGCGTCGGGAATGATCTGCCGGTGGCCAAGCCAGATCGCAGCTGGTTCATCTTCCGATGCGCTGGTGGAATACTGCGACGTGACTCCCACGTTCTTAGAAGCTGCTGGGCTGAAGATTCCTTCCACCATGGACGGACAGTCATTCCTTCCCGTCCTGCTAGGGCAGAAGCAGGAACACAAAACTTATACGTTCGGGCTACATACAACTCGAGGCATCATCAACGGTTCCGAGAACTTTGCCATTCGATCATGCGGCACCAAAACTCATCGCTACATCCGCAACTACCATCCAAAAATCGCGTTCTCAAATACTGTCACGGCGACAAACGGCAGAATGATGGACCCGTTGTGGGGCACTTGGATGGCGCAGGCAAAGCAGGGCGATCTTCATGCCATTGCAATGACAGAAAAATACACACAACGCCCCGCTGAAGAACTCTATGATGTTGTGAATGATCCACATTGTCTGACCAATTTGATCAACGACGAAAGTCTGGCAAACACAAAAACAGAACTCTCCACCCGACTGGATTCATGGCTGACATCTCAGAATGACGACCCGATTCAAACAGAAGCCACAGCAGGCAAACGGCAGGGCCGAGCAAAAAAGAAGAAGTCACAACCGAAGGACAAATAGTGCTTTGCCACTCTGAATTATTCGAGCTTCCAAAGTCGTCAAACCAAGAGAATCTTGCCTCAAGACGCCTGAAACCTAGCAGGCTCGGCCGCGGGCGCACTCGAAGATCCCTTTTGGACCTTCCAATAAAATGATCCGAACAGCCCGTTTGCTCGTTCTAAAAATACGACCCAACCCGACACCCACACATCCACCCGGAGTCTCAAATGAAAACCGCCCGCTACTGCCTTCCTCTGGTTCTGTTGTTCAGCGTCACAGCATCCGCTGCCGACCCAACAGACCTGCTGCATAAAGATGCAGCTGTTGTCGTGCGATTAAAAGCTCCGGACACCACGGTGAAAGATCTGGCCGCGTTTATCGATAAAGTTCAGCCCGGTTTTGGGGCCATCGTACAAGGGCAGGCCAGTACGCTCGGGCTTGCCATCAACAACCCGACTCTGGCCGGAGTCGATCTGTCTCGAGACTGGTATTTCATGCTGTTTGCTTCGGCGGAGGCTGCACCGCAACCTGTATTGCTGATTCCAACAAACGATGTCCAAGCATTCAAAGATGCACTGGGTCCTCGGTTTGCGGTCGCCGTTAAAGATGACTGGATCGCCTATTCACCAGAATCTCGACTGCTTGAAGCCGTACAGGATGGCTTCGATTCATCGACAGATTCACTCAGCGCCGTTCAGTCCGACAGCCTGCTAGAAGACTTGGGCAAGGGGCACCTATCCGTTCTCATCAACAGCCCAGCTCTTCAATCGACGTTTGTGAGTCAACTCGCCAATGCTGAACAATCACTTGAGCAAGGCTTAGACCAACTTGAAGCAATCGTTCAGCAAAGTGGGCAGCAAATGCCTGCCGGCATCATTCAAACTGTCTATGGCAGAGTCGGTCAAAAGCTGATTCAAGCGGCTCGAGATTCCAAAGGAGCCGTCATTCGACTGGAAGCAAATGACGTCGAACTTCGCATCGAAGAACGATTCGTTTTTGCCGAAAATTCCATTACCCAGAAAGCTCTCGCACGTCACACGGTGAGTGATTTGGCGCCACTGACCGCGCTTCCTCAAGATCTCCCGTTTTACTTTGCTGGTCAATTTGAAATTGATGAGCTGCTTGAGTGGTCCGAAGAAGTCATGGGGTTAGTGGTCGCAGATCCTGAATCGAACAAGGCATTTCAAAAGTCTCTTGCCGCGATGAAATCTATTGACTTCGGAGTCGTCGCGGGAGCAATCGATCTGTCAACGGCTTCCGACGCAGCTCTTTCATATCTCGCAACTGCCGAAGTTTCGCCCACGACCAAATTGCGAGACGCGTTTGCTGAAATGGGCAGCTCCATGAAGTATGAAGTGGCCGGTATCACGCAATCAATGAAGTACACTCGCAATGCCGAATCCCTTGGTGGCAAAGAAGTAGACCTGTACGAATTCAAACAGGAAATCCCACCACAGATGGATCCAACGGGCATGCAAAAAGCGATGAACCAACGACTGTACGGAGGCGACACAATCACTCAAAGAATGATCTTTGAAGACGACCGCCTGCTGCAACTTTTGGGAGGGACGATCGAAGACCTTCAGCCTCTGCTGAATCCTGTGGCGTGGACCGACACCAATCTCCTTGATGCCCGTAAAAGACTGTATCCGACAGCCAACCTGGTCATGATTGCTGATGTCCCAGACTTAATGCTGTCTAGCACCATATTGCTTGCGGAATCTCCGATGGTGCCTTTGCCGCTATCAGTCGAACAGTTGACTCAGCTGATCATCCAACCAAGCTACGCAGGTACCAGCATCAGTTTAAAAAACGGTGAACTAAACGCTCGTACCAATCTGCCCGCCGAAATGTTTCAACAGATTACTCGAGGAGTCTTCATGGTCCAAGCCATGCTGAACGGACAATAAAAAAGAGGCCACGCTTCGAACGCGAAACGTAGCCATCACTGTCCCAGTAATGAAGCACACAGTGATGAAGCATTCAGTGATGAAAGGCCATACAGCCGATCGCTTCAAATCACGGCACTCACTCACGCCAATACGCTTCGGCCAATCAAATCAGCAACGCACAGTTCGTCCTACGGATTGTGCGTTGCTTCTTTCTGGTGCATCCGAAACGCAACACTCAACACAACTTCTCGAACCAAAGTCCTCGACTTCATTCCGTCTGCCTTCACTGCATTTACGATTTGCTGAATCGTACAATCATCTCGATCTGTCAGACTGCGGCCCAGTGCATAGCCCAGCATTTTTCCGGTGAGGTGATGCAAAAACTCGTCTTGTCGTTCCACCAACACACGTCTCAAGCCACCCAGCCCCTTAAATTTTTCACCTGAAGGCAGAACGGCAGACGCGTCAATCGAATTCTTATTTTCTTTGTCACGCCAGCGGCCCAGCACGTCATAGTTTTCCAACGAAAAGCCAACCGGATCCATCAAATTATGGCACGCAGCACAAGCCGCATTGTCGCGGTGTAGGGCCAGCGATTCCTTCGCGGTCAATTGCCTCTTCCCCTTCTTCGTAGGCAGTTCTGGAATGTCTGGCGGAGGCGAAGGCACCCGCACGCCCAGCAATGTTTCCAACACCCAGCCACCTCTCAGAACGGCACTGGTTCGGTTGGGATAAGACGTGAGCAAGTGCACGCCCCCCATTCCCAAGACACCACCTCGCTGGTCATCTTTCAAATCCAATCGCTCAAACGACTGGCCTTTGCTGCGCTTGGGATTGCTGCTCCAGCCATTGCCACGAATTTTTAAAGGAGCTTCCCCATTCAGTTGGTAGTGCTGAGTCAATCGGCTGTTCACGACCGCGTAACCGGGATCCAACAGTTCCAGCAGACTTCGATTTCCATCAACGATGTATTCGAACAACCGAACCGGTTCATCTCGAAAATCCATCAACAGTTCAGTGTTAAATTGCCCTTTAAATTTTCCAGTATCCGGAACAACGCTGGCTCCCACTTCGATCGTTCCCAACCACTGACCTGTGAACTGATAGAAAAACGCTTCAGCTTTCGCATCGGTCAACATCCGATCGACTTCGGCGATTAAAGTTGCACGCTTCGACAACCGTCCTTCTTTGGCCATTCGAAACAGCCTGTCATCGGGCATCGACGACCAAAGAAAGTACGACAATCGACTGGCCAACTCATGTTCTGATAGCCGCTCGGGCACATCTGAATCACTGGCCCGCTCAATGCGAAACAAAAAGTGGGGCGACACTAACACGGCTCGAAGACCCTGCTTTAACGCGAAAGAAAACGGATCACCTCGTTCCAATGATCGATTCACGAGCCCCACAAAGGGACGAACTTCAGTATCAGAAACAGGCCGACGAAATGCTCGCTCTGCAAACTGACGCAGCGTCGTCGTCGCAGTTTGCTCTGGATCCTTCACCGAATTCCCTACCGTCAATCCGGTGATTTTTCGATGCCTAGCCTTCTGCCCAGCATCGTAGTCTGGCAACTGTTGCAGCACGGTTAACTTCGCCAACTGAAGCGGTTGATCTGTGGCAGTGACAGCCAGACGATGAAAACCTCGAGCCAATCGAATCGTGGTCGAAAGTCGAACATCAGCTACGTCTGATCGATGCTGCTGACTTTCGACGTTCTTCTGCTGAATCACCAACTTGTCTGTTGAAATCTCATCCACTTCAAAGCCAACAGAAAGCACGCGTTCTTCTTCCGGTTGCAGCTGACCTGCAAGTTCAAACGGTTGATTCAAATGTACGTCTATTCGATAAGGGCCTGCTTCCAAAATTCGCACCATCGTGACCGCCGTTTGTTGGCTTTTGACAAGCCGTTCCAGAGACAACTGATCGGGCAATTCACCCTTCTTGTTAGCCGCAGTTTTCTGCTGCCCTTGAATTCGAAATGACTTGGGATCTCGAATGATTCTCTGAGCCTTGCCGATCACCGTGCGATGAATGGCTTCGGTTGCTGCCTCCAAATAGCGGCCCATCAACACTGGAGGAAGAAACAACGTTTCACCATTGTTATCAAAACCTTCGCCACCAGATCCATCCACCGGAAACCGTTGAGCCAAATCAGTGTCTAGCCCAAGCAGATCTCGAATCGTGTTGTCGTATTCGTTCCGGTTAAGTCGTCGAGACGTCACCGCGCCCGCATAGGGACCCAGATCACAGGCTGTTTTTTGCAGACTGCCTTCAATCCAATTTGCGATCAACAGCCGATCGCCTTCCGACGGTTGTTCTTCGTCCGCCGGTGGCATCGTGCGATTGCGAAGCTGCTCCGCGACACTGGACCATTGACTGCGAGACTTAGCCATGTCGGCCGAAGTCTTCGCGTTCAAAAACAAGATAGCCCCTTCGCTGTCATTGTCTTCGTGACAGGCCGAGCAATACGTCATCAACTTGGGGCGGATAGAATCTTCGAAGTAGGTCGCCGATTCTGGTTTCAATTGTGCGGACGCAACTTCACCGAAATATCCCAGAAGACAGGCGAACAGCAGGACTGCGTACTTCACGCGAAGGCAGTTGAGTAAAATCTTTTGCACAGGTAAAGACTCAGCAAGAGGTGGGATAGCCAAAGGAGGGCCCTCGATGGTATCGAGCGAGTCACCTGCTCTCAATCCGAATCAGACATCTGATCGATCACAGCAGCAACACTGCTTCGGCAGCTTCTGCCGAGAACATTGATTTTGACGTAATCCTCAGCACAAAAAATCATGAAGATCGAGGCAATCGATCTGTGTCCGTCCGATCGATCCGACGAAACTTGCTGTAGCTGTCATCAAAACGAATTCTTCGACGAAGGGCCACCATGAAAAATTCTATCCTGCTAGGCGTACTGGCTTGTTCTTTCTTCACCGGCTGCAGTAGCGCGAGATATGTCATGAAGGATGCGTCTCAAGGAACAATCGCTATCGCTGGCCCGACAGATGGCAATTGGGAAAAAGCACACGAGCTGATGACTCAACACTTTCCTAGTGGCTACACGGTCGTCAAAGAAGAAGAAGTGCCGGTCGGAGTTTCTACACACGTTCACAAACACGAATCCGGCAACAAATCCATCGTGACGAAGGACAAAACCGAATACCACGTTCACTACGTTGCCACGACAGCTGACTCGAATTCACTCGCGAAAAGTACGGCAGCAACGAACAACATTCGGACAGTCTCTGGCACAACGATGCAAATGAAATAGAAAGCGTCGCAACCCTAGACACCGTGTCCCCAAGACCGCACGCCGTGTCGCCAAGACGGGAATCAGCAGGCGACACAGTCATCAAAATCGCCGAACAAGGCTTCCGCTGGCAGGTCACTGTCGAAGACTCTTTCAGCAATCGCTCCTGTTACCGTCTCGATGCATTTCCGCATCAGACGGATGATTTGCCAACGGATGATTTGCCAGACGCTCTGTCTTGAGCCGTCTACCAATCTGCCACTGACCGATGTCATTCTGTTGGCTTCGAAATCGGTCCTGTTTCCCGTGATGCCATGTGACTTGAAGACGTCTGCTTTGGCACCCGAACCTGAAACCGCATCCGAACTTCGTATCTGAATCAAAAGATCACGATCATTTTCTGCGAACCTAATGCGCTTCAACGCGTCTTACTATGCGTACAGGACATTCAAGGCACCATCAGTGTGACCTATCCACCACACTGAACGCATCGTTAAGGGCACCTCCCATGCTATTTTTCTTTCCCATCGGTTCGGCATCCAAAAATAGCTGCGGCCCTCAACGCTTGAATGAACGGTATCTCTCACTGGTCATTCCCTGGTGACTCATCGATGCATGGATTCTTGAACCACGCAAGCTCGGTGTTGTCACAGACAACACCGAGCTTTTTTTTGTGCATTCAAGAAACACGGCACGGTAGCAAACACCATTTTTCATGGGCTGATCGCTGAGATGGTTTAGCGGCGGTTTGAAAGACCGCAGACGAGGATTCGAGCGCCTCTTGGCCCACTGTTGAAACAGTCTTTCAAGACCACACGTCATTCAGCCCCGTTCATCTAGCGGTTCAGGATGCTGGCTTTTCAAGCCAGTCACACCGGTTCAAATCCGGTACGGGGTACTTCGCAGGCAGCCGTGATCTGGCCGAAGTTTGCGATACGAGATCGAGGTGTTAGTGGCAGCATCTTCGGCTTTTAACCGAATGGGTGAGGGTTCAAGTCCCTCCGATCTCAATCAGTTTCCCTTCTGCGTCCATGATGTAACGGTAGCCTACTGCCTTGCCATGGCGGACGTGTGGGTTCGATTCCCACTGGACGCTCTTTCAACCTGAAGTCTTGTCTGCATCCAACGCAATTGGACTCGCCCAGACTTCAGGGACCCAGACTTCAGCGACCCATATCTGGCTGCCCAGATCTGGCTACAACGTTAGTCAACAATTGAAGTCACATTGCAGTGGGGTCCGTGTTGGTACGGGCAGGCGGCTGTTAACCGTCTCGTCACAGGTTCGATTCCTGTCACTGCAGCTTTGTCATTGCTCAACATCAACAATCGCAACTTAACCGAACTCGCCTGAAACCTTAACCCCCGCTGCGGAGTAGTTTCTGCTGGTAGAAATCCGCGGCTTTGAACCGCGAGTTCGCAGGTTCGATTCCTGCCTCCGCAATACGCAATTTCAATTCGGAAGTCATCCGGCTGGATGAGGAGCCTGTCTTGAAAACAGGTGACGGGCAACCGTTTGTGGGTTCGAGTCCCACGGCTTCCGCTGTGATTTTATCAACACTGAAAGAAAGAAACATGCTCTCGCAGAACAGCCAGGAGTGTTCGCCACTTTGTCACAGTGGAGATCGTCGGTTCAAATCCGATCGAGAGCGCTTGCGACCGTCCGTTTTACAGAACCAAACTCTCATGAACACATCTCCCATGAGTTCCTATCCACCAAATGAATCTCCTCAAAGTGGTATTCCTCAAAACAAATTTCACGGTCGCGTAATCGAACACGGCGTGGTGACCCAACTGGCAGAGGTATCCGATTTAAGCTCGGAAAGTTGTGGGTTCGAATCCCACTCACGCCACCAATTTGTGTCTCGGCTGAAAGGCTCAGACTTTTCGTGGAAACACGGCATCGTAGCCCAACTGGCAGAGGCGCTCGGCTTAGAACCGAGATGTTGAGAGTTCGAATCTCTCCGATGCTACCAACAACCAGCACACACCGTGTGCTCGATCACGTGTGCGGTCGGTGCTTCGTTCCACCGCGGATCGATTGGGCTCTGTGAGCCCAAGCCTGAACAATCAGCCTTACAGAGGCCGACTCCTGTTACCTGTGTAGGCCACGCCGATCGTAGGCAACAACATTTTGTAGGCCGGATCCAGGAGCGCAGCGACGCAGCTCCGGCAGTCAGAACAGCCATCGATTGTCTCGCGCACAGCCGCATAGCCACACAGGCGCAGAGTGCGCACAGTGCGCAGAGATTTCCTGAAACGAACTTCCGCAAAGCGGGCAAAACCGAGGACCGACTTACGAAGCAGTGGCCGAATCAAACATCTGAATACTGAAAGGGGGCTTTGTTCCTCACAGCGGCCTGTAAAGTCGCCGTCAAAAAATCGTGAGGTGGCGACGGGAGGTTCGATTCCTTCAAAGCCCAATTCATTCGAATGACGAACATGGAAGGTAGCCGGATACGGTTTGCCGGAGCGAGCTGCTAACTCGCCGCCTTTGATCGGGCATCAGAGTTCGAATCTCTGGCCTTCCGCTTTAGCCCTTTGACAAGAACCACTGAAAAACATTTTGCCCTGCAGGTGTACCGGATGCATGACAGTCTTCGAAACTGTGGGACGAGGTTCGATTCCTCGGCGGGGTATTTTCACAACCAGTCGGCACCAGTTGGCACAGAGTGGTCGACGCTAGAAACACCGAACTTTGATGGAAGACATGGGTCGTATGGCCGCCATTCGAACGGGCGTTTCCGGCCGAATCGATTGTCGCGTTGAGTCGCAGATCCGCCCACCCACACCAGCGGGTCCGAAAATCACGACTCGAAATCACGACTCGAAATTTGGCGACCCGGGAAATGTGAATCGTCTGATGCTGTGTCCGTCGATTCAATGATTAGCGACCGAAATGACTCCGCGTTGAATCAAGTCTTCGGCGATCAAATGAATGGTTGTTCGCAGCTCCGTCGGAATGTCTCCGACCGAATGCTGATTCGTTGCCGATCGACGAACAGCATCAAGCACGTGCTGCTGTGTGATGTCGAGATTATAGATTTTCGTCTTATTGAACTGTCCCGCTTTGTCGCGGATTCGTTGCCCAATCTGATCGCATGTCAGCGTTGCCTCTGACGGGAACTCATCAAAGTGCAGCAACAACCAAAGATCAAAGCACGGATTGCTCAGCGCGATTCCGATTCCTTTCTGTCGGCACAGTCGCACGACTTCGACAAGGTTTTGAATGTGCCCTGGACCGATCCAATGGTCGGTATCAAGGACAATCCGAAACTGATCGCCTTCCCCAAAGTCGTATTCGGCCATGTACGCCTCGAGCCTGCTCATGACGTGTTGTGGAGCAGAATCGTTATGTTCCGTTGCCAATACTCGAAACGGAATTCTTGTTGAATGAAAGAGTTCGAAGTATTGCTTGACGGCATACCGATCCTCAGAAGCGATGACAACTAACGTTGCATCTCGCTTCAATTCGGGTTTTCGTTCCAGCGGGCGTTTCTTTCGCATCTCACAGACCTGTTGGACAGTTCACCAGGTCTTTGAGTTTGTCTGCACCTCCGATAAACGGAACGCCGCCGAATCGCCCTTGCAAATAGCTCTTTTCGATCCGCAAATCTTTGCGAACCTTTAGGTCAGCCAGCGAAAACAATCGAGTCTGTTGTCGATCATCCTTCTCAACGAACCAAATCTCATCTCGGCGAAGCAAATCGAGATCCAAGAGGTGGGTTTCATGCGTCGTCACGATCAACTGCTGGTTTGCACCTGGACAAACCTCAACGAAGAATTTCAATAACGCGTGCGACAACAGCGAATGCAGGCTGCGGTCAAGTTCATCAATCACAAAAACTTTGGGGCTGTGTGTCAGGTAATAGAGAGCTGGTAACAAGTGCAAAAAACGGCGAGTTCCGTCTGATTCTTCATCAAAGGGAAGTGAAAAACTGGAACCATCCACGTCGTGTTTTGCCGACAGATTTCGCCGAATCATCTTCGAAGAATCATCGGGGTGCAGAGACAGAGTCATACCCGCACCGACAATCGAAAATGGTGATGACTCTCCGCCTTCTGATGACTCCAGGCTTTCAACCAGTTCCCTGGGAAGTTTGTCGGCATCGATCTCGGCTTGTTCAATTTCAATTCCGCCAATGCCCGTGCCGACGTTGGCTAAAAACTCGGCCGTGAAACGTTTGAAGTCGGGATCGTCGTCGAGGTGTTCGAGGAGTGGCCCGAAATTCGACGATGGACCAATGACCGTCAAGCGAACAGCAAACCACTGAACAACCCGATCAAGAAGTGTGCCTCGCCGTTCGTCATCGAGATCGACGATCTTGTTAAGCAGCAACTGATTAGGTCGCGTGCCAAGCAGTTCCAATGCTTTCAATGCGTCGGCAGACGTTGTCCCGTCCTGACCAAACTTCTTCAGATTTCCAAACGTAATTTCCTTTCCTTTGCGATGAAAGACATCTGTCTCCCGACCATTTTCGCTGGTGGCAGAAAGCCACTCTTCGACGACTTCCTCCGGCGTAACATCGAACCCGTAGACGAAAACCTGATCGCCAACCAGGAATCGAAATTCAAAAGACGACGGCCGTTCAGCAGCATCGGTGAATCGAAACTGACTGAGCGCAATCCGCTGCTTTGGCCCTGGCCCGTGAACAATCAGGTCCTGAGCAAACTCCATCGCTCGCACAAGATTGGACTTCCCCGCGGCGTTTGCTCCGTAGACGACGCTCGTGCGCAAGACGCGCTCATCGGTCTTGGCAATTGGGACACAATGATCCTCATGCCCCTTCTGGCCTTTGCTGGCGACAAGGTTGAGAGTTTGTTCCCCCCCAATGGAGCGGAAGTTTTCGACTGAAAAGTTGATGAGCATGTCGCTATTTTCGCCAAAACAGAAATTTCCCATTCCCATTGCCATTATCGCACGAAATGTAACCATATCGTGAATAAATCACAAAAAACACCCATTTCACGTCTTCAGCGACCATGAAGACACTTAAAATATTGAATTCTCCGGTGCCGTGCTACGTTTGGTGCACGGCAGAAATCGCTGCGTTTTGATCATCAGCCGACCTACGTTCTGCTGACGTCAGATGGCTACCAGCGCGTGCGAGTCCTGCTGGAAACTCTCGTGGACGAATCCGCTTGGTCAAATTCGCCGTCCTGGAACGCCAGGCCGCCGCCTGCTTCGTCAAGATTGCTCCACCGCCCATGGCCGGTGTAAAGGAACTTCACCAGGAATTACTGAACAAGCGTGAAGAGCAACAGGAATCCCTTCGCCTTCCGTTATCCGCAAGGCGATGGTGAGACGCCACGGGCCAGCTGGTTACTCCGACTACGCATCGTTTCGCCCCTGGCTGCGAGACTACTGAACACAGCGCAGGTGGCCGTACCGGCTGGTGCCACCGTCCCAAGCGGCGGTGTATCTACACACGTAGGTTTGCAGTCGAGCACATTACGGAGCATCCCTCATCCAATGAGCTGCATGAACATGATCGAACATTTCATGCGGTACGAGGCAGGACGACATTGGCACTGGGGAGTCCTCTCTGTTCCCTCGACCGAATGGATACACTGTTTCATCTGCCACCCATGACTTGTCTGGGGGAGAGTAGCACTCCATAAGATGAGCAAAGATCCATTGTAAGTCTTTCCCACCTGTGTCAAACGCCGTCACAGTCCGCATTATTCTCTCAAAACGCTCAGCTTCGACGGCTTCGCCATCGTAAGTTTCCATACCAACGTGGATTACCCCAGGGCCGGCATCGGGTAACTGCGACACGGCCTTAGAAAGGTGACTTCGAATGTCTCGAGCCTTCGCCTCCGTTGCCTTTTCAGCGTCACAATGCCAATACGCTCCAGCAGCCCAATCGATCTCATCGACGTAGAGGTTCAACCCGCCAGCATCTCCAGCGCGTCGTGTCGCGCATTTCATTACATGCGTGAAACTACTCGATCGATCCCAGCGGCCGCCAATCAACTCGATCAACTGCCGAGACGGCATTTTCACACTCCAATCCTCCAAATGACGTTTGATTTTACGAAGGTCGACGAAAGATACGTGAACATCCATTGTGTCGTCGGAAACTAAATGGCAGGGAAATGTGACCAACTTCAGTTTGTCCGCAAGTTTTTCGACCAGAACGGAATCATCAAGGGCAAGCATTTCGGTATGAAACGTGACATCAAGAATGAACGGGTAGCGTCCTTCCATTAGCGTCGTTTTGAGCAACGCCCAGATCTTGAGCCATTTTTCGCGCTCCTTTCGGGAATAGCCCGAATGCGGCATCATACGTTTCGTTTCGACATGCCAAGTGTCATTGCCACGAATAGCCTTCAGGTCTGGGAGTTTCTGTGACTTGCTTGGCGGAATGAACGAAACTTCGTCCCAGCCATTGAGTTTCCAAACCACTGCAATCAGTATTTCAAACAGTACCTGATCGGGGTGATTGCGAGACGCTCCGAGCAGCCTTTCGACCTGAGCATTGATGCCGTGAAGTTCCTTCACGACCTCCAGATTCATCCCGAGCCGCTTAAACACCGGCAGGATCCGTGACGCCTGAGCAGGCTCGGCGCTGCAAGGTTCATGCTGCGTCATGTGAACCTGGTAGAGATACCATGCGATCGCGTCATCTTTACCGCAGAGTCGTGCAATCTGATCTTGTGTGATTGCCGTATCGGGACGAAGTGCCTCCTCTAAGAATTTGTGGATTCTTGCCTTTCGATTGGTCCAGTCACTCATCGGCAGAAATGAGATCAACCAATCAAAGGCGCGTTCAACGTCCTCATCGAATGCGTGATGCTTATCGAAACTCACAATTTCGCTCCCTTCGGCCAATTGCTGATTTTGTTTTCCCTCGAAGACATCCTCTCCGTGCCGCTGGTTCACACTCATTGTGCACGCTTTTAGCGTAATCCACGCACGTTACCGTGTCATGGGCAGCGAATTTGGGAGGCAGCCTACGTCCTTGGATTTGTCGATTGTGGCCTAACGGGCGAAATTCACGTCTTCCGCAATTTGCATAACCAGCAATACGTTCCCGCCGTTGTCGAAATTAAGTATGATCGCGCAGTCTGGTCGTTTTCACTTACGTGGACAAGGAATTCCTCGCGCATGCTCGTTGCTGAGTTGATCGAAGAGCTTGGCTATGCCGATTCGCCGTATTTTCTGAAGAAAGGTACGCGACAATTCGCGACTGCGCCAAACGTTGGCCACATTCTCAGAACCGCAGCAAAGTCGAAGTGTAGTCTTCTGGGGGTCTACGCAATCGAGGATGCCGACAATCCTGTTTCGACAACGCCGGTCGTTTATGTCTGCAAGGCCACTACGGAGGCCGCTGCGGATGAGGTCCATCGGTTGGTATGGAATCAGGACATCACCCCGTACGTGATCGTGTACACGCCGAAAGGCGTGAAGTTCTATTCTGGGTTTGAGTACAGCGGTCAGGGGGACGGCCATCTTTCAAAGTTGCTCTCATTCAACGCCGCCAGCAGCGTCACAAAGAGATTTCATGCAGACGAAATCAACTCGGGCCGCCTGTGGCGTTCAGCGTCGAAGAGTCTAAAGCCCGAGCGTCGTGTCAATTGGCGATTGCTGGACAACTTGCGGCACCTTGATAAGCACTTGCAGAATCAACACGGACTTCCGGCGACGATTTCACATGCGTTGATCGGTAAGTACGTGTATCTGAGCTATCTGCGAGATCGCGGTATATTGTCGCAGCGCAAGCTTGAATCGTGGGGAGTCGTCGCAGATGAGATTTTCGGGGCAACCGCATCGGTTTCAAAACTTAAGCTCGTCGTTTCCAAACTTGAAGGTTGGCTGAATGGAAAGATCTTCCCACTCTCATTCAATGGCCCGAAGGCACCGAAGTCGGAGCACGTAAAAATTATTGCCGGAGTCTTCAACGGCGATGATGTTCTACCATCCGGAGAAAGACAACTTTCCCTGGACTTTCAGGCTTACGATTTTTCGTTCATCCCGATTGAGACACTGTCAGTCGTGTACGAACAGTTTTTGCATACTCCAGACGAAGACGGAAATTCGAAAGGCAAAGATGAGGGGGCGTATTACACACCGATTCCCGTCGTAAACTACATGCTCGGCGAGATGGAACAAGCACGTCCGCTTGAGGACGGTGTGCGCGTCATTGATCCGGCATGCGGCTCGGGCGCATTCCTTGTCCAATGCTACCGTCGACTCATTGAAAAAGCCTTTCCGCAACATCGGCAAAAGACTGTACATCCAGTCGAACTGCGAATGCTGCTTGTTGACAACATTTTCGGTATCGATCGGGATCCAGACGCGTGCGCGGTCACGGAATTGAGCTTATTGCTCACATTGTTGGACTACGTCGATCCGCCCGATCTCGAAGATGACAAACGAGTCAAGTTGCCTACGCTGCGTGGAAAGAACATTTTCCGCAGTGACTTCTTCGATCCAATTCCTCAACCAGTTGCGAAAAAGCCGTTTGGCTGGATCGTTGGCAACCCTCCTTGGAAGAAGCTGAATCCTCGAAAACTGAAGGAGAACGACAAGCCTGCTTGGAAATGGATGCAGGACAATAAGAAAGATCGTCCAGTTGGAGGAAACGAGCTTGCTCGGGCGTTCGCATGGCGAGTCGCAGAACTCGGAGACACCGACTCTGAGATAGGCCTTTTTCTTCCCGCAATGACACTGTTCGACCAAAGGGCGATCGACTTTCGACAGAAGTTCTTTCGGGCCGTGTCGTTCCGCAGCGTTGCGAATTTTTCAAACCTCGCTGAAGTCATTTCAGCAGGGCGTTTTCGTGTGCCGTCTGCCTCGTTCTTCTACACCTTCCGGGATGATGGATCGTCCGAAGAAATTGACGGACAAACCGTGCGAGTGTTTTCTCCGCTCGTGGCGAACCAGGAAATAACAAGACCCGATGGTGAGGGGGAACGCATTGAATCATGGTGTATCGTGATCAATGAGTCCGAGGTTCGCGATCTTGAGTACTCCGACATTACCGACGGATCCGGGCTTCCTTGGAAGATTGCCGCTTGGGGCAGCCATGACGATGTAAAGCTACTCCGACGACTGTCGCATCATCATGCGACACTCGACGATCTTCAAAATCGTGACCTCTTGACAATTTCCCAAGGCCCAGATTTGCGATCGAAAGTGACCATGTCTGGAGAAGATAAGACTGAGTATTGCCAGGAACTTGTTGGAGCCGAGGAATTGGACACTTGGGCCTTAGCCGGACTACGCCACCTCTTTCAATTGCCGAAAAACGCTTATCGACCTTGCGACCGACACCATCTCAGACTTCGAGCCGGAAGGAGAACTCTTTCTGTTTGTCGTGGACCTCACGTAGTCGTCAGCGCAGCTAGAAACTTCGCCATATACGAAGAAGACTACCTCGTTGTGCCTTCACGGCAGATCGGCATCGTTTCACCACAGGATGATCGTGACTTGCTGAAGGCTTTATCACTCTTCCTCAGTTCCGACTTCGCGCTTTATCACCAACTCTTCACTTCGACCGAGTTTGGTGTGAAACGCGACCGCGCTACCCTTGAGGCTCTGAAACAAATGCCGTGTCCGCTCTCCGAGCTATCGCGGTCGGAACTCAAACCCTGGGTGTCGCTGCACAAAAAACTCATCAAGACCACACCGCGAAGAGTTGGAAGTAAAGAATCTGAAGCGCCAACGCTGTTCAATGAAAATGATCCGCTTGACGAACTTCTGGTTGAGCTAAACGACCTCGTCTCTGACAGTCTGAATTTGACCAATCGCGACCGCGCGCTTATTTCAGACTTTGTGAATGTGCGGCTTGAGTTGAATGACGGAAAAGTTGGACGCCCAGCCATCGAACGCCCCAGTGCTCCTGAATTAAGGGCCTATGCAACGAGACTAAGAAAGGAACTGGATGACTTCTTGGGTATAGCTTCAGACTATCGTCACTCAGTCGAAGCAATTCATGAGGCGGAATCGGGAATGGTCTGCGTCGATTTCGTCAAATCGAAGAAGGCAATTCCGGTATCTGTCATGGGAGCGAACCGGGCTACTGCCGCGGCACTGGCAGAGACACGTCAGGAGCTTCAACACGAGACTGGACAATGGGTGTACTTCAATCGAGACCTTCGTCTCTACGACGGAATGAAGACTTATCTGTTCAAGCCAATGCAACGGTTCCATTGGACGGAGAGCCAGGCAATGATCGACGCCAGCGAAATCATCGCGGAGACCGTTTCTGACCAGGGAGTCGTCGAGTGAAATCTCAATCACGAGGCATCTCTGCTATAAGGTCATGGACCTATCGCCGGACCTTTATCGAACACGTTCATGTTCTGGTCTGGAGAGCATACTCGCAGCTGGATCGTTCAACACTTTCGGTGATGGATGAGCCCGAAATTTCAGGCCTGATCTGCGAAGCGATCCAAGTCACACTTGATGATCCAAATGCACCGGATTGGGTGGACGACTACGAAATCCACGATGATCCGCCAGTTCACGACAAGTCGAGAAAAGGGAAACGAAGGAGGCGTGTTGATATCAAACTCGCCTCACGTCGCCAGCGACCACGAACCCGCTTCTGCTTTGAAGCGAAGTGCCTGAACAAGAACGCGGGAGTTACAGACTATCTGGGCAAAGAAGGGCTCGGGCAGTTCATTTCAGGAGCCTACGCCGCCAGTGAATGTGACTCTGGCATGCTCGCCTATGTTCAAAAAGACGACTGCGCAACATGGAGCGGCAAGATCGCGGCAAAAGTAGACACCAATAAACACAAGCTCGGGCGAGGGGGCACGTGGCGGAGCATTCTTATCTCTGAATTAATCGAACACTGCTATCAGACCATCCACAATCGCCCTCGAAGCCTGAAGAACATCACAGTCCTTCACACGTTTTTGGATTGCACGTGACCTTCACGAAACCAGTGCACAGTCGCAGACGGTCCATTGGCACCTTTCCCACATATCGATCGATGCCTGCTTTGGGTTGACGTTGAGTCACGCAGAGGTTTTCCAATCGGGTCCCTTGCCTCTACGACCTCAACGACAATCACGCGAACCTTGCCACCGGGAAACTGACTACAACTCCAGAATTTCGAGCCCGCATTCTTTCCACAACGGGCCTGCTTGATGACCATTGCAGAATTACACCGGGGGCATGCGAGCGTTTCCTTCGTGAATTCAGGCGACGCAACTTTTTGCATTTTCGGTGATCGCTGTACTTCTCCGATCATGACTTCCAGTTGCCCGCCATCAATTAGGCGGATTGCGTTGGTCTAAGCAAACGAAATGGCATCTCGGGTAAGACTGCGCTCGCACAGGCACACAACCGCCATTCATACCCATGCAAAAAGTGTCACAAGCATCGGGAGTCAGCTGGGGGCCGCGTTCGAAAATTTCCTGCTCGCCACCATCAAGGCGTTGGCTTATCTGGCGATGGAAGACGAGTCCCTGCTGGCGATCAAGAAATACGAATCCGGCGAACGCTTTTCGAAATATTCCTCGGCGGGGTATTTTCACGACAGAACGTGGGGCGGTGCTGAGGAATGCTGTTCTCGCTAGAAGCTCACACTTCGCCATCGATCCATTTTCCGGATTCGATTCCGTCGATCGTCCATTTGCCGACTTTGTATCGGATTAAGCGCAATGTGGGAAAACCGATGGCGGCCGTCATTCTTCTGACTTGGCGATTGCGGCCTTCGGAAATTGTGATCTGCAGCCAACTGTCCGGAACTGTTTTACGAAAACGGACGGGAGGATCTCGAGGCCAAAGTTGGGCGGGCTCATCGATCAGACTCACTTTCGCCGGCAACGTAGGTCCGTCTTTTAACTGAACGCCCGTTCGCAGCTGCTGCATGGCATCGTCCGTGGGAATGCCTTCCACTTGCACCCAATACGTTTTCTTTTGCTTATGTTTGGGGTCGCTAATGCGATGTTGTAATCGACCGTCGTCCGTCAGAACCAGCAACCCTTCACTGTCCTTGTCCAAGCGGCCCGCTGCGTAGACTCGAGGCACATTAATGAATTCCGAAAGCGTCTTGCGAACAGAATCCTTGGTGCCCTCATCCGTGAATTGAGACAACACGCCGAACGGTTTATTGAACAGAATCAATCGTGACATTGTGTGAAGAGCTTGGAATCAGCAAGGCGAAATCTACGAAGCAAATCGACCTTGAACACGGGCCTGCCTGCAGTGGCAAACCATACCGAAATCCTTGCAGCTTCGTCACTAAGTGGACGCAATCAACATCAGAATCCATTTCAAAAACTCGGTTCTAAAATCGCGAAGCTCGTCAGGAGTTTTGGATGAATCAAGAGCCAAACGTTTTGACGGCTTTCTGGACGGATTCTGAAACCGCCTCTACGTAAAACTCATCCGCATTAACTTGTCGATTCTGGCTTCTGGTTTGCTCCAGCGAGAATTCCGCCCAAATATCCCATGGGCAGATAAGCGACCAGCAGATCAGCACAGGCAAACCAAAATGGGCCGCCATACATTACGACCATTGTGATTCCGCCCAGCAGAAAGAACGCACCAATTCCTAGGGCGAACTGCATCTTGGCAGTCGCCGCGATTTTCGCGGCAAGAAAAGCGCCGACCAAAGTGCCCAATGCGTGAGCCAACCAAGGAGCAATAAAATTGGCTGGTCGAAACAGCTTTAGGTTTTCGGCGAACTTGTCCATGTCAGTCATATCCACGCCATCTGGAAGTGGAATGATGCTCGGCCCCACCGTGATGATTGCCATATTCACAGCGCCTCCAATCACCACACCCACCACAACAGCAAGAACATTTTTCTGTAACTTGGACATCGTCTTTCACCTCAAGAAAATTCTATTTGCAACAGCTCGCAATCCACCTTCTCACGGTCGCAGAGATTCGTGGCAGTCTATTCCGGAAGTCCAAAGATGACTTGTGGATCGACAAACTAGCCGTTTTTAGTTCCCGGTTTCTTGCCAGACAGCGGCGTGAGCTCCGTCACTTTAGAAATGATTTTTTGATCGCCTTCAATGCGGCCTTGGCCTTTCAGCACGATCCCTGTGCCACAGTGATAAGCTAAATTGAATCGATGGAAATCCTTGAATTCCACTTCCACTCGAACGGGCAATTCGCCATCCACGTCAATAAAAAAGATTCGAGCTTCATCCAAGTTGTCTGACATGCGGATTCGCCCCTGCACGGTTATGTCATCACCTTTGACTTTCGTCCAGCTCGCAAACGTCTGCTCTTTGTAGGGTTCGTAATCCGAAGCATCCAAGCCGGGCAGGGCGGTCGTTACTCCGGCAAATTCTTCAACACTGACACCAAACTTTTCCAGCAGAGAAATATGCAAACGGCCCAGTTCCTGATTCTGTCCATAGCGAACATAGCGTCCTGTCTTCAGTAGCTTCTTGCCTCCCGCCAGCACAATCGGAATTCTGGTCACCGTATGGTTGTCACTGTGCCCCATACCAGATCCGTAGAGCACCAATGTGTGATCCAGCAGGCAGCCGTCGCCTTCTTTGCGTGACTTCAAACGAGTCAGCAGAGAATCGAATTTTTGCATGTGCCATTCACTGATCTTCAATAACGATTCTAAGTTCACTCGGCTGAAGTTGCGGAAGAAATGCGACAGGTAATGATGTTGTTCGGTGATCCCAAGAAAATCAAACACCATGCGACTGTTGCTGTTCCCCAGCATGTAGGTAATGCATCTGGTTGAATCAGTCCAAAGGGCCAGTTCAATCATGTCCAGCATCGATTCCACTTGTTCATCCAAGTTGGCTCCGGCACCAGGACGAGTAAACGCGGCGACATCGATCTTGGGTTCCGCCGCCTGCATGTTGCTGAGACGCTTTTCGGATTCTCGAACAACCGTTAGGTATTCGTCCAGAGTCTTTCGGTCTTCTTGTCCTGCTTTGCGAGCCAACGCCCGAGCATCCTCGGCCACGCGATCCAACACGCTTGCCATTCTTGCTCGCTGCTTGGGATTCGCCATGGGGCTGCGAAACAGACGATCAAAAATGAGCTGAGGGTCACTTTCGCGAGGAATCGGAGAACCGTTTTTATCGTACGAGATATAACTGCAACCGATTTGATTCGGAAACAAACCTTCCGTTGTCAGCTCTAAAGATCGATGAGGAGTATCCGCTCGAATTTGATCTGCGATCAGTTGATCAATCGAAGGAGATTTTGTGTTGGAATGATGGCCCGAAAGAAATCGGCGAGTCGAATTCGCATGCGAAGAAAACCCGAAATCGCCCATGTTGTCCAGCACTAGCAAATCGTCTTTGTGCTTTTCAAAGGGCTTCATCAATGGAGACATACGAAAGTCGGTTTCCGTGCCACCGCTAATATTCCATGACGGAGGATGCACGCCATTTGGCTTAAACAACGTCAGGAACCGTTTTGGCGGGCTGATCGCCGACGGTTGCTGGCTCTTGGTTTTTGCCTCCATCAAATTCAGGAAAGGCAAGGGCAGCAAGACGCCTGCTCCGCGAAGAATGGCTCGTCGGTTAATTCTTTGATGCATGATTTCAAACTCCAAAATTCAGCAACACGAAGACGAACTATATGTCTGCAAGGACGGTTTCGCGAAAAGGCACACTGTTCACAATCGCCAAAAACAGATCTCGCCAGCTGCCATTTGATTCCACCATTTCGCGTGTGAGCCGTTCGACTTCGGGACGATCAAAAATGGTCAGCTGCCGACACAAGCCAAATGACAATGTGCGCTCAACCATGTTGCGGATGACGGCTTCTTTCTGAGTCGTCGTCAAAATTTGCTTCAGCTGAGCAAAATTTTCAAACGCTTCACCAGATGGAAGCTGTCCACTGGTATCAATTTCTATTCCAGCCTTGGTGGTCATGAACTGGCCGCTGTCGCCATAGCTTTCGAGGGCAAATCCCAAGGGGTCAATGCGGTCGTGGCAGACCGCACAGGTTGAATTGCTACGATGTTGTTCAAAGCGTTCTCGGAAGCTCAACGTTTGCCCCCCTTTATTTTGAGGAACCTGTCCCACGTTGGCGGGCGGTTCTGGAAGTTCTTCACCCAAAACACGTTCTAACATCCACGTGCCTCGAATAATGGGACCTCGGTTCATCGCCAAGATTCCTGGCATCGTCAGAATACCGCCGCGATGTGCCGTATGCCGCAGCTCGATTCTTTGATTGGCAACGACGGCTCGTTCAATCCCTTTGGTGCGCGCCTGCCGTGTCATCTGCTTGGCGTCTTTGCCATACATCTTGGCCGTGTACGGATTGATAAAGGCGGTTTTTGAATCAATCAGTTCGAGCAACGGCCGATCTTCAGTGAACAGATACTTCATGAAGTCCAAAGGTTGTGCTTTCAAGGCCACCCATCGAGGCACATCGTCCGTTGTCTTTTCAATTTCATTTAAGGTGAACCATTCTGTCGCAAAGACTTCTGTCAGATATCCAGCTTTCGCATCTGCCAGCATCCGATCGATTTCTGTCTTAAGAATCTGGCCGTCGGCAAAAGACCGATTGCTCGCTAAATCCATTAATCGCCGATCGGGCATATCTCCCCAAAGAAAATACGACATACGCTCTGCCAGCTCAAAATCATCAACCGTTTGCCTTTGACCGGCAGTGCCCTGCATCAGCAAGCCTCGGTACATAAACTGAGCAGACATCAAGACAGCCTTGATTTCAAAACGAACTGTTTCAGCCAGTTCGGCTGGTTGTTGATCGGACAATTTTTCGGCAATGGCCAGCCGCGCTGACGACGACAACTGACGACGTTGGGCTCGTTCTGTGATTGTTTCCAGCAGCGACTGAGCCTGCTGTTTGGTGATCAATTCCCCTTTGAACGCCTGAGCATCTGTGGCTGAAATCAAAGCGGCAAGTTCTGACTGTCGCGTTTCAGAAAACAATTCCGCGATGGCAGCATCAACCAGAAAGGAATACTGATCCCAAACGACGGTTGTCAGAGGATTGGAATGAGTATCGTTTTTGAACCCGCTTTGCCCCGGAGGATCCGTTGGCAACAGCTTGACGACCAGAGATCGTTCGGCCACGGTTTGCTCGGCTTGGATGATTGCTACTTCCAGATCAAAGCCTAAAACCGATTTCAGAGTATTTCGGTATTCAATCACCGACAGCCGACGAGGGCGAAAAACGGCTGGCTCTGCTTCCACAGAATTCAGCAAGTGCTGGTACCAGTCAATGAAGCGTTTTTTTTCCGCAGCCGTGGGCTGATCCTCGTCTTCCGGAGGCATTGTGCCGGTCTGCACATGAGTGACGGCTCGTTCCCAGATGTCAAACGCTTCTGCCACTTGCTCGGCCGTTTGAATGGCACCGAAGTCGACATCACCATGGACTTCGTCGGCACTGTGGCACGCAACACAGTACTGCTGTAGAAAAGGTTGAGCCTGTTGTCGAAACGCAGATTCTTCGGCTGTGACTGGAACAGCCCAATCAATCAGGCTGAAGACCATTAAGGTCAGAATGTGCAGACAACGAATCACTGGAGGCGGCCCAACTGCAGAAATCGTGGTAAATGGCAAAACCAAGTCTCCACCGTAGCAGGGAAGAGCGACCGTTTCGAGAGCGAATTCAATCACCAACCGACTGAACAACCGATCAGCCTGTCAGATGCTGCCACCAAATCAAATTCTCGCCGCCAAAAACAACGGCTCTGTGTCCCCTGGTTTTGACGAAGCTCAGATTCACAGCTTGAACTGAACCCTTGGCAACTGTAGAAGTCGATGGGTTGTTTTTCTCCTTGACTGGCTTTCAAAATCATGTCACGAATCTTCGCGTTGCTCGGAACTTTGGTTGCCTGCGGTGTCACAATGGCTCACGACGAATCCACACCTGCAGCTCTTACAGAAGACCAGGTGGTGGCGTTTGCCGATTTGGCTCTCTCCGGGTTGACTCGAGAATTCCCAAACAAGCCTTCCAACGTCATGGCTTCAAAGAATGACGTCCTATCGCCTCAGCAAATGCACCCGGCCTTCTATGGCAACTTCGACTGGCATTCATCCGTACATGGTCACTGGATGTTGGTCAGACTGTTGAAGCTGTATCCAGAAAATGCTCGAGCAGACAAAATTCGGCAGACACTCAACCGCCAGCTTACGGCTGAAAAGATGGAGGCTGAAGCTGTCCATTTTCGCAACGACACCAACAAAAGCTTCGAACGGATGTATGGCTGGGCCTGGTTTTT
The DNA here is from genome assembly GCA_039974975.1 of Fuerstiella sp. Lineage (GTDB taxonomy): Bacteria > Planctomycetota > Planctomycetia > Planctomycetales > Planctomycetaceae > Fuerstiella. The sequence continues at coordinate 304,203 of JBDWHY010000128.1, read as the reverse complement.
ACAACTGGCTCGAGAACTGCACACGTGGGAAGACGCCCAAGCAAAAACATGGCGACAAAACCTTCGCCCCATGGAAGACATCATCCTTGAGCGAGCCTTCACCTACCTGCCACAGTTATCATTTCCGATTCGAGTGGGAACTCACACCGACACCGGTTTTGCTCTCGGCATGGAACTGGATTATGCTCGAACTGTGGGGCATCAAAAGCTGGAAGAATTGGTATTACGGAAGGCCAAGGAATTCTATTCGGCCGATGTCAATTATCCGGCTCACTACGAACCCTCTGGGCATGACTTCTTCTCGTCTGGTTTCAACGAAGCCGACTTGATGCGTCGAGTTCTTTCGGAAGACGATTTTTCTGAATGGCTGGACAAATTTTTACCCAAACTTCGAACCAATGGCCTTGGGTCAATGATGATTCCTGTGGAAGTCACGGATGTGACCGACGGGCACCTTGTGCACTTAGCAGGGCTCGATTTGTCTCGAGCATGGACAATGTCAGGAATCGCCAACGCATTGCCAGCAGGTGATGTGCGTCGCAAAATTCTTGAAGCCAGCATTCCCAAACATACGGTCGCTGGTTCAAAGTATGTCACCAGCGGTCACTATGAAGGGGAACATTGGCTCGCGACGTTTGCCGTGTATCATTTAACTGGAGGCGGGTTGGAAGTCACCAAATAAACGGCACGCCCATCACGTGCCTTCTCGCCGTTCCATTTTGCTGTCCGGAAAGTCGACGAAATTTCATCAATCTCCAGCGAACGAACGGCTCCGCTTCTTTATTTCTAAGTCATCATCTCTGTCACAGAAGCTTCGCTTCAACACACTATGGAAATCGAACGCAATTTGGGACGTCAGCCTATCGCAGATGTCATGGAAAAACTTGAGCTCAAACCTCATGATCTCGTCGTCGCTTCGCCCCAACAGCTGACTCATAAAATGGTTCAGCGTGCTGCCAAGGGGCGACGTCTGACCGACAACACGAAATCAAAAGTGATCGCCGCTTTGGAAGCTGCAACGCAAAAGTCATTTCAGCCGAGTGAGCTGTTTAATTATTGAATCTGTGCGGCCACGATTTGCCGTCTGGTTACGACGGTCAGAAGATCTTCTCAGCAGAACAAGTGAGTTGCGTTAAGGCATTGTGAACCGATCGCGTTAAAATCAGAACAATGTGATCCGTTTTCAGATGGGCCGAAGACGCTGAAAACCGCATTTGCCACTCACTTCAACCCCGAACGCCTCGTTTGCAAACTGGCACCGATCGATGCGTCAGACAAACGGAACCCTGTACGACCAACGCGGGTTCTGATAATCACCTGAAAACGTCCTCTGGAAATTCTCATCTGTCGGGGGAACTCCATACGCAATTGCTCTGCCAGTCGTGTCGTGTCACAATGACATGTGAGTTAGCTTCAGCTTTTCCTTGAGGACCCTGTCGTGGGAATTTTGATCCCGTTCGTTTTGATCTTTCTGGCATGCCTGATCATTTGGCGTGCGTGCGACGGCTTCGAAGTGGCCTCTGAATACATCGGACGCAACCTATCCGAAGGTGTTCGTGGGGGAACAATCAATGCAATTTCAAGTTCCGTCCCCGAGCTCTTCACCACTTTGATTGCCTTGTTCGTGCTGGCCGATCAGGATGGTTTTGCGATGGGCATCGGCACCACCGCTGGCAGCGCTTTATTTAATGGAATGATCATTCCCGCGATGTGTATTCTGACGGTCGTCGGAGCCGTCGTGATGGGCGTAAAAGTCACTTCTGTCAATGTGTCTACAAAGGTCCTTCTTAGGGACGGCATTTCCTTAATCTTGTGCGAACTGATTTTGATCGTGCTGATCAACGGACGGCAACTGCACTGGTGGCAAGGGCTTGTTTTAATGGGACTGTACGCCGGCTACTTGGCTTACATGCTGCTGTCCATGAAAGCGGCACCGACAAGCAATCGCCATTCAGATGATGACGATGCATCTGAAGAAGACGACACCGTAAGAGGGCCAATTGCGGCGATCGTCTATTGGATGTCAGGCGGACCGCTCTTGAATCTTGAATCCATGTTCGTCGGCGAAAAACAACGCCAACAAATTCGCGACGAAACCTGGAACGGTTGGCCGCTTTTGCTAACGTCAACAGCTTACATTGCTTTGTCTTGCTGGGCACTGGTCAAAGCCTGCGAATGGCTGGGGACCGGAGCAGCAAATCTGCAACATCCCTCTTACACGCTGTTCGGCCAAGAATTCACGGGACTCGGAATGCCGGCAATGTTCGTCGCCGTGATCTTCGCGTCCATGGCCACGAGCGTGCCAGATACCGTCATGTCAATTCGAGACGCTCGAGACGGTGACTACGATGACGCTGTTGCCAATGCGCTGGGCAGCAATATCTTCGACATCTGTTTCGCTTTGGGCTTCCCCCTGTTTTTGTACACATTGATCTACGGCCCCATTCAGATGTCAGAAGAAATCGCCCTGCAAAGCAGCGAACTACGTCTGCTACTGTTGTTACTGACTGTCGTGGGTTTCTTCGTGTACTACATCGGTCGACGAGGAATCGATGCGAACGGCAACCAATATGTCGAAATGAAACGCAACAAAGCCGTCCTACTGCTGGCGATCTACAGCGGTTTCGTGCTGTACATTGTCGGTCGTTCTCAAAACACCCCAATCACTCAAAGCATCTCAGAATCGCTTCAACAGTTTTTGGCCTACATCCCAACTGTCAGCTAGATCACAGCCGCTGACTGACCGAATCCTTGCGGTGGGCGTGCTGGAAATACGGGTGGGCCAAAAACGGCCCCGAATTCGTTGCCAAACCGCATATTTAAACACAGCTAACAAATTTGAGCTCGCAAAAATGTCAGTCGCACTGTGGAAACGCTCGACGGCGGGCAATTCATTATTTAGCGTGTTCAAGGAATTGTGTTCTTAACGCCTGCAGTGCGTGCCCTCCACCCATTACCCTCCCGTTTGAAAGTCCATTGATGTTGCATCGATTGTTGTTTACTTTTTCCTTGCTGCTTATCGGATCTCCGATGTTCGCAGCAGAAACCGTCCCACTGAAGCTGAACAAGGGAGACAGTATCTGCCTTGTGGGCGGCGAACTAGGAGAACGGCTGCAGCACCAAAACACATGGGAAGCCATGTTGCACCAAGCAACAACGGGAATGGATCTCACCGTCCGCAACCTGTGCTTTCCTGGCGACGAACCGTACAAGCGACTTCGCTCGCTTAATTTTGGCGATCCCGACAGCCATTTAACTCACAGCAAAGCAGACGTTGTGATGTACTTTTTTGGCTTCAACCAATCTTTTGCCGGCGACGAAGGAATCAGCAAGTTCGCTCAGGATATGGAGCGACTGGCCAAAGAAACGTCGGAAAAGAATTTCAGTGGCAAAGCCAATGCTCGAGTCGTCTTGGTTTCACCGATTGCCTTCGAAGACATGGGTGATCCTAACCTTCCTGATGGCAAACAACAGAACGCCAACTTGGCCAAGTACACGGCTGCTTTAAAGACAGTGGCAGAAAACACGAAGGTTGCCTTCGTTGATTTGTACACGCCTACAAAAGCTTTGTTTGAAAAATCAGACAAGCAACACACTTTGAATGGCTCTCATCTAAACGCCGATGGCTACAAAGCGTTGGCTCCGCTGTTCCTAGAAGCCATGGGAATGAAAGCCCCCGCAGCCGCGCCCTCTGCAGATTTGATGGCAGAATTAGATGACAAAAACTTCCACTGGTGGCATCGCTACCGAGCCGTCAACGGGTATTCCATTTATGGCAAACGAGGTCTAGCGGGGAAAACCGGAGACGGACAATACAACAACCGCCAAGTGATGGAACGCGAACGTCAGATTTTAGACCAGATGACGACCAATCGAGACCAACGAATTTGGGCAGTGGCTCAGGGAAAATCGGTCGCCGAAAAATGTGACGACAGCAATACTTTGCCGTTCTATGAAGTCGTCACCAACGTGGGTGGAGCCAACGACAGAAATCGGAAAGCCGGAAAACTTGGCAAGCTGGATTACCTGCCTGCAGCCGAACAGCAGAAACTATTTGAACTTGCCGACGGATATGAAATTCAATTAGTCGCTTCTGAAGAAGACTTCCCAGAACTTGCCAATCCTGTTTCTCTAAACTTTGACAATAAAGGCCGCCTGTGGGTCACGACAATGCCGTCGTATCCTCACTGGCAACCCAAGTCGAAACTGGAAGACAAAGTTCTGATCTTGGAAGACAAAAACGGAGACGGCAAGGCAGACAAATGCATCGTCTTCGCAGATGGACTGCATCAGCCAACAGGATTTGAAATCGGTAGCAATGGAGCCTATGTGGCTCAGCAGCCAGACATTCTCTTCCTGCAAGATACTGATGGTGATGACATCGCAGACGTTCGTACACGCAAGCTTGTTGGCTTCGGTTCTGCGGATTCTCATCACGGAATCAGCGCCTTCGAATGGTCACCCGGTGGAAGGCTGCACTTCAACGAAGGCACATTCAAGTATTCTCAGGTCGAAAGCCCACGCGGTTTGACTCGCATGCACGAAGCGGGCGTCTGGAAGTACAACCCCAAGACCGAAGAATTTGGAACTCACGTTTCACTGCCTTTCGCCAATCCTTGGGGACACGTCTTTGACCGTTGGGGCCAAGGATTCATCTCTGATGCGTCACCCGGCTACAACTTTTGGGCAACGCCTGTTAGCGGAAAAATTGAATACCCAGCCAAGCACACCGGTGGAGCATTCAATGATTCTGTTAACAACTTTAAGGACACGGCCAAACGAGGACGATTGGCGTACAACACATTCATTAAGAAACGAACTCGGCCATCAGCCGGAAACGAAATTGTTTCCAGCCGGCACTTCAAACCAGAAGATCAAGGCGACTTTCTGTTATGCAACGTCATTGGTGAACGCTCCATTCTGCAGCACAAGATGTCAGACGATGCCAGCGGATTCAAAGGGACTGAAAAACCTCGCCTGGTCTTTTGCAAAGATGGCAACTTTCGACCGATCGACCTTCAGTTTGCTCCTGATGGAACTTTATACATCTGCGACTGGCATAACGCTTTGATTGGTCACTTGCAGCACAATCTTCGTGAACCTAATCGAGATCATCAGCACGGCCGAATTTGGCGAGTCATCTGTAAAGATCGCCCGCTGGTAAAGGCTCCTGTCATCGCCGGAGCACCCGTTGCCGACGTCTTGAAGTCGCTGACAGAATACGAAGACCGAGCCCGCTATCGTGCTCGACGTGAACTGGCTCAACGGCCAACAGAAGAAGTGGCCCCCGCTGTGAAAGCTTGGGCGGCTTCACTGGACAAAGCAGATGAAAACTATGCTCATCATGTTTTGGAAGCCAACTGGGTTCTGCAAAGCCACAACCAAGTGGACGAAGATCTGCTGACGATTGTCCTAAACGCCGACGACGCAAACTGTCGAACGGCGGCAACTCGAATTGTCAGTGATATGCGTCTGAAGCTACCAAACGCTTTGGCACTGATTCACGCACGAATCGAAGACGACAATGGTCGAGTCCGTTTAGAAGCCGTGCGAGCCTGTAGTTTCTTCTCTGCAGACGAAGGCATTGAAACGGTTTTGGATGTGCTGAATCACGACATGGATGACTATATTCAGTTCACACTGGATGAAACCATGCGACACCTTGAAAGCCTGTAAACCAATTGCAGGTGACGACAACCAGATAAATGGTCGCCCGGTCACCCCGGGCGACCATTCTTGGATCGTCTCGAATCAACTGTGATTCCCCACTTCCTCGAAGTGGCCATCACTCTCCCAGTGGCCATGACCCACAGCGCCAACTTCGCAATTCAACACCAGCCTCTGAAGTCTTCCCACACCACGACGCCAGCTTACCACCGTCCCGTTTTTGCTTAGACCACTCCCTCGTGTCGAAAAAAAACTCTCTGGATCCACCTTGCTGGGAGAGTGAAGACAACGATTTCTGCCCACCTGAATTTCAATTTTCTAAACCCATGGCTCTCCCTCTCCCCATGACTTCACGCTTCTTCCTGTCTAGCTTCTGTGCCATCTTTCTCGTTGCGTATTCCGGCATGGCCCAAGAAGGACATCAGCATCACGGCGAAGACATGCCCGTCGAAAGGCCTAAGATCCTGCTGGACAAAAACCGTCGTATCGTCGACTACCAGCTGAAGCGTCTGGACAACGCCGCACTACTCTTGGTGGAAACCGCAACAGACGACACAAAATATCTGCCTGTCTTCGAAGCCATCCTTGTGAGATCTGGACTTTCAACACAGGATCGAGAATCTGCTTTAAACGGCATCGTCACGTTAAATGAAACGGATACGGTGGCCGAACTCCTTCGAACACTCAGCGACCTTGATACGGAATCACGAGATCAACAACAGGTGGCTCGACAGCTGTCGGCCATTCTTCTCACACAGCCTGTCAGCAAACTTGCCGAAAAGACGAATGACCTGAAGACCGCCGCCGAATCAGAAAACAGCAGCCTCAAAGCGACGGCACTTGCCGCTATGATCTCGTCGAACGTCAGTGAACAGGCGTGGCAAATTGGCAATCAATCGGCGGAGTCAAAACAAGCCTGGCTGAAAGCTGTCCAGTTGATTTCTGCTCCAAAAATACGCAACACGCTACGTCTGAACGTCGTGTCTTTGTTAGACAAAGATCGAACAACCGACGTACGCAAGGCGGCCGCCAAAGCGCTCGCAACGATCACGATCGAACAACCGGACACGTTTGCTCGTCTCGCAGAACTGTTTAGCGAACCACAACTGCGCACCGTGGCCGTGCGAGCCATGTTGAAAATTCCAGCCTCAAATCGGCCCGATGCGAAAGTCGCAATCCTCGCAAAACAAATTGTAACCGCCGCCGAACAAACTGATCCCGCCAAACGCACGAGCGGTGAATTCATCGACATGATGCAACTTGCCGACCAGCTGCTTCCAACGCTAGAACAGTCCGTCACCAAAGAATACCGAAACCGTTTGCGTGAAATCAGCGTTCGAGTCGTCAAGCTACACACCGTAGAAGAAGAAATGCGGTACGACCAACCCTTCTTCGCCGTCGAAGCTGGACGCAGTGTTCAATTAGTGATGGTGAATGACGACCTGATGCCTCATAACTTGGTGATCACCAAACCGGGACAGTTGCAATCAGTGGCGATCGCCGGAGCAGCTTTAGGCACCGCCCCCGGACTGGATGGCAAACTGTACGTCCCCAAATCTGATGATGTGCTGTTCGCAACTGAAATGGTTAACGCCGGTATCACATCGGTACTCACGTTTAATGCTCCAACAGAACCCGGCGAATATCCCTATGTCTGCACCTTCCCGAGACACTGGGTCAGAATGTACGGAGTCATGCTGGTTGTGCCCGACTTAGATCAATGGCAACGAAATCCCACTATCCCAGCCGATCCACTCGGAAATACTCGAGGCTTCGTGCAAAAGTGGCAGATCACAGATTTCACGGACGAAGAACTCTCTTCAGCCTCCGCCGCTGACAATGCGGCCATCCTATTCAAAGAAGCCACATGCTTAAGTTGCCACAAGATGGCAGAACAGGGCGGAGCCGTTGGCCCCGCTTTGGATGACGTGGCCAAACGATGGAAGGGTGATCGCCGAGCCATCCTGCGAGAAATTCTTGACCCCAGCTACCGCATCGATCCCAAATACGCCACGAAAATCGTAATCGACATGGATGGCAAAACCACTTCCGGAATGGTGATTTCAGAAGACAAAAAATCGATCTCGCTATTGACCGATCCCGAAACCAAAGAACCTACGGTCATCGCCATGGACGACGTTGACGAAATCATTCCATCTTCAAAATCGATGATGCCCAAGGCGCTCTTAGACAAATTCACCAAGGAAGAAATCATCACCTTGCTGAACTACATCGCACCGCCCAAATAGATGCCCCCCCGAATCCCGGCTGCTGGACTCACGGCCGCCGGACTCACTCAGAGTTTGGCTAGAATACCCGCACCGCAGTCTGACGACTTGGGATACGAAAATCTGGACTGTGCTGCGCTGTTTCAAACAGTGAACCCGCAAACCGATCCTTCCGGGAAGCCAGTCCTATCACGATTGCTTTCGACCGAAGTTCTTGCGTTCGATGTGGCCCCAGCATTCAGGCGGATGTCTTCCCCGCAGCCCGCAGCTGCAGCCCGCCGGCGAGCATGCACCGTATTGAACAAAGATCCCGGATCTGTTCGAACTCTCGGCCTGCTGCAAGGTGACTGTGTTCGCAGTAGAGCCAGACTTGCCGCAGCCAATCGTTTTCGATTTTGACAACTTCGCCTGAATCTGAGTGGCTGAAAACGACGCGTCTTCGCCTCGAGAAGAAAGTCACTTAGCAGATGCGAGACCGAGTCATCATTCCGCAACGACCACTTAATGAATGCTCAAGGTGACAGAATCGCTTTCTGGTTCAGGACATGTTGCCCCACCGCACGTGCTGTGCAATTGACACCATAAACCTAAAGAGACAAAGAGCGATTTGCCAAAGTAAAGGCGACTCGAAGAAAACCGTCAACCGCTTGGACGCGGTCTAGTTTTAAGTCGGGAAATCGATTGTCCCAAACAGATGCCTTCAACACTCGAGACATACCCGAGGGTTGTTGGTTCTGCAGCAGGGTGTCTAGCTGAGCTTGAATCACCGTCGTCCATGTGTCTGGCTCGACACCGTCATCTAACGGTCTAACGTTCGCATCTTTCATCGCAATCGCCCACCGATCGCCTTCGGCTGGTTCGCCCTGCAGGCCGATTCGGACTTCCTGAAAAATACTGGGCTGGCCTAACTTCGGCAGCAGCTGAAACCTTGCTGTAAAAAACAACTTTCCGTCTCGAAACTGCATTCGTAAAGGTTGTTCGGCAGCCAGCTTCACAGAAAACAACAACGCCGGTCTTCCAGATTGAGAATCACTGCGAAACAGTTCGATCAGCCGAGCTGGTTGCTTCATCAATTCAGGGAGCTGCTGGACCAGCTGCCGGATATCTGCATCAGAAACCTGAAGCCCCTGCAGGTTTTGTCGATCCAACCAGTGATTGACTGCGAGTTCATCCAGCAGGACAGAACACACTTCTTCTTCACGCAGTGCGTCGGTGAGTGATGATGATCTCATGATTCGACTATGAATCTCGGGATTGCTGACAGCAATCGTCATCGAATTTGAAGTACTGGCTGTCGACCAATTTAAAGTTGGCAGCAAGCTGATTCTAGACAGCTTCTGGTTGAATTCAGACCACCGGCGATTCAGCTTGATCAGCTCCGCGTCGACAGATGTGTTGACCGAAGGCAGCACATCGTCGGCGACCTTGCGAACAACGATTGCATCCGACATTGGCATCCGCCGCTGGACTTGGTTCCATGCGATCTGATTTCCAAGGCGGCCTAGCAATGGAAACGAGCGGCCAACGTTGGTGTTGACTGCCTGAGGAAACTGGCGAGCCTGCAATGAACCATAAGCTTGCTTGGTCAAGAACTGTCGGCCATCAAAATACACAGGCTTTGTCACCTGAAACGTATGGCTGCCCAACGTGTTGATGGTCGCTTGACGAGTCACGCCCACCGTTGTGCTAGAAACCGTGCCTTCGGTTTGTATTTGTAGTTCCGCACGAGAAATCGAATCCACTGATTTCAGCATGACTTTGGTCGTGGTCGTTTGAGTCCCCGACACGCTGGCTTCCATCACCTGAGTCACCACAGGCTTCGATTTTACTTGCTCGTCATTCACAAACCGTGCTAGCAACGGCGTCGCAATCGTGATGGACAAATCCTCGAAACCCTGGTTACCTACGGCGGGAATGCCAAATTCTGTTCGTTCGTCTTGATCAAACGTGTTTTCGAAGTTCCCATCAAAGCGATCGACGCCCGCGTCAATGGAAGGATCGGCATTGAAGATTCGAATTCTGGGCTGAGTAGTGCCGGGCATGATCACACGCGGTGGGATCGTGCTTTGCTGCGGAACGTTCAGCCGTCCGTCGTCTGAAGGAATGATTAATTCCTGAGCCAATGCGGGCGGAATCCACAGCATCAAGAACATGCAGGCCAAGTAACCACAGGCCCCCTTCTTTCCGTAGGCCTTCTTTCCGGAGGACATGAAAATCTGCAAGACACGCGATCGACGCAGAATATCAAGATCCAATTGCGATCTGTCTTTCATGATGTGCTGACTTTCTGTGACTTGACCGAACGGCTTTGATCAACGAGACAGCCCGACTCGAAAACTGCCCATAGCATAATGTAGGCCAAGCACTTCAACCAGAAAGAAACGGCTAACTTAGAATCCTTCCCGCTTATGCTGGCAAACCAGTTCCTCGCCAGCTTGCGCTAAGTCACGAAACCACCAGATACACGCCAACGACCGCGATGGTCGCGCCAAAAACGGCTGTCCGAGTGATGGCTGTTCCAAGAAAAATTCGAACAAGTGGGATCGCAAACAGCGGAGTCGTCGACAGCAATACTGTGGAAACAGAGACCGGACAATTCTTGTAGGCCACTTGGCACAACCAAATTCCGAACCAAGTTCCCATGACTGTAGCTGGAAAAAGTCGCTTCAGCGTTTCACCCTTCTTCATTGCTTTCAACACTTCTTTCAGCTGCTTTCTTAACACGACGTAAAGAAAAGCCATCACGGCGGCGGCAAAAACACGAATCAAGGCTCCCTCTTCTGCGCCAATCCCATGCAACCCTTTCTTAGCACAGACTGCACCCATTGCTTGGCAAACGGACGCAATCACGCCACACCACACGCCCGTTGAAAGGGCACCAGGATACAGCTGTAAAGATTTGTCTTTTGCCTGGCGATCTCGAATCACGGCCAGCACGCCAATGGTGGTTAATGCCGTGCCAATTACAAATACCAACGAAAGGACGTCACCCAGAAACACGACTGCAAAGAGCGTGGCGAAAACTGGTGAAAACGTAGCCAGCATCAACGCTTTTCGAGGTCCCAGAATCTGCAGACTTCGAAAATACAACGTGTCACCAATCGCGATTCCGATCAAAGCGCTGAACGACAACCATGCCCAGTTGCTGCTGGATGCCTGAAACGCGTCCACGTTCTGATACTTCGCTAAAAGTAGCACGTGAACCAACATCATTGCCGCCGCCAATACGTTCTTGGCTAAGTTCAAGCTGGCGGCGGGAAGCGAAATCCGACTGTACAGCAGACTGGAGGCCGCCCACAAAAATGCGGCCAGCAGGGCGGCAATTTCTCCGATGTTCATGGAAGGCTACCGAGACATTCCGTGGCTAAGCGTGCGGTGCCGAAGAATGGAAAACCAAAAGACTCCGAACAGACTGCCCAACCCGTACGAAAAATGCAGGATGGCAAACACAACTGGAGACGTCACAAATCCAAACCATCCCGTTCGACGGCTGACGAGGGTCGCACCAATCATCAATCCCACGAAATACAGAGCCGCACAGGCGGCCACCCAGATCGCAGTGGCGGGGAAAATGGCGGCGATCGTCAAAGACAAAATCACGCACAACACAAAAGCTAAAGGCACTAGGTAACGAACGCTCGCTGATCCTCGTTTTTGGACGGTGCGAATGCGCCACACGCCATACTGGTAATACTGTTTCCACAGCTTGCCAAAACTGGATCTGGAAAAGTAGCGGCTGCGAATCGCGGGAGTCAGATAAATTTTCCCGCCCTGTTCCAGCACTCGTGCATTCAGTTCATCGTCTTCATTGCGAACCAGTTCTTCGTCAAATTTTCCGATGCGATCGAACACCCATTTCCAGTAGATAGGGAAGGGCACTGTGTCCACATGTCCTTCATAATTGCCGATGCGAAACTGCGAATTTCCGACTCCAATCGGACAACTGGTTGCTGCCGCGATGACTTTCCCAAGCACTGTGTCGTTCACTGTTTCAACCACGCCACCAGCACACCAACATTCTGGGTGATCCACCAAGGCCTTCACAGACTGGCTGATGAAGTCTGACTCCACTTCTGCGTGCCCATCGACGCGCAAAACCACGTCGCCCGAAGCTGCTTCAATTCCCAAATTCAACGCCACCGTTTGAATACGGCGTTCATTGTTCATCAGCTTTAAGCGACCATCGTGATGAGCCATTGCTTGAACAGTTTCGATGGTGCCATCGTCGCTTTCTCCGTCGATGACCAGCACTTCCATGTGATCAGCAGGCCAATCGTTGTTCAAAATACTGTTCAGACAGTTTTCGATATATTCACGTTCATTGCGGATCGGCACAATCACTGAAACAAACACAGATTCAACATCCGAATTCTTTTCACCCAGCTGATCAGCATCGGTATGTGTTTGCGATTCATTCATCAAAGTGTCTCCGTCCAAAACGTGTTCGAATTCCAGCCCTGATGCCATACGAATACCAATGCCGACACTGCCACCAACGTTGCGACCGCCAACAAGATCGACACCACCGGCAAGGTGACGCCATTTGCTTGGATCGTCGACTGGTCACGTCGTTCGGTGACCGGCCGGAAGGCGACAAAATACATGCGACAAATTAACACAACCAATTCGCTGCCTGTCCAACACGTGGCAGCCAGCCACACGCCGTCCATCAATGAACTTTTGCCGATGCCCGTCAGCAAAAAGTAGATTGATCCAAAAGCAACAAATCCAATCAGCATCGACACCACATCCAGCCAATTCCGACCGCAAGCATTCAGCGTATATTTGCCCGCCATGTTCACACAGGACAGATACAGTCCAGGAATCAACAGAATCATGGCCGTACCAACAGCAGAAAGTTCGGGTGTCAAAAGCAGATTTGAAACGGGAACTGCGAGCACGATTCCCAGCACGCAGATTGGCAGCATGACTCGAATCAACAAGCCGCATTTTTGATTGACAATTTTTTGAATCCGAACAACATCGCCGTCTTGAACCGCTTCGGATAATCGAGCGAACGAGCTAACCACAACGCTGGTTCCCACAAAGCCGGCCGCGATCACGAGTTTAAAGGCCGTCCCAAAGACGTTGACATCATGATCGGTACCCTGAATGCTAAGTGTCAGTAAGGCTGCCTGAGTAAAAAACGGGGCGAGGACCAACGAGACTCCGATAGGAAACACGTCCGTCACGCCATTCGAAATTTTTTTGAAACCTCGGCCAACAGCGCCTGCAGTCGACATTTTCCAAAGCGGTTGGCAAATGGACAGTCGCCAGGTCATCGTCATGCGAGTCACATTGCAAAGCAGCCAGCCGCTAAGTAGCCATTCCAAGGACAACTGAAACCAACTTGCAGCCGCAACCAAACCGACCATGCACAGTCGAGCAGACAGCACCAGCCCGGCTTCAACGTCCAACCGGTCTTTGCCTCGAAGAAACCACAGCAAAGGATCTGTCGATGGTTGAGTGGCGGCGACAGCCAGTGCCATCAACAATTCACCGACGGCCAACGTGTTCAAGGGCAACAAACTTAATACGGCGAAAGCACAGAACGTGTAGAACAGCTTGTTCCATAAGCACTGACGCAACACGCTTGCCGCATCGGCTGTGCCAGCGAACGCTCGAACGGCCCAAAGTCGAGTTCCAAAGTCAGACGCGCATTCACCGATCGCGATGATGGAACCGGCCGTCAGCCAAGCGGCGTACGAGGCGGCCCCCAACATGCGACTTAGCAGCAACAGCAGGCCCAACTGCAGCACAGAATTCAGAGCGTTGCCACCAGCGTTGCTGACCACATTTCGCAAAAAACGATTTTCTGAAAGCCGCACTTTCAGACGAGCTGCCAGTGAAAATGAATGAGCGGATGGTTCAACAAACGAATGTGCGTCGCGAGACGAAACCGTCGATGCCGCTGAGTTGTGAATCAGCGGTTTCACTCGAAGTCCATTTCATCCAAAAGGCTGTACCCAAACTGCTGAACAAGTTCAGCATCCAGATGCTGATTGATCGTCGCAACCGCCGTTCGACTTAGCTTTGATCGCCACCGTTCTTTTAAGTAGTGGTCTCGATAGTACGCAGCGTCGCGGTCGCTGTCCTTTGTTGATCGTTCGTAGTTTTTCAGGTCTGAATTCAGCCTTTGCAGTTGGAAGGTGTCTTCAATCTGCTGCAATGTTTCCAGCGGATTGCAAAGGACGGCTTCGTAAGTCAATTGCAGCACAGGAAAACGGCTGGCCAATCTTTCATACGAACGGTTCTTGATATTCCACAGTTCAATCGGGTTGGACACAGGTTCCGAAACGTTGTCTCGACCTGCCAGCTGCCAAGGAGTCACCAAGAATTCTTCCAGCGACAATGACGTTTTGTGATGTTGGTGATACGGCCGACGGTGCATTGACAATAACCACGAATAGGGATTCTTGGTCAAAGTCAAAAAGTGCAGGGCGGCGGAAAAACTGGCGATCCCTTGCAGCCGTTCTGCGGCTTCCACCTGCATGTGCTTCCAACCCAAATTTCGCGAAAACGTCTTTTCGAACCAGTAGTCTCGCACGCCCTCTCGCCCCGGCAGCAGCAACTGCAACCCCATCACCGCCTTGGGAACAAAGCCCGGCAGTTGGCGACAACGGAAATTCAAATCCAAAAGAGCGCTGAGGTAATTTGTTCCCGTGTTACGTTCGCCGTAAATTTTGACGATCGGTTTAGACGTGGAACAATGTGTGTCCTCTGCGACGAAATCTGACACAACAGGTTCGTTTAGCAAGCTGCTCATGACTTGATTCCCACAGGGTCAGGTAGGTCGACCAGATGTGATTGGTTGCGAGGAGGAACGAGATCTGCCATCAACAGTTCGTCTCGCCGATCGGCTTCGAATTCCGCATTTGCAGACATGCTACTGGGTGGCACAAAAGCGCTTGAAATGGCGATCCAATACAAAGCTCCCATGGCATGGTTGTTGATCACGTACTGAACGTTGGCAAGGTCTCGACCAAGCAATTGAAGAATCAAACATAAAGCAATTGCTCGATAACGCTGTTCGGCAAACAGACCTCGTTTAAAAAGACACAGACCCAGATACAGGTAAAACAAAATCCCTAACGACCCAAAACTACCCGCCATACTAAAAACCCAGCTATGAGGATCTGCTCCAGGATACCCAACATGGTATTTCAAGAAGACGGGCCAGTGAGACAAGCCAGAGCCAAACACCCACTGTTCGCTTGTCAGATTGTGGATGCAAGCATTCCAGTAGGCTCCTCGCATCCCTAACGACTGCAAGCTGTCGACATCCTGAAATCTCATCAGTTGCAGCAAGTCATCCAATGGAAGCCCCACTGCAAACACCAAGGGAATCGACAACATTCCTAAAGTGATGGCTCGTTGAGGACTTTGAGTCCACACAAGCAACCCCGAACTTAAAACGTAAAACCCGAACATCGATCGAGCACCGCCAAGCACGGACACGCACAAGCCAATCATCACGAAGCTGAGCAAATAGAGATTGGAAATCCGAACAGATCGACTGCCTCGCAAAAACAGTAGCAAATACAGAGATGGCAGCATGGCCAGAGTATTGGGCGACAGAAATGGTCCCGTCAGTCGGGCCATTCCTCGATCGCCACCGTCCATTAATTCATGCAGCTGGCTGATGATGGCGATGCCCGTTCGAGATGCTCCGAACGAAGGCCCCATCACCGTTTGGCCCAAAGTCACAAACAGAATATTGCCCAGAATCAACACACACACCGTCCGTAAACGAACGGAACACAGCGGGTCACTGAGCAGCATTCGATTGGCCAGAAAGCCGGATACAATCATCAAGCCCATCAAGCCGCCAAGGATGTACCAAGGTCGATCGGCCAACTGTTCGTGCATCTGCATGCGTTGATTAAACCACGAACTCCCTAAACCATAGACCACCAATGCCAGTGCCACCAACACAAGGCGTGTAAACGCTTTGTCTTCGTGAGATTTCGCAGCGGAACGCATCGACGGATTCAGGACGGCCGTCATGAGCATCAAGGCAGTGATGCCGAGTACTCCACCGTAAACCGAAGGATCGGCCTGCCCCGGAGCATCGTGAACAGACACTACCAAAAGCAAAAGGTAGGGCCGGTAGCTGGGAAGAATCAAAGAAACACCCAGAGCAAATCCGAGTGCATCGAAGGCAGTAAAGATGCCGGTGAAGGCCAGAAAAAAATAAGTGGCACTCAACAGGCCAATCTTCACAACTTCAGCTCGTTCAGTCACCGCGAGACTGGTGGAAGGCAGTCCAAAGGAAGCTGCATCGGATTGTAAAGAGGCCGAATTCATTTGAGTGTCTTGGTCTTCCCGTCCTAAATTTTCTGTCGTCGAATTTGTCGTAGCTGAAGCCGTCCAAAATTCGGCGACGTTCGATTTGGTTACGCGGCAATCGCTGCGGTTTGTTGTGCCCAATGATCGGGAACGACCACAGCCAAAAGGTCACCTAGCCGCCGAGTGTCTTCGGTCATCGCGTCAAGCTGCTGTTCAGAAAACACGTCCACTGCCGATAGCGATGGTCTTCCGCTATCCACCATCAACATTTCGATCGCTCGTTCGCGCCATGTTGTTCGCCGGTGAATCCAGTCCATAATGTCTCGAGTCACTGGAAATGCTTGAGCTGTCTGAGAAACCGACGAAGCCACTTTGTGCAAAACAACGCTGCGGTAGTTTTGAGACTTATTGACCGCTCGATCGCAATTTTCTGGAACAAAGTCGGCATCAACATTTAAAAAGCGAAACACGTTTTGAATCGTTTGCAGTGGCTGAGATTTCACGTCGTCATAAAACTGCACATCAATTTGCGAACGCTTGAAGTACTTGAGAAACGGAGCCAAACACTTCGAATAGCAGCTGCGGCGGACATAGTCGTCGCTTTTGGAAGTCAACGATTGAAGCTGTTCTGCTGTCAGATCGGCGATGCCTCCGAATGCATTCTGAGAATCATGGAGCAAGTGCGAAAACGCGCGCTCAAAGGGATCTCGAAGCATCACCAGCAACTGAGCGTTGGGACAAGCGGCCGCCATTCGGGCGGCACACTGTGCATCGTCCATATACCACGGACTGATTTCTCCCTGCAGACAATTGACTGATTGACGAAAGTGTTGCTGATACCAATCGCTGCCTTTATCAAAAGACACGTTAAAAAAGTTCAGCTCTTTCGGCTGACTCATTTCAACTTCTGGATGAGCATTTAGGTTCGCCCATAGCCATGTTGTCGCCGCTTTTTCTGCGCCGATTCCAATGAAGTCGGGAGCCCAGCTGGCGGGCTGGGAGGTAGGAAATGTTTGAGCTTCGTTCATCAGACAGGCTTCCATGCCTTTGGTCTTGTTTGGCCGACGATCAGAAATCATCTATGCAATGTGCTACGCAGCTTTTGTGGCCGTGATTTGTTTCAGCGATGGTTGAGCCTGATACCACGTCAACACGCCATCCAACTTTCGCCCTGTTTCGTTGGGCATAAACCGACGCACGCACGGCTGAATGAAACTGACAACGGGCTTCTTTAACACGGCGTTCAATTTTCCTGCCAACATGATTCTCTGGCCGCAGGCTTCTTTTCGAAAACCCATGCCGCTTTTAAATTGGTCCAGTTTTTCGCCGCCCGTCTGCACAGATTCTAAGCCGTAGCTCACTTGTCGAATTTCTGGGCGATTTAACGCATCCTGCAACCAAGTAAACAGCAAAGCATTGTTCGGAAACGACTTCAGCAACTGTGTGTCGGATCTGACGATGCACAGATTGGCCGTATCTAAGATTGTAAAGTTGATCAGATAGGCGGCCATTTTTCCGTCGACATAAGACGCCCAAGTTTCCGCTCCTTCAGTGTAAGCAGCGGAATCAATGAAACGATCCCAGTAGTTTTTGTCGTCTTGTTGAGCCTTGCGGCCCTGTCGAGCGTGTGTCGCTCGTTGTAACGGAAGGTAGTGCCGTTTTAATTCTGCGAAATCAATTTGGTGAACTTCACAACTCTCAAGACCTCGACGAACCTGAGTTCGAGTTCGTTTGCGAAGCGTGGGAAAGTCATAATCGGTGTCATCACAAATCAGCCGAAAACTGGTGGCTCCATGATCAAGCGGACACGTCATACGAGCGATCAAACCCGACTTGCCCAACACATCACCCACGTCAACATTGCAGACATCAACATCCCAATGAAAGGGGAAGTTCGCGAAGACTCGTGGAGAACAATCGAACCACCAGTGGCCGTCCACAGATTTCACTTCGTGACCCAATCGCTGCAAGAACTCTGCATAGTTTTCAGGATGAACGGACATACAAAATTCTCCGCAGAAATTCTGATGGGGATTGTGACTGTAAGTTTCTGTTGATCGTCCGCTGTCGCCGACAGCCTTCAAAATCTGCTGCTGCGTGGCCAAGGTTTTTAAGCCCTAGGCGTTCCACACCGATTTCACTTCACTGAAATCGGATTCGCAGAAGCCGGCTGCAGATCCTGCGTTCATGCAGATTCACTTCGTTTGCGAGCAAAAATTAATGCACCAGGGGCCAACGGTATTCCAAACGAATGCCATGTGACGGCTCCGACGGCAAATGCCATGCGAACTCCCAAACCACTTTCGTCGCTGTGGACGGCTCCTTTCGGAGTCGCCAACGTCACATCAAAACCGGCTGCTTCAATCGTCTTGAGCAATCCGGGCAGGGGCTGACTAAAGCGATGATCTGTGATGGCTCGGCGAATCAGGTTCTTTCCAAACCCCGGAGCCACACTTTGCATGACTCGGCCCGCCGTAATAAAAGGCGACTTCGCGATCGCTCGAATCACAAGCAGGCCATCATCCTTTAGCATCCGCCATGCGGCTCGAAGCTCGCGTGGCTGATCAGGCCAGTAAATATGAGCATCTAATACAGTGACAACATCGGCCGGAGCCGTCTCGGAAAACAAGCTGCAGTCTTCCAACGAGGCACACTGTTGAGCTCGATGCCCTTGGCGTCTGCAATAGTCAACAGCATCTGCGACAATGTCGGCTCCGCTGACCTGAAACCCTCGCTTGTCAGCTTCCGTCAGAAAACCGCCAAAAGAGCAGCCAACGTCAAGCAGAGACGAACCAGCAAAGCCCTCTCGTTCGATCCCATCAAGGATCGAGTGGTACATCTTTTGTTTGAATTGATTCAGCTGAGTCCCGCGATCTTCCTCACCCCAAGCCATTTGTCGAGTGTGTTGTTCTTCGACCTCTGCGTGATATTCATCACCAGAAAAATAGGCGTGGCAAGCATCACAACGCAGGAATTCGCTGGTACCGCGAACGCTTTCCATCGGAAAACGACTGGTTGAACTCTTCGTCTGGCAGCCGCAACCGGGGCAGCTCAATGTGGCGGCAGAGCTGGGCCTGCTTTGGACTGTTGGCCCCGCAGCCAAGGTTCCCGATTTCGACGACACTTCGGGCAAAGAATTGGCTTTGTTCAATTGTTCCGACATCCTGCGGACTCCTTTCGCAGCAACAGGCCTCCTGCACGTGAATCCTTCACGCGGTTTAGAGAACCTGGGGAAGTTCCCGATTCAATCGGGAGCGACCCGCTAATGGGCAAATCGCAGCTGGAAATGCTATCATCCCGTGCAGATCGACTCGACACAACATCAACGCCGCGATAGCGTTTCCCAATGCGAATGATTGCGAGAACGGACGAATCCGGCGAAACCTGCCGGTTAAAGGATCGACCGGGCATATCTGCAGCAAACCCGCAACCACAACAAAGCGTTTGAAGGACCTGAATAGAACGACATCGTCACTGAGCCGCTACGATTCGTCGGCTTAACCCGCCACGCCAAATCACGATGTCAAAACAAGCGTCTGGATTCAGTCAGACACTTGGTGAAACGTGATCCCAGTTCAGCCTTCTCAACTTTATCTCCCTTGAATCAATTCAGTCTACGGACTGCCTTAAATCATCAATTCGGGCCCACCCGCCTGATTTCATTGCACCTCACAAACGGACCTCACCATGAGCCATGACCCGTACAGCCCTTGCCCATGCGGCAGCGGAAAAAAACTAAAATTTTGCTGCCAGGACATCCTGCCTGAAATGATTCGGATCGAAAAGCTGATCGAAAATCAGCCGTCCGCCGCCGAAAAAATTCTTGATGATCTGTTGTCAAAATATGACGACAAGGTCTTCTTGGTGACTCACAAAGCTGCTTTGCTGATGTCTCGACAAGAAGTTCACGCCGCGCGAGACGTGTTGGCGGGATTCTTGAAACGACATCCAGATGAACCGCTGGCACTTTTGGCTTTGGCCGATATCTGTCTGACCACAGACGGCTTTGCCAACGGAAAGCGAATCATCCATCGCGCATTCCAATTGGTTGGCAAACACTTTCCTTCAGGAGTCGCTAGGCTGGCAAATCGCATCGCCGCGCTCATGGAGGCTCAGAAGGAAGTGCTGAGTGTTCGAGAACACCTTGCGCTTTCTGTGCGTATGTCAGATGAACAAGCGCGTGGTCAGATCTTAATGCAACTGGCCTACTTTGAATCTCAAAGACACATTCCCTATCCGTTGCGAGGCCGCTTTGCATTGCTGCCCATTGAATTGGGTGATGAAGATTTGCAGAAAGAAGAACTGCGAGCCCGTCGAGTAAGTCAGATTGGCTGCTGGGAACCGGCCGCGATCATCTATTCGAGACTGGTAAAAGAACGCCCCGATCACAGCGGCTTGTGGCACAATATGGCGTTGTTCCAAGCGTGGGATGGACGATCAACCGAAGCCATCGCCGCTTTGAAAAAGTCTGCTGAACTGAGTGACAGCTACGAAAATCAAGTTGAAACTGAAGCACTGGCTCAGCTTCTGGAACTCGAAAAGAACACAGACACCTATTCCGTTGATGAAGTGACGTTTGATGTTTCATCACTTTCCGAAGCCATTACTTTACTAGATGGCAACAAGCGATTTGGCGGAGTACAGGTTCGAGACCAAGAGGAAGACGACGAAAAACCGGTTCGCGAATATGAGCTTCTGAATCAACCGCCGTCTGATCCTGTGTCAGCCGACGACGTGCCAGATGTGATGGCCGACGTCAGTTTGTTTGATAGCGACGACAACCCTGCCATCAAATTGGTGGGTACGTCAGACGAACTGCCTGCCGCCGTCGAATTCGCGAAGGAAGTCTTGGGCGACCTAGTCACTGCCACGAGCGAACCTCTTCCATTCAGCCAGATTCCGTTGGCCTACCGTCAATTCGACTGGAAAATTCACCACGCTTCAGGACTATCCAATGCGGTCGTCAAAAAGCTAGACCACGATCGGCTTGCAGAGCGTTTGTCAGATTGGCTTGCCACACCTCTTGCATCACTCGGCAATAAAGCGCCTGAAGCTGCTCTTGCCAGTCAGGTGCCCGCCTACCAACTTGATGCCGCTGTGCTGGTTCTTGATTCCGTCTGCAATCGTTTGGGGCAAAATCTAAATCTGACCAACGTCCGTCAACGATTGAAGCTGCAAGATCTTGAGAAACTAAAACCATCCGAAGACCAAGTGCTGACTGGTCTGCCATTGCTGCAATTTCATCGACTGGACACCAGCAGCATTACAGACGGTCAAGCGATCGAATTTGCCAATCGAATTTCTTTGGTTGGTCATCACAGCCTGTTGCAGGCGGCCACAGCGGAACTCACAAAGCGTCCCGCCGCGTTGGAAGAATTCGGCGCGATTCGAGCCTTTTTGCTGCAAGCCACGGCAGCTCGCGAAGCATTGGATGCAGAACAGGTGGCGAAGTGCTTCGATGCAGCTCGTGATTCCATCGGAGATGCCGCTGATGGATTTCGAACTCGGCTGGAATTAGACATTCGGGAATTAAGCTTCCGTCTTGATAATCCCGAGGATCCGGAACTGCCGGCTTTGCTGATCAATATTCGAGATCAGTACTTCCATAAGATTCCTGAAATCGCCGATGTGATTCGTGAAGAGCTCAGCAATTCTGGTTGCTTACATCTGATGGATGGGCTCGCAGATGCCCCGAAAAGCTTGTGGACTCCTGAAAACGAGTCGGCTGAAGCAGCCAGTTCGGGCAAGCTTTGGATGCCCGGTCAGGACTGATTTTGTATGCCGTGCCGACGTCGGGTTCTTTGAGCCCGACGTTTTCGTCGTCATCGCTTGCCATCGGTTCCGCTGCTGCACGTCGTGATCTCTGCACCCGCGACCAACACAGTGAGTCACCGATTGCAGGCCGAATGACTTTATGATCGTGAACAGTCCTAAGTTACTGGCACCGGGGACTTCTTCACTGAGACTGTGATGGCGACTTTCTAAGAGCACCCCACTGTTGAGGAGCACCCCACTGTTTAAGAGCACCCGATTTCGTGGGCTCTTTTCTATGATTGGGCTGTCTGAGCTTGAGACTGCCTGAGCTCGAGACTGGTTGAGCTCGAGATTGTCACGATTGGCCTCACATCGGCCAACGCCAAGTGAACGACGACAAATGGCCGGGGCCAGCCATGACAAGACCTTTTCCGATGACTTCTAAAACCTGCTCCAACCATGCCCATTCAATTTTCATCTGACAACGACGTCATGCAGGCGGCTATTGACGCCGCAAAGCAGGGCTTGGGCCATGTCGAACCGAATCCACTTGTGGGAGCCATCGTTGTTGATGACGATCTGAATCAGATCTCAGTTGGCTACCATCAAAGGTTCGGCGAGGCTCATGCTGAAATCAACGCGATCCAGGCAGCGAATCAGATTGACGAAAATGCGACCGCGGGGCGACAGATTTTTGTCACACTTGAACCCTGTAGCCATCATGGAAAGACGCCTCCCTGTGCTGACGCTTTGATCGCCGCTCAATTCCGAAGAATCGTGATTGGCTGCCAAGATCCTGCGGAACATGTCGCGGGGCAGGGCATCGCCAAGCTGCGAAAGCATGGGATCGAAGTGGAGGTGGGCGTACTTCAAGATCAAGCGGAAGATCTGATCGCTCCGTTCCGTAAACTGCAGCTCGAAAAAAAACCCTGGATTCATGCGAAGTGGGCGATGACTTTGGACGGTCGCATTGCGACTCGAACGGGGCATTCTCAGTGGATTAGTAACGAAGATTCTCGACGGCACGTGCATGCCCTTCGAGGACGCATGGACGCAATTATTACCGGCGCAGGAACGGTACGTCACGATGATCCGACATTAACCGCTAGGCCCCCCGGAATCAGAACTCCACTTCGAGTCGTGTTGTGCCGCTCTGGAACATCCGTGACACCCACCGGTCGGCTCATGCAAACGTTGACGGAAGCTGGGCTGCTGATTTGTGCGGATCGCGCCATGGCCGATGAGGCTCACCTGCAAAAACTTAAAGATCAAGGAGCCCAAGTTTTACTGACCGAAGGCGGTTCAGCGGACATGGCCGAGCAAGTCTTGCAAGAACTGGGACGACGTGGACTCACCAACGTCATGCTCGAAGCTGGCCCCGGCCTACTGGGTACGTTCTTCGATGCCAAGTTGATCGACGAAATCAGCGTCTTCATCGCTCCCAAATTGACGGGAGGCAGTGCTGCTCGCTCACCCATCGGAGGTTTCGGATTGGCTGAGATTCCATCTGATGCCAGTCTTGTTCACGTCACTTCGCAACGGTTCCAAGACGACATTCTGATCCACGGCCGAATTCAATCGTAGAATTCTCTCCGTTGAAGTGGCTGTGAATTCAACATGAATTTACTGAGCTGAAGTTTTGCTTTGGCGAGTATCCACGGGATGAGGTTGAGCTCATCGAACAGCCGAAGCCTGCACGAAACGACTGAATAATGTCGCTCAACCCCAACCCACGGATACGCGCGGGACGTGAAACGCTTAGGACGCGATCACGGCAGGAGTGTCAACAACAAAGGATTCGTTTGGGGTTCGGACTTTACGCTCGGATTTTAGAATTTGAACGAAATCGTTTTCGCCGCCGTGCTGCCTTCGATACCCGTGGGCCGCTGGCGCACGGAGAATGCCGTTCGCCGTACAGCATTGTGCCATTCGCACCTGCTTCGAATTCAACCGGACATCGCATTGCCCTGTTGGCAATGGAGCCAATCACTGGGGGAATACGTCTAGCGAATTCCACGATCAGGTATGGGGGGAGGCACAGCTTCATCCATGGGGGGAAATTCGTCTCGCGAATTTTTCCGGTCACCCGCTTCAACGTCGAAGCTTTGAATATCAAGCTCACGATCTTTCAGCATCAAAAGCGCGGTCACCAAATGGTCGCCGGTTCGCGTTGGCCGAATAAACAGCTCCATCGTTCGGCGTTCGTTCGGCTGCAGAATTCGCACACTCGATTCGACTCGACGAATAATATCTCGAGGATCCAGCTGCTTATGATCGACGGCCGTTGGCAAATTGACTCGTAACGAAACGCCTTCTGCATCGGCGTTGCCCACATTACGAACTTCAAACTTCACGATCGCCACTTCATTGACTTTGACGCGAACAGGCTTTGTGAGCACCCGAAGGCGTACGTCTGGGATCTTGATCGGTGCTGGATCAGGCACAGGGCGAACAAGTTCTCGGCGGATGGGCTCACGCCGAATGGGTAAGCGAGGCACTGGTTCTTCACGCTCGGGTAGCCGCAAAGTCGGTTCCCGACGCTCTTCTCTGGGTTCCACAATGGGCCGGCGAGGTTCCGGCGGATCAAGTTCTACGGGAGGTAGTCTCAGCGGTTCAAAGCGGCGAGCTTCCTCAACCGTCGTTGCGGCTCGAACAGCAGATGCCGCACTGACTTCTGTCCATGATTCGAATCTGTCTAGGTCTCGAGCTTCCACTGTCAGCACCAGATCGCGTTCTTCACCCGACCGTAAATTGTCGACGACCCAAACAGCTGTGGTGTCTCGATAAACTCCTAATGGCTGCATCGCCTTAGCGGCGGCTGTCAGTGGAATTTGTTCGCGAATGATCAGTCCCGACAGAGTATCTCGCCCCATGTTTCTGATTCGGATGCGAATATCAAATTCACCTGCTGGCGGATTTTCGGGGACAAGTTTTTGCACATCAATCGCCTGAGTGGCAATGGTGTCTCCGGACAAAATGCGGACAGATTTTAACAGCCGATTCACATCGTAAGTGCTGTTTTCAGAGAGATCCGGCTGTGATGCCACCTGACGATTCTGGAACCCTAAATTGCTAAAGGCCTGCCAATCATCTTGTTGAATATCGTAAAGCGCCTGCTGAATCATTTGCGATAGCAAAGGATCTTTAAACGGACGGCCTTGGATTTCGACGAACGGATTCAGAGTTAACCGCAGTCGACTGCGAAACGGATCTGGTGTCGGAGTGTATTCAGCAGCAGATTCTTGGATCGGAAGGTAAGGTCGTTCCACCGGTAGGATGTCAATTTCTGGCCGACGGCTTAATTCTTGGATCGCAAATCGATTGTTGGGAGTCGGGAACTGATCGACAAGATGAGACGAATTTTCGCTCAAAAGCTTCTTTCGCTGAGGCATGGTGTCTTTGGCTGACATCCGGGGAGTGTGATCTAAAACACCCCCGACATTCATGATCGCCAATTCGTCGCGACGCACGGCAGCAGCTTCTAACGTGAGTCCACTGAACATGACCAAAGCGATCATGACAACACCAATGCCCCCAGAAGCGGTCGCAGCGACCCACCAGAAGTGGTCGAAGACGAAGCAAACGGCACGGTCGAAAATTTCGCACAACATCTGCCAGAACCGAGACACCAAATCGAAGGGTGTCATCAGCCAGCGGTCGTCGACATTTCCGAACAAGCTCAACCGATCCCCGAAAATCATCGCGAGGCTCAGCAGGCTGAAGATAAAAACTAATCCCAGAATCACGTCCATGATGTTTGCTTCCCTTGCCTTTCCGTTTGAGGCGGTTTAGCAAAAATCGGCAATTTCGGAAAGACCACTCTACCAATCGGCATCTCTTGCCAAGCGGATTCTTGAGAACAGGCCCAGAGTGGAAACAGCTTTTCAGTTCAAAAACACTGGATTTCGTGAACATTCGGCCTCTGAATTCGTCGAACGTGGTCTCAACACAACAAAACAGGCAATTCGGGTAACTTAAGCAAATCGAACGTCAACAGAAGGCGGAAACAGATCGCTGATATGTCGGCTGTTGGAAAAGTGTCGAACTGACGTCTTGATCTTTGCTTTTGTAGGCGGTCTTGGATCATCCCGGGATTTGCTCAATCAAAGAGCTATTGCATACCGAACGAGGATTATGGGTTAATCCCGTTTATAAGGATCATTCCGCGCAGCGGGATCACATATACTGCGGCTTCGAATTGTCGAACCGCCTTTGTCTACCTAGCAGTTGGGTTTCCACTTATGTCTTTGAACGCCTGGCTTTCTGCAGCAAAACGACACCTAAAAAACAGTTCTGCCAGCAGCAGCACCAGCCGACGTCGCTCGGCATCGAATCCCGGACAGGCTCTTGAAACTGAGTTGCTTGAACAGCGTAGCCTGTTGACAACTTTGATCATCAACGACGCCAACGCGGATACCTTCACCGATGCCGCGGGAACGCTTTCAATTACGAACGCTGACCTAGGCTCTCACAATGGCATTGTGATTGAAGACCTGACTCTGGATCCAGACAGTGACGGAATTTCGATCAACTTGACCGGAGTCTCACTTGAACGTCTTGCCATCGAAACGGTAACGATCAATTCCTTTGAAGACATTGGAATCGATATCAACCTGACCAATGTCACTGATACTCGAACGATTTCGATTGAGGACGTAACAGCAAATGGCAATTCAGCCGGGCTTGAAATCGATCTAAACAACACCAGTGTTTTTGCACTGACAGTTGAAGACAGTTCATTGTCAGGGGTCGACGTCCACCTGAACGGTGCATCAAGTTCCGTGACTCATGGATTGATCACTGAAAACACAATTGTTGCTCCTGCTGAAACAGCTGCGATTGTGTTAGCAGTTGAAGATGGCGGTGCTGCGGATGATTTTCAGATCATCAATAACATCGAAGTGACAGCGTTAAACAGTGATGCAATTCTGGTTCAGTTAACAGACGCTCCTGCTGATAGCCTGACGATTGAGAACAACATCATCGGAAATGAGCTCGGCGCAGATGTGAGCTTCCGAGCTGAAGGCGACACGTTTGTTCAACCGTTTGAACTGACAAACAACGCGACCGATGGCCAGTTGTTGGAATCCTTTGAATTCGACCTTCGCTCTCTTGGCTTGGTCTTCGACCCAAGTGTTGCCACCGGCCAGCCATTCAATGCTGTCAACGGATCAGGAGCCCTGACCGGTGCAACATCTGTGCTGTCTGAAAACAATCAGGTGTTAACCGTTAACTTCACGGATTTCCAGCCTGGTGAAACGCTGGAATTTGTGATCGACGTGGATGTTGCTCCGCTTGTCCTAGGCGACGATCCCATTGACTTTTCCACCTTCGGCCGTGATCTCATCGGTGCGGACGTTCTGTTCCGCTTTGGAGCAGGGACTTCCAGCGGACCAACGTCGATCGCTGGCTCGTTGATCGGTGACGCTGATGTTTTCAATGCGTCACAGTTTGTTCAAGGCGCTGGATCAGCTTCTGATTCTCATGGTATCAATCTGGATCTAACCAACAGCCCGTTAACCAACGCCAGCATTTCATCAAATACAATTATTGGAATTGCCGGAAACGGCATTTTGGTTGACGCAGACGAACAGAGTGATGTGTCTGCTGTGATTCAGCTGAACACGATTAGTTCAAGCGGCCAGGATGGAGTGCATCTGGGCTTAATCGACAGTAACTTCACCGGAGCGATTCTCGACAACACCATTGGTGGAAACAGCGGATACGGCGTCAACATCCAGCCAAGCATCTCTCGCAAGGGAGACGTCGAATCTGTTGTCGACGGCAGTCCCGTCGTGATTACGTCCACCAACCATCAATTACAAACAGGTGATCAGATCATCCTGCAAGGTCTGGTGAACGATGATCCAACGATTAATCATCCCGGAAACGGCCTGCACACAGTCACTCGAATCGATAACAACCGCTTCAGCCTTCAAGGTGTAGACGGCACACCTCCTGAAATTGTATGGGGCGGTGGTGGACAATGGTATGTTCCAGATATTCAAGCGGACGGTTCTGCTCGAGGGCTCGTTCAGGTAGATCTGCAGGCAACACAACCACAGGGTCGAGTTCAGAATATCCAAACCATAAGTGGAGCGGCCCAAGTCACTTCACTGTCTCATGGTTTGACAACCGGTGACTTGGTCCGAATCAGCGGAGCAGCGGGCACCGGTATCGGCAGCACGCAATCTTTCACCGTAACGGTCTTAGATGAAGACAACTTTACGCTTGATGGACTGGCAACCGTTGGCCCCTACGACACATCTGGAGGACTTGCGACCTTCACGACGAACATCGTTGAAGACGCAACAAGTTCAGGCGACGTCATTATCACATCGACGGCTCATGGTTTATTCACTGGCGATTTAGTTCGAGTCACCGGTTTGACGATCACTGAAGACGGTGAAACTCTGCCATCATCTGCTAATGGTCGATTCACAGTCACCAAGCTCACTGAAGATACGTTCCAGTTGCAGGGTGCAGTTGCGAATGGCGTCTACACTCTGGGAAGCGGTTTCTGGGTACCGTTTGAAGAGGAAGCTTTCGATGGCTCGGATATCGCTCAAGCGATTTCCGGTAATTCAATCGATGACAACGGCTTGGCTGGTATCTTCGTAAACTTGACAACCGGCACTCAGTTCAATGGCGACATCGTTGATAACTCAGTCACAGCCAATGATGCCAAGGGCATTCATATTGAATCTCAGAGCTTTGGATTGGGCTTAAATCTGCCTTTGGATCCGAACGATCCGTTTGCTCTACCCGATGTGCGAGACGTCAGCTTTGACGTGAACATTGGAACGTCAAGCACTGACGGAAACGATATCAGCGGAAACACAGAAGCTGGAATTGTCGTAGAAGCCCTTAACTTTGCGACAGGTTCATTCGAAATTCGTGGCAATACAATCAATGCCAACGTACGGGATTCCAATCCGGACGACCCTTACGAAGGGGACGGTATTGTCGTTCGACTTGCCAGCGACCAACGGTCTGCAGAAGCGACCGCGTTCATCAGCGAATCTGTGATCGAAGACAACCAGATTGGTGTGGACGCTCGAGGAAACGAAGGAAACGGCCTTTCGTTTTCAATTACCGATCGCACAAGAATTCAGGACCTGGAAGTCAACAATAACTTCTTCCTAAATAGCGGACTGGACGGATTCCACTTTGAACGCACAGAAGATGGGGATTTGAACACCGTCATCTTCGAAGGCAATGACGTCACCAATAACGCGGGTGACGGGTTTGACGTGTTTGCTCAAAACACGGTTGAAGACGAAATTGACTTCCGAATTCGCAACAGCAATATCGACAACAACGGCGAATATGGCGTCCGTATCGATGTGCAAGCGGATGCTCGAATTGACTTTGACATCGCGGGAACAAGCATTCGTGAAAACGGAGCGGCAGGGAACGGATTTAATCCGAACGATGGAGCCGGTGCGGCAGGCCAATCCGGTGGAATTGGGATCCGAGGATTCCAGCAGGTTGAAGTCGATGTCAAGCTCGAAAACGTCACGATTGCAGACAACACAGGCGACGGTTTCAGCGTTGACGCAACAAACTTCTTTGATTCGCTTCACGTTGAGGCAACCATTATCGACAGTTCAATTAGTGGCAACAGCTTGACTGGCTTACGCAGCGTTGGAGCAGCTTTTGGAACATACACTTGGACTCGATCAGACTTCATTGGCAATGGGACCGACGGAGTTCGCATCATTTCCAATGTTGACACCGCCGACTTCTTCAACCGCCGTGTTGGTGGCCAAGATATCGACGTCATTGCATTGGGGAATAACTTCCAGTTAAACGGCGGAAACGGAGCCGTACTGGGAATGGGCGTCAACGCTGTGTTTGGCAACGGTGATCCTACCGAAAACTTTGCCAACGAATTCGGCGGTACATTAGATTCAGCCTTCCAAGGCATCGCCGCTGGAACCGTTGCTGGCAACGGTGAAGATGGCTTAAAGATTGTTCAGGAAGCAGGTCCCTTCTTGCGATCGTTGGGTCGGCAACGTGTGATTCAATCCGACGGCAATGTCTTCACAAACAATGCGGGCGACGGCGTTGATATCGGGCACGATACAAGCACAGAAGCTGGCAACGTGCTGCACGGTGACGAAGTCGTGAGCGACGTTCAAGTGATTCTGAGTCGAGCAGACATCAGCGACAACGGAGGTGATGGCGTCGAGTACCTTGGAGACAGTACTTTCCGAGTACCGCCCGTCACTGGTGGCGGCCAAGATAACATTGCCAACCCGAACATCAGTTCACTGACGATTAATCAGTCGTTCCTAAGTGATAATGGAGGTCGAGGAGTCGACTTCTTGAATCGATTGAGCGAAGACAGCCGTCTGAACTTGCGAGAAAACGAGATCATCGGCAACGGTTTGTCTGGTGTCTACATCGTGAATACGTCATCTCAGGTTCAAGTTCAGAATGGCCCTGAAGATCCACTCGCCGTAGATTTTGGCACTGGCACTACTCTGCGAACGCCGAATATCGAATTCCGTGCTCAGGATAATCTGATTGAATCCAACGGTACGGCTGAGCGTTCTTCGACCGTTCCGATCAACAGCTCTGGCGCTGCTGGAGACGCCAGTGCCACCGCCAACGCCGATTTCCTTCACGACACAAATCTTGTCGGGACGACTCTGGGCGGAATCGTCATCAGAGTTGGTACGGCTGACCAAACTCAAACGTTCCGACAGACAGTTGCCGCTACAGCTGCTGAACTGGGACAATCTGGAATTGACGCTGAGATCTTCAGAAACAGCTTCGATGGTAACTTTGGAGCCGACGTTTACTTCGATAACTTTGTGTCAGCCGTCCCAGATCAAAGTGGGTCGTTCTTTGATATCAATACGGCCCCGCAGTATTTATGGAATGTCGGAGGTCGAGATCCCTTAGCACGATTTGATCTGTCGTTCCGAGAAAACACAGGCAACTCGCTCGATGTGATCAATGGCTTTGCGTTTCTGGATAATGACGAGCTTCTGTTTAAGTCTCGTGCGGCAAACGGCGCTGCCTTCCCTAACCCAGATGGACCTTTTGGTAACATCGGACGAAGTCGAAATGCCACTCGAACAATCGGCTTTTCGACCAACGTTGGTGCCTTTCCAGACTCTCAAGCGTTTACTTTTGTCCCCGGCGGAGGCTTTGCTTACGACGGTTTAGGCACACCCACGTGGCGTATCGAATCTGACTTCGACTTCAATAATTTTAGTCAAACCAGCCCGATTTTTGGTCTGTCAGACTTCTTTGATCAAGTTTCTCTTGGCGGGTTCGGTGAATTGCCATACCAGTGGGACACTGGCGTAGACATCCCTGGATTTACTGGCGCAACGCCATTTTCCTTGGGCCGCGGAGACATCTTCAACGTTCTGCCTGGCGAAGAACCCATTGCTCCAGACCAGCTGGAAGAAAATGACAGTTTTGCTGGAGCCACGGTTCTGGTCACAGATCCCATCACCGGTGATCCGGCACCATTGAGTGGATCTTTGTCAGTCAATTCACTGACAACAGATGGCATTCTTAGCATCGAACGAAAAGGCGATCGCGACTACTACAGCTTCATCGCCGCCGGATCTGGGTCTTTGGAAGTGGTTCTGAGTGCGACCGACTTGAACGGCGATAATCTTCAGTACTTGATTTACGAAGTCGACGAATCACAAGCCACTTCAGAAGTACCTTTGGTTCAAGCAGCCGACGGAACCCCAATTTTTTCCAACGTTGCAGCGGGAAATTCGGGACTGATCACAGTATCGGTCACTGCCGGTCGCACCTATATCATCGAAGTTCTAAGTAACGAGCAAGCGAATCTCGGAACTTCTGGGGGCGGAACAACGGCGATCACTGGTGGCACGCTGTTCGTTTATGGAACGGTCCGCAGCTACGACCTGACAGTGAACGCTCCGATCGGTCCTGCACCAGCACGAATCGAAGCGCCCACAACCCCACCAGCGGTAACTCAGGCCAGCCAGTCAGGCAGTCTCGCCCGAGCCAATGTTGAAGGCGAAGATCCAAGATTGGAAAGTATCAGTCAGGTCACTCCAGATCCGACAAATACGTCGGTCGACAGTTTCACTCTGACGTTTAGCGAAGACGTTTCTGGTGTGGATCTTGGTGACTTCCAACTGACTCGAGACGGCGTGCCGTTGGATATCTCTGGAGCGATCTTGGATCAAATCAATCCTGAGATCTATCAAATTTCCAACCTAGCGGGACTTACGGCTCCATCGGGAGACTATGAATTCTCGTTGATCGTTGACGGATCTAATATCCGCGACACCGATACTGCGTTGTTGCAAACCACGGGCACCGAAGTCGAAGCTTGGACGGCCGACAACAGCGTGAACTTCTTCGGCGACACCACCGACAACATTCCTGGCGATGGTTCTGCCACAGACGTCAATGGTAATCGATCTCTGCGAGCAGCCATCAACGAAGGCAACGCCAACAGTGGAATCGACATCATTGAACTGACTGCTGGAACCTACACGCTGTCTATAGACGGTCGGTTCGAAGACCTCGGCCTGTCTGGTGACCTCGACATTCGAGACAACTTGATCATCCGCGGTACTGGTGCGACAGCTTCTGACACCATCATCGATGGCAACCAACTTGACCGTGTCTTTCATGTCTTCCCCGGAGTCCAATTGACTCTTGAAAACCTGACCATTCAGGGCGGTGAAGCATTTGACGGAGCGGGAATCTTTGTTGAAGGAACAAGCACACTCACCGGAGAAAGTGCCAGCACAGGAGGTTCTGTTAACCTGCTTGGTGTGAACCTCATCGATAACGAAGCCTATAACCAAGGCGGCGGTATCTACAACTTAGGCACGCTGGATATCGATCAAACTTCGATCTCTCGCAACGTTGCTGGTAGCCGAGGTGGTGCGATCTTCAATCATGGAGTCGTGGACCTGTTGAACACCACGGTCTCTTCCAACTTCGCATTTTCTCGCGGTGGTGGAATCTACAACGAAACCCTGAGCTCCGCAGTCAACGCTGAAGTCGCACCGGTTGTCACGACCAGTACTTTCACAGCAGTCAACAGCACGATCGCTTTGAATTCAGCGGAAGCTGAAGGCGGCGGTCTCTTTGACGAAGTGGGAGTCACCAGTGTTCTTGGCAACACCATTGTCGACCTAAACACGGCGGAAACAGGAGCTCAACTGGTTGCCCCCATTGACAGTCTTGGTTTCAACTACATCGGAGCTTCTGGTGTCGCTCAAGATAAAGCGGCTCTGGGATTGATCAGCACCGACTTCCTATCAGGTGTCGATGGCGCTGCAGTCGACGCAGGGTTGGCAGCACTGACCAATGTCACTGCAAATGGAACGTTTGCACACATTCCAAATCCAGACGCCTTTGTCGTCGATCAAGGCAGCAATTTGGTCTTCGCGACGGCTGCCGGCATTACGAACTCACAGGAAGCTTTGGTACAGGCTGTCGATCAACTTGGTTCTCAAAGACTGATTGAAGCGGATGCTGATGGGGTCTTCCAAGTTGACATCGGAGCGGTTGAGTTATTCCTAAGTCAACCAGTTGCCGTGGTCACAGCAACTCCAAACCCAGCAGGAGCAGGAGAAACTGTTACCTTCGACGCTTCTGCTTCAACGCATACCTTGGGCTTGGCCAGCCGGTCGATCGTGAACTACGAATGGGACTTCGACTTCGATGGCACGACCTTCACGGTGGATGACAGCGGTACGTCTGCGACAACAACCAACGTATACCCGAGTACGGGAACCTTTGTGGTCGCTTTGCGAGTCACCGATGACACTGGTGCCATAGATCTGACGACAATTGTCATCACTGTTTCAGCGCCTAATCAGCCCGTCATTACCGGCCCTCTTTCAGCCGGTACGAGCGATTCAACACCTCTGATTACGTGGACTGGTGGTTCAGGTCAGTTTAATCTGGTCGTGATCAACACTGATACCAATGAAGTGGTCATCAACGAAACGGGAATCACGGATCTGTTCTTCCAAACGTCAGAACCATTGCCTCCTGGCAATTACTCTGCGGTCGTCACGGCAGTGAATTTCAGTGGTGAATCGGCCAGTGAAATTCACCTGTTTAGCATTGAACGCATTGCCCTGACGAACCCGCTGAACTTTGATCAGGAATTTGATACCACTCCTGAAATCACCTTCACCCAGATTCCGGATGCTGTTCGTTATCAGGTGTGGATTTCACAACTTGACCCAATTACGGGTCAGGGCATTGGCATCCTGCTGAACGACGATTCGATCACAGCGGATTCTGTAAATCTTCCTGGCACTGATCTGGCCGCTTTTGAAGTACCGTTTGCCTTGGATGAAGGCCTGTATCGAGTCTGGGTTCGGGCCATTGATGCGAACGATAATACCGGAGACTGGAGCACGGGATCGACCTTCAACGTCGTCCGACCAACCGTCACCGGTCCTGGTGTTGGCACGACAATCAACAACACGATCGATGACACGCCAACGATTACCTTCACAGACGTTGGAGCAAATCAGTATCAAGTCTGGATCACTCAGCTAAGCGGAGTTGATCTTGCGGGCAACGTTTTGACCGCCCCGCAACTGGTCGTCAACGCGATCGCGACGAGCACATCTTTCGTTTCGCCAGAACTGGGCGATGGAGAATTTCAGGTCTTCGTTCGAGCCCTCGCCGATGATGGCGAAGAAGGTCTATTCTCTGATGCTTTCAACTTCCGCAAAGATTTGCGACTGAGCCCAATTCTGCAATCGCCGATTGGCAACGCCAATGTGACAGACCGTACACCCGTCTTCGAATTCGAAGCTGTTGAAGGAGCAGCATTCTATGACATCTGGGTCAATCTGGTAGGTGGTCAGACTCAAATCATCCGAGTGCAAGACATTCCTCATGTGGATGGCGTGGATACGATCTCATTCACCGACGAATCAACGCTCCTGTTTACCGGGGTCTACCGTTGGTGGGTGCGAGCATTCAATGATGACGGTGTAGCCACATCTTGGGGTCGATCAGAACAATTCTTTGTTCCCGTCCCGATTAACACCACACCGGATGATGATGCTCTTGTCTTGACAACGAACCTTCCGCGATTCGAATGGACGGGCGTGCCGGAATACGAAACCTATGAGATTTGGGTAAACAATCTGGACAGTGGTCAAACTCGCGTGATTAACATTGCCGGAATTCCTGACACGTTCTTCCAACCTGAACAACCTCTTGAAAACGCCAGCTTCCGCTGGTGGGTCCGAGGAACTGACGCTGAAGGCAATATCTCTCAGTGGAGTAGCCCTACTGATTTCACGATCAACAGTTCAATCGACAATGCCCCGGTCGGTATTTCTCCCATCCTGACTGAAACAGACAACACGCCTGTGTTCGAATTTGTGGGCCTACCGAACGCCACAGAATACGAGCTGATCGTTCGAAATCTGACACTCAGAGGCCAACCAAACGTCTTCCAAGCCGTGGTAACGCCAACCGCAGTTGGTGGCGGAAACTTTGAGTTCGAACTCTCACAGAATCTTGTTCCAGCGACATATCGATGGTGGGTGCGTGGAGTCAACGCTGATGGAACTACGGGACCATTCAGCCAACCTCTAGACTTTAACCTTTTGGCCAACGCGGACCAATTGGAGACCGACCCAAGTGTGTTGCTGGCCAAGTTCAATCCAGAAACAGTGAGCAATTCGACAGAACGCTTTGATTCGCTGCACAGTATCACCGTCCATCCGATGGCCGTTGTTGCTGCCCACGACGAAACAGCAATCACGACCGAGTCGGTGGTTGCCGAGATAGATAGCCAGATCGATCTTCCATCGATCGAATTGGCCGACAATTCGGCAAAAGCCGAAACAGCCGTGGATGCCATCATGGAAGAACTTTCTATGGCTGACTGGCTGATGAACCAAGATGCCGACGCCATCACGGAAGCTGCTGCTGAAGTCGCAGCAGACGCTGTGGTCATGAATTCTGAATCGCAGAATCCAAATTCCACAGTTGCTGCAGTCGCTGGACTAGCCATGCTTGGTGGCAAAAGCGTGAAGCGAAATCGACGAAATGAAGACCAAAACTAGGGCTCCTTTGCTGACAACAGCAACGACGCTTCTAAATTGGCATTCATAGAAAAAACTGAATTCTCTCGACGAACTTTTCGTCGAGAGAATTTTTTATGCGCTGACGACAGCCTCACCGCCTTTCGAATCGCTTCGCTATACTTAACCCATGCTTACGATTGGTGACATTCAGCTGGCGACTCCGGTCGTTCAAGCTGCTCTTAGCGGATACAGCGACTGGCCAATGCGAGCCGTTGCAAGACGTTTGGGTGCGCCGTACACGGTCTGTGAAGTGATGATTGATCATTTCGTCACATCGCTGAAGGACCGCGAAAAGACCAAACGGTTTCTCATGGTCGAAGACGAAGATCATCCAGCGGGAGCTCAGCTAATGGGAGCAGACCCGGAACAGTTCACAGCAGCGGCGACTCGTCTGGTGGACGCTGGCTTCGATGTGATCGATATCAATTTTGGATGCCCCGTTAAAAAAGTGCTGGGCCGGTGCCGAGGGGGATTTCATCTGTCGCAGCCGGACACTGCAATCGAAATTATGCAGCGAGTGCGTGACACGGTGCCTGATGACGTTCCTGTCACTGTAAAGATGCGTCGAGGAATCGATGATTCAGAAGCCAGCCGTGACGCTTTCTACAAAATCCTCGAAGCGGGTTTCGATCTTGGAGTGGCGGCCGTCACGGTGCATGGCCGAACTGTCGAGCAACGTTACAACGGGCCCAGCCGGTGGTCATTTCTGACTCAGCTAGTACAAGATTTTCCCAATCGCACCATCTTAGGAAGTGGTGATCTGTTTTCGGCGGCCGACTGCGTCCGAATGCTTCAAGAGACGGGTGTCAGCGGAGTCACGGCTGCTCGAGGAGCGATTGGCAACCCGTGGATTTTCAATCAAGCCACCGCTTTATTGCGAGGAGACGGTCCTTTACTCCCACCCGATGTATTCGAACAACGAACGGTGATGGAGCTGCATATGGATTTTGCGTGCCGCGTTTATTCGGACCGACAAGCCGTACGACAGATGAGAAAATTCAGCCTCAGATACTGCGATTGGCACCCGGACGGAGCGGAAGTTCGAGCCGATTTTGTGTCAGCCAAAGACCGAGAATCGTGGCTTTCTGTTCTAGAGCGATGGTATCGCGTCAATCAACAAGGTGTTTACCCAGCTAATCCGGGCCGCCCAAGTCCTCCTGCCGCCAGACCAAAGCCAGCACTCTAAGGCTCGTCTGACGGCCCAAAGGCAATCATTTCGCTGAATCCACGGAATCCGCCGCGTTTTCAGTCAACGGAAACGGCTCAGACATCGATAGATTACTGAATTCTGTCTGGACACAATCGTGCACCTGGGCAGAATACCGCTTGTCTCACCCGACTTTCTTTCTCTCTTTTGCGGACCGGCAGTACCATTAGCACATCGTCAGGAAGACCAATCGGCTCAGGGATCGAGCCCAACGTGGTACCCACGGAAGCTCCTGAGATCTGGCCAGGCAGCGAAACAATCGCCTTCCCAGGAATCCCCGAGTTCCATCCCAAAAAGGGTCTGAAGAACCCGCACCTGCAAACGATTGTCGGTGCATTCTGTCCGGGTGGTCCGCGCATTATGGGCACCATTCAGCGTAAGTTGCGGTTTTCAGATGGTGACTTCGCCGTCATTCACGACGATAAGCCTCCCGGTTGGCAACGAGGTGACCACGTCGCTTTCTTGATGCATGGCTTGGCCGGCTGTCATCGGAGTGGGTACATGGTTCGCACAGCGTCCAAACTGATGGAGCGAAATGTTCGCGTCTTCCGAATGGATCACCGAGGATGTGGTGCAGGGCAGATGCTGGCCAAATCGCCATATCACGCTGGACGGATTCAAGACGTGGCAATGGCCATCCAAATGCTGGAACGGCTTTGTCCTGAATCTCCGATTTCGATGGCCGGTTTTTCCATCAGTGCCAACTTGCTACTGAGATTTCTTGGCGACAACCCCAACAACATTCCTCAAAGTATATTTCGGGCCGTCGCGATTTGTCCTCCGATCGATTTGCAACACTGCGTCAATCAATTGGATTCCACGGTGATTGGTCGAAAATACAGCCGCTACTTTGCAAAGAAGCTCACTCAGCAGGTCCGAGATACTCCACTTTGGAGAGAAGATCTGCCGCTTGCAAAAGCAAAAACGATTCCCGGCAGCATGAAGACATTTGATGAGCTGTTTACTGCTCCGGCATGTGGCTATGAAAACGCTCTCGAATATTACGAAGCAGCTTCCGCAAGAGACCACATTCGCAACACTCAGGTTCACACCACTGTGCTGCTGGCCGCAGATGATCCATTGATTCCAATGGAGTGCTGGTCAAAAATTCGCTTCCCTCAAAACTTCAGCGTGTGCATCACCGATCACGGCGGACACTTAGGATTCATGGGCAGAAATAGCCAAGACGCCGACAATCGGTGGATGGACTGGCGAGTCGTAGAATGGTTGTTGAACTAAGCGTCAATGCCCCCATTCCGTCTCGACAGCATTCGTGACAAACAGATCACTTGATCCACAAAAGGCCTGCATGGAAATTTCATGCAGGCCTTTTTTGTGTGTTTAGCAGCCCGTTGAAAAAGCCTGGATATGGTCACCCAACGCGTCAGCGAGGGATGAATCCCCCCGAAACCCTCAGGTTCTACACAGCCGATATCCGTCGCTCACGCGTCGGGTTACCTTTCTTAAAGGGCAGCTAGCCTTTCAGCTGAGGCTACTTGCCAACACCGGTGAGTGAATCCCGTTGTAGTCCTAAGCCGCTTCAGTCGCCGTTCAATTCGAAATTGAAATTGGTGTCCGACTCTGTGACTGTCACCTTCAGTTCCGATTCCTTGTTGTAGCATTCAGGAATACGTTCTGCATCCTGGTTGGTTTCTTCCTCACCGCCATCGCCCCCTTCTTCTGCGACGTTCAGACCAAGAATTTTTCGATGGGTACTGACCCGCACAACCTTGGGCCCCTTGGTACAACCCGTCATTTCA
This sequence comes from Fuerstiella sp., assembly GCA_039974975.1. GTDB lineage: Bacteria > Planctomycetota > Planctomycetia > Planctomycetales > Planctomycetaceae > Fuerstiella. The sequence continues at coordinate 265,211 of JBDWHY010000128.1, read as the reverse complement.
GAATCAAATTGCAATTGGTAAGCGCCGTCGACATCAGTCATGGCGAAAGAAAACTGACCGTCGGGACTATCAAAAGACAGAACGGCAAAGCTCAGCGGCACACCATCCAACGTCACCTTTCCGGTGACTTCAACAAGGTCGGCCTTGCTGTAATCCATCTGAGGCTGAGTCGAACAACCAGCCAAAAGCAGCAAACCAAAACCAAATATTGCATACGACTTCATCGAATTGAAATGCCCACAAAAATAGAAAAAGCGGCCGAGAAATACGGGCGACCAAGGAAACGCTTAGAAACCGCGACGACTAAAATTCGCCGACAACTTCTCCGCCGCCGATGCTGGCCAAGGCCTGCAACGTGCCAAGATCCATGTTCTCTGAAAGGAATCGAACGGACCCGTCACCCATTACGAATTGAGCACCACCGATGTGGTAGCTGCCAAAAGACAATTCCATCAGTCGACCATTTATCGTTGGATTTAAGCGACTGTTGATCGGTACGACGGTGGACCCTAAACCTTCACTGTATTCCGTACCGCCTCGGTCGCCTTCCCGGCAATCCCAGCCGCCCGTCGAAGGGGCGCCAAATGCCCAGTAGTCCATCCCTTGGCCGTCCTTCGCAAACGAAACATCAGTGAAGGTCTCGCCCACCATCAGCGTGTTCGAAGTGCCATCGGTGAGGTCTCGGATCTGGGTGCTGCTGCAGCCATAGAACATACCGTCCAAACCCGATTGCATTTCTAAGGCAATCGGATCATAGCCAGCTGGCACCGTTGACAGGTCATCAGACGCCGCGTTCGATGATGCAACTGCTTTGTAGCTGATGGGGACTCGCCCTGGGATACCGTTGTTATCTCGCGGATCTTGACCAGCCATCGACGGACATCGAAAAACGTCAATTACGGTGCCGCAGGCGATCTCATTCGGAGAACCATCGGTGTCCCAGTTTCCCAGCCCGCTTTCTTGCCAGATCAATGTGTTGTACAGATTTTGTTGTTCAATCTGAGGCAAAATCATGGCTGACCATAGAGTCTCTCGCTCGTCAAATCCAAACGGAAAAGCGCGAGACGTATCATGATAGTTGTGCATGGCCAAACCCAGCTGCTTCAAGTTGTTCTTGCACTGAGTTCTTCGAGCCGCTTCTCGAGCTTGCTGCACTGCTGGCAACAACAAGGAAACCAAAATCGCAATAATGGCGATCACCACCAATAGTTCAATCAGCGTGAAGGCTCGCTGACGAGCACACCGTGAGATTCGAAAGCGTTGGACATTCATTTCAGACTTTCCGAGCATAGCAATGCGAATAGAAAATTCATCTGACACTCGGGTCGGATGATCACAGAGACAAAGAGTGTCACTGCAAGGCTTGGCCCGCCGCTGGAGCTACCTTTGCTTGGGAAGTCTCTTCGGCTTCATGAACGACGCGTTAATGAATGACGTAAAGCTGTTTAAGGCACTCAGAAATGATGAAATGCTGATCTCAAAAAAGAAGGAACCCAAAGAATCTTGGCCTTCACAGTCTGATGCAACTCTGACAACGGCCTTGGCATTGACTGACGCCTCGAAAGACATGGTTGCGATTCAGTGGTAAGATGCGGCACAGACACTTGCTCGCAGCCTAAGACGATTTATTCGAAAGACGGTCCGACATGAAACTCCTATCTCTGCTCCGTGATGCTTCGTACGTTCTCGTATTTTGCTTGGCAGCATCCGCATCTGCAGAGCTGACACCGCACGCGAAGGCCGACATTGATGGAACTCAGCAGTACACGTATCGCAAGGTGGGCGATCGGTCTCTTTCGATCTTTGTCACTCGACCGACTGAACAAGCGGGCTTAGGCCGAGCACCAGCGATTGTGTTTTTCCACGGTGGAGGATGGACGGGCGGCAAGCCGGGACAGTTCACAGACCACGCGCGCTACTTTTCCGCGCGAGGCATTGTCTGCTTTCAGGTTCAGTATCGGCTGCTGTCAAAGAAGAAAAATACTGACCCACCATTTCACTGTATTCAGGATGCTCGAGCGGCCATCCGCTGGGTGCGAAATCACGCTGAAGAATGGGGCGTTGATCCGACACGAATCGCATCAGCCGGTGGTTCTGCCGGAGGACATTTGGCGGCCTGCTTGGGCTCGGCTGTTGCCGATCAAGATGACTTATTTGAAGACTCGCAAGAAGATCGCAAGATCAACGTCCGCAGCAACGCGATGCTGCTGTTCAATCCTGTCTATGACAACAGTCCCAATGATGGTTGGGGAACAAAGAGGGTTGCTGACCAATTCCAAAAGTACTCTCCTGCTCAAAACATCGATACGAAGACTCCACCGGCCATCGTTTTTCTTGGCGACAGTGATGCTCTGATTCCCGTTGACGTTGCCAAGCGATTCCAGCACAAAATGAAGGACCTGAAGATCGAATCACGACTTACAATTTTCCCCAGCATGCCTCATGGATTTTTCAACAAAGGCAAATACGACAACAAGCCGTTCCATCAGACATTAGAAGAAGGCGATCAATTTCTGATCGATCTGGGGTGGCTGACTGGCGAACCTCAGCCTGAACTGTTTCCAAAATAAATCGACGTCTTCGAATCTTGTATGCCTTGCTGAAATTGAAACGTGTCGCCGCTAAAGATCATGCTGTTGTTCGAATTTCCATCACTCAATGGTGGCGAGCATTCGATGCTGTCTTGTATCAAGCAGTTAAAACGACACACCGCTGATTGCCCTGTGCTTGAATTCCATGCAGCGGGCCCCGCAAGCGGACCACTGGCCGATCAACTTGAGCGGCTCGATGTTCCGCTTTCCAAATTTGATACTCATGATGCCGACGGTCTGAAGTATTCACCCGCACAACTGCAAGAGCAAATGCGGCGACTGTTAAACAGTGTCAGACCAGACATCGTCCACAGCAACAGTCTATCGATGAGCCGCAATGTTGGGCGGATGTCTGATACTTTGTTTCAACAGACTCTGCGGTCGGGACACCTTCGGGATATCATTAAGCTAAGTCGGGCGGCAATCAGTGACCTCAATCAGAATGATGGATTGGTCGCTGTTTCAAACGCTACTCGCGACTACCATGTTTCGCGAGGCCTTGATGCGAGTCTGTGCACACCGATTTACAACGGTGTCGATACTGAAATCTTCAAGTCGACCGACAAGTCGGCAGTTGATTGCAAGTGTCTCGCAGGGCTTCCAGAAAATGCCGTCGTGGTGCTTAACGTCGGACAGATCTGCCTTCGCAAAGGTCAGCGAGATCTCGCAGAGGCAATCGTGAATCTGCTGCCCGAACATCCTGACCTGCATTTGGTTTTAGTTGGCAGTCGCCATTCACAAAAAACAGAAAGTGTCGAATACGAAGCGGACATCAAAACGGCGTTTTCAAACTTGGGTCAGGGGAACCATTTGCATTGCCTGGGCTATCAATCTGAAGTTCAAGAACTCATGAATGCGGCGGATATCTTGGTGCATGTGGCCAAACAGGAACCTCTTGGTCGAGTTCTGTTAGAAGCGGCCGCCTGCGAACTGCCGATCGTCGCCACCGACGTTGGTGGAACGTCAGAAATCGTGACAAATCAGGAACAGGCCCTTCTGGTTTCACCCGACACCACATCCATTCAAAATGGGATTCGTCACTTTTTGGCCAGCCCCAAAGACGCCGTTGCCAGAGCAAAATCGGCGAGAGCAAGAATTCAAAGTGAGTTCACAGTTCTGGTGGCTGCCCGGCAGTTGACGACGTTTTGGCAGCAATTGAAGCGTAGTTCTCGTCAAGAATCCTTAGAATGAACCGCCTATTTCTAGCGATTCACTGTGAAGAACGGCAGAAAGCACTTTTTATTATCGGAACCCGACCTTGACGTCGTAGAATTCTGCGTGCGGGCTGCTTGTGTCTGAAATGACTGTTTTTTGTGGCTGCACAGGCCTCTCCTTCGCCCAAAACACGGCTTTTCCCATTCTGGATGGTCTTCAACGCCAGGATCTGAACGCATGAATCAACCCACTGTTCTTACCGCTCCCGTCGAAAACGAGCCACCGTCTGAAGAAACCGTGAAATCCGGTTGGTCAAAACAGACTGGCTCTGACGATTTTAATTACATTTCAACATCGCCGTGGGCGCCTGTGGCTTTGGTGATGGGAATCGCAAGTCTGACCGCGTTGACCAACAGTGTCATGGGTTTAGCTTTGGCATTCATCGCCATCGTGGTGAGCTTGGTCGCCGTGATTCGAATTCGCAGCGAACGAGATATCTACCGTGGTTTTGGGATGGCTTTGTGTGGATTGCTTTTGTCTACCAGCTGCTTAGTGGCGGGTTCTTGGAAACTGCATTACGACTATCATCACGAAGTGCCGGAAGGATATTTGCGAGTCAACTTTCCTAACGAAATTTCGGATTATGAATTTGTGTACTACGGCAACGCTCGGCGTTTGCACCAAAAAGTGGCCCCTTTTGTTGGCCAAAAAGTGTTCCTGAAAGGGTACATGTACAACCTGCAGAAATATGAAGGCCTGAAGGATTTTGTTTTCCTGAAGGACAACGGAGAATGTTGTTTCGGCGGTGAACCCAAGCCATTCGACATGATGGTCGTGAGTATGCCTGAAGGAAAAACCACGAAGGCGTTTCGAAGCATGATTGCCGTATCTGGAACGTTGAGCGCTGATGTGACGGCCGGTGAAGGAGAGCCCGTTTACACGATCGTTGCTGATCGTGTTGAAGAAGCTCGAACGTCATTCTAAATGGATTGTTGAAAGCCGTTCAAAAATGAAATCTGACTTTGCCAAGACTGCTTCATCAGCAGCCACAATCTTCGCTTTGTGCCTGTGTATAAGCCTATCCGGCTGCAGCGATTCTGGTTCGGGAATGCCGTACAGTCAGCTCGCTGCACCGAAGTCTGCATCGTTCACGACTTGGTCGCCTCTGCCGAAATCAGAGCAAGATGTTTCAGATCGCTCAAGTGATCTTTCAAACGACCAAGACTCGCAGACTCAAACGGAAGGCACGCCCGACCAGCCTGCCAAAAAAGAAACAGACTCAGACACACCCAAGGTTCAGCAAATCGCAGCTGGGGCCAATGATCGCACGGCATCCACTGTGACTCAGGCCGTCGCGACAGATACCACAAACGATTTGTTGATATCTGAGCCCGACTTGCTGACGCCCGACATGACGGCTCAAGAACGGATGAATGTGTTGATGAACAACCCGGACTTGGAAGAAAGCACCGAGGTGCTGGAAATCAAGTTGTTGGTTCCAAACAAACGATTTCGTAAAGAAGACAAAGGCAAAGTGACTCGAGTCAGCTACGACGACATCGACCTGTTAAAAATATTGAACATGCAGCCTGTTCCCGCCGACGCGGTGAGCCACTTGCCAGATTGGCTGACGGCCTTGGAAGGACAAAGAATTCGGATTCGAGGTTTCATGATTCCTCCGTACCAGTCTGAAGGTCTGAAACGCTTCGCTCTGGCTCGAGACAACGGCATCTGCTGCTTTGTCCGAACTCCGAAGATCTACGATGTCATCAACGTTCGCATGGCCGAAAATCAGGTGACCGACTACATCGCAAATAAGCCGTTCGACGTCGAGGGTATCTTTCGCATCGACCCGTACTACGAAGACGGCGAATGGTATTCGCTGTACGAACTTGAAGACGCGACCGTCTCGCAATAGCGGATTGCTAGAAAGCAATCTTTGATTTCGCCCCGTGCTGAACCCCCTGAAGTTTGGTTGGCTTTTCGCGAGAACGTAATCCTAAGAGACAAACTGGTCCGGAGACGGCTATAATCTGCTTGAGGCAGTCGCGTAACGGCGTACTGCTGGTCCTCCCGATTCTTGCTCTCCTGTTGTTCGAAAAAGACCATGCGTTCCACATTCGTTGCTCCGATTTGCGGAATTCTGTTTGCCTTGGGCTGCCTGCTTTCCATTGCAAACGCTTCCATGTGCCCGTTCTGCGACGCTCCTTCGTTGACATTGGCCGAGGAAATCGATCAATCTGAACACGTGTTGCTGACCAAGTGGGTCGGTGGCACCGATCCTACGGATGTGTCGGGCGGAACGGCTAAGTTCGAAATTTTAGAAGTCGCGACGTCAGAAGACGCTGCTTTTGAAGTGGGCCAAACCGTCGAGCTACCTCAATACCTTGCAGGTGACAAAGACGCCCAATATCTGCTGCTGGGACCCAGCATTCGAGTTCTTGATTGGCAGATTCCTCGGGAAGTCAGCGAGGCTGGATGGAAATATCTTTCAGATTTGCCCTCGCCCGTCACATCACCTGAAGCAAAAATTGAACGCTTAAGATACTTCGTCAAGTATCTGCAACATTCTGAGCTAGCGATTTCTAACGACGCCTATGGAGAATTCGCATCCGCAAAGTACGAAACCATTAAGGCGCTGCGGGACGATTTTCCACGTGAGCAACTGACAAAATGGATCGCCGATCCAGACACTCCTGTTACTCGGATGGGCCTTTACGGATTGCTGCTGGGATTGTGTGGAGACGATGTTGCAGCCGCCGCCATGGAAAAGAAAATCTTGAATCCCGAAACCAGCTTTCGCCTTGGTATCGAAGGTGTGATTTCTGGCTACCTTTTGATCAAGGGCGAAGACGGCTTGAAGGTCTTGGAAGACAAGATCATCAAATCCACCACTTGGACCAATTCAGATGGCGAAGTGAAAAAGGTTCCATTCAGCGAAGTCTTCGCCGTGATGCAAGCTCTACGATTCATGTGGACTTACGAACCAGAAGTCATCAACAAAGATCGATTGAAGCAATCCATGCATGAATTGCTAGAACGCCCAGAACTTTCCGACTTGGTCATTGCCGACTTAGCTCGTTGGAATGACTGGTCGAAACAAGATCGCTTGATGGCCATGTACGATGATGACAACTATGCCATCCCATCTGTGAAGCGAGCCATCGTTCGCTATCTGTTCTTTGCGGGCCAACAAACCATCGCCGATAGCGAAGAACTGACGAACGAAGCAAAGGCTGCAGTCAAAAACCTGAATCAACTCGAATTAAAGGATCCCAAAACCGTGAAAATGACGAAACGGTTTCTGGTCGACTAATCCCGCAGCGGCATCTTCAAGGATCACACGTTTGTCGCACAGTCAGACCAATTTTTGCCGGCCGACATGCTGAAGCGGCCAAGAAAAATGGTCCTAAGTTGGTACACGTCACACGTTCACTGAAAAAACCACATGACCACCCCACGAATTCTCGCGTTTGCTGGCAGCACTCGATCTGGCTCTCTTAACAAGTTGCTGGTCCAGAACGCGGCGGAAGCCGCCAAACAGGCTGGGGCCGAAGTGACTGTGGTGGATCTAAAAGACTTCGATTTACCTCTGTTCGACGAAGATGTCGAAGCCACTGGTACTCCGGCTGGAGCAACTCGATTGAAACAGCTTTTCATCGATCACGACGCTTTGCTTATTGCGTCTCCCGAATACAACAGTTCTGTATCGGCCGTGTTGAAGAATGCGATCGACTGGGTCAGCCGATCAGCTCCCGGAGAACCCATGAAAGCTGCGTTTCTTGGCAAAGTGGCCGTGCTGCTCGCAGCTTCACCCGGAGGTCTCGGCGGGCTTCGAGGCCTCGTTCATCTGCGCAGCATCCTGCAGAACATCAGCGTGATGGTGTTGCCCGATCAATTCGCTTTAGGCAAAGCTCACGAAGCATTCGACCAGCAGGGCGTGCTGACTGACGAACGAGCCATCAAGACAGTGACGTCCCTTACCGAACAACTGGTGACGACATCTCGAAAGTTGCTGGCCAACTAAGTTTTTTTCCCGTTGTGAAATCGACGTGAAGCAAATGACCACCTTCACAAGCCGAATCCATTGCCGGACGAACGACGCCTGAATTGACGCCGTTCGTGGATTTGCGCTCTGGTAAAACGCCAACCTTGCCGAAATCAGGACCGTTGGAATCCGTGCCGCGCTGGTATCAAGATCGAGCCGGAGCCAATTCTGGGCCAGTTGAATGCTCCCGCAAAGCACTCTCGACCAAGATTCTGCGCTCAGATTGACTAAGCGTTTTGATGCGACAGGGATCGAAGAATGTCGGCTGATGCTTAGCCGTTGCGGCGAGCCGTCAATTCATAAACAGGCCACTCTGCTGCACAATCATTGCAATGAAACCCAACAATTGTGCTTGTGCCAGGAATCGGCAGGCGGTTTTTGGGACTGATCACGGCGTCGTCCAGTTCAACTGGACTGATTGACAGGCCTTCGCATTCGGGACACACGGCGTTGTCGTGGATGACTCGACTGCGTTCTACGGGAGGCGTAAAGCGACCACTCAAAATGGTGGTTTGTCCCGGAGATTCGAACGGCAGAATGTTTCGAGGTTCGTGTTTCGTCTCGGTAACTGTCTGATCTTCATCGACAGGTGGTTGAAACAATCGAAGGTGTAAACGGCTCATCGTGATCCTCCCTGAACACGGTCGCGAATTCGCGATCCACTCGTTATCCGGCAAATCCCTGCCGGGGAAAGCGACCCTCTTCCGAGTCGCTGTGTCTCACACTGTACGCTCGATATGTCGTTCGCTCAAGAGTCGAATCCGATATTTCACAAGCGGATATTAGGGGAGACTAGGTGATTTAAGCAGCCCGCATGGACCTGTTGTCTCAGCAATGGCATGCGAGCGACAAAAACGCTCGGATTCTGGATAAAGCTGGAGTCGCTGGTGAATTTGGGCAGTGTGTGAGGAACAATTCGCGAATGACAAACAACTGGACACCGAGTTCTTGGCGTGAACGCCCGGCCAAGCAACAGCCAACTTATCACGATCCGAACGCAGTCGAAGACGTCATTCGACACTTGGGCGAACTTCCTCCGCTGGTCACGGCGTGGGAAATCGACAAGCTGCGCGGTCAAATGGCCGACGTGGCCTGCGGAAATGCGTTTCTGTTGCAGGGCGGCGACTGCAGCGAAAGCTTGCTGGACTGCAACGCCAACACCATTTTGCGAAAGCTAAAGGTGTTGATTCAAATGAGCCTGGTGCTGATTTGTGGGTCTCGACAGCGAATCGTTCGAGTGGGTCGAATTGCAGGGCAATACGCCAAGCCTCGATCTGCCGACATGGAAACCAAAGATGGTGTCGAACTGCCCAGCTATCGTGGCGACATCATCAATCGCAGCGCATTCACGCCGGAAGATCGCATTCCAAATCCTCAGCTCATGCTGCGAGCCTACGAGCGATCGGCGCTTACGATCAATTACATTCGAGCCTTAAGCGAAGGCGGCTTCGCCGACTTGCACCATCCCGAAAACTGGGATCTAGAATTTGTTCGCAACACCCCCGGTTCGCGGAAGTATCAAACTTTGTTGGAATCGCTCAGCGATAGCATCCGCTTCATGGAAGTTGTTGGCGGAGGCGAACTGGATCAGCTGACTCGAGTCGACTTCTATACGTCTCACGAAGCATTGTTGCTGACATACGAACAAGCGTTGACTCGTACAGATCAGCGACAAAAGGGCTACTACAATTTAAGCACTCATTTGCCATGGATTGGAGATCGCACGCGAGACATCGATGGAGCTCACGTGGAATACTTCCGAGGCATTCGCAACCCCATCGCGATCAAAGTGGGCAACACGATGGCAGCCGATCAGTTGCTCGATTTGATCAAAGTGTTGAATCCAGAAAACACGCCCGGTCGCCTCACTTTGATTCATCGCTTTGGATCGGAAATGATCGCCAGCCGATTGCCTCAACTGGCCACAGCGGTCAAGAACGCAGGACGCAATGTTGTATGGTGCTGCGACCCCATGCACGGCAACACTCAGGCAACTCGCAACGGCTTTAAGACTCGATCGTTCGACAATATCACGTCGGAAATTATTTCCGCGTTTCGGATTCACAAAGACGCGGGCACTCGACTAGGAGGCATCCATTTAGAGCTCACGGGCGAAGACGTCACCGAATGCATCGGCGGCCCGGCAGAACTAACTGAAGCCGACTTGGAACGAGATTACCGCAGCCAAGTCGATCCTCGATTGAACTATGAACAAGCCATGGAAATCGCGTTCTTGCTGTCAGAAAACATGAAGCAAAACGGTGCTTAGCAACTCTTGCAGCATCAATGCCAAATTTTCGCAGTCACCGACGTCGCCAGGCTTCAGGATCCGGTCGTCGATCGCCTGCGCCCTCGCCGCTGAAAAACCGCGGCTCACAAGAATCCCCCTGAAATTCGAATTCAGGGACGAAACCTAGCCAGCCCAGCATCCAACTGGAGTTTGCTTGCACGGTCGATTATCTGTGATTTGTCACAGATGGATTCTGGAACCGGACTTAAAGATGGCCGTCCACCTTTGCGGTAACGCTTGTGATCTGTTGCTGAAAGAATGATCCAAACCGTGTCTTCGTACGTTGGCAATCAACGTGAGAAGGACGAGTCATTTAAACTGGCAGCCACGAGGTGTTTATGCGGTATGTGATCAAAGAGAAGTTCTGGTCGTGGGGAGATGATTTCTTTATTTATGACCAAGACCAGACGAAAGTATTCTTTGTCGATGGGCGAGCGTTTTCTTGGGGCGACAAACTGTCTTTTCAAGACCTGAACGGAAACGAGCTGGCCTTTATTTCCCAAAAGATGCTGGCTTGGAAACCCAAATACGAAATCTACCGCGATGGAGCATTGTTCGCTGCAGTCGTGAAAGAGTTTGGTTGGTTCAGCAAAGAATTCACTTTGGATGTTCCCGGCCCGAACGACTATTCCATCACCGGTCGATTTTGGAAGCACGACTACGATTTCACTCGGGGAGGCCGCACGGTCGCCACCGTGTCAAAGAAATTCTTTTCATTCGCTGACACTTATGGAATCGACATCGCCGACGGAGAAGACGATGTCGCCATTCTGAGCGCCTGCATTGTGATTGATCAGGTGCTGCACGATGAAAGCAATTCGTCAGACTAGAACAAGACGGGCGAATCATTGCATCACCGGTTCACTTGTGTTTCACTTGTTTTTCTCGTGGGGGAGTCGATGATTTGACGTCGCGTCGGTTGCCATCCCGAGACGTCTTTCATGTACTACCTTGTTCCGAAAAGCAAAATCTATGTTCAGGCTCCTTCTTCTTTTGTCGCTGTTCGTTGTTCCAGCGTCAGCAGATGATCGGCCGAACATTCTGTTGATCTTCGCCGATGATGTCGGGCAGGAAGTTCTGGAATCCTATGGCGGCCAATCCTACTCAACGCCTCACTTGAATGAACTGGCACGGACGGGGATGACGTTTCGACACGCTTACAGCATGCCTGTGTGCCATCCGTCTCGCCTGACACTAATGACAGGCAAGTATCCGTTTCGCCATGGCAAAGTCACCTGGGGAGACTTCCCGAAACCCGAAGAAGCCGATTGCCTGCCACGCATGCTGCAACAGACTGGCTACAAAACCGCCATTGCTGGCAAGTGGCAATTGTGTTTGCTTAAGGACGACCCCCAGCAACCAGCGCGAATGGGCTTTGATCAGTGGGATCTGTTTGGCTGGCACGAAGGTCCTCGATTTTATGAACCCATGATCTACCAAAATGGGATGGTGCGTGAAGACACACTGGGACACTACGGCCCAGACGTTTACGTGCGCAGCATGATTGATTTTATGAAGGCCAATCGAAGCCAGCCATTCTTTGCCATGTATTCCATGGCCCTGTGTCACGAAGTGACTGATGACCTAGACCCACCCGTGCCTCATGGCCCTTTCGGTCGCTATGACAACTACACGGAAATGGTGAGTGAAATGGATCGAGCCATCGGTCGCCTACTGGGGGCTCTTGATGCTCTTAAGCTGCGAGAAAAAACTCTGGTCGTATTTGTCGCTGACAACGGCACGCCTCCTGAAATTATTATTCGTGCGGACGGTCAAAATTTAGTGAAGGTTCCCGTTTCCTCGATACAAAATGGACGCGTCATTCCGGGCGGTAAAAAACAACTAACCGACGCCGGGACCAAAGTGCCGATGATCGTCAACTGGCCAGGCACCATTCGACCAAATCAGGTTGTCAATGACTTGGTTGATTTTAGCGACTTGCTACCCACATTTGTTGAACTTGCAGCAGCAAAGCCGGCTCAAAAAATCGATGGTATCAGCTTCGCAAACCGTCTCCGCAATCAAGGGGCTGGGTCTCGAACATTCGCGTATTGCGAAGAAGCCGTACTGCCCAAGCCAGGCGGCGTCGAGCCTGACGGAACAAGCTCGGGACTAAGATGGGTCCGCAATCAAAAATGGAAGCTATACAACGATGGTCGTCTGTTTCATATGGAAGAAGATCCGTTCGAACTCTATGAGTTCCAACAAGATTCCGATTCGCCCATCAGCCGGTCAGCTCGCCAGCAATTGAAAGCTGCATTCGTGGAACTTGGGTTGTAACTGCTGATGGTTCGCGCGGCTCACTGAAAGTAGCCTTCACTGTCACCGGTAAAGCAAGACCACACATCCAAACGTGCTTCAACAGCAGGACTGTGACCAAAGATTCAGCTGTGAATCTCCTTGACAAAGAAACGATCCGACATCGCCAAACGAACGAAGCCGATCGCTCTCCGAACCTTGCTCACTGAGACAATGAGGACCACTTTTTTTAGGCACGCGACTCACCGCTTGCTGCAATCAACTCATCTCGCAACCGAGCGATGACTTCTGCAGGCTGCAGCAAGATGGGATGGTGCAACGTGAGCAAAGCATCGTGCAATCGATCCGCTTCGGGAAGTTTTGGTGCAACCATGCGGAACCGCCGCTTCGAATGAATGCGGTGTAGAGCAGGAAACGCTTCGGCAAGTGGGACGCCTCGCTGCTGAAGACGGTTTAGCAATCGCTTTCGATCAGTTGACGCACAGCGGATCTGAAAAGGCACCTTAAAGAACGCCGATTGCATATAGCTTGATGACAACACGGGCTGAATGACGCTGTCTTCGGGCCAGTTGTCGCAGAGCCAACAAACTGAATTGGCTCGCTGCCGATTCAATTGATCCAGTTTCGCCAGCTGAGGCTTCAATACAGCTGCTTGCATTTCTGAAAGCGGATACGCTTCGTTCCCTCGGTGATCGTAAAGTCGAATTCGTTGAGCCAATGTCGGGTTCGATGTCACCACACATCCACCTCGGCCAGCCGTCAGCAATTTACTGCCTCCGAAACTGAGAGTTCCCACATCGCCCACCGTTCCAGCAATCTGTCTATTCGCTGTGGCCCCAGTTACTGTCGTCTCAGTTACTGTCGCCCCAGTCACTGTCGTCTCAGTCACTGTCGCCCCAGTCACCTGGCACGCGTCTTCGATCACGATGATTCCCAGTGAATGTGCGAGCTCACAAATCGACTTCACATCGACCAGCCAGCCGTGCAAATGGCTGACAATGATCGCTTTCGTCTTATCAGTTATGGCTTGTTCGATTTGCGAAAGATTGGGTGCCAACGCCCCGCTGGCTACGTCGACTAAAACGGGGGTCGCCTGAAGTGCGAGCACGTTAGCGAAGTTTGCTTTGTAGTCGTAAGCGCAAAGAACGACTTCATCGCCAGGTCCAACCAAGGCCGACCTTAAAGCCAATTCGATGGCAGAAGTCCCGCTGCTACACAGGTAGGCATGATCAACTTGATGGAATTCTTTGAGAGCTTCCAGCAAAGCAGGGCAGTGAGATCCATGGTAGCGTCCCCAAGATCCATCGCCCGCCATCTGTTGCAACGTGGCTGTTGTTTCGTCGTCGATCAACGGCCATTCAAATTTTGGCAACGCATTTTCAGATGGCGAATTGCCTGGCAAGCCCCCATCCTGCCGATCTAAATCTTGGGCATTCATATTCATGAATTACTCGCATCGTCTGCGGGGGCCGTCGCTGAATCAGGATCGGGCACTGAGACTTGGATATCATCGCCTTGAACTCGAACCGGATAGCTGGCCGCTTTCAACTTGCTTCCCGGAGTATCCAGCCACGCCCCATCTTTGATGCTGAAACACCAAGCGTGCCACGGACACATCACCGAACCATCTTCCGCGACGGGGCTGTCAGACAGGATGGCTCCTTGATGGGGACAAAAGTCGTTCATCGCGAAAAACTCCCCTTGGTGCTGATACACACCCACCATGGTTCCGTTCACTGGAAAGCTGCGGCCTTCCCCTTCTGGAATCTGATTCACTTTGGCGACGTTCTGAAATTCACTCATGACGGATCAACCGGGTAAAAGTTAGAAGGGCATCAATCAGCCAAAATTCCACCGGGGCAGGGCACGGCAGCAAGCGTCACACGACTGTCACGCTGACTCAATTCAGACTGTGGATCTTAAAACAGCGGCAATCATCGCGAAACACGAGTCGAAACCGTGCCCGCTTTCAGGATCAAGTCAGCAATACCTGTTTTTGAGTCGCTGGGAGTCCCATGGCAGGATTTCCACCCTTTCTGTGACGGGTTGGTTACAATAAGCCGTCCCACACAGCACTGGCAACAAAACCAAGGCACATTTCAAGTTATGTTCGCGGATCGAGTCACCATTCACTGCAAGGCCGGAGACGGCGGAAACGGCTGCTGTAGCTTCCGAAAAGAGGCTCACGTGCCTCGTGGAGGACCCGATGGCGGCGACGGCGGCAAAGGGGGCGATATCGTCATTCGAGCCGACCGAAATCTCGGTTCACTGGGAAATCTTCTCGGCCACCATCATTGGAATGCCGAACGGGGAGCTCACGGAATGGGATCTCTTAAAACCGGGCGCAGCGGCCAAGACACCATTATCATGGTTCCTCCGGGAACTTTGGTGAAAGACAAAGAACATGGTCACCTGCTCAAAGATCTACAAAATCACGACGACACTGTCATTGTGACCAAAGGAGGCTGGGGAGGACGAGGCAATAAGCGGTTCGCAACATCGACCAACCGTGCACCTCGAGAATGCGAACCTGGCCACAAGGGCGAACAACGCGACGTCATGCTTGAACTGAAGCTAATCGCCGACGTCGGACTGGTTGGAAAGCCGAACGCAGGCAAATCCACGTTGCTGAGCCGAATGTCTCGAGCCACTCCAGAAATCGCTGACTACCCTTTTACCACAAAGTATCCCAATCTCGGGGTTGTTCGAGTTGGCTTCAATCACGAATTTGTGCTGGCCGATATTCCCGGTCTGATCGAAGGAGCTCATGAAGGAGCTGGGCTCGGCCATGAGTTTCTAAAGCACATCGAAAGAACTCGACTGATCATTCACATGGTCGAACCATGCCCGATGGACCATTCTGATCCGCTCAGTAACTACGATCAAATTCGTGAAGAACTGGAAAAGTACAATCCCGTGCTGGCCAGTCGCCCAGAAATTTTGTGCGTGACAAAAGCAGAACTGCCAGATGCCGAAACGTGTGCCGAACTCCTTCGCGAAACCAGCGGCAAACCCGTGCATTTGATTTCGGGGGTCACCGGACAAGGTTTGCAAAAGTTAAATCAGATGATTATCGAACGGTTGGCCGAATTGGGTGACGACGTTTCCGCCATCCTGACGTAGTCAAAAGCGTTCGTTGGTAACAAACAACGGCGTTGCCGATTCAAGATCAGATCCGGTCAGAAAGTTTCCGAAACCATGAAAGTGCTTCTTGCCAATCCGCGCGGTTTTTGCGCGGGAGTAAATATGGCGATCGAATGTTTGGACGAAGCGATTCGTCGAGTCGGTCCGGGCATCTATGTTTACCACGAAATTGTACACAACAAATACGTGGTCGAACGGTTCACCAAACAAGGTGTCAAATTCGTCACATCATTGGATGAAGTGCCCGAAGGTTCGATCCTGCTGTTCAGTGCTCACGGGGTCAGCCCAGAAATCCGCAACATCGCCAAGGGACGTCATCTACAAACCGTCGACGCTACCTGCCCCCTAGTGACCAAAGTTCACTTAGAAGCCATTCGATACGCCAACCAAGGCTATCACATCATTCTGATTGGTCACGAAGGCCACGATGAAGTCATCGGCACGATGGGCGAAGCTCCGGAAAGCATCACTCTGGTGGAAACACCCGAGGAAGTCAGCAGCCTTCCTTTTGCCGCCACCGATAAGCTGGCGTACTTGACTCAAACCACCTTAAGCGTCGATGAAGCCAACGGAGTCATCAACGCGCTTAAGCTGCAGTATCCAAACATCCATTCGCCAAAAAAAGAAGACATCTGCTACGCCACCACCAATCGTCAAGAGGCGGTGAAAATGATGATCGACAAGGCAGACGTGTTGCTGGTGTTGGGAAGCCAAAACAGCAGCAACAGCAAACGCTTAAAAGAAATCGGATCTGACCGAGGCAAGTCTGCTTTCTTGATCGACGGAGCATCTGAAATTCAACCAAGCTGGTTTGGTGAAAACGATACCGTCGTGATCACGGCCGGAGCGAGTGCCCCTGAAATCGTCGTGGAAGAATGCATCGACTATCTGGTCGATCATTTTCAAGCGGTGGTTGAAGAAGTCACCTTACGAGAAGAAAATGTGCACTTCAAACTTCCCAAGGAACTGCTGCAATTGGGAACCACGAACGCACCCGAGTAGACTCAGACTTTCACCGTTGCGTTCCACCGCGGCCCCTTCACGGTAGCCTTTCAACTCAACAACTGGCAGCATTCACGTTTGCGTTGATTCGCAGTCCCTGAAAACGACTCGTAAAAAACAGAAGGTTCATGCGTTATGAAAACTGTTCTATGTTTGGTGGCCATTCTCTCGTCGACAACCTACGCTGACACAGCCGTTGAAGTCAAACCTGACGTGGTTTACAGCACTGTCGAAAAACGACAACTGCTTTGCGACGTCTATCAGCCCGAAGGCGAACAGCTGCGTCCAGCGATCCTTGTCGTTCATGGAGGAGCATGGCGCAGTGGCAATCGAAAAAAGTTGAAAGGATACGCCGAGGCACTGGCGAAGCGAGGATTCGTGTGCTTTGCGATCGACTATCGCTTGGCTCCTCAACACAAGTTTCCTGCTCAGATCGATGACTGCCGAGCGGCCGTCAAATGGATTCGTCAAAACGCCAAAAAATACAACGTCGATCCCGCTCGATTAGGTGCCATCGGGTATTCAGCTGGGGGTCATCTGGTCACGTTACTGGCGACGACCGGAGAAGCGGCTTCCGAAAAAAATGGAAACGTGGATACTCGGCTGCAGGCTGTCGCTGCTGGTGGAGCACCCACTGACTTTCGCTTCTTTCCAGACAACGGCAAATGGGCCGAGTATCTCATGGGCGGCGATCTGACCACGGCTGCCGAAAATTTTCAAGCCGCCTCGGCAGCCGCATTCGCTGATAAAGATGATGCTCCTACTTTCTTCTTCAACGGCACGGCCGACAAACTGGTTCCCGTGTTGTGGACTCAGTCCGCTCATGAAGCACTCAAGCAAGCGGGCGTCGCGACTGAAATGCACATCATCGAAGGAGCTGGCCACGTGCAAGCTGCGATGAACAAGGAAGCTCTGACAAAGGCCTTCGAATTTCTGACACTGAAGCTCAAGCCGACACTGAAGCCTGAGCCAACTCGCTAGCCGCTGCTGCAATGTACACGCAGAGTTTCGTACGACAAATGCGCAGCCAGCAAACGCAGATGTCGAAACATTCTTGAACCAAAAGTTAACAACAAACCCCGTGTTCGGTTCTTGTCATACGATTTTATGATGAGGACTATCGCCGTGGCAAATTCTAACGAAACTCGAATCGTGATTGCTGGTGGCTCTGGCTTCCTGGGCCTGTCGCTCGCAGAATCTCTGCACAAAAACGGAGTGCAGGTCACTTTGCTTTCTCGCAACCGTCCTTCGAGTGCCAGCGACGCGCATCATGTTCAGTGGGACGGTCGATCTGACGGGGAATGGCGTCAATGCCTGAGCGGGGCGGACGGATTGGTCAACCTCGCAGGACGCAGCGTCGACTGTATGAAAACGCCCGATCATCGAGACGAAATTTATCGGTCCCGAGTCGAATCGACGCGGGCTCTCGGTCGAGCTGTTCGAACTGTAGATTCACCTCCGCCGGTGTGGGTGCAAATGAGCACCGCTCATATCTATGGTGACCCGCCAACAGCCGTATGCACCGAAGGATCTGAATTCGGAACAGGACTCGCACCAGACGTTGGCAAAGCATGGGAACATGCTTTTCAAGAAAGCGTGTTGCCCGAACAAAGATCAGTGATTCTCAGAACGGGCTTTGTTCTAGGACGAGACCGAGGAGCCGGGGCAGGAGCCCTCGGAAAGCTCGGCCGACTGGCTCGGATTGGGCTTGGTGGAACAGTGGGCAGCGGAAATCAGGGGATGAGCTGGATTCATGAAGCCGATATGAATGGCCTGTTCAAAGGAGCGTTGTTCGACAAATCCATGAGCGGAATTTACATCGCATCTGCTCCGAACCCCGTGTCGCAAAAGCAGTTCATGAAAGATTTACGATCGGCCGTCGGAATGCCGTTTGGGCTGCCAGCTTATGAATGGATGGTGCGAATCGCCGCGCCGCTAATATTGCGAACCGACCCAGAACTAGCGCTCTATGGTCGGTACGTCAAATCGGCTCGACTGGAAGCCGATGGCTTTCCATTTGCCTTCGCACATCTTCCCGCAGCCTTCAAGGACCTGTTCGGACCAGCCACTGAGTCAAGATGCTCTCAGCAGTGACTGGCGAACGCGACGAGCGAACAGTGGCGACGCTGCAAACGGAAAACTGAAAACTTTGACGCGGGCAGCGTCTGCACGACAGGTCCGGCTAACGCTGGCCCAGTGAACGACTGGTCCAGTGAAGCCAGTTCACATCGACTACTCTGCAACCAAGCCCAACCGCTGCAACTTGCTGCGGCATTCATCACGTTCACGACTGCGTTTCAGCTTGGCCCATGTTGGATCCTGAGCTTCCAAGAACGCTTCTTCAGAAAACGGTGGAGCAGCGCCGGCTGACGCCGCGTTGGTCGTTAGGTTTTGAATCACGCCAGTATCCAGTCGAGTCAAAAACGTGGACTGCATGCGGTAGTCTTGGAAGGCTTCCCAAGCAACAGGGAACAGCTTCGCGATAATCTGTTCGCCAATTGCTGTCGCGTAGTCCCGAATTTCAAGCTGAGCATGGCTATCCATCCGTAAAGCCAAAAAGTGCAACAGGTTGTGAAGGTCGATCTTCCAATACGCCTCGGTGTAGGTCGCCAGCGGTAAATCTTTGCGAGCCTGTTCCCGAGCAACCCCTGATTCGATTCGCTGCTGATAAACAGAACGCATCTGATTTTGAAGTTCGCTTTCTTCCGCCGTCAAACTTGCGCCCTGTTCGGTGGGCAGCATGTCTCCACTTCCTTGGCGATTGCTTTCTGCCTGAGTTCTCCATTCAGTGGATTCGGTTGTTTGAGCCGCATCAATGGCTAACGAATATCGAGTGCTGTATTCGTTAATATTGGCCGTGCGATGGCGGACCCATTGTCGCCAGCAGTCCATGGGAACTCGAACCAGAAACTTCACTTCGGCCATTTCGAACGGAGTCGTATGGCGGTGTCGCAACAGGTAGCGAATCAATGTGCGGTCATCGCTGACCTTCTTTGTGCCTTCGCCATAGCTGACTCGAGCGGCCTGTACGATGCTGCTGTCATCGCCCATGACATCGACAAGGCAAACAAACCCGTCGTTTAACACTGGGATCTTCTTCCAGCGAAGGTCGTTGACAAGAGCCTGTCGTTCGTCGGCTCGTTGCTGGGCGTCATCAGACATGGTGCGAATTCTACTGTCAGTCTTTTTCGATTGTGGAATGGCCGACGGTGGCCGCCAAGCCGCACTTTAGCGATAATCTGCGAAGCAATCATCCGCCTGAGGACCGCTAGACAGATTTCTACTGTTTCAACGAAACTGGAAGCCCAATGACGTACTTTTCGTGGTTTGAAGATTCTGTCATCGGATCTTTGTTCCTTGCTGGAACAGACGATTCGCTGCAGTATCTGGTGCGAGATCTTCGGCGAACCGTCTTAGACCCACCACTGCCGCATGATGATTGGGAACCTGCGGAAAAGCCCTTTCGAGAAGTCAAAAAACAACTAAAAAGCTACTTTCGAGGCAAGCTGAAGGCTTTCGACCTGCCTCTAGACGGCCAGGGCACCGACTTTCAAAAGCAGGTCTGGCAGCAGCTGATGGAAATTCCATACGGTGAAACAGTCAGCTACGCCGACGTCGCCGAAGCGATTGGCAAACCCAAGGCCTGCCGAGCCGTCGGCAACGCCAACGGGAAGAATCCCATCACCATCATCGTCCCTTGCCACCGAGTCATCGCGAGCGGGGGAAAACCTGGAGGATACGGCGGACGCCTTGATATCAAAGCCAGTCTGCTGGAACTGGAAGGTGTTGACGTTTCGCATTGGGACGATTCGCTCATGCCACAAGAGGCGATTCTATGATTCCATCAGTTCGCCTGATTGCGGTGTCGTCAGCCCAATCAGCAGCAAAATCAAACCGACCACAAACAACAGGGGAGCCGACATAAAAACAGACTGCGCTGCGATGATGCCTTCTGCAAGTTCCGATGGCTTAGGAGACGCCATGGATTTTGCGATGACGGTATACGTTTGAGCAGACTTGAAGATGGCCGACGTCACGCACATTGCCGACATCAACAGCAGACCGATCCCCGTCCAAGTAGGCCAACCCCAACGTCCAGAGCGTTTCGATGTCATCGTTGTGTCTTTCTGGATGCAGAGAAATTGGGTAGCGAATTCTTGTCGCCCCGTGTCATTTTCAGCGTCAGGCCAGCACGGACTCTAGGCCGGCTTCGAATCGTTGTTTTCTGGCCGACCTTCAATGTAGAACCAGTTGTGAATGGGTTCCAGAATCTCCTGCACATCTGCCACGAGCACTTCATCGATGGGTTCTTCCGCCCAATCGACCCACTGAGAAACTCGGTCTGGATTTGCTGAACCCGTCACGCAAGTCGAGAAGTTTGGATTGGCGATTGAAAACTGCAAAGCAAGTTTCGCGATATCCGAACCAGCGGCCGTGCAATGATCTGCCGCCGCCTTGGCGATTCGACGGACCTCGTCGGTTGCCTTGTGCCAGTCGGGCAACGTTGCTGACGTCAGCAGTCGAGCACTAAACGGAGCAGCGTTCATCAGACCCACTCCTTTTTCTTGGCAGATCGGCACCAGCTCCAGTGCCATATCGTTTTGCAGTGTGTAGTGGTTGTAGGTCAGTAAAACATCGATATCTGCGTTGTCGAGGATGTACTTGAACATCTTCATCGGGTAACCGCTGACTCCAATGTACCTCACCTTGCCAAGTTCCACCTGCTTGCGAAGAGCGGGCAAAGTCTCTTCGACAATCTGAGACATCTCGACAAATTCCAGATCGTGACACAGCACAATATCAAGATGATCTTGTCGCATGCGTTCCAAAGAAATGTCGATGCTTTCGGCAACTCGCTTGGCACTGAAGTCGAAGTGTTCTCCTGAATATCGGCCCAGCTTTGTGCCAAGGTAGTAGCTGTCTCGTGGAAGATCCGGCAGCACTTGCCCCAAAAGAACTTCGCTCATCCCACGACCGTAAAACGGAGACGTGTCGATGAAGTTCATGCCTCGTTCAATCGCCGTGCGACAACTGCGAAACGCTTCATCGATGTTGATTTGGCGAAATTCGGCGCCCATCGAAGACGCACCAAATGAAAGCGCGGTGAGTTCCAAATCTGTGTTGCCAAGTTTTCGCTTTTCCATCAGTTCATGTCTCAAAATGTTACGCTCGGCTTCGAAAAACGACGGCATCGTCAAACCGTTCACTTGGGTCATGATAGAAGATTTGACAATAACTGTCCCTGCTGCCAGCAATCTGCTGAACAAGACCGCTTTTTCAGACACCGACCTCGGAACAGTTCAAAGGCCAGCACACCAAGACTTTCACCAAAATTCAGCCCCGAAGGATGCTCGACAACTTGGCTGCAAAGATCGGAACAGGGAAAGTGCCATACCTCTTTCTTGGTTCAAGAAACTGACGAGAGCGGCTGCGATCTGACACTTCACCCAACCAGCGCACGACCACCAAATAGCAGCACGACCACCAACACGATCATTGCGATTGCCCACACGGCAAGTCGTGTCAGTCGTTGCACAAAAAGATACTCTGCACGAGGCGTAAAGACGACGGCCCAAACGCACAAGCTTGTCATTGCGTAGCAGGACGCGAGGATTACCGAATCGACCGTGATTTCTACCACCCAACCAACCAGAGAAACCGGCAACGGATTCTTCCACTTGCGAATGACGCAAATTGCGAACAGGATGATCGCCGTCAATCCACCCACCACAACAGCAAAGCCTCGCGCAAATTTTGAGGCCTGCGGAAACTGCATTTCCGGATAGGGATCTTCAATCATCGAACCTACTTCCTCATGATGGGATGGCTTGGAAGCTGGTGCACGTGTCATTGTGTCCGAGTACGCCGAACTGTGCTCTGCGATTCTACAGGCTCCCCACCGACTTCAAAGTTGAAGACCATTTTCTGGTGACCCAGGGTGGCGGTCAATTTTTATGAGCCTAGCGGGGTGTCCAGTGAGAGTTCAAAGTTGTTCTTCGATTCCTCGCTGCCCGGCGACGGCGAAATCTTGGCGAATTTCGCTTCAGATCGGATGCGTGTCGGTGAGTCACTGTGGTTCTTCCAGCCCCATGATGTCCACGTGCAGAACGCTCGGTCCATCGCAGAAGCCGGTTCCTGAGCTGAGCTGTTATCAGCCCATTAGTTTTTTAGCTGCCAGCTTTCATCAAAGAAATCTGCAGCAACCACTTTGCCGGGCCACACGTTTCCTGCTGGCGTTTTTAAATCGATTACCGCCCAGTCGGGGAGCATGGGGACCTGCCGAGCATTGTTTAAGTACGCGTAGTCTCGATAGGTAAAGCTGCTGTTCAACACCACGTAACGTTCTGGGTTCAGAGGATTAGGATAGATCAATATCGGAGCATGGTCAGTTGCCGACCACGTGCGGTCGCCTGCCGTCACCGTCTCGCTCGTCCATTGAATGGGCAATTGATCGGCGATCTTGGCCAACACCTTGTTGGAAGATCGATCTCCCCACAAAACCAAGTTAGTATCCGACTGAATCATCTTGTCCGTCACATCGACATCATCGATTACGATGGCGTCGCCTCGAAAGTGACGTCTCCAATGTTCGATCGCTCGTTCCATTTCACTCTCGGTCCACTTTTGAACCATGGGATGAAAGGCTTGCCCAGTTGGTCGAACAAAGACGAAGTGTTCCATGAATGCGTCATCAATCGGCCCTTGCAAATTGTGTTTCTTGACGAGTGATCCAGATTCCAAAGCGAGCGGACCCGTCGTCCAGCCTCCGTCAGCTTGCCTATGAAGCTGCAGTCCACCAGAGCCATCTGAAAACACGGTTCCCATATATTCTTGCTGACCCGTTTTATCGTCGAGCAGGATCACTCGAAATCCCTTGGATTCATTGGGGCGATTCAAGAAGGGGGGTGCGAATGTTGCAGCGGGAAAGTTCAGACTGATGCTCTTGATCTGATTTGGCTGCAGCAGGTACTGGTGCAGGCCTTTCTCGTCACGAATGATGGAAGCTCGAATGCTGGCACGCTTCCAGTGTTCGTCAATCGCATCAATCGTCAACCACGCCACCTTGTTGTATTTCAGAGTGTAGGTTTCGAAATTTAATTCCTCGGGAACCCGATCTCGTCCACCCACCGCCAATCGCTTCAAGCTTTCATCGATCACGACCTTCGACCGTTCGTCTATGTTGTGAGCCATGCCTTTGCCGATCACATGGCGAAGAGAAATGCCATGTTCCGCTAAAGCGGCTTCCATCACATCGGCCGCCTGCTTTTGTTGATCGATTTCTCCGCTGTAGGCGATGGTCGCTAGCTGAGACAAGTTCAAAGCGTATTTGTCGCAATCATAGAGATTCCACAAGCTTCGTTCCCAGGGTTTTGGGTGCAGAGTTTCGTTTTGAAACGACTTCAAAAACTGAGGTGTTTCAGCAAATCCTGCTCCGGGATTCGCGGCAAACCAACGGCCAGGTTCATGCACAGCGAACTGCCAGCAAGCGGCTCCACCCATCGAAAAACCTCGGACACTCGTGCGATCTTCATCGATCGAGTAACGCTTCTGGACATCAGCAAGAGCTTCCTGGACGTCAGTTTCTCCGGCAAACTTAAACGCATTGCTGTATCGTCCGTACGGATGCAACATGATGGTGTCGCTTGGACTGTAGCGTCCCACTTTCGTCATTCGCTCGTACAAAAAATTCACTTCGTTAACCGATTCGCCTCGACCGTGAAACCAGATGTCACATCGGGTCGGTTGACTGTGATCCACCGAATACGTTGAGGGAACAACCACACCGTAAGGTTGCACCGTATGGTCAATGCGACTGATAAAGCCTCGTACCACAAGACCCGTTTGAGACGCCCAATTGGCTCGACCATTCTTTAGCTGAGCTACTCGCTGCAGCCCTTCATCGAGCAGTGCGTCGGCCTTCTTTAAGTCACGCTCATGGAAGAAGGCTTGGTGATCCAAAGCCACCCGAACGGCTCTTTCAAAGATCATCACGTCTGGAGCCATTTGATCGGCAAGGCTGCCGGACTTGGCCTTTGTCAAGAACTTCATCTGTTCCTGAAGCGTCTTCAACTTGGTGCGTAAAGCGATTTCGATGTCCGGCCGCACTTCGATACCCAGCCGAGGAACTCGACGAACTTTCTCGGGATTATTGTCACCATCGCCATCTGCAAAGGTGATCGATGAACCGGCAATCGCTATTGCGAACAACAGTAAGAATAGGTTTTTCATCGCTGGCGCCTTTGTCGGTGGCTTCATTAAAGTGCCTCGACAAAGTAGGGCGGGCGAAGTTCATCGTCAAGCAGTCGGCGGGCCTAGCGGGCGATTGGGGCGGGCCAGAAACGAACTTTTGATCGACTTCCATCCCGTGGCCAAAAAAAATTTGGCAAGTTCGACGGTGGGTTGACGATTGACGGTGGGTCGACGAAGCGAATGGCTGACGCTGTTCCACTTCGTGACCGCTCGTCTGATCGTTTTCAAGCCGTCTAAAGAATCGATGGGCCTTTCACTTCGATCCCCTTCAGCCGCATTTTCAGTTCTTCAATATTGGGTGAAATTTCGAACGCCGCTTCACGACTCACAAATTCTCGGTTCACAAAGTCATACAGGCTGTCGTTAAACAGCTGCATGCCTTCGTCTCGACCAATTCGAATTGCCGAATGCAGTTTTTCGTCTTCGCTTTCCATCACCAACTTCTGCACCGTGGGGTTAAACGCCATGATTTCCACGATGGGAACTCGACCCGGTTCATCCACAATTGTCTTCAACAGCTTTTGGCCCACGATAGCTTTCATGCTCATTCCAATGGCCGCTCGAACGGCGGTATGCATATCGGCAGGGAACAAGTCGATGATACGAGGAATCGTCCCCGGAGCACTCGATGCATGGATGGTTCCAAACACCAAGTGACCAGTTTGAGCCGCATGGATGGCGGTTTCAAACGTTTCGCGGTCACGCATTTCACCCACCAACATGATGTCGGGGTCTTCACGAACGGCGTGCTTCATGGCCGTATGAAAGTTCACCACGTCTTGCCCGACTTCTCGCTGATTAATCAAACATTCGTCAGACGTATAAACGAATTCGATCGGGTCTTCGATGGTCAAAATGTGCTTGTTCATGTTGTGATTGATCCAGTCCAGCATCGACGCGATGGTCGTACTTTTTCCGGAACCCGTCACACCAGCTAGCAACACCATGCCTTGGTCAAACTTGCACAAATCTTCCATCAAAGGCGGAAGGTATAATTTTTCGAAGGGCGGGATCGACCGTTCAATCTTTCGAGCCACCATGCCCACTTTGCCCAACTGAGTCAGCAGGTTGACTCGAAATCGCCAGGGGTCACCGTCCAGTTCAACCACCTTCGCAAAGTCGGCTCCACCGTCATGATGGAAGATTTCTAGGTTTCGTTGGTCCATCTGTGGAAACGTCAACTTGATCATGCCGCTTTCGGTGAGCGGTGGCATATCAAGTGGGGTCAGCTTTCCTCGAATTCGAAAGATCGGAGGACGTCCGACCTGAAGATGAATGTCTGAACAATTCAGCTTGATCGCCATGCGATACAGCTTGTCGATTTCGAGTTCCTTCTTGGGGTCGAAGGTTGATTTCTTCCACTCGTGAATCATGACCATGAATAAGCTTTCCGTTTCGAGATACTGTAGGCGACGACTAGGTGAACATCTGGAATCACAGGCGGACAATCACACCTTGTTCTGCCATCTGTCGTTTGGTTTCTTCGATCGTATATTCGCCGTAATGAAAGATACTGGCGGCAAGTGCGGCACTGGCTTTGCCCTTGGTGACTGCGTCACACAAGTGAGCCGGACTGCCTGCTCCACCACTGGCCACCACGGGGACTCCTACTGCATCAGCAACTGCCGCCGTGATTTCCAAGTCGTAGCCGTCTTTGGTTCCATCAGCATCCATGCAGGTCAGCACGATTTCCCCAGCTCCTAAGCGTTCCACTTCCTGAGCCCATTCGACCACCTGCAAACCTGTGGCAAGGCGACCACCATTGATGTGAACGTCCCAAAACTCTTCACCGTCTTTTTGAACTCGCTTGGGGTCGATATTCACCACGATGCATTGGCTACCGAAGCGTTCTGCGGCTGCTTGGACGAATTCTGGAGTCTTCACCGCCGCTGAATTAATGCTGACTTTGTCACAGCCTGCATTCAGCAAGCGACGAATATCGTCCAAAGTTCGAATACCGCCGCCAACAGTCAAAGGCATGAAAACAACTTCAGAAGTGCGTTCTACCACGTCTAAAATGATGTCTCGTTCCTCGTGGCTGGCCGTGATGTCCAAAAACACCAATTCGTCAGCTCCTTGCTGTTCGTACTTCTGAGCAATTTCAACAGGGTCGCCAGCATCCTGAAGATTAACAAAATTGACGCCCTTGACGACGCGTCCGGCATGAACGTCGAGGCAGGGAATGATACGCTTTGCGAGCATCGTTAAAACATGTTCCTTTGTTCGAAGGGCGTTCGGTGATTCCCGGAGATTCTATCCGGATCACTCTGTAAACGCATCGGTTTCTGCCATGACTTCTCCGCAAACCGTCCACGTTGATCTGGGATCCCGCAGTTATCAGATTGCGATTGGAGAACAGATTCTGGCTCAAACAGCCGACATCACCAAGCCTTGGTTTGGCTGTCAACCGGGGGAAACTCTAAAATGCCTGATCGTCACTGACACAAACGTGCTACAGCCTCACGCGAACACCATTCGAGAACGGCTGGCAAAAGCAGGAGCAACCGTCAAAGTCGTGTGCGTAAAAGCAGGCGAAGGTTCCAAGTGTCTGAAGGAAACTTCCGAGCTCTACGACGAACTCGTGGATTTTCAAGCCGACCGCCAAACCATCGTGATTGCTGTTGGAGGCGGGGTTGTCGGAGATCTGGCTGGCTTTGTCGCGGCAACCTACGCTCGAGGTCTGCGTTTTCTACAGATTCCTACGACCCTACTGGCCATGGTAGACAGCAGTGTAGGCGGGAAGACTGGAATCAATCACCCACACGGCAAAAACTTAATCGGAGCATTCCATCAGCCCGTGGGAGTCCTGATCGACACCGCCGCCATGACCACCTTGCCCGATCGAGAATATCGATCCGGTATGGCCGAAGTCGTCAAATACGGAGTCATCCTTGATGAACATTTCTTCGAATACTTGGAACGCCACACCAAGGATCTCAACAACCGAAACAGTGAAGCGGTCGCCCATGTTGTCCGTCGCAGTTGTGAACTGAAAGCTCAGGTCGTTCGAGAAGACGAACGAGAAACCAGCGGCATCCGAGCCATCTTAAACTATGGTCACACCTACGCTCATGCATTTGAAGCTCTAGCTGGCTACGGAAAACTGTTGCACGGCGAAGCTGTAGCAATGGGAATGATTTGTGGCAGTCGATTGGCCTTGGCTTTAGGTCGCATTTCGGAAGACGACATGCATCGACAAAAACAATTGCTCACTCAGTTACATCTGCCCACATTTGTACCAGCTGATCTACTGGCTCAAAAAGACAAAATCATCGACCGAATGCTGCTGGATAAAAAAACGGTTTCCGGAGACCTCAAATTTGTGTTGCCAGATCGTATCGGCCACGTGGAAACCATCGGAGGCATTCACCAAAAATTGGTGCTGCAGTGCCTCGACGAATAGATGAAAAACGCGATCGCATGCGAAACAACGTCAACCGGTGAGTACCATTACCTGTGAGGTACGGCAATCTAAATCCACACAGTCTTTCTCTCGAAAGCGATCATGACACCATCAAAACTACTGCTCGTCACCTACTTGGTGGGAGGCTGCATTGCTGGTTCGTTGACTCAGACCGACAAGAAACCACCATCGCCTCAGGTCACGTATGGGATGTACGCTTACCTTGCTGTTTTGCTGATCGCCGGCATTCTCATGGTCCGCCGCTCAACCAAATTAAACACACTACCGGACAAACCCAACTGGTGGTCGTTGTACGGAAACCCGGTCACTGCTGCCGTATGTTTCATCGTTGGTTTTTTGCTGATTACCGTCGGGCTGTTTTGAACAACCCCCCAGCCAATCGATCGTCGTGCGAAGTGCCCATCCATCTGCTCGTGGCTAGGCAACCGTAAGAGGCTGGCCTTCTGAATCATACATCCATGAATTCAAACACTGTGTCAGTCCGATACCAGCTGCCGCTAACAAGGCTCCTGTCACGATGTCGATAAAGTAGTGCCATCCCAAAGCCATCGTGGCCGCCACAACCGCCAAGTTTAACAGCAAAATTGGGTACCGAACCCAAGCCACGTTTCTTAAAGACCACGCCAATAAAATGGCCCAAGTGGTGTGGTAAGACGGGATCGTAATTAACCCCTGAGCGTTCGTTAAACTGATGACCGACTGACCCCCAGATCGGATCGCGTGCAGGTCATTTAGAAATAATTGCTGAGCTTCGCTTGGAGCATAACCGTAGGTGCCGCACGTGCTTTCCGCGGGAAGCAAGGCAAAGCAAACAGCGGTGACCAACGTCGTGGCCATGAACTGCAAAACGAAGTTTTCCAGATCAACCCGACGTTCAGTGAACCCCAGCACGATCACAACCAATGCGGTCTGCAAAATCATGCTGTGATAAGCGATCGTCAGAACCAACTTCAATGTTGGTAACGAATCGCACCAAGCCTTGATGACCGCGATGTCGACTCCCAAAAACAGGTCGATGCTTCTTAGTTGTTCATCCACCAACGGAGCATTCACAGCCGCACAACAGTACATCAAAATTGTGAAACTGGTTGTGAAAACAACGACTTGAGTCAACGAGAACAAACTCATGACAAACGCCGGTTCGTTCTTCTTTTGATACCACCACGCGGCCGACAGCAAAATCACGCTGACTCCGAAAGTTCGAATCAGTTCTGGCGGCAGAATCTGAAGTCCAAAGGCGGTCAACAACACGGCGTCAGCAACAAAAGTACCCAATATCATGGCGAACTTGATCAAGCCATCTCGACTGATGTCCGCGAGTACTGATTCTGATGGAATGACCGAACTGCTCATATGCGAACAGTTCGGTCGTTTCCATTGCCTGGGTGCAAGACTGTCTGCCGCGAAACAGCCTGTTCCCTCAAAGAGAGGGCAGGGCAATCGTTTGATGAATCGAATTGATTATCCCAATTTTCTGGTTCAGTAAGACTCTAACAGTCCGTTAAAAAAGCCCGGATGTGGTAGCCCGACGCGTCAGCGAGATATATCCCCCGCGAAACCCTGAAGTTCTGTACATTCGATATCCCTCGCTCACGCGTCAAGTTCCCTTTTTCAACGGCCAGCTAACGCTAAGAGCACAAATCCGTGGGCAAGCTTCACCAACGAACGTTGTCAAACAGACTGCCACGTTTTGGCGAGTTCAGGCGGCTGATGCTTGTTGCAGAATTGAAGTGGTTTAATCGGACCTGAATCAACTGTTGTCGCCTTAGCGAAACTTCTTTCAGCTTGGTCTCTTCCTACTGATAGACTGATTTCGTGGCGAGCTTCGATTCAGCAGATCGGTCAACCGCTCCGATTAAAAAAGCAACACTTAACATTCGATTGACCATCCGCTATTACCCTTTTTTATTCTGCTTAGTGGCCGCTTTTAAGGAACAGTGATGCCCTCTCAAATCGACCAGCGCAGGCAGACCAAACCACGGATCACAGTTTCCAAACGCCGCATGAATAGAAATCTTCATTGCCTGCTTGCTGTGCTGGCCTGCGGATTTGCGAACACTGCCGAGATCTCTCTGAGAGCCGCTCAAACTACCGTTCCACCCAGTGTTTTCGCTTCTACCGACGATGAACTGACCAAACAGGGATCGATCACCGCAAAGGGCGGTTTTCGGAACGAAGACGAAATCCGAGACAAGTTCAATCACTGGAAGACAGATCCCAATAGCATGGCCTGGCTAATGATCATGGGACATGATCTGCAACGAATTGAAAGTGTTCATGCGACGAAACCTCACGGTTACAAAGCCGATGTTGAAGTCATCGTCAGAACAAAGTCTCAAAGCGCGACGGATCGGCTTTCTATCAAACTGGTCAGTTCGGCGGCTGGCTTTAATCAAATCGATAAGCGATGGCTGAAGACATATTCTGAAATGTGGAAGATGCCACCCAATGTTGTGGCTGGCCTGAAACTGTATCTCGGCGAACTTCCACCGACTGGTTTAAGTCGCCGATCAGATCGAATGTATCTGAATGAAATTTCTGAAGCACAGCGAAACGCGATCATCCTGTTCTTCCAGTCTCGCAAGAATGAAATCGTTTCCGACTTGATCCGTGGCGACGGAGAACACTCTGCCAACTGGTTTATGGTGACTCAAAAGGCGACTGAAAATCCAAGATGGGTGCTTCGCCCCACGGCTGACGTGGTTCAATTTTTCAGTGAGGGTCCTGTCCAGATGACTCGATCTGGAAACCTGAAAATTGGCCGCATTTCGATGCAACGCAAGGGAGGAGACAACGGCAGAGAGACGGCCAGAATGCTGCAGTTTAAGATGAATCCCGCTTTACTATTTTCAAATGACAAGTGAACATTTGTTCAAATCGCTGGGGGTCGATCGCGTTCTCTAAGGCGGTAAACGACAAAACCGCAAGCTCCCAGCGGTTGATTGCCACCTCGCTTCCACGATGATCAGATCATGACTACGAAGCTTGTGATCTTTTCAGACCTTGATGGGTGTCTGCTTAATAAGTCAGACTACGATTGGTCTGCTGCAAAACCAGTCCTGCAAGAACTGCGGCGACTGAACATTCCTGTTGTCATGAATTCCAGTAAGACGCCCGCCGAAATGGGGGAACTTGCTCGTGAGTTCCAGTTGGACGGTCTGCCGTTTATTTCAGAAAACGGTGGAGTCATCGAATGGAATGATCTGACTGACGAAGGTCAAGGATCTCGACAGATCCTAGGTGCTTCTCGCGATCAAATCCTGCAACTGTTGCAGCAGCTCAAGGCGAAATACCAGTTTCAAAGCTTCTTTGATCTTGGCGTCGATGGAGTGATGCGGGCGACTGATTTAAGTCGAGACAAAGCCACTCTGGCATGTGATCGACAAAGCACAGAACCACTGCTTTGGGAAGACAGTGATGTGGCTCTCGGCGAATTCAAAACTATCGTGGAAGCCGCGGGACTCACTTTCACTCGGGGCGGACGGTTCTGGCACGTCACGGGCCAAAACAGTAAAGGAGCGGCCATGCAAAAAGTGGCTCAACGCTTCGCCAAAGAATATGGCACCACCTTGGTGACAGCTGGCATCGGTGACAGCCCCATCGACCAAAGTATGCTTGACGTTGCTGACTATGCCATTGGTATCCCGGCGACTGGTTCACTGAATGTTCAGATCGACGAAACCCGCGGTATTGCGGCGACTCATGAAGGTTCGACGGGTTGGGCCGAGGCGGTCACCGAACTTTTGAAGCGCTGCGAAATCAATAGAGAAGGCTAAAACACAGTGGCAGACTTTTCACAGAACGGCGTCATCGGCACGCTTCACAATCTCCGCAATCGCTCGACAGAGGAACTGGAATCCGAACTCGTCGGCTTTTCCAACGACACTCCGATGTCCTTGCTGTTGCCTTGCCTGTATTCCGAGCTCGAAGGTCCCGCGATGGGGCACATCGTGGACGAACTTGCCAAAATTCCCTACCTGAAGGAAATCATCATTGGCTTAGACCGAGCCAACGAAACTCAGTTTGAGGCTGCTCGAAAATTCTTCGACAAACTGCCTCAAGACTACAAGGTGCTTTGGAATGATGGCACTCGCTTAAGACATGTGGATGCCGCTTTGCAGGCTCAGGGGCTGGCTCCATCAGAACCCGGAAAAGGCCGAAATGTCTGGTACTGCTTGGGCTACTTCTTGGCATCAGGCAAATCAAAAGCCGTCGCCTTGCACGACTGTGACATCGTCACTTACGACCGTTCCATGCCCGCTCGGCTGCTGTACCCGCTGGCTCATCCGTCGTTCAACTATTTGTTCTGCAAGGGCTACTACTATCGAGCGGCTCAAGGCAAACTGAACGGTCGAGTATTCCGCTTGTTGGTTATTCCGTTGATCCGAGCTCTGAAGCAGGTTCTTGGCCGCAACGACTATTTGGACTATATGGGCAGTTTTCGTTACGCCCTTTCCGGTGAATTTTCCATGCGATCCGAAGTCGTTTCGTCTCTGCGATTTCCAAGTGACTGGGGCCTGGAAATCGGCACACTGTCAGAAATGTTTCGCAACTGCAGCCTGAATCGTATCTGCCAAGTTGATATCGCCGACGCCTACGACCACAAGCATCAGGTGGTCTCAGAAGACGATCGCACATCTGGTCTGCACCGCATGGCCAACGACATCACCAAAGCCTTGTTCCGTAAATTGGCCGTCGAAGGGATCGTCGTGACATCAAGCCTGCTTCGCACTTTAAAAGCGTGCTACTACCGAACGGCCTTGGATGTTGTCGACCACTACAACAACGATGCGATTATGAGTGGCCTGAAACTGGACCGACACTCGGAAGAAGCCACGGTTGAACTGTTCAGTCGAGTCATCATCGCAGCGGGAGACGAATTCCTGAATCGCCCCGATGAAGCTCCCTTCATCCACAACTGGTCTCGAGTTCAAAGTGCTGTCCCCGATATCTTCGAACAAATTGTCGGTGCCGTTGAAGCGGACAACGACTAAGACTGATGTCCGGTCTCATCCACTGAACTCGCTCGGCTCTGTTCCTTGATTCGAACTTCACGGGGCGTCGCAGGACGGCAGACTTTCAAAGAATGCCGACTCTATAGACATCTCGTTTTGCCTGTCAGCCGCCGCGCACACAAATGTTTCGTTTTCACCACCGGGAGTCGACGTGCGGCTGACTGCGTGCTGGAACTATTGGACTAGGTTCATAATCCACAAACTCTGGTAAGGCTGAACGTCGATCGCTGATGTCAGATCGTCGTACTTCACCCCAGACAATGCGTCCTGCCACTGATCGAAGGCAATCAAATTCAGGTCCGCCAAACGCAACTCTTGGACCTGATCCGTCATATTATAAATGCAAAAAATGCTCTGCGATCGATCTCGATTCTGACGCCAAAAGGCAAAGAAAGGCTCGCCCAATTGCAAAGTAAATTGAGTTGCCAATGGGTCAAAAGCCGTTTGCCGACGGCGAATACCTATGCGACGAGTGAGCTCGCGAAACACGGTGCTGTGTGCTGATTCTTCGTCATTCAATTGAGCCTGAAGATCGTCCCAGTCCCATTGATGTCGATTGATCGACCGGTTGTGCCCGGTGCGGTCAACAGACGCTTGGTCGTTGGCCGTTGCCAACAAGCTGTGAATATAGAACGCCGGGATTCCTTCCAGCCCCATCATCACCGTTTGAGAACACAGGAAGCGTTCGATTTGCCAACTGTCTGGTCCGGCTGTCGTACCTTGCAACGCGTCGAACAGCGACACATTTAATTCGTAAACTCGTTCGCCACCATCGGCCGTTCGTCGAGTCGAAATATGGCCTCCGAAGGATCGAATGGTGTCCACCATTTGCAACTGCTCTTCATCGGAAAGCAGGCCTTCCGCTGGTCTCATGCCAATTCCATCATGAGATGCGATGAAGTTAAGATAGGTGCAACCAAATGGAGCCGGCGGCATGCTCATCATCCACTGCTTCAGGTATTCCGTTTTCCCTGTCAGCAAAGCGTGAACCAACAGCGGTGCTAGGCTGAAGTTATAGATCACATGAGCTTCGTTGCAGTTTCCGAAGTACGTCAGATTTTCGTGATTCGGCACGTTGGTTTCTGTGATCAAGATCGTGCCGGGTGAAAAGAAGTCTGTCACCGTGCGAATCAAACGAACGATCTCGTGCGTCTGAGGCAAATGGATGCACGGAGTGCCCGGTTCCTTCCATAAAAACCCGATCGCATCCAGCCGGAAAATGCTGACACCGTTTTCAAGATAGCAGCGAATGACGTTCAAAAATTCCAGCAGCACCTGAGGATTCGCGAAGTCGAGATCGACCTGATCGTGGCTGAACGTACACCAAACATGTTTGACTCCATCCGGAGTTTCCGTCGGGCGGAGCAGCGGTGAAGCTCGAGGCCGAACGACCGATGACAGATCGTCTCCAGCTTTGGCCTCAACAAAATACGTGGCTCCGGGGTCGACTCCTTGACGATAGTTCTCAAACCACTGACTTTCAGACGAAACATGGTTGATCACCACATCGGCCATCAAACGATACCGGTCAGCGACATCCGATATTTCTGACCAACTTCCCAAAGCTGGATTCACTTTGTTGTAGTCGATCACAGCAAAACCGTCGTCCGAACTAAACGGGCAGAACGGCAAGATATGAACAGACGAACAGGTGTCGCCGACATAGTCGCTCAAGAAATTATGCAGAGTCGACAGAGGAGCTTCGTCTTCTGCGATGATCGAATCGCCATAGGTAATCAGAACGGCATCTTCTTGATTCCAAAGCTGGTTCAACGGTTTTGGAATGCGGCGATCAAAGCCGTCGAAAACTGCGGCCACTTTCCCCGCGAGTAGATCAGCGTTTGCATCGGGATAAAGAACGGCCAAATGCTGTAAAACAGCAGCGTAGAACCCGCTAGGTTCGGGCGAGACAGTGAACATAAAACAACCTGATGCTGCCGCCCGAGCTAATGTCGCTGGACTGCTTTTTCGAGACGGGCAACACTGAAGAATGGTTGGAAATACTGGAAGGGAAAGAGCTCGCCAGCTCTAACCAAAGTATCGGCAAAGACGACCCTGTTCACAAGCAAAGATTTGTTTGTCGAATGATCAAACTCGATGTCGAGATCAACTCGGATGCCAAGGCACTGCGAAGATCCGCACTGTAGGAATCCGTGTTGAGGACGTACTCGCCTTTGAAAGATCCTATTCCGCTGACAGATTTAAAGTCTGGATCCTTGAATCAATCACACGCTGACGCCTGCCTGCATACGCTTGCTGCCGCTTCAGTGGATCCAGATTCGCCATCCTTAATTCTTGGTCGCCTTGTAGTCGTACAACAAGGCACCTTCGTCGTTGTACAGCTGGACGCCAAGGGACGCATCTTCTGAAGTTTGCTGATCCAACTGAACTCGCAAAAATCCACCACTCACTTCTTTGTAGTGGAATGGCTGCTTCACCAAACCCTTTGGATCGCTGCTGTTCTTCGTGCCTGGAAACGATCCCATGATGGAATTTTCGTCATTGATGGCTCCGCATGAAAATTCATGCACACCGCTGGGGTGAATGCTGTGATATTGCCAGTGTCGGTCCCCACAGAATGTCATCACGGAATCCGTCTGATCATTTGCTTTCAGCCAGTCGAAAAACTGATCGGCTTCATATCGAAAGCCGTTCAAGTTTGCGTGGTTGTCAGTCTTGCTTTTCGTATCGGGGCCCACCATCGGAGTGGGAGTCACGATGATCTTCCAAGTCGCATCGCTTTTCAGCAAAGTCTTTTTTAACCAGTCGCGTTGTTCTGTTCCCCAAATGGTTTTATCGGGTCCATCCTTCATTTTGTTATCTGATCGATAGTCTCGACCTTCCACAAACCACAATTGCAGATGTTTGCTAATTCGATGAGTTCGATAGGTGGGAGTCTTCTGATCGCTTGCCGCGACAATGGGCATTTGTTCTCGGAAAATTTCAATTCCGGTTTCTGGAGTCGGCAACTTATCACCGTTCAAATCGGCATCGTTAAAACGAAAATCGTGGTCATCTTTCAACCAGTAGCCTGGCGTATTGGCTAGGAATTCGATCATTCGAGGAAACCGAAATTGTTCATGCCACTTCCGACGAAGTTCTGGCAAAGTCCGAGCCGTCTCCCACTTGAAATGGTCGTAATAAACAATGTCACCGGTGCCGATAAAAAAGTCTGGCTTCAAGCCGGTCATTGCCGCATAGGATGGATATCCCAGCTTCCGATCCTGTTCGCTATTCGTGGGTCCCTTGTTCTTTTTACCGTGCATAAAGAAGGCATAGTTTTGGCAGCTTCCCATAATGAAACTGACTGGCTTGGTACCATCTGCTGTCTGCAACGTTTTGAATGATCGAATTTCACCAGTTGTCGACGTCGATTGATCGGGGCCAGAAATCAGTCGATAAAAATAGCGTGTGGAAGGCTGCAAATTTTGTAACTGAGCTCGAACAATAAAGTCGGTTTCTGGCTTCGCTGTCAGCCAATCGGTTGGTTGGGCGTCGTTAAAATCTGGTGTGAGCGAATACTCGAAACGGGCCACGCCAGCAGCTCCTGGCAAATCACCAGATTCATCCAATTGCGGCCCAGGCAGAGCTGTGAGCCGAGACTGCAACAGCACAGAAGTGGCCGTCACTTCTCCCGACATTTCGCCTTGGGCGTTGTGAATTTCTTCAGCCCCGCACGGCTGAAAGGTACTCAGAATTAGCCCGGCAACGACGATTTGCAAAGAGCGAGATTTCAGAAAGTAAGGCATGATGGGCGGGCCTGATGAATCAGTGAACTGTAAGTCGCATACCGAACGTGTTGAAATTCGGCTGGGCTGGTCAGCAAAGCACGCTAGTGAATCGAATCTCGTTTTTCGACTCACCGCCACCTTCCAGCGCCGTGTGCACCAAATTTACTAAGCTGCTGGAACTGCAAAACGATGAATGACGGTCTTCTGCTGATCCGTCTGCCGGCTCGAACAAAAGATCTTTACGATGGATGCCTGTCTTTCGATGTCGTCGGGGATCAGTCCGGAATCAGTCCGGCCGCCAGACACTCGCTGGTGACGATTTTGAGAAGCCTACGAAGACCTACAAATTCTCTAGACACTCTTGCCGCATCAATCCACTTCGTATGACACGATGCCGTGCTTTTGAGCTCGACTGATACGATCTGTGGCGTGCAATCCAGCCAAAACAAATTCAACACAAGACGCTCGTACGGCGGCAGTGTCTGATGCATTCAGTTCAAAAGCTTTGTCCCAAATCGATGGCACTCGCTTTAACAAATTTTCATAGTGCTCGCTGGGCAACATGTCTCCCACTTCAATCTTCACTCCCTTGGCGAAAATCTGACTGATTTCTTCCAGACCGTGAAGTTCCACGTATTCGGCGAAGATGTTTTTGATGGCTTCTGCCATGACCGAATCTAGCACCTGCCGTTCGCTCATTTGATGACTGCTCATCAAATCAACTTCCAGCTTGCCCAGCGATGATGAATACAGGTGCCCAAGATCACTGATTCGAGGCACTGCTGGCTTTTCATTCAGCACGGCTGCTCGACGTCGAGCACTCGCGATCATGGTTTGATAGTTTGCGATGCTAAACCGAGCACTCACACCTGACGCCTGATCGATATAGCGACTGTCACGAGCACAGCGGCTTATTTCTTCAACGATCTGTTTCATAAAGAATGGAACAGTGACTGGGAAGTTGCCATCCAACGGGATGTCGCATTCCTGCTCCATAATCTGAATGCCCAAATCTCGTTCTTCTGGGTAGTGAGTATGAATGATGCTGCCGATGCGGTCCTTCAGCTGAGGAATCACTTTTCCGCTGCGATTGTAGGTCGCTGGATTTGCACTGAACAAGATCATGACGTCGATGTCGAACTGAATTGGAAAGCCACGAATCTGGACGTCTCGTTCTTCCAGAATGTTGAATAGTCCGACCTGCACCAGTTCGTCCAATTCAGGAAGTTCATTCATCGCAAAGATGGCTCGATGCATTCGAGGAATTAAA
Organism: Fuerstiella sp.; assembly: GCA_039974975.1. Lineage (GTDB taxonomy): Bacteria > Planctomycetota > Planctomycetia > Planctomycetales > Planctomycetaceae > Fuerstiella. Next base: position 227,032 of record JBDWHY010000128.1, on the reverse strand, counting down.
CCGAAGTGCAAAGCGTCTTCTGCCGACATGCTGGAACCCGCGGCTAATTTCGCGGGATCGATTTCTCCGACAATGTCGGCAAACTTTGTTCCCGGAGCCAAGCGTTCTGCATAGCGTTCGCTTCGGTTCCACCATTTGATGGGCGTGTTTTCATCAGAGTTGGCCGTCAAGAATTCCTTCGCGACAGATGTAATGGGATTCAATGGATCTTCGTGCACCGCACAGCCCGGCAGGTCCAGATAGGGGATTTCTTCATCCAAGAACTGCACCATCTGTCTCATGATGCGGCTTTTCCCTTGGCCTTTTTCTCCTAGAAACAGCAGGTCATGGCCCGCCAGCATGGCCAGACTGATTTCTGGAATGACCGTATTTTCGTAGCCATGAATTCCGGGGAAAAGCTGTAGGCCTTGGGCCAAAGCCGTTTCAAAATTCGATCGAATTTCTTCCTTCACCGACTTCGATGTCCAACCGGAAGCTTTCAGTTCAGCAAGATTCGTAGCAGCGTTCATGGTGTTTTTGTGTTGCGAAAAGTCATTAAATTTGATGCCTAAACTGGCGACGATCGCCGCGAATAGACTGATGCTCACAGCATTGTAGGCACTGCGAATGGTTTCGTCAGAATGATTTGGAAGGGAATCTTTCTTCAGAACGAAGTGACACCGGGATCTCTTTTGGGGACGACGAAATTTCATTGCACCACTGAAGCAAATGTCATCCCCAGATGATCCCATTTCCTCTTAATCGGATGGAAGAAGGTGTGGCCATTGTCCGAGCGCGTTGGCTTCGAACTGCCCTCGACGACGCTAGGATTCCGTGCCGAGATTCCGTGCAACGATTCCGTGCGAAGTGGCTGATGAATACCCAGCCGCCGCTTCGGTTGTTCCAATCAATCGAATGGCCCCTCGGAACAATCTGGGGTGTCGACATCCTCTGTTCGATCATCGAAACAGTGAACCGCTGATCCTGTCGGTCTGAGTCTTTAAGCCGATTGCCCGGTATCGGTTTAAAGAGCCCGACTACGAAAGATTCTGACGAGACGGTAGAGATTCTCGCAAACCCGCTTCGAATGCTGCTTGCTGGTCGGCGTCTGAAAAAACGGCCTGAATATCCACGGCAAAAAGTTGCTCTGGCGGATCGGCGATCTTCACCAAGTCCTTCACTGTTGTCACCACAGCGGCACCCAAATGGTTAGCCCGTTCGCATACTTCTGCGACTTCGGCTGCCGTAAAGTGATGGTGATCTGGGAAGAAAGCCTTGTCGACGATTTTCAAATTCAACCCTTCACACGTCATCACAAAAGCTTCTGGATTACCGATGCCCGTCATCACAACTACGGGTTGCCCGGCCAGTTCTTGTTTCGCCCGACGTTCACCCGTACTTCGAATCATTGTGGTTGGTTGAAAACATACCTCTGCAATTCGACCGACCAATTGTGGATCATGCTGTACACACACTTTTCGAATATGTTGCAGCTTTGATCTGGGGACGGAATCGCTGCGAGTCACCAACACAAAATCAGCTCGCTTCAAGCCTTCTTTAGATTCTCGCAGCAAACCTCGTGGCAACGGATATCCGAATCCAAATGGATTCGTAGCGTCAATCAGCACAACGTTGAAATTTCGGTGAATGCGACGATGTTGAAACGCGTCATCCAAAACGATGGCCGTCACTTGTTCGTCGCCGATCAACTGATTTGAGGCGACGATTCGATCAGCGTTTTGTTCATGAGGAACTTCTGGGCACTGCATTTCCAGCACCCTCTTTTCGTCGTTCTGACCGGAAGCGTCAGCTCGATATCCTCGACTGACGATTCCCGGTCGGTGACCTGCTTGTTGCAGCATCTTCACGACAGCCGCGACTATTGGAGTCTTTCCCGTACCGCCTGTCGTCAGGTTGCCGATGGCGATCACTGGCACGTCAACGGTTATCACTTTCTTCAGCCCAAAATCGTACGCCGTATTTCTGAAACTCATCACCGCGCCATAGCCAAACGACATTCCGTGCAATACCACTCGAGCAGCCGATGGCAGAAAGCCTCTCGCTTCTGAGCTCATGATTCGCTTGAATGCCTGTTCCCACACGATTCTGTCTCAACCCTTTCTATCGAACATACGATGTCTTTCGGATCACCCCACAACGAACACCGAAACCCCTGTCAGCTACCCGGTTCCGCTGCCACCTTGCACGCCCTGTTTCCTACATTGGTCTATCAGGTCAACCTATCCGACCTGAAGGTTTGGAAGGCTGAGCTCCTAAAATCACTTCCTGATCATAGCTTTTCTACGTCGGCGGAGCAGGGGGGCAAACACTTCGCCGGAGAATACCACGGTCAAAGTTTATTGCATCTCGATGACAGCCTCAGCGCATTCTTTGCCGCCTTGGCCCTTCAAGTGACCGACTATTTGAAGGTGTTAGGCATGCGGCCTGAAATGTTCGATCTGCAGTGCCTGAAAAGCTGGTTCGTAATCTGCAATCCACTGAATGAATCAGCCGATGACGCTGCAGCCACTTCGTTGCTGCCCCACAACCATTCCTGCAGCGATGTTTCGTGGGTGTACTACGTGGACGTTCCAGAAGACTGCCCGGCAATCACGTTTCATTCTGGTCGCACACCGCCGACCGAACCTTTTGGTTCAGCCTTCCATTATGACTGGCAGAACGACCACAAATCGGCGGTCACCACCTTCAACCAATGGAATCGAGATACTTGGTCGATCGTTCCAAAGGAGGGCGATCTTCTGCTCTTTCCCGGCCACCAGCTTCATTCTGTCGAAGCCAATCTCACGGATCAAAGACGAATCAGTGTCGCCGGTGACCTCGCCCTCACTCTGAAACCCGAATACATCGACCGAGAATTCGGCCGAACGGCTCCTGAAAACTGGAAGAAACTGCCACTGGGATAGCAAAAAAAGGTCGTCACTGTCCCAGTGAAATCCACGCCGAGCAACGCCTTCGCATGGATTTCTGCTAGCTCGAACGTGGAATCTGAAGCGTTTTTTCCGACCGATCACTGGCTATCGAAGGACTCACCAATTTCCGAGTACCCACCTGTCAAACAGCGTTGCCGGGACAATGACGACTGCTTTGAAGGCACGAAAGGCCATATTCGGCGGCTTGCACTGAGAAAATCGCCGCTCATCGGCTGCTTTCCGGAATGCTGGGGTGAGTCGTTGGGCCTGTTCGAGTATCCTTCCGCCCTGTCTTTTTCCGGTTCACCCGTCTTTTCCCCAGCGAAGTCGCATGTCTCAGAACTCCACCATCGTTTATACGCTCACTGACGAAGCTCCTGCCTTGGCGACTCGTTCGCTGCTGCCCATCATTCGAGCCTTCACGAAGTCGTCCGGAGTCAACGTGGAAGTGGGAGACATCTCATTGGCGGCTCGCATCTTGGCGAACTTTGCTGACAAACTTCCCGCCGATCAACAGTACGAAGACGTTCTGTCGCAACTCGGGGATCTCGCGAAGACTCCCGATGCCAACATCATCAAACTGCCGAACATCAGTGCCAGTATTCCGCAGTTGGCCGAATGCATCAAAGAACTTCAAGACCACGGCTACGCGATTCCCAACTTCCCTGAAGAGCCTTCGACTGACGAAGAAAAGGACATCCGAGCTCGTTATGCCAAGGTCCTTGGCAGTGCTGTGAATCCCGTTCTTCGAGAAGGCAACAGTGATCGTCGAGTGGCCAAACCCGTCAAGGATTTTGCCAAACAAAATCCTCATTCCATGGGCGACTGGAGCCGAGATTCTAAGTCTCATGTTGCCAGTATGAAGGATGACGATTTCTTTGGCAGCGAACAGTCGGTCATCATGCCGGCTGCTGATCAGGTCAAAATTCAGTTGGTTGGCGCCGACGGCAAGACGACCGTTCTGAAAGAGAATCTGCCGCTGCAACAGGGCGAAGTCATTGATTCTTCATGCATGAGCGCATCTGCTTTGCAGACGTTCTTGAAGAAGGAAATTGGCGACGCCAAAGAGCAGGGCGTGCTGTTGTCTTTGCACATGAAGGCCACCATGATGAAGGTGTCCGATCCGATTATCTTCGGCCATGCTGTCAAAGTTTACTTCGCTGATGTCTTCAACAAACATGCAGCCACGTTGGATCAGCTCGGTGTCGACGAAAACAATGGCATCGGAGATCTGTATGCCAAGATCGAAGCTTTACCTGCCGACAAAAAGTCTGAAATTCTCTCTGATCTTGATGCCGTCTACGCGGCTCAGCCAGACCTCGCCATGGTCAATTCCGACAAAGGCATCACCAACCTGCATGTTCCCAGCGACGTGATCATCGATGCTTCCATGCCAGCCGCCATTCGCACATCAGGAAAGATGTGGGGACCCGATGGCGAACTTCATGACACCAAAGCCATCATTCCCGATCGTTGTTATGCGGGCATCTATCAGGCGACCATCGATTTCTGCAAAGAAAACGGAGCATTCGACGTCACGACCATGGGCAACGTCAGCAACGTTGGCCTGATGGCTCAAAAGGCCGAAGAATATGGTTCACATGATAAGACGTTTGAAATTTCTTCGGCTGGTCAGGTTCAAGTGGTCAACAGTGCTGGCGAAGTCCTGATGGAACATGCCGTCCAGCCGGGCGACATCTGGAGAATGTGTCAGACCAAGGATGCTCCGATTCGCGATTGGGTCAAACTTGCCGTCAACCGAGCCAAAGCTACCGGAGTCACCACTGTCTTCTGGCTGAACGAACAGCGTGCTCACGATGCCAACCTGATCAAGAAGGTCTATCAGTACCTGCCAAATCACGACACTTCGGGTTTGGACATTCAAATCATGGCTCCGATCGAAGCGTGCAAGTTGGCCTGCCAACGTTGCAAAGAAGGCTTGGATAGCATCAGTGTGACGGGCAACGTTCTTCGAGATTACCTCACCGACCTGTTCCCTATTCTCGAACTGGGCACCAGTGCGAAAATGCTTTCGATTGTTCCTTTGCTGGCCGGTGGAGGCTTGTTTGAAACCGGAGCTGGCGGGTCGGCTCCAAAACACGTCGATCAATTCATGGGCGAAAATCATCTTCGCTGGGATAGCTTGGGAGAATTCTTAGCCCTAGCCGTCAGCCTCGAAGACTTGGCAGCAAAAACCGGCAACGACAAACTGAAGTCTGTTGCAGCGGCATTAGATATTGCCAACGGCAAATACCTTTCTGAAAACAAAGGGCCTAGTCGCAAGGTCAATGAAATCGACAACCGAGGCAGCCACTACTATTTGGCTCGCTACTGGGCAGAAGCCTTGGCTGCTTCTGACAACGCCGAACTGAAGTCTGAATTCGCTGGTCTCGCGGAAGCACTCAGCAGTAACGAAGCGAAGATCGTAGAAGAACTCACCAGCGTGCAGGGTAAGGCCATGGACATCGGAGGCTACTACCAGCCAGACGAAGCCAAAACAGAATCCGCTATGCGTCCGAGTGCGACACTCAACGCGGCCGTCGATGCCGTATAGTGTGAACAATGGCAGTCGGCCTCACCAAGGCCGACTGCTTTGGGGCTTCACCGGTCGCCAAATACGTCTCGAGTTCGATGGTTGTTCTGCACCATGCGTCTCTTCTGCACCATGCGTCTGGGAAGTCGCTGTTGCTGCGTGGACTCGGTTGGCGACAACTTTGATGGCCACCTAGACCCTTGAAACATTGGCGAATCTTACGGGATCTCATTCCTACCAAGGCTGTGCGAGGTGGTGAATGATCCCGCTACAGTGTTGCCTACTTCGTCGCGCCCTAAAAAAGCTAAACGGCGATCAAGCTTTCCGACACTGTCTGACGCTCTATTTTTGTTCTCGCCTTTCCGCGATCACTGGGGAGACGGCCGCTCGTTCTTCGTTGATCCCGATGTAGTGCTTCCATTGCACTGGCACGTCCACTTCGAAAAAAATAGCGTCCACCGGGCATTCCGATACGCAGGCATCGCAGTCGACACACGTGTCTGGATCGATTACCAACATCTGTCCAGCGTCTCGAAAAGATTCTACTGGGCAAACTTCCACACAAGCGGTGTCCTTGCAGTTCTTGCAGGGTTCAGTCACAACGTAGGTCATGATGTCGTTCTTTCTCTAGTCAGTCATGTTTGCTCAACGAAATTGCCGAGCTTCATAGGGTTGATGAGATTCACGCTGAGACATCAGACAAGTTTCTGCTCATTTTCCTGTCACACCAAAAGGTCATGCCACCGTCTTCGATTTCACAACTGCTCACTGATGCGGGAGATGGTGACCAATCAGCCGCCAAAGCCCTGTTCGAGCGATGTTTTGAACGACTGTGCCGAGTAATTCGTGGCAGAATCGTCACTCAGCTTCAGCAACGTATTGATGCCGAAGACGTGGTGCTGTCCGCCTACCGCAGCTTCTTCGTTGGGCTTGAAGAAAGTCATTTCCAAGTCGAGAAATCTTCTGATTTGTGGGGGCTGTTAGTGACCATCGCCATGCGGAAGCTGGCTCGAGCAAAAGAACGCCACTTTGCTGCAAAGCGAGATCTTCGCTGCGAAGTCTCGGACGGTCCTCATTCTTTGGCGACGGGAAACTTCAATCAACAACACTTCCTATTTACGACTGTGCTAGCGGATGAACTGCGTTCTCTGCTCACTACCTTGTCCCGACGAGATCGTATGATTGTTGAAAATCGGTTGAACGGTGAGTCTATCGATTACATCGCAAACAAGGTCCAGTGTTCCACAAAAACCGTCCAGAGAGTGTTGAAGGACCTGACTCAACACGAAACTTTCGACGGTGACTTCAGTGGGGCAGATTGGGAGACCATCATCGCTGGAATCTCTGTCGAGTCTGATCAGACAGCGTCTTGCGACTTACCATCTCGATTGAATGCCTATTCTCCGGGGTCTGTTCAGTTACTGAAACTTGTCGGATTCGGCGGCACCAGCAAGGTGTATGAAGCCTTAGATCGACAGAACAACCAAGCTGTGGCGGTCAAGTTTTTGCGGCGACCCCTTCAACAAAATGATTTCGCAGTGTCTCGGTTTTTGAAGGAACTCGAACTCACTGCAAACATTCAGCACCCTGGCATACTTAAGATTTTTGGCACTGGAACAACGAAAGCCGGTCACGTGTTTTTAGTGACTGAACTTTGTAAAGCTGATCTCTCTCGACAGCCGTTGCCAATGCCGTGGAGGCTAGCCGTTCATCATTGTCTTGAGGCCGCGGAAGCTGTTCAGGCTTGTCACGACATTGGCCTCTTGCACTGTGATCTTAAGCCCGCAAATCTGTTGCTTTCCGATGCCGATCAGACAATCGTCTGCGACTTCGGATATGCTCGCCAAATGAATCTTGGCTTGCTTTTGGACGTCGGATTAAGGGGATCGCTGCCTTGGATGGCTCCGGAACAATTGGATTCTGCCGATGCGAATCTATCACCGGCCACCGATGTCTATGGACTAGGCGCTTGTTTGTTTGAACTGCTCACGGGCCAACCCCCATTCGGGACTGGACCGGTATCCAAGTTAGTTCCGCTAATCCTGTCAGACCACGTCGTGCCGTCTCCTCGTTCGCTTTGCCCGGACATCCCACTCCAGCTAGATCACCTTTGCTCTTCGATGCTAAGTCGTCAGCTGCGGCTACGACCTCAGTCCATGACTGACGTCATTCAAAAATTGCAATCTGCTCTGTAGAGCCTTTGTGCTTCCGCCACCCGTCTGTTGACAAAACTCAGAAGGAGCTGCTCACTCTACTTGACGTCCTTTTTTCAACAGTCGGCCTCACCGAGGCCGACTACGTTGGGGCTTCACCGGTCGCCATGTTTTTCTGGAACCCGACGTGGCTACTGTTCAAAAGACCAAGACGAAAGACGATAGTCTCTCGCCTCTCACTTCCTACCCTAGCGCCATCGTTACCGTTTTTAATTCGGTGTAGTTGGCCAGACCGGCTTCGCCAAGTTCTCTGCCCATCCCGCTGGATTTGTAACCGCCAAAAGGAGCGGCAGCGTCAAAGGCGTCGTAGCAATTAACCCACACGGTTCCTGCTCGTAGTGCGTGGGCGACCTGATGAGCTTTTGATCCATCGGTCGTCCAAACGGCCGCCGCCAAACCGTAGTTCGTGTCATTGGCTCGCTTGATCACTTCTTCGATGTCGCTGAACTTTAAAATGCTCATCACGGGACCGAAGATTTCTTCTCGAGCAATCTTCATGTCGTCCTTCACTTCCGTGAAAATTGTGGGTTCAATAAAGAAGCCTCGACCACCTCGACGCTGACCGCCTGTCGCGCAAGTGGCTCCTTCTTGATGGCCAGATTCGATGTATTTCAGAATCGTATTAAACTGGTCTTCGTCGACCTGCGGCCCTTGAGTCGTTTCGTGATCAAACGGATTACCAAGCACCCGCTGTTTGGCTCGCGAAACCACGCGTTCTACGAACTCGTCATGGATCGCATCTTCCACGAAAACTCGGCTACCCGCACAGCAACACTGACCTTGGTTAAAGAACAAACCGAATTCCGCCCCGGCAATCGCCGCGTCTAAGTTGGCGTCGGCGAAAATGATGTTTGGCGATTTGCCGCCGAGCTCTAGAGTAATTCGCTTCAGAGTTTTTGCGGCATTTTGCATGATCAACTGCCCGACTTCGGTGCTTCCTGTAAACGCCACTTTGTCCACCATCGGGTGATCTACGATCGCACCACCGGCTGTTGGTCCAAAACCGGGAACGATGTTGATCACTCCTGGAGGAAAACCTGCTTCCAAAGCCAGTTCACCCAATCGCAAACACGTCAGTGGAGTTTGCTCGGCGGGCTTCATCACGATGGTGTTGCCGGTTGCCAGAGCAGGGCCCCACTTCCAAGCCACCATCAAAATGGGAAAGTTCCACGGGATAATCTGACCGCAAACTCCGATCGGCTCTCGACGCGTATAACAAAAATGGTCGCCTCGAACGGGAATCGTATCGCCCGTGATTTTGTCCGCCCATCCGCCATAGTAGCGAATGCAGTCGATGGCCAAGGGCACGTCAGTGTTTCGAGCATCGTTGATTGGCTTGCCATTATCTAACGTTTCAAGCGTCGCCAGTTCTTTCTGATTCTGTTCCATCAGATCGGCCAGCTTCAGCATCAGCTTTCCTCGGTCTCGAGCATCCATCTTCGACCATGGACCCGATTCGAAGGCCGCTCGGGCAGCATGCACGGCAAGATCGATATCTTCTTTGTCACCTTCAGCCACTTCGCAGATCAATTCTTCGGTGGCTGGGTTAAAGGTTTTGAAAGTCTTACCGCTGAGAGCGGGCCGCCATTCGTCTCCAATCAAAATCTGATTCTGCATCGCCCCGAGCCCTTGAACGTCACTGCTTTCGCTCATGGTTGTTGACATCAATACTGTCTCCTAAAAACAAACGTGAGATGGGAAGGGGAATACGGCTTTCATCCCCATACTGTCCTCATTTTTCCGACGACGTCTTACGCTTCTGTTTGCTCCGCACTGAACAAGCAATCAGTAGTCTTGACCACATGCAAGTATGCCCTTGTTTCGTCAGAAATCATAGCTTCTGTCGGTCACCGCCCCTCGATCTTCCTTTGAACTCTGCCGGTGGCTTGCACATCAGCCGGCGTGTGATGATACTTTCTTAATCATATTTACAAACTATCTGACCACCCCTTGTTTCCTTGAAACACGATGGATCTGGTCTGTTTTTCCGGAGCCTCTGCCGATGTCTCGTCTTGCTCTCGTGCTGTTCATCACTTTGGCTTCTGCCAGTGTTTTTGCTGATCCAGCGGCTGATCGTCGCTTTATCGCCGCCGATTCATCTCGGAAAACCCTCGCGATCATCGCTGCTGACGGTACCACTGAATGGCAGCGAAAGATCGGCCCTTTACACGATCTGCATGTGTTGCCGAATGGGAATGTCTTGTTCCAAGACACGTGGACTCATGTACTGGAAGTGAACCCAAAGACTGATCAAACGATCTGGGAGTACGATTCGAAGGACGACCCCGCCAACGAGGACCGGAGGATTGAAATTCATGCCTTTCAGCGGTTGTCCGATGGAAGCACGATGATTGTTGAATCGGGATCAGCCAGAATTCTTGAGGTGTCCGCTGCCGGTGACATCGTCAAGAAAATTCCTCTGAAGGTCACCGCTCCTCATCCTCATCGAGACACTCGGTTAGTTCGTAAACTGGACAATGGACATTATCTGGCATGCCATGAGGGCGATGGAGTTGTGCGAGAATACAGTCCGACCGGAAAGGTCGTCTGGGAATACGAAGTTCCCTTGTTTGGGCGAAAACGAGCCAACGGACATGGAGTCTATGCATTCGGAAACCAGTGCTTTAGTGCTTTGCGACTCAACAACGGAAACACGTTGATTGGCACGGGCAACGGCCACAGCGTGCTTGAGGTCACCCCCGCTGGTCAGGTTGTTTGGAGCATTCATCAAAATGATCTACCCGGCATTCAATTGGCTTGGGTCACTTCTGTGCAGTTCCTTCCAAAGGGCCAGATTCTTATCAACAACTGCCACGCCGGCCCTGACAATCCCCAGCTGATCATCGTCGATCGAAACAAAAACGTTGTCTGGCAATTCAAGGACTTCGAACGCTTCGGTGATGCTCTGACAAATTCCATCATTCTAAACTAATACGCTGCTCAAACATGGTTCGAACTGTGAGCTGGCGAGTCTTGGGCGATCAAGAGAACGGATCACTTCGCCGTGAAAGCTGACGCGACAGGACTGGCACGGCAGCACTGAGACGACTGCGCTGGCACGTTCGGCTGCTATCCGGGGAGAGCATGACCTGTCAACGTGCGATAAAGTTGGATCGTATGACGATCTGTCAGACTACTGATGCTGTCCGTTGTCGTGAGTAGCTTGTTGTACAAAGTCGCTTCATCGTTCCGATCAACCTTCAGCAGTTTTAGCACATGGCGATCGAAGGAAGACTGCTGTTTTACCGTCAAAGCGTGGCTTAACAACTGCAGCAATCCTTGGATTGCGCGATACCCCGTCGCTTCCATCGCCAACACGATCTCGCTGTTAAAATATTCCTTGATCGCCACTTCTTTAGCCATCTGGTACGCGTCTGACGAGCCGCTGTGGCCTACCAAACTTCCTTGGAAGGTTCCTTCTAGGATCTGACTTCTGTGTTCGCTAAACACTTCCGCGCTTTGCGTGACCAGCTTGTTGATTGCGATTGCTCTTCCCATCGAAAGCCGATCCGCCAAAGGCATCGACGAACTGCCCGTACAGTCTTTCGCTAAGGCCTCAAATGTTGATAGAGCTGATTCTTCTTTCACCAAGCCGGCTCGACACCCATCTTCCAAATCTATGATTGCATAACAAATATCGTCCGCTGCTTCCGACAGGTAAGCCAAGGGGTGCCTGACAACCTCGCCGGTTGATGTCCGCTTCATGCCCGTCACTTCACAGGCTTCTCGAAACAGTTCTTCGTCATCTTGATAATAACCGTGCTTCTTGTATCCCTGCTTACTGGTTTCGGCGCTGCTACACGGATATTTCATCAGTGCGCCCAAAGTCGCTCCTGTAAGTCTCATGCCACCTCGACGAATCCCCATTTGCAGCCGAGTCAACACCCGAAAACTTTGTGCGTTGCCTTCGAACTGAACTAAATCTGCTGCTTCTGCCGGTGTCAGTCCTTCAAGACGACCTTCGTCTTGTAAAGCCACGGCCCAATCTTGGATCGCCTTCTCTCCGAAGTGCCCGAATGGGGGATTGCCGATGTCATGAGCCAAACACGCGGCCGCTACGATTGCTTCGAAGTCACCTTGTGCGACGACTTCTCGAGCATCTTCATCGACCAGCTCGTACACCAACGTCGCCAATGAACGACCGACGCATGACACTTCTAGGCTGTGAGTTAAACGCTGGCGGGTGTAGTCCGAACGTGGCAGAGGGACCACCTGTGTCTTGTCGCTCAAACGCCGAAAAGCGCTGCTGAAAATGATCCGATCGTAATCCTTATGGAATTCAGATCGACCCGTTCCTGCCGCCTTTGTTTCCGTTGCTCGCCCGCCCACCCTGTGGTCGCTCAAATACCTTTTCCACATCGCTACTGACCTCGATTCACTGACTCGTTCTTCTGATCTTCGATTTGCCGAGTTAACGTCATCAAACGAAGGTCCATCACTTCTTCACCGGCTATCTGCGGAGCCGTCAAAATCAGCCGACCCGCTTCCTGAGTTAGGTAGATCGACCCTAAAGATTGTTGACCCCAGCTCTGTTCATAAGATTCTACCCTCGGATACCGATCTTCGACACGACCGACTTCGTCTGGAACCCTACCAGCTGCCACCACTGCTGAAAGCACCTCTTCGCCAAACGTCAGCCTCACTGCTGAACCCACGTCTTCTGGCCGAACCGTGTAGTAAATCGTGACCTCGAACAACCCGCCTTCAGCCACCTCTACGTCCCATTGAATCTGGTCTTCCGATGAACTCCATTGGGTGGCATAGCTGCTATTCGGAAACTTATTGGAACGTTTCAGGCCTCCTATCAGACTCGCGTCGCGGATGGGCATTTGAGTCATCGCATGATCTGGATGCCCGATCAGAAACGGCCGGTCATCTTGCCCGTAGCTCGACGATACTTCTGATTCATACTTCTTCAACGCTGCCGTCATTCGCCGTTGCACTTCACCCGGCGGCTTCACAGACTTTCGTTGCTCTGGATCGATGGATAGGTCGTAGACATCACCTCGCTGATCCATCCGATAGACGCCGCTTTTCGCTGAAATTTTGTTCTTCCACTGCGATATAATCACTCGTTCGTCCGGTTGTTGATCGGCATCACCGAGAATCTTCGCTGACAAATCTTCTCCATCAAACGGATGACCACTCTTCACTGGCACACCGCTTAGCGACGCCAAAGTGGGAAACAGATCGATGGCAGCCGCGTTACTTCCAACCTGTCGGCCGACCTCGAAATGATTTGGCCAATTCAAAAACAAGGGAGAACGAACGCCTCCTTCATCTGTCGAACCCTTCCGTCCTTTCATTCCACCGTTCCAACGATCTCCATTAGGACCATTGTCACTGAAATAGGCGATCAGCGTGTTGTCCCGTTGATTAGACTTCTCCAAAGCTTCTACGATCCGCCCGACATTCCAATCGACGTTCTCGCACATCGCCAATGCTGCTCGCGTGTGCTGTCGACTTTCCTTACCTGTCTTCCTTCCCACCAGACCCAGTTTCTTATCTTCAAACTTCTTCCACCACCGATCCGGAACTTGCATCGGTGAGTGAGGTGTATTGAAGGCTAAGTAGATGAAAAAAGGCTTTTCGTTGGACTCTAATATTTCGCTCACCACTTGATCTGTTAGGTCATCCGGTAAGAATCCGTTTCCTCGACTGATCGTTCCGTTCTTGTCGATTAACGGACTATAATAATGTCCCCAGTGACCAGAGCAGAAGCCGTAGTATTCATCAAAACCGCGAGCCATCGGGTGATAGGGGAACTGAGTTCCGTTATGCCATTTGCCGTAGCATCCGGTACGATATCCGTTGTCTTTAAAGTGTTCAGCGATCGTCCGTTCGCCCAAATTTAGCCGTTCTCCACCGGCAGAAGTGCTGTAGACTCCGCAGCGCCCGTGGTACCGTCCCGTCAAAAATTCGGCTCTTGTTGGACTACATACCGGACAGACGTAGAAGCGATCGAAGCTGACTCCCGTCTTCGCCAACTTGTCGATATGAGGCGTGGCTAGATTGTCGTTGCCGTGGAAAGAGAGGTCTCCCCAGCCTTGATCGTCGGTCAAAATCACGATCACATTCGGTGAAGATTCAGCGGCTAAAGATTCTGCGGCTTGCACCATCAATGTCACGACCATCGCCACGACGAATTGAAGGGCCACCTTCTTCCGACGGCTTACGACTAACACCTGATTATCTTGTTCGCCCCTCTTCATCGTTTCATCCTTATGTTCTGGCTGATTACTATAACTTTCGTGTCACCACGTACAGCACCGGTGATGTCGGCTTAGTCACTTTACTCTCGATCCGTTCCACGATGATGTCTGCCCGCTGCTTCAACCATACGCCTATTGCTGCGAACTCTTCCGGCCCTCCTTCGTGGCCTCGATAGCACAGCAACGTCATTCGACCTCCGACGACCATCTGCTGGTAAATTGATTCGATGGCGGTCATCGTCGTTGTCTGAGAAGTCTTCACTGCTCGATCAGACTTCGGTAAAAATCCTAAGTTGAACATCGCCGCTTGGACTGACTCTCCCACCAAAACTTCTGACGCTGTTTCATGACCTTGTTGCACCAGCTTCACGTTGTCTGCTCCGATGGCTGCCAACCTTCTTGCTGTCGCCTGCAAAGCCTCTTCCTGAACGTCAAATCCTAGGACTCTCCCTGTTTGCCCCACTTTTCGGCTTAAAAAAGTCGTGTCGAAACCTCGGCCTACCGTGGCATCCACGGCGAAGTCTCCAGCTTTTAGAATCTCTGATATCTTTTGTTGAGCCAACTTCGTTAACGGCATATGAGTCGTCGATCCCGTTGGCAGCAGCCGTGTGTAGCTTTCTGCCTTTGTGATGTCGTGCCCCCCACACATCGATTTCAACAGATCATCAGCGAGTCTCGGAGACTTCAATGTTCCTTTTGAACCCAGTCCGTTGAATACCCACAGCCCTCGGAAATCCTGATGTTCTCCCAGTACGGCTTCCCGATCTTTCATCGTTGGCCTTATCCCTACCAAGGTTTGCTGTACCTCTGGGCATTCTTTCACGAGGTATGCCAATCTTCTTTCTAGCTCTGCCGCTCCTTTCGCTGACGGCGACAGTTCGAAGTCTCTCCATTCGTAGGTCGCTCCTACCGTGTAGCGTTTTCCAGCTGCTTCAACAGTATTTTCAGCTTTGCCATCGACGTGCGATTCTGGGGCGATGTTGCTGAAATTGTCAGGGGCAATCCAAATACTCCGGTGGACTACCTTCTGGATTTTCGCTTCTTTCAACCTCACCTTCCATATTTCACCCTTCACGGGATTGTTTGGCACCTTGGGAAACCGTTCGTTTAATACGGCTCCCTGACACAACACCATTCTTGACGCTTCTGCCCCTAGGCTCAACAGCTCGTAGCTGTTGTCTGCCATCCTGATATCTCCATCAAAGCCTAAAGTCGCGGTCTTGTATCCGCCTATTTCCTGGAAGTACTCTCGACTAGACCGTAGATACTGCTGCACGTTCAGTCGTCCGGCGGGGCCGATTTCTACTCCGAGCAGCGACTTCCCGCCTGTTTCTAACTGACCTTCCCACGGCTTCGACTTCACGAAGCCGGAGTCATCGCTCCGTTGTAAGTACCCTTGTCGATCGCTTTCTTTGTCAAAGACTCTGATGATCGGACTTTGCGACAGCAGGGGAACTCCGAGTCGATCTTCGACCTGCCCATAAAAGCGGACAGCAGCGTTCCAGTCGCTTTCGAAACTTGGCGAACACACCATGCGTTTGCCCGTGACTGGGGTCATCAGCCCAGCGGCAACTCGCGATGATCCATGACCGTTTTCGGCGTCCACTACTAAAACTCGCTGACCCGCTTCGATCAACTTCCAAGCGAGTGTCGTGCCCGCCAGTCCTTGCCCGACGATAATTGTGTCGTAACTGTTTGTCATCTTTGAACCATACCAAGCGTCCACTGGTGTTTCATCCGGCCCGCACTGTCGGTTTTCCTTTCTTCCGCTCGGTGATTCCCTTATTCTTCCCCACTGCTGTGACCGATCCTTTTCACCCGCCTTTGCCTCCGGAGTCCCTTTGTATGACGACCTTCTCTCGCCGATCTTTTCTTAAGGCTTCATCTGCTGCCGGTCTATCTGCTGGCCTGTTCGCCAACGGCTCACCCGCTGCTGCCAGCCGCAATCCCCTGGAAAAGCTAAACATCGCTTGCATTGGTACCGCAAATCGGGCCGCTGTGAACATCGATGGTGTGAAAGGCGAAAACCTAGTCGCCTTCTGCGATGTCGATTCCGTGTACTTGGACAGAGCCATCAAGACTCGCAAAGAAGCGACAGGAAACGTTCCCGGAGCGTACGCTGACTACCGCGAGATGATCGATTCCGAAGCTGAAAACATCGACGCTGTCGTAGTCGCTACCACGGACCATCACCACGCTCCCGCCACCATTCGAGCGATCAACGCTGGTAAACATGTTTACTGTGAGAAACCTCTCACGCACACGGTTCAAGAGGCTCGAATCATCACTGACGCTGCTCGAAAAGCGGGTGTGGCGACTCAGTTGGGCACCCAGATTCACGCCGGTGCGAACTATCGACGAGTTTCCGAAATTGTTCAATCGGGAGCATTAGGCGACATCAACGAAGTTCACGTTTGGGTTGGCAAAGGCTGGGGTATCACCGAGCTGAAGAACAAGGCTGAGACGCCGCCTAAGCACTTCAACTGGGATCTGTGGCTCGGAGCCGCCGCCGAGCGTCCTTACGTTCCTGGACGATACCATCCGGGCCAGTGGCGTCGGTGGTGGGACTTCGGTCAAGGTACTCTTGGCGACATGGGCTGCCACTACATGGATCTGCCTTTTTGGGCTTTGAACCTGAAGTATCCCACAAGTGTCAAAGCCACTGGCGCTGAACCTGATCCCGACATGGCGCCCGTTGGTCTTGTCGTTGAGTACCAATTCCCTGAGCTGAACGGACGCAAAGCTTGTTCACTCACTTGGTCGGACGGCAACAAAATCCCCAAAACAGTCGCTGGACAAAAAGTCCCCGCGAACGGAGTCATGTTCGTCGGATCAAAGGGAAGCATGTTCGCCGATTACAGCCGCTATCGCTTGTTCCCAAAAGACAAGTTTGTTGACTTCGAACCACCCGCACAAACGATCCCAGATTCTATCGGCCACCATGCTGAATGGATTCAAGCCTGCAAAACCGGGTCACCCACGACGTGCAACTTTGATTACAGTGGGCCACTGTCAGAAACTGTTCTGCTAGGTAACATCGCCTACCGCAGTCAAACTCAGATCCAGTGGAATGGTGAAGAGTGCAAAGTGACCAACAGCGATCAAGCAAATGAGCTCACTTCAAAGCAGTATCGGTCTGGTTGGGAAGTCGAAGCAAAGTAATTTAAAAACAAAAATAAGAAGAGTAAACGTCTTAATAAAGGGCGGGTGATTTGTTGATAAGTCATCCGCCCTTTGATGTAAAACCTTATGCAGTAACGAATTACGGCAGTTCGCACCAAGTGGGTAAACGGTTGGAAAGAGGCGCAAAGCCTGATGGAATGCTGTTAAGAAACAGCCCGCGGTTAACAACACAAAGGGAAAGAGCAGTGCGGCTGTGAACAAAATGGGGGTGCCAAGCAGCACCGAGTCATCGTATGATCCGACAGTTATCAACAGTGTTGTTGATAACTGTAAAAGGTCTTTGGCTGGAGACTTCGAGGGCAGCTTACAACACCAATAGGCTATTGGCCTTTGAGATAAAGAAGTTGAATATCGGTGTCTGGGAGAAGCTGTTGAAGTTTAGCGGCTCCATCATCCGTAACGGCTGTGCGGGTTAGCTTCAGATCCTTCAGGTTCTTCAGATGTGACAACGAAGAGAGTCCATCGTCAGAGATCGCAGTGGACCCAAGGTGCAGAAACGAAAGTTGGTCCATATTTGCCAGAGCTTCGAGGCCGTCGTTTGATAGCTGAGTGTTATCGAGATTCAGCCACTGTAGGTTCTTTAAAGGAGCCAGCTGAAGAATGCCATCGTCACCGATGACGAGTCTCCACAGGTTTAACTTTTGCAAGCTGGTGAGCTTCGCGAGAGCAGCCAAGCCAGTGTTTGAGACAGAGCTGTTTTCGCTTAAATCCAGTTCAACGAGCTGAGACAACTGGTCTAGGTGTAGCAAACCGTCGTCAGAGATGGAGTTCATCGCCAAACGAAGTTTTCGCAGTGAAGTGATTTTGCCAAGAGTTTCCAAGGCGACGTCAGAGATGTTTGTGGACTTCAGATACAGTTCTTCCAAGGTGGTCGAATCAGCAAAGGCGGTGACAAAATCGTCGTCGATCCAAAGTCCGTCCAGAGCCAACACCTTAAGCTGGGGCAGATCGGCCAGAGCGACAACACCGTCGTTGTCGACCTTGTCGGCGGCTTCGTTCAAACGAATGGCCTTCAGTGTTTTCAGCTTCGCCAAAGCGATCAAACCAGGGTTTCCGATGGAGCATCCTCGAAGATCGATGTTCACGAGCGGTGATGACCAAGTCGACAACATTTCTAGATGTGCGTCGGTGACATCAGAGTCGTTAAAGAGTGCAGACGTGACGTGATTCAGTGAAAGAAGTGCCTGAACGGCCGCATCATCGACAGTCGCTTCTCGAAGATTCACTTCCGAAACCAAACCAGCAGAATTCTTGCGAAAAGTGGCTCCAGCGGCTTCTAAAGAAGAAAGCGCGTCCGAGTCATCGGCTACGACAGTCGTTTTTGAACTTTGTAGCGTAGAAGTGGCTTCGGGCTCAGTATTTGACGAAGAGGGGCCAGAGCATCCGGAAAAGAGAATGAACAGCAGTGCAAAGGGTACGTAAATCCGAGTCATAGCAGTGGTCGACAACATGAACAGGAGAGGGAAGCGTGGAGGTCCGGCAAAAAGGACTTCCAGATGAACTTTGTTGGACCAGTACAGTAGCGGAAAAAGATTTCGTACGCGAAGCAGGAAAAAAAGGGGAAAAAGGGCGTGGACAAGCAGCAGAAAGCCGATACACTTCCGCACCCACTGCTAAACGAGAGATCGATTTGCAGGTGGAACAATGTCGCGGGGTGGAGCAGCCTGGTAGCTCGCGAGGCTCATAACCTCGAGGTCGTCGGTTCAAATCCGGCCCCCGCCACTTACAAAAAGCCTTCTGAAACATAGTTTCAGAAGGTTTTTTTACGCGCCCAGCAAACAAAGGCAGTGGCAGCGTCGCACTCTGGTGAAGATTATCTTCGATCCATGTTTCAGCGAGATCGGAAATCGGTGATCGCCCAGCCTTCATCGCTTCGAACTGCTGATCGAATCGCGTCCTCAACAAAACATCATCGGACTTGGTGGATCTCAGCGGAAACTTTATGAACCAGCCAGCTAGCGGCAACGTCGGTGGAGACACCGTAGATTTCCCCCTTTTTTTAGAGCTGCCTTCCATGATCAAATTTCTTTTTGTTGGTTCCGCACCAATCACAAGCTTCGTGATGATGGCGATGCTGATGACCGTTCCAGCGACTGGTTTCGCACAAGAAGAATCTCCAGAAGCTAAAATACGAGGAAAGGTGATCGGGCGAATCTGGCATACGAATGTGGATGGTGGTCAGTTCTTTTCGTACACGCGGAAGTTGTCTGATGAGCTTCAGCTGCCCACCAATCCCATCATGATGATGATGGGCGGTGGCCGGTTGGGAGCTCAAATGATGAATGGGGTAGGGCGATTGGGTGGCAAGGAATCCGTGACGACGAGGGGAACTTTGATTCTGTTGGAAACAGCACCTCAGGCTGGCACGCCTCGTTTCATTAGTTTTCAATCGGTGAAGGATCACGCCGAGTATCTGAAGTTGCTGAAGGAAAGATCGGGCTCTGGATTTGGAGGTGGCGAACTCATCGGAGAGGACGATCGCCATGAAATACGGTTGAATCTGAAGGCTCTGACAAACTTCACGCCAGGTAACAATGACGAAGTCGAAGAGGAAGAAGGAACGGAGCGGAAGACGATGTCTTTCAGTATTCGGATAGGTTCGAGTGGTTCGAGTGACGGTGACTCAATCAAAGAATCCGTCGAATTGCCAAGCAGTATTTCTACGTACTATCGGTATCACGATGGATTCATGTATTCGGGGCAGCTTGCCGCCGTTCATACGATGGATTTGCCCGCGGGGAAGACTTTGATTGAAAGCGAAGAAGAGGCGAGTGTGGATCTTCGGGCAGAGATAGACCTTCGAGAGATCCCAAGACTACTGAAGCAGCAGTTATGGATGAGCTTGCAGACTCGAGCGATGACCTATTTACAGCGTTTCGATGATGAAAAAGCGGGAGATCACGCGGTCCGCAGCGCTTTGGGGAAGGGACGGTTGGAGCTACTGAAAGCGGCGATGTTCGACGTCGATGAAGTGAGTCTGGCCATCAAATTCAGTGGTGAGTCTGATCAACCAGTGTCAGTGAAGTTGAACGTCACAGCTCGGGACGAAAGCCAATTAGCGACGACCCTAGCAGCCATCGGTGATAGCCGCAGCTCGTTGATTCATCTTCGAGATCAAGACAGTCCATTGATGTTGTCCACCACGGTGGATCTTCCCGATTGGACGAAGCCCTTGGCAGCTTATTTCGCGAAATCTGTGCAGGCGAAGTTGGCTGAATCGGCGAATGATGAATCGACGACAGAACTGCTGGATCAAATCTTCTTGCCCATCGTAGACACATTGGAACAAGGGCAGTTAGACGCGGTGGTTTCCATGGACGGTGATGCGGCCACCGGAGCCACCGTGATTGGCGGCATCAAGCTATTAGATTCCGAGAGCTTTCAGACGGCCTTGGAAACGTTGTTGGTGATTCAACCCGTATCAGATGGCTATCGATTGACTCAGTCGAAAGCCGGACAACAGCCAGTGCTGAGCGTATCTACGACAGCCAAGTTTGCTGAAGATCGCGAAGGCATTCCCGTGATGATGCACTTGGCAGGTGCAGAAGGCTATCTGTGGTTTTCGATCGGCGGAAATTCAGCTCTCGAAGTGTTGAAAGAGCACTTGGACAAGTCAGCGACCCAAGTGAAGTCTTCGGGGCCGGGGCGACCGTTGGAAGTGCGGCTGAAGCTAAGCCAATGGCTGGGAGCCGACAACAGCGAATTTTCGAAGGTTCCCGAAGAGCTTCTTCAACAGGCCGAGCGACTATTGAGCAGGCTGTCAGATCAGGGTCAGTCGATGTCCTTCAGTGTGAATGGTGAGACTCAAAAGTTGGAGACGAAAGATCAATTCAAGAGCTACGCGGAACAGGTGTTGGGGAAATCAGGTTCAGACTTTGAATTGAAGCTGCTGGCTCAAGGACGTCAGCTGGATTTAGAAGCTGAAGTAGGTACTCAAGTGGTGAAGTTTTTGGTCGCTCAATACGTGGTGGCTCAGAATCGCATGTTCCAAAATATCAAGTTTGAGCTTCCCGACTTGTCGGGTCTGGAAGGAGCAGAAGGCAGCGGAACTCGAGTCCAAACCATCAGAATCGGGCGGTAGTGCCGACAGAATCAACGTGCCGGGCTGGTTCGTTGGTTAACGATAGTCAAAGGGAAACAAGGGAGGGCGCTTGATGTCCCTGCAGGTAGCTGGTCCAATTGTTCGCTGTTCGACACCTTTGTCGAAATGACCATCAGAACAGGGAACAAGCGAATGAGTGGGTTGATGAGAAGTGCGATCGCCGCCGTCATTGGGGGCGCTGTCGCCGCAGCGATCTGGGCGGGGATCACCTATGGCACAGGTATGGAAATCGGCTGGATCGCGTGGGGAGTCGGTTTCGTGGTGGGGTTGGCGGTTCGCATAGCGAGTGGCGACAGCTATGACGGAGTCGCCCCAGGTTTGATCGCCGTCGTCGGAGCGATTTTGGCTCTCGTGGTAGGAAAGTATGCCGCCATTCATCTGCTGGTGGATCAAGAGATGGGCGACATGACCTACGAAGTCACGGCCGACGACAGGCTGGTGGCAGCAGCGTCAGATGTAGCCGCAACTTGGGCGGCGGACGGAAAGAAGTTGAAATGGCCAGCGAATATGAATGCAGAAGATGCGGCTGTTTTGACGGACTACCCCCTAAAAGTGGTGGCTGAGGCAAGAAAGATTTGGGAAGCCAAATCAGCAGAAGAACAGGCAGCAGAAATCGCTAAGGAGCAGGCCGCAGGTGATGAGATGGTCGGGGAGTTCCGTGAAATGCTGAAGATGGCGGCGTTCAAAGAAAGTTTCAGTCCGATCGACTTGCTGTTCTTCGGCCTAGCAGTGTTTACAGCATTCAAGCTGGGGTCTGGTATGACGGGAGACTAAAGGTGGCCGAGAGACAGTGAAAGGTCACCACCAGAGCGTCTAATTTTTCCGGCCCGCTTTGCCGGCTTGCAGCTTGTTCAGAAATCGCTGCATGTCGGCCATCCAGGGCGTGTCGAAGTGCAACAGTTTTCTGGTGGTGGGGTGTTCGAACTGAAGTTCTGCCGCGTGCAAAGCCATGCGGTGGATGCGGCTGTGGTCGACAATCGGTTCCACGCCAAATGGTCCACGGTATTTGATGTCTCCACAGATCGGATGTGCAAGTTCGGCCAGATGGATGCGGATTTGATTTGTCCGCCCGGTTTCCAGCTTACATTCTAATTCCGAATAGTCACCGATGGTGCGAAGTGTTTTGAAGTGAGTCACGGCGTGCTGTCCGATGGAAGTGTCGGCCGTGCTGCCTCGCTGTCCGTCGCCTCGGTCGCGAATAAAATGAGTACTCACAGTTTGATCGCTGATCGTTCCGGGGATTAAAGCCAGATATTTGCGAACCGCTTTATGTTCGGCGAACTGAGAAATAATTTGCTGTTGAGCGGCTTCGTTTCGAGCGAAAATGAGCAGGCCGCTGCTATCGCGATCGATCCGATGCACCGAGAACATTTTCGGCAGTCGTGGGTAAACACGGTTTGAATTGTTCTTTCGAATCGCGTGTTCTCGAATGAGCCGAGGAACGCATTCGTCTAGAGTGGGCTGAATTTTTCTGCGAGACCAAGGCCAGCCCGCTTCAGATTTGCGACGCAAAGTAATCATGCCCGACGGTTTTTCGGCGACCACCACATCTTCATCGACGTAACGCAC
The DNA here is from genome assembly GCA_039974975.1 of Fuerstiella sp. Lineage (GTDB taxonomy): Bacteria > Planctomycetota > Planctomycetia > Planctomycetales > Planctomycetaceae > Fuerstiella. The sequence goes on along the minus strand of JBDWHY010000128.1, from coordinate 204,311 downwards.
GTTGACGTCTTCGATTTGAGGAGGTGGTGGAACGGGACGATCGCTTACAGTGACAATTTCGCCTTTGGTTAAACGGCGTCCTTCGTCTAAACACAGCACTCCTCCGATGGCCACTTTTCGACTTTGCAACAGCTTTCTCACGACGGACCAAGACGGCTGATCGGGAATGTTCTGCCGCATGGCGGATAGAATCGGAGGCTTGCCGTCATCTTCGATGGTGAACTGATGTACGTTGATCATGAAAGTGGTCTTAAGGAGCTGGCAAAGCACCAGCTGAAGTCGCCGGACTTAGCAAGAGTCCGGTTTTCGCAGCAAAGTGATGTTGTCGCGAAGTGACCGAAGTCTTGGCGACTTCGGTGAAGCACGAAAGTGGAAGAAGGGGGTGATCGTTCGTCAGACTTTTAGAAGTCAGCATGCCCCGGCGTTCGAGGAAACGGAATGACGTCTCGGATATTGGTCATGCCGGTGATTAACTGAACGGCTCGTTCGAGACCCAGACCAAAGCCACTGTGAGGAACAGAGCCAAATTTTCGAAGATCGGTGTACCACCAGTATTCTTCGGCATTCATGCCGCATTCTTCGATGCGATGCAGCAGGACATCTAAACGCTCTTCGCGTTGTGAACCACCGATGATTTCGCCGACTCGAGGAACCAGCACGTCCATCGCTCGAACCGTTTTTTCATCGTCATTGCATCGCATGTAAAACGGTTTGATGGTTCGAGGATAATCGAACAAAATGACGGGCATTTTGAAGTGTTGCTCTGTCAGATAGCGTTCGTGTTCGCTTTGCAGGTCGATGCCCCATTCGACGGGATAGTCGAATTTTTGGCCACACGTTTTTAGCAGCTCAACGGCTTCCGTGTATGGCAGTCGCACGAAATCATTGCTGCGAATGTTTTCAAGAGTTTCCAGCAACGTCTTATCGATTCGCTTGTTGAAGAATTCCATGTCTTCGGCACACTGTTCAAGCGTGTCGTTGATCATCGTCTTGATGAATGATTCAGCCAGATCCATATTGTCCGTCAGCTCGTAGAACGGCATTTCAGGTTCTACCATCCAGAACTCGGACAGGTGGCGACTGGTGTTGCTGTTTTCAGCTCGAAAGGTGGGGCCGAACGTGTAACAGTCTCCAACAGACGTCGCAAAAATTTCAGCTTCAAGTTGTCCACTGACGGTTAACGAAGCGGGCTTGGCAAAGAAGTCTTGTTTCCAGTCGATCTTGGTTTGGACTTCAGCGATGCGTTCCAGATTTAAAGTCGTCACCTGAAACATTTCACCAGCACCCTCGCAGTCGCTGGTGGTAATGATGGGGGTGTTGATATACAGAAAGTCGCGTTTCTGGAAGAACTGGTGAATGCTGTTGCTGATGCAATTTCGGACTCGAGCAACTGCACCAAAGCTATTCGTGCGAGGTCTTAAGTGGGCGATCTCGCGTAAAAATTCGAAGCTGTGTCCCTTCTTCTGAAGGGGAAATTCGGCGGGGTCGGCAATGCCCAGAATTCGCAGCGATGTCGCATGAAGTTCGATGCGTTGGCCTTTTCCCGGTGATTCTTTCACGGTTCCATCGACCGCGATACTGGCTCCCGTGGTGACCAGTTTAATGTTGTCTTCGTAACCGGGCACGTCGCCATCTACGATGATCTGCAGATTGCTCATGCAAGATCCGTCGTTTAATTCGATGAACGAAAAGCCGTTCTTGGAATCTCGTCGAGTTCTCACCCATCCTTTGACGGTGACAGTGGACTCGAATTCGGCTGATTTCAGCAGAGTCGCAAGGCGAGTAACGGGCATGTCGGCGATCTTTCTGAGGCGGATCGGCGTAGAAAAAAGTGGAAACCAAAACGTGGTGGCGAACAGACGCAGAAGATAAACGCTGGCTGACGGATTGGGAACACATTCGGTCGGGGAATGCTGGTCCGCTAAAGATTGAGACAGATCTGGTGGTCAGGTGTCGGAAACGCGCGGCAGAATCACCAAGAATTGAAGCACAGACACGCAAAAGCGGTTCAAGAGTGAAGTGACAAGTGGTAGCGTGTGGCGTCAATGAAGCCCGTTTGTAGGGCGCTCCCCAGCGACGAATGACCATTTAGTGACGGAAAATCTACTATGCCGACAGCATCTGCTCGCCACATCCTTGTTCCAGACGAAGCAGCTTGTCAGGACCTGAAAACCAAGATCGAAGGCGGAACCGATTTCGCTGACATGGCAAAAGAACACAGCCAATGTCCATCCGGCGCGAAGGGCGGAGATCTCGGCACATTCCAAAAAGGTCAGATGGTTCCAGAATTTGATCAGGTTGTTTTCAACGACGCACTGAACACTGTTCACGGACCTGTGAAAACTCAATTTGGCTACCACCTGCTGGAAATTACTGCTCGCACCGAGTAATCGGAAAGCAGCGGATCAGAGGCTGTTGGCATCAACAGTGTCCGCCAAATCATTCGTTCTGCGAACGCCCAGCCATTAGTTTGTCACGAAGCGAGTGGCAAAAGTGGTGATCGTGGAAGGCAGTAGCGGATTCGAAGGCAGCAAAATACAAAAAGCCCGGCGTTCCAAACAGGAAGGCCGGGCTTTTTCGTTGTGTACTCGATTTCGTCCTTAAGTCTTTTGTTCTCTGATCTCTCGGCTCCAAGTTTTCGGGAGTACTAGCTTCGTTGAAAGTTTAGGGCAGCAGAGTTCGTGCCGCCCACCTGAAAGCTGAAAGCGTTGTTGCCGTTGGTGTTCATGCTTCCGGCCAGTTGTTGGTTGTCGTTGGCTCGTAGCAAAGACAGCGATCCGTTGGCGATGGTGTAGTTTCCTTCGAAACTACTGGCTTGTCCGCTCGTGTTTGTGGCGACCCAACGAAAGTGTCCATCTTCTTCCAAAGTTAGGGTGACAGACGATCCATTTCCGAGAGCAGCCGTCCAGCTTCCAACATGAGGCTGAGGGGCAGGCTGCTGAGCAGGAGCAACGGGCGAGGATACTGGAGGAGCAAATCCACCTAAAGCTTGTAGAGCTGACATAGCAGCTGTTTGAGATGCAACAGGCGGTTGCACGACAGGCTGCTGAGGAGCCTGTTGAACTTGCAGCTGTTGTTGAACAGAGGGCTGAGGAGCCTGTTGTTGTAAACCAGGCTGTCCTCCTTGAAACGGCTGTTGTTGTGAAACAGTCTGAATACGCTGAATCGGTGCGGCTGGCTGAAATTGCTGAATGGGTTGGCTGCGAACCACGCTGATGGGCTGAGAGTACTGGTAAGAAGGCGTTGAATAGTGTTGAGTGGGAGCAGAATAGCTGTAGCTATGAGAAGGTGCTCGGTAGCTGCTGTGAGATGAATAGCTTCGAGAATAGCTGACAGATCGGCCTCTACCGCCGCAAGCATTCACTGTATCAACCGAAGCAGCAACGGCTGTGATGGCGAACAAAGCAGTCAGGATGGTGGAGCGTGAGAAAGACATGGCTGATTTCCTAGTTTGAAAGGTGTTGTGTTCGAGTACACCTACCAAAGCGGAAAGCCGTTCTGCGTGTTACAGCTTTTCAGGAAAAGAATTTTTTGACGCCGTTGAACCAGTATTTTCGCTGCCCAAATTCAGTTTGCGAGCCAACAAGATGTGCCATGTTCCACGGGAGCGTGCTCTGAATATTGACGAATTCAAGGGGTAAAAAGTGGCTCAAAATGGCAAACGTCCCCCAGCGTAAGCACCTGACTGAATCGTGCAGTAGTGAGATCTAGAAGTCGCGAAATCATGGCAGCACCCCATCGCAGCGGCAGCAAAGAAGAACACTTCTATAGTAAAATTCGGCACGCCAATGTGGTACAAACAAATTGACATTGAAGACGAGAGCGTTCGCATCCATTTTTAGAAGACGAAGACAATATGAAACTGTTCGTGACCATTATCTTGTGTATCGGATCACTGATCTGCTCTGCTGAAAGTCAGGCTCAGTCCCTGGTATACGAAGGGGAATCTGGAATCGGCAAAGGCAAACATATCGTGTTTGTCGCGAACGATCATGAATACCGTTCAGAGCAATCGTGTCCGGCACTGGCGAAACTTTTGGCCAAGCATCACGGCTTCAAATGCACAGTGTTGTTCGGTGTGGATAAAGAAGGATTTATCAGACCCGGTGTCGGAAATGTGCCTGGGTTAGAAGTCCTGGCTGAAGCCGATCTATTGTTCTTCTTTACTCGGTTCATGCATTTATCAGATGATCAAGCTGATTTGATCGCTGACTATTTTGAACGAGGCGGCCCAGCAGTCGGCGTGCGAACTTCGACTCATTGTTTCAACGGCCAAAAAGGCAAGTGGGCCAAACTGAACTTTAACTACGGCGATGATGACTATCGCGGTGGCTTGGGAGAACAGGTCTTCGGGAACACTTGGAACAAAGAACGTGGACAGTCTCACTATGGAACAAACCACGTGATGGGGTGCCGAATCACAGCCGTGGCAACTGCCGAAACCCATCCCATTCTGACAGGAGTAGGCAACATTCATGCTTACTCTGGAGCATACGAATCGAAGCCACCGGCAGACGCCGTTCCTCTGGTCAACGTTCAGGTGCTGAACACTTTCGGTCCGAGCGACGATCTGAACATGGACAAACCGCTTGTGAACGCTGGCTGGGTCCGCGAACACTACATTGCTCCATCAGGTGCAAAGAAAGATGCGAGAATCGTCTACGCTTCCTTCGGAGCATCGGAAGATTTGCAGGACGAAAATTGTCGCCGATTTCTAGCGAACGCCTGTCTATGGGCGGGAGGTTTGGAAGACAAAATCACAGCTGATTTGGACGTCAGTTTGGTCGGAAAATATTCACCTACCCCCTACAGCAGCAGCGGGTTTTGGTACCAACAGGTGAAGCCATCTGACCTTGCCGGTTGGGACAGTCAGATCATGCCCGCGGATTCCAAGCTGGCTGGGGTGGACAATCCTAAGATCGCCTCTCGTTCAAAAAGGCTGCTTGAAAGTCGTCCAGAAATTAAGGCGAAACTCGTCACCTTGCATCCCGAACTTTACGGTCCAGCTGACAAGCTCCCACCCGCATCGCCAAAGGAAAAATGAATGTAGGTGCTTGTGTTGAGATGTGGGTAAGCTTGATGACATCTAAGCGTTTCCCAGCGTCGGTCGTGATGAGGTGCTGCGAATAACACGCAGCACTTCACATAGCGGTCAGCACAGCCGGTCAGTACCGGCGCTCAGCACCGGTGATTGATGGCAGCAGCAGATTTTGAGCGTCCAATCATGTATTGTGGACTCAATGAATCTCTTGCTGCACACCTTCAGAGTACATCATCATGAGCATGCTGCGTATCATCGCGATTTCGTTCGCTAGTCTTTTTGTCGCCGCGGAATCGTCGGCTCAGTCGTTTCCCTTTGTCATCGCCGGTGACGATGGTAGTCCGTCTGTGACCAACCGTTCTGTGCTGCTGGCAGACGGCGTCCCAGAAGATTTCGTCAGCGTAAAGGATGGCCACTTCGTTGTCGCTGAACAACGAATACGATTTTGGGGAGTCAACTTGTGCTTTGGAGCCAACCTTCCAACTCATGATGAAGCCGACCGTTTGGTTCCTCACTTTGCCAAACTGGGTATCAATGCAGTCCGGTTTCATCACATGGATATGCAAGACGCTCCCAACGGAATTTGGGCGCCCGTGAATGAAGCAGGAGTCCGCAATCTGGATCCCAAAATGGTGGATCGATTGGACTATTTTTTGGCGAAGCTGCACGACAACGGAATCTACGCCAACATCAACATGCATGTGTCTCGCACGCTGTCGGAAGCCGAAGGCTATCCGGCCGTGGATGGAGTCCCTTGGTGGGCGGGCAGCAACAAGTGGGTGATGTACTATGATCGAGATGTCCAGCAAGAAGTGAAACGCTATTGCGCAGACTTATTGACTCATAAGAATCCTTATCGAGACAACAAACGTCGAGTCGACGACCCGGGTTTAGCTCTTGTTGAAATGCTGAATGAAAACTACTTCAGCGAAAAGGGCTACGATCTGTACCGACAGATGCCCGAACGATTTCAGACGTCGTTGATTCTGCGGTGGAACCAGTGGTTGCTAAAGAAACACGGTGACGAATCAAAGATGCTGGCAGCTTGGAAAGACGACCAACCACAGCTCGGCAAGTTCGTTATTCCAGCTGCTGCATGGAAATCATCAGCCGCAGACTGGGTGATCAGTCAGCCTCCAGCGGGCATCAAGACGACGTTTGGAAACCCGTTCCCCCAGCAAGGGAGCGCTCTGCGTTTGGAACCGGGTGCTGTGACAGAACAGGACTACCGGCAGCAGCTACGTTATCACGGCATTACATTGGAGAAAGGCAAGCCACTCACCTTGAGCTACTGGGTTCGAGCCGACGAGACCAGACAGTACCGCTCCGAAATCAGCAGTTCAGCCGGAGGCGAATGGCGAGAACTTGGTTTGTTTGAAACCTTAACCGCCACAGCATCATGGCAGAAAGTTCAGCGAATCATTTTGCCGCCGGAATCTTTGGATGCTGAAGCCAATCTGTCATTCACATTTGGTAGTGACGTAACGGCAATCGAATTTGCTGGTGTCTCTTTGCAAGCTGGATCAGCTGCCGGCCAGCTTCCTTCTGGTCAGTCTTTCGCAACAAGTTCCATCGGTATTCCAGAAAGTGGATGGCCCGCTCAGGCTCATCAAGACATGAAGCAATTCATGATCGACACCGAAGTCGAATGGGCGGCTGAACTGAAGGCGCACCTAAAAAAATTGGGTGTGAAAGTGCCCGTGACGGCCAGTCAAGTGAATTATCACAACCAACGAGTTCACGACGAAGTGAATGACTTTGTCGACCTGCACAACTACTGGCACCATCCCTTGTTTCCAAGTGGAGAAAACTGGAGCGCCGAGCGTTGGACGGTTGGCAACGACCCCATGGAAGCCCAACCTGCTCGCTCAAGCTGGCCGGCGAATTCATTGTTGATGAGAACCGGATGGCGGAACTCGGGCAAGCCGATGACGTTGTCGGAATGGAACTACCCAGAACCAAGCCCGTATTCATCTGGCTGTGTTCCTATGGCAGCCACGCTGGCCTGTTTACAGGATTGGGACGCTGTTTTCTTCTTTGATTACGACGCGTTTAGCCGAGGCAATATCGAAGATCCATTCTTCAGAAATTACTCGGCCAATTTCTTTAGCTTCAATGGCCAACCGGTGAAGTTGGCCATTCTTAGCCAGTGTGCCAACCTGTTTCTTCGTGGCGATTTGGCTCCCTTGGAAAGAGAACTGGTTAGCCATCCCGATGCTCCAATTGATGGCAGAATGGCGCTACAAGCCAAGCTTGGCGTATCATCATCATCGTCAGCAGTCGAAGTACGGCCTTCGGACTACGCCCAGCTTGTCACGGCCGATCGCAGCGTCGAGTGGTCAGCCAATGGGTCGGAGGAAGGCCACATTCAATTGCGAACGGATGCCACCAAAGGTTTCTGGGGGACGATCGCCAACAAGACGGCCGATCTAAAGGGTGTGCAATTCGAAGCGGGCGATGTGAGCCCGAATTATGGCACGGTGTTGCTGTCCTCCGCTGATGGTCTCGACACAGCAAGCAGCAAGTCACTGGTATTGCTGGTGGCTGGGCATAGTCAGAACCAAGACACGGTTTGGAATGCAGAGCACAACAGCGTGGGAACAAACTGGGGGCATGGCCCAACAAAAGTGACATCGTTTGAATTAACGGTCACCATGCCGGGCGATCGTTTGACGAAGTGCTACGCGTTGGATGGTGAAGGCCAAAGAACGGTCGAAGTGCCGACGAAAGTTGTTGGCAGCAACGTGGTCATCGAGGTGGGACCGAAGTATGAAACCTTGTGGTACCAGATTGCTCGGTAGTCAGCATCAATTTGTTTTGTCGAGCGGTGTCGCGAAGTATTCGACTTGGCAGTCCGGGCAGGTGTCAGTGAGCGGAGCAAGTTCCGCGTCGCAATTCAGACAAAATTCCGGTGACAGTACAGCAACATCTTTCAACAGTTCCGGCAAAGTCGCCGTTGGTTTATGGTAGAGCCAAGATAGCCACAACAGCAAACCAACGATTGTTGCTGCTAAGGCGATGCCCATAAAAGCGAATTGATCAGCTTGCTCGACAGGCAGTCCCCAAAAAATAGCGGCGATTACCCAAGCCAGAATCGCGGCAACCAGCTTTGTGCCTCGGCTTGTTTTTAGGCGTTCGTGAGGATGACGGTCACACTCTAAACAGTGCCAATGGGTGGACCGGCCCACAGGAAATACGGGCACGTAATACAGATGAAGAAAGTCATTTGTTTTACGCAGGACACAGACTTGTTGACGATCGCAGGTCAGACAGTAGTCGGAACGGTACCCCAAAATCTGAGGCTGCCAACGGTGTTTACCAAGAATGAAGATCATGTGTCGAAGGGTGATCAAATGATGAAGAGCTGAACGGACAGATTCTAAGACAAACATATCGCGATCCCCTACCAGCTTTAATAAAAAAACGGCTGAGTATCTCACCCGAGATACTCAGCCGTTCCGGTCACAACACCTTTTTACAAAGCGTCCTCGCCGAACTTTGAGCGAGTTTGGCGAAGACATCACGAGCGGCTCACAACCTATTTGCTGAGCCAGTCGTTGAGCACATCTGCTGGAGCCGACTTGATGCTAGTGGGCTGAAGATCCTTCTTCATCAGGTTGGTAAGTTTCGCGACGTATTCCATTGTGCTTTTGGTGGCTTGAGCAGTTGCTGTTGCGTCGATCTTGCTTAAGTAGATGACCAGAAAATCACCGTTGGCGTCTTTTTCGATGCTCCAAGATCCGATCTTTGTGCGAGCACTTTGTTGCATCAGATCCATCATGGTTTCAGTGGAAGGTGCTTCCTTGAGAGTAGCCGCGAGAGCCCAGATTTTGCGAACATCCGCTTGTTCGTAGTACTCAACTTCCTTGGTGATAAATACGGGCAGCTTGCTGTCGTCTTTGAGAGTGACTTCGACTTTGAAGATGTCATTTTTTTCTTCGGTGAATTCCATTTCAGCAGACTTCAGGACCGTTGTGATTGGCAATGGGGCAGGCTTCCAGTTGCTTTCTAGCAACGTTCTAATTTCCGAGTTGTTGACGCAGTAGGTGATTAATCGAGCCTTCGGAGACAGTGATTGGCTGATGCCGATCAGTTCTCCTTTTTCATTCACAACAGGACCTCCACTGTCACCGGGATTGATGGGCGATTGAGTTTCTAGAACTCGAAAATCGTGTTCACCGGCCCCCGTGCGAAACTGCTTTTGGTAAACCGTTCGAACAGTTCCCGATGTGTGAACCCACAATGCTTCGGATGCTCCGGCGTTACCAATCGACATGATGGCTTCACCAGATTCTCCCTCTTTTTCGGCCAGAGCAATCGCGGTGACTCCGTCAGGAATTCGATCCAGTTCGATCAGGGCCAAGTCACGCTTGCGGTCGATGGCTAACACTCGTCCCCGCACGCCCAACTTTTTGACGTTCTTCAGATAGTGGTTTCGTTCCACAATGGGTTTGCCGTTCTTCATTGCTGGGAAGAATACGACCGTTGATCGAGCATCTCCGACAACATGGAAGTTGGTAATCATCAGCTTCTTTTCGGCGTCAACAAGGACTCCGGTGCCACTTGATGTTTCGCCGTCAGACTTCGCCAGAACCCACGAAGTACATTTTAAAGTGCTTCGATAAGTTTGGACGTCGGCGATGGCCGATTGGGCGGCTGCGGCCACGATTACAGTGACGGCGAGACAGGACTGGATGATGGTTTTGGCTGATTTTTTCATGGCTGATCTTTTCATGGCTGCACCGTTTTAAGTGTGTTGTGAGCTTGGTGACTTGAAGTCCGTTTCGTCGGGCTTCATCTGCCTCAGCGAAGATGGGCTAAATTTGTGACAATCTTTTTTCCGAAGATCGCCGAAAGCCCGTGGCGGATGCTGTCAGAGATTCAGCCTGATCTCGGACAAAAGTGGCTCGGGCAAAGCCGCAAAGATCGACCGTCATCCGAACGCGGTCGCGTCGGGATGACTCTGTCGGGATGACTCGGTGGAGACGTCGAAAGTGAATCAAGCTGACGCGACCGCTAACGGCTCACGAGATAGGAACCCGCGACGTCAGCCCAGCCTCAGGGGGTTCTGTGGCTGTGCGTGAGCCCCGCTTTCCACCTATTTGGCTTTGACGAACTTCAATGCCGGCTGCTTTGCTGGGGTGAAGCTGAATTCTGTGGCGGAGGTGACTTGCAGGGTTCCAACAAGATTCAGATTTCCGCCGCTTAGAGTCAGCGAAGAATCAGAAACACTGTATTTGCCGCTGCTTTTGATCTGCTGTGCGTCTTTGATGTAGACCAGTTTGAAGTCTCCGGAAGCGGCCAGATCCAGTGCAAAGGCTTCCGTGGCGGATTTTGAAGCCACCCACTGGCCAGCAAGATTTGGCAGGGGAGTCGTTGGTGGGACCACGGGTTGCTTTTGGGCCACAAGCTGCTTTTGGAGGTCCGAAGCCCACTGGTCACTGGTTTTTCGAGCGGCAATTGCCAGTCGATTGATCTGGTTTCGCAGCTCGGTTCCCGAAAGATCTTGGTTTCGCAGTGTCATTTCGACTTCGATGCGTTTGCGTTCGGAGTGATACACGAAGTTCACAGGAGCCTGATCTTGGCTGGCTTTCATAAGGTTCAGCAGCTTTTCCGCCGTCAATTCATTGGTTGAATCTTTGATGACGGTCAGTCCCAGAACCACCTGAACCCACCGTTCATCTTCCGAAAGGGTGACCAAAACGGGGATCGTCCAAGGATCTATTTCTTTGGTCGTTGAAGCCGCCATTGACCCAGCCATCTTGGCTTCAAAGCCTGCGGATTTCAGCATTTCACGCAGTTGTTCGCCGGAAGTGACGGCGACGGTGGTTGACCGCGTGCTAGGTGTATCTGGAGACACCGCAAACGCAGACTTGGGATTCACGGCCGAAAACAGGTCGCTTTCTTGGGCAACGGCCATGTTTGAGATACCAGTTGTCGCAGCGATGGTGATTACGGGAATCAAAACCGAGATATATCGAAAACAAAAAGTCATGGCGGCCGCCTTTCGATGGCAAGTCGATTCAATCGAACAACAATGGAGATGAAAGCCAAAGCGAATTCGTTAGGCGAATGTTTCAGTCAGATTTCAGTCGTTCAGGAAAACCCAATATCATGGCCAAACGAGTGGTTCTTGCGATGAGTGGTGGCGTCGACAGTTCGGCGGCGGCCGTCTTGCTTCACCAGCAGGGCTACGAAGTGATTGGCCTATTTATGAGGTCTGGTGAGACGGATAAAGCGGGTTGTGCGGTTTCAGCAGACGGGCTACTGCCGATCGTGGATACTCCGGCTCATAAGCAGGGCTGTTGCAGTTCCGAGGACGCAGCCGATGCTCGTCGAGTAGCCGACCAGCTAGGAATTCCATTTCACTCGCTAAATTTCGCCGATTCGTTTACTCGAATTAAGGACTACTTCGCCGACGAGTATCTCGCGGGAAGAACGCCAAATCCGTGTGTGCAGTGCAACAATTGGCTGAAGTTCGGCAAGCTGTGGACCTTCGCGGAACAGGTGGGAGCCGACCATATTGCCACGGGTCATTATGCTCAAATCTTCAAAGACGAAGCCACGGGTGAACACAGCTTGCACTGCGGAGCCGACCCGAACAAAGATCAGTCGTACGTGCTGTTCGGCATCGAACAGGATTTGCTGGGTCGCATTCTGCTGCCAGTCGGAGGCTATCAGAAGCCAGAAATTCGAGATCTTGCCGAAGAAGCGGGCTTAAAGGTGGCTCAGAAAAAAGACAGTTATGAAATCTGCTTTGTTCCCAACGATGACTATGCGGGCTTCCTGAAAAGCTACCGAGGCGACTTCGAAACAGAAGGTGAATTTATTGACACGGACGGCAATGTGTTAGGGCAACACGCCGGTTACGAAAAGTTCACCGTGGGTCAACGGAAAGGGCTTGGTATTACGTTTGGAGAACCTCGCTTCGTTGTCGAAATCAAACCCGAGGAACGCCAAGTGGTATTGGGTCATCGAGAAGACTTAGCTTGCAGTGAAGTGAACGTCACCGAAGTCACGTGGCTGGTGGATGCTCCGATTGGCGAGCTTCGTTGTGAAGCCAAGTTCCGTTACCGCCAAACATCAAAGCCAGTCACCGTGACTCTGCATGCTGACAACACGGCTGTTGTGATGACCGATGAACCCGTGTTCGGAGTCTCTCCGGGACAAGCGGCCGTGTTTTATGATGGCGATCGAGTTTTAGGTGGCGGTTGGATTCGTTAGGTGGTGTCAGAGTCTCGGGTGACCTATCTGAAGACCATCCACGTTGCTTTCAAGTATTCTGTTTCGGGATTATTGCCTCCAACAGGATGACACGGCGCGGCTCCGGTTTTGGCGATGATCTGCATGTCTCGAGCAGCATGACGCGCGGCCTTGCCATCCATCGCGGGCCTGGTTTCTTCTCCGGCTTGTCGAGCTCCATTGCACAGCAGTTTCTGAAATTCGACGTCGGAAAGCAGGCCCGCACACGTGCAGCTGAGCAGCACTCCGCCGGGCTTCACGAGTCTCATTGCCAATCGATTTAAGTCGAAATGCTTGCGAGTTCCTTCTTCGATTTCCAACCGAGTTCGGATGAGTTTCGGCGGGTCCAGCACGACCACATCAAACTGTTTGCCAGCCGCCAGCATGTCTCGCATGTAATTAAACGCGTCTGATTTCACAAAGCGAGCTCTTACCTGATTCAGGTTGGCGTTTTCTTTTGCGACGGCCAACGGAGCTTCGTCCAAGTCGACTCCAGTGACTTCTTTCGCTTTACCCAGCTTCATCGCTTGGATCGCGAAGCCGCCCGTATAGCAGCAAAGATCTAAGACAGATTTGCCTTCGCATAAGGCGGCCAACTGCTTTCGGTTGTCTCGCTGATCGCAAAAGAAGCCCGTCTTGTGGCCACCAGAAAACTTCACTTTGAAGCGAGTTCCATATTCTTGCACGACCAGTTCATTCGGGCAGCCTTCCGACTTAATCGTGGGAGGATTAAACCCTTCTTGCGCTGAAAACAGGGGGCTGGTTTGCACGATGGTGTGTTTGGTGCCTAGCTTTTCTGCCAGCCGATTTAGGATCGCAACGCCTCGACGATACATGCCCAAGCTAAACGCTTCTGCAGACAGAACGTCACCAAAGCGATCGATCACCAACCCAGGCAGGCCATCGGCTTCCGCATGGACGACTCGATAGGTGTCTGTGACTTCATCCAGCTTCAGAATGTCTCGACGAAGCTGCACGGCATGATCCAGCTTCGTATCCCAAAAGTGATCATCAGGCAAATCCTGAGACCGAGACAACATTCGTAGGGCCATTTCGCTACGAGAGTTATACAGCCCGTAACCAATCAACTGTTTTTGTTTGGTATAGACGGCGACTAAGTCACCCGCTTTGGCTGAATCGACGGAATCGATCATCTTGCGAAAGACGGCCGTGCTACTGATTCGGTTCTTGACCACGACAACGGGGATCGGTTGAGTCGGATCGGGGGCCAGTTGAAGAACTTGTTCGGTCGATCCCGGCCCACCGCCGTCTCTGCGTTTTTGTCGTTGTTTCATGATGTGTCTTGTCGTCGCCCATTCAATCAAGGGCGAAAGTACGTTGAGAGAGTCTTCGATGAAATATCATAGCAAGTTGAACGGCCTCCCGACGCTTGCGCTGCTCGAGATCTCTCGCACATTATTCCCCTTTCAAGCTGATATCTGTCGGGAGGCAAGCCCAATCGTCGTACGGCTGCCAAGGAGCTCGCTAAGCCAACATGCTGGGCTGGCTTTCCGGCAGAGGCGAGGACGGGGGGGAGCGAGGACGGCCGACTTTCAATGAACGGCGAACATGTTCGACCCCTTCAGCAACTCGGTCAAACTTCAGGGATCACAGTGCTCCGCCGAAGTCGGTCGCACTTCCGGTTGACGTGCACTTGCGATCGAGGTGTGTGTAGCCTCCATCGACCACGATCATTTGGCCGGTCGTATGACTGGATCGCGGTGACGCCAAAAACACGGCCGTGTGTGCGATTTCTTCGATTGTTGTCAGTCGGCGATTCAAAGGGATGAACTGTTCGATTTCGAATTTAGCAGCGTCAGGGTCGGGCAGGGCGGCGAGACATTTTTCGTACAACGGAGTCCATGTTTCCGCGGGCAGCACCGTGTTCACTCGAACTCCAGCAGGAGCCAATTCCACGGCCCATTCACGAGTCAACGCATTCACAGCTCCTTTTGCCGCCGCGTAGCCAGATGTTCCGCCTTGTCCAGTGATGGCAACCTTGGATCCGATATTCAGGATACACCCCGCCACTGACTTGAGGTGAGGGGCCGCAAAGTGAGTCAAGCTGTAGACATGGAACAGATTTTTTTGCAGAGACGACTGAAAGGCAGCAGGACCAGCGTTCAGATTGACTCCGTCGTTAAAGCCCGCGTTGTTCACCAGAATGTCTAATCGGCCAAAGGTGGCGACCGTGCGTTCAACGGCATCTGAACAAGTTTGTTCTTTGGTCAGGTCACCTTGGATAAAAAGCAAAGGGAATCCGCCCGCCTCAGCCACCGATTGCTGTGCAACTCCCGATTCCGAACGATCAACGAATGCGACTTTGCATCCTTCTTGCAGCAAACAGTCAACGATCCCCTTGCCAATGCCACTGGCTCCACCGCTGATCAAAGCGACTTTGTCTTTCAATTGCAGATCCATGGTGCCGAATGTCTTAATAGAGTGATAGAAAATAGCGGGCGAAAAAGGTTGGCTGATTCAATCAAATTGAAGAACTGTGCGACTACTATCAGTTTGGCAGCTGACTTTATTCGGCCCGCCCGCGAAAATCACCCATGACCACGTGGCGGTTCGGAAGTTCTTCCGTCATGGACAATCCTTCCCTGCATGAAAGCATGCAGTTCAGTAGATCAAGTGAATTCAGATGCCACAGACCAACTTCAATTTCGACGAAAAACTGGAACGCCGCGGCACCGGATCGATCAAATGGGACCGGTATCCAGACTACGAACCGTTCTGGGTGGCCGATATGGATTTTCGATCACCAGACTGTGTGGTTGAAGCCATTCATCGTCGAACGGACGAAGGTGTTTTCGGCTACGCGATGCCTCATGATGGACTGGTCGAAGCCGTTTTGGGCTACCTGTTGTCGATGCACAAAGTCGCAGCGACGGCCGATGATTTGGTGCATCTGCCGGGAATGGTTCCGGCTTTGTCATTGGCCTGCCGAGCTTTCACAGATCCCGGCGACGAAGTGATGATTTGTGCTCCGGTCTATTATCCGTTCTTTCACGTCGCGAAAGATTCGGCCGCGACGATCGTGAGCGTGCCTCATCTTCGAGCGGCAGCGGCTGGTGCCGACGATCATGAAAACACCACTTGGCGATTCGACTGGGAAGCCATGGAGGCCGCCGTGACCCAAAAGACATCGATGCTGATTTTGTGCAATCCACAGAATCCACTTGGGCGAGTATTCACGCAGGCCGAAGTACGGCAGCTTGCCGAATTCTGTGAAAGTCATGACCTGATTTTGATTTCAGACGAGATCCACTGCGACCTAGTTTTGGACCCCCAACAACCTCACTTCAGCTGCCTGAACTTGCCTCAGAAATTCCAGTCGCGGCTGGTTACGCTGATGGCTCCAAGCAAGACCTATAACATTGCAGGTCTGGGCTACACATTCGCCATGATCCCCGACGACGAACTGCGCAGTAAGTTTGTTGCGGCAAAAGGTTGCACTGTTCCAGAAATTAACTTGCTGGCGATGGTGGCCGCCGAAGCCGCCTATTTAGATGGTGAACCATGGCGACAGGATTTGATCGCCTATCTGCGAACCAACCGAGATATTCTGGCTGACTTTGTTCGCAACGAGATACCTCAGATTATCGTTCACGAACATGCGGCCACCTATCTGTATTGGATGGATTGCACGGCGTTAAACGAAAGCCAGCCGGTGGAATTCTTTGCGAAGAAAGCGGGAATCTATTTGACCGATGGTCGGCCATTTGGCAGTCGCAGTCACGCACGTTTTAACTTCGGGTGCCCACAGTCGCAGATGCTGGCAGGGCTGGAAGCAATGGCGAAAGCGGTTGCAGCAAAGTAGGCCTCACGGGGGTCACTGTCTGTAGTTCGGCTGTATGAGTTTTGGGCTGAATGAGTTTACGGCTGTGAGGACAGAGACGGCTACTTCCGAAGCGGCCGTTTGGTCTGCTGCGCCCGTGGTGATTGCTACTTGATCAACTGTGCTGGTGTGTCGTAGTACACGGCACATTCGCCATCGTCGGTCAATTCGCCCTTCACCAAAGCGTTAGCGCTGCGGCCTGAATTGTGCCAGCCGCCTTTATCCATCAGCAAAATATCGGTTCTCTGCTGGTCGTCGAATTTCAATTTCACTTCCAGCTTTCCGCACTCTGTCGACAACCACACGATGTCACCGTCTGACTGATTGGTGAACGTGTCAGGATGAGTCGTGACAGTCGCTGGTCCGACTTGTTCTTCAGCTTGCCACTGACTGCCTTGGCACTTCATCGTGGACACCGCAGTGACCTTGGGCCGTCGATCTTCATCTGGCATCAGCAGTTTGGCATCCAGCGACGAGATTAAATTGACTCGGCCGGAAGCAGTCGGAAAATTGCGATCTTGAAACAGGACTTCCGGAGTAAATGGGTTCCGAGGATATCCGTCTTCGAAGGCATCTTCTGTGATTCCCGCTGAAGTCAGTTTCGTTAGCAGCCGGTCTTTCCAAACTTGGATGGGTAAGTCAAATTCTTCGCTCAAACCGACTCGTTTCGATAGCTCTCGAGTGATCTCATAGTCTGTCAGAACACCTTCTGGAGCATCAACCACGGGTTTAAGTTTGGCCAAGTAGTGATGTCCGTAGGCTCCGATGAAATCTTCTTGTTCTAAGAACGATGTGGTTGGCAAGATTAAGTTTGCACATGCCCCGGTGTCCGTCATCAGCGGATCAACAACGACTGTAAATTCTGTTTGCCGCAGTGCTTTGGCTACGGTTTCAGAATCTGGCAACATGGCTACGGGGTTGGCGGCCCAGATGTAAGCCATGCGAATGGGAGGATCGCTGGCATCCAGTATGCCTTGTCCGAGCAGTGGTTCGGGAATGGTGCGAGCCGGGTCGATTCGCCCGGTGAAAGTGTCGTCGTATGCCGCTCGACGAGCACAATAGAAGCCGGCTCCGCCTCCCGCAATTCCAACGTTCCCAGACACGGTCGCCAGAGCATCAATACAGCGGACGGAAGCGGCTCCGAATTTTCGACGCTGCATTCCCCAACCAATCATCGAGCACGTCGGTCCGTTGGCGAAGTGTTCGGCCAATACAGAAAGAGTTTCAATGCTCAGTTCTGCAAGCTGGGCCCACTGTTCCAGCGACTGTGAAAACACGACTTGTTTGAAATCATCGAAGTGGTCGCAATAGGTGGAAGCGTTTGAGTCGGTGCGATCATTTTCGAACAGCCAACGAGAAATGCCCAAAGCAATGGCATAGTCCGATCCCGGCTTTGGTTGAACGTAGACATCAGCCAGTGAGGCCGTTCGGTTGTGCACCGGATCGATGACAATGATCTTCGTTCCGTTGGCCTTGGCTTTCTTGATTTGCGGGATCAGATGAATGCTGGCTGCGAATAGGTTTTTGCCCCAGATGAAAATCGTCTTTGCGTTTTGAGCATCAAAGAAGTCGTTGGCGTCGAACAGTCCGAAGTCTGTTTCCTGAGCCGCCTCGCCAGCTCCAGAACAGACGTCACCGCTTTTTGTCGTCACGGGGCCAAAGCGTTCGAAAAAGAAGTCGGTGACCATGGTCATCATTCCCATGGATCCACCGCAGCGGTAATTCAGGATCGAAGCGGCCGTACTTTCTTCGCGAAACTTCAGCATGTTGTCGGAGATCAGATCCAGTGCCGTTGGCCAGTCGATCGGCTGAAAATCGTCCGCCTTGTTGGCTCGATACAGCGGTTGCTTTAAGCGGCGATCAGAATTGATCAGCTTCGGATATTGGCTCGTGCGATGGCAGATAAAGCCCTGAGTCACTGGATGATCAGGATCACCTTGCAACCTCACAACCTTGCCGTCATCAATGGTGGCGACCAAGCCACAGGCATCAGGACAGTCTCGAGGACAAGCAGTTTTCTTTTTAACGATCGTCATCGTGGTGGGGTTTCGTTGTAGGCATTCGGGATGAACATGTTGGCGACGAAGGATGAGAATTTGGCGGCCGACTGACCGAACTGTTGGCAAGTTCAGCGACGAGCACAGCCGCCGAATCCGCTTCCAAAAAGCAACTTTATCCAATTTCTGCCAATGTCTTCTGAATCAGCTTCTTTGTTAGCAAAACACCTTCGACGGGCGAATGTTTGCGGCCTTCGTATTCGATGCCGATATGGCCCGCAAAGCCACTTTTTTTGATGATTTTTAGCATGCGAGCAAAGTCGGTTTGTTCTTCAGTGCCATCTTGATGGAAGCCATGAGTTTTCGCACAGACGGCTCGAGCCCAAGGCAACAATTCCGTGACACCCAAATAGCGATCGTAGTTCCCGAAATTTCCGAAGTCGGGCAATGTGCCTAAGTTCTTTCGATCGACGGCTTTCATCAGCGACGCAACCCAAGCTCCATTGCTGGAATGATTGCCGTGGTTTTCGATGATGATGTCGACAGCGAAAGGCTTCGCGATTTCGCAAAGTTGGTTTAGGCCATCAACGGCCGCTTTTTGCACTTCGTCTGCGTCGCCTTTTGATCTCACATCGACTCGGATGGAATGGCAGCCCAAAGCCTTCGCTGCTTCCAGCCAGGGACGATAGTCCTTAGCAGCTTCGGCTCGAACTGTTGCAGATGGGTGATCGAGCGCTCGCTTGTTGCGACATAACATCAGTTGGTTTTCTACTCCTAAATCATCACACCGTTTCCGTAGATCTCGAAAGTAGGCTTCGTTGCCCGCCTTGTCTTCGAAGAAGCCGTTGAAGTATTCCAAAGCTTTGATGTCGCATTTTTCGACAGCAAACTTTGGGTAGTCAATCGTCTTCAGAGTCGGCTGTTTGCCGGTTAGCATCGATTTAAACGAATACTGCTGGAGCGAAATTTTCAACCAGTCGGATTGTTCATTCGCATCTGCTGAGAACGCAGGAAGTTGCGTTGCAGCGATGGCTGATAGACCAGCAGATGCTCGTTGCAGGGCGCGTCGACGAGTCATGTTCATGAGAGATCTTTCTGAAACCAGCCTGATGGAACGAAGCGAAAATTGTAATCGACTTGCCGATCAGATGGTGAACCGATGCAATACACAAATCAAATTGCTCTGAAAGTGATTTCCCGCCCCCGATAGAGTTCAGAAAGTTGATCGATGAAAAATCTGATTTGCGCCGCCTTCGTATTGTTCCTGACAGGCGGTGTTGCTGACGCCCAGTCACCACAGTGGCAACCGCTTTGGCCATCTGGTGCTCCATCAGCCTTGGGGACCGCAGATCATGATGTTCCCGCCGTTCAATTTTGGCCGGCAAAGGCGGAAGCAGTCAGTGAAACGGCTGTCCTTGTTTGCCCAGGTGGCGGCTACGGCGGACTGGCGATGGGCCATGAAGGAATCGAAATCGCGGAATGGTTGAACGCTCGCGGGCTTGATGCGTGGGTGTTGAGATATCGCTTGGGCAGCAAGGGATATCACCACCCGATTCAGAAGAATGATGTGCTGCGAGCCATGCGATTTGTTCGCCATGCACGAGAGCGGGGCGGGGCCAAAGGGCCAGTTGGAGTTTGGGGTTTCAGTGCGGGCGGACATCTGGCCTCGACAGCGGCGACTCACTTTGATTCACCAGATCTCAACAAAGATGATGTCATCGACAGTGTTCCTAGTCGCCCAGACTTCGCCGTACTGTGTTATCCCGTGATTACCATGACCGACGACTTCACTCATGGTGGATCAAAGCGAAACCTGTTGGGCAAGGATCGTCTTAAAAACTCGGAATTGATCGAATTGCTTTCCAATCAAAACGCAGTGTCAGCGAATACTCCGCCGACATTTCTGTTTCACACAACAGCAGATCAAGCGGTGCCGGTTGAAAACGCGGTACTGTTTTTCTCAGCTTTACAGCGTCACAAGGTGACCAGTGAAATGCATATCTATCAGAAGGGGCGTCACGGAGTTGGCCTAGCGTCAGCAGATCCCGTTTTGTCCAGCTGGCCAGAACGGTTGGCCGACTGGATGACGACCAATGGATGGATGCAGAAGGCAATGTAATCGCACGATTGTCCTGACAGAGACTGCCGAAGTGTTGATAGCAAATTTGAATTTCACCGACCGAAGGAGAGCAGATGCGAATCATTCAAAGAACGATCGTTGCAGGCCTGAGTTTAACGCTGGTCGTGGCGAGTGTATCCGCTGCAAAAGCGTCCGCCGCAAAAGCATCTGCCACAAAAGCATCTGGCAGTGGGCAGGTGCCGACCACTCAATCGGGCCCTGACAAGGCGGTGGAAACGTCTAAGTCTTTGATCAACGAGTTTTTTGCTGAAGCGACTTTAAGTGAAGCTTTGGTGGCTCAGCAAAAGACGGTGGAAGATCAGCCCGGTGATCAAAACGAAAAATTTCGACTTGGCATGATGCAGTTTCTTCGAGCCCTAGAAGGACTTGGGCAAGACCATCACCGCTTCGGCTTAATGTCGGGCCAACGGATGACCATCCCGTTGATGCGACTGCCCGTGCCGCCCAACGAAAACCCCGAAAAGCTAACCTATCAAAAAGCTCGATCGATCGTCCGACGATTGCTGAAGCGTCTGACAGTTGCTCAGCAGACCTTGGAAAGCATTAACACGGACGAGGCAGAAATTCGAGTCCCCGTTGATCTGACCCAACTGGCTTTGGATTTGAACAACGATGGCAACTACATGGACAAGGAATCGATTTTATATATCAGCGCGGCCGTGCAACGAGGCAGACGGACGGTTACCACAGCGATGCCAAAATCATTTCCCGTGATGTTCGACAACGCAGATGTGTCTTGGTTGGAAGGGTACACTCATGTGCTTTCTGCGTTCTGTGAAGTCGCACTGGCACATGACTGGGAAAAACATTTCAACACGTCAGCCATTTTGTTTTATCCCAACGTGGAAACTCCCTTCGACTTTCTAAAGGACGAACCTCGGGAGAGCGTGATGTCTTTTTCAACGGCTTCGATTTTCGACATCGTCGCTTTCCTGCACAACATTAACTACGAATGTAAGTATCCCAAACGCATGCTGGCGGCGTTAGAACATTTGGAAGCTGTTGTGACCTGCAGCCGGAAGACGTGGTCATTGATTGAAGCAGAAACCGATAACGAACGAGAATGGCTGCCTGGTCCGAAGCAGACATCCATCATGGGCAGTTTCAGAATTACTCAGCAAATTGTCGGCAGCTGGAAGGACGTTACCGACGAAGTGGAAGCATTGCTGAAGGGCAAAAAACTGGCTCCGTTTTGGCGAGGTACTGAAGGCGGACGGATCAATGGAGCTCAGGTGTGGAACAAGACAATCGGCATCAATGTCCGCAAAATGTTTACCGAACCAACGGGCTTCGATATGGCGCTGTGGATCCACGGAAGTGGTCTTCAACCGTATCTCGAAGAAGGCGACATCAGTTCTCCTGAAGACTGGCGGAAGTTTAACCGAGCGTTTGGTAACCGATTTTGGAATTTCGCCTTCTGGATTAACTAGGAGTGGGTTTCAGCAGAAAGGTCTCGGGTTTCAGGCGGTGCATACTGGGAATCCGGTGCGGCAGCCAATTTGCCTTCAGTGTTCTTAGCGAAGAGAGCCTACGCAGCCGACAGGATGAAAAGTCGGCTGTGTCCACGCATAGAAGTTTTGGTCATCTTTGCCTGTTCACTTTACTCGGTCGTGTTGGCGCGAATCGTGTTGGCGCGAGCCGAGTGGATTTTGGCAGGCGAGTAGCCTCTTGCATCCACCAGATCGGGTCAGCGAGGACTATGATCCAGTATGCTTAAAGTCGTCATCGTTATTGATCGCGGGCGGCCTCAGAACAGTTTGTCAGGCAGGCCGCCTTTCCATTTTGGCACACATCACATTCTGAAGCGTTGCCAGTAACAACGCTTTGGCAATGTTGAATGCGGTCAGCGATGATGGCGCTGATATCGGGATGCAATCCGAACGGAGCGGTCACCAGCCAAGTGGTTTCAGTAAACGGCGCTGCCGCTTGTTTTACTAACGCGGGAATATCTTCGCTCCAGTGGCGCCCGGGCGACAAAAAGTAGGGGAACACAACCACGTGATTGGCTCCTCGTTCCACGCACCGGCGAAACGCGGTTGCGATGTCTGGTTGAGCCAGTTCCATATGAGCGGGTTCAACAATTTCGTAGTCGCCCCGATCGGCGAAATTCTTTGTGGCCACTTCCAGCATTTCATTACTGGCGGCTCGTCGAGAACCATGATCGACAATGATGATGGCCGTGGTTTTGGAATCCGACATCGAGATTACATCAATAAAGGAGTGAAAGAAGACCCTGAGATCATAGTCACAAACGAAAAAAGACCACGTCTTTCAACGTGGTCTGGATCTGATCTTTGTGGCCCTTTCGAACTGTCGTCTCATAGCAAAAGCTAAGGCGTTGGCTCGACTGACAAAGTCAATGACGTTGATCTCGTGTGGTCCCGCGGCTCACGCCGTTGGCTCACAACGCGAAATCAGCGACTACTCGACCTTGTCCATGAAGTCGGCAGGTGGAGCACCCATTTTGCTGAAGCCACAATCGACATGAACGACTTCTGCAGAGACTCCGCTGGCCAGATCGCTCAGTAGGAACAGGGCTGACTTGCCAACTTCTGTGGCCGTGATATTGCGACGCATCGGAGCCATACCATCGTACAGGCCAAGCATCTGATCGAAGTCGCCCACACCTTGAGCACTCACGGTCTTCACAGGACCAGCACTGATGGCGTTTACTCGAATGCCTTCCGGACCCAGTTCGCTGGCAAGGTAGCGGACTCCGCATTCCAAAGCCGACTTGCAAAGTCCCATCAGGTTGTAGCCCGGGATCACTTCTTCGCCGCCGAAGTAGGACAGAGTCAGAATGCTGGCGTCTTTTGCCAAAATGCCTTTACGCTTGGCAGCACCGACGACAGCCAGAAGGCTGTAGGCACTAATTTCCATGGCCAAGCTAAAGCCCTTGCGGCTGGCATTCCAAGTTGGGCCGGTGAGATCTTCTGGTGGAGCAAAAGCGACGCTATGAACAATGAAGTCGATTTCGCCGAATTCCTCGGCCGCTTTGTCCATCACGGCTGCGATGTGCTCATCGTTGGTGACATCACACGGCATGACAAATTTGCCGCCGATAGGATCGACCAGCTTTTTGACTTTCTTTTCGTTCTTAGGGCGTTCACCGTCGGGAAGATGAGTGAATCCCATGACGGCTCCGTTTTCGTGGAGCTTTTCAGTGATCGCCCAGGCGATCGAAAAGTTGTTGGCGATTCCAAGAACCAGCCCTTTTTTGCCTTCGAGCAAAGCCATGTCGATGATTTCTGTCTGCAAGTTTCTTAGTAAAACTGCGACCAACGGCCGCTTTTCGATTGAGAATCATATGCATGACTTGTTCGAGCGTCGAATCGGAAGCAGCGGAAACTTTCAGTCGCACTTGATTGCCTGTTTTTCACAGGAACGAGAAGTCGTTGGCCAGCGAATCGCCCGTGTTCGGGAAGAATGCTGACGTGACAGATGTCACATGAACTTGTGTTTTGGCTCGTGAAACTTCTATTCTGGTGGCCCGGTCGGGCCGAAACGTCCCAGCCTGCGTTTCACCGAATCAGTGCGTTCATGGTGAAACAGTCCCTAGTTGGACGTCCTTTGCATCCCCACCCCCATCGAGATCCCACCATGCGGTCAACCGTTTTCGTGTTTCTTTCGACGCTTTCCCTGTGTCTTTCTGCGGCTGCTCAGCAAGACCAACCGCCCTATTTTCAGGTCGTCGAACGCCAGCCATCGATGACAGAAGACGAAACGCCGGAAACGTCAAGCCTGTCCTTGGACGTACTGGATGACAGCCCCGCCGCGAAATGGATTTGGGGACCGGACAACGGACAACACTACGAACTCTCGATTGACTTTGAAGCCACCGCGAACAGCAAGGCCATCCTGATGGCTTCATGCGACAACGTCGGAACGGTGATGGTGAATGGTAAAATGGCGGCAACCAGCACCGAATGGCAGCAACCCATGAGTGTTGATGTCAGCAAGCTGATCGTGGCCGGAAAGAACACGGTCACGGCAAAAGTCGCAAATCAAGGAGGTGTCGCAGCATTCGTCATGAAGCTGGCCATCAAAGATGCGTCTGGAAAAATAGCCTACGTTGTGAGTGATACAAACTGGGTTGGAAAGTCGAAAGACGGAACCATTAAGCCGCTTGAAGTTCGAGGCAACTACGGAGACGGGCCATGGGGAGATCCCTTTGCCGCGGCCGGCAATTCCAACGGAATTCCTCGAGGCACATTTCAGGTGCTGCCGGGCTTCAAAGTGGACAAGCTATTTTCTGTTCCCAAAGACGAGCTCGGTTCATGGGTCTGCATCGCGTTCGATGACAAAGGTCGATTGATCGCGAGTGATCAGGGCAACAAAGGGATTTGCCGAATTACGTTGCCGCCAGTGAACAGCAGTGGTGAAGGCGCGGCAGCAGCCAAAACGATCGTCGAACGGTTGGACTTTTCCAAATGTGAATACAAGCCCTCGGGTGCTCAAGGAATACTGTGGGCTTTCGACAGCTTGTACTTCTGCTGCAACGGAGGTCCAGGAAGCGGACTTTACCGAGCACGTGATCTAGACGGAGACGATCAGTTTGACGAATGCGTGAAGCTGAAACAGTTTCAAGGCGGAGGCGAACATGGTCCTCATTCGTTGAGACTGTCTCCGGATGGCAAACGCATTTTTGTGATTGCCGGCAACCATACGAATCCTCCGTTTCAGGCGGGCGAAGAAGTCGACAACGAAAACTACACCAGTCGAGTTCCCACAAACTGGGGCGAGGATTTATTGCTGCCCAGAATGTGGGATGCCAACGGACATGCTCGAGGCAAATTGGCTCCGGGCGGCTGGATCGCCAGCACAGATGCGGATGGCAAGACGTGGGATCTTTGGAGCATCGGGTTTCGCAATCCGTACGACATGGCTTTCAACGCGGACGGTGAATTGTTCGCCTACGATGCCGATATGGAATGGGACGTCGGCCTGCCGTGGTACCGCCCGACTCGAGTGGTCCACGCCACCAGCGGTGGTGAATTCGGTTGGAGAAGTGGCAGTGGCAAATGGCCTGATTACTACATCGACAGTCTGCCCGCGATGATTGACATCGGCCCGGGTTCGCCGGTCGGTGTCGACTTTGGCTATGGTGCCGTTTTGGCCGCAGATTCTGTCGCTGCAAAGAACGCAAAAGCCACCGTCCCAGCCGCTCTGGAAGGTTATGTTTATGCCCCACTGAAGTTTCCGGCGAAGTATCAGAAGGCGCTTTATATTTGCGACTGGACGTTCGGAACGATGTACGCGATTCACACCGAACCGAACCAAAGCACTTACAAAGCGACGAAGGAAGAATTCGTATCTCGAAGTCCATTGCCGCTGACGGATTGTGCTGCTGGCCCAGACGGAGCGATGTACTTTACGATCGGTGGGCGAGGGACTCAGTCAGAGTTATTTCGGGTGGTGTATGAGGGCAGCGACACCAGCGTGATGCCTACCTTTACAGAAAAAGATGGTTCAGAAAGAAGGCGACTGCGAGAAAAAGTTGAAACCTTGCATGGCTCATTGGCTGATTCTGATGAATTCGACGAAGCGTTAGCGAGGGCCAATGTCTTGCCGATTGATGAGGACAGACAGTGGTTTAGCTCGGCGTGGACGGCTTTTAGTTTCCATAAGAAGCCGGGCGTTCTGATAGATATGCTGGCAAGGCAAAGAAAGGCGAGCGTCGATAAATTCTCTGGCTTCGCTTTAGCTTTGATGCGTTCGAGTTCGAAGGAAGGTGTCGAGACAGAAGAGCTGCTGTCCAAGCTCTTGCATCAGCAGTTAAGGTTGATCAAATATCCGAGTCTCGGTGATCGCGAGAAGCTGCATTACGTACGACTACTGGAGACACTGTTTGCTCGATTTGGTTCCCCGAGTACCGAACAACGAGACTCAGTGCTCGCTCTGCTCGAAGAAGATTTTCCAACGCAGAATTCTGATTTGGATCGCGAACTCTGCCAGCTTCTTGTCTACCTAAAATCGCCCACCGTTGTTGCCAAAACGATCGAACTGATGAACAAGCCACCGCAGGCTGAAGATCAGGATATGGCTGACTTGCTTGCTCGAAACGCGGGTTACGGAAGAAGCATTAAAGCGTCGTTGAAGAATCCTCCGGACAAGCAACAGATTTGGTATGCCTATTGTTTACGAGTCGCTGAAACCGGCTGGACTGCCGAACTTCGAGCCGACTTTTATCGTTGGTTTGGTCGATCTAAGCAGTGGTCGGGCGGTAACAGCTATCGCAAGTATTTGCAGAACATGGAAGACGAAGCTTGGGGGAAGACGTCGTTTAATGATCGAGTCCTCGTAGAAGCTGCTGGAGCACGAACTCCGTATCAGCCGCCTGAATTGCCCAAGCCAATTGGTCCGGGTAAAGATTGGACACTGGACGAAGTGCGTCAGCTTGCCAAAACAGGTTTGAAGAATCGCAACTTCGAAAATGGCCAACGAGCATTCGCGGCGACTCGCTGTATCGTGTGTCATCGCTTCGGTGAAGACGGAGGAGCCACCGGTCCCGATTTGACTCAGGTGGCCGGGCGGTTCGATTTAAATGCTTTAACCGAAGCCATCATAGACCCCAGCAAAGTCATTAGCGATCAGTACAAAGCCAGTACCGTGATTTCTGAAAGCGGCAAATCGTATACGGGGCGAATCGTGTCTGAAAACGAGGACCAAATTAGCATTTTGACTGATCCGGAAGACAGTACTAAAATCGTCGATATCGCCAAGTCGGACATCGAAGAAACAGTGCCTAGCAAAGTGTCCATCATGCCGTCTCAGCTGTTGAAGACTTTGAATCAGAATGAGGTCCTTGACCTGCTAGCCTATCTGCTATCTCGAGGAAACGAAAAGAGTGCGATGTTTAAGCGATAGGTGATTGATTTTAGCGAAGGCGAAATGTTTTTCGTTTCGTTTTATGCAGCCAACAAACAAAAAAAGCGGGACCCATTTTGGGTCCCGCTTTCTGTTTGTGGGGGTGAGTCTTTGGCAAATTGCCAAATCTCACAGAACCATTTGTTCAGCTAGTTGAACAGCTCGTTGATACCAAACGTGAAGAAGGTAATGATTCCAAAGTTCAGTACTTCTTCAACTGGCTTGTACCGCAGAATCAGAGTGTCGCCGGGTTGAACTAGAATTCGCTGACTCGGGTCATTGAACGCTTGTTTCAGGTCAACTTCGATCGTGAATTCTTGACCGCAAGGCCCCTTGCGAACGACATAAAGCTGAGTAGGAGTCGCTCCTCCGAAACCGCCGCCAATGACACTTGCTCCGACACCGCTGCCGCCACCTTGAGCTCCGCCGATTCCTGTACCAGCAATCGACATGGCTCCAATGACATCCAGATCGTAGTCTCGTGGCAGAGGATACTGTCCACCTGGCAACAGACCGCCCGTGTAGAAGACTTCAGTGTCGCGAGCTTCGATAAACACCATGTCACCATCTTCGAGGATGACATCTTCGGGTCCGAAAGCAGGAATTTCGCCTGGTCGAACACGCAGAGGAATCGTGATCGCAAAGGGATCCTGATTTCCATCGGCGGTTTCACAAGTATCGCAATCGCTGTCACAAAGATCTGTCCAGCATTCGCACTTGTCGCCGCCGTTGATGAACATTTCCATCATCATTTGGCGACGTTGTTCTTGGGGAAGTCGTCCTCCCTTAATGACCTTTACTTCACTTTTGGCATTCAAGCCCGGCAGTCCACCGGTTTCAGCCAGAGCGTGCATCAGGTCATTCTTGTAGGCAGGCATGTCGAGCGTGTAGCCTGTTCCCTGACGTTCTGTTCCGCTGATGACTTCTTGAGCGTTTCCGAATTGACGGCTTCCGCCAGCCAAAGCGGCTCCTGAATTTCCATCGTCTTCGCGAATCACGACGACGCGGTTTGTGCGTTCTCGCATGAGGCTGACAAGAATCTGATCGCGACCTCTTTGGATGATCTTAGAATCATCGACATAGGCCTTGCGAACAAGCTCTTCGACTTCAGTCATTGTCATGCCACGAACATCAATCGCTGGGACAAGTGGCAAGGGTAACGTTCCATCTTCACGGATGGGGATTGGGTACCCAACAGCAGGAGGCAAGTCGCTTCCGGCTTCAGGAAAGTGGACAGGGGGAATAGAAACGGGCTGATCTTCGCCGTTCTTCGGAGGCAAAATGCCTTCGATGTAGATGCCCAGAATATCGCCTTTGTCCAGCAAGTATTCGTCTGGCTGTTCCATTCGCAGCAGGGCAAGGGGCACTTGGTTGTAGTTGGCTCGACGTTCACCTAGCAGATGAGCGGGAACTTCCTGAACTGGTATGCCTCGAATAGGTGCAAGCAGGGATGTACACCCTGACAACAAAGAAACCGACAGCATGGCTGCGAACAGCCCATATCTGTTGTTGTTCATTATAATCGTCCATGATGATTGTAAGAAGAGTATCCGCTGATCGTGCGTACGATTTTCGCGGAGGGGCGGTGTCACCTAGCAATCCTGCCGAGTGAGACGTGGGGCCCGCATGTGACTGGCGTTCGATACGCTGCACAGCTGTTTCGTTATGGGGTTGGAGACGCCCGCCAATTGAAAGTACTGTTTAGCTCGCCAAGGACAGATCGTGTCCGGGGCAGCGATCGCCAATGGCTTTGCACTTTTGATTCAATCGAAGATTCGACGCTCTCTGGAATGACCGCTTCTTCAACAACAGGTTCGACAGCAGCCGCTTCTTGAACGACCACAGGAATGTCAAAGAAGTTTTCCATCACTCCCGAAGTACGAACGCTGGGACGCCCTTCGTCCTTGATGAAAGTTGGGCGTTCTGACAGCTGGCTAACTTGACTGACTAAGCCAAGCAGCGTTGGATCTGAAGCCTTGCTTTCGGCTGAATTCACAGTAGCGGTGAAGACAGGATCAAGATCTTCTAAGCGAGGTTCCGTTTTGCCGACTTCAATAGGCGGCATGGTGGGTGCAGCCGGTGGAACAACTTCCATTGGAATTCCGGGTGAATAATCGTTTTGCTGTGTCGCTTGGTAATTGTCGATTTTCACGCAACCCGGATTGACCGGACGCTCGTAACTACGAAGGCAAGGATGCAGACGTGAGCAGCAGTTGACCTGGAAGCCGGACGAAAGAGCGGCCGCTTGGCCCATGGGATAGCCGTTATGCCATGCCATCGAGCAAGATGATTTGGGGTGCAGAAACAGGCCGTGATTGACTGGGGCAAACATCGGCGGACAGTTTGTCTTGCCATGGGCGGCATCGGCAAAGCCGTCTAAGAATCCGTCGCGAAGCCCTTTGGCATCGCAATGATTGACGTAGCAACTTTCGTATTTGTTATTCCAGATCTCTTTTGCTGCAGAGCGAGCTCGACGCTCATCTCGCATCTCACTCTTCATCTTGGCGATCGGAGCGCCAAAGTCGCAAAGTGATCCCGAATGCTGAGAGCAGCCCGACATCAGCGGCAGCAAGACAATGGCAAAACAGGTACGCCAAGAAAACGATGCGAAACACGATCTCTTCGATATGAAAAGATGTCTCATTTGGGCCTCCATGCAGAGCAACCAGATCGGTTGATCCAGATCAGGAATGAATTCAGACAAGGTATCCACCTTGCCAACGTCAAACAGCAGCCGGAATTTGCTCTCTGCTGTGAAGAAAACGTGGCCCAAACACATGCGATCTTTCGCATGACGTACCGCAACTTCTGAAAAGAGCTGAAATGCTACCTACGGTTAAAATCTTCGGTTTTCGTTCTCTGCGCACGCTAAAATTGGGCCTCGGGCCCCGATGAGCCGCACAACCCGCAGATCCTGTCCGAGGACTTGGAAATTCGTTGAGTGAGGATTGACTCAGCTGAGCGACTGGGTAACTTAAAGGAGTTAGACGGGCCCCTTTACCGCGGCTATCCCTTCACCGGACCGACTTCATGATTTCGAAACTCGTAAAATCACTCATGGCTGTAGTGATTGTCACAACGTTTACGCTTCAAGCGGGAGCGTTTGCTTTGAACAGCCCAATCTCAAACACTTCAGAAGCGGCTGTCACTCCTTCAGTGGCTCAGGCTTTGATGGCCGAGCTTGACGGTCAGGATGTTCCATGCGAAGAATTGGTCGCTCGTATCGACCAAGAAATCGTTCAAATCGACGCCCAGATGGAAGATGGCGTCGAAGACGAAGAAGTTGTTCTTGAGCAACGCCAAGAACTTGTCGAGCTACGACTGGGACAGCCTTGCCAAGGTGAGGTTGTTGAGATTCTGCAACCGGCTGTTGATGAGCTGTTCTGCGACGATTGCATCATCGAAGAAGTGCCTTGTGGATGCGTCGAAGAACCATTGCCACTTGAACCAACGGCAGCATTTGGCGGCGGCGGGTTCGGCGGCGGCGGATTTGGTGGTGGCGGCGGCGGTGGGTTTGGTGGTGGCGGCGGCGGTGGGTTTGGTGGCGGCGGCGGTCTTGGTGGCCTCGCCGGACTTGCTGGTTTGGCTGGACTTGCTGGACTTGCTGGTCTTGATGGCGACGGCGGAGCACCACGCTCGCTGTAAGTATGAGGTGTCTGGCGGAGTAGCCGCCGCGACACAGACATATCCAAACAAAACATATCCAAACAAAACAGAGACGAACAAAACAGAGACGAACTACGAACGGTTCGTCTTTTTTTGTGCGCTCCTTCCGAGTGTCCCGGGGTTTGCTATCTCGGTTACCAATTCTACATCATCACATTTGAGTAAATCGGTCACAGGGAATTCTGCGACACGAAAGTCCTCGCAGAAGCGGATTTCACCGACCCTTATAAGAGAGTGTATCTCTCTTCGAATCAGACGCCCCGCAAATGGTCTTGGCGAGAGGTTCTGCGGAGATGAGACACGCCCACCGTATTGCATGGAAGGAATCGGTTAGGCTGGAAGCTCGGTGAGTCAATGACGGATGAAGTGGACGGAACGCCTCTTTGTCAGCGGTCTTAGAAATGGCGTGTTGGCAGCCACTTTAAGACGCCGAAAGTCAGATGAAGATTGGAGTGACTTGCCCAAGTGCGGCTTAGGTGATCCTATCAAGATGGCATGCTCCTTCTATCAAAACACAGTTGATGCGAAATCTCTCACTTAGCTTACTTCTTCTCACCGTCTTGGTGGCTCCGTGGCTGATCGGCGGTTACACGGCACTGGCTCGTTTTCTATGCGTGGCGGGCCTGTTACTAGCCGCGGTAATCATGTGGCTCGACTTCCAAGATGCTCGACGGGCGGTCTCACGTCACCGTAGGGTGATTCTTGCCGTGATGAGTCTCCCCATGATTGGGCTGATTCAACTGCTTGTGACTCGAACAGCCTTGTCGGGAAGCTTGTTGGACTGGTCTGGCGTGCCATCGATTCGTGATGAGTTCGGTGATTCGAGTCGAACTTGGCTTCTGACATTGTCTCCTTGGCTGACACGATCATGGTTGGTTCTCAGCGCGATCGGCGCCGGTGGTTTTGCTCTGTCAGTCGCATTAACACATTCAACCCGCGCTCGGATCGCGACACTGATAGTCTTAGCGACTTCTGGAGTACTGCAGGTTTTCTGGGGCGTGATCCAGTCGGTTCGATTTCCGAATGACATTTTTTGGGGCATCCCGAACCCAGGCAACAGTAGTCCGTTTGGAACATTTTTGAACTGCAATCACGCGGCCGATTTTATGGGGATTTCACTTGGAGCCGCGTTGGGATTGGCATGGTGGTGGCATCGAAAGGGGACTCGTGACGGCTCTCGCGAATATCAGGTAAAGGGAATCTTTCAGAGCATCCTATCCAGTCCTGTATCATTTTTGCTTTGGTTGTTGATCGGTTGGCTGTTGCTGGGAGTCTTGGTTTCGACATCTCGCGGAGCAATTCTTAGCCTCGTCGTCGCCTTTATTCTGCTGCCACTGTGCTGGCGTCAAGCTCACGCAGATCGGCGAGGAATCGCACTCGGAATCGGGTTGTTTTGTCTTTCGACAGCGGTCGTTGGTATTCAAGTGATCGGGCTTGAAGATCGAGTTGATCGAGGGCTAGAAGTGTTAGACTTCGAAAAGGCATCCAATGACGCCCGCTTCACTCACTGGGCCGAAGCGCTGCCTGCCGTGCGCTACTTTTTGCCACTGGGTTCAGGGTTTGGCACTTACGGATATGCGTATCTTCCATTCGGCCCAGAAGCGTCCAACGGTTGGTTCACCTACGCTCATAACCAATACCTTGAAGTGCTGATGGAAGGCGGGTTGTTGGCTTTAGCAGTCGTGCTATTGGTGATTGCAATGCTATTTAACGCTTGTCTTCGACTTTGCCGTAGCGATCGGTCGTCGTTGGATCAAGGGATCGGTTTGGCGGGAATGTTCGCTCTGCTCATGCAAAGCCTTCATGCGTTTACTGATTTCGGTTTAATGATGCCAGCCAACCTATTGGCTTTAGCCGTGTTGCTTGGCATGACGGTTCGCACGGCGACAGATGAAGCGTCGCAAAGTCGCACGGCAGAATCTCGGTGGCAAAAAAGACTGCTCCGTTCGGGCGGCATATTGATCGCAGTCGCGCTGACTGCCGGACTTGGCGCAGCGTTTTGGCAGCAGACGTTCGAGCTGAAGTCCGAACGACTTCTGGCGGCCACACGATTCGACCCAGCGACGCCCGGCCCAGATCTCAAGACTTCGGTTGCGTGGCGAGATCTTGTTCAAACTGAATGGCAGCAGCAACCTCAGAATGAGCGATTGTTACGGCGTCTGATTCAGCTCAACATCCATGTCGCACAGACAGAATCTTTTGATGCAGTCGTTGCAAAAGGATTGGCATCCGACATCGCATGGGAGGCAACATCAATCGAAGCAAACATCGCGCGATTGTTTGACGAAGATGACCCAGAGTTCACCTCTGAGCGGAAGGCTGCCGTTCATGCTGCAATTCGCAGCGAAGCAAATCTCAAGAATGCGATGGATGGTTTGCAGCAAAGTCAAAAGCTGAATCCAATTCAGCCGCGGCTGCACTACCGCTTGGCGATGTTAAAAGCTGCCTTTGGACAACCTTGGCGGCAGGATCACGTGGCCGCCATCCGGCTTTCGGCCACTGATCCTCGTCTGAGCCTGGGAAACGGCTTACTGGCATGGGCTGCTGGAAGCAAAGAAGCCTTCATTTCCCTGTGGCAACAGACTCTGTCTGTGCAAACAAATCAGGCGATGTTCATCATTCAACTAGCTCGGCAACAATTGAGTGAAGACGAAATCGCGAACGACCTGATGCCAAACAACAGCGTTGTGGTTTACCGAATTGGTCAACAAATGAAAGGCGAAGACAACGCGGATCTCAGAGATAAAATTTTGCGTCGTTCGCTTCAAACATCGAACACCACACAGATGCCAGAACAGACGAAGCTGATGATCCAAGCGAAGATTTTGAATGCGTTGGGAGAATTCCAACAGGCCGTGACGGTCCGAGAAACACTCAGCGCACAGAGCCCCAAGGATCCGGAAGCTCGCTATCAACTGGCGCTGGCCTATCAGAAAGCAGGGAATCTGAAAGAAGCAGCGGCTGCCGCACGGGTTGCATTTCGCTTGGCTCCAACAACCGAACGCTATCGAGTTCTGTTGGAACGAGCCCAAGCACGGCAACGCAATCAGAAGCGATCAGCGCCCTGATGTGTCGGCGATTACCAGCAAGGAAAGAACTCAGCAAACTTTCATCAGCACGAAGTTGGGGCAGAGCACTGGACTCGCCATACGTCTCTTTCGCTGAGCAAGAACATTGCATCACGAAGACGGTGCCGAGTCCAAACAACGTTTGTGGTTGAAAGCGGCTTGCTGTGCTTAGGAAGCACTGGCCGACGATGAGATCCAGTTCAGTCTGGCTGAGGGCATCATCGCGTTTTCGCAGAAAACGCAGGAGGACGCAACGGCCTTCAATGCAAAGGCGACGGAAGCCTCCATTGAAGCACAGTCATCACTACGACCACGCCTTGGCACTAAATTGCGAAGGGCGGGGAGTGAGGCGTCGTGACTTTGTGGGCGACTTTTACCGCGAACAAAGCAGATCAAAGACCGTTTCAATTCTGGCGAACAGTGGCACAGAAGTAGGTCTAGCTGAATCGGCCTGCTTCCGCCAAGCGTACGCTTTTGCCAACGCAGAAACGGGAGCCATGGTACCAACTTGGTCGAGCAGCAGGCTTTGGAGCTTGACGGGTTGACCCCAGTGTCGAAACACGTGAAGGCGTACATCACGCTGCGGCAGGCCGGGAGAAATTGTCAGACAATGAACAAGTCGCTGACACGCTCGGGACTTCGTCTTACGACAAGTCTTTACGAATTGCCGGCAACTAAGCTTCACTTACCGTGATGAATCGGCTGGAATGAATTCGCCAAGCAGTTCAGTCCATTTTCCAAGGATGGTTTTCTGAGAGAAATGGAGCCGGCCAATTTTTCTAATCTGCTGACGGTCGACGGTTTGATTTTTCCAAGAGTCGTAGCAAACTTTGATAGCGTCGGCTGCGGCTTGCGCAGAGTTTGGCTGGCAGGCATCACCTAAGTGCTCGTCCTTGATAAATGTTGCCAAGGTGGAAGGTTCCACGATGGCAAGAATTTGGCATCCCGCTTCAAGATAGCTCATCGTCTTACTGGGATAGGCACACTGAATGATTCTCGGGGCCAACGAGACGACTCCAAGTTCCGATTGGGACATGACCGACATGGCAACCTGAATGGGGACAAAGGGATGGAAGGCTATGTTTCTTCCAGCCCGTTCTTCCACTCGTTTTTGCAGCTCGTCATACATCACACCTGCTCCGATGAAGAGAAACTGTATGTCATCGTAGGATTGCAGGCTGAGAGCCGCGTCAACCAGAGTTTCCAGACTCTGAAACCGTCCCATGTTTCCCGCAAAGACAACTCGAAAGTGATCTTTTTTGCTTCTTAAAGCTTCGGGAACTTCAACTTCAGGATCAACTTCATCGATCACGAAGTTGTTGATGACACGAACGTTGGCTGTCGAAAGATCACGACGCTCGAGTGTTGACTTCATTTCTTCGGACAACACGACAACAGCGGCCGCCTTTTTGCAGTTCCGCACATCCACCCACCGAGCAATTTTGGACAGCATACCCGGGGGCAACATCTGGTTGGCTTGAGCGACTTCCGGGTAAAGGTCCATACAGTGGTAGATGTACCGCGTCTTCCTAAAGAAGCAGATCCATCGAGCCACTGCGGCGAACAATACGGGTGGAAACGTTGAAACTGTTAACAGGTCATAGGCTTTTCGCTGGCTCACCGAATGCAGTAACAATCGCACGCTGAAGATGAGAACATTCAGGCAACGTCGAATCAGTGTCTTCTTGGTTTCTTTCAGCAGGGGGATACGAATCACGGTCATCCCATCGACTTCCTGTCGAGTGGGCAAAGCGGGGCCATCGTAGGTGTTGTTGTAGCCTGGCTGAGCCGAAAAGATCGTCACATCATGCCCGTCGGCAGCGAATCGACGCCCCATCAGGTACAGCATATGAGCATAGCCCGAAGTATCAGGCCGAATGTATCGATGAACTAAAAGCAGCTTCATGCGTGCCGTTCAGTCTTAAATATAGTTTGAAAAATGTAACGAAGGTCTGTTCGGAACAAGTAGTTTCGAACGTACTCGCAGTTCAGCCTAACTTTTTCGGGCCAGATGACATCACGGTTAAACTTTTCCGGGTCACTGGCGTCAGCCAGCATTTGCTCTTCATCCCGAAATTTCAATGATGCTGGCCCCGTGATGCCAGGCAGTACCGAAAGGACAATTCGATTCGAGCCAGTTAATTGGTCGGCAAAGCCCAAAACGTCAGGTCGTGGACCGACTAAGCTCATCTGTCCGAACAGGACATTGATCAGCTGCGGAAGTTCGTCAAGCTTCAGCCTTCGCAACAACGACCCCACAGGCGTGATGCGACAGTCGTCGCGCGTTGTCACGGTTGTGGCTGATGCCCCTGGAAAATTTCTCATGGATCGCAGTTTGATGACTGCAAATCGTTTTCCATGCTTTCCCACACGGTGCTGAACAAACAGACCGTGAGATCGAGTGCTGATGGCCGCGGCCACCCATGCGACTGCGATGATCGGACACAAGACGATGAGGCCAACGAAAGACATGGTAAAGTCGAACAGTCGTTTCACTGTCGCCTGTTTCCATGTCAGTCCCGCCGGAAAAGATGTTTCAACAGTAGCCAAGGTTTGAGAGTAGCTCCCCGGTCAGATTGGTAATTGTACTGACCTGCGATTCCGTCAATTGTGATTCCCATTTGCCAACACTTCGATTGGACACTCCCGCTGTGAGCTGCTTAAGATCGCTGTCTGTATAGGTCGCATCGATAAAATCACACACACTGCGAAACTCTTCAATGGGGTTCTTTGTAAAAGATTCATACCGAATGGTGAGCAGCTGATCGGACGGAAGGTCTTCTAGCTGAGTCCGAGATGATTCCACACATTTTTTCCATTGTACGGCACAGCCAACCGGCAATTCGTACTCTTGAAAAATATCGTGAATGCCTTGGAACCGCGGGCCCCACGTGGAAAGCCGAGTCTTACCCGAAAACATCCGGTAGATACGGGAGTTCACATACTTGAAACCGTAGTAGGGCACGTCTCGAAAAGGAACGTATCTGGCCTTCTTAAGAATGTAGGGAATGTCAAGTTCTGCATTCCAACGCAGTGAAGCAGATGCCGCGACATCTCGACCATCACGAACGATGTGAATGAACCGAGCTTCCGGAAACACTTCTCGAACGAAGCCGCAACGCAACGAATTTGCGCACGTCTTTTCCACAATGATTTCGTCAGAACTTAGCTTCGCGAACTGCCGGCGGATGTAGGCTACGGCAGCTGGGTCAGCCATGTTGCGAGTAAATTCATCGGTCGGGAAGCTTCGATTCCCATATCGCCAGATATAGTTAATTTCATCACACGGCCATGTCGTCAGGCCGGGAAGCTGAACTAACAGGTCTCGCAGCATGTTGGTGCCGCTTCGACCAGCCCCAATGATAATGACGGGGCGATGGCTCTTGTTTGTCTTGCTCTTATTTGTCTTGCTATTCATGATCATCTGGCGATTACACTTCTTACAATCTTCGCAACACGTTCGACATCGGTGTCCAGCATTTGAGTTCCGCTCGGCAGACAAACTCCCTCTTGAAACAGCTTTTCAGCCACGCTTCCGCCTACCGATCGATATTGTTGAAACGCTTTTTGGCAGTGCAACGGCTTCCACACTGGACGCGATTCAATATTGTCTGCTTCCAATGCTGCAATCACGTCATTGGGGACCAAGCCTGTCGAAGGATTAATTTGCATGACGGTCAGCCAGCAGTTTGAATCCGAATATTCGGGCTCTGGCATGAACGAAAGACCTTCGATGTCATTCAACAAAGACTTGTACTGCCGATTGATTTGCCGCTTTCGCGCCACACGATCAGCAAGCACTTCTAATTGGCCGATTCCAATCGCAGCAATGACGTTGCTCATACGATAGTTGTAGCCTACTTCGTCGTGTTCGTAGTGCAGGACAGGCTGGCGAGCTTGAGTCGCCAGATACCGACATCGCTCTGCAAGCTGTGAATCTTCGGTTGCGATCATTCCACCGCCGGAAGTCGTAATGATCTTGTTTCCGTTGAATGAAAAGGTGGTAGCAACCGCACCAGTGCCGCAGAACTTGCCCTTGTAACTTGCTCCTAAGGATTCTGCTGAATCACAGATCACGGGAATATCTAATGGAACACAAATGTCCAAGATTGCATCCAAGTCGCACGGCTGCCCATAAAGCTCTGTTGGAATCACGGCAGAAGGTTTTTTGCCTCGCTTTTGCAGTCGAGCAATTTCAGCGGCCAGCAGATGAGGGTCCATGTTCCAGGACTTTGTATCGCTGTCGATCAGAATCAATTCGGCGTTCAGATAAGTCACAGGAGCGACACTGCCAATGAACGTCAGCGTCGATCCAAGCACAATATCATCTGCGCCCACTCCGAGTGCTCGCAGGACAAGGTGTATGGCAGAAGTGCCGTTCGAAACGGCAACACAATTTGCGAAACCAGAGACGCTACGGAAGTCGTCTTCGAATTGGTTAAGTTGCGGCCCCACAGGTGCAATATAGTTCGAAGCGAAAGCATCATGAACATAGTTCAATTCCTTTCCGCTCATATGTGGAGCAGAAAGAAAGATCCGATTGGGCTGTTTGGGTGGGCTCATGATTTTGGCTCGGCGGGTGATTCGATTCCCATCCAGCGATGAGTTAGCTGCGCGGTTCCAGCGATCAGTCGGACAACGCGCTGTGAGGTATCTTCGATTTGGTAGTCGGCCGGGCAGGGAGGAATTTCAGCATGCTCATCCGTTACGAGTCGGACGCAATCGATGATGCGATCTGGGTCCGTTCCCGTCAGTACGATGCTGCCGGTGTCCAAAGCTTCGGGACGTTCAATAGCGTTGCGAATCGTCACAGCAGGAAACCGCAGAATACTGGATTCTTCACTGATCGTACCGCTGTCAGAGATCACGCAAAAAGCGTCTTTCTGCAGCCGGTTGTAGTCTGAAAACCCGAAAGGTTTCATAAAGTGAATGCTGTCAGGCGTCTTTAGTTCCAACGCATCCAGCCGCTTTTGCGTGCGTGGATGAGTCGAAACGACAACTGGAAATCCATATTCGTCTGCCAGTCTTGAAAGTCCTTGAAGCAATCGGTTGAGATGTTCTGGGGAGTCAACGTTTTCTTCGCGATGCATGCTAACAAGAAAGTACTTTTGCGGCGTCAGGTCTAGTTCTTGCAGCGCTTTGGAGGCATCGATTTGGCTCTTCTGACGATTCAAGACTTCACGCATGGGTGAGCCGGTGACGTAGATTCTTCGGTGAGGAAATCCTTCGGCCAGCAGGTGTCGCCGAGCATGTTCTGTATAGACCAGGTTGAAGTCACTGATATGGTCGATGATGCGTCGGTTGGTCTCTTCTGGGACATTCATGTCGAAGCATCGGTTGCCAGCTTCCATGTGGTATAATGGAATCTTCAGTCGCCGCGCCATAATGCCAGCGAGCGCACTGTTGGTATCGCCAAGGATCACAACGGCATCTGGTTGGTGCTGTTTCAGAACTTTTTCTGTTTCGACGAGTATCCCTCCTAGGACAGCGCCGAGCGACGAAGTATCGACGCCCATGAAATGGTCTGGTTTGCGAATTCCCAGGTCGTCGAAAAAGATTTGGTTGAGTTCATAGTCGTAGTTTTGGCCGGTGTGGACAATGGTATGGTTGGTCGCTTTGTCGAGCGCTTCCATTACACAAGCAAGGCGAATGATCTCTGGGCGAGTCCCCAAGATCGTCATGACGTTTAGCCGCGGCATTTTAGTTCTCGTTTCTTATTCCGGTGTCTTTGTAGAATCGTCGCTTTGCACTTTTGCCGCGTAGGTGTCGGGGTCGTTTCGATCAAAGTGTTCGCTCGACCAGAACAGCGTCAATAGAGGCGTATCGCCGGTATTTGTAATGTTGTGTGTGTGTAGAGTTGGAATGTCAATTGCCTGCAGGTTGTCTCCACTGACATCAAATTCATGAACTTGATCATCGAAGATTCGACGCAGGCGAATTTTTGCGGATCCGGACACAACGAGAAATCGTTCCACTTTCCGAAAATGAAAGTGCTCACCACGTGTGATGCCCGGGAAGGTTGTTGATACAAAGAATTGTCCCAGCCCATCCGACCGAATCGCTTCGAACAGACTGCCTCGTTCGTCTGACCAAAGTTCCAAGGCAACGGGACGCTGGTTGTGCGAAATATAGCTGCGGAAGGTATTAAAAAGTCGCAGCTGGAAAGGTTCATCAACGCTCGGCACAACACGGTCAGTGTTGTAGCGATCTCGTAACCGTTCCAGATGACTCAAAAGTTCACTGACCTTCAGTTCACGGCCGTCAGGGCGAATTTCTCCGCTGTGTTTGGATTCAATCAAATGTTCAAACAGCTGCGCCGCATCCTGAGCGTGAAGAAGATTCAGGATTCCATCCTGCTGTATCTCAGGAGTTTCACCGATGGCCACCTGATGGCAAAAAGTGGAAACCACAGAGTTGTAGAAGGGGCGTCCATGCTCACCGAAGATGTGAGGCAATACAATATTGGAAAACCGTCCTTCTGAATCGTCCGCCCAATTCTGGATTCGATTCGCGGCTTCTTTTTTGGACCGACCGTAGACCGTGTCACGATCGGCGTGTGTCGAATTGCTAAACAGGATGTGCGGAGTGCTACCTGTTTCTTCGCAAGCTTGCACGAGTCTGTCTGCGATGTCGACATTTGTCGCGACTTCGGCATCTGAGCCTCGATTGACACCCGCAAGATGAATGATCACATCCGTGTTGGCGCACAGAGAGGCCAATTGGTCAGAGTTAAAAGTGGCACGATTTACGACGGAAACTTCTGTGTCTTCGCGGACAGAAAAGAAGGCACGAGTGTGCCAGCCAAGAAGCCCGTCACTGCCGGTGATTAATATTTTGCGAACAGTCACGTCTTTGGAAAACCTAAAAGAGTGTTTGGAGAAAGGCGATCAGCTAGCAGCCCGTTGACAAGGCTTGGATGACCTTTCTTAAAGGGCAGCTAGGCATTTGCGAGTCCGGCATCGGTCAATTCAGCCTGAACTTCGGGCAACGACAACAGCAGGTCTTTCACTTGTTGAATGCTCAGTTGATCGGTGGAATCGGAAGAGTAGTCTTGGAACATCGCTTGGCGAGGTTCGCCATTGGTAAAGAAACTGGCGTAGTTCAGATCACGATCGTCCATCGTGATTCTCATAAAATCGCCCATGTCTTCGCTTCGTCGCATTTCTGCGACGCTCGCTAAAGCTTCGTGTTTTTTCTCACCGTGTCTGACCCCGATGGAAACGATTTCAGATTCAGATTCGAAGAGTTCAAGCAAAGCTTGAGCCAGAACTTGTAGCGAACAAGCAACTGCTTTCTTGATGAAGACGTCTCCTTGTTCAGCATGCTCAAAAGCGAATTCAACCAAGTTGACAGAATCCCTAAGAGGCAACATAAATCGTGTCATTTCAGGATCGGTAAGCGTGAGTGGCTCGCCGCGTTTCATCTGCTGAATGAACAACGGAATAACTGAACCTCGCGAACACATCACGTTGCCATAACGCACCGAACAAACTCGAGTTTGACTGACATCTAAACGGCGGGCAAAGGATTGCACCACCTTTTCCATAAGCCCCTTCGTCATGCCCATGGCATTGACCGGATAAACGGCTTTGTCAGTTCCAAGGCACACCACACATTCCACACCAGCTTTAATGCTGGCGTCGATCACGTTGTGGCTGCCGACGACGTTCGTCTGCACGGCTTCCATGGGAAAAAATTCACATGAAGGCACCTGTTTGAGTGCGGCTGCGTGGAATACGAGATCGACTCCACTCATGGCCGTTTCAACACTCGCCGGATTTCGCACGTCACCGATGTAAAACTTCAGTCGAGGCTCCGCCATGCGAACGCGAAGTTCTTCCTGCTTACATTCATCGCGACTAAAAATCCGAATCTCTTCGTAGCCTCGATCAAGTAAATGGCGAACCATCGTTTTGCCAAATGAACCGGTGCCCCCTGTAATAAGTACGGTTTTGCCGTCGGGACGAAATTTTTCTGCCGTTGAAGTCATCTTTTTGAAACCTTTGAGGCCCTATTGTTCTTGTCGAGTAAAGCCACTTAGAAACGGACTCTGGTGTGCTTAGAAGATTTAAAAATCGCAACATCGTCTTTCACGTCCAGACGAAGTCGCTCAGGTCTGTTCGCGGAAAAGCGAAACGTCTGAACGGTTGTGGGTGTCTCTCATGGGATGAGGCTTCAGGCACTGCTGACAGCCCGCGTTTTTCGTGGGAAACGTGGGGTGTGAGGACATCGACATTCCACGGATCGCTTCAACTTCGCGATCGATAGGTGATCGATTTGAATCCACTCTGTTAACGCACCATGTTGGAGCACTATTGTTAGAGCACTAGGGAGAAAGCCGCTCAGCAAAGCTTCGACGCAGCGATTCTTGAGCTGGTCGAGAGTGCAACGTTGACTGTCACGACTGAGCGATCTGAGCGGTGCGATTACTGTTATGGATCCAATCCCGATTCGACTCGTAGCCAGCCTGTATGAGTTGATTTCCAGCGAACTGGTCAAAAACTTCGCATGCTTCTACTGAAAACTGATTCTTCCAGTCGCCAGCGATCCCCTTCCTCACAAAGGATCGCTTGTCAGCTTCCCCTTGCTTTCTGCCGCTGATTTTCGAGAAGCTGTATTTATCAACGATCGAAGCGACATGTTCTTCGGAAACTTCGTTGCCTGAAAGGATATGAGAAACTCTTCGAAGTTCTTCCACTGGTTGAGTTAACAGGTCTTCGTAACGAACGACCGGAACATCATGAACCAGCCAAGAGTCGATGAAGTCAGCCCAGCTAAAGTGGAAACGTTTTTTTGAGTAAACTGTAAAGACGTATTCGATGAAGGCTGGCAAGTTCGAGTGAATGTCATCGTAGTCCGTAAAGCCCAAGTCTTTCCGATATCCTTCAACGGCAAAGTTCTTGTTAATTTCGTTGCTGAAGAGCAGGTGATAGTACATTGATACTAACGCGTCTCTTCCGTCTCGAATGACCACCACGACATTGTGAAATTGCGGACTGTACAAGTGGTGTCCGGAAAGAACTGACTTTTCGAAACGCGGACGAGACGTGTTTCTTGGAAACGGTACCTCAAGACATTCAGCCAGCATTTGACTGAACCATGTTCCACCCGATTTGGGGAACTCTGGCACAAGGTAGAGCGGAAGCTTTTTAGAGCAATAGTGCCACATCAATAATCGTTTTACAGCACGACTGCGGACTACTAACTTGTCGGTGAAATGACTCATGCAATAACTCTTTTTCGTTTAAGGTATGGCTTCGCGTCTAGCTAGAATGAGCGCTCGTTCGCCACTTCCCAATGATTAGCAGCGTAGCGTAGATAGGGGCTAGGTCAAGAATTGCCTTTACGATGCCAGTACCTAAGTCGTTTCCAAGAGAGAACATAACAAATCGAGAGATAATGATGGTATAGATCAACACACTGGCTGGGCTGTAATCACACATCCGAAACGTAATATG
The DNA here is from genome assembly GCA_039974975.1 of Fuerstiella sp. Taxonomy (GTDB): domain Bacteria; phylum Planctomycetota; class Planctomycetia; order Planctomycetales; family Planctomycetaceae; genus Fuerstiella. The sequence continues at coordinate 160,991 of JBDWHY010000128.1, read as the reverse complement.
CAACTGCCTAAAGATGAAGCCGAAGATGAACAGGCCAATCCAAACTCCTCCTAAGCCGAAGTCCCAGTAGAGTTCTCCGATGAGACCGGGCGGACAGCCACTCAGGTCACCATCAAAACCAAAGATCTCCTGATTCAGATACACGCCCTGATTCGACCAGTCCGGCTTGTTTGGCATGATCGAACGTGGCACCGGTGCGAACATCCAGCCATACAGCATTTGACCGTAACGAAAATCCATTTTGCTGGGAACGCCATTGATGACGTGGCACGTCTTCGCGATGTCCAGCATGTTGCGTCCAGTGAAGGTCTTCTGGACAATTCCCTGCAACGGAGTTTCGCCCGATTCACTACTACGAGATGCCAACATGGGGATGGTGAGTCCCAAGGCAAGTGCCAAACTGCAGCATGCGAGGCGAATGCTGAAGGTTCGCTTAACGAAGAAGTAAAGAATCATGCAATCAACGAAGAGCAAAATAACGCTCGCCCTGCTATCGAGTATCACGGATAACAGGGTTGTCTGAAACAGAAACAGAAGCACCCACAAGCCAGTCCAAGAAACTAGCTTTTTCTTTTCTGTCAGTAGCGAAACCAATCCGAAGTAGACAACAAACTTCGAAAGAGCGGCTCCGCGATAGAGATAATAGACCGGTGACATGACTCGACTGGAACCGGCATCACGAGCGCCATTGAAACGCTTTTCTGACATCGTGGAAAGACTGCTGAAATTTACTCCTGCACTCAGAATAAACGCCACCAGGCAGATCATTGAAATGCCGCCGATGACCAGCAAAATCAACTCAAGACGCCGTGTATTCCACCGTGTCATTGACGGAAGATAGACAGCATGGATTGCTGGAATGCGGAGCTTCAAAGCATATCCACCGGCGAAGAACATCAGTCCCACTAAGACGACGAACACACCGTAAAGAAACGCTGTCGGTTGCTGATAAAACAGGACATGATCAGCGACGTGTGGATCCGTATCCTGCGCGGCGATCAAGTAGACAATTCGAAAGGGGACGCCAAACCAGACCAATAGCATCACAAGAGTGGCCGGCTCAAAAAGATCGTAGTCGTTTCTTAGAAACAGCGGAGCTGCGGTCACAAGAAGACAAGCCGCCCCCATGAATCCAAGGATGAATTCTTGGGCGTCGCCCGATACCCAATAGGAAAGTGCGATCGTGATCGCCACCGAGAAACCGATCGTGATTCTAAGTAGGCTTATAAACCACGGTGGCTTTTCGTTTATCATCGGGGCCTGTTCAGTCATGCTGTGCCCTTATGATTCACTGTGCGAAAATCGGAAGTGCCAAATCGGAATTGGATCTGTCGTGCCCCTTTTTCATTGCGTTTGATTCGAACCAGAGTCACCAGCAAGAACGACAATATGATGGCAACTCTTGCTACCAAGCTTGCAGCATCCCAATGACTTGGGAGCAGGCATGCTGCAATCCCAAAGATCACGAAGCTACCAAGAGTGAGCAGCAACGAGAAGTTCGTACGTGCGGTCCATGGGTTTGGGGCAGTGAAATAGATGGTGGCGATGCTCATCGAGGTATAGGCCAACACTGTGGCAATTCCCGCACCCCAAATACCAATTTGAGGGATAAGAAGTGTGTTGGCAACAACGTTGATTGTGAACCCAGCGCCTGAAATGAACGACAAGAGGCCAGTTTTGTGGTGATAGAGCAGGAACTGATTCGACGCAAGAAAAATGGCCATCGCGACATAGCCAAACACAACGATTCGCATGACGTGTACGGAATCGTCATAGGCAACTTTCGATGTGAGGCTAAACAGTGCAATAATTTCTGGAGCAAACAATAGGCCCAGTAGTGCCGCCGAAGTGGTCAACAGCATGTAGAGATAAGTGACTTGCGCGTATCTGTTTCCGTTGGCGTCGTTTTCGGCATTTCGAAAATAGTCTGGAGTCCATGCGGCTCGCATTGAACCGATCACGATCGAAAGAAAGGATGCGAGTACATACCCAATTTCGTAGACGGCGATTTTTGATGAGCTGACATGCTCGTTGAGGATAAGGCGGTCAATTCCGAGTAGGCCCCACATGAAGAATGCGTGTGGGAGAACGGGAACGCTGTACGCAAAAACGGCTTTCCATTTGACTACTCGTCGTTGGGGTAGCGACTTGCGAAGGTGCAGGAAGGCGGAAACCAAGAACATGATGATTTGGCTCAGCAGTTCACCAACGACAACACCAATCACTCCTAAGCCTCGAAATCCGACCAAGTAGATCGCCAAAGCGGTTGTGAGAAAGAACTGTGTGAATGTAAATGCTCGATAGGCGACCGGTTCTTCGCGTACATTCAGCCAGAGCTCAGTAATGTTTTGTCCACCACGAATGAATCCCACAGTAATGGCAAGTTGGATGATATGCAGTGGGACGGCGCCCGCTGACTGTCCGTGAAGTAACGTTCCGGCAACCAGAAGCATGCCATAGACAGGAAGAGCGGCGAATAGACGAGCACCCCAAAGCGTGCTGGCAAATGCATCCCCTTGTTCCGCATAGTCGTGATAGAAACGACGGACCACAAAACCGAACCCGAGTCCCATCAAAGTGGATGAGAGAATGATCACAGCCTGTATCACGGCGACCTGACCAACTTCGCTCTTGCTTAGATACGCGAGATAGAAGGGAATCAGAAGGATGCGCGCCCCTTTGGTCAACACATCTCCGACTGCATAAATCAGCGAAAAACGAAGGAACTTTCTGAGTCCTTGACGGTCTTTTGAGACCTCTTGGGTTCCATTTTGAGATTCACTGGGCATCGTATACTAAGTCGCTAGATCTATTCTGGCGTGATCAACGGAAGGAAGTCGCAGTCGTCTAGCTGCCCATTGAAAAAGGGCAACCCGACCAGTGAGCGAAGGATAGTGGCTGTGCAGAAGCTCACAGTTTCGATGGGATTCCTCCCTCGCTTACGCGTCGGGTGACCACATCCTGGCTTTTTCAAGGGGCTGTGAGATGCTGCGATATCCCAACGGAATTTCGGCGATGGCCGTTCGGGTTTTTAAATAGACGGACGGCTCGTTTGATGGCGAATCAGGGTTTGACAGATCCGAATTTTGCTCGGGCAACAGTTTTTTCAAAACCCCTCAGCATTGTAGATTTCTCTACGAGAGACAGCGCGTAGTTTTGGGTGTCGAGTCGGAAGGGTTGCTTCGTATTCGTGGAGGAGGGCCCGAGCCGTGTTTTCGACGTGAAACGAATTTTCGTTTTCGAAGGTGCCAGTTGACACGGTCCACTGCACAAGCTGCCGTGTTCTTTGTTGTCGGATGAATTTACTTTTCGCCAATTGTTGAGTGAACCGGCGGGCTTGTTCACGATTAGGCTTTAAAGATTTTGTCGCGTCCCATGCTGACATTTTTTGTAGCGCCTCGAGTATCCAAAACCATTTGCGAGTGCTGAACGATAAATTCATAGTCGTACGCGGAATGATCGGTGGCGATCACGACACAGTCCTGTGCTGCTAGAAAATCAGCCGTGAGTTCAGAGCTGGACATTTCAGGGACATCATGGTGCCGCATTTTAGGTAATTTTGGAATGTGTGGATCGTTATACGAGAGCCGTGCACCACGTTCGGTCAGCAGGTCCAGTAGTTCAAACGAAGGGCTCTCTCGAGGATCATCAACATCCTTCTTGTAAGCCATCCCTAGTAGGCAAATTTTACTATTTCGAATGGGCTTACTGACGTTGTTAAGAAACTCAGATAGCTGAGAAATCACGTATCGCGGCATTCGCGAATTCACCTGTCCGGCAAGCTCGATAAATTGAGTCGTCATCCCTTCTCGGCGAGCCAGCCAGCTCAAGTAGAACGGGTCGATGGGAATACAGTGCCCGCCAAGCCCTGGCCCCGGATAGAACGCTTGAAATCCGAAGGGTTTGGTTTTTGCGGCGTCAATGACTTCCCAGATGTCGATGTCCATTCGGTCAAACAGAGTTTTTAATTCATTGACCAATGCAATGTTGACGGCCCGGTATGTGTTCTCCAGAATCTTGCAGGCTTCAGCGACCTCTGGGCTGCTCACAGGAATGACTTGAACGATCGATTGAGAATAAAGTTGGCAGGCGAGTTCACAGCTTTGTTGATCATAGCCGCCGACCACTTTGGGAATACCTGCTGCGGTGTAGTCTGGATTGCCCGGATCTTCTCGTTCTGGGCTGTAGGCGACAAAGTAGTCTTTTCCACAACGAAGCCCAGCGGGGTTCTGATCAAGGATCGGAACCATGATGTCTCGAGTGGTCGTTGGATAAGTTGTGCTTTCCAGCACAATCATTTGCCCCGGTCGAAGCGTCTTCGCAATCGATTCGGCAGTCAGTTCTACGTAACGAAGATCTGGTTCCTGACTGGTTGTCAACGGAGTTGGCACGCAAATCAGTACTACGTCCGCTTCACCTAAGCGGCTCATGTCTGAAGTCGGCTCTAAAACATCACTTTCAACCCAATTTGCGATCGTCGATGATTCGATATGTTTGATATAGCTTCGCCCAGCCAGCAAAGAGTCGACTTTCTGTTGGTCGACGTCGTAGCCAATGCATCGAAATCCGACATTTGTGAAAGCACTGATCAGAGGCAGACCCACATAGCCAAGTCCGACAATTCCCACCTGCGCAGAATGGTCTTCGATCTTTTTGTGCAAAAGCTGAGCGGCTGATTCTGAAGTGGCAGACACGTGGGATTCCAAGAGAAAATATGGTGTTGCGAACTGATACGCTTAAAAGAAGATCGCAGTTGGCATTCAGACATGCGTTTGTTTCGACAGCCCAAAGTGAAAGTCGAAAGGGTTTGTCTTCAGCTTAGGTTGTCGACTGATTGGATGTTCATGGGCAAGTGGGTGAAAACTTGTAAAGCCGTCTTTCAGGGAATTTTGGCTGACGGTGAGCGGTGTGTATACGCGAAGTCTACTTTCTAGAGTGCAGTTTCCACAAACCGCCCTCAGCTTTCATGCGACTGTTTGTGGCTCTATTTGTTCAGTGCACGGACACGTTCAGGGTCCGCATTTTCCGTGGTGACGATTGAAGCGATCTTGTTTTTGACAGCAACAGCATCGTCATCGGCCATGTCAATCAGACTGTTGACTAAAGCGGCTCCTTCATCGTCTTGGAATTCGCGCGGGTAGGCGGCGCGAACCTTTGGGTGATTTGTGGGCAGAGTGGCTTCGTCGTCGAAGTACAATTCTTCGTAAAGCTTCTCACCCGGACGAATGCCGGTGAATTGAAACTCGATGCTTTCTGCGGGAAGCCCACTGAGAGTCACTAAGTCTTCAGCCAGCTGCGTGATATTGACAGGCTCTCCCATGTCTAATACGTAGATCTCGCCACCTCGGCACATCGCTGCAGACTGAATGACAAGTTGTGACGCTTCTGGAATCGACATGAAGTAGCGTGTCATTCGTTGGTCTGTAATCGTGATCGGGCCACCGGCACGGATTTGCTGTTGGAATTTTGGGATGACACTGCCGGCACTGCCCAGAACATTGCCGAAGCGAACTGTCGCAAATTTCGTCTTGCTGGTCTGTGCTAGGTCGTAAACGACGCGTTCGGCAAGCTGCTTTGTGGCTCCCATGATGCTGGTGGGATTCACAGCCTTATCACTACTGACCATGACAAAATGAGAAGCTGAATGTTGGTCTGCGAGTGTTGAAATCACTTTCGTGCCCATCACGTTGTTCTTCACCGCTTCACCTGGGTGCAGTTCCATTAACGGAACATGTTTATGTGCTGCTGCATGAAACACGATTTCTGGTTGCCGAACAGAAAACAGCCTTTCCATGCGAGGCCTGTCGGTGATATCTCCGATTTCTTGATGTAAAACCACGTTGGCGTCAGAAGCAGCCTGAATGAGCTCGTGATAGATGGTGTAGATTCGATTTTCTCCACGTCCCAGCAAGATCATTTCAGCTGGTTGAAACCGAAGGATCTGACGAGAAATTTCGGACCCGATGCTTCCACCAGCGCCCGTGATCAAAACTCGTTTACCGGTGATCAGCTTTTCCACTTCAGTGGTGTCCAGCTGGACTGGGTTACGTTTCAGCAGATCGTTGATGTTTAATTCACGAAGAGGAATTTTATTGCTTCCGGACATCGCGTCTTCGAATCGAGGCAGTACGCGAACGTTGATTTCTGCTTCGTTACATGTCGTGATGAGCTTTCGCAGTATTTTGCCATCCATGGTTCCAGCAAGCACAAAGATATCTCGAGATAGGGTTTGAGACGCCAGTGTGGCAACGTTTTCTAGATGTCCGAGAACGCGTACTCCACCAAGGACAGCCTTGCGGCGATATTCGGGCGTTTGAGCGATCAAGCCGACAACTCGGAAGGGCATCGAGTGGTTCGTATTAATCTGCGCGGCGAGCTGACCAATTTCGTGGTCTGTACCAACAAGCAGAGCGGGTGAAACATTCGAACGATTTGCTCCGGCAGATTCATCAGCAAATCGCCAAATGCTGCGAAGCCCACCAATGACCAACAGAGTCGTCATTGCATCGAAGGCGATGGTCGTTCGAGGAATGCGGCCCGCGAATGGACTAATGAAGTAATCCAAGAATGCGATTGTCACCATGCATAGCACGCTTGCCTTCAGCAACGCCTTCAGGTCGGCGAACGTGACGTATCTCCACCAACCGTGAAAATGCTGACCCCAGTAGAAGACCAACAGTTTGATTGCCACCACGAGCGGCAGAGTGGCTTGCAAGAATTGAAAGCGTGCTGAATTGACTTCGAAATCGAATCGGGCGAAATAGCAAAAGCTATAAATCGCACTAAAGATGACGGCGTGAAGTCCGATCAGAACAGGCAACCTGCCAGCAGGATGCAAAAGGAACGGCGGTAGCTGCCTAAGAACTTCTGATCGAATGTCTTCTTTAGTTTTTGAATGACTCATCGTATCTTGCAACAGGTTGTGAGACCCGCGAATTTAAGATTTCAGGAGCATCGAGAAGCAGCCACTTTAAAGGCTGGCGAAATTGTTTTGGAAGTACGGCGACCGATGTGGCCAGCGCGGACTTCGTCCCCCTGGGTGCCAGGAGTGGCCCTTGCAATATTCTCGACGTGAAACGAACTTAGATTTCGTTTTCGAACGTGTCAGCTGGCCCGCTGATACTGTTCACTGCACAGGTTGCAGTGGCCCCAGTTGTCTGTTTCGGTGTCTTCTCAAACAGAAGATCGACGCGTTCTTGTTGCCTTCAATCTTCGATCGAAGGCAATGGCGTACAGACAATTGAAAGATTGGATTTCAAAGTGAAATCGAGTCGGTGGCGGAGACTTCGGATTCCGTTTCAACGTCATCCTGTTCGTCATCATCATCCACGGCGTTTGTGTAGTACTGTTTGTACTTAGTGTCCGACTGGTAGCTATAAGAGCCCTTGCCAGCACTGTTTTTGTAACCGTAGTTGCTGGACGTTGCGTTTAGGCCATTGATGGACAAGCCCAAAATATTGACTTGGTGCTGGTCGAGAATTTCGCGAGTTTTTATCGCGGCAGCTCGACCATGCTTCACAATTCGCAGCGCGATGAGAGCGGCGTCACATGATTCTGAAATGACTGCCGCATCCGAGACGGCGAGTACAGGAGGAGAATCGATGATGATGATGTCAAACTTTTCAGAGAGCATTTCAATCAACGAGGTGAACAATTGGCTTTCAAGAAGTTCAGCCGGGTCTTTGGGTCTGCGTCCAGAAGTGATCAGAGACAGATTTTCCACGGCAGACTCACGGATGACATCCAGTGGCTCATTCTTACCCTTTAAAATTTCTGAAAGACCGGGCTTACTTTCGGTTCGGAAAAGTTCGGCGACTCTGGGACGCCTCAAGTCTGCGTCAATCAGTAGTGTGCGTCGTCCCGTTTGTGCAATCGAAACCGCAAGATTTGCTGCAGACGTGCTTTTACCATCGCCCGGTTGTGGGCTCGTCACCTGAATCACCTTCCAATCACGATCCTTAATCGTACACAGCAGGCTGGTGCGAAGGACGCGGAAGACCTCTGCTTCTGGGCTGCGAGGTTTATGAAAGGCGTACAAAGTTGGATCGATGACCAAGGGGTTCTTCTTGGTGTCACGCAAACTTGGCATCTGTGGGACATGAGCAAATACGGGAGCACCCATGGCTGCTGCCACATCGGCTGGATCGGCAAAAGTGGTGTCCGAAAGATCTGCAATGACAGCCAGGATGAAGCCCAGTCCACCGCCAGCGAAACCTCCTAGGGCCAACAGAATAATGAGCTTCGGCCACACCGCTTCGGTCTGCGGTTCCGCGTCTCCAATGACGTCCGTTGAATACCCTGCATAGTCTTTGACAAAGCTGAGTTCCTTCAGTGTTGCAAGCGAGTCATCGTAGAGTCCTTGGCAGCGGGTCACTTCGTTGCGAAGTGCGGCAACTTTCATTTCTGCAATTTCAAGTTGTTTAGCAGCCTTCAATTCTTCATCGCTGCGTTTTAGCAATTGCTGTCGCTTTTTTTCTCCTTCTGCGATGTCGTGTGACAGCAATCGCAGATAGGTGGCCAAAATCTGTTCAGGCTCCATGCGTTCAACGTCTTCGGGGCCAGCCAGCTTCGCCGAATTTTTATCGATGAATTTACGAAGTAACTCAATTTGTTCACGGACAGAAATAACAGATGGGTGACCACTGCTGAATTGTTCCAATAGCCGTTTTTCCTTCATCACCAACTGTAAGTACTCGGTGTACTCGGCTTGGGCCGTTTGTTGTCGAATTGGCTGTTCGGCTTGGAATGCTTCACTTGCAGAATCGCCTTTGGTGACATCAAACATCAGCTTAAGACGCCCCACTTCTTTTTCACTGAGCAGCGATAGGCGATCCATGTCACTGATTTTGGCAGCACCCGTGTTTGTCAAGAATTCCTGAATGACGGCAAGTCGAGAGGAAGATTCAGTGAGACTTTCGTCCAATGCCGAAAGGCTGACTTCAATGTTTGCAAGACGTTCTTTATGGACATTCTTTGTCTTCTCGCCGTCCCATAACAGGTTCGTTGACGCCATGAACTGCGTGAGTTCAGATTCTGCTGTTTTGACGGCCTGTGCGTTTTCACGGGAAGATGTTGTGAGCAGAGCAATCGCCTGTCCGCTTGTCCCTTCAAAGTGATCCTTGAGGTACTTTTCGTATTCGTCAAAAATGCTTTGCAGCACGTAAGCACAGTCGGCCGGATCTGTATCGTCATACGTGGCTTTCAGAGTGTGAGCGTCGCGAGCCACGCCGTCTCCCCCTTTTGTGACTGCCAGATTTTCACGAATGAAGTCATCGGGAGTGACGCCGTCTTCAGCTGCTTCCTTGAAGCTCTTCAACTTCGTGAGCTCAGCCTTCTTGATCGCAGCCAGTAAGATTCTACGGCTCGTGAAAAGCTGGATCTGAGTCGAAAGGACATCTTCTTCGGCTTGAGATGCGTCAACGTCTGCTGCTCCAGAGCTGGCTCCGCTTGCCACGCTTCCAGATTTTTGACCAACTAGGATTTCCATTTCCGCCCGGTAAGTGGGAGGAGTGATCAGGTGGTAGGTCACTGCGGCAGCGATGCCCAAGAAAAGTCCAAGAGCAAGAAAGCCTTTGCGTCGCTTAAGGATGCCTGCGAGATCAATGGATGCGTCCGATTCTTGGCGGCTGTTGTCGTTCATCATGGTCTTTACGAGTGCTAGACGTTGTTGAGAATTACGACCTGGCCAGGATCAGAGTGCTCTCTTTTACTTGCTGATAGTTGGTGATCCACCGCGGTGGGCAGTTATTGCTAAAACGCCCTAGGAATCAGTCGCTGATTCCTCCTTCCACATTCGGTTCACTGCGAGCACATCAAAGTCTTGGTCCAAACCTCATGCAACTTTTGGTTTGCATATCTGTTTCTTTTTGGGCAATTTTTGAAACAGTGGTGCTCACAATCAGCTTTGGGAGGGGATGATTGATCGAGCGTGTAGGGGCAGGAAATTTGAAGTTACCGCTTCTTATGCTCGTCCCGTTTTTACCACACTTTCCTAGATCGCGTGACTTGATCGATGCATCTCAGGAAACGTTCATTTGAGTTTCCGATATGGTCATCTCATTCGGCGCTTTTGAGCGGCCAATAGCTGCTGAAACCGCATTGACTTGGCTGGAAAGTTAGGGTGGTACGGGGTGCGAGGATTTCGTGGTCGTGTTGGCAAATTGAACTGTTCTATTGTCGAGCGCCAGGCTGGAAGAACGACCGCCGACCGATTCGGCCTCGAACAGATCACAGGGGCGTCGCCTTCGGCGAATTGATCAGGCGCATGAAAATGCCCGCCTCTGAAAACAGGGCGGGCGAAAGGAAAGTCGCTGCCAACGGTCGGAGCCTGCCGACAGAACGGGCCTTTAGTGACATCCCCAGTAGTAGCTGTAGACTGGAGTAAGCACGGTGCGGCAAACAGGAGGGCAGCAGCTGATGGCTCGGTACGAATACATCGGCCGACAATAGCTGTGACACCTGTTGTAGGAGTGATTGTAGCAACCATTCCAGCGGTGGTTGCTGTAGCCGAAAGATCGATATCCATAGCGGCGGAAGCAGGCTTCAATCGCCGTTTCTTCTGAGTTTTGGCCAGCGTCTGCTTCTAAAGCATCCATGTCGATATCGAGGTCGACTTCCACAATTTCCGCTTCGGCATCAATGATGTTGTTGATGTCGATATTGAAGTCATCATCGGCCGTGGCAGTTGCTGAAATCATGGTCAGTGGCAGCAAAGCAAGCATCAGTTTCTTAAGCATGGATTCGTTCTCCGTCCGGCCTCAGATTTTTCTGGAAAGAAAACTTAGACTTGCCGGTGTGTCGTTTGTTTTCGCTTGGGTGATGAAATCCAAAGCGAAACCTAAAGCCGCATGTTTCACAAAATCACAAAGAAAGTGATCGACTTTTTTTCGGTGCAGATAGTGAATGCAGAATAGCGATCCAACACGGAATCTGTGGTTGTCGTCATGTCTCGGTTGAAACGTTGTTTTTGAAGATGATGTCTTTGGCATCACTTTGCCGCGTTCGCCCACGTGTCTTCGAATTCGAAGAGATGTCCGGCGACCCACAGAGCATCACCTTGGCTAAGCTGTTTGAAGGTCAAAAGATCGAGCGATTGATTACTGACGAATGTCAATTCAAACGTTTCCTGGCTGGGAATGACGGTTGTTAAATTGCCCTGTTTTTGGTCCGCTTTTCGCAGGTGGATTTGTGCGACTTCTAGGCAATTGATTTTCTTGGACGATTGGAAGAAGGGCCACTGCTTTTCTTTGAAGACAGCGTTCCCTCGTATTCCCAAGACTGTTCGTGAAAACGGTGCCAACACGACAGCAAGCCAAGCTGCCAGCATTCCAAGGCCGATGACTTCGAAAGGGATCAGAAAGAAAAATAGGGCCCACCATTCTCCACCCTGAGGCGGAGCGTCTCCTGGCATCAGCCCCCAAAGAACTAACACGAATACCGACACAATGCCGTTCCAGAAAAGACAGATGAAACTGGTCGCTAAGAAACCGCCGATGCTGAAGGTGCCCCTTCTGTGAAACGTGATTTCGTCTGGCAGTTGTTCTAACTGCCAGTTGGAATCAGACGGTGGTTGAGAAAGTCCGTCAGCAGGCGTCAGTGGTCTCGAATGAAATTCGGATTGAGACAGCTTCGTTGGCTCCCAGTCATTTTCTTCGACGGACAACTCCGAAAGGCGGTCGTCGAGTTTGATCGCATTGGATAGTTCTTGAATGATCCATGAGCGCTCATGGTCGGAAAGGCGGAAACAAAATTTCAAAGGCTTGCCGAGGCAAACGATTTCGACACCTTCTAAGTGTTCATCGTTTTCCGTATGACTGCTGCGGCATGATTTGACCTCAGTGACTTCGCAGATGGGGATCCGTCGAGTGGTCAGTTCGATGATGGCCGTTCGTCGGAACAGAATTTCGTCATCCTTCACTAAAACGGATTCTTGTCCAAACCATAGCCAAATCAGAAATGCGGCGACGGCCAGCCATGAAGCGAAGAATGGGATCGCAAAGCAAAAAGTGCCGATGCTGGGTTCCGCAATCAGATGGGCTGCCAAAACCACGCAGCCGACTGTCCATCCCGTCAGCCACAACAACAGAAAGAATCCAGACCCTTTTGAAGGTCGACTTTGAATCAGAAACGCGTCGTCGCTTCGGTGGACGGCGCTGATCATCTTGGCTGGCTTCGTCACACTCGTTCGGGGTTTTGACATCAGGTCCCTTTCAAAGGTTTGGGATGGTCCCCGCGAAAAATTTCCGTGGAAATTTCATGATCAGTTGTAGTCAACAGGATAGAAAAATGCGTCACCGATCCAACTTGTTCACTTTCACTGAATGCATCTCAAAGCTTGCAAAAATCATATTGATCTCACAGCAGCTACGAGGCAACAGTGCATTCGGCTGCAAAGCTAAAGTTGTTCCTGTTGCCGAATCATTTGCTCACCAACAGTGTGGAATGCATCAATATCCGCCTGCAAGGATCGAGCGGCCGACAGCAGCCAAGCGAAGCCTAAGGCTCCCAGTACGCTCAGCAGTTTCAAGGCCGTATTGCTTAACTGGTCTTGAGCGTCTTGAGTCAGCAACAGGAATAGCATGCCCGCAGCAGGCACTCCACCAGCAAGATAAAGTGAAATCACAGACTGATCCGATAGCCGCGTCAGCAGATGTAAGTCCGATTGCTGCAGGGTCGTGCGTTTCAACAAATTTGGAAGGAAAGCTCGCACGCACAAAGACGTCGAAAGGTAAAATGGATAGGCGGCCGCGATTAATCCGCAGATCAATAGCGAACTAAAAAAGTGAATATGCCAGCGTAGCAGAAGTGGTCCAGCGACCAGATGTAATCCCACTGGGTAGACAAGACCGGCCACCACCCATTCGGAAACGCCGATTGCCGTAACCAGTTGAGGCAATTTCAGACAGTCTTGCCGACCGGCCTTAAACGCTGAATGGTTTTGGCAAAAGTCCCCCTGTTTTTTTTGTTGCAGCCCGGCGATGACTCGGCGACTGAACCAAATGCACAACGCAAAACCGAGTGGAAAGGCCACCACGTTGACTGCAATGACCATCATGTGAAACGCTGAAAAGGCATCGTTCGAGAGGCGAGCTTTCACCCATGTTTCGTTGTAGAAGAAATTAAAAATGGCGGCGATGACGTGAGGCGACAGGGCGGCCAATAAAAAAGCGGCCAAGGGTCGAGCGATCGCCATTCGTCTGAGTCCGGTGGTGCTGGATGACAAAATCGCGGCGACTCGAGGATGTCGGCACCACCCCAGTTCTCGTGCCACTTCGGCAGCAGATTCGTAACGGTCAGCTGGGGCAGGGCTTAAGCACTTGCGTAGGATAAGTGACAAGTGCGAATGCACGGGGTCATCGGTTTTAGGCACGGCGGCTGTCAGTCTGCCGTCTGCTTCTCGTAGGCGCAGCATTCCGTCCAACGATGACTTTAAGTCATCTGTGGTCACTTTTTGATCGTCGAAAGGACGTTCGCCGAACAGCAGTTCCCAAAGCATGACGGCCAGTGAGTACACGTCGCTACGAGCATCGAGATCTTCTGGCTTTGTTGCTTTACCGGGATGGAAGGCTTTCAGTTGTTCGGGGGACATATAGCTGAGGCTGCCACCGAAGTAAGCAACCGCGTTTTGGCCTTCCAATTCTGAACTGAAGCTGATGTTAAAGTCGGCCAGTTTGGGAGTCCCGTTGGCGGCCAGCAGAACGTTGGCCGGTTTGACGTCTCGATGCAAAATGCCTTGTTGATGTGCGTAGTGCAGGGCGAGTGAAAGTTCTCGGCCCATGTGGCAAACGACTTCTGGCCACGGTTTTCGGTTTAAGCCTGAAGTCAACGAAACGTTGTCTGCCGGAATGACGCCAGTGTAGTTCAAAGCATCGGCGATGCAGTCTGCGATGATTTGTCCGGTCTTGTGTTCGGCTGTTCTTGCCTTGCGAATGACGGCCTGCAAAGTGCCGCCTGCTGCAAACTGCATATACAACAGGCGAAGTTTTTGTTCCGGAAGCCGAACTTGATCGTAGACTCGAACAATATTCGGGTGGTCAAGTTGGGCAAGTGTTTGCCCCTCGGATCCCTTGTCGCTGCTGACTTTTAACGCGACCAGTCGTTGCATGGATTCTTGCCGAGCCAGAAACACGCTTCCGAAGGCCCCGGTCCCCAAAGCCGACATCAAATAGAAGTCATCGATGTGATCTCCGATTTCAAATGTTTCTGCGAAAGACGATCCTGTTAGCTGAGTTTCATCTGGATCATCAACTCGCAGCAACTGCAACAGCTCGCCCGCTTTGTCGGGGAAACGGCATAAGCAGTCGTTGATTTGAGGGTGAAGTTCGGCTGCTTCTTTCAGGTGAAATTCTTCGTAAATCAATTCTGCTGGCATGCCATCAGGCTGGCCCAGTTCAGGATGTTCTTCGAGATAGTCTTCCAGGCTTAAAATCGCAGCTTCCAATGCATAGCGATTTTCGAGATCAACTTTGATCAGTTCAATCAGCATCAATCGCCGAGTTTTAATATCGTCACTCTTGATGAATTCTTGAAGAGGGGGGCCGAAGCCATCGACTTCCCAGCGGGCACAGAAAGCTTCCAGCTGTTGGCTCAGCAATTCCCATTTTGCTTCTGTGGTGTCATGGTGGAACGTGGATTGGTCGGCCGTTTGTTCGCCCGCTTCACTCTCGTCGGCGGAACTCACGTTCTTTGGGTCGATTTGTCCGTCTTCAGGTCCGGTCATAGGAACAGTTGGCCAGCAGGGTGAAAATCGATTTCGGCAGGGAGAGGGTGGATGGCAAGTCTCTGCCCGGATGATATCCTTCTGACTCGGCGAACGCATCGGTTACGGGCCGGCCGAAGCCCGTTTCACAGCGGAAAGAAACGATGAGCGACTACGAAGACGATCCTGTGCTGCTTCAGGGGATCAGCGAAGGCAATGCGGAATCACTGGCCAGCTTTCTTAACGTCAACCAGCGACAATTGATGGCATTTATCAGCCGAAGAATGGGTGATGCCCTTCGTAGCAAAGTGGAAGTTGAAGATATCTTCCAAGAAGTCAGTGCAGAAGCAGTGCGGTCGCTCAGTGCCGAATTTCCCGGCGAACGTGAACCGTTTTCGTGGCTCTGTCATATCTCAGAACGAAAGATCGTGGATGCCCACCGGCACCACTTTGCCGCCAAGAAACGCGACGCGGGCAAAGAGCGGGCACTCCAGAGTGGTGGTTCGGGAGAAGGCGGGGGACTCGTTAATATGCTGGTCAAAAGCATGACGACTCCAAGTGCGGCGTTCTCACGAAACATGAAAGAAGCTCGATTGATGGACGCGATCAATAGTCTGAAGGACGATCAGCGAGACGCGATTCGGATGAAATACATCGAAAACAAGCCGTCCAAAGAAATTGCAGAGGCTCTTGGCAAAACGGACGCGGCCATTCGAGTCATGTTGACAAGAACCATGAAGCATCTGCATGAATTGTTGTCTGAACCGGACGAGCAGATGTAGAGCCAAACGTTTGCCCACAGGAAGCCAGCCTAGCGGAAATCCTAGGCGTCACTCTTCCAATAAAGAAAGCTTCCGCCACCAACCAGCTTAAGCAGGGGATGATTGGCCCTCTGGTTGCATTTCATCAACCGCAATGTTGACGACCGGTCGTGGGAACGACGGCGGGTTTGATGTCTGATCAAAGTCATTTCTTGCTTTGCACAATGACTCTGCGTTGCTCATCACGACGGAGCGTGATGGCGCCAGAAGTGGCAGCCTTCGCGACGCGAAGACTGCCATTTTTTAGCGGTGCTTGCACTACTCTGGAATCGTAAACTTCAGGCTCTTCGCCAGAAACGCCCACTTGTCGGCCGCTTCTTCGATAATCATGGCCGTCGGTTTACCGCTGCCATGACCGGCTCGAGTTTCAATGCGAATCAAAGTGGGATTGGTTCCTGACTGACATGCTTGCAGCTGAGCGGCAAACTTAAAACTGTGTCCCGGAACAACTCGGTCGTCAGTATCTGCCGTCGTCACCATCGTCGCTGGATATTGAGTTCCACCTTTCAGATTGTGATATGGAGAATATGCCTTTAAGGCTTGAAATTCTTCCGCGTTCTCAGCACTACCATAGTCATCGACCCAGAATCGCCCGGCGGTGAATTTTTGAAATCTCAGCATGTCCATGACTCCAACGGCCGGCAGGCATGCTCCGTACAGATCGGGCCGTTGAGCCATGCATGCTCCAACCAGCAAGCCTCCATTGCTGCCTCCCATGATCGCCAGCTTGTCTTGAGACGTATACTTGTTGTCGATCAGCCATTCGGCGGCGGCAATAAAATCATCAAACACATTTTGCTTTTGTAGCTTGGTGCCCGCCTTGTGCCATGGTTCGCCGTATTCTCCTCCGCCACGCAGGTTTGGCATCGCAAAGACGCCTCCCATTTCCATCCATGCCAAGCGAGACACGCTGAAGCCAGGAGTCAGCGAAATATTGAATCCGCCATAGCCGTACAGCAAAGTCGGGTTGGCGCCATCCAGTTCAACTCCCTTTTTGTGGCAGATGAACATGGGAACTTTCGTTCCGTCTTTGCTGGTGTAAAAGATCTGCTTTGTGTCATAGTCATCAGGGTTGAACTTCACCTTGGCCTGACGCAGCAAAGTGCTTTCGCCCGTTTTGATATCGTAGCGATAGGTGCTGGGAGGGACGGCAAAGCTACTGAAGCTATAAAACGTTTCCGTATCTTTTTGTTTGCCTGCGAAACCCGACGCTGAACCAATGCCCGGGAAGTCCACACTTCGAACGGGTTCGCCAGAGAGTGAATAGAATTGAACGGCCGTTCGAGCGTCTTTCAGGTAGCGACCGACAATCATGTTGCCAACGATGCCAGCACTTGTGAGCGTGTCTTTGGATTCCGGAACGACTTCTTTCCAGTTAGATTTTTCTGGAGACGCCAAGTCGATTGAGATGACCTTTCGAAGCGGTGCATCCAGATTGGTTTGGAAAAACAGTTGGCTCTGTTGATTGCCGACAAAGCTGTATTCGTATTCGAAGTTATCGATGAGATCGAATGGCTGAGAATCGGGTTTGGATAAATCTTTGACGACCACTCGGTAGCGATTGTCTGTTCCCTTCCAGATGGTCAGGATCAGATAAGCTCCGTCTTCAGTGACGTCGACGTTAAAACCCCATTCTGGAAAATCGGGTCGTTCGTAAATCAGTTTGTCTTCCGATTGGTCTGTCCCTACGACGTGATAGAAGACTTTCTGGTTCAGGTTTAAAGATTGGAACTGAGCTCCCTCTTTGGGTTCGTCGTAGCGAGCGTAGTAAAAGCCTTTGCTATCTGGAGTCCACGCGGTCCCGCTGAATTTGACCCATTCCAGCTTGTCGGCCAGCAGCGTTTTGGAGGCGATATCCATGATTTGCCAAGTTCGCCAGTCGGATCCTCCGTCTTGGATTCCATAGGCCACATACTTGCCATCGTCGCTGAATGACATACCCGACAAAGCGACAGTGCCGTCATCTGACCATGTGTTTGGGTCGATCAGAACAGTGAGATCTTCGTCCAAGGTTTTCTGCATGAACATGACGTTTTGGTTTTGCAAACCGTCGTTGCGAGAAAAATAGTAGCGACCTCCGGCTTTAAACGGAGCACTGATTTTTTCGTAGTTCCACAGTTCTGTGATGCGTTTTTCGAGACGATCTCGACCGGGAATCTGCTTCAGGTACTTGAAGGTCACTTCATTCTGAGCCTTCACCCACGTGGCGACGTCTTCGGATTCTCGAACGTCATCTTCGAGCCAGCGGTAGGGGTCGGCGACTTCTGTGCCATGGAAATGATCGACTTGCTCAACTGTTTTGGTTGTTGGATACACGATGTTGGTGTCGTCTGCGAAGGATGTCGCTGCCAATAAAATGGTGGCCGCGAAAGTGATAAAAGTTTTCATTGGAAGGGGCTCCATGGAATTGGTTAAGGAGACTTCAAGGTTTTTCGCTGCATTCGTGATGAACCAACGAAGGTCGGGCACTCTGATTTTTTCTGACTGTCGCTGGTTTCAGGTTGTGCCACTGCCACTGCCAACGTCAGCCATGGTTTGGTGGCTGACGCATCGTGTGCCGCTTACTTTTCAAAGTCGCCAGCCATCACAATTTTCATGCGGTCGGGATTGATGTGTTTTCGCAAAGCGGCATTTACATCGTCTACAGTCAGGCTTTTCAAGTTGGTCTCGAAGTCGGCAGAAAACTGCATGGTGCGATCGGTTCGAAGATGAGTGGCCAGCAGGCCGGCCAACGATCCATCTCGGGTGCGAGACAGTTCTTGAGTCTGCAACAAACCGGCTCGTTGCATATTTAGTTCGTCTTCTGTGACGCCGTCTTTCAGCAACTTGTCGACTTCTTCTCGAATGACAGTCTTCAGTTTTTCGGCGTTTTCTGGGTTACTGATGGCAAAGATGTAGAAGATGCTTCGCTCATCAATGGCAGATGCTTGGAATGCCGACTGAACCGTGTAAGACAAACCTTCTTGCTGGCGCACTCGATTGCCCAGACGCGAAGACAGTGCTCCACCTCCCAGAATATAGTTACCCAAGGCGAGGGCAGGGTAGTCTGGATGATCGTTACCAAAGGGCAAAGTTGTTGCCGCAAAGTAAGTCGCGTTGGCCTTGTCGGGTGTGTTGATCATTTCTAGATCTCCACCTTCGCTCTGCGATACCGTTTGAGCAATTCGTTCGAAGTTGGTTTCAGATTTCCAGTTCCCAGTGAAGTCGCTGATCACGGGAATGACACTGTCTTCGTCGAAGTCACCAACAATCGTCAGCTCACCGTTTTCACCAGACAGCAGACTTTTGTACAGCCGTTCGATATCAGAAATTTGAACGGCGTCGATCCGCGAAATGGTTTCTTGAAGACTGGCGATATAACGAGGATCATCGGCGTCATATTGATCCAGTTTGCGTTGGACAGCGTTAGATGCGATGGCTGACGGGTCTGTCAGTCGTTGCTTGGCTCCGGCCAGTTGTTGTTCTTTTAACAAAGCGAGTTCGTCTTCGGGGAATGAAGGCGTTCGCAGCATTTGCTCAACCAATCCTAGGACAGGGACGAGGTTATTTTTCAAGGTTTGCAGATTCACAGTCACACTTCCTGCCCCACCGCTGATGCTGAGTTGAGCTCGGTATTGATCGAGTGCATCTTTTAGGTCTTGACGAGACATTTCTTCTGTGCCTCGTTGCAGCATCGCTGGCAGCATTTCGGCGGCAACGGCATTGCCTTTCAGGGCTTCCAAGTTGCCGTATCGCAACGTGAGTCGCAGGTTGACGGTTTCTCCTCGAGTCTTTTTCGGCAGCAATGCGACTTTGATTCCGCTGCCCAATTGAGAACGAGTAATGCGGCTTTCGACGGCCATCGGATTGGCGTCGAATGCTTCGCCGGCAGCCACTTGTTCTCGGCCTTTGTAGTCGCCAATCATTTCTGCCAGGTCGGTTGTGGCAGGAATCGTGGCTCGTGCAGGGCCTTCGGTGGGTTCAAATAGGCCCGCCGTTCTGTTGTTCTTGATCAGATACTTTCTGGCAACATCTGTCACGTCGTCAGGCGTGACAGCTTCGAGACGATCTCGATACAAGAAGAACAAACGCCAGTCGCCTTGTGCTGCCCAGTCGCTTAACGCGATTGCGATTTGCTGAGCGTTTGTCATCATCAGTTCTCGTCGCTTCAGCAGCAGCTGACGTGCTCGTTCCACTTCTTCAGGTTCGAACCCTTTTTCGCCAGCATCTTCGACCACGTCAAGAACGGCTTGCAGTAAATCGGTGCCATCGATGCCTTGAGCCGCTTCGGCAGCGAACATCGCGACCCCCGGATCGTGCAGCCCGAAGGTGAGGCTGGAAACTGAAGCTGCTTGGCGTTTCTTGACCAGCGTGTCATACAGCCGTCCGGAAGAATTCGCCGCCATGACTGTGGCCAAGACGTCAATGGCGGGGAAGTCAGGATGTGGGCCGGCTGGTATGTGGTACATCGCCCCGGCAATAGGGACCTCGCCGACTCGACTAAGCGTTACCAGCCGAGCTCCGTCTTGAGCAGGTTCTTCCGTGTAGGTGTCGTTCAGTTTTCGAGTTGGTTTGGGAAGAGTTCCGAAGTGTTCTTGAGCCAGCTTGAGAGCGTTTTCGGGTTCAAATTTTCCGGCGACGATCAGCATCGCGTTGTCCGGTTGATAGAAGCGTTTGTAGAAGTCTCGCAGGTTATCAACGGGAACTCGTTCGATGTCAGCTCGGTTGCCAATGGTCGACTTACCGTAATTATGCCATTCGTAAGACCCAGCCATCATTCGCTGCATGAGAACGCGGAACGGACTGTTTTCGCCTCGTTCAAATTCGTTGCGGACGACCGTCATTTCAGATGCTAAGTCTTCGCCTTTGATAAAGCTGTTCACCATTCGATCGGCTTCAAGGCGGATGGCGAATTCTAGGTTCTCGTCGCTCGCTGGCAGTGTTTCATAGTAGTTGGTTCGATCCAGCCACGTGGTTCCGTTGAATTGTGCTCCCCGTTCTTTAAGCACCTTCGGAATATCAGGATGACTGGGCGTGCCTTTGAACACCATGTGCTCAAGCAGATGAGCCATGCCCGCTTCGCCGTAACCTTCGTGCCGAGATCCAACGAAGATCGTGCAGTTCACGGTAACGGTGGGGCGAGACACGTCCGGAAACAACAGAACTTTCATGCCGTTGTCGAGCTCGTATTCAGTAATTCCTTCGATCGTCCGGATCGGTTCAGGCATTTTGTCATCCGCAAGGACCAAGGCTGGTAACGCCATGATCGACAGTAAAAAAGTAAGGTTTAAGTGAGGGTGTTTCATGTTCTGGACTATTGCAATACAGGATTGAAAGAGTGCAAACGGAGCTCGGCGTTCCGGCAAAGGACCCCGAACGCTCGTTGCAAGCCCGCTGCGAGCAGTATACACAGGAAGCTTCCGTCTGGCTCGTCACCGCGACCGCTTAACATGACAGTCAAATCGCTTGATCACAGGGTGTGGGAAGTCCGTCTGTGGGCTTGCTTGGAAGTCTGGATGCTGTTTCATCCATCCATCGCGACGGGGGACGAGACTGCAAGACAACGGTATCGACAGAAAGTGGCCGTGTTGAATCGTGGATCTGAGCCCATTCCATGTTCTGTTGAATTTTACGTCTGATGATGTCGCACAAGCGATTGGCGCAGGCTCTCTGGCTCTCTCGGCAAATCCCTGTTTCGCAGGAAGCTCTAATAGCTGTGTTCATCCAGTTGCACTTTTCCTCGGAAAGTCCAATAGATGATTGCGCTGTAGGTGAGTACACACGGCATGCCAATGATTGCGATCCACAACATAATGGTGAGTGTTGTTTGGCTGCTGGCGGCCGTCACGATTGTGAGGCCATAAGATGCGTTGTTTGAAGCGGGAACGAGGAAGGGATGCAGAGCGGTAATGAACAGAAAGACGAACGCGGCAATCATGCAGGAGCTGCTGATGAAGGCGGCAGCTTCTTGACGACGGTAAAGCGTGCGAGAAATATTCAGCAATGCCAGCACGTTCAACATGGGGACGATCCACAGCAGGGGGGACTGGTTCAAAGTTTCAGTCGCTCGAGGAATCGTGATCGCCGTCCAGATACTGATCATCACAAAGCCAATCGCAAACAAAACGTACAGTTTCCAGATGACAGGTCTGAGCGACTGCTGCAGTTCGCCTTCGGTTTTCAGATATAAAAAGATGCTGCCGTGCAAAGCAAACGCCAGCAGCGAAAGGATTCCCGTGGCGATCGAAAAAGGGTTCAGTAGCTGGGTCAAGGTTCCTTGGAATTCGAAGTTTGCGTCAAGTTCCAAGCCGAGCATCAAGTTGCCGACTGCCAAACCGAAAAGAAATGTGGCCAGTGTCGAGCCAAAAAAGAAGAGTCCGTCCCAAATTCGCCTCCAACTTGGTGACGTCACTTTGCTGCGAAATTCCAAACTAACGGCTCGAGCAATCAACGCGCACAGCAATAGCATGAAGGCCAAATAGAAGCTGCTGAAGACGGTGGCGTAGGCTTCTGGAAAGGCGGCAAAGAGTGCTCCTCCAAACGTGACCAGCCAAACTTCGTTTCCGTCCCACAATGGTCCAATGCTGTTCATAACCAGCCGCCGCTGTTCATCGGTTCTTGCAACAAATGGATGCAAAATGCCGACTCCTAAGTCGAAGCCATCCAGAATCGCATACCCTGTTAGCAGGACGGCAAGAATGATAAACCAAATCAGTGCTAAAGTTTCTCGATCCATCGCAAGCAGCAGCGAGGCAATAGAAAACAGTTCGCTTAAATGATTCACGATGCGCTCCTTGAGTGTTCAGATTCTTCTGAGTCCATCAGGTGCCGACGTACGGCTGCGTCGACGAAATCAGAGCTGCCGGGAGGCTCATTCTTAGGTGTTGCTTCGGGAATGCCGTGATCATCGGGGCCATGCTGAATTTTTTTGTTCAGCACATAAACCCAAACGGCTCCTAGCAACACATAGATAAACAGAAACATCACGATGGACGCAGCAACGTGTTCTGCTTTGACCGCTTTGCTGACTCCATCTTCGGTTCTTAATCCCGCGTATCGAGAAACTGTAGAACCGTCGGGCATCGTGGCTGTCGTGCGTTCGTATTGGATGAAGCCTTCGGCATCCAAAAGTGGTTCGCCGACATCGTTGCGGATGATCGATGGATGCACAATCCATGGTTGACGTCCGACTTCGGCAGCCACCCACCCCGCTTGATTGGCTATGACAGCCGGGACGACAGAGACGGCGAAGATCCACAGCAGCCAGCGTGTTTCAAACAGCGAATTTCGTTTCAGCTTCCACAGGCTAAACAGTGTCAAAACAATAAAGAATGAACCAATGCCAATCATCAGTCTCCATGTAATAAATGGGATCCACATGGGGGGGCGATCTTCGGGGCGAATTTGATCAAGGCCAATGACGGGGGTTTGGAACTTCAGGTCGTCGTGAACCATAAAGCTGAGAGCTCCGGGGATTGCGACTTTCCAGTGGACTGTTTCCTGTGCGGCATCCGGAATTCCAAACAGAGTTAAATCAGCAGGGCCATCACTTTCAAAATGCCCTTCGAAGGTCGCTAATTTTGCAGGCTGGTAATGGTAGACATTTTGGGCCTGACGATGGCCTGTCACTGCAATGGCAATGCTGCAGACAGCGGCCAACCAGAGGGCTCCTTTAAGACTTCGCTTAGCAAATTCTTGATGACGATCCTTCAGCAGGTACCAAGCACTGATGCTAAGCACAAAGAAGGCTCCCATGATAAAACAGCCTAGCAACACATGAGTCAGTCGATGCACGGTGGAAGGGTTGAAGATCATCGACCAAAAGTCGGTCACTTCGGCTCGCATCACGGGGACGCCATCAATGATCCATGGTTTCGTGATGGCTTCGCCCGCTTCGTTCAGCATCAGGTTGCCATTGTCATCCAGTACCTGCCGTGTCATTGGCACGATTTCGCTGCCAGCAGGAGTCTGCTGCCAGGAATTGGCGATGACGATCCAGACACTCGAAAAGATACTGCCCAACGACACCATGCAAGTGGAAAAGAAGTGCATCTTCGGCCCGACTCGGTTCCATCCAAACACCAACACCGCCAGAAAACCGGACTCAAGAAAGAAGGCGAAGATTCCTTCTGCCGCTAAGGCAGAGCCAAAAACGTCTCCAACAAATCGCGAATACGTCGACCAGTTGGTACCAAACTGAAATTCCATCACAATGCCAGAAGCGACTCCGACGGCAAAGTTCAGGGCAAAGATGCGAGTCCAAAATTGTTGAGCCTGGCGATACACGGGATCACCCGTGCGTAATGACTGACCCCCCAAGTAAACCAGAATGATTCCCAGTCCGATCGATAGCGGCGGGAACAAGTAATGGAACATAATCGTCAACGCAAATTGAATGCGAGACAGCAGAACGATGTCCAGTTCCATGATTGATCTTTCGTGCCTGTAAGTCCGATGGATTTGCGGGCGATTGCGATTTCAACGCTGAGGAATCATTGATCGAAAATCGCGATGTGCGGGTGTGCCAACGGTCGCAATGTCAGCACACGTGAACCGTAGTATTGTTCGCTTGTTTTGTGTTCAGCAATGCAACAAAGTTGCACAGTGCCGCATAAATGTCGCAGTCGAGAAGTGTGAATCGCCAAAGTGATAATTGGGACTGCGTCATTTTGACGCTGCGTCAATTTGCCACTGCTTGAATACAGCAGGCCCGGTTGGTTGCCGCCTTTTACCCCGTCATGATTCAAGCAACGAATTTAGCAGTTCCAGCCGATGGCGTGTTTCATGACCGATCGGAAATTTCGTTTCAAATTCAAGCACCAACATCGGCGGACAATGAACCTGAAATCAGGTACACGCTGAATGGAGCCGCTCCGACAGCCACTTCGAAGCTGTACCGCGAGTCCGTTTTGATCACAGCAAGTACGATCGTGCGAGCCGCCGCTTTTGTTGACGGAATCCAGCAAGGACATGGAAGCCGCAAGAAATTGACAGCCGTTTCTCCGGTTGAAAACTTGGCCCTTGGAAAGCCTGTGTCTTCTTCGGTCACTTCTGGACCCCCATTTTCTGTTGAACGAGTCACCGACGCAGGCACCGGGAATCTTGATTTTTATCTGGGGTATCCGGCTGTAAGTGAGAGCCTAAAAGTGACGATCGATTTGGAAGCCGTGCGGAAGGTCAACAGCGTTACCGTGGTCGCCTACACGAATAGCCGTTCGTATGAAAAATATACGGTTGAGGTGTCGATTGATGGGAAAACGTTCGAAGAAGTGGGATCTCGGCTTCAAAAGCCGAAGCAGCCGGCAGCTTCGGTTGAACACATTTTTGCTGCTCGCGACGTCAGGTTTGTTCGAATCGTGAGCGAAGGCAACAAAGGCTACGTATTTGATTTGTTTTCAAAGATTGTGGAGGTTCAAGTTCGTTAAGCTATAGTCTGATTCTCAATGACCGGGTCGGCCAAAAAGGTTAAGTGGCAATCAGGACGAATTTCTTTTCTTCATTGAATTTACTTGAGGGCCACTGATGGCACTTTCGACCATTGATTCTGTTGTCATCGCTTCGTTCTTCGTGGTGTCTTTGTTGATTGGAGTGATCGCCAGTCGTCGAGCGGGGAAGAGCTTTTCTGAATACTTCTTGGCAGGCGGCCAGATGAGCTGGTGGATGCTGGGGGTGTCCATGGTGGCGACTACGTTTGCCGCCGACACGCCGAATTTAGTGACCGACATCGTGCGGAAGAATGGAGTGAGTGGCAACTGGGTTTGGTGGTCTTTTCTGTTGACCGGTTTGCTGACGGTGTTTGTCTATGCCAAGTTGTGGAAACGTAGCGGGGTGTTGACAGACCTTGAGTTCTACGAGCTCCGCTATAGCGGCAAATCGGCTGGGTTCCTGCGAGGTTTTCGAGCCATCTACTTGGGAGTTGTTTTCAATTGCCTTGTGATGGCGAACGTTATTTTGGCGGGCATCAAACTGGGCGGAATTTTGCTAGGAGCGTCGCCCGGGGAAGTGGTTGTTGTGACGGGAACAGTCACCGTGGTTTACACGTTGTTGGGTGGTTTACGCGGCGTCATTTTAACCGATTGCTTTCAGTTTGTGATTGCGATGGCCGGGGCGGTGGCAGCCGCCTACGTGATCTGCGATTTGCCCGAAGTGGGCGGCTTTGCCAATTTGCTGGCTCATGAAAAGGTGAGCGAAAAGTTGGATCTGCTGCCCGACTTTTCTAACATCAACGCGTTGTTGCCGCTCTTGATTATTCCACTTGCCGTGCAGTGGTGGAGCAGTTGGTATCCGGGCGCAGAACCGGGTGGAGGCGGCTATGTGGCTCAACGAATGCTTGGAGCTCGCAGTGAAAAAGACGCAACAACAGCTACGTTGCTTTTTCAAGTCTTTCATTATTCTTTGAGGCCGTGGCCGTGGATTATTGTCGCATTGGCATCATTAGTCGTGTTCCCAAGCCTAGACAGTATTCGAGCTGCGTTCCCAGAGATCGATCCTTCCATTGTGAATGATGACCTAGCGTATCCTGCCATGCTGACGTTTTTGCCGAGTGGTTTACTGGGAGTCGTGATTGCCAGCTTGATCGCCGCTTTTATGTCGACCATATCGACTCATCTGAATTGGGGCGCATCTTATTTGACTCATGATTTCTATCGTCGATTCATCAAGCCCGAAGCATCCGACGCAGAACTGGTTTCGATGGGGCGATGGTCTACCGTTGGCTTGATGATCATAGCGGGCCTCTTTGCACTCACACTGGAAAGCGCGCTGGAAGGTTTCGGTATTATTCTGCAGATCGGAGCTGGCACAGGGCTGATTTACATTCTGAGATGGTTTTGGTGGCGGATCAACTCCTTCACAGAAGTGACGGGGATGGCTGTGTCCTTTTTCGTGGCCATGTTCTTCAAGTTTGGGTATCCGCTGACAGATTGGCCCGAGCTCGAAGCTTGGCAGCAGCTTACAGCAGGCGTGGTGGTTACCACCGTCGCTTGGCTGCTGGTGACGTTGATGACTCCGGCCACGGATTCTGAAGTGCTGGAACAGTTTGTTCAGAAGATTCGTCCCGGCGGAAACGGTTGGAATCCAGTGCGAAAAAAATTGCTTGAGCGAGGCGTGGAAGTGCCGACCGGGGATTCCATTACAACGGGGCTGCAGGCGATGTTCGCTTCAACATTTTTGGTATACGCCTTGTTGTTTGGGACGGGCTATTTTCTTTACAGCCAGTGGGCGTCTTTTTCCATCAGCCTTGTTGTTGCTGTTGTCGCCGGTTTTTTCTTGCTGAAGACTTGGCCGCAGCTCAAGCTTGATGCAGAAGACAGCTGACCTTTGTTGTCGCCGATCCGTGCGCTACAGTTGTTGGTTTGGGCGATGGGAACGGCCATCGGACGGACGACTTCTCCATCGCTGCATGGCGAACGCAACCGCCGCAATTCATCCAGAACAACTGATGCGTTCTTCGGTGGAGTCGATTGGGATACTGATATCGACTTGACTGCCCGGTGACCACATCCATGCTTTTTCAACGGGCCGTTAAGCACCACTTCGGCAACTGATGTCGTGATTTTGCGGAGCAGATTCTGGCGACACCGCTGGTCGAACGTTGATTGTGAGTGACTTAAACGCCGATGGAATTGATGATTGAGTTGTGACGGTTTGCCAAGCTGGTCACCCAACCGACTTCGGTGAAAACGATGGAGAAACATAGGTGCTGCTGGGCCGCACGCAGTGGCGACCTTTCGTTGCGAACGTGGTTCGCAGTTCGCAAAGGTGAATGTTTCATCGTTTTGCACGAAGGGCAAATGGCATGTTCACGGTGCGCGAGAACATCGGGCCGCGCAGCGAGACCGAGACCAAGAACGCGCAGCAAGATCAGGGACTCAGCACTTAATAGATGGGCCTGATTGGGAATGAGGGGCAGTTTCTTTGCCTTTCATTCAGCGCCGTGGTCGGTATGATGCAGCGCCGTGGTCGGTATGATGTTAGTTAGCTGTGATTAGTGAGTGTTCGCTTATTTACGACACTTGGCAGCTGTTTAGCTCGCCTAAAACTAGGCTGGCTTTTTTTACGTTGATTGCTGGTGGAAGGACTCTGATTGTGATTCGAATTCTGCTGACTCTGTTTGCATACGGCAACCTCAGTCTCATTTCCGCGACTGAACCTCAACAACCCAATGTCGTGATCATTTACACGGATGATCAGGGGTACGGTGATGTGAGTTCGATGAATGCCGACGCGAAGTTTCAGACTCCCAATTACGATCGGTTGGCTCGTGAGGGAATTTCGTTTACGAATGCTCATTCATCTGACACTGTTTGTACTCCGTCGCGCTATGGCCTTTTAACTGGTCGCTATGCATGGCGAACCCGATTAAAAAAAGGGGTCATGGGGTCGGAAGGCAAATGCCTGATTTCTGATGACACGTTGACTGTGCCTTCGTTTTTGAAGTCACAGGGCTATACCACGGCGATGGTTGGCAAGTGGCATTTGGGAATGACATTCGACGGTAAGCGTGGGCAGCGAGACTGGTCGGTGCCGATCAAGGACATGCCTTTGGACAAAGGGTTCGATTATTACTTCGGGATTCCAGCGTCATTGAACTATGGCATTTTGGCATGGTTTGAGGGTCGACATGCGGCCGTTCCTCCAACGTTGTTTACGGCAAAGAAACCAAACAAGCGTCATATCGATTACCGCATTAAGCCGCCGTACCAGGATTCCGCAGCAGAAACCAAACAGGTGTTGAAGAAGGAGGGCATTGAAGTCGCTGAAGACTTCATTGACAACCAATGTTTAACTCGATTTACAGATCAGGCAATTTCATGGATGGGTGGTCATCTGAAATCCGGTACTTCGCAGGGCAAGACTGCCAATCCCTTCTTTCTTTATCTGCCGCTCACGTCGCCTCATTATCCTGTTTGCCCTTTGCCGGAATTTCAGGGAAAAGGTGATTGCGGTGGTTACGGAGAATTCGTGATTGAAACCGATCACCGGATTGGTCAGGTTTTGGATTTTCTGGATCAGCAAGGGATCGCAGACAACACAATCGTGATTGTGACAAGCGACAACGGCCCCGAGGGCTCTTGGAAGCGACGTATCGAAGATTTTGATCATGCCAGTAACGCCGGATTTCGAGGTGGCAAACGAGACATCTATGAGGGCGGGCATCGAGTTCCATTTTTAGTTCGTTGGCCGAAGGGAATTTCAAATCCCGGGCGGACCAGTGACCGGCTGACGGGCCAGACAGATATCTTTGCGACTTTGGCTGATGTTCTAGGCGAGTCTGTGCCTGGCGACGCGGCAGTCGATAGTTGCAGCTTTGCAAAGGTGCTGACAGATGACCAGAATTTGGAAGACCGAGCTCCGCTGATCAATCACGGAGTCAGCGGGCGTTTTGCAGTGACGAAGGGCGATTGGAAACTTGTGATGCCTCATCGCACAGCGAAGACAGAACTGTATCACCTGAAGAACGATCCTTCTGAATCGACAAACCTTCACGGCCAAAATTCGCAGATCGAAAATCAGTTGCAATCGATACTCACAGGAATTGTGTGCCGCGGGCGCACGACAACGGGACCAGTTCAATCGAATGATACGGGCTATTGGGATGATCTGACGTGGATCACTGAAGCCGAATATCAGCAGGTTTATCAAGGCGAAAACAACAAGTGATAGGGCCCTCTTTTTTATCACGCACAGTTTTCGCCACCATGATGCTGATCTTCGTGGCGGCGATTGGAAACGTGCAGGCGACAGCAGCATCAAAAGCAAAGCGACCCAATATCCTGTTTATCATCGTGGATGATCAGTCGCCTTTTGATTTGAAGACGTACAGTCCTGATTCCATTTTGGATACTCCTCACATTGATCGTCTGGCGGCAGACGGCATGGTGTTTGACGAAGCGTATCACATGGGAGCTTGGTCTGGAGCCGTCTGTACTCCGTCTCGACACATGGTGATGAGCGGTCGCACGGTTTGGCATATTCCTAATCGAGGAGGCAAAAGGAAGAAGTCCTTGCCGAATCCAAACGAAGCCGATCCTAAGTTGGTTCCTCCTGACTTGGCCAACTTCACGATGCCCGCCGTGTTTCATCGAGCGGGCTATGACACGATGAGAACGTGCAAGCGGGGCAACAGTTACGACGCTGCAAATAAGTTGTTTCAAGTGGTGAAAGATGCCACCAAACGCGGTGGGACTGAAGAATCTGGGAGCGCTTGGCATGGCCAGCAGGTTCTGGACTATTTGCACCAACGCGAAACTGCAAAAGACGAAGATCCGTTTTTAATCTACTTCGGTTTTTCACATCCTCATGATATTCGAGACGGCACGCCAGAGCTGTTGGCGAAGTATGGAGCCGTCAACCATAAAGACAAAGCGACGTGGCCTCCGAAGAACGATCAGCAGCCACCGTTGCCTCCGAATTATCTTTCACAGCACCCGTTTTTTCACGGGCAGCCTGGTCTTCGAGACGAAGTGGCTGTGAGTGGAGTTTGGGAACGTCGTGACGAAGTCACCATCCGGAATGAACTGGGGCGAGAATTTGCCTGCAGCGAAAATATCGACATTCAAATTGGCAAAGTGCTGAAGCAGTTGGAGCAGATGGGTGAACTCGACAATACCTACATCGTCTACACGTCAGACCATGGAATGGCCATCGGTCGTCATGGTCTGCAGGGCAAGCAGAATTTGTATCAGCACACTTGGCGAGTTCCAATGATCGTGAAGGGGCCTGGGATTGAAGCTGGGTCACGCGTGAAAGGAAACGTTTATCTGTTGGATGTGCTGCCCACACTTTGTGACTTGGCAAATTTTGATGCTCCTGAAACTTCCGAAGGCACAAGCTTTGTTCCTGTGTTGAAAGGGGAACAGGCGACGGTTCGAGACACATTGTACGGGGTCTATTCCGGAGGCACCAAGCCGGGTATGCGATGTGTGAAACAGGGTGATTGGAAGTTGATCAAGTACGACGTGATGGACGGCACGATCCGTGAAACTCAGCTGTTCAATTTGGCGAAGAATCCTCATGAATTCCTTGATCAGCATCAGAAGGGCAGCAGCGATCTGACGAATTTGGCCGATGATCCAGCGTACTCAGATAAGCGTAGGGAAATGGAAGCCTTGTTGTTGTCGGAAATGATCCGACTGGATGATCCCTATCGATTGTGGGATCAACCTCAGCAATAGACGGTTAAGGCGTCCGGTTGCGTGGGCACCAACTTCAGCCAAAACGGCAATTGCCAATCAGAAAAGAGCAATCGATGACGAAGGAAGAAACTGTTCGGATTCCTCATTGGTTTCGAATCGTGTCGATCTTTGCCGTGCTTTGGAACCTGTTGGGCGTGATGTCGTTTGCGGCTCAGCTGGCAATGGATGACGCGACGATTGCGGACTTGCCTGATCGTCAACGTGAGGTCCTGCAGGCGCTGCCCACTTGGGCAGTCGTCGCGTTTGGTGTTGCCGTGATTTGTGGTGCCGCTGGCAGCATGTTGTTGGCTTTGCGAAATCGGGCGTCCGTCGTCGTGCTTTGGCTGTCGCTGATTGGTGTGTTGGTTCAAAACACTCACAATTTTTTTCTGAGCGACGCGTTGGAAGTGTACGGTGCTCAAGCCGTCGTTTTGCCCGTTGTGGTGATTGTGATCGCCATCGGGCTGGCGATTTTGTCTCTACGTGCCAAGCGAGATGGTTGGCTTGCCGATTGACCAAGCGCTACGGAAAGCGGCCGAATTGAATGCAAAGTTGGTCAAGCCGTCGACAAGTCAACAGGGAGCGTCACTTGGCCCGCGTTAGTTGATGTTAACGTGGTTGAGATTTGGAGTGTGTATTAACGAGTTGGACCGAGCACAGAGACCGGGATTTCCGTTTCTGGGCTCGGTCCAATTTGGTCCGCGTTTGGGGTGCAAGGTTTCCCAACTGCTTAAGCAGTTTTTGTTGCAATGTTGATGTAGGCGTGAACATGCGGTGCGCCACGGAAGTGCCACACGAAACCTGGTCCTTCAACTCGCCAGATATCCCAGATGCGATCGTTGTTCAGGTCTTGTTGGCCATAAAACGCCATGTGCAAACTGTTGATGCCTCCTGCAGCTTTTAGCAGTTCCATGACTTCTGTTTGATCGGCTTCTCGGAACAGTGAAAGCAGATGCTTCAAAGCACCTCGGACAATCTTCTTTTGATCCTTTTTAAGCTCTTTTAAAGCCAGTCCTTTGAAGGATCCAGCTTGATCTTGAACTTGCACGGCCGTTTCTCTTGGGGCCTTGCTTTTTAGCAAAGCGGCTGCCGCTTGAGATTGATCAAGGCAAGCGAAGACTTCGTTTGCTTTTAAGGTGTGGTCGTAAAACAGATTGTCTTTGGCATCTTCGATCCCGTGTCCGTACACGATTGGTCCGCCAAAGGCTGCTTTATCGACGCTATTGCCGTCGGCTCGTAACGTCAGATGGCGGCCCGTTAGCATAAATTCGAACGGCTTTTGTCCGGGGGTGCCAAAGATTGCCGCGCTGTAGAAATCGATGCCACCGCTGTCGTCTGCCATCTGATACTTCAGTCGGTCATAGCCTTCTTCTGTGGTGAGACCTTTTACGATTCGGTCGACCATGGCTCGTTGCGACTTCGAATAAAATTCGTCTCCAAACTCTGGAGCAGTCACATGCCAGTTCGGATTGATCTTGGTGCGTCGAGCATCATTCCACGGCAGGCAAATGACTTTCTTTTGAGCATCAGAAAGCGACGTGTACAGTTCACCGACGACGGATTCGGGGGACGCTTGTGCGGTGGCATCAGCGAACAGTCGAGAGCCAAACCCTGTCTGTGACAAGGCGACGGCTCCGGCAGCAGCAGTCAAGAAATGACGTCGGTTGGGGGTCGAGGTAGGTAAAGTCATGATCTGTTCCTTTGGAAGGCAAGTTGGCAGGCACGCCCAAGTGTACCGTTCGAAGCCTCAAATTCTCAACTGGAAACCGGATCTGTCAGCAGTGGTCTCTGTCAGCGAAACATTTGGCTCGTGTGGCTGCGACAGCGACGATTTTGATTGAGGCTGTCACGCAGGCTATGTCTCATGCATTGGAACTGGCTGATTGACACGAGCTTTTTCATTGGCGTTGTGTCTGATACGAGTTGTCAGTCTGTACTTGAGATGGATTTTCCAATGGGCCAAGAGAGTCGTTTTTCCAATTTGATCGGTCCCTACTGGGCACTCCCCGGAACCGTGAAACTGCTTTGTGTTGGTTCGTTTATCAACCGAGCTGGTTCATTCGTGGTTTTATTTTTGACCATCTATGTCAGCCAAGATTTGGGGTATGACAAGACATTTGCGGCCAACTGTTTTGGTGTGTTCGGAGTCGGCTCGTTTTTAGCATCGCTGGTCGGTGGTTACTTGGCAGATCGTATCGGGCGCAAGCCCATTATGCTGTTGGGGCTGTTTGGAGGTTCGGCCGCTTTGGTTAGCCTAAGCTTTGTCCAAGATCGCTATGGCTTCATGCTGAATATCTTCGCCTTTGCTTTGTTGTTGGATATGTACCGCCCGGCAGCCAGTGCAATGATGAGCGATGTGATTTCCGATGAGCAGCGTCCTTTGGCGTTTGGTTTGCTGTACATCGCATTCAATCTTGGATTTGGTGTGGCGGCTCCGATTGGCGGTTGGTTGGCGGAATACTCGATGCAGTATTTGTTTTGGGGAGATGCCATCACGACCAGTTTGTTTGGCTTGATGATTTTTGTTTTCTTGCCCGAAACGATTTCGTTGACTCGTGAATCGGAAGCGGCCGCCGAACCAGCTTTCGAAACCACAGACAAGCAAGCTGCTGTTCGCGATACGCCTGCGGTTCACGATCCAGTTGGTTGGAAGATGACGTGGAAGCAGATTTCCGGCGATACCGATTTTTTGATGTTGGTCACGGCGACATTGCTGACCAGTTTGATCTTCTTTCAGGGCTTTTCGACTTTGCCTTTGACGTTAAAGGACATCGGGTTTTCTGAATCTGAAATTGGCCTGCTGTTGTCGATCAATGGTTTTTTGATTGTCGCCCTGCAGCTTCCGATTACAGCGTATCTGAGCCGTTTTGAGAGACTGGCCGTTATTTTGGCCGGCGAAGTGTTGATCGGCATCGGTTTTGGAGCGACGGCTTTGGGCAATTCGGCTGTCTGGATTGGCTTGACGATCGGCGTGTGGACGATTGGAGAAGTCTTACAGGCCGCGTTCAAGCAGACCTTGGTGGTGGGATTTGCTCCGAAGGCGTTTCGAGCACGCTATCTTGGAGTGTTCGCGATGACTCATGCTTTGGGCCTGATGATTGGAGCTCCTGTTGGAGGGCAGATTTTGGAACGCTATGGGTCAACTGTGCTTTGGACCAGCTGTTTCGCCACGGCGATGGTTTCCAGCGGCATTTATTTGCTGATTTATTTGAGACGTCGGTCGACTGTGAAACTAAGTTCACAGCCGTTGTAACGGTGGCTCAGAAGCAGACTCTGTTCCTGCCGCTGCGTTCTGTGGTGGGGTGCCAGACGCCAAAGAGGTTTGAGGGGCTCGCACACAGCCGCTCGGATTGCATCGCAGCAGGGCCCACACTGGCAATCTTTGTCCGAAGTTGCTTCCGATCTGTCTTCGGGGGGACTATACTTACCTACATTGGTATTTGGATATAGGTAGAGGTGCGTTGATGAGTCGGTCTGTTGTAAAGCTGTTTAGTTTTAGTTTGTTTTTATGCGGCATTGTTCAGGCTGCAGATAAGCCCAATGTGGTGATCGTGATTACGGACGATCAGGGTTATGGAGATCTTTCTTGCCACGGAAATCCGATCCTGAAGACTCCGTCGATTGATCAGCTTTATTCAGAGAGCGTACGTTTAGAAGACTACCACGTGTCACCCACGTGTTCGCCTACTCGAGCTGCTTTCCTGACGGGGCATTGGACCAACCGAACGGGTGTTTGGCACACCATCATGGGCCGTTCCATGATTCGTGAAAACGAAGTGACCATGGGCCAAATCTTTAAAGATTCGGGTTATGCAACGGGCATGTTTGGTAAGTGGCATCTGGGAGACAACTATCCGTATCGACCAGAAGATCGAGGCTACACCGAAGTGATGCGACACGGCGGTGGCGGAGTCGGTCAGACTCCCGACTTTTGGGACAACGCGTACTTCGACGGCAGCTATTGGCATAACGGGACGCCGACACCCGTCGAAGGGTTTTGTACCGATGTGTTCTTTGATTATGCGACTCGTTTTATCAAGGACTGCAAGTCGAAAGACAAACCATTTCTGGCGTACATCGCAACGAATGCTCCTCACGGTCCAATGCATGCTCCTGAAGAGGACGCTGCAAAATATGCGAGCGTGAAGAACACTGGGTTGCAGCATTTTTACGGCATGATTTCCAACATCGACGATAACGTTGGGGCAATGCGTGCCTTCTTAAAAGAAGAAGGCTTGGCTGACAACACAATTTTTATCTTCACTACGGACAACGGTTCATCATCGGGTTGGAACACGTTTAATGCGGGCATGCGAGCGGGCAAGGGCAGTGAATACGATGGTGGTCATCGAGTTCCCTTCTTTGTTCATTGGCCAGCGGGCAACCTGACAGGCGGTCGTGATGTGACTCCGATTACAGCTCACGTTGACGTCGTGCCCACCTTGATCGACCTTTGTGAGCTGCGATCACCAGATGCAGTGAAATTTGACGGAGTCACAATCAGCAATCTGCTGTACGGTCGAAAGAAGGCTTGGCCCGATCGCATCTTGGTCACCGATTCTCAACGAGTGAAAGATCCCATCAAGTGGCGAAAAAGCAGCGTGATGACGTCGGACTGGAGACTGATCAATGGCAAAGAACTGTACAGCATCAAGGATGACCCAGGTCAGACCAGCGATGTGGCCTCTGGCCATCCAGCTGTCGTTCAGCGTTTGACAAAATTCTATGACGCGTGGTGGGAAGAATTGCTACCAACATTTGACCAGAGCACCGCGATTGCATTGGGGCATCCAGCAGATAATCCGGCAAGGTTGACGTCTCACGACTGGATCACCACCCG
This sequence comes from Fuerstiella sp., assembly GCA_039974975.1. Taxonomy (GTDB): domain Bacteria; phylum Planctomycetota; class Planctomycetia; order Planctomycetales; family Planctomycetaceae; genus Fuerstiella. The sequence continues at coordinate 125,477 of JBDWHY010000128.1, read as the reverse complement.
CATGACGCCTTGGAATCAAAGCCAAGTTCGCAAGGGGATGAATGGTAAAGCAAACATTGGATTTTGGAATGTGAATGTCGCGGAAGCAGGCGAATACGAAGTCCGACTGCGTCGCTGGCCAGAATCATCGGATTTGCCTTTGAACGTCAAACTGGCTCCAGGCGACCCAGTGCCGGGTGCCCAAGCCTATCGCATGACCGCGGGCAAGGGGCTTGATATTCAATCGGCGGCTTTGGAAATTGGAGACGTGAAGCAACAGCAGACCGTGTCGGGGTCAGCGAAAGAAGCGGTCTTCAACATGACATTGCCCGCGGGAAAAACTCGAATGACGGCAACTTTCACAACAGGTTCCGGCGAATTATATGGAGCCTACTTCGCTTATGTTTTGAAGAAGTAGGCGAAGACCGTGACGGACGCTGCCAGCTTTTTTGCTCAGCGCACAGCTGCAGCGACGGAGACCGTGTGATTGGTTAATGCGGCGGCTGTGGGGCTTTCTTCACAGAACGACTTTGAAGATGATCGCACGGCAGTCTGGCGACAGTTGCCGTGTTGCCTGCTGTCTGTTGCCTGTTGCCTGTAAGCCTGTAAGCCTGCTGTCTGTCTCTAAGTGAGCTGGTGGCTCCAGTGGCTGAGGCTTGGTTCTTTTGCCCCGTGAAGTTCGAAAGAAGGGGACAGAATCTCGGGATGTTCAGGTTTCGGTAGCCGTTTTGTGGTTTCTGGTCGTAGCAACCAGCCATCAATCCGTGTCGTGGATTGCTCTGTCGATTCACGACTACGATTGATCGCCTGATTCTAGGTCAGTGGTCGCTGCTCAGTGGTTGCTGCTCAGTGGTTGCTGCGTCAGCCAGTGTTGCATATCAGCCAGCAGGTTCGATTTGGCCAGCACGGCATCTAGGTTCACGTCGGCGATTTCAGATACCAAGCCTGCATCAGGCATATTGGCGACTCCTACCAATTTCGCATCTGGAAACATCTTCTCGCACGCTTCCAGTGATTGCTGTACCAGTGGCCCATAGGGATCCAGGTCATGGAAGACCACGTGGATGGGACCACGAGGGGTCTGGACGGGGACGATCGTCTGGTAGGGGACCACACTGATCAATCCACGGACTGCCGTTTTGATGGAAAGCGATTTCAGGAGATTGGCCATCGTTCGCCGCAAGGACGAATCAGGTCCAATCACGGCCGCATTTGTCGAGGTCAATGTGTCAAGGATGCTTGAGCTCAAACGACGAGGAGTTCGGTTTGCAAACACTTCGTCCTTCGCTGCCGTCGGTGGAAGTGCTTCTTGTTGCGAAACAATGTCTTGATAAACGTCGTTCCAGTAGGCCAAAGTATCTCGAGCTGGCACGCGAATGGCGTCTGGCCAAAGATCATGATTTCGTCCGTCAGATTCGCACCACGGACCGCAGAAACAAATCAGACGATTGGCAAATGTCAGGCCGATCAAGTGATGAATGTCTCGCCGAGCAAATTGTTCAGACCACGACTGCAACACAATCGTCAATTCTGCCTGTTGAACCACATCAGGTTCCAGAATGGCCTCTTGGATGTCATTGAATCTGCGAAACAGCTGCAGGCGATTGTCTCGAGCGATCAGCTGTTGGACAGAAGCGAACTCTTGTCGATCGACGTCGCCAATCACGCACACCCGGAGGGCTCTTGAAGGATCAGTTTTGTCTGCCCGCGACTGTTCCCGCGATTGTGCTTGGGGCGATTCTGAGGGCATTGATTTTGAACTTGTCGACATCCGGCATCCTTCTGCGTTGCAGTCAGATGCAATGGCAGCGTCCGACGTTGGGTTGATACGTCGGTGTTCCAGATGTGTCAAGTTGGGTTGTTTAAGCTGCCTTGCGGATTTCAGATTCGCAGCGCGAAATTGGCTGCAATCAGTTGATTTGCTGGTTTCCAGCGACAAATCGGGCGCTCTTCAGGCGAAAGCCGTGTGTGAGATGGCTATTCGGGAAACCATTCCATCAGAAACAAGTCTCGAGGATCTTGCCGTGGGGCGGATGACGATTTCGCTGGTTTCGACTTCGTAGCGTTCTCAGTGGGCTTTGGCATTCTAGATTGAGGTCGAGTCGCCAAGCCCGCTTTTTCCATCAGGCTAATCGCAAATGGGCTGTCGTCTTCTGGAACCGGAGCATCTGGATCCACAGCGTAATCGATTTTGAAAACCATTTTCGCGATCATGACCTCGTCGCCGGGTAAGATGCACTTGGTCTCGACTTGAAGTCCGTTCACCTTAATGCCGTTACGGCTGCCGAGATCTCGGATGTGCCAGTAGCCGTCTTTCAGTTCCAGCTCGCAATGCTGGCTGCTGACGTTGGAAAATTTAAGGCAGATGTCGCAGTGAGAGCGACGTCCCACCAACAGCTTTGATCGAGTGAGCGGAATTGTGTCTCCGCCACCGCACGGCTGTAGCTCTCCGAGCAGCATAGGTCCGGGTCTCTCAATTTTTTCGAGTATCGCTGAATCTGATGAATTCATTTTTTTGAATCTGCTCCCTTCGAAACAGCAGATCGCTTGCGAGCGGCGATGACCTGCTTTGGCGTCGATCACGAGTTTGAGACCCATCTGGGCGGCCACAGTGAAAACTGCAAAGGTGATTTGGCCATGCAAGACTACGATCTGGATCAGAAGTCTGACTGATCGATTCTGCAACACAAGCTTGCTTTTGCAAGAATCCTCTTTTCAACCATCAATCCGACCCCACGATTACCCTAGGTGCATCCCGGAGGACTGTGGGGATCACCCCGGTTTGATGTGATTTCGCCTCAGGTTCTTACTTTGAAATCCCATGGTGTCGACCTTTATCACTGCATCTGACTCCACGCACATCACTACGAACACAGATGAAATCAGGTATTCTTCCTCTGTATCAGTCGCCCCATTGTTCTTGGAAGCATGAGTCTTGAATCATTCCGTTGCCAAATTTGACCGACGGCTCTGGGTGGTCTTTGCCCTAGGTGGCTTGTTGTTTTTGATGACTTGGCTGTCGACTTTACGAGACCGTGACCGTCAACAATCAACATCGTTCCGCATGCCCCGCAGGCTGGCTCCTGCGTTTCGTTTGTACGATCAAAACTCGCAACTGGTGAACCTAACGGCGTATTTGAACCGTCACAGAATTGTCTTGGTGTTCTTTGATGGGCAAGCTTCGCCATTGAATGATGTGGTGCTGAAATCATTGCACGAACAACAGGATCGGTTGGCCGAAGCAGACTATCAGATCTTCGGAATCAGCACGGCGTTGCCTCAACAAAACCGAGCTGCAATCGGTGACGACTTCGTGTTTCCACTTCTGTCTGATCCAGCCGCCATTCAACCGGGTTCTGTGCATCGAACGTGGGGTTGCCTGCGGCCTCCCAATTCACAAAACTCAGAAGCAGCCACTGTCCCCAAAGTATTTGTGATTGATCGGTTGGGACGAGTCAACTGGAACAACAGTTGGCCTGCATCTGTTGAACGGACGAAGGATTTTAGTCGGCGTTTGCTGGCGGGGGAATTTGATTGACGGTGAAATTCCGAACAGGTGTTGTCAGCCTGCTTTTGGCTCCGTCGTTTGTGCAAACGTTTAACCTGCCGGTTTGGTGTGCACCAAAGTCTTGGCGACTTTGGCTACAAAACAGAATCACGAAAGCATGCCAAACGTGTCATCGTTGAACGACGTTATTTGTGTTCACGGTGGCCAGCCAGCGTGACGGTTTGAGCCATTGTAGAAACGTGGCTGATCAAACCGTTGTAGTAAGTCGGCGTGGCTTTTTCCAAACGCGGCATCAATGGAGCGGCCACCGGTTGATCCTTTAATTCGGCGATGTAGGACAACAGAGTCTCTTCGCTGGCTTCGTCGCTTTGCAGCATAAAGTGAACCCAGCCCCAAGATTCTGCGTAGTCTCGTTGAGTCATATGGCGGAAGTCAGAAAGATGTTCCAGCTGATACAACGATGGGTTCCAGCCGTCTGCCCGAGCCGTCTGCAACGTTTTCAAGTGTCCGCGATGAGGTGCTCCGGCGACCGCTCCTTCGACTTCGAAGTATTCCGCTAAGCCTTCATCAAGCCAAAGCGGAACCGTTTGCAGGCAGGCATGCAGCAGGCCATGAGTAAATTCATGACGCAGATCTTCTTTGACATTGCCACCATGAAATGAATACACGGCAAGTTCTCGACTTGTCCCCACAAAGTAGGCTCGGCGAGGAGGCAGATTGGGCCACGTGGTTTGCATGTAATTGCGATAAGATGCTTCATCCGAAAACAGATACAAGGCAACAGGATCTCGCTGCTTAGGCAATTGCAGCTGTTCAAAAATTTGGCCTCGAAGCTGTTCCAGTTCTTTCACCAAAGGTGCCGTAGCGCCGCTGGACAGATTGCTGTGAATGGCAAAATCTGTGCCTCGAGCCGTATGTTGTACGGGGCGTTCCACTGAAAAAGTGGGTTGAGCCGTCTTGCAACCAATCATGATTCCGCAGATCACGAATGCCGCCAACACAGACAGGACATTTGTCCGTCGTTGCAAGTGATGGCAGTGTTGAGCGTCGAAAATCGGCACGGTGAATGGTTACTGAATTGAAGCGATCTTGAACCACGGCAGGAGAGACGACGAGCGATGATTGATTCCTGAAGTGGATGAGGAAACAATCCGTGATGGCTACGCCGTGGAGGTAGGTGGGCCTGTTATCGTCTGTGATTGACCACTTTTCTGCAATATGACTGTGTTTTCAAAGCCTTCTGAGATCTCGATTTCCAGCGAATTCCAGAATATTTGAAGGTGAACGCAGCTGTTTGAGCCCGAAATCGCCCCCAAGCGTAGAATTGTGCTCTGTTTTTTTGCTCTTGTGAGCTCGCCATTTCTGTAAACCGTTGCTGGGATACAGCCGAGTGAGACGGCTGATCAGAGCCGTTTGCTGATTGTTCTCAACCGAATCTTTACAAAGAAACCGCATGAATTTCAGAGCTTGGTTTGGCCCCAGCACTCTGGTGACCGCCGCATTTATTGGACCCGGTACTCTCACCACGTGTACCCGGGCGGGAATTCAGCATGGCTACCAGCTTCTGTGGGCTCTGGCATTCGCAGGTCTTGCGACCATCATCCTACAAGAAATGTCGGCTCGATTAGGCTGGGTAACGGGCAAAGGACTTGGTGAGGCTGTCCGTGGTCAGTTTACAAAACCTGCCACTCGTTTTGTTTCGTTCACGATCATCATCAGCGCGATCCTAATTGGAAATGCGGCTTACGAAAGCGGCAACTTGGCCGGAGCAGCCATCGGACTTGAGCTGCTCTTTGGTGTCGAACAATGGTCTGCGGCAATCGTCGGTGGGTTGTGCTTCGGTCTGCTTTGGTTCGGAAGGTATCAATGGCTGGAACAAGTTTTGATTGGTCTGGTGCTGGTGATGAGCGTGTGTTTTTTAGCCACAGCAATCGTTGTCCAGCCCGATTGGAACCAGGTCCTAGGAGGCCTGCGACCTCAAATGATTTCGCAGGACAATTTTCTGACGATCATGGGAATCATTGGCACCACAGTTGTTCCCTACAATCTGTTTTTACACGCCGCGGCCATTTCAAAGAAATGGAAACCTGATGCTTCGTTAAGCGATATCCGAACGGAAACCACAGTGGCCGTCGTTTTAGGAATGAGCATTTCGATGCTGATTGTCATCACGTCTGCGGCAACGAAAGATCGGCTGAGCGATCTCAGCGATATCGGCACTGCTCAAGACTTCGCGGTGCAGTTGGAACCTGTGTTTGGGGGGCTTGCCAATAGCTTGATGGGCATTGGCTTTTTTGCGGCGGGATTAAGTTCTGCTTTGACGGCTCCATTGGCCGCCGCCTATGCGATGCAAGGTTTATTCGGATGGCGCAATGCTGATTCATCTGCTGACCGGTTAGTCGATCGCGAGCGACACAAAGGCTTTGTGATTTCTTGGGCAGCGATCGTGTTGATTGGAATTTGGGTCAATCAAAGTGGCATTCAGTTGGTCTCAATCATTTTGTTTGCTCAAGTCAGCAACGCGATCGTGTTACCGTTGATCGGCGTGTTTTTGTTTCAACTCGCAAATTCCAGAACGGTGATGGGAGTCCACAAGAACAAAGTGCTGTCGAATACTCTAGGAGCATTTGTGTTGATGGTGCTGCTGTTGTTGTCGACGGCGTCCGCGATCAAACTGTTCTAGATCGCCTTCGCAGTCAGGCTCTGTGAGCTCGAGCCGTGGCAATCAGCCTGATAGAGATCGATTCGAGTTTTGATTTGTCCCCCATCTATCCTTAATTATTTCCAATGACAAAAAGCATTGATATCAATTGTGACGTTGGCGAAGTCAGCTTCGAAAATGATTGTGCTCTGCTGCCGTTTGTTTCTTCGTGCAACGTTAGCTGTGGAGCTCACGCAGGCGATCCCGTGCTGATCACATCAACCATTCGTGAGGCTGTTCGGTTGGGCGTTGCCGTCGGCGCCCATCCCTCGTATCCAGATGCAGCCAACTTCGGTCGTCTGAGCATGCAAATGCCGTTGAATGAACTGAGCGATCATCTTCGATTTCAAATCAGTACTGTGAAAGCCATCACGGAATCGTTCGGTGCGAAGTTGCAGCATGTGAAACCTCATGGAGCTCTCTATCACGACGTGATCAGTCGGCCAGATATCGCTGAGGTCTTGTTGGATGTGGTCTCAGAAATCGATCCAGTACTCTCCGTGATGGGGCAGGCGAATTCTGAATGGGCGGCTTATTGTGATGGCAGAAAACAGCCGTTCATCCATGAAGCCTTTGCAGACCGCCGCTATGCAAATCAAACTTCTCTGGCGCCTCGTCGCACGCGGGGTTCCGTGATTGAATGCGAAACTGATTTTGATCAACAGGTACGGGGCCTGCTGTCAGGGCGAGTCGTTGACACGGCAGGCAGCACTTATTCACTGACCGTCCAGTCGATCTGTTTACACGGTGATTCGCAACACGCAGTCCCGTTTGCAAATCGGCTTCAGCAGCTTTGTGATCAAGCCGGAGTGACGATGTTGGCCATGAGTGAAACTTCCCCTCGAGAGGCTTTGTGACGTCAAGTCATAGCGATCGGGCTCACTGAGATCGACGGTAGAAATGTTCGAGAATGAAATGATGATGCCTCAGCAGTTCGAATTCAGCATGTTTGGTTTGCCCGTTCAAGTTCAGAACTTCGGTGACGAATTTTTGTTGTTGCGCGCTGCGGGAACGGACAATCTGAATTTTTCACGGCTTGCACGATCATTGTTCGAACGGCAGTTTGATTTCGTCGCCGAAGTCATTGCAACCGAAGTTGAAATCTGTCTGAAGCTGACTTGCCGTTTCGATTCGCAGTGTCTGGTTCAACTGCAGCAGCTTGAATCGTGGCCGGACAATGCCGTGAAGTCAGAACGCTGTGCTACGAAGTCGGAACACAGTGCCGCGAAATTGGAACACAGTGCCGTGAAGTCGGAATACAGTGCCGTGCTTCAGTTGCCCGTTTGTTTTTCTGAAGCCGACGATTGGGAAGCGGTTTGCAACTCAACCGGACTGGACCGTTCCACTTATCTGCAACGCCTGCTTGAGTGTCAGTTTCAGGTGGCAATGCTTGGATTTCTTCCTGGGTTCGTCTACTTAAACGGACTGCCAGATTCGCTGCAGGTGGCTCGGAAGGCAAATCCCGATCGGCAAACCGAAGTGAATTCGTTTGCAGTCGGAGGCCGCTACGCGGGCATCTATTCTTTGCCCAGCCCTGCGGGTTGGAATGTGCTGGGCCGGTTGGCAGTGAGTTTGTTGCAAACAGATCAGTTGCCCCCGGTGGCCCTTCAACCGGGTGATCAGTTGACTTTGGAATCTGTGAATCAGGCAGACTATCACCAGCTGCTGCGAACTGGTGCGACGCTGGAGCAATTCAATGGGTGAACTGACCGTCTTTCGGCCCGGCTTGCAGGCTCAGATTCAAGATCAAGGTCGTACGGGTTTGGCGTACTACGCGATTCCAACGTCAGGGCCCTTGGATGGGTATTCAGCCGATTTGGCCAATGTGCTATTGGGCAATGATGCGAAAGCTGCGTTGATCGAATGCCACTTTGTTGCTCCAACGCTGCGTTTTGATTCCGATGCAACGATTTGTCTGACGGGGGCATCGCTGAAATGGACGCTGGATGGTCGCCGGCTTAAACGTAATCGCACTTACCAAGTTTCAGTCGGAAGTCAGCTTAGCGGTCAAGCGGCGAAACGAGGTTGTCGAGCCTACATCGGTATCCGAGGCGAAATGAAGACTGAGCGAACATTCGGTTCAGCAGCGTGCTATGCGGCTGCTGGTTTTGGAGGAAACGAAGGCCGAATTCTGGCGGTTGGTGACAAGATTTTTTGGAAGGAAACGGCACCGTGGAATGCCTATATGGCTCTGGATATTTCGGGTAAGAAGTGGAACCGAAGCAGTGTCCGTATTCTGCCGGGCCCTGAATTTTTATGGTTGACAGCAGAGTGTCAGCGGGCATTGACAAACACTGAATTTTGCATCACATCTGACAGCAACCGGATGGGAGCCAAGCTGACGGGCCCCCGTTTATCGGTTGGTGAAAAGTGTTTGAGTCACAGTATGCCCGTGCTTCCGGGCATGATTCAACTGCCTCCATCGGGTCATCCGATCGTTGTCTTGCAAGACGGTCAAACAACGGGTGGATATCCAAGAATCGGTTATATTCCGCAGGCTGAATTGTGTCGGTTGAATCAAGTGCGTCCAGGGGATTCATTCCGATTTGAGATGGCAGAATAAAGCTGCTGGCAAGGGGTATAAGGATTCCTGACAAAGTCGTCCTTGCTGTCTCAGCGGGGTGAATTTGTTGTCAAAAAAATCACTTTTCGGGTCATTGATTCGTTTCACCGCTGACGGTGTTCGATGGTAAAGATGGCAGCCTGATTTCGGCCGTATGAGCTGCCATCATTGTGAACAATCATGGCTACGATTGCCGTCCGATGCATTATGTAGGTTGCTAAATTCAAATCCCTGAAACAGAGGCGCCCGGTGCGGCCTTCTTAATGGCAGCTTTCAACTTTTGGCGACTGGTTTTCTGGTACATCTGAGCGAGTGCATCGAGCGCCGTGTCTCGATAGGTCAGCTTTGAACTTAACAGGTCATTTAAGTGACGAGAAAACGCTCCCCCTTGTGAAGGTTCTTCCAGATAAGCCGCGATGTTGTCATCGGACGACTCAGTTTCTGCCGTCAGGGATTTCATGACAAGCACCATCAACATCGTGTCTACAGGAGGACGACCGCCTTTCTTTGATGACGCATAGAACGTGCGATATTGTGATCGAGTCGACAGAGCATAAAGCCAGCCTGATGAGATTTGGCGGGCGACGGGCCACTGGCCGGACATCAGCGTTTTGAGAGCTGGTACTGGAGCTTTCTGTAGTAGGCCTGCAAGCCGAACTTGTTCCTGATTAATCCATTGGAAGTCTGCCGAGTTGGCACACATGGTCTGCAAGAGTGCAAGTTGCTTAGCTGTCTCTTCGTCGACGACCGGCAAATCAAACACATCTTTGGGGAGTTCACCGTTGAGTCGCACATACATTCCCATCACCAAATCGGAATGCCACAGAATCGAGTACTGCTTGGGGTGCTTTCCAATTTGTTCGACCGTCGGATACTTGTTTTTCAGCAAAGAGGCCAGCCGTTGCAGATCGACATTCAGTTGTTCAGAAGAGTAGAAGACCAGAGGCTCGAGTGACCAGAGCAAACGGAATTCAGGTTCCTGCCAGTCGTTGTTTGCTTTCGCATTTAATTTTTCTGCGACGGCCGCCACGTAGTCCGATGTCCAATCAGGCAACCAGCCTGGCAGTTCTTCGAGATTGGCACCGTAGGGGAAGTCATGTAAGGACTGAGACGGGTTTGGAAAAGATCGCGATGAGTCATGCGATTGGCCAATAAGACTAACCATTTGATCAGGAAAAGAGTGTGCCCTTGGAAATACTTCCTCACCAGCCAATGCTTCTTCAAGGTAGGCATTCACGATCTCTTCGGTCGTGGGTTCGTCGACCAGCATGTCAGGGGTGATTCGCTGATTTCGACTAAGACGTCGTGTTAGGTATTTTCCGACAACGTCCGAATTTGTAAGTAGGTTTGATTCATCCGTCATGACTTGGATGGTTCCAAGATCATTCGCCGTGATCTTGGTGTACGGGGCCATGCTTTGGTTGGCCATGGGAGCTTGGACGGCCCGAGTGGTTGGCGATTCCAGCATCGTTGGTGTGGACTCTGCCATTGCTCCAAACAAGGTTCCGATGGGCATCGTGTTGCCATCTTTGTCTGTGCCCATGATGGGACCGGTAGCCATGGCTGCGATTTCTGCCAAGTTGTCGTCTGCGATGAGGCTGGCGATTGTCCAGCTGTTTTCAATTCGCTGCAGGCTCAGCTTACCGCCTCCGAGATCATCTTTCGGCTTCACTGTGGCTTGATTGACAGCGAAGGCACGATCACCATCTCGCGTCACCAGCCAGTCAGGTTTTGGCTTGTCCTTTTTCTGTTTCGCCGACTTGTCGCTCATCCCATCCAGAAGATTCAGGATTTGCACAGCGAACATCCGTGAGTCTCCAACTGCTCGGCCCGCCAGTCTAAGCTTTTCAGAAAAAGCATCGATGTCGGTCATTGGTACTCGAAATTGTGCCGTCATGAAACTGCTGTCCGTGTTGGTCAGGTCTCGAAACGCCTGCACACATTCCAGAGGAGCGTTTGGAGCGATTGCTTTGTTAAGCAGTGTGGAGACTCGAGTAAGAGTTGCTAGGTCATGTCCGTCATCGTCGGTGTCTCCCATTTGTTCGGCCATCATGATCAGAGGCATCATCCGCTGCATCATGCCTGTTGACGCAATCAGAAATCCGGCGAATCGATCAGCCTCCTTGTCGCTCAAAAGTCGCACCAGCATGGCGACGTCGGGACTTTCTGATTGGGTGATCGAGTCAAAGAAAGACAGAAGTTGTTCAGGAGTTTCAAACGTGGGCAGTGGTTTGACTCGCTTCCAAATTTGAGTCCCGCTGTTTTCAGCCTGCAGCGTCGTCAGCCCGGCTCGCTGCTGGTCATGGGAAGCCCACACGATCGTCAGCACGTCGTCTGTGATTTGGTAGGTGCCCGTGAACCGAACCAGGATGTTTGACACATCAACAATGCTGACCTGGTGAGGCGTTACTTGAGTATTCGTTTGCAGCCGCATTTGCAATTGTTGACCGTAGCGACTGAGCTGCAACCGGTTGTCACTGACGGAGAGTCGACTGTTCGGTTGCAGTGCCATGCCGTCTGATTGTGATGCCTGAACGAGCGTCCATTCGCCCAACAACTGGGAATCAGTGAGTGTTGCTTTTTCAACGATGTTGTACTGTGGTTTTTGCTTCGGCTGCTTCGGTTCGGTCGTCTTTTTGCCGCCATTTGATTCAGACCACAGCAGTTCATCATCTTGTAGCAGTTGTTGCACACGTCGTTCGATCACTTGTTCAGCGAGCGTTTTTCTGTGTTCGTGCTTTGACCGCAGATCTTGGAGATCCCGTTGCGCGATGCTGAGACGAATGGTCTGCAGTTTTTGCTGAACATCAAACGCGGCTGTGACGGTTTTGCGAAGCTGCTGTTGCAGGCTAAGTAGTACGTCTGGCGGAATAGATTCCTGAGCGGCTTTGCTGCGAAGATCAGACGCGACTTGGTGAGTGACTTGCTGGGCGGAATCATATTCGGCGAGCAGGCTTTGGCGTTCTTTCTCCAGTTGAGCTCGTGAAGCGGTTATCTGTTGTTGGCTGTTGTTGCCAGAGTTCTTGTCTTTGTTTCGCAGCGATTGCAGGAACGTCAGACGTTGCTGTGCTTCGCGAACTTGGGGGTGTTGGGCGCCAAGGTTTCTCTTGAGCTGGTCGAGGGCAACGAGGGTGTCTGTGATGCGAATTCCGATGTCCTGTTGAGCTTCCAAATCATTGAATTCTGGCTGAATCATGGGCAGAGAATCCGCCTGAGCAGGAAGGGCAGGGATTTGCAGTTCGAGTTGGTTTGCTTCTTTGTGTTTTCCCGCCTTTCGAGCTGCTAATACTTCGTAGGTGAGGGATTGAATTCTTGGAGCATCATCTAGTTTTTGCAGCTGAGCGGTGACCTGCTGAACCCTTCGGTTGACCGTACTGAATTCTTCGGATGTGCCCGTCTGGCGGAGAGAGTTGCTTTTGTAAAGCAGTGATTCCAGTTGCTTCATGACTTCCTGCCGCTGCGGGTCGATTCTCCAAAATTCTAACACGACATCTTGGCGTGAGTGTTCCGTCGCCGGTCTGGCTAGGTTGAGATCCGATGGCGCGTCAGGCTTCGGTGTGTCAGGCTCCGGTGCGTCAGGCTCCAGTGCGTCACGTTCTTGGGCCGTGATTCTAAGAAACAGAATCTGATCTAATCGCTCTACTTCGCACATCGATTCTTGGGAATCTTGAGCAACGATCCGAATGACTCCACGTGTCTGCCCCGATTCAATGACTCGATATGCCAGCGAGTTCTTACCCAAGCGGATGATGCCGTTTCGAATCCATCCCAACTCTGGCAGTCCACTTGTACGAGTCCTGTGCTCCTCGGTGCCGTAGTTGGCTGCATGCAGTTTCCATTCGCCATCGAATAGGGCAAAGTCGCCTTTCTTGGCCCATGTGTTTGATGCAGCAGGTTGGTCGGTGGCGGCCTTCTGACCAAAGTCTGATGTCGTGAGGTTCGATTGCTGAGACGTATCCGTTTGGGTTGATGCTTTGTCCTGAGCACATGCGGTCGGCGTGGCTAAGATCAGAAGCATGACGGGTGCGAAAACGAAGGCCAGATGTTGCCGACGAAATGCGGATGGGCTATTGCAGGTCATCTTCGAATTCTCGCTTCAGAGTACTGATGGTTCGTTCGATTTCGTTCAAGTCTTCGTTGTCCCACGACAGCTGGTCTTCGCCATTCGCGGTTGTTGGTTCAGGTGTGTGTGTTCGTAAGTCAGTCTGTGCCAGATTTGGCCGCACATCGCCGAGAAGCTCGGGTGCGTTGGAAACATTCTGGTTTGTCGACTGGTTTCCTAGGTTGGGATCGATTGGTTGCGGCCAAAGGATGAAGCGAAAGACGATTGCTGCCGTGACGACGATCAGCGAAGTTCCCATCATACGTTTCGTGGTCGTCCGTCGACGTCGACTTGGCTGGGGCAGGGAACTGGGTAAAGCGACTCGCATGGGTTGCTGAACGTGAGCCAAGCAGTCTTCCAGAAGGGTGGCAACTTCGGCGGCTGTCAGGTAACGATGATCAGGTTGCTTCTTCAACAGCTTCAGCACAATGGCTTCTAGCCAATCGGGAATTTCGTGGTTGATGTCTCGAATGGATCTCGGTTCATTATCCGTGATTCGCCGCAGAATTCCGTAGGGAGATTCGGCTCGAAAGGGAGGGTGGCCGGTACACATCGCGTACATCATGCTTCCCAAGCTAAACAGGTCGCTGCGATGATCGATGGGATCTCCTTTGGCCTGTTCGGGCGACATATACTGAGGCGTCCCCGCGATGACTCCGCTGCGAGTCAAGCTGGCGTCATCGGCGGCTCGGGCTAACCCGAAGTCGGTAATGATGACTCGTTCTACGTTTGCTGGCAGCAAAATATTGCCCGGCTTGATGTCTCGATGAACAAGCCCTTGGTCATGAGCGGCTGCGAGGCCCTTGGCAGATTGTGAGGCGATTCTTAGCACTTCAGCAACGGACAATGGGGCCGCTCTGTCGATGCGTTTTTGTAGCGATTCGCCTTTGACGTATGGCATCACCAAATAGGGCAGGCGGTTAAATTCGTCGACACCGTGAATGCCAATGACGTTGTCGTGGACAACGGCCGCTGCCGCCTGAGCTTCTCGTGCAAACCGTTGTCGAGCGGCCCCACTGCTGGCGTAGTGAGGTGATAGCACTTTGATGGCCGCGTATCGACTTAACGCAGCGTCAAAGCCTTTCAAAACGATTCCCATTCCTCCACATCCGATGACTCCGGAAATTTCGTATCCAGCGAAACGACCCAACATATGAGGATCATCTGTGGCCGTTAGAAAATCGAGATTTGGAGAATCTGTTGGGGCGGATTCTGCGGTCGTGGGGCTGGCTGCAAGATCTGGCGTTGAGCTGAGGTAGTTCCGCGCATCATCCCACAACCTTACATCTGCCGTCTGTCGTTGCAAGGCATTACAGCACGCGTCGCATTCATCGAGATGCTGTTCGAATTCCAGCCGCTGATCATTCGTCAGACATTCGGCAAGGAAGTCACTGATGAGTTTTGGATTGCAAAGAGTGGACGGCATGGGCTTGCGGTGTGTTTGCTTTGAGAGCGATTTGCTGTGGCGGAATGATGGGTTTACTGACCGGGGCAGTCGGCCTCCCAAAAGGCGACTGCAGAAACTGGGGGCAAGGAGTATTCAGGGCCGATGATCTGAGGCATCGTATTCTTCAACTTTACTTCTGAGGCGTTTCATGACTCGACTGCGAGCCGCGTAAACGCTGCCACGAGTTCGGCCCAACTCTTTTGCGACGTCATCGATGTCGATTTCGTCAACCGTGGTTTTCCAGAATGCTGCCCAAGTTTCGTCGCTGAATTCCGGTCGGATTTGTTTGGCAACGAGGGCAAAAACTGCTCGTCGGTATTCGATCTGCAGCAGCTTAGAATCGTCGGATGACGTAGGGTATTCTGCCAAGATTGACTGGCTGACTTCACCTCCGGCGGCTTTGTCAGGGCGTTGTCGAGTCAGGGCATTCAGGATGGCGTTATCGGCGACCCGACGCAGCCAAGTGCGAAATTTGGCCTTATCTGGATCGGGTTCCCAGCCATTGATTGCTCGTGCAACGTTGATCAGAACCTGCTGAGTGAGATCTTCGGCGTCTTGTGTTTGCAGCCCTTTGAATTGGGCCAGCCTAAAGATGACAGGCCGGTAGATGGCTGAAAATTCTTCCCAAGCCTGTCGATTCTTTAGGTCTCGAACCTCAAGCAGCAAGCTGTTTCGTGTGTCGGGAAGGTCCATCGGTCTGGAGTTCACAGCAAAGTCACAATGAACGGAAAATCACAGTGTAGTCAAGTCTTGGCGGCAGGGCGTCAATCTGCACAGGACTGTTCACACGTGTCGGGCGACTTGTTGACATGATTTCTGTGAAAAATTTGGTCTTCAATACAAAGCAGGCCTGTGTCACAGTTTCGCGATTGTGCTGGTTTTGCGGAATATGAAGATTGTGGCGAGTGCGCGTATTGGTGGGTATGCGGATGAAACGTAGTCTGGTGAGATGTCGGAAAAGTGATGTGTCGAGCCTTGTTTCGGTTACGTTGTACGGCTTCTCGGGTGCAGAACCTGTGAAGAGTCAACAAGTCATATCACCACTTGGCAGGCCTGAGTCACAAGGGATTGCCTAAAAGGAACGCCGTCATGACCGCATGGGGACGAACAATTCTTCTTGCCACGATCTTTAGTGTCATGGCCTGCTGCGTACCTTCCGAAGCCGCTTGGGGCGGCTGGGGTGGTTGGTGGCGACCCCGTCCCACGACTCCAACGTATCCGCCATCAGGCGGCGGCGGATCAGGTGGCGGTGGATCTGGCGGAAGCGGTGGTGGTGGTTCGGCTGTTCCAGAACCTTCCAGCATTGCCCTGATGGGCATGGGAGCGGCTGCTGCATTTGTTGCCGTCCGTCGACGTCGAAGACAGGCTGTTCCATCGGACAGCGAAGAGTAGTTGTCGATCAACGGCTGAATGTGAATGACTGATGCTGCCCAGCGATTGGCGGCCGGTTCACTGGGCGGCGGTTCACGAGCTTTGAAAGAAGTGACTTTCGAGTCAATTGAACCCAAAAATACGAAAAGCGGTGACAGTGATGTCATCGCTTTTTTTCTGCGCCAGTTTTGAAGCTTGCGGAAGCGAAGCTTGGTGTGGCCACTGTTTCCGTTTGAACGTAACAGCACGTTGTCAATTGTCAACGCCACGGAACTGGGTTGGCAGTTTGCTTTGGCCTGTCACGGGCATTGGTGTGTTAGGTTTTCAACAGGGTAAGTTTACCAGTTGACCCACGCGTGGTTTCGGTAATCAAGACTCTCTTTTGTCCTGATCTTCTTTGCTGCAGACTGCTTGCACATGCTTTCTCCCTTCGCAGATCAAAAACCTGTTGATCACAAGTTGGCTTTGACGGGCCCCGTTTTGGTGTTGCTTGTTGCCGCGATTCTTGGTGCGGCGACGTGGGGCTGGTGGCCGGCAATCATGACGATGGTGCGGCGGTGGAATTCTGATCCTCAGTATTCCCACGGCTTTTTGGTACCAATTCTGGCATTCGCTATCGTGTACGTTCGGTGGTGCGAACGTCGATCAGATGACAGGCGACCCTTGCTGAAGGGGCTTGCATTTGTGACGGTGGGCTGCATCTTGGCAGCAGTCGGAGCAATGATTTACTTCGACTGGTTGCAAATGGCATCGTTGTTGTTGGTGCTCCATGGCGTGATCATGCTGATTGGTGGACGGTGGTTGGCTCGGATCACTTGGCCCGGGACCGCGTTTCTACTGTTCATGATTCCGATGCCTTACACCGTTGAAGTTTCGTTGGCTCAACCTTTACAGTCTCTGGCGGCGGAAGCATCAACGACATGTTTACAGCTCTTGGGTTATTCGGCCCTACAGCGAGGAAACACGATCGCTTTAAGAGAGGCAGTCTCTGGAACAGAAGCTTTGCTGGGAGTTGAAGAAGCATGCAGTGGCTTACGGATGTTGGTCGTGTTTTTTGCGATTGCGACATCGTTCGCTTTGCTGCTGCAGCGTTCGTGGTTGCATCGTTGGCTGATTGTTTTAAGTGCAGCACCGATTGCTTTGGTCTGTAACATCATTCGCATTACGGCAACAGGGGCCGTCTATCAATCTGTCAGTCCCGAGTTCGCAGACCAAGTTTTTCATGACTATGCGGGCTGGCTGATGATGCCCGCTGCTGGCTTGATGATGTTCTGCTTTTTGAAGTGGTTGGACTGGGTGATTGACGACCAAGGAATTCAGACATCAACGGGCCGTACCGCACCCGGAGTCTTGCTGCCTGAATCATGACAGACTGGCTTTGTACGAATGTTTGCTAGCGTGTCATCCGCTGATTCTTACTGAGATGCTCAATACAGACAGGCTCACAGAGTATGAAAAATTCTTCTCTGCTTCTCATTATTTCACTGATCTTTGTCGCCGTATCTGGATGGACTCAGGGACTTGTCCAGCGACGGTGGGCAACAGATGATCAGCTTCCAGCAGCAGCTGCGCGGCTGCAAAAGATTCCGAAAGCATTTGGCCATTGGACATCGGAAGAACTGTCTCTGACGGAAACAGAAATTTCCACTGGACGCATTGCCGGCTATGTTCGTCGTGAGTATCGCCATGCTCAAACAGAATCCACCGTAGGAGTTCTGTTGATGGTTGGCGAAGCGGGGCCGATTTCGTTGCATCCCCCGACTGTTTGCCTAGCCGGGCAGGGGTATCAAATGCTACGGCAGCCGTCTACTCAAACGATTTCATTGGATGGTCGAAAGCAGAGTGAGGAAACGTGCGAAGTCTTTCGAACCGATTTTCGCAGTGCTCAAGCAAGCGACGATCGATTGACTCGCCTTTATTGGGGCTGGAGCACGGAAGGCAAATGGCAGGCTGCTACCAATCCACGGTTTTCATTCGTCGGTGAACCACTGCTGTACAAGCTTTACGTGACAGAGCGTTGGCGACCATCGGAATCGCGAACAGACACCGCGGTGGCTGAGCAGTTTCTGAAGGAATTTCTGCCAGCCGTACGACGGTCGATCGCAGCCTCGTCATTTAGCGATCAGGCATTGACTGGCAACAAGACGGAATCAAATCTGGAAGGATCAGAATGATGGAACAGGCTTACTTCACGATTCGATGGAAGCGACTACTGATTAGCTTTGTGATTCTGATGGGCGTGTATGCCACTTGGATGGGCGTCTTAGGATATCAGCGTGACAAACTTTCCGACCGGTTGCTGGTGACCGCCCGGCAACTTGCTGATGGTTCTGATTCTGCTGCTGCAAAAGTCGCCTACTTGGACTATCTCGAACTGCATTCGGATGATGCTGTGGCTCGCGTGGAATTGATTCAGCACGTTCAGAAGACAGAATCCGCAGGGGACGAACGGGATATGTTTGTCGTCAGTCAATCGACGGCCGCCATTCGTTGCGGTGATTCCACTGACGAACTGCGAATCACCTTGGTCGATGCAGCGATGAGACTGGAGTGGTTCAGCACAGTGAGTCAGTGGTTGCCCACGGTGACTGACGTGGCAGACCAATATCCTCGGCTCACAGCGTACAACGGGCTGTGTTTACTCAAGAAGGGTGAACTGGATGATGCTGAAGGGGAATTCAAAACCGCGTTGCTTGCAGATTCGTCGTGTCTTGTCGCATGGTCTGGACTCGTGCAATTAAAGGAACGTCGAGGCAATGCAAAGGCGGCAGCGAAGGTGGCAGATGAATGGGTGGCGAAGACATCCAGTCCTCAAGCTTTCTTGACTCAAGCGCGTTTATTGGCAAAGCAAGGAAAGCCAAACGAAGCTGCTGGTTTGTATCAGTCGGCTGTGTTGCCCAGCCAAAGTGACATTGAACTCGTCCGAGAACTGGTGGTGTTCTTTGTGCACGATCTGCCATTGGCAACAGAAGTTGATGAGGACGTACTGCGTCGAGTTTACGACGTTGCTTCGTTGACGTTGAAGGAGCCAAGTTACGACGATCTGGCGTGTTTGGCCGATCTGGCACATCGCAGTGGCCAGATGGAATTGGCACAGACGCACTACCAACAGTGTCTCGACATTCGTCCTGGTGACCTGTTTGCGATTGGTCGTCAGGTGGAACTATTTAGCAGCACAGGTCAAAGTGATCAGGCAATTCAGGCGCTCGCTCGTTTGTCAGATTCTTCAAGCCAGCGAGTTCTAAAGACCACACTGCGAGCACGGTTGCTGGCTCAGGAATCAAGATTCAAAGAAGCGGTCATTGAATTGGAATCTGTTCTGAAGCTGCATTCAGAAATCGGTGTGAAACAAGATTGCTATGCGTTGTTGGTTGAGTGTCTCTGGGAACGAGAGCAGTTTTTAGACGCAGCTGTCCGAGCAAGAGAATTGCTGGAACTGATTCCGTCATCCGACAATGCTCGAAGATTTTGTGCTGAAGCCTTTATTCGTAGCAATCAGTATGCAGAAGCCATTACGTGTATCCGTGGTTTTGCCATGTCTGCGAAAGAGCAGGTCAATGCTGTCTGGCGACTGATGGCTCACGCACAAGAAACAGGTCAAGAAAGTCAGTTGATCGCGGCGATCGAAGACGCCGCATTGATGAATCGCGAAGCGACAGTGCCTGTGTTGTTCGCAGCATTTCGAGCGTGCGATGCTGGGAAGACGACCGACGGGATTCAGCTGCTGCTGCGAACTTTGGTTGAGTATCCGCGTCGAGAAGTGTTTCGAATTGGCATTCAAGCTGTGCAGGATCGAGCATCCGAGCGGATTTCGAAGTTGGGACTGGCGAACGCCAGCGAATTGCGGGATTCCACCGATCGAAGAATTTTTCTGCGCCAGATGATGACAGAAGAGCCTGAACAAGTGGCCGCACAAGTCAGCCAGTTGCTCAACCAAATTCCAAACGAATTGTCGGTGCTGAATCTGCTGCATCAACTGCTAGAAGATTGTCGTGATCAACCCAAAATGCAACGCCGACTGCTGTTGGATGTGTATCCTGACTTAACAAAAATCGTTGCAGCCCAAGGCGATGACGCCATTCCAGTGGTGGCTCAAATTTTGGCAGCAAGTGATTTAGAAGAACAAGCGTTCGAGTTATTGGTGAACTCAATGGGTTCGCAGAACTCTTTGCCTCTGATGAACGCGTTTTGTGAATTGACGAGATCAGCTTCAGAAGGTTCGCCCTTCGATCAGTCTTCCATTGTGCAAAACTTAGACAGCGGTCGATTGTCGCTGCCGGAAGGATTCGAAGATGTCTTACGAGCCGAATTTGATTTCCAAGACAACCAACCAAGGTTTGCCACTGTTCGAATACTGCCTTTGGTTTCGTCGGGTGCTGTTTCGGACGCAGCGACTTTGATTTTGATGATGCATGCAGACCAACTGGATTCCGTTAAGTTGCCCACTTTGAATCCCGATGTCAGGTTGCAAGAAAAGTATCCTGATCATGCCGCCGTGATGTTGGCCAGCAGTCGTTGGAATCGTAAAAAGGGGATGTATTTGATTTCGGCTAAGCGTGCCGAAGATTCGTTTCTGGTTCATCAAAGTCCAGAAACTTTGCTCGAAATGGCCTATTCTGAATGGCTTGATAATTCTGTTGATCGTGCATCCGGTTTGATGGCACTGTCGTTTGATCTTCAGCTGAACGTCAAACAGTTGCAGCCCTTGCACAAGCGAATGATTCAGGAAATGCGGGCCGATTCTCGAATGGATCTAAACGTCCTGACCAGCCAGGCAAAGCAGGTCCAAGTGGATTCTGTCGCACTATAACTTGGGACACAAATCCGTAGATGATGACTTATGCCCTTTGATTAAGTCGTCTACGAAAGAATGTCGCGAAGAAATTTGGCGGTGTGAGATTTTTTTGAACGGGCCACTTTTTCGGGTGTGCCATGAGCCATCACTTTTCCTCCCTTGTGACCTCCTTCAGGTCCGAGATCGATGACATGGTCTGATGTTTTGATCACATCTAAATTGTGTTCAATAACAAGGACCGTGTGGCCACGATCGACCAGACGATTCAGGCTGTCTAAAAGGCGGTCAATGTCCGCGAAATGCAATCCTGTTGTTGGTTCGTCTAGAATATACAGATTGTGTTTGCCTCGTTTGAGCTTGCTGAGTTCGGTCGCTAGTTTTACTCGTTGAGCCTCGCCACCTGATAGCAATGTTGAGGGATGGCCAATGGTGATGTAGCCCAGTCCCAGTTCATTGAGCATCTGTAATCGTCGGCTAATCGCATTTTGATCTGCAAAAAATTTGACTCCTTCCTCAACGCTTAGGTTGAGGACTTCGGCGATGTTTTTTCCGTTGTAAAGTACATCTAAGGTTGCCTGTTTGTAGCGGTCACCCTTGCAGGTCGGACAGGTGACTTCCACGTCAGGCATAAAGGACAGCTTGGTGACAATGGTGCCGTCACCACTGCATTCTTCGCAACGTCCGCCTTTGACGTTGAAGCTAAACTGAGATGCTGTGAATTTGCGGATTTTCGAATCTTGAGTCCCTGCAAACAGTTTGCGAATGTGATCATAGAAGCCAACGTAGGTAGCCGGATTTGATCGAGGAGAACGGCCGATGGGAGACTGGTCGATACTGATGATGTCGTCGACATGTTGATGGCCAAGGAGTTCGTCGTGGGCACCTGCAAGGACTCGACTGTCTTGCTTTAAAGCGTAAAGGCGTTTGTACAAAACTTGATGGACGAGCGAGCTTTTTCCAGATCCGGATGCCCCCGTGATACTGACCAATTTACCAAGTGGAATATCAACGTTGACGTTCTTCAGGTTGTTGTGCCGAGCTCCTTTGATGCTGAGCGATTCTCCTGAACCTGCTCGTCGTTGTGCGGGAACAGGGATCGTTTTGGCGCCGCTTAGGTATTGCCCTGTTGGTGATTTGCGGTTTGCTAAGATCTTTTTTAGAGGACCTTGTTCGACGATGTGGCCGCCGTGAATTCCGGGTCCAGGTCCCACTTCAATGATGTGGTCGGCCGCTCGAATGGTGTCTTCGTCATGTTCAACAACGATGACAGTGTTGCCTAAATTCTGCAGACGCCGAAGAGTTTCAATCATCTTGACGTTGTCTTTGGGGTGTAGGCCGATACTGGGTTCATCGAGTACATACAACATTCCCATCAGCCCGGAACCGATCTGAGAAGACAGACGGATTCGTTGAGATTCGCCACCGGACAGAGTTCCCGAAGTTCGATTCAAACTGAGATAGTCCAGACCGATGGAAATCAACAGTTCCAATCGTCCGTCGATTTCACGTCGAATGATGTCAGTCACTGATTTTTGACCAGCATTCGGCTTCACTGTTTTCAGGAAGCGTTGCAATTCCACAAGGTGCATTTCTCCCAGTTCATGAATGCCTTTACCGTTGATCGTGACTGATCGTCGCGTCTTCTTTAGCCGCGTTGCTTGGCATTCCGGACAGTCGTATTCCACCATGACTTTCTTCAGGTACGAATCTGTCCAGTCGTTGGAACTACCCTGCTTGCGATACCAGTGATAGTTGTGTTCGATTTGATTGATCAGGCCTCGATAGCTGATCTCACGACCTTCCTGCTGTTTGCCTTGGCGAGTTCCGGGGGCCAATTTTACTTTAAACTTTTTTCCGTTCGTTCCGTTCAGAATGATGTTCTTGGCTTTTTGCGAAAGCTTGTCCCAAGGTTGATCCAGACTGAATTTGAATTCTTGAGCCAGCGAGTACAACATTCGTCCGCCCCACGTGTTCTTGTCGCACTTCATGGCCTCTTTGATGATGACTCCATCATTCAGTGTGCGACTTGTATCGGGAGTCAGGAGCGGTGCATGGACGCGCATCGATGTGCCGATGCCAGCACAGGTCACACAGGCTCCCGTGGGGAGGTTGAATGAAAAGTTGAAATGCTGCATGGTCCCGGCGACGATGCCGTGCTTTTTGCAGCCAAATCCTGCTTGCCACGCCACCTGTTTGGTCTTTGGGTATTTGCTAGTGATGTGAAAGCTGAGCATTCCGTCGCCCAATTCTAAGCCGTGAGTCAACGATGCTACGACTTGCTTATCAATTCCTTTTTCGATGACAAATTGGTCAACGACAGCATCGATTGTGTGGTGAGCATCTTCTTCTAATTCGATGTCGTTGCCGAGATCCACCTCTTTGCCGTCGATGCGAGCATGGCGGTAGCCGTTGACTCGAATTTGTTCGAACAGGTATTCGTAGTCCTCACCAAAGACCTTTGAAACGGGAGCTCGAACTTCGACTAAGGTGCCTACTGGCAGGGCGAGCATATGTTCCATCATTTGAGCGGGCGATTTGGGAGCAAGGCATTCATCGCATCGCGGGCAGTGAGGAATTCCGACCGACGCATACAGCATTCGGATGTAATCCCAAACGTCTGTCATTGTGCCCACGGTTGAACGAGGATTGCTGCCTACCGTTTTTTGGTCGATGGAAATGACGGGGGACAGGCCGTTGACAAAATCAACATCCGGCTTTTTCATCTGGCCTGCAAAACGCTTGGCATAAGTCGACATCGAGGCCATCAAACGACGCTGACCTTCGGCATACAAGGTGTCGAATGCTAGAGACGATTTGCCCGATCCGCTGACTCCTGTGACCACGACCAGCTGATCGCGAGGCAATTCCAGCGACACATTCTGAAGGTTGTTTTCCCGAGCTCCTCGGATTTCAATGGTTCGACGCATAGGGCAGGGTAAGGTTTCAAAATGACAAGATCAGGTTGCAAGTCGCGATCATGGCGGTCTTTAAATCCACTGATAGGCTGGCTCTTCGACGTCGGTGCGACTTTTTTTTGTAAGTCGAAACGGAGCACTCACTTTTTCGATGTGGCCGGCTTCAGTCAGCCACTCGCAAGTGGATTCTAAATGCCACGGGTAAAGCTGGGTGAAGGCAAAGTGCTCGCTGATTTCCGAAAGAGGCACTGTCCGCTTCTGTTTTTTTAGATACGCGGTGACAGGTTTCAGATTGGCTTGCCAATGAACGTCAAGGTATTCGGCTGCAGACACCAATGCTGCCTGCAGATACTTCTTGGACGGTTTGCGAACGATCACATCAAGGTAGAGACCTTGAAACAGTTCTGGGTTGTCTTCAATCGCTTGATAAATGACATCGTGTTCTTGAATTTCGCCTTTGCGAATTTGTTGCATGGCCGCGATCGCGTGAGCCGTCCAAACGACGCTTTCCTTGCACAGTGCCATGTCCTTTTTGGTATCGAATAACCGGCGAGCGTGTCGATGAGCATGAATCGCCCACGAGGTGAAACCCAGCAGTTCTTTTTCTTGATCTTTGGTGGCAAACGTATTGGCTTTTTCAAACCAAGCTTCGATGGACTGGTCGGTGCAATACAGCATTTTTCGCCTTGCAAAGTAGCTGCATGAAAATGCTGTTCGTGAAGATCCTTCGACCATCTGTCGGAAGCGGCTGCGGGGAATCAGCTCGGCGTGAATATTGATGTCTTCTTCTACCAAGATTCGTTCGATGCATTCGTCGTTGCCGTCTGCCTTTAGCCGTTTGGAGATTCCATCTTTTTCAATCACCCAGACGTGCAGGCCGTTCTTGCTCCATACGGTGTCGTCATTCAAGCTGCCAACCAGTACGGCGGCCAAAATACAGGTGTCGTCTTTCAAGCGTTCAACGAATTGATCCAAGGCAGATTGAAAGCGAATCGTCTTTTCGGAATCAGTTGCCATGGGATGCTCCTGTGACGCTGAAGATCGTGTGGTTGAATCAGCGTAGCGGCTTGGCTTGGCCCTCGCACGGGTCAATAAACGGCTGCCTTGAAAACAGTGAACATCCGCTTTGATTTTTGACGAATCTGAAAGAGAGTGGCCAGCAGTAAGGCCAGCCTGAACCAGAAGTTGCGTTGACAAAGAATCCGGCGGCGTGCGGTGTTTGGTTCAGTCGGCTTACGCCGGTTGTTAGGCCATGTCGTTTCAGCATGGCCTGATGGTCGTTCGGGTCTAAACGCCCGAGACCATTAATTTCTAAGTTTTGTTGTTGTTACCGGCCTTGAACGTGAAGACGAGTATCGATTTTCGGTCAAAAGCACGTTAAACTGCTGCTCCCCGCCCTCGTGGTGAACTCTACTGATTCTCAGCATCCTTTGTCTGGGAGTCAGCCCCACAAGAGTCACAGACCCACCTCTTTCTTCCCGCCTTCGGATAGTTCGTCCAATGACTTTGTCATGTCTTTCGGCCACTGCGTTCAGGCCCGCGACAGCTTTGCTGTTGTCTGTACTTGCAACCGCAAACTCTGCTTTCGCCCAGCAGCCAGATACGAAAATTTCGTCTTCAGGTTCGTCCTCAGTGTCTCCCATTGAAGACGCAGCAACTGCTCGTGTGTTGCCGCCGAAGACTGTGGAATTTAGTTTCGACGGTATTCCTTGGCGGGACGTTATTCAGTGGCTTGCCGATTCGGGCGATCTGTCGCTGCATATTACCGAGGTGCCGACTGGAAGCTTTACGTACTTCGATCGGCAGCCTTTTACACCGCAGGAAGCGATTGATCGCGTCAACCTGTTTTTGCTGCCTGAAGGTTTCACGTTGATTCGCACGGGAGAGCTGCTTTCGGTTGTGAACTTGACTGACCGACGGAGTGCTCAACAACTGGACGCACTGGCTCCTTTGGTGGAACGAGACCAATTGGAAAAATTAAATAGTCATCAGGTCGTGAAGTGTTTGTTCCCACTCACACAGCTGGACCCTGATGAAGCTCTTGAAGAACTGCAGCCGTTGAACTTAATGACCAGCCCGTCTGTGTTTGCCAAGACGAAGCAGCTAATGATTGTTGACAGTGTCGAAAAGTTGCGAAGTGTGCAGAAAATTTTAGATGCTTTCGAACCGAGTACTTTGGACAACGGCACCGTCGTAAAGAGCTTTTCTTTAAAGCATGTGGATGCCGAAGACGTGCTTGTTGTGGCTCGTCCTCACCTAGGGCTGGCGACGGGTGAAATGATTGGAATCGATGTCAGTATTTCTGCTGACGTGTTGGGCAAGAATCTTTTTGTGACTGGCTTCGAGGATAAGGTGAAGCTGATTGAAGGTTTGGTGGCGTCCATTGATCAGCCAGATCTGACAAATCAAGAACTTCAAGATGATGCCGTTTTGCAGTCGTATTTGATTGCCGGTGGCAATGTTGAAAGCATCTACAACGTCTTGCAAACGTTGCTTGCGGATGAAACCGTGCGATTAAGTATGGACCAAGATGCGGACAGCATTGTTGCCCTCGGTTCCGAAAAAGTTCAGGCAGAAATTCGAGCGACCGTCGAACAGTTGCAGGCTGGCGATACCGAGTTTGCCGTGATTTCATTGAAAGTGATCGATGCTTCAGTTTGTGTAAGCCTGTTGGATGAGATGTTGGATTTGGCAGATTCTGGTCGCCAAGCATCCGCAGGAATCGACCGACGCTCAAAGCTAAAAGGCCTTGAAGGTGATGAGGGTCAAGTTCGCATCGACGCGGATCCGGTCAATCGTCGGCTGTTTGTGCGTGGCAAGAAACATCAGGTTGAAGAAGTTCGTCGCATCGTCTTGGAACTCGACGACAATGGTCGAGCGGGTTCGGCGGATACCATTCGTACGTTTCCTTTGACGGGGACTGAAGCGACGAAGGCCTTGGAAACAGCGGCTCGGTTTTGGGAGATTGGAAATCCGATCTTCTTCTATGCACCGAATTCAGCCGAGGCGGCAGGAGCATCAGAACGAGTGCTGACAGGAGATTTATTGTCGGAGCTCCCTCCGTTGCCCGTCGCCGTAGATGCCACACATACTCGGGTGTTGACGAAAACAATGGCCGGGTCAAAGCCCGCGATTCGCTGTCAGCTGACCAATCAGGGACTGTTGATGCAATGCGAAGATTCGACCGCTTTGGATGAACTGGAAACTTTGCTAACAACGATCGCCGGTCGAACAGATGCTCCGGCCGCCGAACCAGTCGTCTTTTACTTGAAGTACACAAAGGCTGATGCCGCCATCCGAATGCTGGCTGATTTATTGGATGGGGGCGAGGCGGCTCGCGATGCCACAGCTGGCGGATTGGTGAGCAGTTCCATGAGCGACGCTTTTAGCACATTCATCGGCAGTATTGTTACTGGTTCGGATGGCACGATGACTCTGATCGCTGACACCATCACAGTGGTTGCAGATCCTCGACTGAATCGCTTGATCGCTCAAGGAACGACTCGAGACATCGAACGCATCGAATCGTACCTGACCATCATTGACAAAGATCGCAGCATGACGGACGTGCGAACTTATGGCACGTCTCGAGTGATTGAACTGCACCATTCCAAGGCGACAGAAGTGGCGGCCGTGTTGCGAGAAGCTTATGGCGATCGAGTGTCTGGTGGAGGCAAGGGGTCGACCGGAAAGGCTCTGGACACCAAGCAGATTGCCGCCATTGCTGCTCAGGTCGCGAAGAGTCGGACGAGTGGAAAAAGCGGAGGTGGTGGGGCAGATCAGAAGGAGCCCGGAATGACGATTGCCGTGCATGAACCAAGCAATTCACTAATCGTGACGGCTCCAGAACAGCTGCTATCCGAAGTGGAAACTTTGGTGGCTCTGCTTGACGAGCGCAACCGAAAAGCGGTTCGGATTATTGAACTGCCCAAGGACGTGGAATTTGAATTGTTGCAAAGCTTTCTTTCTGGAGAGACTCCGGTTACCGGTGCGAAGGGACGGTCAAAGCGATGAAAAAATGTACCCTTCAACAGTTATTGGCCACATCGATTTGTTTGCTGATTCTGATTGTCAATTCTGCGTCCAGTTTTGGCCAAGCAGGACTACGAGAATCTTTGGAACGAATGGATCGAGACCAAAACGGGATGATTGATCCCGAAGAAGTGACCAGCTTGTCACGTCCGTACTTAGAGCGAATTTTAAAGGGTCGCTCAAGTCGTGATCCCTTTGAACGCCCCGTGTCGATTTCGAAGATTCAGGAGGCGGCTCGAATCTATTTTGCGTTAAAAAACGGAGTCGCTGGGAATCGAGTTTACGCAGAACCCAAGGATTCCCTGAAGCCATTCGGCCCGGCCGATGATGAACCGATGGTTCCAGGTTTTGGGTTGGGACGAGTAAAGTACGCGTACACCCCCGATGATGTCGAAGAAGCAGAAGATACGATTGATCGCTGCGATCGTAATGGCGATCGATTCATTGATCGACGAGAAGCGTCTCGTAATCGCTGGACTCATCGCAACCCGTTTGACGACGACCTAAACGGAGACAACCAGCTGAGTGTTATGGAACTGGCTCAGCGTTATGCTCGCCGGCGACTGCTGGCGAACGATGCCAGTGAATTGGTTCAGCGTGCGAAGCGAACAGGAGGCGACATTCGTCCCAGCACGCCCACTCGAAAACGTCGCGACAACGATTGGTGGCGAGAAGGCGGCATGAATTTTTGGCTGACCGCCAGTCTGATGACTCGCTTTGATAATAACCGCAACGGGCGGCTGGAAAGTGATGAAGCCATTCAAACGGGTCTGCCCGCCGGGATGATTGACCTAAATCGAGATGGCGAAATTCATCGGGACGAACTGTTTGAATACGTGAGTGCTATGCAGCGAAAAGCGGGCAATGCAACAGAAGGTCTCCCAGGCTGGTTTTATGAATTGGATACGAACACCGACCAGCAGGTTGCTCTTAGTGAATTTGCGAATTCCGGAGACTGGTCAGTGGCCCGACGCGAAGAATTTGAACGGTACGACGTCAACAGCGATGGGCTGCTGACTGCCCAAGAAGTGTTGCAATCGAATGCTGTGACCGGTGGAAGTTATCAAAACACCGAAGCGATCGTGTTGCCTCCCAAGCGAACAATGATTTCGGAAATCGAAGTCGACGATGATTTTCCCATTCGGAAATTGACGGTTCAAATTTCGTTGACTCATACCAGTACGGCTCAGCTCGACGCATTTTTAACGGGGCCGAACGGACAGCGTGTCGAATTGTTTACGGAAGTAGGCGGAAGCGGAAACAACTTCGAAAATACGACCTTCGACGACAAGGCAGATTCACCCGTCACGAAAGGCAGGCCTCCTTTTGAAGGAAGTTATCGGCCAGAAGCAGTCGATCATCGTCAACCTGGACTGGCTCAGTTTAACGGCCAGAGCGTGAAGGGAATTTGGCAATTGGTCATTCGTGGTTCTCGTAGCGATCGCTTTGGAATGCTGCATAGCTGGGGACTCACGGTGACTCCTGAAGAAACAGATATTCGAGACGCGGTGTTGGTTGAAGAAGCGGTTGAAGAACCGAAAGAAGGTTCTTCGGCAGATCGGGGAGTGAATACAAGGCCAACAGAAACTGCAAAACCAGCACGCAAGGCTGCCGAAGAAGATTCTGGGCTGGGCCGCTTTCTGGATGCCTTTAAATAGGCCAAGCCAGATCAAACTGTTCATCATGTTCTGTTGATCGTGTTGCTTGCAGCGCGTTGCGGTGGAATGAATTCAGCGGCATGGCGTGCCGTCGAGAACCCAGCCTCAGTCGTCGCTGACTGCTTCTGATGTGGCTCCGAATTTCTGGTTGTGCCAGCCAGAACGTCTGTTGTGTGTGGCAGTTGATTTTGCCAAGTTCGACGTGATGCGAGATTTCTGTTTTCGCACCTTGTGGCAGCTTCAGAGGATTACCTTTCGCGCATGAAAAAAGGGGAGCCTCGTGATCACGAGTCTCCCCTTGTTGATTTTTCGCCGACTGAAATTTTCGACCATCAGCCGTTCAAAGCCAACTACTCAATTTCTTCGATGGCGGCAGGAACTTCAGTTTCTTCGCCTTCAGTTGCCGTCATTTCTTCTTTGTCTTGGCAGCAGCCCTTTGTGCAACTTCCTTCGCCTTCTGCTTTTTCGCTCGCACAACCTTCGCACTGACCTGCGTCTGCTGAAGTCAGCATGTTTTCGCCAGCTTCTGAGCAGCAACCTTTGGTGCAAGTTGCTTCGCCTTCGATGCCCGTTAGCAGCAGATCTTCTTGGCTTGCACAGCAGCTACCTTCAGAATCTGATGTTGTCATCAAAGGCTCACCAGTCAGAGGGCAAACCGCACAGGTTTGTCCGTCTGTCGATGTGTAAGAGTATCCAACGAATGCTGTGCCAGCGACAGCTGCGAGAACGAGTAGTGCCTTCATGTTTGTTTTCTCCGGTTGAGTTGCGGTCATCCCGCGAGGATATTGGTTTGACTTTGTTCGTTTGTAGAATAAAGGTCCGTGAGTTCATTCACATTTCACGGGATTTCACGTCATTTCTGACGTTGGCCGTGTTCTTGGCCTTACATCTTTGAGTGCCAAGGTGTTTGAATTCGTTCAGTATTTCGGCTCAAACTGACAGATATTCGGCATTTTCGGCCGATTGGTGGCCCAGATTATCTCTGTGAACTTGATATCCGTCAATATGTCATTTGCGAGATGCTGACCACCTGACAAGGTCTAGGGTGGGCTGATGGAGGTGTTGATTGGTGGCTAAAATTGTCGTGGGGCCAATTTTCAAGGGATTTCCTTCGCAGTCTGAAGTCTGGCCTCCGGCTTCTTCCACAAGCAATCGGCCGGCAGCAAAGTCCCATGCAAACAGCTGGTATTCGAAGTACGCAGAAAATTGACCACTTGCGACGGCTGCGAAATCTAACGAGGCGGCTCCAAAGCGTCGGATTCCGTGGATATTTTGACGGAACAGCTTTCCGATCGCGGTCAAAGTGTCTTCCATCATGGCGCCTCGATCATAGTAGAATCCCGTCCCCACCACGGCTTCCGATAAGGACGTATGGTCGGTGACTTTCATCGGGCGATCATTATGAAAAGCGCCGGCACCCGCTTCCGCTGTGAACCAGTCTTGGGTCACGGGATTGTATACGACTCCAGAGACGGCTTTGCCTTGGCGGTAGTACGCAATTGACGTGGCAAAATGAGGAATGCCATGAGCAAAGTTTGTGGTGCCGTCCAGCGGATCTACGATCCACAGGTGTTCTGCGTCGGCCGCCGCAGATTCTTCTTCTTCGCCCAAAATATGATGGCCGGGAAACGTTTCACGAATCACGCTGGCGACAGCTCGTTCCGCATTGACGTCTGCATCTGAAACCAGATCCACAGATGCCGTTTTGGTTCTCATGGAAACTCCACTTTGGAAATATTCCAGCAGAACGTCGGCCGCTGCATTGGCAGCGGTTTTTGCACACGACATGAATTCAGAAGGAGCAGTGGACACGATTGAGACCTGACAATGTGAAACGAGAAAATCAGAAGGACGACATTCAGCACTTGAGAGAACCTAGACTCTGTCCCGCAATTGATGAGCGCCGTACGGCTCACCAGATTCTCTGTGAAGTTCGAATTAAGGGACAGAACCTAGTGTTTGACCCAAGCAGAGCCTACAGTTTGAAGGTCCGCACGGTAGCCCACCTTGTTCATTTCAGTCTCAGAATTCCAAACGCTATGCCAGTTTCTCGACGAACCTTCTTCGCTTCCTCAGCTGTCGCCGCTTCCTCAACAATATTGCCAGCCAATTCAAGTGGTTCGGTCGCCTTACCGGCCGCCAGTGGAGTGCCCGGCAAGGAAGCCGTGGGACAGTTTCGCTACTGTTTGAATACCAGCACGATTCGAGGCCAGACTGAAGACATTGTTCAGCAGATCGAAATTGCTTCAACGGCGGGATACGACGCTATTGAACCGTGGATTCGCCATATCGAAAAGTACGTCCAAGATGGAGGCAGTCTGGCTGACCTGAAGAAGCGAATCGACGATGCGGGCCTGACAGTGGAAAGCGCGATTGGCTTTGCGAAGTGGATTGTGGATGACGAAGCCGAACGTCAAGCGGGGTTAGAAACGGCAAAACGTGATATGAATATGCTGGCGAACATCGGAGGCAAACGCATTGCTGCTCCACCGATCGGCGCTCATCGCAATAGCGATCAGCTAGATCCCTTTGTGATGGCCGAACGCTATGGTGAACTTCTAAAAGTCGGTGACATCACGGGTGTTGTGCCTCAGCTTGAAGTGTGGGGTTTCAGTGACAACCTGTCTCGGCTTGGCGAATCTGTGATGGTCTGTGTGGAATCTGGGCATCCCAAAGCTTGCTTGTTGCCCGACGTGTACCACATTTTTAAAGGCGGTTCGCCGTTCACAGGATTGGACCTTCTTGCTGATGATGCCGTTCACGTTTTTCATATGAACGACTATCCGGCGACGCCTGTTCGGGAAAAAATGAACGACTCCGATCGAGTCTATCCTGGCGATGGGGTGGCTCCATTGGCCGAAATTTTGAACATGATTTCCAGCCCGAATCGGTCGATGGTGCTGTCTTTGGAACTGTTCAATAAGGAATACTGGAAGCAAGACGCGGATGTCGTGGCCAAGACTGGTTTGGAAAAAATGAAGGCTGCTGTTGCTGGGATGAAGTAGTCCCACGGGAAGCTGCTCGTGAGTCTATTTCCGCAAAGTCTGTTTCGCCAAAGTCTGTTTCGCCAAAGTCGGTGCCGACAGATACGGTGCCGACAGATTGAAGGCGGCCGTTTGTTAATTGTCAGGTCTCGCTTGCGGTTATTCAGCTGTGTGCCGAATAAACCGTAAGCTCGAGATCGACCATGTCGCAGAATTCACAGTCAGAACCGAAGTCTCGCTTTAGCGTGCTGCTGGAAAGTGATTCGGGTGTGATGGAGATATTTCTGGTGAACATCCCCGTCGAAGACGGTGTGATGTTTCGAAGTCTGGGGTCCATTGCACAATCCGGAAAGTTGAAATCAACCAACCCGCAACAGCTCAGCGACGCCGTCGTTCTTGCCAAATGGGCAAACGAAAATCAGAGCGTATTCGAAGGGCAGACGTCGCCTCAAATTGAATCAACGAACTGAAACGTGTCTGTCAGATCGCTACCTTATCGTTTTGCTGGCCAATCTTTCGGTTGTCTGCTGACAAGGTCCTGGCCGTCTGAAGCCTTCGATCAACTGGATGCAACAGGATGACAAAGCACTAGCGGCCCATCATGCGTCCAAAGAAGCTTGGCTTTTTGGGAACCGGATCATCCCAATCGGGAGCTGCAAGGGGAGCTGCTTCATCGGGGAAAGATTGGGAATCCCAAGTGCCAGCATCCGGGTTGGAATCAAAGTCAGGAGCACTGAAATTTGCGGATCCGGATGTCTCGTGAGAATTGTTCGGAACGAAGAATCGGTCTCGGCCCATTGAATCTGGGGCTGCTACTGCCGACTGTTGCTCTGATGCCATAAAGGCTTCAAACGAATCTGCTTCTTGAGCCATCTGGTTGGTTGCATTGGGTTGCTGAAAATTTTCTTGTCGAGACAACTGAGACACCGACGAATCGTGGCGACCAAATTCGTTGGTGTGAGAGATCAATTCTGCCGTTTTCTGTGCGGGAGCAACGTACTGACCAGAAGCCATTAGTTTTTGGCGTGCCAGCATTCCGAGATCCACGACCTGTAGGTTGTTGCTAGGCATATGCCATAATTTATCGGGAAGAACGGGGTTGGTTTCGATGTTGTTGAAGGACAGAGTCAGCTCTGTTTTTGTGGCTGGAAAGATCAGGCGAACCTGACCGGGGACGAGGTATCCCGCATAAGGACGATGGCTTGTCAGCACGGCTCGAACCACAGCATTGTTAGCATCGTCATACAAGGCGTGTTCTCGGACGACTCCTTCAACAGTGTCAACCTTGACGACACGTCTCATGTTTCGACCTTGAGCACTTTGTTCCATGGCCGTCAGCCACAGTTCGGGCTTGCCATTCGGAGCAGCGCCCAGTTGGTATTCGGACGCGTCCAGTGGAGTAATTCCAAGGACCAGCATGAGCCAGCTGGGGTCAATGTAGGGAACTTCTAAAGACAATTGCTGAATCAGTTCTGTGTCTTCGTGATCCCACGTCAGAACTGCTGGTTCCCCCGGCTTGACGTAAGCCCAACATTTCGATGCGTTGGACCCCAGATCTGCTTTTGCGAATGGGTTATCTGCTTTCAGTCGAAAGTAATTGGGCGACTTACAGGCGATGACTCCCATCAATGTGGTGGCCGGGTAAGGAGACATTTTGACTCGAAGTCTGGTCGACAGACATTGCCAACCGTTCAGTCCGGCGCTGTGGCGATTAAGGTTATCGACCAGGGCGTCTCGGCCGATCGACATCGAGAGAGCTGGTTCGATGTGCCGAGCTTTATTTGCGAAGGGCAACCAGCCTTGGCAGCCAATGGGGACGATCAACACAAAGGCGCTCACACACAGCAATATGGCTGAGCGGAATCGTTGAACCTTTTGATTGTTGTTGACGCTGATCATTCCCTGATCTTTGTGAATCACATCCGTGTGAATAAAGACAGTCTGTTCTTTTGGATCGTGCTTTCCTGAGTCTCAGTGAAAGCGCGGCTACGCGGCAGCACTTCCGCCGAATAACTGTTGTTGTAGGTCTGCAATTTGTTCGTCGGTCAAGCTGCGCTCGACCACTTCGAATGGTCCTTCGCCCCCGTGACCAATGAGCTTCATTGCTGGCTGGTCGTCGACAGTGATGGTTTCTTCCAAAATGAGTCGCTTCTTGCGAAGCAACAACAATGACAAAACGTAAAGAAAGTCCTGCTCTGCGGTATTAGGAGAATCGGACAGTTGCACGAAATAGTCAAATAATGAATCGGGATCGAGCTTCGGTTTTTCGTTTCCCATTGAAGCGGGCACTTCCGACTTCCAAAAACCAATCGCGTTTTCCGGAGGGCCTTCCCACGATTGGCTGGAATAGTCATGTCGGACCAGTTTGCCATCTTCTTCCATAATCACAGACCAGCAGTCGCTACCGCCAGTCAACGGCAGCCCCGATGAGGCGCAGTTTTTGGAAAGAGGGCGAAGTTGGTAGTCCACAGTGAAAGCTCCCAGCAAAAAGGCTTCAGTTTCGGATACTACGTCAATCGGCAATTCTCGCCAAGATCGACTTCACCAGACAAGCCATCGACTTTCATGAACCATGTGTCGAACAGCCGCCGCGGTGCTCAGCAGCCCACTTGAAATGCTGTCCAGCCGTGCTTTGTGATGCAAAAACACCACATTTGAAGGTTGCCGCGCCTTCATGTTGCAAACCGACGGCTGGTCCAGAGAAAGGGCCGCTTTTCTGTGGAATAGCCATGGTTTGCGCAGTTTGCCCAGAGTACTCTTCAGTTAAGGTTTCCTTAGCTGTTTTATCAGGCCGAGATTGGATGGGATCGCCCCAGATTTGTCAGACACCGTTTGCACTTGTTGAGCCATGGCGCACATTGCAGTCAGTCAGCGACAAAAGTAGTCGACGGTGACGTTCGACGAATGCAAGGGTTGATCAAAACTGTCTCGTATTAATAGTTCAGGCGGGGTCGAGTCTGGTGGGTCACCAGCACAAGCACACACGTTTAGTATTTTGATGGGGAAGATTTCCATGAAGATGATCGCAAAGTTAAGTTCATTTGCTGCGGCCATGATGGTTGCTGGTGTGGCGTTTGGTCAGGTGACACCTGTGCCTGATGCTCATTTCCACAGTGAAGTTGTTCAAGCTCCGATGTACGGCGATGCCGGCATGGGGGGCGTAGTAATGGGCGACGTGATTCACCCTGGTGGATCAATTTATTGTGACAGCTGTGCAGAGCCGCTGTTCAAAAATGTCAAGGTGAAGGGCCAGCGATCCATTCACCCATGTGCTGTTAAGAAGATTATTCGAGTCAACAGCCCTTGCCCAGATGCAGGCTGCTGTGGTCCTCAGTGTGTCTTCATCGAAGTGTGTGCTCCACCTTGCGATTGCGAAAAAGACATTCGCTGTCGTCGCGA
Organism: Fuerstiella sp.; assembly: GCA_039974975.1. GTDB lineage: Bacteria > Planctomycetota > Planctomycetia > Planctomycetales > Planctomycetaceae > Fuerstiella. The sequence goes on along the minus strand of JBDWHY010000128.1, from coordinate 90,023 downwards.
CGGAGACCTCTTGAAGTACGACTACGGCAAGTACGGTTACGATGTCAAAGTGCGAAACGGCTTCATTGTTGTGAACTACAACTGCAAGGGTCGTCCGGGACGCTAAGCTGATTTGGATTCGATGCAGAAGGATCCTAAAGCAGAGTCAATCGAAGCGTCGCTGATTCTCGGTGAGCGTTTCTACTGAAGGAGAGTGTGTGGCTACGATACCAGACGGAACGACGGCGTCTGGTCATACATTGGTTTGAGCTGAAGCAGGCTGTGATTTCACGATCGCAGTCTGCTTTTTTGCGTTTCAGGCTTTGTGCACTGCTTTCTTGTGAATTCCCCATCAAGCCGTCAAAATATGGCGGTGGGTGAGGCATCTTCCTCGTTTGGCCAATGGGGGAAGGTGGAAATAACGAGTGTTTTTCGACACACTGTTTCACTCAAACGACAGTGAAATTTTTCTGCTTCTGAATGGCGAAGCAGGCATGCCCCGCGTCGCTGTCAGAAATCGTGACGCGATGCGATTTGATCATAATGACCCGGTGTCTGACGAAAAGAGTGTTTGATGGATTTGCCAACATGTCCAGCGTGCGGTCAGTCTGTTCTAGATGATGACGCCGCCGACTGCCCGTTTTGCGGAGCCGCGATGGATGGTTCATCCCCGGCAAAGAATCCCGCTGGTGGCGCAAAAAAGAAGGCCAAGCCAACAGCTGAAACAGCCGCTGCAGAATCAGATGCTTCGTCCTCAAAGTCGGCCGCCGATGATGATCCGTTTGCTATCGAAAAACCGAAGACTGCGAGAAAAATTCTTCCCTGTGCGCCTCGACCCATGAAAGGTCGGCTGCATAAGGTGATTTGTCCGATGTGCGATGTTCAGGGCTTCATACCGGCGGCCGCAGTTGGGCGACAAGTAAAGTGTGCTAATAAAGAGTGTCTGGTTCCTGTCTTCACAGCTGGCGAAACGGCTCAGAAAAAGACGTCCGCTCCGCCAACTCGAGTCAGCGACCAAGAGGATCGGGTGGCTTCGAAATCTTCTCGTGAGCCCGGTCAGAAAAATCCCATGGTTCTGTATGGGATCACGGGAACGGTCTTGTTGCTACTGGCTGCTGGCGGGGCATGGTATCTGAACAAAGAAGCCAACCAGAGTGGGCAAATCGATCCGATCGATATGTCTCAGTTTAACTTCAATCAGGACGACGATGATGACTCGGATGATCCCGCCGATTCAAAACCGCCCGTGAAAGAAGTGGTGCCAGAATCGCCAAACAAGTTGGCTGAACGCTTGGTTGAACGCATGGTTTCGACAGCTCGACAAACGGGGAATCGTGACAAGGCATTTTGTCGCAGTTTGACAGCGAACGCATATATGCGACTGGGGCAGAAATCTGAATATGACCGCGAGCTCACTCAGCTGACGCGAGTTGATAACAATGGTTCTGGAAAATCTGAGTACTATAAAATTGCCCCACTGGTCGAGCAACATTTTCGTCTGAGCGCAATCAGCGATGCCGCAGCCGCTGAATCTTTCTTAAATCAGGCGATTGCTTTGAAGGGCAAAATGCCAACGATCGGTAGTCAAGCCTTCGATGCTGGAATTCATCTTGCTGCTGCGATGACAATTGCTGGCAAGACGGACGAGGCCATTTTGTTGGTGGAAAGTCTTCAGAAAGACCAGTCCATCGTGTCTCAAATCGACATGATTCGCGAGGCCACTTGGGCTGCAACCTCAAGAACGTTATGGGACTTTGACCTGAACGGGTTTTCTCCGATGACAGTTCAGCAGTGGAACGAACCACTGTTGACTGCAGTGGCTGTTTGTCTTGCTGCTCGTGGAGAAACAAAGAGTGCGATCGAATGGACGTCTCGAATATCTAACGCGTTGACCCAGAGTGATACGTCAGCAATGATCGCAGACGTGTTCCGCCAACAAGGAACAGTTGCCGCTGAGAGTCAGCCATTGGTAGATCTTGCCCGCCAAGCAGGGCCGTCCACAGAATTGCGAGTTACCAGTTTGATGGCGACTTCGACGACCGATCCGTATTGGGTTCAAGCTAAGTCTGGTCTGGCCAAACTGAATGCTGACGGAGCCATGTCTTTGCCGGCGCTGCAACAGATTCTTGACATGCCGATTTCTGATGTGACAAATGATGTGATGAACATTCAGGCTCTCGCAGACTTTGCTCATAGCGCCATTCGTGTGAGCGATCAACCGAGTGGTGAAAAGGCATTAGGGCTGCTGTCGGGGATCGGCCTTGTGACCGTGCCAACGGCTGCCGAACTGCGAGCCGCCTGCTTTGATCTTTCAAGAAGTGAAGACAAAGTCAGAGAGCGACTTCGATCAGAACTGCGGTTAAACACTGATAGCAAGCTGCGATCGCGATTTTTGTCCTATCGCCGAGCCATTGATCGAATGGCTCGACTGGCAGAAGAACGCCGTCTGCAATTGGTCTTTGCTCTGGGGCGAGTTGCCGAAAAAGCAGGGCTGGAAGTTGTGCAGTCGGCCATCGATTCGGATGCCGTCTTGAAAAAAGAAGTCGGGCTGGACCTGCTGAAAGATTGGGTTTCGGTCTGCGCGACGGCTCAAGTGGATCAATTGGCTGTCCTAAGAACAAACCCCGCTGACGCTGTTCCTTTTACTCGAGTGGATCCGCCGGCAGAACTGGCGGTCATGCAACCGCTGTCTGCGTTTTGGAGCCAGTTCAAAAAGACGAAGTCGTTGAAAGAAGCAAGCCGACTGGAACAGGGCTCGGGTCTTCTTGGATTTCGTGCGGCAACACTCGCGTACGTGACTCGAAAACAGTTTTCGAACCCAGCGGTCAGTCAAGAAAATTTGCTGTCACTTGGCATGATCGACAACAAGATCTGGCGAGAAAGTTGCCTTGCAATTGCTTCTGAAATGATGACCAAAGCCGGTCGGTTTTCAGAAGTCGAAGATAACCTCAAAGCAATCGCCGTGACTCCAACTCAGACCATTCTCGCACTGTTTGGTGCGTTTCGGGCCATCGAGCTGAAGTAGCAAAGTTGGTCGAGGGAGTGGGGCGTTCCATTCGCGTCAGAATTGGGAGAATGGAATCAACGCGGAGCCTTCTCAAGAGAGGGGCGGCGGAACATTGTCGCGTCACGGAAGACACGGAAACGAGACTGCCGGTTTCTGTGCCCTTACACGTTTGTGCCCTTACACGTTTGTGATTGTCGCGCTGAACGCGTCAGGCCAAGACCTATTCCATCCCCACATTTTCTAAGACACCTTCTTCCACAAAGATTGGCAGAGGTGGATCGAAGTGGACGGCCAGTGCAATTGCATCGCTGGGGCGACAATCGATTTCGAGGTGATCATTGTTCTGATCGATTCTTAGAACAGCAAAGTAGGTGTGGTCTTTCATTTCAGTGATGACCACTTCTTTGGGTTCTCCGCCTAAGGCGTGAATCGCCATTCTTAGTAGATCATGAGTCATCGGGCGGAAGGGTGGGTCTTCCAATAATCGACGATTAATGATTTGCGCTTCGTGTTCGCCGATGAGTATCGGAAACGATCGCGTGCCCCCTTTTTCCGTCAGGTAGATCGCTTGTTGGTCGTTAATTTTTGAGACGATGACACGCGTCAGCTCCATCGGAATCGCCATGGTCATTGAGTCCAAATCTAATTGGGGGGAAGGGCCCCCTTGCAGATCTTGATGCTGCAGAAGGCCGGTTGGGTTGTGCAAAAGAAGAGCCCGCAGAATTCATTGAATTTCTGCGGGCAAGTTGTCATTCGACCTATTCTAGCAGCACCTAAGGCAGGCGGCGAACCTTCAAATTGCGAAAACGCACAACACTCTTTGGATCGTGTGCTTGAAGAGCAAAAGTGCCTTTTCCTAAGCGTCGCTCGAAGTTCTGATCAAACGCTTTTTTGGCTTCAGGTTCTGTGTGTTGAACGGTGGTTTTGTCGTTGATTTTGATCGTGATCTCACGTCCCACGACTTTAATGGAAGTCTTGTACCACTCGCCGTCTTTGATCAGTCCCTTCAGGTCGTCGGCCGATGTGTTGACGACTCCATACAGGCTGCCTGATTTCTTCGGGTCTTTGTGCGTGACATTGACTTGGCATTCATAGCCGTATTTTGGCCAGCCTTGTTCTTGCAGTTTGGTGTGAAAGTAGATTCCCGCGTTGCTGCCTGTTTCTGTCATCACTTCGCACTCAAATTCGAAGTTTTCAAAGGGCTTGTCCTGTCCAACATAAAAGAGATGGCTGCGTTCTCCATCACACTGCAGGCATCCATCCACAATTTTCCACGAGTCCATATTTTCTGTTTTCTTCCATCCGTTGAATGTTTTGCCATCGAATAGCTGAGTCCATTCAGACGCTGCGTCGGCGGCAAAAGATGTGGAAGAAACAAATAGCATTGTCACGGCAAGACTAAGGGCGGGCATTCGAATCACGTTGGGTGCTCCTGGTTGAAGGTGGGATCGCAAGAAGACAATCAGCGGGCGTCTCTTGGAATCCAAAGAGTACGCGGCTTGCTGCAGGGATTCCACTGTCTGGCTGCGGTTTTCGTTCCGAAGCTTCAGGGGCTACCGGCAAGTGAGGTCACGCCCGCCGAGACTGCGCCCGCCGAGAACTCACTGACGTGCTTGTTCAGCAAATCACATCTGCATTCTATTGATGCCGGCGATGCCGAATGGTGCGTGAGCCGTTCAGCATCCAGCCGTCTTGAATCAGTGTTGTTAGGAAGCTTTGTTTGCTGATCCTTTGCTGCCTTGGCAGCCTCCTTCAACCAGAGCCAGCCAGCCCAACAAAAGAATGATCCCACCAAGCTGCGAAGTGGTTGTCAGCCATTCCTGTCCGGTAGCCACACTTGCGAACAAAGATCCACTGTACAGCACGGCCCCAGTCAGGAAACACCATTCCGCGGCCAGCAACATTCGTCGAGGTCGTAGAGAGATCAGAATGCCGACTGCAATCATCGCGAGACCATGAGTCAGCTGGCATAAAGTGGCTCTTTCGCATCGATCCATCATGATCTTTGTTTGGTGAACGGTTTGCCCCATTTCCGTGGCCGTTATTCCTCGGTATTTACCTTCTAGGAATGGGCTGATGCCTTGAGCACCAAACATGCTTAACACGACCGCCAACAATGTCATGAGCGCTCCAGCTTTGATCCAACCGTGATTCAGTTCAATAAGATCGGGTTTAAGTTCGCAGGTCTGAGGCATGGTGCAGTCATTCGAAGCGAGAAGAAAAAGCGAAGGGTGACGTTCATAAGATCCGTCAATGGGATGACATATCTTATTGATATCATGATGGCACCTTCCAGCCGATCACTCAAGATGATCTTAATGGCAGAAGAAACCGAAGATCAGATGCCGGTGTGACGGATGCTGACAGGGGCAAGGCTGTCACCGATTACAGTTGCTCGCGACGCTCTGATAGGCCTTGGCGTCAATCGGCTTCCCTTGGGAATGATTCACGAAAGATGGCTGTCGTTTCTTTGGTGTAAAATTGAAGGGCTGGAACAACGGGGATAGGCCCCGCGATTGCGGCCAAAATACGGCTCATTCAGACCACTCTGCAGCTCAGAACCATCTGCTAAAAGCGGGTGGGGTGGATGCGACGCGTTGGATAGAAAGCGCACATGAGACGAACGGGGAGACAGCATTTTGTTGAAGAACGAGCCTGCCCAGTTGTCGTGCCCAGTTGTCGTGCCCAGTCGTCGTGCCCAGTCGTCGTGACGAGCCGCGCACGGTGTGCGTGCGATGAGCGAACAAACGTGGCTCGGATATCCAGTTCGAGTGGGCAATACCTTCAGCCTGAACCAGCACGGTGAAAATTGGCTGGCACGTTCGTGTTCGACTGTGGAGTGACTGTGGAGTGACGGTGTCAGCGGCAGAGTTTAAGCAGCTCGTTTTTCGTCAGAACTCTGAGTATTGAATGTCGGTTTGTCGTAACCGAAGCGTTCGAATGCTGGCTGCAGTTCTTGGTAGATTCGTTCGACCCACTCGGAATCATGTTGAAACGAATTTTTCTTGTACTGTTTCAAGGATACTAGCGTTGGGCGGATCGATTCTTCGACCGCTTCGAATCCTGTCAGATTCAGGCCACTGTAAGCATCTCCTAATTCTTGGATGGGATCTGCTGCAAGTTGTTCATAAGAAATTTCGTGGAGATTGCCTTCTGGAATCTGATGCCGATCTGTTTCGTAACGTTCAAAGGCGGCTTGATAGGTTCCCATGATTTCTTCTTCGACATTGTGGTAAACAGCTTTTCCAAGCGTGTTTTCTTCGATCATGCGTCGGCGAAGATGGCAGCCAGATCGCCATACGTCATAGGGGTTGCGATGGATGTAAAGGAACTTTGCGTTGGGATACAGGTCCAGCAGTGTGGGGACGTGATACGTATGGAAGGGGGACTTCAGCATGATGCGTTTTTGCGAACGCACGGTCATTTTCTTAAGCAGCAATTTCAAACACGACTTGTATTCTTCGACTCGCTCTTCGGGCAATGAATCAAAATCCAAGGCATGCCAGAATGATTTCAAGTCGTCCGGCTTCGACAGGAACATGTAGGGCGAAACTTGCGACATGACGGCTGTTGCAATGTCGTCTTCCTGAGGCGCGTCCCAAGACACAGCCATATTGTCCATCGGACGAGTTTTAGGGACAAAGGGTGCTGTCAGCTTTTTGGCCACTCTTTCTGTGAGCAGAAAGTGCCAAGGGAAGATCGCTTGATACAGATTCAGATGTCCGAACTGAGGATCATGACTCAACAGATTTTGCAGCAATGTTGTGCCGCTTCGCCAAAATCCTAGAACGATGAGAGGTGGTTCGGTGAGTTCTGTTTTTTCAATCGTCTTGCCGTAGATCAAAGATTCCAAAGCCCCCATCGCCGAATTGTAGGCTCCGAAAATTGGCAGAGGCAAAAACCGATGCATGCGAGACCAGTGCAATGATGGGCGTGATTGAGCCAAACGCAGCAGGCCGGAAAGTTTCATTCCGTTCCACATAGTGAGCCCACCCTGAGAACACGATACGGGCCGGGAGGATGAGGCGTCTTTGGTCATCAGTCATTCTTTCGGCAGAAATTGCCACCTTGGTCGTGAAGCCGCACGGAATTGCGGTTCCGTAAGAACTGTTGATCCCACCGGCCCACCGGAATCTTATGTTATAGGTTCATCGTCAGATACACGGTATATCAATGAGCACTTTCGTCTTCTGATTGAAAGCTCGGAGATGGGGATTCAAACGGCCACGTGGCCTAACAGCCCGTTGGAAAAAACCAGGATGTGGTCACCCGACGCGTTAGCGAGAGATGAATGCCCCCGAAACCCTGAGGCTCTGCACATCCGATATCACTCGCTCACGCGTCGGGTGACCTTTTTCAACGGGCGGCTAATAGCACTTCTGGGCCCAACAGCATTTTTGGGGCATCAGTGTTTTCGGCGAGGACGTGCGAACCATGCAATGACCGCGAAGACTGCAATCACGGGCAGCATGTATTTGATTCGTGGCAGAAAAACGGCGACGACGACGATCACGGGCAAAGTCCAGGGCGACTGCAAAGGCTTCCAAGCGGCTGGCCGAGACTTCGTTGGCATTGCCAGCCAAAACGCGGCCATCAGCAATCCAACTCGAAGAAAGGCAGCCTGGATACCCTCGTGGTCGGGCCAAAAGAGCAGAGCTCCAGAAGCGGCAAGGCAAACGATTGCGATGAGGCCGACGGGCGTGCGTTTGCTGACGAGATCCTGTTCAGACACGAAACACGTCTTTCAAAGAAACAGATATCTGAGGCATGAAGTGGAAAAGCAGTGCCTTCGCGCTGAGCTTGGCACGCAACGTACTGCAACATCAGATAGTCTAGTTCTGGTTGCTCTTAACGGAAACATGGATTGCGAAACGGGATGTTTCTGGATCATGATTCGTCGACGCGGTTGAATGATGATTTCGAGTTCATTTGTTTGTGTTCGTCTCTTCAGGGATGTCGTGGCATTGTTTGATGGCAATGATGGAGACTCAGGCACACGTCGCTTAAGATTGCCGGATTGTTCGCAGGTTGCCAAGTTGGATCCAACGAACGTCCTCTGTATCGAACCATTCAGGCCGAAAATGATGCATCTGAGATTTCTATTGGTGGCGGTGCTGTTTAGCTCTCAAGTTACTCAGGCTCAGACGCCAAATCGCGTAGAAGTGATAGAGAAACTGGAATACTCGCGGCCCAACAATCAGCCCTTGCTGTTGGATGTGATTCGCCCGAAGTCATCTGTCGCACCGACCCCCGTGATCTTGTTCGTACATGGCGGGGGCTGGAAAAATGGCAGCCGCAAGTCCGGGCACAAGAATGCTGCGTGGTTGGCTGAACGGGGCTTTGCGGTTGTCACGATCGACTACCGGTTGACAGATGTCGCGCAATGGCCAGCTCAGATCAACGACTGTTACGAAGCCGTTCGTTGGATTCGCCGCAACGCTGCACAATACAATTTTGATGGTGATCGGATTGCGGCTTGGGGGACATCAGCCGGTGGACATCTTGTCGCGCTGCTGGGCACTCGACCGTATCCCGAAGCCGAAGATGTGAGCAGCCGAGTGCAAGCCGTGTGCGATTGGTTTGGGCCTTCAGATCTGCTGACGATGCCTCCGAATATGGTGGCGAATGGACGCACGGAAGCTGACGTAGCCAAGTCCAACGGCGCAAAGTTGTTGGGAGTCACCGTGAAGGATGATCTTGCTTTAGCAAATGATGCCAGTGGTCTACACCATGTCACCAATGATGATCCTCCGTTTTTGATCATGCACGGCAGCGAAGACCCCGGAGTCCCTTTGGATCAAAGCCAGCGGCTGAACAACAGTCTTTCGAAGCAGGGTGTTGCCAGCCAATTGTACATCGTGGAAGGGGCGGGGCACGGAGGCAAGCTGTTTCAGTCCGCTGAAAGTCGCGATGTCGTGCGAGCCTTCTTCACAAAGCATCTGAAACATCATTGGGCTCAGGCAGGTGGCCCGGCAGGGAACTACGTTGTCGATGCGCCTGGTGGATCGAAGCCCATTCATTGGGATTACAAAACAGGGCAGGGCGTTCGTTGGAAGAAGACTCTGCCGGAAACTGGGCAATCCACTGTCGTGGTGTGGGGCGATCGGTTGTTCTTCACAACGATGAAGTCCGTTGATCAAAATTCTGAACTGGCGTCTGACGTCGTCGCTTGGTGCTGCGATGCGAATACGGGTGCCACTCTTTGGACTCAAGATATTCCCGCCAAACACCCTCTGCGTTTAAGCGGCTGTTTCAGCGATAGTAGTGCTGTGCCTGCAGTGACCGATGGAAAACACGTTTGCTTCTTCAACGCGTCCGGACGAATTTCGTGCTTTGATTTTCACGGCAAGCAAGTCTGGACTTCAGAAAGCATGCCGGTTGGCAGAACTCAGCCGTTCATTGTCGATGGCAATGTGATTTTTGTTCGCCAAAAGTACATGCCGGTCGACGGACACTTTACTCATGAGCACAAAGATGCGGCTGAGGATATGTGGACGAATTTGCAGGCATTGAATCTCGCCACCGGTGACGAAATGTGGTCATCAACTTGCGGAGTCAACATGGGATGTGTGCCGATGCCCGTGAAGTTGCATGATGGGACAGTCGGCATTTTGGTGGGTCGAGGTGGCGGTCATTCTCCTCCAGAAAAACCAGACGGAGTTTCGTTGGTGAGTGCCTCAGACGGGCGCACGCTTTGGAGTTTGCCACTGGCAGGTTTCATGAGTACTCAAACGTATCCCGTCCATAACGGCAGTGCGTTGGTGTTTCACAGGGATCAGCACCTTTGGGTGAGTTTAGAAACGGGGCAAGTCATGCAACGCGTTTCCATTCTGGAGGACGTTCCTGTGCTAAACAGAAACAGCGAAGTTGTTGTCGAGACTTTGAAGTCCAGTGGCAAACGCAACATCATTCAGCAATCGAATTTGTTGGTGAACGGTGCTCATTACTTTCGAGCTTACCAGCGTCCTTACATTGGTCGCGTTGATCTGGAAACACGCAATGTGTCGTATTTACAAGTGCCCGTTCAAACCAGATTCAAGGACGGCGGAATCGAATCGCTATGGGACGAAGCTGACTTGAAGACACCTTTGCCGAAGTCAAAGAAGGACCGCCCGTTCAATGCGGGAACAAGAATTAGCTATGTCGCTTTCGAGCTAAACGATGTCAAGAATTCTCGAGGCCACGTTGTGATGGGAGACGTTCGCAGCCAAGCCAACGGCTGGGGGCATCATGCGTCCGCCATTCCTTCGGCGATCAATGGCCGCGTCTACTTCCCCATCATGAGCGGAATGGTTTACAGCCTGAACGCCGATGCGGAATCGTTTCAAGAAGCTGACGTCCAAATTCTATCACTGGGACCGATCAACAAAACTTGGACTCGCAGCAGCCTGAGCTACGGCAATGGATGCATTTATGCTCGAACCATCAAAGAGCTAATTTGCATTGATGGCGGATCGTAAGTTTGAGCTGAATATTTTTAAGTTGGGCGCTGTGAACCCCATTCGGCGCAATACGTTGTCCTTGAGTCTGCGTTTGAGGAGTGTTTGCTGACGCAAGGCTGCTGAGCTGTCAGTGGCTCATGTTCGTGATGTATTCGCACTGTATGTGTTCCCACAGTATGCGCTCATCCCTGCGGGCAGAAATGGCAACTTTTGATGTTCGCTTTGGTGACGGCTACTGCTTTAGAAAGCCAATCGTCGACTGCAGGAGTCGTTGTTGGAGTTCAGTGTCTTCGCTGGCTGCGGGAAGTTGCAGATCGTCAAGGTTGGCTTGGCAGAATGTGCAGCCCAGTTGTTCGGCGTGAAAGCGAACATAGTCTTGCCATTCAGTATCCAGTAAACCCATGATGTACTTGCCCAAAGTTGTCCGTTTGGGGCACGTGGGTCTGAGCTGTTCCCAAGCTTGGTGCAGCGGACTAACTTCAGTGAGCACATCCAACGCTTCATTGTTCGAGTGGTCGTCTGCATTGTCAGCAGTTCCAGACACGGCTTCTCGAATTTTTTTCAGCAGTCGATGCTTTACGTAAGCAACTTCGTTTTCTGGAATGCCAAGTCGTTGTGCAAGGTGTTTGTTCTTCAGTCCCGCATAAAAAAGTCCCTCGGCAATTTTTAAGTCTCGAAGACGACGTTCGGACTGCAGAGCTTGAGCGACGGTTTGCAGCGAATCGTGAAGGGTTTGTGTGAGCTGGTCGCTAAGTTCTTCTTGTTGAACCGACCAGTCAGACGGCACTGCATCCGGATCAATGTTTTCCAATTCGGAACCGTCTTCAGATGTCGGCTGACAGGCGGATAGCATCAATTCTGAAATACTGCGACCCTGTTTGCGATAGTGGTCGATGATACGGCGACGAAGAATGTGAAACAGCAAAGCTTCGGGCTCTTTATCAGTTTGGTAATCCGCCATCCCTTTTAGGAAGCTAAGAAATGTCTCTTGTACCAAATCTTCTGCCGTGGAATGTTCTTGAGTGCGTCGAACGGCAAACGCAATCAGTCGCTTTTGGTAGCGCCCGATGAATTGTCGCCAGCCATCGGGATCTCCGGATACGACAAGCTGGAGAAGATGCTGATCGGCTTCTGACATGAAGTGGTTGAGTTCTGTCTGAAATGACGTGAAGAGTTGTGCGTGTGAGTCAAAGTCGCGTTCCTTAGTTTAACCACGTCCCAGAAGAGTTCGCACATGAGTGGGCGTGTTTCGTTAATAAGGCGGGGATGCGAACTCATTCGGAAAGCGATTTGCGGACGGTGTCAGTTTTTTCGATGCTGATCCGCGGCGCGCTTCACGACCGCGCCGTTCACAACAGCGGGCCACACAACAGACGGGAGGCCAAGAGAATGCTGTAATGGTGTTCAATGCTAGCGTCCGTTGAAGCGCAGTTAAACTTTCGTCCGTGGTTGGCCAATGCTTACCATGGCATTTGAATAAAAAACGCGATCGCCGCAGCGACTACGAATGCAGTGACAGTCGTCGCAATTTTGCCTCGCAGGTATCCTTCAGTGACAAGGTTAAGTGCCATGCCGATCAGGGCGGTGGCTGCAAAGACGGCGATCAGGATCAAGAGATGAAATCGGCCTTGAGATTCGTGTGTTTGTTCAGCTCGAATTTTTGTCGCCATGTCAGCGACCATATTTGCCCTAATCCTTTCGATCTGTGGGCTCTTGTAGTCCACTAGGACAGCTTCCCGCCAGACGTCTCCATAAGGTCTCTCAAGCTTCTGCACGAATCGATCGATCACATGTGAGTTATCAATCGGAGTCGCCGCTTTGATACCGTTGATTGCTGTGTGCGTTTCGATCGCCTTTAGACTTTGAATAGCGGATTGATTGGCTGCCTCTGCTGATTCACAGAGTGTCGATGAAACTCCGACAGCAAACCCACGAGCCGGATAGGCATTTGAAAACTGGTCCAGTTGTTCGAGCCATGGCTTTTCGATGTAGTCCACGCTGATTGATCGAGACCCTTGTATGGAATGAACGACGCAGCTGAGTGTTCCATTTTCAGAGTTCTTGTCGGTATTCCACGCTGCTGGAGACGAAGACACAGTCTTCAGGTTCAATTCGATTTTTACGGTCGCAGGCTGAGCGTCGTCGTCGGTGTTTTTTTTGGTCTTGTCTGGTGTTTCCGCCAGCGTGAAAGTGGTGTCTGGGAGAAGTTTGAGCAGTTCTTTTTGGAACTCACCTTGGCCTTTTTGTGGCACAGTGGATGTGCAGGTGGCCTGTAGTTTCAGCTTGGTGAGTTTATTGGCGGTTCCATGCATTTCCTTAAGGATTGTGGGAACCTGTTTTGCGAGATCGTTGGCCGCTGATGCCACGCTCGGAAAGATGTTTGTGCGAAACTGTTTTGTGTCGATGGCATTCCATGATGTTGCATTTCCAGAGAGCCAGGTTTCGCGGGCTGGAAGAAGCTTCTCCTGGGGCAATGATCGCAAAACCTTCGTGTCGGTCACTTGTCGCGACGATGTGTGGACACGGTAGGCGGACAGAAACACCACACTGACAAGCAGAAGGCTGCCAAATATTGCAAGAGGCCAAACTGTTTTCATGCGGACGGTGGCAACGATACACACAGTGATGATGCCAGCGATGAATAACAGGCCTATAGGAAACACCGCACTCATGATTTGTTCTCCTGACCGGACGTGCTGTGAAACAGGTTGCGGCTCATGCGAATGCGAAAGGCCAGAATGGCCACAGCGGTCGCCGCCAGTGCTCCGATAATGTAATCGTTATATCTGCTGAACCATGGAGTCAAAGACAAGGCGATACTGGTCGCCAGTAATCCAACCAGCTCGAAGAATGCGGTCAACTTGTTGATGCGAAAATTGCCATTGCGTTCTCTTCGGGCTCGCTGAATTTTGAAGTATCTCAGTCTTCCAAACCAAACGGCTAGGCTTCCGAAAATCGCGATACCGGGTATGACGTCGTCGTCAAACTGTGAAACGAAGGCCAAGCATATTCCAGCTGAAACAACAGACAACAAGTCCAAGAGAACTGTCGCTGCGATCTTTCCGACACGACCATCTGGTTGAATGCGACGTTGAAGGCGAAGGTACAGTGCGTACAGCCCAGCCAAGCCAATGGGAATGGCAGAGGCCAGCAAATCGTCGCTGCCATCGATAATGAATCCAGTGACGATGACAGCAGCAGCAAGAAAAATGGCTTCCAGCAGAATGGATGTTCGATCCAGTGCCAGCTTTGGCTTTGTTTTAGGGTGGTGCGTCTCGCGATCGACAGGTTCGTGAGCTTCGGCATAGCTCTTTCGAAATGGGGCTGTCACTTGCATGGCCAACGCAAATAGCATGACTGTTCCTCCTGCGGTCGCAGCGATATCCAGTCTTCCATCGGATAAGATCATGAAGACGCTTGTGCATGCTCCGGCAAACAGAGTGGCGGGGATGACAATGCGTCGGCGCCGATCTGGTGCGATAAAGCATCGCCAGTCAGGGACACAAAAACCGGCGATGAATGCAACGATCATTTCTTCATCTAAGCCTCGACCGATCGCTCCTAGGTCCACAAGAATGGCTCCCGCTGAACCTCCCATGATCGCAAACGCCAAACGACTTAATCTTCCCCAGAAGTAGCCCGACTTCTGGATCGGGTCAGACAGGCTCAAAATCGTGCCAATGCCTCCAGCAACAATGGTCAGCCAGCCTCGAAGAATGATCCCTTGGTATCTGGCCGTCGGCGTCATCAGTGCAAGGGAATAGGTGCCAATGATGGCCAACGCAATCAGCAGAACCAGTTTCCAACCCAACGTCAGTTGATCTTGAGCAGCCGACTTTCGTTGTAATGGTGTAAAACGCAATCCGATTTTTTGCCCAAGGCTGGCTTTGCGAATTTTTGTTTCTAATTTGGGTTTAGACGCACGATACGGCAGGTTCCCCGTATCTCCGTGCATTGTCGGAGACGTGGAATCTGTGATTCCGAATGGTGGCGACTGATCAAGTACGGCCGCTGGGCTATCCGGATGATTGCCCGCTGAAATCGGGCCCGGTGGAAGAGAAGCCGCTAGAAGAGAAGCCGGTGGAATGGGAGGCGGCGACTGGTTGAAGTTTCTCGGGGCGGCTTGTTTTTTTATGTCAGCCCGCTGACGTGACGTGCGGGCTCGTTGGCCAGCCAGAGACAGAGTGGCGGGATGGAAGGTGTCTGTCAGCGATGGTGTATCGGCTTCTTGAATGGCAAGTGCGAATTCGTGAGCGTTCGTGAATCGATCCGAAGGTTCTCGTTGCATGGCCTTGGATACGGCTGCTGCAAATGGTTCGGAAAGCTGGGCGATATTGGGTTCTTGGCTGAGGTGTTTCATCAACACTTCGCCCATGGATTCTCCGACGTGCGGAGGTTTGCCAGTGATCATTTCAAACAGCATGCAGCCTAAAGCATAAATATCGACCGTCTTGTCATAGCGGCCCATGCTGATTTCAGGAGCCATATAGTGAACGCTACCAACGGTCATCGTGTTGCCGCTGCGGTGGCTGTTCGTAATGACTTTGCTAAGGCTGTAGTCGCCGATCTTGACGATGCCATCTTCAAAAAAGACGTTGTGAGGTTTCAGGTCGCGATGGACGACTCCGGCTTCGTGTAGGTAGCTGAGCCCCTTGCAAAGTTCTCGCATGAAGAACCGTACCTGATCAATGTCTAAGCCTGTGGGAGCTTCGTCTAAGATGTCTCGCAGCGACGGTCCGCTGACATATTCCATGATGACCCAAGGAGTCCCATCGGGCGCATGTTTGACGTCGAAGATCATGACAAGATGAGGTGACTTCAGATTCATGCAATGGCCGATGCCACGCAGTTCAACTTCCTCGTAGTTTTGAACGGCTTTCAGAGCGACTTCTCGCCCCGAATCGCTGACAGCAAAATACACTTCCCCAAAACCACCTCGACCCAATGCGTACTGAATGGTGTAGCCATCCAGAGGACGATCGCCGTTTTGGTATCGATAGGACATGTTTGAAGTTCCAGTGAGTGTCAATGAGTTCAGATTGGAGCGTGGAGTTTTCGCTTAGTAGAGAAGTCCAGGGGAGTGGCGTTTATGGAATGGTCTCGACATCTGCCAATGCAAATCGTACATGTTGGACGGACACTGGTGAGCCAGTTTGCATAATTTGAGGTTCTTGGCCCAGTTCTCGAATGGCAAAATCGTGGCCCGAGCGATGCAATAAAACGGGTGTTGTTGTGCCCGGCAGTTTGAAGTGGCAGCCAGTGGCTCCGAAGAGAACAGAATCTGAAAGCAGCACAATGTGGCGAATATCTCGTCGCTGAAGCTTGGCTCCGCTGATGGCCAGCACGGCCGAGCTGCTGGCCGCAACCGGCTTCGAAAACTTCAGCCGTCCTCGATCACCAATTTCAATGGAATCACCGTTCTGCAGCAGATGGCGATTGGTTTTTCTACCATTGATGGTGAAGGGCAGGGCAGATTCTGCGAAGTAGTCTTCCGATGTACGTCGGATGACAACTGGTTCTGTTTGCCCGTCCGTAAGCAAGCCGACATCGACGGGCCGAGTACGACTTGCCGTGCCAATGGTGATGACATCTTGAGTTTGAAGCAGCAAGCTTCCGATGCCATCCACTTGAAGAACCCGGCCATTGCTGGCAATCTTTGAATTCAAAGTTGGCAGCGGTTTCACTTTGGGCGAAGGATTCGATGGCGTTTGAGATGCTTCAATGATTGTTTGATCAAATTGAGCGAGGAGTCCAAGGGGGCCAGACTGCAGCTGCTTCAGTTGTTCGCTGATTGTTTGAACGTGCTTCAATGCCACTGAAATCCACTTTGTACTGATCAGTTGATTGAGAAGTCTGAGACTTGTTTCGGCAGTCGAAAAATCTTGCCGGCTGATTGCCGTGTTGACGGTCGAACAGCAAGATAGCAGCTTCGCCAATTCTTCGATCGCAGGGTGTTTCCAAGTTTGCAAAGATTCTAAAGCCGAAATGGCCTTGTCGATTCGACCATCCGTGATTGACCGAGTCGCACTGTCACAGATCGATTGGATCGCGGCATTCTTAAACTTCGAAATCTCGAGCTGGCATTGTTCGGCATCAGTCAGATCTTGCAGCTTAGCAACGACCGCATCCGGAGATTGGTTTTTTGCAATATCGGCAACTTGTTGCACCACATGTTCGATCACTTGTCGACGGTGTCCCAGCAGTTGTTCAACTTCATGAGCCGCTTCGATACCGCGTTCAGAAAAATCGTCGCGCGGTAGTTCGTCTAATAGCTTCTGTCCCAGTGAAAATTGTCCCGCTTTGGCTTGCTGTTGTGCTTCAGCCAGTACTTGATTGCGTCCCTGTCGTCGAGCATTCGCCTTTTGTATTGCTGATTGTACGGTTGCAAAAATCTGAGCGACTTCCGGTCGGTTGCCAGCCAGTTCGTGAGCTCGTCCTGCATCGTGTTCTGCATCTTGCAGCCGATTGGCTGTGAGATGCAACTGAGCTCGTTCCACAAATCGATGGGCCAATTGGTCGATCATTGTTTGAGCGTCACGATGAGTGCGTTCTTTTGAAGTTGTGAGGACATCAAAAGCATCGTCCAGTCGCGATGCAGCTAAGGCGACAGCTGCTCTTTTCAGATCGAGATGAAACATGGAAAACAGATCTCTGCTTGAGTGGACTGGCAGAAGGCTTTTGCAACGCCGCGTTGGATGCCAAGGTGAAGCAATGTGTCCGAATTGATCAGATAACAAGTATGGACTGATGGCCCATACTTGTTTCACGCTGTTTCACACCAGTGATCTAGTGATCAAGATATTCATCCAGTTCAGCCAGCAGAGACTCTTCGTCGACGAGAGTACCGGCGCCGGGATCGACATACAAATCTTGTTCGTGCTGCAGCACTCGTTCAGCAACTTCCAAACGATTTTCGATGGTATTTAACAATTGATCCGCATCAGCAAGCCGGCTTTGATCAATGTCGCTGCCCATTTCCACAGCGGAAGCCTGTACCAGACGGTGTTGCGCGGCCAAAGCTTCGACCTTGAGTTCCAGTTCTGCTTTTCGATCTCGCATCTTGTCCAGTAGCCCCAGTGCCGCGTCGAGACCATCTTGACGTTTTTCCAGAAGACGCTGCTTGCTGGCCAATGTGAGTTCTCCTTGTTTGAACTTGCGAAAGCGCTGAGCAAGTTTGGTGGTCATCCGCTGACGATCGCTATGGGGATCATCGGGACGATACGAAACTGTTTGGATGCTGATATCCTGCCGCAGGTCGGCGAGAAGCTGTCGATCAGACCCCAACGTCTTTTCTGACTTCAGAATGTCTTTTTTGAGAGACGCGATTTCCACTTCTTCCTGAGCAATCATACGGATTTGTGACTGCAGGTCGGGCAGAATCTCTTCAATGAGCTGCTTGGCTCGTTTGAGTTCAAATTCAACGGGCACTGAGTCTCGAATCACCTGTTGTGCGGCATTCCCGCTGGTCGCTAAATAGCTGGGCAGGTGAGTTCCAAAGACAAAAAATCCGGCTGCTGCTACGGCCAGCATCCCCAAGAATCCGTATTTGACTAATCGCAACATAATCGGCAACTCCCACGAAACGCGGAGCAGAATCCGCATCAGAAAATGTCTGTTACCCGCGAAGTGCGGGGCCGCCAACGGCAGCGTTCAGACAAGGGAATCGCTTGAAATTTTGCTTTGTTGCGCGGATTGGCAGGAAATTTGGAATTGCTTCCATGGGAGCCAAGGCAGAATTCTGCGTTTGGAATCTGGCGAAGAAATCAATGGCGTTAACAGATCGCATTCTGATGCGGGCGGCCTTCCACTGTTGTGCGCGAGATTCCGCTGCGCTCTATCGTCACCAGCAGCGCAGAGCGATCACCCGATTGAAGGATCACTGTTGCTCGGTTTTTCAGGCCGAGTCAAACGCAGCGAGCATCAGAAAGGCGCGCAATCGGGCTCAGAGAGCCCGACTGGAGGAGCACGCGACTGGCGTAGAACGTGACGGCAGAAAGTCGTGACTGGAGAAAGTCGCGACTCTGATTAACCCAGCAGTTCGGTTCGCAGTGATGTCAGCAATTCCACGGCCGCGCCGATGTCGGCTTTTTGCTGAATCGGGTCTTCTGGAATTTCTCGTTCGATCGTCAAAGGACCCGTGTAGCCGATCTCTTTCAGAGTTTGAAGATAGTTTTTCATACCCACGTCGCCGGTTCCCAAAGCGACTTCGCATCCCCATTCGGTGCCTCGAGCAGCCTCTGCTGCCCATGTTCCGTCTTTGCAATGAATGCTGCGGACGTGTTTGGCGACTTTCTTCAGTGCTGCGATGGGTTCACCTGTGCCATACAAAATCATGTTGGCGGGGTCGAAGTTGATGTACAAGTTCTGGCGATCCACGTCTGCGATAAAGTGCAGTAAGTGATCGGCCGTTTCTTGTCCTGTTTCCAGATGGATGTTTTGTCCGTTGGCGGCGACGTAATCCAGCAAGTCCTGAGTCGACTTCACCAAGGTGGTGTAGCTTTCTGAACTTGTGTCTTCGGGGACAAAGCCAATGTGTAATCCAATGGCATCGACATTCAGGAGTTTGGTGAAGTCGCTGATTTCTCGAGTCTCAATCAGTCGAGCTTCACGAGTTTCTAGAGGCACTAAACCAACTGTCCGAGCGGATGTGGCGATATCTGCATAACTTTCTCCATCGTATCCGCAAAAGACACACGTGATGGTGATGCCAGCGTCGGCACACTTTTTCAAGAAGGCATCCGCCATTTCTGGAGTGCGACTTTCTTGATGCGGAGTATGCAACTGAATTGTTGGAATGCTTAACTCTTTGACAACATCAAAGTGAACTCCAAGACCAGCATCGACAGATGCAAATACACCAATTGGCCAACTACTCATGATTCTTTCGCTTTGCTTAAATACTGAGATCAAATTTTCGACGACATCGCTGAGAAAGGACAACGAATCGCAAGAGAGTGAATGCCTAGAGCCATCAGCTGATCAGAGCGCTGTTTCAATTCGGCCATAAGAAACAGGGGCAGCTCATTGATCTGAAGCCAAAGTCTGGGCGACTTCGGCGTTGGTCGACAGCACATTCGCCCGGGCATCGTTGCAACCAAGATCGCGAAAATCAAATCACTGAAAGAACGGAGCTGAAGATTGGCTGCGTGGCTGCTCGACGACTCGACGCTGACTTGTTGGCGAGGTCATGTTGGCAGCGGCGGTGGCTCCGCTGGATTGTTCGCCAGTAAGCAGTTTTAACAGCCACGGGCTGGCCTTTGGGATTACGACCACTTTTTCACCGTTTGGTGCCATCGGATCTTTGATGATGACAGTGATTTCAGTGCCGGCTGATCGCCCCGCCTTACGGGCTGGCGCGAATGGGTCGGTGAGACCTGTTTGCATCGGATTTGTTGCGGCCACTGTTTGTGAGAGTGCTTCTGCGGCAGAAGTGCTAGCACCTGAACGAGATGAGTCTCCGAAAAGAGCATCAAAGACACCATCGTCTGTTGGGAAGGGGCTTTCAGGTTCTGCGGGGCGAATCGTTTCCGCCATTTCTCCGGCAAAGTTATCGGCGTTCGACTGCATCATTGATGTTAGATTCAGTTTGGTCATCAGCTGTTGGAGCGGAGCGACTCCGTCATGAGCTGCAATGCCGCAATAGAGTCCTTCTCCAGCCTTGTAGTCGGCCGCACTGCAAACTCCAACAAGTCGATTGTCTGCATCAAAAAGTCCTCCACCCGATCGTCCTTGTGTCGGAGCGTTCGTGCAAAGCACAGTCGATGGTCCTTCGAAGCGATTGACTTCAACAACGTTCATTTTCAACCGTGTCGGAGGATCGCCGTTACTGCAGCCGATGCTGAATAGGCTTTCTCGAGGTACCAATGGGGCGCGATCAAAGGCGACTTCGGCGGCTGGCAGCCTGTTGGAATTCTTGATTTGGATCAATGCCACATCTGCATTGTGGTCTCCACCAAGAACTGTGGCTGGATACTTCAGAACTTTGTCACCTTGAAAAATATCGACTTCAACAATCGCATCTGCAGCCGCATCTTTGAAGATATGGGCACACGTGAGAACCAGAGACTGCCCGGCCACACTATGGATGACAGTGCCCGTGCCTACGTCTCGCATTTTTCCATCCATCAGGCGAACACGAACGGTGGCTCGATGTGGAACAGATTTTTGTTCGGCCGATGTTGAGGATTCTTCTGGGCTTTGAGCTCGAACGTCAATGTCGTCCATCGACTCTGGAGTTTTGGGAGCCGTAAATCGATCAAAGAATCCAGCGATGCCTGTGCGTGTTCCCGAGTCGTTTGCTGATGAGCCTGAATTTGTTTGAGCGAGCGTGGGATCAGGTGAAGCCATGCGATTAACGGGCGTGCGTTCGCGGCCTGCCACTTGAGCACTTCCGGCTTGTTGCCTGTCGACGTGAAGTTTGCGGGCCGCCACATTCATGGCATCGCACAAAGTCTTTTCGGCTGTCAGGCCAACGAACCGCTTCACCTCTTTTCCTTCGACCATGACGATCAAAGTAGGGATCACTTCGACTCGCATCCGCTTGCTGATATCTGGGTTGGCCGCAAAGTCGATCTTGCGAATGGGGTAGCCAAGTTTTTCCATGTCTTGCAGCAAAGGGATCATTTGCTGGCATGGGCCACAGTAGCTGGCGGTGAAATCCAGCAAGACAACTTCGGGGAGATTGTCGAAGCGGAATTCGTCGGCCGACGATTGACACGAGAGAAGCAGGAAAGCAGAAAGCTGCAGTGCAACAAGCTTTGAAAAGCTAAGCTTCATGAGGGCATCCTTGCCGTTCAAGTTCGTGAACTTTTTAGGACAAACAAGCTGGCTGCCAGCTCATTTGTTCTGAATCTTGGTGACCAATCCATTGGTGCCAAGAAAAATCTTGGATCGATACTTTCACTTACGCGTTCACCGGTCTTTCACGGTCTCGTTTGTAAGTTTTACCGACCTTCGATTGTAAAATGTGCAGAGAACAGTTCAGGGAATGATCGTTCAGCTTCGCCGAAATTCCACGTCGAAGTCATGTTTTGCTAGGGCGAAATCGTTGAAAGACTTGCTTTGCAATCAGGTTGTCATCGTTCTGTACTGATCACTGTGTTGATCTGCAACATAAAGCAGCAATGCGCGTGCCAGTGTGTGCAGAAGTAACACATTCCGGCCAGTGAGGCTGTGCTTAACGTCGATGTTTCATGGCGACTTCGATATCTCGCTGATGGTCTCTCTCTCTCATGTTCTCACGTTTGTCGTGCAGCTTGCGTCCTCGACAAAGCCCCACTTTGACTTTGATGAAACCTCTGTTTAGGAAAACAGACAGAGGCACCAAGGTGAGTCCTTTTTGTTCTCCAGCTTCGGCGAATTTCCGAATTTCACGTCGATGCAGCAGCAACTTTCGTTTTCGTTTTCGTTCGTGATTGAACACTGATGCTTGGGGGTATTCGGCGATATCAGCATTCACCAGCCAGACTTCGCTGCCGTCGACTCGCGCGTACGCTTCTTCGATCGAAATCTTGCTGTTACGAACGCTCTTGACTTCGCTGCCGTAAAGCTGAACTCCGCAGTCGATTTCGTCAAGCACGTCGTATTCGTGGCGAGCTTTGCGATTGCTGCAGATGGTCCGAGAGTTTGGATCTTCGTTCGCTTTGGATTTCTTTTTTGGCTTTGCCATGGGGATTTCAGTCTTCGAATCACTGCGTGGCAGGTGGGGGGAAGTCTTTAGGGAATGACTGACAAGTCTGTTTCAACTGACTTCGATCAGTAGGGATGAACCAATCACACTTGCGTGCATCTGCTTCGGGATTGTGGTTTTCTTCGTGTCGACTGGACTTCTTGGTATGTCGAGCTGGTGATTTGGGCTGCTCGAAACAAAACGAAGTCGTCGCCGTGCATTGAAACATTGGTGTCAGAAACTGGTTTCTGATGGCAATGAGGAACAAGATTTTGCGTTGTGTAAGAATATGTATTGTGAAAAGACACGTGCTGTCGGGGCAGGGTGCAATGAAGTTGGTTTGAAATTGACAGCTCCTGCGGTACTGGTGTTGGCATGATAGCAGTTGCAGTTGAGAACAGCTTCCGAAATCTTCGGTGCTGCTTTTTGTGATGCGTCGAAGGGGATTTGCGGTTCTGTGAACGAATTTTTAGTGTGTCTTGGTTGGCAACTGAAGATCGTCTTTCTGTTGAATTGCTGTAAAGAGCGAATGGGAATCAGTTGACGCCTTCACGGGCGCATGCGAATAATATTGACACGACACGAGCATCACCCCAACCGACCACCTCTGCTTGAAGGCTGGTCTTAGAACGCTCTCGTCGCCCACAGTAGATGGATTTACTGAACCGCAGAAAGTGATCACCAAAGGCATGTCATTGAAATGTCTCGGCAGCTCTGAGATGAAGAGCCGATCACCATTGTCGATCATCAACCACGGAATCAGGATTTTCCCAACGCCAACGATTGATTTTTTCCAAACGCCGGTATGCTGGCTATCACACGGGTTTGTTTCCATGAGAAACCATCTGTTGTGGGAAATCCCGGGGATTTCAACGTTAGATCTAGTACCAGAATACGTGTGTCTCACAGGGAGGCACTGACACTCGTGTTTGCTGAACAGGGGCTTTGCTCCTCTACTCGTCACAGGCACACAACAACTTGGGGCCAGCCTGGCTCGAGTGAAACAAGAAATAAGGGGATTCGCGTGCATCGTCTGGATTCAGGAATGAAGACGATCATTGAAACGGCCAAGGAACGGGGCTTTGTGACTGTGCAGCAGGCACATGCGTGGCTACCTGATGAGGGTGGTGACCCGGCCATGGTGGATAATTTGATCAAGGCAATGGATGCCGAGGGATTCGATTTTATCGAAGACCCCGATATCCCCCTCGAGCCCGAGCCAATTGAAGAAGAGGTTCGGGAAGAGCAAGCAGAAAAGGCGGCTCGCGCTTTACTTGGCGCAGAGACTTCGGCTTTGTCATCTCGTGACCCAATTCGCATGTATCTGTCTCAGATGGGGAACATTCCTCTGCTGACTCGAGATCGTGAAATCTTTCTGGCCAAACAGATTGAAATCACTCGCAAGCGAATGCGTCGACATGTTGTGGAATCAGATTTCGCTCTGCGAATTGCCGTCGACATCATCGAAAAAGTAAGTCGTCAAGAATTGCCCTTCGAACGAACTTTGCGAACTTCAGAAACTGAAGATGTGCGCAAAGAACAAATTGAAGGCCGCATGGAATCCAATCTGGCAACCTTGCGACACTTGATGGCCGAAAATGAAGAGCAGTTCAAAATGTGGCACGAGCTGCCAGATGGCGAACCATTTAAAGATCAGCTCCACGAAAAGATTTGTGCTCGTCGAGTCAAGATGGCCACGCTTTGCGAAGAGCTCAGTGTACGAACTCATCGCATGCAGCCCGTCATGAAGCGAATGCTTCAAATTGGCGAACGTGTCGAAGAGCTTCAAGAAGAGATCGCGTGCTTGAAGGGTCTGAAGACCGCAGAAACAGAACGCGAGTCTCTGGAAAGCGAACTGGAAGAATACGTCGAAATGGTTCTGGAAACTCCAGAGCAATTCAAGACGCGTTGTCGAGAAGTTCGTAATCGAATGGACGGCTGGACGGACGCCAAGCAAAAACTATCTGGTGGTAACTTGCGTCTGGTGGTTTCGATTGCCAAAAAGTATCGAAACCGTGGACTCAGTTTTCTCGACCTGATTCAGGAAGGCAATGCCGGACTGATGCGTGGGGTCGAAAAATACGAATACCGTCGAGGTTACAAGTTCAGCACTTATGCCACGTGGTGGATTCGACAAGCGATTACTCGAGCGGTCGCTGACCATGCTCGAACAATTCGTATTCCGGTTCACATGTTCCAGAATATCTCGATGCTGAAAGCCAAGGCCGAAGAAATTCGCCAGGCTACCGGTCGCGAACCCAGCAACGAAGAGCTGGCTGAAGCGGTTGGCATGAGCATCGAAGAAACTGAACGGATCATGAAGACATGGAAGCATCCGATCAGTTTGGATACTCCTGTCGGCGAAAGTGAAGACAGCAGCTTTGGGGAATTCCTCGAAGACAGTCACGAGCAAAGCCCAGCGGAATCAGCCGCCAAGCAGATGCTGCGAGACAAGATCGATCACGTTCTGAAGAGCTTGACTTATCGCGAACGCGAAATCGTGAAGTTGCGATACGGTTTAGGAGACGGCTACAGCTATACGCTGGAAGAAACAGGCCGAATCTTTAAGGTCACTCGAGAGCGTATTCGACAGATCGAAAGCAAGGCTCTGAAGAAACTTCAACACCACACCCGAGCCATTCACTTGAAGGGCTTCGTGGATCATGTTTCTGATGAAGATGAACCCAAGAAGGACAAACCTTCTGAATCGTCTCCGTCATCGGACATGATGGGGTTGGTTTAGTTTGAGCTGCACGACACGGCTGACTTAGCCGAGGTCGTTCGCTTAGCCAGGGTCGCTGACTTCGAGATTCGCCGGCAACAGATCATTGAGAAGGCCGAAGCAATTTGCTTCGGCCTTTTTTTGTGCGACGTGTTGGCTGGGCGGCCGTGACTACAGCGCGAGGCTGGAAAAATTATGAGATGCGCGGAGGGAATCGTCTGTCGAAAGGACATGCTGGATTCGGAGTTTGCTTCGTTGGGTTCGGCCCAACCTAGGCCAGCCCAGTGATGATGTTTGTGGTTAGACCGCGCGATTCTCGGCGCTGCGTTCTCAGACGCGATCAAACTGGTTCTGGAGTGTTGTTGAGCGGTGCGGCAGAATCGTCGCTGAATGGCTCTGCCGCTTCTATGGCCGATGGTTCAGGATTGTCTGCTGGCGTTACTTCTGCCTGAGTTGATTTTGGGGGCGTCGCTTCTGCTGGCCGCATATAACGTCGAAATGGCCAAGACACAGTGGACTGTGCAGCGTTCTTGCCAGCGACGACTAGGTCTGTTCCGGCATCGTTTAAGATAGCGAAGGCGAACAGTGCCAAGAATGTGGTGAGCGCCAGCAGCGAGGTTCTGAGAGAGCGGTCGGTGGCCAGCAGTTCGGCCAAAGAATGATAAAGAGGTATGGTGGCCAGCTGAGGGCTGGTTTCGATGGGGACAGCATGATTGCCGAATAGCAGGTTTCCGCTGACAGGGATCAGTTCTGACTTGGAATCCGTTTTCGTACTGGATCCGGAAGCTCGACTGCGAAATTCTGGGTCAGTTGCTAGAGCCTTTTCGACTCGTTCCAAATAGCCAACTTCCGATTCCAGAGTTGCCAATCGTTCTGCATTTTGGTGTTGCTGCAGTCGAACTCGGTTCCAAACACAGAACTTTGGAGCCAATGCAACAGACGCATAGATTGCAGCTGCGACCAGCAATGTGCCCCAAAAAGATAAAGATACCAGCCACGAATGAGGGAGAGCTTCCGGCGCAGCATCAACTAACAGATCCACGTTGTGGTCTGCGGCCTCGAATGGGGGTGATGGTGTGGATTCGCTCATGATTTACTGGCAACGCGGCTGTATGAAGTGAATTCGGTATCGGGTGGTTGCCAGCTGAGATCCGCTTTGGCTGATCGCGATGTAATCCCCCTTCTTTCTACAATCATCCCTCACAGCCCGAATGATCTGACTGGCCGCGTCGTGGATCGCGTCGTTCCGTGTCCGTGTCCGTGTCCAGTGTTTAGTGTTTAGTCACAGTCACAGTCACAGTCACAGGCATAGGCATAGGGAGCACAGAGGAGATGCTGTTGTCGTGTTGAGCTGCAAACAGCATGCTCGTTTCGGTTGCGGTCACTTTTGCGCATTAAGAAAGCCCTGCCGAGATGTCTCAGGCAGGGCTTTCAGATTTTGTATGCCGCTCGTTTCAGCAGCGTCAGCTGGCACTCGGGTCAGCTGGCACCCAGGTCAAGCGCCGGTGTTCTTGTTAGATCGTGCCGCCGAAGGTCGCTGTGTCGCCCAAGATTTCTTCGATGCGAAGCAACTGGTTGTACTTGCAGATTCGGTCTGTTCGGCTGGCAGAACCGGTCTTAATTTGACCTGTTCCCAAAGCGACAGCGAGGTCTGCGATTGTTGTGTCTTCGGTTTCACCCGAACGATGACTCATCACGGCCGTGTAGCCATTTTTGTAAGCCAGTTGGACGGCTTCGATGGTTTCAGTCAGAGTTCCAATTTGGTTGACCTTCACCAAGATGCTGTTGGCGACACCGGTGTCGATTCCCTGCTTCAAGCGAGTCGCATTGGTGACGAATAGGTCGTCGCCAACAAGCTGACACTTGTCACCGATGGAGTCGGTTAGCTTCTTCCAGCCAGTCCAGTCGTCTTCGTCCAAACCGTCTTCGATGCTGCAAATTGGGTATTTGTCGACCCATGATGCCATCAATTCGCACATGCCGTCAGAATCAATTCCCTTGCCTTCCAACGTGTAGGTGCCGTCTTTGTGGAATTCAGAGGCAGCACAATCCAAAGCAATTTTGATTTGGTCGCCAGGCGTGTAGCCCGCATTTTCGATCGCAGTCAGGATGACTTCGATCGCTTCTTGGTTGGTCTTCAGGTCGGGAGCAAATCCACCTTCGTCACCGACGGCTGTTGAAAGGCCTTTGTCTGCCAAAACTTTTTTCAGGTTGTGAAAGACTTCAGTGCCAGCTCGCAAAGATTCCCCAAAGGAATCGAAGCCAAGAGGCATGACCATGAATTCTTGGATGTCGATGCCGTTGTTCGCGTGCTCGCCACCATTGATGATGTTCATCATTGGGGCAGGCAAGCAGTTGGCTCCAACTCCGCCGAGGTATCGGAACAAAGGCAGGAAGCTGACTTTGGCGGCTGTGTGAGCAGCGGCAAGACTGCAGGCCAGGATAGCATTTGCACCCAGACGAGACTTGTTTTCAGTGCCGTCGAGTTTCAGCATCACATTGTCGATGGTGGCCTGATCACAGACGTCCAGATCGATGATGGCGTCGGCAATTTCTTCGTTCACGTTTTGAACAGCTTGGCGAACGCCTTTGCCCAAGTAGCGATCTTTGGCGTCCGTGTCTCGCAATTCGCAAGCTTCGTGAGCTCCCGTGCTTGCTCCGCTGGGAACCGCCGCGCGACCGATTGATCCGTCTTCGACCTGAATGTCGACTTCAACGGTTGGGTTGCCGCGGCTATCAAGAATTTCGCGTGCGTGAACTGCAGTAATGGCCATGCTCATGCAATGGGTTCCTTTTGCAAATTGGGATCAGAAAGATCGCCGGGGTGTTTTGAAGGGGAAGGCCAGCCAGTGAATTTCACGAGCCAATCGACTGATTCGATTGTACCAGTCCGCTTTTTCAACACAGGTGATCTGTGGCGGATTTCGGTCTGATGCCATTAGTGGCACCAGCGGGAATCAGCATTGAGACAAAAAGTCGAGTGCCTTCACTGAAAACGCATCAATTCTGCGTTTTGAGCCGGTGTGTGTGCTCAATCTTTTGCCTCCCGCGAATTAGCATCTCACGATCGAGAACCCCAGGTTTTGCTGCAGCATCTTGGCTCGGGGTGGTGCGGCGACAGAAATCGTCTAACACCGTACAACTGTGCTGATCTTTGCACCCAAAACAACAAAGGCTGAAAACCGGCCTTCGATGGCTTTCAGAATAGGCTCGCATGACAACAACTCGCAAGATTTTGATCACGGGTGGAACCGGCTATGTCGGTGGACGATTGATTCCAATGTTGCGTGAATCAGTGGGCGATGCTGGGCTACGACTGATGGCTCGGACTCCGGAATACCTTCAAGCCCGAGTCGGCGACGGCATCGAAATTGTGCAGGGTGATGTGACAAAGCCTGCGACTTTGCAGGCAGCTCTTAAGGACATCGACACGGCTTACTACCTGATTCATTCGATGGGGAGCAGTCAAGATTTTGAATCTCAGGATCGCACGGCGGCTGAAAATTTCGCTGAAGCAGCAAAGGCAAACGGCGTTCGTCGAATCATTTATTTGGGTGGGTTAGGGGATGACGACGAGTCACTTTCCAAGCACCTTCGCAGCCGGCAGGAAGTGGGACGCGTGCTGCGGCAATCGGGTGCTCAGGTGCTTGAATTCCGAGCATCCATCATTGTTGGATCGGGAAGTTTATCTTACGAATTGATCAGGGCTTTAGTAAGGAAGCTGCCTGTGATGACGTGCCCAAGGTGGGTGTCTGTGAAGGCTCAGCCGATTGCGATCGAAGACATTCTTGCGTACTTGACGGCCGCTCTTGATTACAGCGAAAACGAGAGTCGAGTCTTCGAAATTGGAGGTCCAGATCAGGTTTCCTACGGTGACCTGATGAAAGAGTATGCGAAGCAGCGAGGCCTACGAAGATTGATGATTCCATTGCCCTTTCTTTCAGCCGGATTGTCCAGTCGATGGCTGGGATTGGTGACTCCGGTTTATGCCACCATTGGCCGCAAGCTAGTGGAAAGCATGAAGAATCCGACGGTCGTGAATGATCAATCTGCTTTGATAGCGTTTCCCGTGAAACCGATGTCGCTGCAGTCTGCAATTCAGCGAGCGACGTCGAAGGAAGATCAGGAATTTGCAACGACGCGATGGCAAGACGCGGTGTCGTCGTCTGAAGCACCTCGCCGATTTGGTGGAGAACAGTTTGGCAATCGATTGGTGGATTGCCGAACCATCGAAGTCAAGCTTACTTCTGAACAAGCGTTTGCTCCGATCCAACGGATCGGTGGCAAGACCGGTTGGTACTACGGAAACTTTCTTTGGAAGATCCGTGGGTTTCTGGACTTGCTGGTGGGAGGGCCCGGTCTTCGTCGCGGACGAAGGATGCCCGTGGAACTCAACGTCGGTGACACGTTGGACTGCTGGCGAGTTGAAAAAATTGATGCTCCCAATCAACTTCGTCTGTATGCCGAAATGCGGTTGCCCGGTCGAGCATGGTTGGAATTTACCGTGAGTAAAAAGTCGAGTGGCTGCGAGATTACTCAAACGGCGATGTTCGACCCCGTTGGGCTGTTTGGCCTGTGCTACTGGTATTCCATTTGGCCTTTGCACCAGTTTATCTTTGCCGGAATGCTAAGACGAATTGGCGAGGCGGCTGAGGCAGGGAAAGATTCAATACAGCCCGCTTCGACCTAAAGTGGCGATGATGTTGAAATGGTCAGCAGATATCTGTCAACGTGAGGTTTAGATCCATCGTCGAACTTGCTGCTGATACTTTTCGTAGACCGAACCAAATTCAGACCGCAAGTATTGTTCTTCTTTTTGGATGACAAGCTTCCATAGAACGGTCAAAGTGATTGGAAGGAAGATAAGCATCCAGATATTGTCTGCCAGCAGTCCGATGCCAACGGTCATCATCGCGAGGCCAACGTACATTGGGTTGCGGCTGAATCGGTAGGGCCCGTTAGCGACCAATTGGCGAGCAGGCTGGTTGGGGTAGATGGCAGTGCGAGCTCGCCGAAACGTAAACAGGCCCCAGTTCATCAAGCCGATTCCTGAAATGATCAGGACCCAACTGACGATGGTTTGGGCGGGCACAATTTCACCAAGTTGCACGGCGAAAAATTGTTGCATTGCCGAGGCTGCTGCGATCCCTACTACGAATAAAAAGGGAGGCGGAAAATGCACTGCGGGGCTACGGATTTCGGTGGGCTGCCGAGCCATGTATCGATCAATTCAGATGACTGTGACGGCCGTTAAGCTTGGCCGCTGATGAAGACCTTGGGTCTTTGATAAACGTCTGTGTATCGCTTGATCTAAAATGACACGTCTTGTCGGTGACGGCCATTTGATTGCCACAAGATGACAACACAGGCGGGTGACTTTCTTCTTACGAAACGTCACCGTTGCCTGTGCTGACTGTTGTGGTTCGCCGAAAATCTGATTCCGGCGTCAGCGATTTCAACAGCTTAGTTGGTCTTCTTTGGCCAAGCTTTGATACCAGACACGGCAATGATTTGGCCTTTGCCTTGATCAAATTCTGCACCCAGTTGAGCAATATAGAGATCGCCATCGGGGCCGAATGCACAGCTGACAGGACCTTGCAATTTGTCTGCGATGATTCGAACTTTGGCTTCGCCGCTGTCGTTGTCTTTGCGAGGCAAGTTGACTCGCGCCAGACGTCCAGCCTGAACGCTGGTCAGGGCCCAGTTGTTGTCGACGACAGCAAGTGATTTTGTACCCGGAATGAAGGCCATGCCCATTGGGTCAGTCAGGCCTGGCAGAGTCCACTTGTTGACCATCTTGCCGGTCTTGGTATTCCATTGAACGATCAGGCCGTCGTCTTTACCGCCGGCTCCGGAATACAGAACAAGCAAGTTGGTCTTGTTCATTGGCAAAGTGGCCATGGGAGAATTCACTGCGATGCCAGCGTCATCGGCAGAAGCCAGACCAGCCAGTTTCTTTGAGGCGACGTCAACGGAGAGAACCCATGTTTTTGCGTCAGTACCTTGGCCAGCAACAAAGATTGTGCTGCCATCTTCCGAAAGGCTTAAGCCAGTCAGATTGCCTTCGCCTTTGTCTTTGGCGTCGTCTGATGTTGGGCCCACAGAATTTGTGGCAGTTCCGTCTGATGCGGTTCCAGCTGAATCAAACATCAGCAAATTTTCTGCCCCATCGCCAAGTCCGGCGTTGGTGACAGCCAGTGTTTTTTCATTCACCCAGACCGATGAGAGAGGACCCAGTTTGAACCGTTTGGCTCCGGTTTCAGCATCGACCTTCCAATATTCTGTTTGGAAGCCCGTGATGTACGGAGTCACTTTTCCGTCAGTGATTGTTACAACTTGGCCGTTGGCAGAATCGCAAACAGTGAGCAATCCAGCAGGGCTGAACGTAACAGAAGAGGGGTTGTTTAGGCCTTCCGCGACGACGCGAGCCTGATACATTTTCTTTAAACCCAGGTCGAGATCGGCTGCGTTGGCAACCGGCATGGCCGCAAAAGCGACGGATGCAAACGTGAAAGCGATTCGTCGAAAGTTCATAGATTTGTTAGCCTTGGATAAGGGTTTGAAAACGGTGACAGACCTGAATTGCAGCCAGATTGCCAAAGAAATGCAAGCTGGGCTGACTGCGATGTGTTTTAGTAATCCGAACGCGTCAGGCGACCTGAGTCTGGCCGAATTTCATGAGTTTTCATCATCAAGCGAGATTCACCGAGGTCGGGCAGGCCTTGGACGTTCTCACTGAAACGGAAAAGCGGGAGCTTTCGCAATGAGTGGCCAGTTTCAACTTCTTAACACTGACGATGGCATTCATGACCTGAAAACGGTCATCAATGCGGAATCCACAACTGTTGGAGCATCGTCGGACTGGTCTGTTCGCATGCAAAGAATGCATGGTGGGCTGTCAGAAGGTGTCGATGTGGTCTGGTTGGATAACGGCTGCAGCAAGCTGGCAATTTTGCCAACTCGAGGCATGGGGATCTGGAAAGCCGAGGTTGCTGGACTGCCTTTGGGATGGAAGTCTCCCGTGCAACGTCCTGTGAATCCGGCGTTTGTTGATCAGAACCGACGAGGCGGTATCGGGTGGCTGGATGGGTTCAACGAATTGCTGTGTCGCTGCGGGTTGGGGTGGAATGGTGCTCCGGGAACGGACATCATCAAAGATGCTGATGGCAATGTTGTGTTTGAACAGTTTCTACCGGTGCACGGACAAGTGGCCAACTTGCCGGCTCATGATGTCAGCGTAGAAGTTTCTGATGACGGCCGAATCACGGTGACAGGAATCGTGGACGAAGCCAGCGTTTTTGGAGGACACCTGAGACTCACTTCTAAGCTAACCACGTGGGTTGATAGCAACAGCTTTGAAGTCGAAGACACGGTTCAAAACCTAGCGTCAGCCAGTGCCGAAGTGGAAATGCTGTACCACTGCAATGTGGGGCGTCCGTTTCTGGAAGGTGATTCAAAGGTTTACATTGCGGCAACAGAAGTGGCCCCTCGTGATGCTCGAGCCGTCGAAGGATTGCCCAATTGGGAAACCTATGGCGAACCTGAAGTGGGATATGCGGAGCAGGTTTACTTTTCGAAGCCGATCGCGGCTGCCGATGGTCGCAGCTTAGCCGTGCTACATAACTCGGCAGCAGACAAAGCGGTGTCGTTGCGATTTGATACGAAGACGTTGCCGTATCTGTCTGTCTGGAAGAATACTCAAGCGGAAGCCGACGGCTACTGTACGGGCATCGAACCGGCGACCGGATTTCCCAACTTGCGAAGCGTAGAACGGCAACACGGTCGAGTCGTAAATTTAGCATCTGAAGAATCTGTGACGCTTCAGTTTGCGATTTCCGTCGCCATCACCAGTGAAGAAACAACGGCCTTGGTGAATGAAGTGGAATCGCTTCAAAGTACGCAGCCAAGGCAGACCCATTCCAAGCCAAAAGTCGAATGGGGCGGTTGAAATTCAGAACAGAAGTCTCGTGCAAGGCCTCAGAGTTTACAGAGATCATTGGATTTCGACCAAGGTAGCTAGACGTATCGGCCGAATCTGATCCCTGTGCTCTTCGCAGTTTTTGCGCCAGATTCTGTTGCCCTCGTATCTCAGTGAAAAGCTTTGACGGGATGCTCTCAATTTGAGAATCAGTCGTTCAGTTTTAAAACGGGTTGGGAACACAGCGGGCAGCTTCGCTATGCTTCGCGCATGAAGACTTCAGCCGACATTCTTTCAGCGTATTTTGGTCACGACTCGTTCCGAGGACCTCAGCAGGAAATCATTCAGCATGTGCTGGATGATCGGCATGCGTTGGTCATCATGCCGACAGGGATGGGCAAATCGCTTTGCTTCCAAATTCCTGCGCTGTTGCTGGCTCGGAACGCAGACCCGGCAGACTCCGATCGGCCGGGAATCACGTTGGTGCTGTCTCCGCTGATCGCCTTGATGAAGGACCAAGTGGATGCTTTGCAAGACAAAGGGATCAACGCCACATTTATCAATTCGTCGTTGAGAAAGCATGAACGGAATACTCGGTATGAAGCTGTCGCCGAAGGCCGGTTTTCGCTGCTGTATGTGACTCCGGAACGCTTTCGTAAGCAGGAATTTCTGGATGTGCTGGCGAAACGAACTGTGAAGTTGTTGGCCGTTGATGAGGCTCATTGTATCAGCGAATGGGGCCATGATTTCCGCCCCGACTACACTCGACTGGCCGAACTTCGCAAACTGATGGGCAACCCTACGACGATTGCCTTAACGGCCACGGCGACTCCGGATGTGCAGACAGATATTGTCAAACAATTGGGGCTGCAGCCCGACGAGGCTCGTTTGTTTCACGAAGGCATTGATCGGCCGAATCTTGAACTGCGTGTCATCGACGTATGGGACGCCGATGAAAAGCAGGACGCCATGCAGCAAGTGGTGACAGACTGGTTCGAAGATCCTAAAGATCCTGACAACGTCGGCAGCGGCATCATTTACTTTACTCTGATTAGAACTTTGGAAGAATTTAGCGAGCGATTACGACAGGAAGGCGTGGATCACATTTGTTACCACGGCGACTTAGATCGTCGCAGTCGTCGTTCGATTCAAGAAGACTTTATGCAAGGACGTTGCCCCTTGGTTTTGGCGACGAATGCGTTTGGTATGGGAGTCGACAAAGACAATATCCGCTTTGTGGTTCACGCTGACGTTCCGGGTTCGATGGAATCGTATTATCAGGAAGTTGGCCGAGCTGGTCGCGATGGCAAGCCTTCAGAATGTGTGCTGCTGTACGACCAGCGAGATCTTAATACTCAGATGGAGTTCCTTCGTTGGAGCAACCCGGACGCTGATTTTTACCAGCGAGTTTATGGCCACCTCAAGAACGACGGCGAAAAGATTCGAGCCTTCGGAATCGATTGGTTGCGAGAACGCCTGTGCGATCGCCAGCGAAGTGATCGTCGAGTCGAAACAGCATTAGCGATGCTGCAACGCCACGGCGTGATCGAAGACGAAATCGATTTGAGCGACGTGCGCGTCAATGGTCCGCTGCCGGAAGTTCTGGCGGACGACGAAATGAGATCTCAGAAGCTGCTTCGAGACCAAAAAAAACTCTACGCGTTAGTGCAGTACGTTCAATACGATGGTCCGCGGCAACAGTTTATTAACGAGTACTTTGGCGTTGATTCGTAGGGTCGGACGGCCAGTTTGGCCGTCGGTGAAGAGCAAGGTGTTCTCTTTCATCTCCCATTTAGGCCGTCGCCCCAGAAAACAGTGACACAGAAAACAGCGCGTCTCGAATCTCGGTGCTCACTGTGTTTTCAGTGGAGACAAAAACGCACTTTCATCATGAGACGCCTGTGATTGATTTCCACGAGGCTGATGATCTTCGTTCGGGCTTGGTTAAGCCCTGTTTAGAATCGAATCTGGGCTCGCACAAACATCAGACGCAGTCTTGATCGCGGAACGAACCGTGTCTTGGATGCTTATTTGATCCAGCAGGCCTCGAACTAATGCCGCGGTGAATGCATCGCCCGCTCCGACTGTGCTAACGACTTCCGTTGCCATTGCGGGCTGGTTGTGGATGTGACCATTCTGCCAGACGGTGGCTCCTTCTGGCCCTTTGGTCAACGCGACCGTCGATAGAGAATAGCGTTGTGCAATTTCTTCCAGTTGTTGTTCTGGTGTGCCGGATTGACTGATCATGTCCGCAATCACTGGGAGTTCGTCTTCGTTCATTTTCAGAACATTTGCCAATTCGAGTGATTGCAAAATGCAGTCGGCATCCCAGAAAGGATCTCGAAGATTGATGTCGAGAACTCGCAGAGCACTGATTGAAGTGGCGGCCACGAACTTTTGAAGTACGGCCCGACTTGCGGGTGATCGTTGCCCCAAGGTTCCAAAGCAAACCGCGTCGCAGGCATGGGCTAAGTCCGCCAGTTGATCGTTCCAAACAAGATGATCCCACGCACTGTTGGTTGCAAATTCGTAGGTGGCGACTCCGGCAGAATTCAAGGTGACTTGGACGTTTCCGGTTTCGGATTTGTTTTGCTGCACGGCCTTGGTTTGAACGTGATTGCCGGCCAGAGCTTCTAAAGCGTCGTTGCCAAGCGGGTCTGACCCTACGGCACTGACGATGAAAATTTGATCATCATTTGATGCCAAAGCTGCGGAAGTGCCAGCAAAGTTTGCGGGAGCTCCGCCGAACCGTGGGCCATCGGGGTACACGTCCCACAGAATTTCGCCGGCACCGACAATCGTTTTTCCCGCAGGCATGGAATTCATTTTCTAAGTTCTAGGCTGCTGAACCGGCGTCATGCGTGAAGTGAATTGATGGGCAAGCGGACTCTTTCGCTGTTGGCTTGTTCCACTCTATGATTCCCGTCTTGAACTGCGATGGCAAGCTACAATTGACAGCCCTTTTAATGCTGAATCTGATTCGATATGAAATTTATCCCCAGTGACAATACCGATTACGTACCGGCCTCTCATGAAGACCCCAAGAATCCGGGAGTGCTAAAGCGAGTCATCGCGACGGCAGCCGATTTGCAAGCGGGCCAAGTGCAAATGGTGAACTGGGCCAAGTTGCCTGCGGGGCACAGCTTTCAAAGGCACTACCACGAAGATATGCAGGAAGTTTTCGTGCTGTTGAAAGGAACGGTAGAGATGACAGTTGAGACAAAAACCGTTCAGGTGTCAGCAGGAGACACGGTCATTGTGGGCGTACGAGAAGTACATCAGATGACCAATGTCGGAGCCAGCGAAGCGGAATATATTGTCTTCGGAATTGCGTCGGGAGAAGGTGGTCAGACGATTGTTGTTGAATGATTTAAGCTGCAAAGTCGGGGCGAGGCGGCGTGAATAGCTGGCCACGAATCACGGTAACAGCTTCGCCCGACAGAATGGCTCGGTCATCTCGTTTTTCGACTTCAACGATGCCGCCTCGGGCAGACGCTTGGTAACCCGTCAGCTGATTTCGCTTTCGCTTTTGACTGAAGTAATCGATGAGCGCGCAATGAGCAGAACCGGTGACGGGGTCTTCGTCGACTCCAGCGGCCGGGCCGAAGAACCGGGAAACGAAATCATAGTCGGATGTGGGATCTGCAATCGCCGTCACGATAGCTCCTCGGGCATCGACTTGGGCCAGTTGGCGGAAGTCGACGGTCAAGTTGCGGACAGTGGCTTCGTCATGGACGACGACCATGTAGTCGAATGCAGATTTGAGTACTTCGGTGATGCTGGGTCGCTGACCGTTGATTTGCAGGCTTTCGATGAGGCCTTTCGGGGCTGCAGTCTTGGTAACCGGCGTGATGGGGAAGTCCATCTGAATGTGGTTGCCGAGCTTCTTCACCGTCAGCGGACCACTGCGAGTTTCAAAGAGAATGGGTTGGTCGCATGGGACAGTTTCTGATTCCCACAAGGCATGAGCTGCCGCCAAAGTGGCGTGGCCACACAGGTCGACTTCGATTGTCGGGGTGAACCATCTCAGTGGCCACGTTTGTGCGTTTGTACTGGGTAGCACAAATGCTGTTTCCGACAGGTTGTTTTCCATGGCCACCAATTGCAGCCATTCGTTAGAACGTTGTTTGTCGAGCAGAATTACGGCTGCTGGATTACCACTGAATGCTTCTGACGTGAAGGAATCGATTTGAAAAAAGGGAAGGCTCATGATGGGAGATTGTTCTTTTGCGAACATCTTTGGGGCGCGGTTTAACCTTCTGAAGTCGGACTCTGTGAGACGGTTTGGGTTCACAGAGCCCGGCTGCAGAGATGTCGTTTGGCGACGGCTACAGATATCTTGTTACGATGCGACGGGCTGCAGAATGTTCACGACGGCTAGGTTGTGGTCGATGTCATTGGCCAAATGCTTGGCCATGCGGACTTTAAATCTCACAACCGAACCGTCGTCTTCGTAACTGCGTTCCAATTCTTCGGCGTGCTGATTCAGCCATGACAGTAGCTTGCCGTTACTGACGCTGGTTTGAATGTCAGCAAGAACGAAGCCTCCGGAAAGACGTTCGGCAACTAAGTTGGATAGCTTGTCGATGCCTTGGCCGGTGGCGGCACTAATGGTGATGGTGTCGTCATAGTGGCGACGTAGCACGTCGATGAAACTGCGATCTTCAATCTGATCGGCCTTGTTCAGAATAAGAACAACGTTTGAACAGTCGACTCCAATTTCTTCCAGTACTTGATAGCACGTGTGAATCTGTTTTTCGGCTTCTGGATTGCTGGCGTCGACCACATGCAGCAGTAGGTCGGCGTGTCGAGCTTCTTCTAAAGTTGACCGGAATGATGCGACTAAATGGTGAGGCAGGTTGCGAACGAATCCGACTGTGTCGCTGAGGAGAACTTCGTTGTAGTTGGGAACGTTCCAACGACGTGTTCGCGTATCTAAGGTCGCGAACAGTTTGTCTTCAACCAGCACATCGGCACCGGTGAGTGCTCGCATCAAAGTGCTTTTACCGGCGTTGGTGTAGCCAACGAGGGAAACTGTTTGCTCGCTTCTTCGTTGAGACACTGTGCGTTCTCGTCGATTTTCAACGTGCTTGAGTTTGCTGCGTAAGTCCGAAATGCGTTTGTCGATCAAGCGACGGTCTGTTTCTAACTGTTTTTCACCCGGTCCACGACCGGCTCCGATTCCTCCGGCGATGCGTTCCAAGTGAGTCCACATGCGTTTGAGTCGAGTCCGGAAGTACATCAACTGAGCCAGTTCCACCTGCAACATCGCTTCGTGAGTTTGCGCGTGGGTGGCAAAGATATCCAGAATGACTTCGCTGCGATCGACGATTGGCTTTTCGACGGCTTGTTCCAGCGATCGCCCCTGAGACGGAGTCAGGTTGTTGTCGAACACCACCATTTCGGCTCCCGTGTGTTCGACCAGCATTTTCAGTTCTTCCAGCTTGCCGGTGCCGAGGCAATGAGCTGGATGCGGTGTGTCTCGAAACTGAACGATTTCGCCCACCACGTTGACACCGGCGGTTTTTACGAGACCCTTCAATTCATCCAGCACGCCTTCTCGGTCGGTGGTTTCGCCGGGATCGAAGACTCCGACCAAAATGGCGTCTTGGTTGGCAACTTTTAGTTCGTCACGTTTGGGATCACCCAAGTGGTTTTCTCCAGATGCAGGGGAAGGTGTGCTTTTTTAAAAAGCAGGGCTCGCTTTGTCGTCGTGTCACAGTTTGTATTCTATCTTCTTAGCGACACTCGGAAAACAGAAATCGTTCGCAGGAAATCTGAGCGAAAAATCATGTCACAGCAAAAGAAAGCCGTTGTTTTAGTAAGCGGAGGCCTCGATTCCGCAACAGTGATGGCAATTGTGAAGGATCAGGGCTTCGAAATCCATGGGCTATCGTTCGACTACGGACAGCGGCACCGGTTCGAACTTCAGTCTGCAAAAAAAGTTTGTGAAGCAAATTCAGCGGCCAGTCACGTGGTTTTTCCAGTGGCCACATCGATCTTTCAGGGCACCGCTTTGGTCAACGACATCGATGTGCCTCATGGCCGCACAGACGATGAAATGGGTGATGGCATTCCGGTCACCTACGTGCCAGCTCGTAACACGATTTTTCTTTCTGTTGGATTGGGGCTTGCGGAATCAATTGGAGCGACCGACATTTTTATCGGAGTCAATGCGGTTGATTACAGCGGCTACCCCGATTGTCGACCTGAATTCATCACGGCGTTTGAAGACATGGCGAACTTGGCCACCAAGATGGGGGTTGAAGGGCAACGAATCAAAATTCACATGCCATTGGTTTCGTTGACGAAGGCCGACATTATTCGCAAAGGTCTTGATCTTTCTGTCGACTACGGATTGACTCATAGTTGCTACGACCCATCCCCAGATGGTGTCAGCTGTGGTGAGTGTGATTCGTGTCAGCTTCGCTTAAAAGGTTTCGGGGAAGCCGGAGCCGAAGATCCTATTCGTTACGCTGGTTCGTGATCGGTTTTAACTGCTGTGTTCATTTCTGAAGTTTATGAATCCTTCCAAGGTGAAGGTCCTTACGCGAAAACCGATTCGCTGTTCATTCGAACGTCGGGTTGCAATCTGCGCTGTTCGTTCTGTGATACTCCGTATGCCTCTTGGAACCCTGAAGGTACTCAGCAAGGTCTCGAAGAACTGGGCCAACTGATTTCGGCGTCGACAGCGGGGCACGTAGTGATCACAGGCGGAGAACCCATGTTGGCTCCCGCACTGACTGAGCTTACAGAACTTTGCCGGCAGAACGACAAAGTGATCACGATCGAGACAGCGGGAACAGTCGATCGTTCGGTGGAATGTGATCTGATGGCCATCAGTCCCAAGCGCCGCAATTCAACTCCAGATGATGCTGTGTGGTCGATCCGTCACGAAGAAACTCGTCACCAACCTGCCGTCATTGAATCATTGTTTGGTCGCTACAGCGCCATTCTGAAGTTTGTGATTGATCAGCAGGCTGACGTTGATGACGTGGTCGCCTACCTTGAAGAATTTCCAGCCATTTCGGCTGAAAGTGTCTGGCTGATGCCTCAAGCTCGTACGGCCGAAGAACTGGCTGCAAAAACAGATTGGGTGCGTGAAGCGGCCGATCAATCGGGCTTTTCGTTTTCGACTCGACTGCACATTCAGAAGTTTGGCGACCGTCGAGGCGTCTAGTTTCAGACGCCCACTCTCTTTGCTGTGTTATTGGTCCTGTTTTTTGAGCGCACAAAAAAACGGCGTTTGCTTGATGATATAGCAAACGCCGTTGTGTTGACTGGGCTTCCAGATGGTTGAGTCTGGCAGCAGAACGAATGGCTTATTGTTCTGCCACTTCGTCAGCACTTTCATCGGCAACCTGTTCGGTTGCGGCTTCGTCCTGTTGTTGTTCTTCATTTGCTTCGGGCTTCTTATTCTTCTTTCTGTTTTTTCCTTTGTTTTTGTTCTGCTCTTTTTTGCTCTGTTCTTTCTTGTTCTTGGCGACTTCAGCCTTCTTTGCTTCGACGGCTCGCTGTTCCATGGCTTGGATACGTTTGCGAGAAGCTTTCAATGCTTGAGCATCCTTGGTTTTCGAAGCTTCTAAAGCGGCAACTTTTGAATTCAGTTTTTTGTTCGCTTCGATCATCGACTTTGTTTCATCTGACTGATTTGCCAGTTCTTGCTTCATCGCCTTGAGTTGCTTTTGGCTTTCGTTTTTCACTTTCGCCAGCTGTTGGTTTCTGGCTTTCTTCAACTGAGCCAACTGCTGATCTCGATCAGCAAGTTTTGCCTGCATGCTTGCCAGCTGTTGTTGCATGGCAGCCATCTTAGCTTCCATCTCACTTTTCATGGCCGTCAATTGGCTGGCGCTTGCTTCCAGCTCTGACTTAACGGCGGTCAGTTCTTCTTCCATGTGATCAGCTTCGACAGCACGGTGAAGAGCTTCCCAGTGAGTCATTACTTCACGGATCGTGCCATCTTTGGCTTTGAACCATTTTGTTGTTGGGCCAGAAGCTTTATGGCTGACCGAACCACAAGTGACGGCCGTTGGTTGGCAGACGCTTCGGCATGCTTTCGCGGGACTGCAACAATCGGCGGCTGCGATCGAGCCGGAAACGGTCAGACAAAGAATGATTGCAAATCGGGTATTCATCATGCGGCTTTTTGAAGCTGAGTTGGATTGGGATCGTGTTTGGTAGGACATGTTGCAATTGTTGCGCAGAGTCACCATCGCGGAGCGGGTTTCGTTTTAAATTTCGATGTTATTATGGGGAATGTGGGCGTTTTGTATTAATTCTGTGGGACTGTTTCCATTCTGGAATCGTTTCAGCTGTGGCAAAAAGACCACGACTTCCCCCAACATGTTGTCAATAATGGCTGCGTCGACACGAGCGATCGTCCGATGTGAGAATGCGGGGATTCCACGCCGGTTGGTGGAGAATTTATCTAGACTAAGGGTGCTCGGAGTCTATTTTTGCTTTGATTGAACCTGTTTTCTGTGCAACGTTGTTTCCTTGGTTCTGTTGCAGATTGCCTGAAGTGTCGAATTCTTCTTCCGAACCACACGCGTCCGTGCTGCCTGAAAATTTGCTGAAACGCATTGATGGATTCGCGCGAATTCTTGGTGCGGGCAGCATCGGATGGATGACGGATCGCCCCTTTCTCAAGACATTGGGGACAGGGGGCCAGGGAACCGTGCTGCTGGCTGAACGGCGTGGAGCGGGCAATTTTTCGATCCCCGTGGCATTGAAGTTCTTTTCGCCGCATCAGTTTAAAGCTGTCGAAAATTACGAGACAGAGATGCTGCGGATGACAGAAGTGGCGTCCATGGTGGCACGGATTCAAGACGACCATCTTGTTGACGTTCATACGGTGATCGAAAACGATGGAATTTACTACTTGGAAATGGAGTGGATCGACGGGTTCGATTTGCTACACATTCTTCGTCGGGACACTTTGGACATCGTACAAGATGCGGTCACATTAGGTCGGTGGCAAAAGCTAAACGACGAAATTGTGACCACCGGTGAAGTCGCCTGCCGTCTCCAACCAGGCATGGCGGTTGCCATTATTCGAGAATGTCTTGCAGGGGTTTCGGCTTTACATCGCCAGGATATTATTCACTGCGACCTAAAGCCGTCGAACGTGATGGTGAAGCGGACCGGGCAAGTTAAGTTGATCGATATCGGGTCTGCTTATTGGACGGCCCGTCCTCCGGAAGGTCAGCCGTGTACTTTGGAGTATGCTGCTCCTGAAGTGTTGGCTGGAAATCGGGCGACTGCTCAGTCTGACATCGCCAGTCTTGGATACATGCTTTTGGAATTGCTGACAGGTTCAAAGCCGTTTGCAAATCTTAACTATCGAGATCTCACTGCAGCAAAGGCAACCGTGCTGGTCCGCTTGCCTGCGATGCTGCCGATTGAAACGTTTCCTCACAGCGAACGTCTGATTACATTGTTGCGAAAGATGATGCATCCCGATGCGGAAAAGCGTTTTCAGTCGGCCGAAGATGCTGAATTAGCAGATGACGGGGCTGCCGCGTTTCTACGTGAATTGGTGTTGAGCGAAAGGTCTCAGGAATACGCCAGTGAACTTCGCAATTGGATCGCCGAAATGGAAACGGATCTGATGCAGAAAGCCAGTTTGGGAATTTCAGGTGCCGAAAATCTGACCACCGCGGTCCCTGTGACAGCCGGTCGAGTTTTTACTCCACCAGCAGATCCCAATTCAACCAAGATCGTTGGCGACCCAAGTCAGTAAAACG
This sequence comes from Fuerstiella sp., assembly GCA_039974975.1. GTDB lineage: Bacteria > Planctomycetota > Planctomycetia > Planctomycetales > Planctomycetaceae > Fuerstiella. Next base: position 47,541 of record JBDWHY010000128.1, on the reverse strand, counting down.
ACAGTGATTTGCTGCCCTTGTGCGGTCGCTGTTATTGTCGGCTTCTTTGAGCTCAGTCGTTGTGTCTGAGAACCACAATGGGCCCGACTGCAGTTGACTTTTCGCTACTGGCTACTGGCTACGACGGTGACTGATTGGCAACACTGTCGTCGCGATTCGGTGTGACCGTGTTTTCAGCCGTTGTCGCTGTTGTCGCAGTGTCAGCTTCTGGCTGTGGTGCTGAAGCCGTTGGCCGTGTTTCGTCTTCGGCTTCTTTGGTGTCTTCAGACTCTTGCTTGGTGGCCGCTTCTTGAGCCAGCTTTTCGGCTTCAGCTCTGGCCTGCTGTTGTTCCAAGCGTTTGTCCCAGTACGACAAGTAGTGTTCGTATGCGGGGTGATCATCGGCTTGTGCTTCTAGCATTTGCCGAGTGTCATTGGTTAAAGCTTGTTCATCTTCCAGTGACAAGCGTCCGATGAGAACTCGGCTACGTAGAAAAACGAAGTATGTGTCCAGGACATCGCAGCGGCAGTAATCGTTAATTTTATCAGCGTGCCCGTCCCACCAAAGTCCTTGCACTTGAGATCCATCGACACCCGATTTGCCAGGCTTGTCGATCAAGTTAGAGATGAGGTTAAGTCCTCCGTTCACTCGTACAGCACTGAAGTTAGAAAAGAAGTCTTGCAGGTCGATGTGTCGATCGATGTTGTAGCGATTTCGCGACTGCTCGTACGTTCGTGATTCCACATTGAACCAAGCGGGCACACTGATGCCGTATCGAAAGGCTCCGAATTCCAAAACTGGTAGGTCGTAGCCTCGACCGTTAAACGTCACCAAAGTTGGCCGATCGTAGTGCGCCCAGCCCTTCCAAAACCCGCGAACAATCTGTTCTGGACGAAAATGTGGAGCGTCCAAGACAGCAAGGTTCGTCAGCCGATAATCGGCCGTCACTTTTCCGACAGCGACAGAAACAGGCAGCACGCTGGTGGCTGGAAGCACATCTCGCCCGGTCTGTTCGAGCAGATCGGCTTGATATTGTTCGATCGCTTCTCGATCGGACATACCGTCGTTGTCCGGGTACCGGACTCGGCGAATCAGGTCACCATCACCGACTGTTTCAACATCGAAAATCAGATAACGAACATCGCTCATGGCGTCTGCCTTTCGGGTTACGGAACGGGAATCGCTGGTTTCGGCCGGGCCAGTGACTAAGCGTTTTTAGGGCTTGTTGGAATTGGCTGTTGAGTAAGGGGCTTGGAATTCGCGTCTTGGCTTTTCTTTGCCAGTCTGACACGGTCCAATGTGCATCCAGTCCAATCCACCCGCAGCTTTGTCATACGGCGTTTTTTAGACCATGACCCAACAGCCTAACCAAACTGGTGATCACATTTCCTCTGAACAACTGGAAGAACAGGCAATTAAAGGATTGTCTGTCGCTTACCAAAGAATGAGGCAGGAAATCGGCAAGGTCATCGTGGGCCAAGATGAAGTTGTTGATGAACTTTTGATCGCCATGTTTTGCCGAGGTCATTGTCTGCTGGTGGGAGTCCCCGGTTTAGCAAAGACTTTGTTGTGCAGCACGATTAGCCGCATTCTCCAGTTGGACTTCCGTCGCATTCAGTTTACTCCCGACCTGATGCCTTCTGACATCACCGGCACAGACGTACTTCAGGATGACATTGAAACGGGCCGCAAAACGTTTCAATTTATCAAAGGGCCACTGTTCACTAACGTATTGTTGGCAGACGAAATCAACCGAACGCCACCGAAGACTCAGGCGGCGCTATTAGAAGCCATGCAAGAACGACACGTGACCGTGGGGTCGACGACTTACGAACTTCCCAATCCGTTCTTTACGTTGGCCACTCAAAACCCGATCGAGCAAGAAGGCACCTATCCTTTGCCGGAAGCTCAGTTGGACCGCTTTATGTTCAACGTGCTTGTGAAGTATCCTACCGCGGCGGAAGAACTTCGGATTCTGAAACAGACGACCGGCAACGAAAAGCCAGAATTGAAACCCATATTGACGGGCAAGCAGATACAGGCTTTGCAGGAAGTGGTTCGAAAAGTTCCCTGTGCAGAATACAACTTTATCTACGCTCGAGATCTCGTGCGGGCAACTCGGCCAGATGAAGGCGAAGCTCCTAGTTTTGTTAAAGAACTTGTCAGCTGGGGTGCTGGTCCTCGAGCCGGCCAGTATCTGATTTTAGGAGCGCGTGCCCGAGCACTGCTGGAAGGTCGCTTCCATGTGACCACGGATGACATCAAGTATGTCGCTAAGCCTGTCTTACGTCATCGCATTATGACGACGTTCAAGGCGGATAGTCAGGGGATTTCGACAGACGATGTGATTGAGCAATTGATCAAGCATGTGCCGGTTGAATTGCATGAACAGGCGAAGAAGAAAACGGGTCGATCTCGATAACCACTTTTCGGGGTGCCGCTGGTCGGTGTTCTCAGGTGAAATTCATGGCAGGCAGGATCGACCCGGCAACAAAGCTTCTCACTGACCTGAAGACGGCAGCCGACAGTTCGACCACAAAAGATCTGTTTGCTGCGGTGGAATCTGCTCTGCAATCGAAGCTCAGTTTGGTTGTCGAGCAGGCCGCTATCTTGGTTCGAGAACGAGAACTAAACGTCGACGTGCGGTTGTTGCTGGATGCATATCAGCGTCTGTTGGTGTTGCCCGAAGATGGCCATCAATCTATTGAAGACAAAAATTGTCGGGCGAAGTTGCCTTTGGTCGAATCGTTGCATGCTCTGCAGTACGACGATCCCGATTTCTATTCCACTGGATTGCAGTACGTGCAATGGGAACCAGCGTGGCCTGAAAATCAGGAGACAGCCTGTAACCTTCGAGGAGCTCATGCGTTCGCATTAGTTTCCAGTCAACTGGCTTCACCGCATGAAACACTGATGAAGCTGATCGATCTGTTGTTCGATAAAACAGTGTCTGCGCGAATTCATGCGGCTGCAGCCATTGGGCAATTGGGGCACCCGGGCAGTGCGGCTGTGATGAAGATCGCGATTCTGCAAGATTCGAATAGTCCAGATGTCGTCGAAGAGTGTTTTCGCAGTTTGCTGCGGAATGATGTGAACAGTCTGGATTTTGTCGCCAGCTATCTGGAATCAGATCGACTGTGTATCGAAGCGGCGGCCAGTCTGACAGAATTCGGATCGGCTGAAGGAGTCGCTTTCGTGACTGCAAAAGCTCAGCAGGCAGGTGGTGATTTTCAAGAGGCTTTGTTTGTGACGTTGGGTGTCAGTCGCCACGCCGATGCCTTAGATTTTCTGATCCGAAACATTCGTCACCAAGGCGGCACTGCGCAGTATGCCATCAAGGCTCTTGCTTCAAAACGATTCTATCCAGATGTCGTCAGGCGAGTGAAATCAGCGGTTTCTGCAGCCGACGATGAATTTCTGTGGGACGTGTTTCGCAAAGTCTTCGGCGATGACACGGGATCTGACTGAAGTTGTTGAATTCGATACGGAGATCGACTCGCGTTTCACGTTCTTTCTAGAATGGCCTTTTCTTCTTTGCTCGGGTGACCTTATGCATCGCTACCTGATTTTGGTGTTTGTTGTCTTCCTTGGGGCTTTCGCGTCTGCCGACACGCCCGTGCGACAGCGAGCCATCGATGTCGTTCTGCTTGATAACGGAACTCGGTTGCTAGGCGTTGTGATGCCCAGCTCGCAAAACGATTCGGCGGCGAGTCAAGATGTGCGGGTGTTGCTTCGAGCAGACTGGCTTAAGAAAAATTCGGCCGATTTCTACGCAGAGGTTCTGGAATTGGAGGCCGATCCCGAGTTGCCGGGGCAACCGAAAATCACGCTGCAGTCTCTGTTGGAAGATCGAATCAAGCAGTTACAAACCCAAGCAGAACCGGATGTTCAAAGAATTACGTTCTTAACTGAAGAATGGAACGCCATGCAGCCAGCGGAAGAAGGCGACGATGAACCGCAGGTTGTGCTGTTAAGTATTCCCGGAAAGCGAATCCGCCGCCAGATGCTAAAGCAACCTGCGTCTCGTCAATTGGCGGGCTTGGGGATATTAAATCAGGTGGAATCCACGGAAACCGTAAGCTCAACGGAACTCAGGAAAACGTTGCAGCAAATTCCAGCTTCGCAATTGGTTAAAAATCTTCCTGGAACCATGGCGGGTAATCAGAACGTAGCCGCAGAAACAGCTTTGGAGCGAATGTTGGTGCACGCCGACCGCACAATTGGTAAGACGTGCCGATTGGTTTTCTTCAATGGAACGTGGCTGTCTGAAGCCGCGGCCGCCGAAAATCAGCAAGCCATGATGATGCAGATGTTAACAGGCGGCCTGCAGTCTCAGTTGCAGCAACTGTTGAACGAAGCAGCAGGTCCAACTGTTGGAAGTCAGCCAAAACAGGGGCAGCTGCCCAATGTGTTGCCGGCAAAGGCTGAAGCTTTGGCAACCGCGGAAGCCGCAGACGTGGTAGAAGTGCGAACGATGCAGCTGAACCCGAGCAATGGAAACGCTTCGGTGGCAATCGCCGTTTTTTGGCACAGTGATTCAGGCAGACCTTGGAAGAAGATTGCGAGTGTGAATGCGGCTGCTAATCAGTCGGATGTATCAGCCGAAAGTCGACAAAGAATTCTGCAAGACGAACGCGTGAAGGAAGTGACCGACCTGTTTTCTAGCCTAGGAGTCAACGGCAGTCAGTTGAATTCCGCATTGACCATGGGAGCCGTGGTAGAAAGTGCCAGCGGTAAAGCGGAAGCGTTGTTGGCGCAGCAATTGAAACCAGTTGGTACGGCCAACGCGAAACTTCGAGTTCTTAGCAGGACACTTCCCGCGTCGAAAAATTAAGGCCATTTCGGGTTTGTGTTTTACGCTCTTTTTCCGCCGCCGAATTGAACGGGGAATCGCCTTGGATTGGATTCATCCACCATTCTTTGAGGCTTGAGTCTTGTTGTGATCGGCTTCGATCTGCATGATGTTGTGAGTTGTCACAGACTCATTGGCTGTAAACAGCAGTCAAGCTTATCTCGCCATGATCAAGCAGGCTTCCGTTTGATGAACGATGATTTCGATCAACTTGATCTGACTGCCGCTCAACTGCGATTGGAATTCGCCGCGATGGTGAATATGCCGCGGACCTCGGTGACTCGGACTGGAAAATGGGTGGAAGGGATGGTGCTTCCTTATTTGGGTCTGAGATTCGTGCTTGCTCGAAAGCAGTACGTTCGAATGATTCTGATGCCCGTGATTTTGCAGACAGTGATTGCCGTTGGTCTTTTGAGTTCATTTGTATTGCTGGGGTGGTTGCTGAAGTCTTGGGTGCAGCAGGCAATTCTGGCAGTGGTCACCTACTTTCGTCCTGAGACACAGGTTGATTCGATCAGTGAGTGGTCTGGTGTCTTGGTGTTGGCGCTTTGCGGCATCGCCTGTTGGTATGTGTTTTTAGTTGTGTGGCGGATTTCGGGTGGCCTACTCGATGATTACTTCAGCGACAAAATTACAAATCGAGTGATGGGTGATCTTGGCATTCTGAGGCATGCCCAGTCTGCTTCTGTGCCGAACACAATTCTTGGTGGATATCGAGACGCGGTATTGGTTCACGCGGGCATGGCTTTGTGTAGTCCGTTAGGGCTGATCCCTATCGTCGGAGTCTTCGCCGCGGGATTCGGCGGTGGTTTGATCGCCACGTTTCTGCACGGGACAAGCCAGTTGATAACTCCGTTGCAGGGGATGGGGCAGTCAAAAAAACAAGCTTTGCAAACCTGCTTCGCTCAAAAGTGGACGGTGATGGGCATGGCGGTGTCCCGCGATGTCTTGGGCCCAGTGCCCTTGTTCGGTGGGCTGATGAACGCTGGGGAGGCAGTCGGGCGCATTCTGCTTGCGGCAAGACTATTGAAGCTTGATGCATTTGATCAGCAGGCGATTTCGAAGAATGCATAAGCGCCAGAGAGTCCGCTTTTGATTCCTCTGCTTCGGCGAGGGAAGTCACATCTCAAATGAAAGCTCAGAATATGTTGGTGCCGGATTCCGATCGCCTGAAGTATCGACTCTTGGATTGTAGTGAGGCTGATTCTGAACTTCTTTGGCAACTTGATCAGGATCCTCTGGTGATGAAGTTTATCACAAGAGGAAAAACGACGACTCGAGCAGAAATGCGAGATCGCTTTCTTCCTCGGCTGCAAGCCTATCGAAATCCTGAATCTGGTTGGGGGCTTTGGGGCGTGCATTCAAACCCGGCAGACCATTTTTTAGGCTGGATTCTGATTCGCCCCATGGGATTCTTCGACGGTGAGCGAGACGATCGAAATCTTGAGATTGGTTGGAGATTTCATCAGTCTGCTTGGGGCAAAGGTTATGCGACTGAAGCCGCACACGCTGTGGCTGCTGGGCTGATTCTCAACGACCACTGCGACGATCTCTCTGCGGTGGCCTTGCCAGAAAATACGGCTTCCATTCAGGTGATGAAGAAACTTGGGCTTCGGTACGTGAACACGACAGATCACGACGATGACGATTATGGAATCTATCAGCTGGCTCGATATTCCGCTGCAGTCAGGGAAGTTCGTGATGCGCAACGTTGTTTTAGAACAAGTCGTGAGAACCCCATGTCTTGATGCTTCGTTTGATGTCCCATGGCAAACGATCAAGGGCAGAGCTGTAGCCTTTCTTCTTTGAGCGCGTGTTCATTGTCATGGCCCAGCTGTGGCCGTCGTTGATGCGAGCCAGAATTGCACTGCCGCCGTTGAAGCTGCCTGTATGCCACCAGCTGCCTTGCTTGTTCACCGACCATCCTTTTGCGTAACCGGGGTTGGCATGGGAGGCGGTCGTCATGATTTTGATCCACTTCGGCTGGAGAAGACCGGAAGGTTTTGCTTGGTTGTCGATTCCGGTTAGCAGCCGCACCAGATCTGTTGGAGATCCCACCCAACCTCCGTGAGCATCCATGCGTTTGACGTCCATGATCCGGTGGTAGGCTTCTTCCGACTGTCCGTAGTAGGTCACCTCGTTGGTCTGTCTTTCTGCGAACGTGTTTCCTCCGATTTTTAGCGTTTGGTCTTGCAGGCCAGATGGTTCCAACACGTATTTTCGAACCACGTTTTCGTACGACATGTTCATTCGTTTTTCGAGCACTCGTCCCACCAGACAGTATCCGAAATTTGAATACGCGTAGTGTTGTCCTGGGTCGTGCGCGAGAGCTCGGTTATTGAGTGTCCAGCGAATCAAGTCGTGATGTGACATCCCCAGTGCAGAAGCAGTAAACATGGGATCTGCTGTTCTATTTCCCCAGCCACCAGCCGTGTGTTCAAGCAGGTGGCGAAGAGTCATGCTTTGCAGGCGACGTTGGTTTGAAGAGCCCAGCCTAGAAATTTCGGACGAAAATTCTGGGAGCAGCGTTGTAAACACGGGCTGGTCAAGTTGCAGCCGGCCAGATTGGGCCATCAACATGGTGGTGATGCTGGTAATGGGTTTTGAAACACTGGCGATGCGAAATCGATGGTCGGGTGCAACAGCCGTTTGACTGGTTGTGTCCGCATATCCCGCACAAACCAACAGTTTGAGTTTACCACGATAAGTCATCGCGAGTGACAAGCCCGGAACGGAATACTGCTGCATGAAAGTACGAACCAAGTCGTTGACCACGGCGGCCTCTGAATCATCGATTCCTTGAATCCATTCTGGGCTGGATGCATTTGCAGCATCGGCCAACAAAAGTGCTTTGGGGATAGCCATTGCCGTGGCAATCTTCAGGCTGACTCGGCGATTGAATGAAAAGGAAGGCATGTTGAAGTTTCCCGCGTTCTGGTTCTGATTCTGGGGCGAGTGGTGATGAATGAAACGACGAGGGGGGAGATTCCCCCGTCCTTCTTGTATAGGTTGTAGCGTGTCGGAGGCTGTCTTGTTTGAAGTCGCAGCGTAGAGATCTTGAATGACGATGTACTGAACGTTGGGATCGGATCATTTCGGCCAACGGAACTCTGAAAGAGTTCCCCGGGACCTCATGGAATGAAGTTCTGCAGTTCAAATCTTCAGTTTGAATCGGGTTGTTATGGATTTGCAAACTCTTCTGTCGGCCGCTGTTTGCGGACTGCTGACGCTGTCCAGTTCATTGTCTCTTGCTCAGGATACGCCTCCACCTCCGGACGCACCACCTGTTCCTGATACTTCTGAAGAAGACCCAAACATTATCACCCGGTCTGTGAATCAGGTTCGCCTGACAGGATCTGGTTGCGGAGTTGACTGTCCCGTCAAAGCGGGTTCAGGAACATCTTGCGCCGGTTCACACAAGGTGCTGTTTTACAACAACGATTTTTCCTATCTGAGTGACCCAGCTTATTCTGGCTCATGCCTTGGTGACAGCTTTAAGCAGCTGTCTGTGGGTGAGTGCGGGCGCTATGGGACAATGGACTTTGGTGGTCAATATCGAGTCCGGTATCACAACGAGCAGGGGATGGGCCGACAGCCTGGACGGCTTGGATTTCAGGATACATCAAATAGCTTTTGGCTAAGTCGACTGCGGCTGTATCACAACTGGCAGTTGAACGACAACGTGCGAATTTTTACGGAAGGAATTATCGCTGACGTTGATGGGAATGCTGCTTTCCTTCCCAGAGGCATCGACGAAAATCGGACCGACTTTCTGAACCTGTTTGTCGATTTTAAATTGAATGATGACCTGAATTTACGAGTGGGTCGGCAAGAACTTTTGTTTGGAGCCGAAAGAACGGTTTCACCTCTGGATTGGGCCAATACTCGACGAACTTTTGAAGGTGTGCGTGCGACCGTTAAGAAAGGTGATTGGACGATCGATCCTTTTTACACCAATGTGGTTCCCGTACAGGCGAATGCCGCAGACCAAGCAGACTATGATCAGTCTTTCTACGGAGTCTATGCGACGAAGAAAGGCGACTCTGGAAACCTATTAGATTTGTATTACTTGGGCTACGATAACTCAAACACGGCAGCTCCGGTTTCCTCTGATTTTTCGCTGCACACTTTTGGTGGTCGTGTCTTGGGTAAGATGGCAGACTATCCTGTGCTTTACGAAGCGGAAGCATCTTATCAGTTCGGCCGTCAGAGCGGATTGGCGAACGACCACACGGCAGCGTTCGCAACGATTGGGTTGGGCCACAAATTCGAGAACCTGCCTTGGTCTCCGACAATCTGGGGCTACTACGATTTTGCTTCTGGAAATGATGTGGGCGGCGATTTTAATCGCAACAACCAGCTGTTTCCTTTGGCTCACAAGTACCTCGGATTCTTAGACGCTGTGGCTCGTTCCAACGTGTCTTCTCCCAACGCCCGGTTGACTGTTTCGCCTACCAAAAAACTAAAACTGCTGGCGTGGTATTACTACATTGCAGCTGACGAAAGAGGAGACGTCATTCCCGGTGTCGCCGTACCATCAGCTCAGAACACAACCAGTAAAGACTTTGGTCACGAACTGGACTTGCTGGCGTCATACCAAATTACACCACGTTCCAATTTAACGATGGGCTATTCGCGTCTGTGGGCAGGCTCGAAGATCATTGCAACCAACGATGCCGAGCTATTCTACACTCAGTTTACGCTGAATTTCTAATCGCGATGATCGGTTGAAATGATGGTATCTGCGGTCGTTTGACCTGCAGGTTCGAGTGCTTGCGACATTCTGGATTTTCAAAAAGCGGCCAACACGATGCGTAAGCTGATGATTCGAAGTCTGATCGTTGGTGCTGTTGTCTTTGGGCTGATGTTGATCGCCGTGTGTATCGCCGCAGCTCTGGCCGTTCAAGAGCCCAGTTTTTATACCCGCCTGAAGGCTCAAGAATTTGCAGTGGATGTGAAGGCTTTTGTCCGTTCGGAGGGGGCTGAATTTGATCGTTGGTTGAAAGATTCGATTCAGTCGCAGCAACAACAATTGGACTCCGACATTGCCCCTGTCGATTCTCCGATCGACACGTACACTCTGCAGTTGAGCGAAGACCAGCTGAATGGAATACTCGCGTCAGATATAGAAAAGACGGGAGATGTCCGTCACCCTCGCATCGGATTGTCCGACGGGTCCATGCAGATCGGTGCCGAAGTCGATGTTAATGATACGTCTATTGTCGCATCGATTGCATTGAGGCCCTATGCGGGAACCGACGGCCGTCTCAGATTAGAAATCCAAAGTAGCCACATTGGAAATCTGCGGTTTCCTTTGCAGACGCTGTTGAGCATGCTCCAAGATCAGATGACGAACATATCGGGTGATCTTGAGCTGGATCTGTCTGGCACAAAGCCGGTTCTGATCTTGAATACAAAGCGAGGCAAAGAAAAGCCAACGATTCAGTCTGTTCGTTGCCAAACTGGTCAACTTGAAATCACCTTTCAGGCCCCTGAAATCACTCAAGATGCGGCCATACCTGAAGGCTAAGCGTTGAAGCCTTCGATGCGTTCAAAAGTGAACTGCGACCTTGTTGCTGCTCGGCTATACTTTCCACAATCGGAATGTTTCTGCCAGAGGTTGCCCAATGAATGACGATATCGAAACGCTGTATGAAGATGCCATGTTTGCCCTCGGAGACGATGATCTCGACGATGCAACGGACACATTGCATCAGATGCTTGAAATCGCACCTGATGCACCTCATACGTTAGAAGTGCAGGGCGACGTGGCTCGTTGGCGTGATCAGCCTGAAGAAGCAGAGCGGCACTATCGTCGCTTGCTGACGAGTGCTGATGATTTTTGGAAGGGCATTGCTCACACGTCACTTGCATCGCTGTGGGCTTCGGAAGGGCAGGATGAGCCCATTCGAGAACAGTTTGTGTTGGCACTGAATGCTTTTCAAGCCTGCGACGCTGACGACAGAGCCTTGTCTGTCTATGCAGCTCTTGCTAGCTTCGATGTTGAACAAGGCGAATTTGAACGCGCTGCAGAATCTCTTCGCTCGGCCGTCGCTCTCTTTGAAGCGTCTGATGATGCTGAAGAAATGGAACCTGAAATTGGAACAATCCAATTGATGCTGGGGACTTGTTATCGGCAACAAGGCAAACTGGATCTGGCTCGGCAGACATTAAACCAAGCTTTGAAGTTGTTCCAAAAGCTTGAAGAGCCAGACGAATGTGCGAACGCCTTGGATGCCCTTGGAGTAATTGAACAAATCCAGGGACATTATTCTGCTGCCGAAGAGCTGCACCTGAAGGCTGTTTCGATGAACGAAGCCATTGATTTTCAAGAGGGTCTTTCGACCAACTATGGCAATTTAACGATTCTAAATATTCATCGCGGTGAGTGGGATCAGGCAGCAAATTGGGCTGGCAGAGCATATCTGATCGACAAAGATCACGAGGACGAAAACGGAGTCGCTCATTACCACTTGTTGATGGGAGAAATTGAATCAGAACGCGGCAACCTGACGAAAGCAGAAGATCACCTGCAGCAGGCGTCGGGACTGTATCAAGACTGTGGCGACGCAGAAGATATGATCAGCGTTCAGGGCAAGACGGCAGTACTGTATCGTCAGCAGGGCAAGCTTGAAGAAGCGTCTGAAATTAACGAACGCATTTTAGTTGACGCCGAACGCATGGGGCACGGTGATGGCATCGCCGCGATTTTGGAAGACCTTGCACAAGTTCGAAAAGCTCAAGATCGAACAGAAGAAGCTCGCGACTTTTGGCAACGGTCTCTGGCGATGTATGAGGAATTGGGAGCGGAAAGAATGGTTTCTGAAGTACGGCGGGAGCTGGCAGAATTGTAGAGTCACGTTTGTTGGCGAACAACGAGCTCGTGTTCTCGTGTTCTCGTGTTCTCGTCGGCGCGCACAGGCGTCGTGCACAGTCGGCACAGTTGCGGGGTGACGGTATGTGCCAGCAATCTGCAACGTTTCCGCCTGTGGCCGTTTCGCGGCTGCAGATCAGGTTCAATTTTTGCCCCGTGGTTTTCTATTTGCGGAATCCGATCAACGATTGAATCGATCTTTTGCCGCCTGCAAAAAGTTGCCGCGCAACGGCATGCCGTCTGGCTGCGGCTGGAGCCGACGTCAACGGCTCGCAACCTGCACTGACGTTTACTCAAATTCAACCAGCAGATCGCCGGTTTCAACTTGACTGCCGCTTTTGACGTAGACTGCTGCGACCAAACCATCTTGTTCCGCGTTCATCATGGTTTCCATTTTCATGGCTTCCAAGGTCAGCAGTTTTTGGCCCTTTTTCACGTTGTCTCCGGGTTTCACGGCGACTGCCACAACCATGCCGGGCATGGATGAACCGATATGGTTTTTGTTGGCGGGGTCGGCTTTCACGGCTTTTACGATGTCCGTTTCGATGTTCGAATCGACGATCGTGATTTCTCGAGGTTGGCCGTTCAATTCGAAGAAGACCGTTCGTGTGCCATCTGCATGAGGATTGCCGATGGTCAAGAACTTGATAATCAAAGTCTTGCCCGGTTCGATGTCCACGGCGATTTCTTCGCCAGGTTCCAAGCCGTAAAAGAAGTTCGGAGTCGGCAAAATGCTGACATCGCCGTACTTCAATTGGTGATCTGCAAAGTCTTCGAATACTCGTTCATACAGCAACCATTGCACCACTTCTCGTTGCAGTGGATCTCGTTGCAGAACTTCTTTCACCTTCGCTGTGGCGGCGGGGAAGTCTGCGGCGGGCAGTGTTTCTCCTGGACGACCAGTGAATTCATCCTTGCCTAACAGAACTCGTTGCTTCACAGCTTCTGGGAAGCCACCTGGTGGCTGGCCCATGCCTCCACCAATCAAGTCGATCACGCTGGCTGGAAAAGCGATATCTCGATCAGCATTCAACACGTCTTCGTTGGTCAGGTCATTGGCGACCATGAACAGGGCCATGTCTCCAACAGCCTTACTTGATGGAGTCACTTTGGGAATGTCTCCGAACAACTGGTTGACCCCAGCGTAGATCTTGCACACTTCCGCCCAACGGTCTGCTAAGCCCAATGCTCGAGCTTGTTGAAACAGATTGGTGTACTGGCCGCCCGGCATTTCGTGTTGGTAGAGATCAGCCGTGGCGGGCAGCACTTGGCTTTCGAACGGAGTGTAGAATTCACGAGTGGCTCGCCAGTATTCAGCCACTTCGTCCAGCTTGTGTGAATCTAATCCGGTGTCTCGATCACCAAACCGAAGCATTTCCACAACGGTATTCAAGTTGGGCTGACTGGTGCCTCCTGACATCGGTGCCATCGCCGTGTCTGCGATATCCAGTCCCGATTTGCTGCCTTCCAAGATGGATGCAGCCTGAATGCCGGATGTGTCATGAGTATGAAAGTGAACGGGAATCCCGACTTCTTCTCGAAGAGTCTTCACGAGCGCGGACGCAGCGGCTGGTTTGCACAATCCGGCCATGTCTTTGATGGCCAGAATGTGGGCTCCCATTTTTTCCAGTTCTTTGGCCAAGCCGACATAATATTTCATGTCGTATTTGGTGCGGTGAGGATTCGTCAGATCGCCGCTGTAGCAAATGCTGGCTTCGCAAAGCATTCCAGCGTTGATCACGGATTCCATGGCGACTTTCATGTTGGGCAGGAAGTTCAACGCATCGAAAACTCGAAACAGGTCCATTCCACAATCGGCTGATTCTTTAACGCATTCCGCCACAACGTTGTCAGGATAGTTGGTGTATCCCAATGCGCTGGAAGCTCGCAGCAGCATTTGAGTCAGAATATTGGGAACGCGGGCACGGAAGTCAGCCAGCCGCTGCCATGGGCATTCCTTGAGAAATCTCATCGACGTATCGAACGTGGCTCCGCCCCACATTTCGAGGCTAAACAAATCGCTACAGTTGCGAGCATAGGCATCAGCAATTTGCAGTAGATCGAATGTTCTCATGCGAGTTGCCAGCAGTGACTGATGAGCATCTCGGAAGGTGGTGTCGGTAATCAGCAGACGATCTTGATCACGAATCCACTGACCAAATTTGTCTGGGCCGAGTTCCAAAAACTTGTCTCGTGAACCTTTTGGAATCGGTTTGTTGTGTTCGACGGCGGGTACCGGAGCGGGATCTCGTCGCAGTGCAACCGGGCGATCTTTGACTAGCTCGTTGCCGTTGACCATGGTTTCGGCCAAATACGACAGAATGCGGGTGGCTCGGTTTTGGCGAGCGGCGAATTCGAAAAGTGCGGGAGTTTCGTCGATGAAGCGAGTCGTGCAGTCGCCGCTGCGAAACGTTTCGTGGTTCAACGTTTTCAGTAGGAAGGGAATATTTGTTTTGACTCCACGAATTCGAAACTCACGAAGAGCTCGTTCCATGATGCCAATGGAATTTGCGAAGTTGCGTCCACGAGCCGAGATTTTGGTTAGCAGCGAATCGTAAAACGGATTCACGACAGCTCCAGAAAACGCGCTGCCAGCGTCAAGTCGAATGCCCATACCGCTTGCAGAACGGTAGTGAGCAACTCGACCGTAGTCGGGCATGAAGTTGTTTTCTGGGTCTTCTGTGGTGACTCGACATTGCAGAGCAAAGCCCGTGACCTTGACGGATTCTTGTGATGGAATGTCGATTTCTGGGTCGGACAGCTTGTGCCCCATGGCGACCAAGATTTGAGACTTCACGATGTCAATGCCGGTGACTTCTTCGGTGACTGTGTGCTCAACTTGAATGCGAGGGTTCACTTCGATGAAGTAAAATTCTTGAGCATCAGCGTCTACAAGAAATTCGACGGTTCCTGCGCAGCTGTAATTTGATTGCTGGCCAATTTTAAGACCAGCTTCCAAAATTCCGTTGCGAAGTTTGTCGGATAGGTCGGGGGCAGGAGCCAGTTCGATGACTTTCTGATGGCGTCGTTGCACACTGCAATCCCGTTCGAATAGGTGAACCAGATTGCCATGTTCGTCACCGAGCAGCTGCACTTCGATATGCTTGGCTCGAGCAATAAACTTTTCGATGAAGACTTCTGCGTTGCCGAATGCTGTGAGAGCTTCGTTACGAGCACTTTCGAATTGTTGAGCGAATTCGTCAGCCGTACGAACAACCCGCATGCCTCGACCACCGCCTCCGTGAGACGCTTTGATCATAACGGGGAAGCCCACTTTTTCGGCGGCTGCCTGAGCTTCTGTTAAGTCCTCGACGGCTCCTTGAGTTCCTCCAAGAATGGGGACGTCGGCTTTGATGGCGATGGCTCGAGCAGACGTTTTGTCTCCCAGATTTTCCAATGCATGAATGGAAGGGCCGACAAACTTGATGCCATTGGCTTCGCACGCTTTGGCAAAGTCGGCTCGTTCTGAAAGGAAGCCGTAGCCCGGATGAATCGCATCGGCTCCGACATCTTTTGCCAGTTGAACGATTGCGTCGATATCTAGGTAGGCCCGAATCGGCTCGCCTTGTTTGCCGATTTTGTACGCTTCATCCGCTTTAAAGCGGTGCAGGGCGTACCGATCTTCATGCGAGTAGATCGCAACCGTGCGAATTCCCAATTCCGTCGCACTGCGAAACACCCGAATAGCGATCTCAGATCGATTGGCAACAAGAAGTTTTTTGATAGTCGGCATGGCTGGGCAACGCATGTTAGGGGTGAATGAGACTCGCCGGGGCGTAGATTATGCGAAATCTTATTTGTTCTCCATCGGTCAATCGACAGAATTGCTTGGCAGCAAAAATTCGGTTTCTTTCGTGCGGACGGCGTTCTGGTATTGTTTCCGCAGCCTGCCCGCATTAATCGCCTCAAAAAGTTTGTGAGAAAGCAGAATTCATCATGCAGATTCGTCTCGCCACTGCCGAAGATGCCCAAGTTTTGGCCGATTTTAATCTCAGATTGGCACAAGAAACAGAAGGCAAAAGCCTGGATGCCGACTTAGTTTTAAGCGGCGTACGCAATGGATTGAAGCAAGGTGACGAAGTCCAGTACCTTGTTGCCGAGGCAAAGCAGCACACGTCGGGCCAGCAGATTGTCGGCCAATTAATGTTGACTCGCGAATGGAGCGATTGGCGAGACGGTTGGATGTATTGGCTGCAAAGTGTTTATGTGGTGGCCGAATTTCGAGGCCAAGGCGTCTTTAAAGGTCTGCTGGAATCCGCAATTCAACAGCTGAAATCAAGAGAAGACGTTGTCGGCATTCGTTTGTACGTTGAAGTTGAAAACGAAGCTGCGATCGGCACTTATCACAAAATGCAGTTTGTCGACTGCGGCTACAAGGTGATGGAACGCCTGTTTTAGCTTCTGAGACATGCACTCATGGCTGCATGATGGGCATGCTTACTTTTGATTGGATTCCTTGATCTGCGTTCGAATGGCTTCTAGTCCATTCATGTTTTCTAGCAGCGAATCTTTCGCATCTCGTTCGTTGCGGTGATCCAGGATTCCGATGGGGCCTTGATAGTCGCTTTCAACGACAACTTTCAGCATCGCTGTTTCGTGCTGGCCCCTGCCGAGGCTCAAGATTTTCGGCTGGGCGCCATCATTCATGCCGTTGATGTTCAGGCAGAGCAAGTACGGTTTCAGTTTGTTGAAGGTCGCTGGCCAGTCTTCGATTCTGTCATGAGCATGATGGAAGTTATAAACGATGCCCAAGTGGCTGTGGCCCAGTTGATGAAACTTATTGCAAACAGCTACCAGATTTTCGGGCTGGCCCGCCCAACCTCCATGGTTGTACAGACCCAATTGGCAGCCGGCCGCTTTTGTGCGTTCCACGACTGGCATCATCTTGGCGACCGTATGCTTGATACTGTCGGCTGGCGAAAGTCCTGAAATCGGTTGAGGCATCATGTACCAAATTTGCGGATGCAGGTCGTGCTTTTCAAACAACTGGAATGCTTCTTCATGGATGCTCCAGAAGGCGAAAAATTCGATGCCCCCTTTTTTGTAAGCCAAAATTTCTTGTTCGAAAGTCGGTACGTGTTCGGCTCGCCAATCATAAGCGCAGCGTTTGATGCCAAGTTGTGAAAGCATGGCGGCTCGTTGTTCGGGAGTTCGCTTGGCTGCATCAAAGGGAACAATGCACCAAGCCACCAAGTTGTCTTTTGACAAAATGTCGAATTTGTCGTCGGCGTTTGCTTCGCATGAAACGCAGAACAGAATGATGAAAATTCCGATGAATTTCAGCGTCTGATTTTTCATGAAGAGGCGATCATTTCAAAGCAGGCGGATGCGGCAAGACGTTGTTAAGCAAAAGCAGGTGTTGACACTGGCAGCATCAGCCACGGTTAGAAATCAGGATGGGTGGGCCGCCCAAATGGCCAGTGCTTCTCGATTGATTTTGACGTTGTGGCGAGTATCCACAGGCAGTGATCGATGGAACAGAACATCTTGAATGGCATTTGTTTGTGAATTTTCAGCTGCTCGCTGCAACAGTTCCGAGGTTAACTTTGCTTTGTCTGCCGTTGTTTCAGGAAAGTGTTCCGCTTCTGGTTCACAGACGATGACGGGGCGTTGAGCGTTTGTCTTCCGATCACCGATTCCCACCAGAGCTGAGCGGTAGATGTCAGGATGTTGGTTGAAAATGGCTTCGCAGCGGACGGAATAGAGTGGTCCCTTTTGAGTGAAGACGATGTGAGCCTTTCGGCCACAAAACCACAAGCGTCCGTTGTCGTCGATGTATCCGACGTCTCCCATGCGGTGCCAGAAGGTGTTTTCGTGAGCGTCTTTGATTTTTGCCAATGCTGTCCCATCGGGACGCTGGAAGTACTCACGAGTTGCGACAGGGCCACGAACGATGATTTCACCAATTTCACCTGCACGCATTTCCTCGGCGTTTTGAATTTCTTCGATGGGTTCAAAGTTGACTCTGATAATTTTGACTGACATCTGATCAAACACATCGCCAACACACGTGCCGGATCCGAGGGCTGTTTCAGCCGCCGTTTTTGCCAAAACTTCTCGCCCACCAATCGCCGCGACGGGCAGGCATTCGGTGGCTCCGTAAGGAGTAAAAATATCAGCGTTATCGGGCAACGTTTTTAGCATGCGTTGTAGAACATGATTGGGGACCGGAGCCCCGGCGGACAGAATGCGTTTCAGAGTTGGAAACGTAACGTTGTGAGCTTCACAGTGACGGCCCACAGTGTTCCAAAGGGCAGGGCTGCCAAATGCTTGAGTGACTGCTTGGTCTTCTACGGCTTCAATGAATTTGAGAGGGTCAATGTCTGCTGGACGAGTGGGATCCATATCGGGGATGACCGTGGTGACTTGCATCGCGATGTTGAACAAGGCGAACAACGGAAATCCGGGAAGGTCGATTTCTCCTGGTTGAATGCCAAATCGATCCCGGATCAAATTCACTTGAGCGTCAAACATTCCATGTTCATAGCAGACTCCTTTGGGAGGCCCCGTGCTGCCGCTGGTGAAGATGACAGCAGCCGGGTCGGTGGATGCCGTTTGAGGCAGTTGGGCAGTGGAAGCGGTCCCTTTCTTAACAAGATCGTCATACTTCATGACTCCTGCCGCCGCCAAGCCTTTGCCCACTGCGACGTTGAATCTTGCGTTCTTGTATTTGGATCTCTTCAAACGCCGGACCAGATGCACCAATGGAATCGCGATAAATCCGTCAGGAGGACACTGATCTAAACAGCGAAAAACATTCGCTCTTCCCATACCCGGGTCGATCAGCGTGCCGACGGCCCCAGATCGGAAAACACCGAAGGTCAGAGCGATCGATTCGAGGGATGGAGGAACAAACAGGGCTAATCGGTGGCCGGGGCGTATGCCGAGTTCAATCAATCCACGGGCGATATGATCGACTTCTTCATCAAGCTGATGAAAGGTCAGTTGCGAATAGCAAACTCGTCCCGCAGAGTCTCGAGATTCAGGATAAACAACGGCGCGTTGATGAGGGTGGCTGCTTGCTGATACCGAAAGACGATCTGCAATATTCAAAGGTCGCGACATGTTTGTTGGATTGGGATAAAGTTCAAACGGAAGAGCGGGACAAGCATGACCATCAGCACGGTAACTGGATTGAGCGGCGAAGCCTACCGGCGAAACGACGGTCGCGGACAGCAAGCCGTATAATCGGGGCAACCGTTAAAAGCGGTTCAGGGGATTTCGGCACAGCCCCTTCTGTCGGAATAAACCGGCAGAGATCGGGCTGACGGGGGGATACGAACGGCAATTTTCGCAGAAACAAGTCGCCTCTGGCCGAATGACAATCTTAGACTTCTTAAAGACGAACGGAAGGCGTCCGCAAAAGGACACTGCGTTCAAAATTGGCACGGCTTGCCCTCGTCTTCAACTAACTGTTGTTGAAGACGAATCCGGACGGGCGGCGATCATTCAAGACGAAAGATTGACCGAGGATTTATCATGCTTGTTCTTAGTCGGAAAAAAGATGAAAAGATTGTGATCGGTGATTCCATTACCCTAATGGTCATCGAAATTCGCGGAGACAAAGTCCGCTTGGGGATTGACGCCCCACGCGACGTAACGGTCCACCGTGAAGAGATTTATGATGCTATCAAACGTGAGTCGACTCAAACTCAGGCGGAATAACGTCCTGCATTGATTCGCTGACACCAACTGCGAAACCAAATTCAATGGGCCGTGTGTTCATGACGAGCAACGCCCTAATTTTTGATCGCCGTTTACAAATCTGTTGAAACACGGCTCACGATTTTCCCGTCCCACCGTGAAACGTGTTGATGCACTGACAAGCTCGTGGCGATTCCATCACGAGCTTTTTTCATGCGCCAGATTTGGCGGGCGCTGCTTGATTAAGCAGAGCATATTGTTGAGCGCCGCGATGCAGAAGAGTGGATGAGGGCTGGAATACGGGCGGCAGGCAAACACGACGAAAGACGATGTTAGGCGTGTCAGTTTATTCGTGAGTTGGCGGCGGCGAGCACGCTTTTTCGACTTCGGCAAGCAGTTGATGTTGTCGAAACGGTTTGTAAAGCACAGTTTTAAGTCCACGCTGTCGAGACTTCACGATGCTGTGCCCGCCATCGTAGCCAAAGCCGGTCATGAGAATGATGGGCATTGCTGCGCAGCGATCTTGGAGTCCACAAAAGCAATCAAAGCCTCCCATATCGGGCAAGCGAATATCAACCAACGCGGCGTCATAGTGGTGTTGATTCGCCATGTAGAACGATTCGGCTCCATCCCCCGCTGATTCCACTGTGCAGCCATGAGGTTCAAGCAAGTCATGAGCCGATTGAACGAGGTTTTTGTCTTCGTCCACAACCAAGACTCGTTTGCCTTTCAGCATCGGGTAAGACTCGCGACTTTTTGATGCTGGCATGGGAGCAAAGGTTTCTTCGCAACCTTCGGCTCCATCGACATTGCATAAAATGCTGCGGATGCCTCGAACGTTGTCGATGATCCGTTTTAGCTTTTCGGTCATGTCAGGGTCGTGACCGATGTACCGATCCAGAATGAAAGTGGCATTGCGGACAATAAAGTCCGCTGGCATTGCGACTTCTTTTCGTAACTGCTGTGAACTGTTGATGGCAGTCGTCTGCTTTTCGAACATCAACAGATTCAGTTGATTCATGGCGACTGCGACGAGACCAGCAAACATCTCGAGAAATTCGAGATCCTTTTCGTTGAATCCTGGGTGCTCTGGTGGGCTTTCAACGTTAAACGTCCCCAAGACTTCGTCGTGCATGACCAACGGGACAGTCATTGAAGTTCGAGCACCCACTTTTCCGCAAATGTAAAGCTCGTCGTTGCTGGTATCTTTCAGCAGTCTGCTTGTTCGAGTCGCCGCCACATAGCCCGTGACTCCGTTGTTTTCTGCTTCGGCATACAACTTACGGTCGGCTGCTTCAGGCTGCATGTTCGATTGCAGCAGAGGCCGTAGTTCATTTGATGGAGCATGCAGAGCACGAATTTCGATGACGTCGAAATCCAGGAACTCTTTGGAATAGTGAATGATCTTTTCTTCAAGGATTTCAGACCGATCAGCGGGGCTCATGTCTGACAGATCGAGAGGAGACAGGTCTCCTAATTCAATTCCCGCACGGTACAAAGCATCTCGCTTTTGGTTCTCTTGAATTTCTTCAGTGACGTCTCGAACAGCAACGGTGGTGAAAGACTGAGATTCCGATTTGCCTGCAGGGATATCAAAGACTGATGCTCGTAAAGCTAAATGACGCCGACCGTTAACGTGGACCACTTTTTTGAAAATGCGGTCCGGATCTGGTGCCAAGACGGCTGGCTGTGATTCAGGCGATGCTTCTTCGTCAAGATTCAGCACGCTCCAAAACGGCTGATCGACGGCCGAAGTTTTGCGACCTGTCAGCTTCTGAAACTGCAAGTTGTGCCAGCAAATGACATTGTTGTGGTCGATCAGCACCAAACCGTCGGGCACGATGTCCAGAAATCCCAAGGCCGCCAATTGGACATCGCGACTACGAACAGCGTCGTCTCCGGGCACAAGGATTCCGTCGGCCGTCATCGCTTCGAATCCCTCGGGATACACCACGTTAACGTTATCCTGAACAAGCTTCATCAGCAGATCAGAAGAATCTGCAGAAGCGTCCGGCACGATCAGTGTTGGTTGCGAAGCGGTCATCGCTTTGCCCTCAGTGTTGTGGATTTGCCGAAGCCGCGTGCAACCCAAGATTTCATTTTCGGGACTTGCAAACTGTGGCTTTGGCCGCTTGCCGTGGCGAATGATGGAACGATCAATCGTCTTGATCCGAAGATCCTTGAACGATCGATGTTGTGCCAACTGCCACTGATTTGATTAAAGCCTGCGAGACGGGCTGCGGAAAGACTAACTGAGCCGATTTTCGATCAGAAGTTTCAAAGTTTCATCTCAGGGATTTCCAAAGCCGTCGGTTTTGCTACGCCGCCTGCTGAGAACTTGACGGACGTTGTCGAACTTCGTTTGGTGGATCATGGTCGTCCATCAGCTCGACTTCATCATTTGGATACTGGCCCGGTTGCGAAACATATTGCATAGCTGATTCGTCACCTCGAATGATTCGTTGCCCCAGCAAATCCATGCGATCCATTTCCTGTTGAACCACTTCCGTGAGCCTCGCAATTTCAGTTCGAGTCGCATTTTGAGGCACTTCAATTGGCGTTCCGGCCAGCAACAGCACTTTTGCAAATGGCTTAGGAATCAGCATGTCCGACCAATTGCCAGGCAGCGACCAATAACGAGACGCTGTGACACAAGTCGGAACAATCGGCCGACCCGTTCGTGACGCCAGATAAACAATGCCCTCTTTCATGACTCGTCGAGGACCTCGTGGACCATCTGGTGTGATGCAAACATGTAGGTCGGGTTGGTCAATCAGCTGCTTGATTGCCTCAGCACCTCCTCGGCTTGTTGACCCTCGCACAGGTATCAGGCCCACCATCGTCGCGGCATCAGAAAGGTAGGTTCCATCTTGATGACGACTGATTAGTCCCGACAGCTTGTGGATTCGAGATCCAAATAAACACGTCACAATCGCATCGTGCCAAAGGCAGAAGCAATACCGAGATGCTGCCACAGGAGGTTCATACGGAGTCGCACCAGGGATGACTCGGCGTTGGTCAACTCGAGCCGTCAAGTAGTAGGCTCGCAGCAGCCAAGTGGCAACCTGCGCCAGCAGGCGGTTGATAAACGGGTTACGGATTTTCATGGGGACATCCTGTCAGTCGAAAATCGTTGCGTTAGAACAGTGGCAGACAACACACGTTAAGTTGTGCGATTTAGGGCATCAGTTATGGACTGAATTTCACGATCCGCCCGTTCCTTTGCGAAATGGTATCCAATCCCGCGATCGGCGGGAATTCGAAAGTGCACGACCATCGCCTGCGAGACTGACAGTTCAGCTCATTTCCAATGAGCCACCTTCAGCAACCCGCCCCAACTTTACAACGAGAACGCTTGCCCCGTCTTATTCTGTCAGCCCATGCACCTAGGGTGTTTTAGTTTGCGGCGACACAATGTCGCAGTTTCGAACGATGTTGCAAATTTCGACGACACGAATTGGCGTGTTCACCGAAATGTGCACCAATGAACGCTTTTAAATCGAGTAAAAATCGTGTTTTGAAAAGTGTTGGAAGAAAAATGAAAAATTCGCAATTAAAAATAGTCATTCGGCGCAGTGATTGCTATCACCCTTTACACCATACTTTTGCGGCGCCGTTCACTTGGTGCCACAGCCATTTATACAAGTCCCGCATGGGCAGACTCGCAGCGTTTATTACGGAGATCACGTACTCCTCACTCATTTTTTTCGCGAGTTCGAATTGATTCAGACCATGCCCAATTGGGCATGGTTTTTTTTATGCGCTCTGCGAAGATCGACATTTAAGAGTCGATTTACCGTTCGGCAATCGGCTGGGGTGTTTCACCTGTTTCGGGCCTGCCGAGGCAAATAAGGAGCGTAAGAACTCCGGTTCAGGAGCGTGAATTGAATTTCATCAAGATGCACGGAGCCGGCAATGACTACGTCTTCATCGATGGTTTCGTAGAAAGATTGCCAACCAACCCGTCGCAGCTTTCGATTCGACTCAGCGATCGCCGGTTGGGCGTTGGAGCCGACGGGCTGATTCTGATGATGCCACCCGAAGGCGAATCGAACGGTGTTCGCGAAGAATCGGCCGATGTACGGATGAGAATGTGGAATGCCGACGGGAGCGAAGGGACAATGTGCGGAAATGCGGCTCGCTGCGTCGCGTTTTGGATGCACGGCAACGGGCGAATTACCGATCACTGCCGAATCCAAATGGGTCAACATTTACTGTTGGCTGATGTATCGCAGGTTGATTCGGCTGCGATGGAATCGGATTCGATTTCACTGACACTGCCCGCTCCACTGTATTCTGGCGGCCTCGTTTTAGCCGAGATGCCGCAGGCGATTCGGTTTTCAAGCCTTCTGGGGCGCAGTGCAAAAGATGGCCAGTTGATCTGCCACAACGTTGATTGTGGAAACCCACATGCCGTGATTTTTGTGGAAGCTTTGTCGGATGACTTAGTGCAAACGTTAGGCCCTTTGGTTGAAAACAACACGGCGTTCCCCGGCCGAACCAACGTGGAATTTGTCTGTTGCCGCGACCGACGAAGATTGGAAGTTCGCGTTTGGGAACGCGGCAGTGGCGAAACTTTGGCGTGTGGCTCTGGAGCCTGCGCTGCGGTCGTCTCGGCGATTTCAGAAGGAAAGTGCGATTCGGCACAGCCAATCAGCGTGTGCTTACCCGGAGGAATCTTGACCGTAACGTGGCCTTGCTTAGCTACCAAGACGGAAGCTGTGGGTTTCAATCCGGCCGTTCAAGATGCGGAATGCATGCGTTTGACGGGGCCCGTGTGTCTTGAATTCACTGGCACTTGGCTCGGAAGAACCCCTTAGGGGCGAACAGGTCGCGTTGGGTTATTCCGTCTCGCTCGATCTTGTGGGCGATTCGACCGATGAAAAGGTGCGAAGTGTGCAAACTGTTCGTGGAATTCACGATAGATTCTTTCAGATCCGCCGTCTTTTCCATACCGAGCTGCCGTTTGAAGACGCACGGCTGACCAGATCGCGAATGAAGGTTCGCATTTCATCCAAGAAGAAGGTTTCAATCCGCTGGCTTATTCCTCCTTATCAATGCACTCTTTTCCTGCATGTATGCTGATCTGTTTCAGCGTCGCTGGGAATGTGTGTGGTCAGGACGACACGAGTACGGTGCCACCAGCGCAGAATTCGATGGGTCGATCAGGTGTAACCCAACAAACGTCGATCGACATTTCAATCGATACTTGGATTCAGCAGTTAGGTTCAGCGGCGTTTGCGGAACGCCTATCGGCAACTCAAAAACTACGTGAAGCCGGAGACGCTGCGATTGCTCCGTTGACCGTCGCCCTAGAAAAAGCGGCTCCTGAGCAGAAAGCTCGAATTCAGAGTCTTCTGGAATCGCTTCGAAAGAACAGTTTTTCTGGAATGTTAAGCCAGTTGAGCGCCAATCCCACTGCAGAAATGCTGGTGCGATTTCCAGAGTGGTCTCGATATTCGACCATCGTCGGAACGTCGCAGGAAGATCGACAATTTTATCTTCGTCTTCTCCGAGCTGAATCAAAGTTGTTCACCGTTGCTGCGAAGGATGTTCGATCACTTCGAACGCCTTTACGCAGTCGAGCTGCCGAACTTTTGCAAGATACGCGCGAGGCGGTTCGCAACGCGGAACCCATCAAAATGGATTCCTATGCGAGCTTATTGTTGCTGGCAGGGAATTCTCAACTGATTCTTCGAGGCGATACATCGACTTCATTGAATAGCCTGTTAATGAGTTCCGCATTTGAAACTCAGGTCGAAGGCGCGGACGGACGGCGGCTCTTGAAACTGGCGGGCGCCTATATTCAGCGGCCAAACATCGCCGTGGTTGATCCACTTCGGTTTGCTCGCAAATTCCAAACAGACGATGGCCTGAAGCTTGCTCGTCGAGTTCTCAGGTCTGTGCTTCGTGGTGTGGATGGGCAGATGGCGTTGATCGTCGTGAAAGAGCAGGGCGATTCAAACGATCTGCCTTTGGTTGAATCATTGATTGATCATTCGGGCATTTTGTCTCAGGGAAGAAGATCGGCCGTCGGGGCGACTCAGTCGTATACTGCGACCAACGGAGACTTGGCCTTGGCGGTTGCAATTGCGCTTCGAGGACAAGATCCTCGAGACTTTGGATTTTCCACCATCGATAACGTGGGCGTCGAATTTCGTTTTGCTCCAGATACGATCGGTTTCCTGTCGGACGAAGCTCGAAAAAGCTCACGACAGAAGTACCAAAAGCGTTGGCCAAGCAAAGCCGACCTATAGGCTGCTAGCGAGGTGACCATGTCGGCATCGGTGCTTACTCGCTAGAGAATCGGCGATCACATCGTCAAACTTTGTGGCAGCGTTTGTGTGTCGTTGTTTGAAAGTGTGCGAGATGTCGAAAATCATTCGTTCTTCGAATTTGCTTTGCCGTGAACGAAGTCATGTGTTGGTGGTTGATGTCCAAGAAAAATTGATCCCAGTGATTGATGGGCAGGACCAGATCGTTGGAGAAATCGAGCTGCTGCTAGATGCGGCCGAAATTTTAAACGTGCCGGTGACACTGTCCGAGCAATACCCTGATGGTCTTGGTCCGACGATACCAGTCATTCGTGAGCATACTTCCATTCAGAATCAGTTCGATAAATTACGCTTCAGCGCTGCGAGCGGATTTTGTCGCACCGTTTCACCCCCGGAATCCATCGTTGACGATCGTCAGCAGCAGGTTGTTTTGGTGGGTATTGAGACTCATATTTGCATCCTGCAAACAGCGTTAGACCTACAGCGTTCTGGGTGGGACGTTTGTGTCGTTGCCAATGCTGTTGGTAGCCGCCGAATGATCGACCATGAAGTGGGGCTCGCCCGATTATCGGCTGCGGGTATCGCTCTCGTCACCACCGAAAGCGTGTTGTTTGAATGGTGCGAAACAGCTGGCACGGACGAGTTTCGACAGATCAGCCGTGCGGTCAGAAACCATCAGCCGGGCGAGTAAAGGCAAACGAACAAAAGGTCTTTGTTTTGAAGATCGATGTTTGCTTATTCGGATGTGCTGCGGACCAAAATACGGACTTGATCAAACACTTTTTGGCCCAGACATCCGAGTTGAAATTTAAGAGTTCGCTTCGTTCCCGCCATATCGATAGATACAGAATCTTCGGGCTCGTCAGAACCTCGTCGAGTGGCAGCACGCTCGCTCATATCCATTCGTTCGGGGTACCGCATGAACATGGTATCAGTTCGATCGAGGTCTTCGCGCCCCCGTAAGACACCCACGATCTCGTTCATGAACTGAATCTCGCCATTCACGTTTTGGTCAACAACTGGCGAGAAGTGAAGCAGAAAACTATCCACTTTCGTGCCAGCTGGAATCTTGACTTGAACCTTTCTGTCTGAGTCAAAGTAAACAAAATCCTCGGTCAGTTCTTGAGCGGTTGATTCGCGAAGAAGAACGGGGCTACTTGAGTGACCCAATTCTGTCACTAACGATGCTTCGATGGGGGACCAACGAAACCGAATGTGATTGCTCATCCGTCTTACGCCCACCGTGAAGGCGAGAGCATTTCGATATTGAAATTGGTTGTACTGAATTCTTGATACAGTTTTTTGTTTGGTGTTCAGGCGAACCGCCGAATTCACCATCAGTTGAATAGGGGCCTGGGGAATTTGGTTGAAGTTGGGTTCGATTAAAATCTCTCCGCTCATCACGTGTGCATCGACATCGTCTGAGCTGACAGACACTCCGAAGGTTGTCCCGAGGTCTTCAATGGTCCCCGACGGAGTGTCGACTTCGAAGCCATGAACGCCTTCTGGTACATGAAAGGTTGCACTGCCTTTGAGAAGAGAAACATGATTGTGAGACACAACTTTCAATCGACAGAAACCATCAAAGCAGCATAGCACGCCAGACTTCAAGCGTACTGTTGCAAGACCATTGTTCAGGCCAATCAGCTCTCCAGCTCGCCAGCCAACGACTCCCTGACGCATTGCTTGATTAAGATCATCAATCCATGCGACGTCTGCGGATGATTCCAGTTGGGCGACGACTGCGGCTGGTTCCAGTTGAGCGACAACTGTTGCTGATTCCAATCCAGCGTCGGCGGGTTTGGGCGTCACATTCTCGGGCACTGCAGGCTGCTTGGCTTGTGCGACCTCGGGTTGCCGATGGCCGCTTTGAAAATTTTCTGTGACGTAGACGAATGCGCACACGCACAACAGGATGACTGCCGAAGTGACTACGAGGCTCCAACCGATGCGACGAAAACGCTGGCCACCAATTTGGGGATTGAACCATCGGGTTGGAGCAAGCTGGCAATCGACATCCAGTGCCCCGGCGAGAGTAAACATCGATGCGTAAAGGTCCACGGCTTCGACATACTTAAGCCGGAATTCTGCGTTGGACGAAAGAGCGTCACGCAATTGTCTGATTTCGACTTCAGAAATATCGTTGCTAATCAAGCTTCCAATCAAGCGGTCCAACTCTTCCTCACGCATGCTCGCCTCTCTCAGGAAAACTGCCTTCCGAGTAGGTACTTTCAGCTCGCAATCGATGCCCGACACAGGTTTCGAGGGCGACTCGGATACGGTCCAGCCGTTTATAGAGCGCAGAGACAGTGCATTGAACGACGTTGGCCACTTCTGCCAGCTTGCCATCACGATGCAGGCACTGTCTTAACAGGCTTTGTCGAGACGTCGGCAATTCTGCGACACATTTCGCTAAAGCGTCTCGACGCATTTCCAACCATTCGTCCGCGGCGTCATAGGTGTAGGCAATCTGGGCGATCAATTCATCGTCCAATAGCAGTCGTGATCGAGAACTTGCCGAACGATGATTCATCACGACATGTCGTACGAATTGTCGGCTCCAAGCCAGAAAGTTGGTATCGGGAGTGAAGTCGTCAAACTTATCCCAAAGCCGCATCGAAACTTCCTGCATGATGTCATCGGCATCTTCTAGGTTGGGTTGAAGCGCGATGACAAACGAAAATAGTCGAGAGTAGTGGCTTGTGAACAGTCGCATGAATGCCTTCGTGCGTTGATCTGCGGGTGGATCATTTTTTGTTGCTGGATCATTCACAACTGGCACTTCCTGAAATAAGCGATGCAGCGCACCACAGTGACGTATGACGAAATGTCTGTTGCCGGGCGTGAGTTCCACCAGTTCATGGTGGGGGGTTATCGGCATCGAGAAGGCACTGTGTATCAACGCCACCATTTGACGATAGGCAAAAATCGCCCGCAGAAATTTTGATTTCCTATGGTGCAACAGAAAATTATTTCGCACACCACCACATTGCACCGACTGATGTTGCGACCAGCATCTGCGTCTTTTGTCATCCCTCTGCCGTCGGTTGAACCTAAGGTTTAATGAGTCCGGGGGAATGTCCCACCTTGCGCTGCGGGAAGAAGAGGCATCTCGGCGTGCTGAATCACGCCGCTTCTCAATCTGTTGGCTGCGATCAACGAAGATGCTCTTGGTTTTCAGTTTTAATTTTGGTTTTTCATCTTTTTGCCGGGGACTTTTTAGTGCTCGTCAAATGACGCTGATGTGAGATTCAGAACTGAACTTACGTTTACACCTTCCTATGACGGCTATCGGAGACAGGTACCGTGACTGAACTATCACGCCGCAGATTGTGCCGGCACTCTCTCGCAGCATTCACGTTGTTGGGAGCATTGGTCGCAGTGGGGTGCTCGGAGCAGAACAGTGACCTCGCAAGCGTCACCGGGACCGTGCGATTGAACGGCGAACCGCTGCCCGACACAGTCATTGAGTTTAGTCCAACGGGCTCAACAGGAAGTATTTCGATGGGGATCACTGACTCCAGCGGCAATTACGAGATGTTGTTCACCATGTCCCAGAAGGGCGCGTCTCTCGGCGAAAATCTTGTTCGAATTACGACGTCAGATGCTGGTATCGACGGCATTAAGCAGCTGGTCCCTGCGAAATACAATACCAAGTCGGACTTGCTGAGAGTGGTGGAGCCCGGAGCGAACTCATTCGATTTTGAAATCGTCGTTGAGCAAGGTGAGACTGTTGATCAGGTCAAGGACACAGACAGCTAGGTAGGGTGTCAGCACTCAATTTGTGAGCCGCCAGAGTTGCCAAGCTTCGGCGAATCCAGAAACAGGCTCACTGACTTTTGGCGGGGCCTACTTTCAGCCAACTTCGAAGATGGATTGTTCGATGATCCATCCATCCTTCGCTGAGTCATTATTTCATTGTACTACTCATTGTCTTTGATTGGAGAGAACGAAATGCAGAATCATAAGCACCTGCGCCACCGGGGATTTACGCTGATCGAGTTGTTGGTCGTCATCGCAATTATCGCGATTTTGGTTTCTCTGCTACTACCAGCCGTTCAGCAAGCTCGTGAAGCAGCTCGGCGAACCCAATGCAAAAACAAGCTGAAGCAGTTGGGTCTGGCAATGCACAATTACCATGATGTGTATAATTGTTTCCCAATTGGACACCAATTAACGGGGCCGAATATCGGAGGTTGGACTTGGTCGACAGCACTGTTGCCCTATATCGAACAGACCGCGCTGTACGAAAGTTTCGACTTTTCGTTTAAGGCGCGTGACCCTGAAAACCGTCAATTCATGGGGACGCCGTTGACCGCCTTTATCTGCCCTTCAGACGCGACAAAGCCGGAAACAGAATCACATCCAGACATGCGAACCGGAGCCTTTGCAATGGAAGAACCGGGCATTGCCGCCACAAGCTATCTTGGAACGGCAAGCTCTTTTAATGGATGGACAGTCGCGGCAGCAAATGGATTGTTGATTCGAGACAACGTGGTGAAGATCCGTGACATCACTGATGGTACAACGAATACACTGATGTTTGGTGAAACCATTACTTGGAATACTCGAACCAACGGACAAGATTTTGGGTGGGATCCCAATTTGTATGCAAGGTGGCGCGGAAATGGGTCTGTTGGATTTTCTTTGGTTGCTCTGAGAATGGGTCGACAGAGAATCAATCCACCACCATTGAATGACACGATCAAGCGAGAATCATTTTCGAGTCTGCATACCGGTGGATCTCAGTTTACCATGGGCGACGGTTCCGTTCGATTTATCAGCGAAAACATCGAACATACGGGGCGATCCTGGAATGCTGCGGACCCATACGATACCGCAAATGATGGTGCGGGCTATGGCATTTACCAACGTCTGTTTTCGAGAAATGACGGTCTGATCATTGGTGAGTTCTAGGCCCGATGATCTTGGCGTGAATTCTTCCGCGAGAGGTTCAGTTCGGATTTCATTCGACTGAACCTTCTTGTGTGAAACCGTTTTGCCCAAAGCACAGCTGAAAGCAGCTTTGTGCTTTGGCTGCGGTTGCCTTGCTTGATCCCGTTGCTGTACTCGGTCGCCGCTGATGAGTAGAACATCTCACGGCGGGGCTTCAATGTTTTATCCAGAGAACCCCGCTTGAGTTGCACGCTGAGCCGTCTGACTCATTCACTCTTCCAGAACATTGACAGAACGAATTGCCATGAATTTAGCGCAGGCAGCGGTTGCGATCGCCATCTTTGGTCTCACCCAAATACAGGCCGCAACACCGGCAGGTGTTGGGGATTCGCAAAGAGTTTCAACGCGTCCCAACATCGTCGTGATTTTGGCCGACGACATGGGATACGGAGATGTCCAAGCTCTGAATTCGAGCTCCAAAATTCCGACTCCCAACCTGAATCAATTGGCGAAATCAGGGTTGTCTTTTACGGATGCTCATTCTCCATCAGCCGTTTGTACGCCCACTCGTTATGGCCTGCTCACCGGTCGCTATTGTTGGAGAAGCCGACTCAAGAAAGGAGTTTTGGGAGGCTATAGCGAGCCATTGCTTGAGCCTTCACAAGCCACGATTCCTTCCATGCTGAAAAAACACGGCTATCAAACCAGTTGTGTTGGAAAGTGGCACTTGGGCATGAAGTTGCCCTACAAGCCGGATGCGAAAGCCGATGAGTCGTGGGCAGGAGATCCGGGCATTCACTTCGAAGGCACAATTACTGACAGTCCGATCCATCATGGCTTCGATCGCTATTTTGGAGTCTGTGCGTCGTTGGATATGCCTCCTTATGTTTACATTCGCAACGATCGATTTGCTTCAGTACCCACACTCCAACAACCTGCTGTGAAATTTCCTCACTTTGTCCGCGAAGGTCCTCGATCGGCCGACTTCGTGATCGAAGATTGTCTGGACAAACTGACGGGTGAAGCAATCGCAGAAATCCGACGCATGGATCAACAGGCTGAGCCATGGTTTTTGTATATGCCGCTCACAGGACCTCATAAGCCCACTCAGCCGCATCAACGTTTTCGAGGCAAGACGGGGCTAAATGAATACGGTGATTTCGTCCATCAAGTGGATTGGACTGTCGGCCAAGTCTTGAATGCCGTGAAGCAAGGAAAGCACTCAGATAACACGCTTGTAATTTTTACGTCGGATAACGGTTCGTACATGCGGAAGCTATCTGACGACCAAACGGGCCATGTTGAAGATCCCCAAGTGCAGGGCTACTTGCAGCAAGACCATCAAGCAAATTTGCATTGGCGAGGAACGAAGGCAGACGTCTGGGAAGCCGGTCATCGAGTTCCCTTTTTCGTGAGCTGGCCCAGTCAGATCGAAGCGGCCGGCAGCAGATCATCAACGATCACTCATACGGACATTTACGCGACTTTGGCAGACGCAGCTTCCGCGTCTGAATCATTGTCACCGAATGAAGCCGAGGACAGTCTGTCAATTGTTCCCATGTTTTCAGACGCGGGTGCAACACGATCTGTCCCAGTCATCAACCATTCGGCATCGGGAATGTTTGCCTTGCGATCTGGTCCTTGGAAGTTGGTGGCAGGCAATGGTTCGGGCGGCCGCGAACAGCCGAGAGGAAAGCCCTTCGAAAAACCATTCCAGTTGTTTCATTTGGAAGACGATCCAAGCGAAGTTCGGGATGTCGCCAGCCAACATGCGGATGTGGTCGAAGACCTGACAAAGCAACTGGAAAGCCTGATGAAAAATTCTGGCCGTTCTAGAAAGTAGCGACTGGTGAATTTCAGAGCAGGTGTGGGAATCAGGAATGCCGCCACTCTGGATTCCGACTTTGGCCCTCTTTTTCATCTCTGCCAGAAAACATTGCCGAAACTGGGCGATCGTCGCTTTCAAGGCACTGGGCAAGAAAATCGAGTCGTCGATTGGGGGGGATGGTGCTAAAATCAGGAGCGCTCAACCACTTCTTTGCTTTGTTCGAAGCTGTTTGCCATGAAAATCTACTGCAACTTCTCGCTGTTTCTCATGGGCGTTTTGTCTTGCTCAAGCCTATTTCTTGGCTGTGCTGACGAGATGGCGGTGGAATCGGATGCTTCAGCGGCGAATGCAGTTGCTGAAAATACAACAGCGAAGCAAACTGAAATCGTCAGCGAAGACAATTCGGCAACGGACGATTCTTCTCAGGAGATGCAGATGACTGAACAAGCCAAGCCAACGTCGTACAACAAGTTGAACGACTTGGAAAAGTATGTCATCCAGCAGAAAGGCACCGAGCGGCCTGGTGTGGGAGAATATACGGATACAGAAGACCCGGGCACCTACATTTGCCGACAGTGCAACGCGGCGTTGTACAATTCAGATCAAAAGTTTCACAGCGGTTGTGGCTGGCCAGCATTTGATGATGAAATCCCCGGAGCCGTTGAAAGACATCCAGATGCCGATGGTCAGCGCGTCGAAATTGTCTGCAACAACTGCAAGGGGCATTTGGGGCACGTGTTTGAAGGCGAACGCATGACGGACAAAAATATTCGCCACTGCGTGAATTCCGTTTCGATGGTGTTCGTGCCAGAAGGCGAAGAACTTCCCAAAGTGATCAAGCTGGATCAGTAACTTCATCAGCCTGTTCGGCTGCGGTTGTGATCATCCGATGATTCTTGATCGCCACAAACAGCACGGTGGACCGACAGTACGGTGAACAGGCTCTACATTGAACAAGCTCAACAGCGGACAAACAGAGTCAGGTCGTTCTGCGTGTCTACTGTTGAGCCTGTGCTTTTTTGTGCAGTGATTGCTCTCGGATGAAACTGCGGTCTTGGTTCCAGTCGCAGTTTTCACTTCTAGGCCAGGCTTTCTGGTCGTTCGCGATTGGTCGACGAAAGATACAAAGGCTGAGCTCCCTGTTTGATAGGGGCGGTCATCACAAATGATTGCTGGACGGCTCGTAAAAGATCGCTGCGGCTGATCTGACCAATCAAGCGATTGTTGCGAATCACGGGCAGTTGTCTTAATCCGGATTCAAGAAACACGCGAGCAATTCGCAGGACGTCTGCGTTTTCTTGAAGCACTGCGAGGTCGATTTCCATCCACGCTTCCACCCGAGTCTGTAAGCCCATTTGCAGTTCGCCTTGAAGATTTCGAGACGCCGCCAAGGGACCTCGACTGATCTTCAGCGCGGCCTTCAAAGCGTCTCGACGTGACACATGCCCGATAAATTTTCCATGATGAATGACCATCAGGCGGCGATACGGGCGATTGTTAAATCGTTGCAGGATCACATCCAGTGAAGTTTGTAAACCAATCCGTCGATCGTCATGGCGATCCAGCCACGCTGTGACGTTTGACGAAGGAAGCTGTTCCCAACAAAGGCCAATAAAGATGTGCATGGCGGATGCTTCGCTGAAGACTCCCAGCAATTCTTGCTGGTCATTCACGACGCCTGCTCCACTAAAATGGTGAGCCACCAGTCGTTGAATCGAATCAAAGACGTTGTCAGTTGAATTTAACACCAGCGAGTTGCGTTTGACTAAAGATGCCGCTGTCACATGATTCAGCTGCTGACGAATTCGGCTGTCTGCGTCCGCGTTTGTCAGATCTAGGACTCGAACGGCCGAACGTTCAGTAAATCGCCCCAACAATTGACGTTCAGAATCGATGACAGGCAATCCAGAAACCTCACGACCAATCAACTTTTCGATGGCATCAACAACGTGTGTGTTGGGAGCAGTCGTGGTAAGCTGCTGAGTCATGACTTTGTCTGCGCGAATCATTTGCGTCTTCATTGGGGATCTCCGAAAAATTGTCGGGAGGAGGAAACAAGACAGCAGCGCTCAACTTCACGGCAGAAGCGAGTGACCGCAGTTTTTTATTCGATACCAGTTGTCACTTTCCTGCCCAGCATGTTTAGGCGCTGGACACAAAGAGGATTCAATGGATTGAAAAAGATTAGGTTTCGTCTCTGATCTTGCAGTTCCAGTGTGTCGGACAACTTTAAATGGTCAAGTTCAGTTTGCCTGATTCGAATAACGTGAACTTGCCATTCACAAAACTTCTGAAATTGATCTTGTAATTTTCAATCCGGAGGCGCAGCGTTTTTGCCTCGTAGTGACAGCTCAGAATGACACCGCCATGAGACTTAGAATTAAAGACGGCCGTTGGTTTGAAACGACGAAGGCGATTCGGATCAACGACCGGTTGTGGTACACCGATCGAGGCAACTGGATTTTTCACCGCTATGCCGAACCCGATTTCATCGAAGAGCCCGAAGCCGTGAGCCTGCTGTTGGCCGATGGCAATTGGTTTGAAGATCACCCAGGCTTTCACAAATTGCCCGACAACGTCAAAGAGCAGTTGTATGCTCATTTGAACGATGAATTTAATCCGGGCGATGAAGTGTGATGGTGACGGCTTTGCTGAAGCGAAAAAAAAAACGACCTCACTGATCATCAGTGAGGTCGATTTTAAGGATCGTTTTTTTTGTCGGATGGCTCAGCTTCAGGCTGCCTGATTGAATCCCCGTTTGATTGAAGACATGCGCTGATCGAAGACATGCGCTGGTGAATATGGGCACCGTTAAATATGGACACCGTTGAATATTGGCGTTCGCGTCGGCGAAATTTTCAGAGCCTCGTTCCGATGATGGACATGTTGTTTTAGCGGCGGATGGACTTCTGGTCATTCAGGTTCCAGTCGTAGTCCAAAAATTGCACAGGTGCTCGGCCTGACGCAGCAGCTTGCTTAGCGTTCGGGTCGGTAATCCATTGTTGAATGTTTCGCAACATGGCGCCTTGGTCGGCTCCGAAATCACTTTGAAACCAGCTTAACAGCGACGACAACTGCAGGGTGTTTGAGGCACTCTGAAATTGCAAGTTCTGCGGTCGCGAGAAAAAGTCGACAGCGTTGATGTGCAACTGGCGATCGATGGTTGCAGGCAGGTAGGCGTTGTTCATCAGGCGAGGGCAACCGATGGATGCACAAACGATGGCGAAATGAATGCGAGGCTCATTCATTTTTCTTAGGATCTTGTGTTCGATGCTGTCCAACGAGTGCTTTTGGCCATCCACAAACAAGTACAGGTTCTTCCAAATATTGTATCCAACAAGTTTGGCCGTGTGATTTCTGATACTTGTGGTGGGATACACGTCCAAAATTCCACGGACAGTCACCGCGTTGTAAGCGTTAATCCAAAACGCCAACTGCCCGGCCTTGGAACTGCCAGCAGGTTTTCCCAGAGACAGTCGATTTAGGTACTGAGCCAGTGCTGCCTGATCGGCTCGACTTTGCCGCCAAGCGGTGTAATTCACTTGCCCATTTTGATCGACGTATTTCTGAAGCATTCGGTCCCAGTCAGAATGATCGACTGCTTCCAAAGGCGTCTGACCTGCCACGCGTTGACCTACAAAGATATCTTTGGCCGAAGTTGCGTTCATCATGAAACTGCAAGAACAGAACAGCACGATCAAGCTGGATTGGACAAGAGAATTCATTGAAATAAGTTTCCAAGAGGGATGCGGATTTCGGTGTCGGAATTCAACACCTGCTAGAATAGGCGTCGACAGTGAATTTAGAATGTGAGCTTGATTACCAGAATGGTTCTGTTTGACATTTCAACAGAATCTTTTCGCGACGAAGGAACGCCTAGGCATGCTAGATATTCATTCACTGATTGTTGGTGTCGAGATGCCAGAAGTCCACCCTTGGAATGTGGCGAATATCAATGCTCCGAATCGGCTGGCCGTGCGTCAGGCCTTTGACATTGCCGCAAGTATGAAACGTCCCGTGCATCTTGTTGCCGTGCTGCCAGAAGTGGTGGGAGGCTATTTTGGCAGTCAGGTCGATCACGACTTTGCCGTCGATGGCGATCGTGACGAAGCAGCGATCGTGTTAAAACAACTGGTCGAAGAAGAGACTCAGCGAGTCGGCGGGTGTACGTCAACTTTCAGCGTGATGTTTGGACGCCCGTGGTACGAACTTCTTCGAGTTGCCAGCAAGCATCGTGATAACTTACTGATTTGTGGAACTCGAAAGCAGGGCAGTATCAGTCGATTTCTATTTGGAAGTACGGGTTTGAAATTACTTCGCCACGCCGAATGTCCAGTTTGGTTGGTGAAGCCTCGAACCGATGACGATGCCATCCTTGATATCCTGTGCACATCCGACTTGACCGAAGTGGGCGAAGACGTGGTTTCTGCAGGAGTGCTTTTAAGCCAGCATATCGCTTGTCGATTGAACGTGGTACACGTCGTTGATCACGACTTGCATCATTTGGCTCGAACTCGCCTGACCGAACAACAGCTTGCCGATCAAACAACTGAAGCAACCGACCAAGCGGAAGCTAAACTTCACTCTCAGATTTCCTTGACCGACTACCGGACATTGGAAAATGGTCTTCAAGCTCATGTGAAAACAGGATCTGTTTCTCAGACACTGCTGGAAGCAATCGAAGAGCTTCAGATCGACGTGCTTGTGTTGGCCACACGAGCTCGAGATGGCCTAGCGGGAATGGTCTTCGGGAACACGGCTGAACAATTGCTGTGGGACGTCCCTTGTTCTGTCCTTGCGGTCAAACCTGATACGTTTCAAAGCCCGATTTCATTTGATGACAACTGAGCAAGAGTTTGTGGGGTTGAGTCCTGCTGCTGCTGGGCTGAGCTGCTGGCTTGGGCTCGTGACCCCACGCCTTGCAATCGGTCTGACACCGACCGACAACAGTGTTGACATCATCTGGTGATTCTTGATCACCACAGAGCTCACGGTGGACACACGGATTCAGAATGGACTGCGGCTTATTCTTGCCACCAAGCTGTTGGGTTTGTCGACTGACACCACGCTACGCTTCGACCGATTTTTGAACCAGCAATTCTCCTTGGCCTACTCGGCTGGCGTCTCCGATGTATCTCAACCATTGCCCGTCGGCATTTGCCATTGGCAACTTCACGCCGTATTGCCGTAAGTGCTTTGCGTAAATCGATAGAAACGTGGGTGAGTACTCGCAGCATTCGCTAAAGAAGTCGTTGGTGATGGGAGCCTGCAGGCACACGATGGTTCCCTTCTTCATCCATGCCCCAATATGGTCTCCGATCGCTTCTTTTAAGATAATCGTCCCTCCGATCATCTGCAGCCCAGCAAGATCTCCTGCTTTGCCTCGAACAACGATGGTCCCGCGTCTCATTTTCCGTCCAACCTCTTGATTCGCATCTCCATGAATGATGATCGTGCCATTTTTCATTCCAGATGCTGATGCCAGATACGCGGCTCCAACACCTTTGCCCGCGTTGCCACGAACGATGATGGTGCCGTTTTTCATTTCCGCTCCCAGCCAATCATCGGCCGAACCATCCACGGTAATCTGACCGCCCGTCATTTCGGCTCCGCAGTGCATTCCTGTTGATCCATGAACAGTGATCTGGCCACGGCTCATTTTTCGTCCGATGCCTCGAAACTTGGTCATGTCGCCGTGAAATTCAAGCCGACTGGCATCGTCGCCTGTGACTTCAAATAGATCTCTGATCTGTTTTTGACGGCGACCGCTAAACACCGTTAAGCTGTTGATGTCTGACACAGATTTGTCTGCAAGCAGATTGGGCGTCAGGTCATCGCATTCCAAGGGAACTTGCAGAGCTTGCTTCAGATGGAAATGAATCGGCATGAATCATGTTTCGATCGTGAAATGTCGCCTGGGGTGATTGGCGAGACGGTTGAGATATCGAGGTCTCGACGATTGTCTGCGACCAAGTTGAACACGCGGGTACGAGAAAAGGGGCGATTAGCTGGCAAGGCGATGCAGATGAAAATGGAACGGTCCCAGCTTTCCTCCGTAGTTACCCGCCGAAATTCGGATGACTCCAGAATGCTGTTTCAGGCTTTCACATCCGACTTTCATGGCGTTTGCCACGGCTGCTTCCGATAGTCCATCAATCACAATTTCGTACACAGCCATTTCTGCTGGCTGCAAATCGCTGGTGCATTCCCCTTTGAGCGTGGGGCACCAAAGATGGTTGGTACTGGCTCGTAACGTCGCATACTTCGAACCCACCTTCGAACCACTGCGAACGAGGCCTCCGGGAAAGGGCATGATGACATCTGGCAGTTTGTCAATGGCTTCGACGGCTTGCCGAGCCGCTTGAATGGCGGTCGCTTGGTCGGCAGCTGTCAGAATCAAGTTGCCCCCACCGACGCCCTTCACGATTCCAAACTGATCTTCGCAGACGAATTCGCCATCCATGACGGGAAGTCGCCAAAAGCGTCGATCGTCTAGCTTCTTTGAAAACTGATACCCGTCTCCGAAGTACCTTAGCAGTGCGCCTACCTTAATCTTTTTTTCGCATTGCGACGCTGGCAGTCCGGCATAGCAAGCTGTGGTGGGGCAGGTCAGCACGTTTTGGCCCACTCGGCTGGAAACCGCTTTTTGCAGCGAACCTTGATCAAATGCGAATGCCAGAATGGATACCCCTGGCCGGCCGTCAATCGTTTCGTCTGCGGTCAAAAATTGCTCGACCGCCGCTTCGCAATCGCAGCCAATGACACTGGACGCGTTGCCGCAAAATTCGGTTGCTGCTGTCTTCACGAAGATTTCATCGGCCGCCGTAATCATGAGCCGAGTGGCCATCATCGGAAAAGCTTCGGCGAACGTGTCGTCGATCATAGGAGCAGGTGACATCATGTACGTGAGTCGTAAAACGAGTTGCGAAGAACGGCCAAGAAAACAACCTCGCCGTCAATCTACTTCAAATGCCCGTCTCTGTCTTTCCCCAGTTCAGGCCGCACAGCGATCTCAAACCGTCGCTGACATTGAATCGGCGCGGTCAGATTCCACGATGGTCCACTTTTTGGGTGCTGAAACTGTGTCTGCCGTTTTGCAAAAAAACTCCCCCAAGATTTTGTGTTCAGGCGTTGAATTCTCGCGTTTCAAGAACGAATAGTGCCTTTGTCGCAGGTTTTGGCATCGACACTGCCAGAAACGGTGATTCCTGAGCCCGATCGGGGGTTACAGACATGCGAAGATTCCCTAGAGTTTCGAAAGCTGTCAGATCACCCTGTTCTTCAGCCTTTCTGTTCATCTCACTTCATCTTCAGAACGCAGAGATCCATGAAGTTTCCTCAACCTTTCTTCAAGTGGCGACCTCACCCGTGGCACGGTCTTGACGTTGGGCCAGATCCTCCGAATTTAGTGCATGCGTTCATCGAAATTTCGCCCTTCGACCTCGTGAAATACGAAGTCGACAAAGTGACGGGCTATCTTCGAGTTGACCGCCCTCAACGCACGTCGTCTCAGCCACCCGCACTTTACGGCTTTATCCCTCGGACCTACTGTGGCGACCGAGTCGCCAAAATGATGCCAGGTTCCAATCAGGGAGATGGCGACCCATTGGATATTTGCGTCTTAAGCGAACGTCCGATCACGAAGTCAGAAGTGATTGTCAACGTTCGAGTCATCGGAGGCCTGCCGATGGTCGACGACGGAGAAGCTGACGACAAAATCATCGGAGTGCTTGAATCGGACAACATTTGGTCTCACGTGCAGGACATCGACGAACTTCCCCAGGGGTTGGTTCAGCGACTGCATCACTACTTCACGACCTACAAAATCATGCCCGGTGAAACCACTCAACAGGTTTCCATCGACGGCATCTATGACCGAAACCACGCCGAAAAAGTGATTCAGGCGGCCATCGCCGATTACAACGACGAATTTGGTGAAGGCTAATTTGCAGCGAATCCAGACAGCTCAGTTGCAACACCAGATGGACTGAACCGGCTTACTGTTTACGAAGGTCCCCCTGTTTTCCTTGGAAAGCGGGGGGACCTTTGTTCCATTTGGGCTCGGGCTCGAGCGGCCTGCATGAACAAAGTTTCGCGCCCAGCCGCACAGATCGCAATGAGCATGCCGGACGCCCCGCCGTGATAAGCCGCGCCGTGACGCCGAACCGTGATAAGTCGAACCGAGGCAACGTTGGATCACGTAAACGAGTTGCCCTTGTTCAGTTTTGATGTATCGGGCCGCCGCACGTGCTGGCGGCTTAGGATCGTGGTGTAGACCGCCGAGTCCGTTTTTCCGCCGCTGTGCTGTTTTGGAACGACTTTTGGCGCTGTATTTTGTGGCCAACGTGGGCAAAATCAGTCGAAGGTGTCGAAAAATGCACCACTGAACTTCTGTATGCTTGAGCGTCCCAGCCGCTTTTTTTCAGCTGTTGGTTCGTAAGTTCTTTATTTGCAGTGAGTTGCGTCGTTTTCCAGTTCCGTTGGCAAAAAAACGCCAGAATTCATCGGATTCGCCCCAGCATTTGCGTTACTAACAGGGCCGCTTGGTTGTGAACCTTGTCCAGTTGGAGACGACCAGCGTAAAATCACGATACACTCAATACAAAGTTGAGGTTTGGCGCCTCTAGCTTTCCTGTCATTTTTGGTCGAGCAGCTTCTAAGTTCGTCCAGTCAGTCTTTGGAGAAACGATATGCAGTCACGTCGCACTACCCGCTCGTCCGCAATCCGACGCGGCTTTACTTTGATCGAGCTCTTGGTGGTCATTTCCATCATCGCCGTTCTGATGTCGTTAATCCTTCCTGCCGTGCAAAACGCACGAGAAGCAGGCCGTCGAACTCAGTGTTTGAACAACATTCGCAACGTCACTTTGGCGGCGATGAACTTTGCTTCGTCTAATAAAAGTCGCCTGCCAGCATTGGGGTACTTCCCTTCTGACGATGCACTTGTCGCAGCTGGGGGCACTGCCACTGGATCTGGTCGAATTAATGGACGAAGCTGGGCCGTTGAAATGCTTCCGTTCATGGACCAACAGGGTACGTTTGATCGCTGGGAAAAGGACTTGCCCTTCGATGGTGCGGTCAATTTGCCGCTTGCCAGTAACTTGTTTGTTGAAGCCTTTGCTTGTCCGAATGACGAATCCGCATTCCAAGTTCAGGGCGGGTTGAGCTATGTGGCCAATGCTGGCTTCGGTACGAACGCTGCCGCGGGTGACGTTTCAAACGATGAAGGCGCAGTTCAGCACAGTCCTTTGGCAGAACCTTTCAACTGGGATGGTGACGGCGACACAATTAGCTTTGGAAGCGTTGCGGATGCACAAGATTCAGACATCACACGAGCAACTGGTGTATTCTGGCCAGAGTTTGCTGGCATTAGCAGTACCCGAAACTCAAGTGCCTCAATCGGTAAGATCTACGATGGATCTGGCAACACATTGATGTTCGGCGAGAACATCAATGCTGGTGGGACCAATTTCGCTGATCCACGTACTCGGGCAATCGGATTCATCTTCCCTGTCGACGGTACGGCTGTGATGGCTGGTAGTTTGAACGATGCTACAACGATCATTCAAACTGGAGCTCTGGCTTATCCGAATGACGCCAAGGCTGGGCCAGAAGGTTCTAGCCCCTACCTCAACAGCAATCACCCCGGCATTGTGGTTGTGTCATTCTGCGACGGTGCGGCTCGAACTCTGAGTGAAGACATCGATAATGGCGTCTACACTCAGCTGATAACACCAGATGGAACTCGACTACGTCGAGCTGCCTCGGGAACAGCGATGGCAGTAGAAGATCCAGTCAGTGCTGATAGCTTCTAAGCAGAATCTGACCTGAAGCAAAAGTTCTCAACAGAGGCCGCTGTCTGAATTGACAGCGGCCTTTTTTCGTTGAAGCTACACACATGATTTCCATCAGCCAATTGGACTTTGCCTTCCCCGCCTCTGAATTTCGTCTGTCCATCGACGAATTGGAAATCAACGCGCTTAAGGCTACGGCGATCGTAGGGCCCAGTGGGTCTGGCAAAACGACTTTGCTAAATCTGATCGCCGGCCTGCTGGTCCCCGAACAAGGCCAGATCCAGATCGAAGACCGCACGATCTCGGCACAATCTGATTCCAACCGTCGACAGTTTCGCCTCCAGCATGTCGGCATGGTGTTTCAGAATTTCGAACTGATCGACTATCTCACAGTGCTGGACAACGTGCTGCTGCCTTGTCGAGTCGGATCAGAATCAAAGCTGACCGTTGAAATCAAAGACAAGGCGATTCAGTTATTGAATTCTTGTGGACTGGCGGCTCATACGAAAAAATCGGTGACAAAGCTGTCTCAAGGAGAACGACAGCGAGTCGCGATTTGCCGAGCTTTGTTGACGTCGCCTTCATTGATTCTGGCGGACGAACCAACGGGCAACTTGGACCCAGTGACGTCGACATCAATCCTAGATATGTTGCTGGCCGCCGTATCCGATTTGCCAACAACCTTAGTCATGGTGACTCACGACCATTCCTTACTTCCGCGATTCG
Source organism: Fuerstiella sp. (assembly GCA_039974975.1). Taxonomy (GTDB): domain Bacteria; phylum Planctomycetota; class Planctomycetia; order Planctomycetales; family Planctomycetaceae; genus Fuerstiella. Next base: position 4,672 of record JBDWHY010000128.1, on the reverse strand, counting down.
ACCATGTGGTTGACTTTAACCAATGTCTTGCGAGTCGTTCATGAATTGTTCCACGCCAGCCTCGCGCGTTTGTGTCGGGGCGCTTTGCATTTTGTGTTCTGATCACGTTTACCTGGCGCTATCGCGTACGGCGGATGTCGTTGAACCGATTTGCATTTCAGTCCCCAACACCGGGCACGCTTCACGATGGACGCGTCAAGCTCAATGGATGCGTCAACCATGATGAATGCCTTCTATCTGGCCACCAAATCGTTGTGGTGGGCGAAAGGGCGAGCCATCACCATCGTGATGTGCTTGGCTTTAACTTTGTGGCTGCCGTTGACCGTGCGGACGGTGATGCAGCAATTTTCGGATGAGATCATTCAGCGAGCCGAAGTGACTCCACTGATTATCGGAGCGAAGGGCAGTCAGATCGACTTAGCTTTGCACGCTCTGTACTTCGAATCTGCAGCTCCCGATGAAACTCAGATGGCCGAAGTGACGTACGTCCGTGAATCGGGCTATGCAACCGCCATCCCTTTGCATCTCCGCTATCGAACTCAACGAAAAAACGGAGCTGAAGGTGCTCCAATCGTGGGAACCACGGTCGACTATTTTCAGTTTCGAAAACTGTCATTGCAGTCGGGGCAGGGGCTGCAGATATACGGAGACTGTGTTGTTGGTCAAAACGTGGCAGACCGCATGCAGTTGACCGTGGGCGATAAGTTGTTGTCGGCTCCACGAAACGCGTTTAATCTTGTTGGCGATTATCCTTTGAAGCTAAACATCAAAGGGATTTTAAACCGCTCTCGATCTCCTGATGACGACGCCGTGTTTGTGCACTTGGATACGGCTTGGATTATCGATGGCATTGGTCATGGTCATGTTGCCGTGGAAAACGAAGAAAAGGAGGGCTTGGGCACCATTCTTCCTTACACAGAAATCACGGCTTCCAACATTGATTCGTTTCACTTCCATGGTGACCGTGATCAGTTTCCGGTTTCTGCCGTGATTGCGGTTCCAGATTCAACAAGAAATCAGACATTGTTGTTGGGGCGCTATGCATCTGTCAGAACAGAACAGGCTCAGTGTTTAAAGCCGACAGCAGTGGTGCAGAGCCTGCTTAGCATCGTGTTTCGAGTCGAGCAGTTAGTTTGGATCAGTTCGATCTTGGCAACTTTTGTAACCACCGCTTTGGTCAGTCTGGTCGTGCTGTTGTCGATTCGGCTTCGAGCCGGTGAAATGCAAACATTGGCCAAGATCGGCTGCAGCAAAGGGACGTTGGTGGCCATTGTTGGAACAGAAATTGGGCTGATGATTTTTGCTGGAATCGCTGTGGCGATGGCAGCGTCTTGGGCGACCAATTTACTGATTGCCGATTCACTTCGCAGCTTGCTGTTTTAATGTGGGTGCGCTGTGATCGTCTGGTGTTTGTTGAGCACCACAGAATTCGCAGTGAACACAGGAATTAAGAACATCTTGGACTGTGTGTCCCCTGTGCTGTCTGTGTTTTTTCGATACCGGGCGGCCGTTGAAACGTTTGCTGATGGCGTTTTATGTGGCTTTTGAGACGGAAATGTATCGAAAACGCTGTGTTTTTGCCTTGATGTTGCTGCAAATCGAGCGGCCCATTAACCTACCGACACGAAGACGAGCGATTCTGCTGGCCTGTGGGCTGGCTTTGCCAAGTTGCAAGGATGCCAACTGTGACCCGAGCGGTCATCTCCAGTTTCAATCTGCCTAGGAAGGGCGTGTCTTTCAGCGATCATCCCAGCACTTTTGAGGTGTGTCGATGACTAAGCTGCAAAGATACATTCTGTCTGAATTGCTGCGCGTCTTCTTTCTGATGGTCGTTGTGTTGACCGTCATGCTGGTGTTCGTTGGACTGCTGAAAGAGCGTGAAAGCCAAGGGCTTGGGTTCCAGCAGATCATTCAGATCATGCCGTATGTTGTTCCCAGCATGCTGCCGTTTACGATTCCCGCCACTTTGCTGTTAGCGGTGACCGTTGTTTACGGCCGAGTGGCGGGCGATCAAGAAGTGATTGCCGCCAAGGCGGCCGGCGTGAATCCGTTGCGGTTGTTGACTCCCGCCTTTCTTCTTGGCGGTGTGATGGCATTCGGATCTTACGCGATGACAAACTACGCGACTCCATGGGCCATCGATAACATGGAACGCATTGTGACTCAGGCGATTGAAGACATCTTCTTGGACAAACTGGCTTCTCAACACTACATCAGTGAACCCGAAAAAGGCTTTTCGATTACTGTCGCGGATGTGAGAGAACGGACTTTGGTGAATGCCACGTTTACCGTTCGAGACGAGAACCACCAGCAAGTGACGTTGAACGCTCGTTTGGCCCAGATTCGTTTCGATATGGACGAACGAAAGATCAAGGTTCGATTGCGTGATGCTCAGGCCAACGTCCCGGGACGAGATTCAGGAGGATCTTGGGATCAACAAGAGCTGGCGTTTCCTTTGGATCTTGATGCTCGCACTCGCAATGCGAGACATCAAACAATTGATGATATCTACGAACGTCTGGCGACTGAATCCGCAAAGGCAAAAATCAATCAGCAGCAGCGTGATCAACATGCGGCCATGTTACTACTGACCGGCGACTTTCATCGATTTGGTGATGAGACCATGGAGCAGTATGCCGCGCATCCACGAACGATCGTTCATTCGCAAAGAAAGTTGAAGACAGAAATTCATAGCCGTTATGCGATGGCCGCCAGTTGCTTTTTCTTTGTGCTGCTTGGAGGACCGTTCGCCGTCTATCAGGCTCGACGACAGTTTATCACCGCGTTCATCATGTGCTTTCTGCCCATCTTATTGGTGTACTATCCGGTGACGTTTCTGATGGTGAATTTGGGGAAAACTGGCACGATCGACCCGGCTTGGGGCATGTGGGTTCCCAATGCGATCCTGGCTGTGTGTAGTCTTTGGGTGCTAAAAAAAGTGATCCAGCATTAGTTCCTAAAACTTCTGTGCGGGGCGATGTGCAAGCTCGACTCAGATGTTGTGTCTGATCTGCTTGGCGGAGGTCGATTTGAAGGGTTGGGATGACCCTGGAGTTTTGACCTTAGGATTCGAAGAGCTCAAAGTGATTGTCACTGTGGAATATCTGCGCTGTAGGCTGACTGCACTGTGGGCTGTCTGCGCTGTGAGATATCTGCGCTGTGAGCTCTGTGGTTTTTTAACTGCCGGGGAACCATTGGGTATTTTTAACCGATGAGATCTTTGATGACTTTCGCGTGTTCGACTCCGGTCAGTTTTTGATCTAAGCCTTGGAACTTGTAGCTAAAGCGTTCGTGGTCGAAGCCCATCAATTCCAGAATGGTGGCGTGGAAGTCTCGGATGTGAATCGGATCCTTCACGATGTTGTACGAAAAATCATCTGTTTCGCCGTAGATCTGTCCACCTTTCGCGCCGCCTCCGGCCATCCACATCGTAAAACAGCGAGGATGATGATCTCGACCGTAGCTTGTGGGGGTGAGGCGGCCTTGAGTGTAAATAGTGCGGCCAAATTCGCCCCCCCAAATCACAAGTGTGTCGTCCAGCATGCCTCGTTGTTCAAGGTCTTCTAGCAAAGCGTAACATGGGCGGTCGACATCTTTGCACTGAGACGGCATGCGTCGTTCGACTCCGCTATGGTGGTCCCAGTTGTTGTGGTACACCTGAATGAATCGTACGCCGCGTTCGGCCAACCGTCTGGCCATTAACGCGGTGTATGCGAACGAACCAGGCTTCTTGGCATCTTCGCCGTACAGCTCATAAATGCTTTCTGGTTCCGATTCGATATCCGTTAGCTCGGGCACGCTGGACTGCATTCGGAAGGCCATTTCGTACTGCTGAATTCGAATCGCCGTTTCAGGATCTTGAAGTCTCTGATAGTTCATCTGGTTGAGCGCATTTAGGCCTTGAATGGACTGCCGACGAACGTCCGACGAGACTCCGGGAGGGTTATTGATGAACAGGATTGGGTCTCCTTTGCTGCGAAAGGAGACTCCTGCGTGCTCGCCAGATAAAAACCCGGCTCCCCAAAGCCGCGAACTAATCGCTTGTTCTTGTTCTCGATTGCTGGGTGTCGCAACCAGAACGACAAAGGCAGGCAGGTTTTGATTGTCGCTTCCTAGTCCGTAGGACGCCCATGATCCCAAGCAGGGTTTGCCAGGTACTTGATTGCCAGTTTGCATGGCGGCGATGGCCGGTTCGTGGTTAATGGCTTCAGTGTGAAGGCTTTTCATCCAACAGATTTTGTCAGCCTTCTTTGACAGGTTGGGGAGCAGGTCTTGGTTCATCCACATGCCACAATCACCCATTTGGCGAAAGTCGTACATCGATGGGGCAATTGGGAATCGAGACTGTCCACTGGTCATCGTGGTCAACCGTTGGCCGTCGCGAATTGATTCTGGCAGATCTTTGTCGTACCAGTCTTTCATGCCGGGTTTATAGTCGAATAGGTCCATCTGAGACGGACCTCCCACCATATGCAAATAGATGACTCGTTTGGCCTTCGGTAAGAAATGAGGCAGCGGCTTGTGTGACTTTGCTTCGCTGGCATTCGCCAAATTAGATGGCAACAGGGAAGCCAATGCCGCGCTGCCTAAGACATTGCGACCTTGAGTAAAAAATTCACGACGAGTCTGCCAAGCGTTTGAAAATGGGTTCATGGCGGGAAGTCTTGTTGGG